>NZ_CM174453.1:4800000-6470493 GCF_057837845.1 Janthinobacterium sp. GL_088 | reverse complement strand
GTATGTCTATGTGAAAAGGTGTGGGAGGGCGTATCGATTCTGCCCTGCGTTCACCGTGTTGCAAGGCCGGCGTCGCGCGAGGGCTCGCCACACGTAACGCGCTATTCTACTCCCGACTGTCAAAGTTATCCACAGGCACGACGCTTATTTTTCTGTGGCAGGGTGGGGTGCCATGTGCATAAGAGACGACTTATCCCCCGGTTATCCCGTCACACGCAGTGCTGGCGCGGCCTGTGGCGGGGCCTTGCCGGCAGATGGGGGGCGGCGCGGAAATTTCCAGGCGATCACGGCAATCCTTGACAAGAGGGGGGCATATGCTGAATAATTCAGGGTTCCCCGCCCGTATTCCGTGTTTATTCATTTGGAACGACAATATGGACTAAGCGTGGATTAAGCGGGCGATGAGATTGGCCAGCTTGTGCCTTGGCATAAGTGCGCGATTGTCATTGGCACCAAAAACTGACGGGACGTCAGACCCGATTTTGCATTTTTTTTGTTTTTAGCGAGACCAACATGAAACGTACTTACCAACCTTCCGTCGTTCGCCGCAAGCGTACGCACGGCTTCCGCGCTCGTATGGCTACCCGTGGTGGCCGTGATGTGCTCAACGCACGTCGCGCAAAGGGCCGCAAACGTCTGGCCGTCTAGGCTTGTCGTTGACAGCTGATCGCGTGGCTAGCTGTACTCCAGTCGGCAATCAACGCGAAGGTTCACACGACTTCGCGCGCGTTCGGCGTATCGTTAAAACGGATGAATTTTCATCCGTTTTTCGTTTGCGCCCTTCGCAAAAAACAGCGCATTTTGTGCTGTACACCCGACACAATCAATTGCCGCATGCGCGGCTGGGCGTCGTTGTGGCCAAGCGTTTCGCGCCGCGCGCGGCGACCCGCAACACGATCAAGCGCGTCACGCGCGAGCTGTTTCGCAACAGCGCGATGCCGCCGGTCGACTGCGTGGTGCGTTTGTCGCGCGCCGTCAACAGCAAGGATGGCCCGGCCACCACGACCCAGCTCAAAGCCGAGCTGCGTGAGGAATTGAGCCGCCTGTTCGCGGCGCAAATCGCCGCCCAGGCCCGTTCTGTTGCAGCGTCACCACCATCCGCGCCATGAAAACCCTGCTGCTGTTCCTGCTGCGTGCTTATCAGTTGCTGATCAGCCCCATGCTGGGACAGAATTGCCGTTTCTATCCGAGCTGTTCGCATTACGCGATGGAAGCGCTGCGCGTGCACGGTACGGCCAAGGGCAGCCTGCTGGCTGCCAAGCGCCTGTGCCGTTGCCACCCCTGGAATGAAGGGGGCGTCGACCCGGTGCCGCCGGCCGATGCTAAACAATCTTCAACGACCGCTTGCGGTTGCAACCACTCCTGACAAATACCCTAATGGATATCAATAAACGTACCATCCTGTGGATCGTGTTTTCCGTCTCGCTGGTAATTCTCTGGAACGAATGGATGATCTCGAACGGCAAGCCGTCGATGTTCTCCGCGAACACGGAACAAACCGCCAAGGCGCCTGCGACCCCTGCCAAGACGGCTGCCCTGCCAGCTGCTGCAGGCGTGCCTGCCCTGCCGGGTGAGGCTGTCGATCCCGCCGCATTCAAGCGCGAAGTGATTACCATCACCACCGACGTCATCAAGGTCGATATCGACACCCTGGGCGGCCAGGTCAAGCGTCTGGAATTGCTGAAATTCAAGGGCGCGGGTAATCCGGGCTGGTTTGGCGGCTGCTTCGGCCTGTTCAAGGTATGCCAGCCGGACGATGGCAAGCAAAACGAAGTGCTGTTCGACGAAGGCGCGAACCACACCTACCTGGCGCAATCGGGCCTGGTCGGCGGTCCCTTCCCGACCCATGCGAGCGGTTTCACCGTGCAGCCTGGCGTGCGTACTTTGGCCGACGGCAAGCAGATTCAACTGGTGATGGAAGCGGTCGAAGGCGGCGTCAAGCTGACCAAGACGTTTACCTTCAAGCGCGGCGACTACGTCATCGACGTGCGCCATGACGTGTCTAACGTGGGCGCGGCACCTGTCACGCCGCAGCTGTATCTGCAACTGACGCATGACGGCAACAAGCCGGTCGGCGACTCGTTCTTCAACAGCAGCTTCACCGGTCCGACCCTGTACACGCCGCAAGACAAGTACCAGAAGCTGACGTTCGAGAAAATCGAAAAAGCGGCCGTGGAAGACGAGAAGAAGGGCAACGACAATGCCATGAAGGGCCTGCACCCGGCGACGGCGAATGGCGGCTGGTTTGCGATTTCGCAACACTTCTTCGTGTCCGCTTTCGTTCCGCCCGAGAACGCCAAGCGCGACATCTTCACGAAGAAGGTCGGCCCCAACCTGTACGCCATCGGCAACGTGCTGCCCCTGCCTACCCTGGCGCCAGGCGCCTCGGCCAGCATGGACAGCAAGCTGTACTCGGGTCCGCAAATCGCGCACCTGCTGGAAAACGTCTCGCCTGGCCTGGAACTGGTCAAGGACTATGGCTGGCTGACCATTATCGCCAAGCCGATGTTCTGGGTCATGGAACAGATCCACAGCGTGCTGGGCAACTGGGGCTGGACCATCATCGCCTTCACGATCCTGATCAAGCTGCTGTTCTTCCCGTTGTCGGCCGCCGGCTACCGCAGCATGGCCAAGATGAAACTGGTCACGCCGAAGATGCAAGCGATCCGCGAACGCTTCAAGGGCGATCCGCAAAAGATGAACCAGGCCACGATGGAGCTGTACAAGACGGAAAAGATCAATCCGCTGGGCGGCTGCCTGCCGATCCTGATCCAGATGCCCGTCTTTATCGCGCTGTACTGGGTCTTGAACGCGTCCGTGGAAATCCGCGGCGCGCCATGGATCGGCTGGATCACCGACCTGGCCCAGCATGACCCATGGTGCATCCTGCCCGTGCTGTACGCGATCTCGATGTTCATCACGACCAAGCTGAACCCGGCCCCGGCCGATCCGATGCAAGCGAAGATGATGCTGTTCATGCCACTGGCATTCTCGGTGATGTTCTTCTTCTTCCCGTCGGGCTTGGTACTCTACTGGGTCGTCAACAACGTCCTGTCGATCGGCCAGCAATGGGTGATCACCAAGAAATACGCGCCTGCCGTCAAGTAAGTCCGGCCAGCGAATCGAAAGCCCGCCGAGTGCGGGCTTTTTTTTAATCTACAATATCCCCATGAAACTCGACTCTTCCCCTATCGCCGCCATCGCCACCGCTCCCGGCCGCGGCGGCATCGGCGTGGTACGCGCCTCCGGCAAAAACCTCGCACCCCTGATGACGGCCCTGTTCGGCGCGCAGCAACTGAAAGCGCGCCACGCCACCTATTTGCCATTCACTGAAAGCGACGGCGCCATCATCGACCAGGGCATCGCCATTCACTTCAAGGGCCCGCATTCGTACACGGGCGAAGACGTGCTGGAACTGCAGGGCCATGGCGGCCCCATCGTGCTGCAACTGCTGCTGGCGCGCGTGCTGGAAGCGGGTCGTGACAGCGGCCTGCGCCTGGCCGAACCGGGCGAATTCACGCGCCGCGCGTTTTTGAATGACAAGCTTGACCTGGCGCAAGCGGAAGCCGTGGCCGACCTGATCGACGCGTCGACGGAAGCGGCGGCCAAGTCCGCTTCGCAATCGCTGTCGGGCGCGTTCTCGAACACCATCCACGCGCTGGTGGAGCAGGTGACGGGCTTGCGCATGCTGGTCGAGGCGACCCTCGACTTCCCGGAAGAAGAGATCGATTTCCTGGAAAAATCGAATGCGCGCGGTCAATTGAAAGCCGTCATCGCAGCCTTGAATAAAGTGTTTGCGCAAGCAGCGCAAGGCGCGCTGCTGCGCGAAGGCCTCAATGTCGTGCTGGCCGGCCAGCCGAACGTGGGCAAGTCGTCGCTGTTGAATGCGCTGGCGGGTGCCGACGTGGCCATCGTCACGCCGATCGCCGGCACCACGCGCGACAAGGTCAGCGAAACCATCCAGATCGAGGGCATTCCCCTCAACATCATCGACACGGCCGGCATCCGCAGCGCGGGCGACACCATTGACGCCGTCGAGCGCATCGGCATCGAACGCACCTGGGGCGAGATCGGCAAGGCCGACGTGATTTTGCACTTGCTTGACGCAGATCATGGCCCCACGTTGGCCGACGAAACCATCGTCGCCGCCTTCCCAGAAGGCGTACCCGTGGTGCGCGTGTGGAACAAGATCGACCTGTCGGGCCACAAGCCCAGCGTTGACAGCCTGCCCGACGCCACCCACGTGTATCTGTCGGCGCACGAGCACATCGGCATCGACTTGCTGCGCGCCGAGCTGCTGCGCATCGCCGGCTGGCAGCAGACGGGCGAATCGCTGTACCTGGCGCGCGAACGCCATTTGATCGCGCTCAAATCGGCCGGCAAGCACCTGGACATCGCCGCCGAACACGCGGCGCAGGACGACCAGTCGCTGGACCTGTTCGCCGAAGAACTGCGCCTGGCGCAGGTGCAGCTGTCGAGCATCACGGGTGAGTTCTCGCCTGACGATTTGCTGGGCGTGATTTTCAGCCGTTTCTGCATCGGCAAATAAGGAGGTTCGATGAAGCTGCTGCCGGTTCTGCTGTTCAGTTGCCTGCCCCTGCTGGCCGGTGCGCAGGAAAAGTTGCCGAAGGACGTGGCGCGGTTCGTCGAGAACGCCCAGATGTGCGAGCATTTTGCCGGCGAGTGGGATGACAACGACAAGGCGCGCCAGCGCGAGATCACGCAAGCCGTGGCCAGTTCGTGCGGGCAGGCGCAGCGGCAGTGGAAGCGGCTGCGCGTGAAATATGCGGGGCAGCCGGCAATTCACAAAGTCATCGACGCGCATGCGAATGATGCGGTCAGGAGCTTTCGGAAATAAGTCCGAACCGTGAAAGACCGGGGGTCAGACCCTCAACACCGCTAACACAAAGGTCATTGCTAACGTGCGAGGGGGTCTGACCCCAGGTTTTGTTACCCCTTCTTCCCCTTCGCCTGTTCTTCCCTGAACTTCTGGAACGTCTCGATATGCTCGGCCTGGCGCAGCACGCGCGAGCGCGGGTCGAGCGTGTACGTGGCGCCAGCCGGCAGGGGCAGTTCGCCAAAGCCCAGCGACATGGGAACGGTATGGATTTCCTTGCCGATACGCACTTCCACCGGCATCGGAAAGGCGATGTCAGCCGGCGTCTTCCATACCAGGCGCAAGGTGTCGCCGTCACGCACGGCGGACAGTTCCGGCAGTGCGGCCTGGTACAGATAGGTCTGGAAGAACCAGTCGTAGTTGCTGCCCGTGACTTTGTAGACGATGTCCATGAATTCCTTGGTGCTGCCATAGCGCGGCTGGAACTGGCCCGGCTGCGGCTGTTCCGTGCCGTAGACGAGCAGGCGCACGGCGCGGAAGAAGGCGTCGTCGCCGATCAGGCCGCGCAAGGTGTGCAGCACCAGCGCCCCTTTCACATAAATATCGCCGCCCGGTCCGCCCTTTTTCAGGTCATACACTTCCTCCTCGGTTTTCGGCTTGCCCGAGACCATGGGTGCCTTATTGACGATGCCGGCGCGCATTTGCTGCAACGAAGCGTAATACTCCTGTTCTCCCCGCAGATATTGCATGTACAGCGGTTGCATGTACGTGCCGAAGCCTTCGTGCAGCCACATGTCATCCCAGTTGCTGTTGGTGAGCTGGTTGCCGAACCATTCATGCGCAAACTCATGCTGCAGCAGATCGTCGTAGCCATAGCTGGTCCTGGCGAATTTGTTGCCATAGGCATTGATGGTCTGGTGTTCCATGCCCTTGTGCGGCGTTTCGGCGACACCGACTTTTTCATCGCCAAACGGGTAGGGGCCGATGACGCTTTCAAAAAAATCGAGCATGGGCGGCAATTCCGCGAACAGGGCGCCCGCCTTGGCCTCGCTTTCCGGCAGATACCAGAATTGCAGGGGGATGCGGTTGCCGTAGCGGCTCGCATACTCGCCCTGCAGGCTGCGGTAGGGTGCCACGTTGAGGGCGATGCCATAGGTGCTCGGGTGCTTGGCGCGCCAGTGCCAGGTGCGCCAGCCGTTGGCCTCATCCATGCCGAGCGCGATGCCGTTGCCGGCCGCCACCAGCGGTGCCGGCACGATGATGTGCTGGTCGATCAGCTGCGCCTTGCCCATCGGATGGTCAATGCAGGGCCAGAACAGGTCGCAGCCTTCGCCTTGCACGGCGCTGGCGATCCACGGCGCGCCATCGGCCGTGCTCGACCACACCATGCCGCCATCCCACGGCGCTTTCACGGCGACGTGCGGCACGCCGTGGTAGACGATGCGGATGGTGGTGCGCGCGCCGGCCGCCAGGGTGGCCGGCAAGGTCATGCTCAGGCGTCCGTCCGGGTTGGCATAGTCCTGCGGCGGCAGCGCCTTGCCGTCGATTTCGATGCTATCGACGGGCAGGTTGCGGTCCAGGTCCAGCGCGAAGCGCGAGATCGGTTGCGTCGCCAGGAAGGTCAGGCGCGCATCGCCGGCGATGCTGCGGCTGGCTGGGTCGATGCGCAGGGTGAGGTCGGCGTGTTCGAACACCACCGCCAATTGTTCCGGCGTGCGTTCGGCGCCCGAATTGAGGGTGTAGGCGGTGGGCGCGCGCGTGGCGCAGGCGCTGAGCAGCAAGCAGGAGAGCAGCAGGGGGATGTGTTTCATGGCGAAGGCGCAAGTGATCGGAACACTGATTGTAGTGTGAAGTGATAACGTTGTCGTTTAGAAATTTCAATACGCCGAGGGGGCAAGCGTGGCCGCCGTTGAGAAATGTCATGGGCTGCAAACTGCGCTGACGTAATCTTGCTGAGCGGCCTTGAAGTGCCGCTAGGAAAGGAAGCGCCATGGACAGCAAACAGCCCGATGTCGTGGAGTGCGAGGATGAGGTAGTGGCGCGGCCACTGCCCGCCATGCCGGAATTGATCGCCTCCTTGCCGCCAAAAGGCGCGTGCTGGTATTGCGACAAGCCGCTCGACGCCGTGCGCCGTTTCTGTTGCAAGAGTTGTGGCGTGGCGTATGCGGAAGAGGCGCAATACAACAGCTAAATGGTAGCGGGCTGAGCGCTAGCGGCGCCGCAGCAGCGCCGCCAGCGCGCCGTCGAAATCGAACTCATGCGCGGCGGCTGCCACTTCCTGGTAGACGTGCACGCCCAGGCTGGCCGCCAGCAGGCTGGCCGAGTTTTCCAGGATGTCGATGGCCGCGCCGTCGCCTTCGCGCAGATGGCTGGCCAGGCGCGCCAGCAGCAGCTGGATGGCGGGCGCGGCCGGATCGGGCGCCACGTCCTGCGCCGCCGTGTGGGTTGCCTCCGGCGTGCCCAGCATGCTGCTGACCGCGCCGAGCAATTGATCCTGGGCCAGTTCCAGCTGCAGCATCTGCCGGGCCAGGTCGGGCGCTTGCGCGCGCAGTGCGGACTCCAGGGTGGCCGCCAGGCCGTGCACGTGGCGCGCGCCGATCATGCCGGCGGCGCCTTTTAATGTATGCGCCTTCAGGCGCGCGGAAGCATAATTGCCCGTGTCGAATTCTGCGCGGATCTGGCACGGCGTGGTGCCGTGGTCATGCAGGAAGCGGCGCAGGATTTTCAGGTACAGGATGCGGTCGCCCATGATGCGGCCCAGTCCGTTCTCGACATCGAGAATCCGGACCATGTCGGATGCCGCGAGGGCGGCATCATCATCGCAAGTGGCGTGTGGTTTCATCATGCCTGGTGTGCAGAGGGCCCCAAAACTTGTCAATTGCATTCATGCAATATCTGCTATTTTACATCCAGTTGCCCTCGGTACTGCGTCCGCTTGGCAGACGCTGCCAGACTAACGCGTCGTGAATGACCAGCTGCGCGTGACGTTCGCGCCATTGACTTTGCCGATGAAACTCACGTCATAGGTGGTGGCCGCCAGCAGGGGGGCCAGCGGGATGATGGCGGCCACCGAGCGCGAGGTATTGATGGCATCGGTCTCCTTGCTGAGCAGGCGTACCGTCAGGTCCGTCGCTGCGCCACGCTGGCGCACGGTGAAGGTCGTCACGCTGAGGGTGGCGTCGAAATTCGCATGGACGCTGATGGGGTAGCCGACCACGTCCTGGTTAGGCACGGGATCGGGTTCTTCTTCATTGCTGGAGAAACTGGTGGCAACCTTGGTCTGCCCGTTGAACGGGTAGCTGACGATCTGTCCGGCCGGTAAGCCGGGGCCATAGCGGCTATTGCCGGCCAGGTCGGTGGTGAAATAGGCATAGCCGCTATTGTTGACGGCCGCGCCGGCGCCGCCTTCCTTGAAGATCGGTTCAAAGATGAGGAAGCGGTGGTACACGGCCGTGATCAGGTTTTCCGCCATGTAGAAACCGGAATTGGTCGCCACGCCCGCGATGACTTCACCCCAGACGGACGTGACGCCATAGTTCGACGCAGTCAGGCGGTCATACAGTGTTTCGCCGGTAAAGCCGGGTTTGCCTTTAACTTGATTGTGCACCACCACATTATTGCTGTTCAGATAGTTGGAGTGGCCGAGTGCCGCGTTGTCGATCAGACTATTGCGTACCAGCGGCGCCAGGCCGATCTGGCTGCGCCGGTAATTGATCCAGTTGAAACCATCGGTGGCGATATTGTTGCTGACGACGGGAGCGCCCGGCTCCTGTGTCAGCTGTCCGGCCTGGGTCGAGGTGCTCAGCGACGTCTTGCCGCCGCTATCGCCGCCGCCACAGGCGCTCAGCAGGGCTGCGCTCAGCAGGGCGGGTATCCAGTATTTCCAACGCAGTGACGAGGCAATCAAGTTGACTCCTGTATAGGTAGGCGGACAGCGGTGGGTGTCAGCGTGCTGCCCTGTGAAATGATTCTAAGGCATTTTTATATGCCGTAGAGCATCCATGACAAGATATGTCGCGCGCTCGTGCGCAGACGGTGCCGCAGCTGCGCAGGGTAGAATGAGCGTAGTGCAGCGTTTGCCGCTGCGTTGCCTCATTTCCGATTTCTTTGATTGTCCACAAATTTGAACACATTGCCCAAGTCGCGCCTGCAGCGCGCCAAGTACGCCTTGCCCAGCATGGTGACTTTGCTTTCGATAGCCTGCGGTTTTGCCAGCATCGTCATTTCCGTCGATAACGCCGCGGTGGGCGACGCGGATGCCTACCGCCTGGCGGCCGCCTTGCTGGTGCTCGCCGGCGTGTTCGATGCGCTCGACGGTTATGTCGCGCGCCTGACGAACACCAGTTCCCAGTTCGGCGTGCAGCTCGATTCCATCGCCGACGTGATGAATTTCGGCTGCGCCCCGGCCGTCCTGTTGTACTGCTATGGCTTTGTGCAGATGGGCGTGCACGATCCGCTGCTGCTGCGCTTTGGCGGCATGGCCAGCTTCTTCTTTGTTGCCTGCGGCGCCATGCGCCTGGCGCGTTTCAATGTGAACGTGGGGCGCACCGATCCCCTGTATTTTGTCGGCATGCCGATCACGGCCGGGGCCGCCTGTGTGGCGGCCGTGGTGGTGGCGTGGCCGGCGCCCATCGATTCCATGCTGCACAGCTATCTGCTGATGCTGCTGCTCGTCGGCGTGGGCAGCCTGATGGTGTCGACCTTGCGTTTCCCCAGCTCCAAGCAAAAGAAAAGCCTGGCCGCGCTGCTGGTGCTGATCGTCGCCATCGCCCTGCTGGTGTGGCTGAAGACCAGTTTCTTTGCGCTGTTCTTCGCCGTTTACATCGCCGCCACCCTGCTGCTCAACCTGGCATGGTACCTGGGCTGGCGCGGTATTGCGCTGCCGCAGGTCTTCAACGATCCGGACGAGATAGATTAGGCTACCTCGTGCCCGCGCGCGGCGCGCAGGATGGCGAACCAGTCGCTGCGGCTGAGAGTAAACTGCGTGCCTTCCACGGCTACGCCGACGGCTTCGATGCGGCCCGTGCCCGTCAGCGGCAGGGGACGGCAAGGCAGTTGCATGATCCAGGCAAACACCACGCTGGCAAACGGCCGCTGCAGCTGGTCCGCGATCTGCTTGATGACATTGCGCAAGTTCTCCACATTCGCGTCGCCGCCCTGGAACAGGCGCCCGCCGGCCAGCGGCGACCAGATCATCGGCGCCACCCCCACGTCCTGCAAGCCGTCGAAGGTTTCGTCGAACAGGGGTGCCACGTGCAGCGGTGAAAATTCCACCTGGTTCGTCACCAGCGGGAAGCGCCGGTGCAGGCACTCAAACTGGTGGCGGCTGAAATTCGACACGCCGAAGTGCAAGACCTTGCCCGCCTGTTGCAGCTGGGTGAAGGCGCCGGCGATCTCGTCGAAATCCATCAGTGGGTCGGGACGGTGGATCAGCAGCAAGTCCAGGCGGTCCGTGTGCAACTGGCGCAAGGTCTGTTCCACGGAACTGGTGATGTGCGCCGCGCTCGTGTCGTAATGCTGGATGGCATGGCCGGGGCGGTGCGGCGACAACAGCTTGATGCCGCATTTGCTGACCAGTTCCATCTTGTCGCGCAAGCCCGGCTGCAAGGCCAGCGCTTCGCCGAACAGCCCTTCGGCGCTGTAATCGCCATAGATGTCGGCATGGTCGAAACTGGACACGCCCAGCGCCAGGCATTGCTCGATGAAAGCCAGGCGCTGCTGCGCCGACATATTCCACTCGCCGATGCGCCACATGCCGGCGACGATGCGCGACAGTTCGGGACCGTTGTTGCTTAAACGGCTGCGCGGCGCTTGCAGGCTGGCAGGAAATACATGGCTCATGGGCTGGCTTTCTGATGGTGGCGTGAGGGGACTCGCCACGATTATAGCCAGCTAAGCTAGAGCATGCTGCGGATAAAGCGGCGGCGAGACAGACGAAAAAAATGCCCGCAGCATCTGCGGGCATTTTTCATGTGGTACGAGAAATAATTACTTCATCCACAGGCGCATCGAATCCCAGGCGCGGCCGAAGATCGTAGCCTGGTTGATGGTTTCCAGCGCCACGACAGGCAGTTCCAGCAGGACTTTGTCGTCGACCATCATTTTCAGTTTGCCGACCGGCGCGTTTTCAGCCAGTGGCGCGACCAGCGGGTCCTTGCGTTCCAGCACAGGTTTCATCTTGGCAGCCGTGCCTTTTGGTACGGTCACGAGCACATCGCGGGCGAAACCGATTTTCACGGTGCCTTTCGAGCCTTTCCATACTTCCGGCGTGGCCACGGCCTGGCCTTTCGAGTACAGCTTGACCGTATCGAAGTTCTGGAAGCCCCAGTTCAGCAGCTTCTGGCTTTCCTGCGTGCGGGCCTGGTCCGACGTTGTGCCCAGCACCACGGAGATCAAGCGGCGCTCGCCGGTGCCGCCCGGACGGCGTGCCGAGGCGATCATGCAATAGCCAGCCGCTTCCGTGTGGCCCGTCTTCATGCCATCCACGGTTGGGTCCAGCCACAGCAGGCGGTTGCGGTTAGGCTGGGTGATCTTGTTGTACGTAAAGCTTTTCACGGAATCGATTTTGTAGAATTCCGGGTAGTCGGCGATCACGCGCTTGGCCAGTACGGACAAGTCTTGCGCCGTGGAATAGTTATCGGGGCTAGGCAAGCCATGCGGATTGGCAAAACGCGTGTTTTTCAGACCCATGCGTTGCGCTTCACGGTTCATCAGCACGACGAACGTGCCTTCATCGCCGGCAACGGCTTCAGCCAGAGCCACGGCGGCATCGTTACCCGATTGAATCATCAGGCCGTGCAGCAAGTCGTCGATCGAGACGGGGGTGGCCGGGTCGATGAACATCTTCGAGCTGCTCGAATCGACCTTCCATGCGCGCACGGACACGTTCACTTTTTGGTCCAGCGCCAGTTTCTTTTCGCGGATGGCGGCAAACGTCAGGTAAGCCGTCATGATTTTGGTTAACGAAGCCGGCTCGATGCGGGCGTCCGGATCTTGCGAAGCAATGATCTGGCCACTGGTGGCGTCAAGCAACAGCCAGGACTTGGCGGCGATGGTCGGGGCTGGAACGCTCTGGGCGAAGGCGGCGGAAAAGAAAAATACACTGGAGGCCAGTGCCGCTAAAAGTTTTTTCATGGAGGCTGGTCTGCGAAAAAGATGAAGGCTGAGGGCCATGTCGTTGCTGCTTACATGGCCGCGTGGAAAAAACGGATCAATTATAGCTGTGGAGGCGCTAGTAAGCCCACACTTCAATGATCATCTGCTGCTATTGCGGGTTTGTCACCATGCCATAGGGCAATCACGAGGTTCTTGATGTGATTGAGCTTGCGGTGGAAAAAGTGGTCGGCGCCGGGGATCACGATCACGGGTATGTCTTGTGGACGGGCCCAGTCGAAGACTGCGGACAGGGGGATTGTGTCGTCCAGTTCGCCGTGGATCAAGATGGTGTCGGCGGGAATGTCGGCCATGGCCCACTTGCCGGCCGCGCTGCCGATCAGCGCCAGGCGCTCGACGGGCGTGCCGGCGGCGGCCAGGCGTTCCTGCAGTTTCGACTGCACGAAGGTACCGAACGAGAAACCGGACAGGGCCACGGGCAAGCCTGGATACAGGCCGCGCATGTGTTCATACAGCAATTGCATGTCGTCCGTTTCGCCCGCGCCATGGTCATGCACGCCTTCGGAAGCGCCGACGCCGCGGAAGTTGATGCGCGCCACCACGTAACCGAGGGCGACAAACGCGCGCGCCAGGGTTTGCGTGACCTTGTTATCCATCGTGCCGCCGTACAGCGGATGCGGATGGGCCACGAGGGCGATGCCGCGCGGAGTGTCTGCCGGGAAATCGAGCAAGCCTTCCATGCTGCCTGCATGGCCGGCGAGGGTAAATTTTTCCGAGTTTCTGTTCATGATGCTCATACTGGTGGCGTAGGCTTAATTTGAAGTTAAAACGTTGAAATTAAATATGCTGCTCAGATTTTCAGGCGTTCGACGATTTTGCCGCCCACCAGGTGCGTATCGATGATTTCATCGATATCGCTGGTGTCGACATAGGTGTACCAGGTCGCTTCCGGGTAGATCACCAGCAATGGGCCTTCCTCGCAGCGGTCCATGCAGCCGGCCTGGTTGATGCGGATCTTGCCCGCGCCATTCATGTCGAGTTCCTTGATGCGGCGCTTGCAATGCTTTTGCGCCGCTTCCGCGCCATGGTCGCCGCAACTGTTGCGGCCGTCTTCACGTTTATTCATGCAGAAAAAAACGTGGCGTTCAAAATACGGTGCGTCGCTCATACTATTCTCCTGCTGATTCATCAATGCGCCATGATAACGCTTATGGGTGGTCTTCGCGACGCTGGCGCTGCACATCCTCCTGCCGGTTCAGGCGGTGCGAAGGCAGGCACAGGAACCACAGGGCCATGAAGGGCCACAGCAAGGCGAGGAATTGCGCCGCGCCATTGAAGTTGAGGAACTTGCCTTGCACCCAGCCTTGCAAGGTTGACATGAAGTACGGGTTGATCGGCGTCGTATTCACCATTACCAGGCTCAGCAGCAAGGTGGCGGCCGCGATGCGGCGCTGCGCCACGTGCGGCGCGAACGCCAGGCCGCCCAGCATGATCAGGCCGATCAGGAAACCGCCCTGGGCGCCCGGCGTGATCCAGACGAAGGCGTTTTCCGGCGAAAACAGCAGCGCGCTGGCCATCGAGCGCACGGTCAAGGCGGCGGCGATGAGGATCAGCATCAAGATGGCGCGCGGCGCAGCGCGGCGCAGCAGACACAGCAAGGTAAGCACGGCGCCCGTCATGCCGCAAGCCGTGATAATGGTTTCCGAAAGCCAATATTGCTCGACGGTCAAGATCACGTCGGGGCGCAGATACGTGGCCAGGTCGATCTCCATGCCCGCCAGGCGCGACAGCCAGTCCGACAGGATGGGCAGCAGCTGGCCCAGGCCGAACAGATAGCCTTGCGGATAGATCTGCGCCAGCGGCCACAGTGCCACCAGTACCAGGCCCTGGCTGGCGTGCTGGGCAAACCAGCGCTGGCGCAAGCGGTATAAATGGCTGTGATCAAGCAGCTTGCGCGCCGTCAGGGCGCCGATGATGGAACCGATGCAGCAACCGGCCGCATTCGTATAAAAGTCGAGGTTCGACGATACGCGGCTGGGCAAATAGGTTTGCACGGCTTCCATGCTGCCGGAAATCAACATGCCGCACAGGCTGGCAACGATGACGGCAAAGAAACCTGTGATCCTTGGAAACAGCGAATACACGATCAAGGCGCCCAGCGGGATGTAGCCGACGATATTCACGCCGACATCGAAGCCCGTCCAGTAACGGGGCATGCGCGTGTTTTCCAGGAAAGTCAGCGGCGACAGGCCATTGCTGTGCCAGCCCGTGAACGGAAACCAGCTGGCGTACACGATCAGGAAGACGTAGGCGAGCAGGGTCGCGCGCGAGACGGGCGAGGAACGGACGGGCGGCAGCGGCGCCGCCGGACTGGCTGGGGATGCGGGCTCGGTCATTCTTTCGTGATATTCAGCGTGCCCAGCCAGGTCAGCAGGTCGGCGGCGATGGCGTCCGAGGCGGCCGCCAGCGCCTGCGCGCCCCCTTGCGCGTCGGCGCTGCCGGCGGGGCCGCTGCGGCTGAAGGTTTTCTGGTCGATCAGGCGGTGGCCGCGGAATACCGAGGCGCGCAGCGACACGTGGCCGCTGCTTTGTGTCTGCGTGTCGAAGTTTTGCGAAAAATCATCGACATCGATGCGCAGCAGGGGCATGCCGGCGGCCGCGTCCGTGGTCGACAGCACTTTCACGCCGCTTTGCGCCACACGCGTCTTCAGGCGCTGGCTCAGCAGTTGCAGCGGCGGCGTGTTCCAGCGGTTGTAGGCGTACGGCCGCGATTGCTGCGCATCGGCGTACAGCAAGCGGTAATACATGCGCTGGCTGTCCAGCCAGGATGGGCCGTTGGCGTCGGCGATCACCAGCACGGGCACGGCTGGCGCGGCCGGCTGCGCGGCCGCCAGCGGCGCGGCCGGGCCGAAATCGTAAAACGTAGGGACGGGACCGCGGCTGGCGCAGCCGCCCAGCAGGAATGCGGCGGCCAGGATGAGTGCGCTGAGATTGCGTGAGATAGGCATGCGATGTTCTCCTTATTTGCCCGGTGCCGAAAAACCGGGCTCGCCCGGGCCGGGCGGGATGTCTGGGGCGCCGAACAAGATGCTCTGCGGCTGTTCATTGAGCGTGCTCATGGTGGTTTTCAGGGCGCGCATCGAGGAGCGCGCCTCGCCGCTCAGCTCGATTACCTGCGGCAGCACTTCCAGCGACACGCCATTGGCCACCGTTTCCACGGAAGTGCCGACCCGGTCGACCGTGCCATTGACCTTCTCGAGCACGCCGCCGGGCGCCTGGATATCGTTGCCCAGTTTTTTCCACGTGGCCGTCAGGTCCGACACGTTCTTGCTGGCCGTACTGACGGCCGTTAAGGTTTGGCGCGTCTGTTCCGTCAGTTGCGGCAATTGCGTCAGGGTCGGCTCCAGCTGCTGCGGAATGGCGCCGAAGGCCTTGGCCGCCTTGCCCACTTCAGTGAAGGCGCCCAGCATGGCGGCCTGGTTGTCGGGGCTGAGCAGATTATTCACCTTGTTGGTGATCTGTTCGGCCTGGTCGAGAATGCGCTTGCCGCGCTTTTCCAGCTGGTCGAGCAAGCCGGCGCGCAGGGGAATCTGCGACGGCTTGTCCTTGCTGGTGCCCAGCAGTTTCGAGCCCACGTGTTCATCGTCGAGCTGGATGTAGGCGATGCCCGTCACGCCCTGGTAGCCGAGGGTGGCAAAAGTGGTATTGGTGACGGGGGTATCGGGCGCCACGCTGATGTGCACGAGGATTTGCCCCGCCTTTTGCGTGTCGAAGTCGATGGCGTCAACCTTGCCTACTTCCAGGCCCCGGTAGCGCACGGTCGCCTGCGGGTTCAGGCCCGGCACGGACAGGGTGGTGGCGAGCAGGTACGGCACCCGTTCCACGCGGTCGCGGTTGAACCAGACGCCGAACAGAATCGCGGCCACCAGCAAGGTGAGTGTAAAAAATCCCGTCATCAGGGCATGTGATCTGTTTTCCATTACTTCTCCGCTTTCTTGTCTGTGCCGGCGTCGTCGCCTGGCTGCGCCGCCTGGTCCGCCACCGCCGCCTGTTTCTCATCGAGGACGGCCAGCGCGCGCTTGCCGCGGTCGCCGAGGAAAAATTGCTTGATGAACGGGTGGTCGACTTCGATCACCTCGCGCGTGGGGCCGATGGCGATCACGTGTTTTTCCGCCAGCACGGCGATGCGCGTGGACAGGGCGAACAAAGTGTCGAGGTCATGCGTGACCATCACCACCGTCAAGCCCAGCTCGCGGTGCAGCGACTGGATCAGGGCAACAAAACTTTCCGACAGGTCAGGGTCCAGGCCCGCCGTGGGTTCGTCGAGGAATAATAGTTTCGGTTCCAGCGCCAGGGCGCGCGCCAGGGCCACGCGCTTGATCATGCCGCCCGACAAGTCCGACGGCATTTTGAGCGCATGTTCCGGGCCCAGTCCCACCATATTCATCTTTAATAGTACCGCGTCGTGTACCAGCGCTTCGGGCAGTACGCGCAATTCGCGCATGGGCTGGGCCACATTGTCGAACACGGTCAGGGCCGAATACAGGGCGCCTTGCTGGAACAGCATGCCCCAGTGGTTGCGCAACTGTTGCAGCTGGTCGGAACTTGCCTGGTTGATATCTTCGCCAAACACTTTGACGCAGCCGCGCGCCGGATGTTCCAGGCCCAGCATCTGGCGTAGCAGCACTGTCTTGCCCGTGCCTGAGCCGCCCACGATGGAAAGGATCTCGCCCCGTTCGATTTCCAGGTTCAAGTCCTGGTGCACGACGGTGCGGCCGAACTTGGTCCACAGATTGGTGATCTCCACCACGGGCGCGCTGCCGTGCAGGTTGAACTGGCCGTCCTTGCCCTCGCTCGCCTTGCAGGCGATATTGGTATCGTCCGTCATCAGTAGCCCACTCCATTGAAGACGATGGCGAACACGGCGTCAGCCAGGATCACGACGGTGATGGCCGTGACGACGGCGGTGGTGGTGCCGCGTCCCAGGCTTTCCGTGTTGGCCTTGATGCGCAGGCCGAAGTGGCACGAGACAAGCGCGATCAGCATGCCGAAAATCACACCCTTGCCCAGGCCGATCATGTAGTTGGCCAGCGGCACGGCATCGGGCAGTTTCTGGATGAAATAGCGCGCCGACAGGTTCAGTTCCACCTTGGCCGCCACCATGCCGCCGATCAGCGCGGCCGTATCCGTCCAGATGACGAGCAGGGGCATGGAAATGGCCAAGGCCAGCACTTTCGGCATGATCAGGCGGAATCCGTGCGAAATGCCCATCACCAGCATGGCGTCGAGCTCTTCCGTGACGCGCATGACGCCCAGCTGCGCCGTGATGGATGAGCCCGAGCGCCCGGCCACGAGGATGGCGGCCAAGAGCGGCCCCAGTTCGCGGATGACGCTCATGCCCAGCAGGTTGACCAGGTAAATGTCGCCGCCAAAGGCGCGCAGCTGCTGCGCCGACAGATAGGACAGCACGACGCCGATCAGAAAGCCGACCAGGGCCGTGATGCCCAGCGCCTGGAAGCCCGCATGGAAGATATTGGCGGAAATTTCACGCCAGGGGCCGCGCATCGGGTGGCGCGCGAAGCGGCCGATATCCTGCGTCACCTGGCCGACCAGGGCAATAAAACCCTTCAAATGTTCGAAAAACAGCAGGATGGCCATGCCCAGCTTCATCACGGGCGTGAGGCGGTTGGCGCGCGAGGGTGGCGTTGTCAACGGCCCCGTTTCTTCGATGCGCCGGAAAAACTCTTCTTGCGACGGCGCCAGGGTCAGTTGCGCGGGGCGTTGCTTGCCCCAGGCATTCCAGAACAGCTGGGCGCCAATATGGTCCATGCTGTCGATGGCCGACAGGTCCCATTGCACCTTGGCATCGTCCTGCAAGGGCTTGAGCTGGGCGTCGATGGCCTTGATGGCATTGTCATGCGCCAGCGCGTGCACTTGCCAGGTGCCGCTGGCAGTGACAAGGGCTCCCTGTTGGGAGCTGGTCTGGGAGAGGGTCAGTTTCGGCGATTGTACAGTCGGCATCGTGCCAGTTTAAGGGAGAATGGCGCAGACCGCCACCGCTGTTCAATCGCCGGCCCCTCAGGACGCCAGGTGGCGCGCCTGCCGCTGCGGCAGGGCGACGTCCGGGCGCAGCTTGGCGTTGTTAGTACTTACTTCGCTTGTCTTGGCGTGCGCGGCAGCTTGCGCGCCGCCCGCATAGTCGCTGGCCAGCAAGGCATTGGCTTCAAGCGCGCTCATGCCGCGCGTCTGCAGCCATTGCGCCACCAGCTTGGCCAGGCGTTCCATGGCGATGCGGTGGGTGGCGTCCGTGTGGGCGTACAGCCAGTTCGAAAAGTCCATGAAGTTTTCAAATGGCGCATCGCCGAGCATCCATTGCACCGTATTGGCGAAGCGGCCCGAGTTGGCCACCAGGTCCCAGTAGCGTGCGAAGCGCACGAGGCGCTGCATGCTCATGAAATCGAGCTGTTTATTCGCCAGGATGGTGTACGGCGGGTACGGGTCGAACACCATGCCAAAGTTTTCCGTATGGCGGATGATGGGCGTGCCGCGCAGCCGCTTTAAGATGCCGAACTGGATTTCATGCGGTTTCAAGGCCACCAGCTTGTTGAAACCAGCCGCGAAGCTCGCTTCATCCTCGCCCGGCAGGCCGGCGATCAAGTCCACGTGCAAATGGGCGTTTGATTCTTCGCAAAGCCAGCGGATGTTATCGGCCGCCTTCTGATTATCCTGCTTGCGGCTGACCAGCGATTGCACGTCCGGATTGAAACTCTGGATGCCGATCTCGAACTGCAGCGCGCCGGGAGGGAACTTGCTGATGCCTTCTTTCAAGGCGTCGGGCAAGTGGTCGGGCACCAGCTCGAAGTGGGCATAGATCGGGTCGTCCGGATTCGCCTCAATCTTGTCCAGAAAGAACTGCATGATCTTCAAGCTGGTCTTGATATTCAGATTGAAGGTGCGGTCGACGAACTTGAACAGGCGCGCGCCACGCGCATGCAAGGACTCCATTTCGGCCAGGAAGTTGTCCAGCGCGAAGGGCCAGGCCGTCTTGTCCAGCGCCGACAGGCAGAATTCGCACTTGAACGGGCAGCCGCGCGACGCTTCCACGTAAATCGTGCGGTGGCGGATATCGTCGTCTGTATACAAGGAGTAGGGCAGTTGCAGTTCCGCCAGCGGGGCTTGTACGCCCGCATGGATCTTCATCAATGGCTTCGGCCCGTTGAGGATCTCGCCGCACAGCTTGGAGAAGGTGACGTCGCCCCAGCCCGTGATCAGGTAATCGGCCAGCTTGACGATTTCCTGCTCGCCCGCCTCATGCGACACTTCCGGCCCGCCCAGCACGATGATGACCTCGGGCGCCACGCGCTTGAGCATGGCCACCAGTTTCGTTGTTTCCTCGACGTTCCATATGTATACGCCAAAGCCGATGATGCGCGGCTTGTTGACGAGGATGCGCTCGACCAGTTCCGTGGTTTTCGTGCCGATGACGAATTCCTGCAGCCGCGTCTGCGCTTGCAGCGGCCCCATATTGGCCAGCAAATAGCGCAATCCCAGCGAGGCGTGGGTGTAGCGGGCATTCAGGGTGGAGAGCAGGATGGTCATGGGAGGTGATTGAAACGGCGAAACCGCTATTTTACGCTGTCGCGTCAGCTGTGCGCTGCGGCCACAAATGCCATGTTACCATTTGTCAATAATTACTAACTTGTCAATGCTACGGCAGGGTAAAGGGATACACGGTGCTGGTGAAAAAAGTACTCAAGAAAAAAGTCCTGCTCGGGGCGCTGGCCGGCGTGGCGCTGGTTGCCGCCGCGCTGGCCGGTTACCGGGTGTTTGGCTGGGGCGCGATGGGGCCAGTCAACGGCTTGAAGCTCGATTTGTCGCGGCCCGACGCGCTGGTCCGCACGAAAAGCCTGTCGGCCTTGCCGCGCGACTTGCTGACGGTGCCGCTGGCGCGCGACGTGCTGCGCGAGGATTTCCTGTTCTATTACGAGCAGAGCGAAGACCGGCTGGGCCTGAAGGGCAGCTTGCGCCGCATCGCTTATGAGCATGAATTGGGCTGGGGCGACCAGCTGCTGCGCATGGTGCTGGACCAGCCGGCGGAAGTGGCCTTGTGGCGCGACGCCGACGGCTCGCTCAAGCACTTTGCCATTGCCGTGTCGCGCAGCCAGCTCACGCGTTTGCTGGAGGAAGCGGGCAAGATCGCCCTGAAGGATACGCAGATGCGCGTGGCCGGCAGCTTGCGCGTCGATGGCGGCCAGGTGCCCGTGTATGCGCTGAACTATGCCTACCAGCGCACCTTGCTGTTTGCCGCGCACGGCCAGCGCCTGGTCATCCTTTCCCATCCCGGCATGCTGTATGGCGGCAGCGACGGCCAGCATGGCGATGGCACGGCCGAGAAAACCGTGGCCAGCCTGTTGGCGCCAGAGCCGGCCAAACAAAACGTTTTTCATCCGCAGTTCCATCTCGACGGCGCCGCGCCCGAGGGCCACAGCATCGCCGTCAAGGCAGATTTCCTGTCGTTCGGCTACCAGCCCTTCTTTGGCGCCTTAGAGGCGCTGCGCTTCGATTTTCAACAGGGCGTCTGGCAATCGAAGGTGCTGCTCAATGCCGACAAGCTGAAGAACGGCGGCTACGACAGCAGCGCCCTGTGGCCCGTGCTGCCGCACAACCCGAGCGCCTGCTTCAGCGTGCCGGTGGACTGGACCGCGCTGCAGCCTGTGCTCAAGCGCCTGGGCAGCAAGACGTCGGAGCCCGTGGTGCCGCTGGCCGGGCACTTGCAAGGGCCTGCCGCCGCGTGCTGGTACGGCAATTCGCGCCTGCATACGCCGGTTTTTGTTGCCACGCGCAGTGCGCAGGCCGGTGATGACGCCGTCTATGGCAGCCTGTTCGAGGCGGCCATCGGCGGCAAGGACCCCGTGCGCAAAAGGACAGGCAAAGATGGTGCCACGCGTTGGGAACGCAATGTCGCCACTGCCCTGGGCCAGTCCACGCCGGCGCTGGCCGTGGCCGGCAATACCGTAGTCTTCTCGGCCGACGGCAAGCTGGTGGACCAGGTGCTGGCCGTGCGCCGCAAGCAAGCGCCGGCCGCCAGCGACCTGCTGCCCGATGGCGCGCGCACGATCGGCCTGATCGCGCCGGCGTCGCTGGCCCGGCTGATCCAGCTGGAAGCCTTCGACACCCTGCCGGCGAATAACGAACCGGTCTTGCGCGCAGCCGCCAACGAACACCTGGTGCCGCGCCTGAACGCCTTGAAAAAATATCCGCCGCTGCGCATGGTGCTCAAGCGGCAGCCAGCCAGCGGCACGTCATGGGAAACGCTGGAATGGCAGGAGACTGCGCGATGACGCTTTGGCATGGGCGGCATGGACGCCGTGCCGCCTTGCGCTGGCTGGCGGCCTGCGCCGCCACCGCGGCAATGCCTGCGTGGGCCCTGCGCGCGGTCGCCGAACCGCAAGTGCAGCTGTCGCAGGCACAGAGCCGCGCCTTCCAGGCCTGGATGCTGCGCATCGTCAACGCGCAGATCGAACGGGGGCCGTCGCCGCGCTGGACGCACCGCGATTGCGCCGGCCTGGTGCGCTTTGCCGTCAACGAAGCGCTCACCGTGCATGACGCGAAGTGGCTGCATGCGAACGGCATCGCCAGCGACCGGCGCCTGCCGCCCGAGCTGGAATTGAGCGCGTCCCAGGCTGCCCTGCGCAACCGCTGGGTGCAGACGGGCGGCAGCATCGGCCACTTCGTCACGGCGCTGGCGCTGGTGCAGCACAACAGCCGTTTCATCGCCCGCGAAATCAGCCAGGCGCTGCCCGGCGACCTGCTGTTTTTCGACCAGGGCGACGAACAGCATCTGATGGTCTGGATGGGGGCGCGCATCGCCTACCACACCGGCACAGTCACCCCCGACGACAATGGTCTGCGGACCGTCGATATCAAAGAACTTACGAGCTGGAAGGACACGCGGTGGCAACCTGTGGTCAACAATCCCAATTTCGCCGGGGTGTTCCGGCTGGCGTTTTTATCATGAGGCCGATTTTTGTCATGAAGCTGTTCTTTGCCAGCCTGCTGGCGTTGCTCCTCATTGGCGGCGCCTCGGCGCAGGAACGCGAACCGAGCAACGAGTCTAGCAACTACGCCACCTTCAAGGGCGAACCCTTTTTCCTGCTCTCGGACGCCAGCTACGGCAGTCTGGATGAAGCGCGCGTGCGCCTGGAAGTGCCGGGCCGCGACATGGGGCGCATGAACCTGGAAGCGTATTCGGGTGCCGACATCGTCGTCTACCGCGTGCCCGAACCGATGGAATTCCTGAAAAAGCAGCGCAATCTGCACCGCATCCAGGTCGAGGGCAATTACCAGGGCGAAGGCTTGGCCAACACCTTGAGCTTTTTGTGGGATCGCTGGTGGAAGCAGTCGCGCCTGGCCTGGCGCAAGCTGTTTTCCGGCGACGCGCGCCTGGCCGTTACCAAAGAGCAGCCGCAGCTGGCGACGAATGACGCCATCCGCCGGCGCACCGTGTTCGCCAATCATCCGCAGTACAAGCCGATCAAGGGTATGGAGCTGGTCGACAGCTTCCGCTATCCGATCTGGCAGGCCAAGGCCATCGCCCCGCCGAAAGGCGTCAAGCTCGATGGATCGAGCAGCGACTTCGTCGTCGCCGGCGCCGGCAACGTGATGATCCCGCTGGGCAAACGCAAGCCGGGCCTGTACCTGATCGAAGCGATTATCGGCGAACACCGCGCCACCACTCTGGTGTTCGTGTCGGACACGGTGGCCGTCACCAAGGTATCGTCCGGCCAGATGCTGGTCTGGACGGCGCGGCGCGACAACAGTGCCGCCGTGGCCGGCGCCAATGTGGCGTGGACGGACGGCACCGGCGTGTTGCAATCGGCCACCACGGGTGCAGATGGCGTCGCCTCGCTCGAGCGCGGCAGCCCGGAACACACGTATGTGCTGGGCCAGGACCGCGACGGTGGCGTGTTCGTGTCCGAGAATTTTTACTATGACAGCGAAATCTATAACACCAAGATTTATGCGGTGACGGATCGGCCCCTGTACCGGCCCGGCGACGAAGTCAACGTCAAGTTTTTGGGCCGCGAATTCACCTCAGCACGCAATTCGCAGGCGGCAAGCGCGGCGCCGATCAGCTTGAGCGTGCTCAATCCGAACGGCACGCCACTGCTGACGCAAACGCTGCAGCTGTCCGGCGACACGGGCGCGGACACGCGCTTCCGCCTGCCCACGGAAGCGACCGCCGGCGGCTATGAACTGCGCTTCAATTACAAGGATGGCGCGTATGGCGCGGCCTTCCGCGTGGCCGAATACGTCAAGCCGCACTTTGAAATCAACGTCCAGCCCTCGAAGCCGGAATTCAAGACGGGCGAGGCCGTCAAGGGCAGCATCGCGTTGCGCTACCCCGATGGCAAGCCCGTGAAAAACGCGAAGATGACCTTGTCGCTGCGCGGCCAGCAAAACACCATGGTTGAAGGCGAGCTGCGTTACAGCGGCTTATTCCCGGTGGCCTTGAAGACCGAGGAAGTGACGAGCGACGGCAGCGGCAATGTGGACTTCACCTTGCCGCCCGCCGCCGATCCCTCGCGCTACATCCTGACCGTGCTGGCGACCGATGGCGCGGCTTACCGCGTCAAGGCGACGCGCGAGCTGATGATAGAACGCTCGAGCAGCAGCTACCAGCTGAAAGCCACGCGCCAGTTTTCCGATCCGGGACAAAACGTGCATTTCGACTTGCTGGCAGACGGCCAGGGCGCGGCGAAGCCCGTGCGCTGGGAGATGGTGCAGCTGGAAAAACAGAGCAAGACCGACGGCGCGTTCGATCCAAACGCCAAGGGCTGGGACGTGACATTCCCCACCTCTGGTTCGTACCAGCTGGCGCTGCGCGACGAGCGCGGCAACCTGCTGGCCGCCGCCAGCCACTGGGTGTCTGGCGATGGCGTGCAGACGACGCCGGGGAGCATCGAGATCGTGCTGGACCGCGCCCGCTATCGTCCGGGCGACACGGCCGAAGTCCTGATCACTTTCTCCGACAAGGTAGACCAGGCGCTGTTCACGTTAGAACGCGACAAGGTGGAACAATATGGCTTGATGGCCGGCGCCGCCAGTTGGTACCAGGCGAAGCGCGTGGCGCCGCGGCAGTGGAGAGTGCGCATCCCTGTAAAAGAAGAGCATGGCCCGAACATGACGTTCTCGGTGGCGTACACGCGCAATGGCGACTTCGTCTTCGAGAACGCCGGCTTGCAAGTGATCGAGCCGCGCATCGCGCTGCAGTTCAAGAGCGACAAGGAGGTCTATCAGCCGGGCGAGAAGGTCACGCTGGACGTCAAGGCGACTCTGGACGGCAAGCCTTTGAGCACGATGGTGGCGCTGGGCGTGGTCGATGAAATGATCTATGTGCTGCAGCCGGAAATCGCGCCGGACATCGGCGACTTTTTCTATCACCCGCGCCGCAACAACGTGCGCACTACGGCCAGCCTGTCGTTCATCAGCTACGACATGGCGCAGGGACGCACGGCCGGCGCACCGGCGCGCCACAATTACAACGAGCGCGGCGTCAAGGTGCTGGAGCGTCCGCGCCGCGACAATATCGATACGGCTTACTGGGCGCCGTCGCTGAAGACCGACGCGAATGGCAATGCGCGCGTGAGTTTCACCATGCCCGACGCGCTGACCCGCTGGCGTATCACGGGCCGCGCGATGGATGAGCAGGGGCGCGTCGGCCAGCGCACCGCCTATCTGCGTTCCGATAAAAACTTCTATGCCAAGTGGACGGCCCCCGACTGGATGCGCGCCGGCGATGCGCCGCGTGCTTCGGTGGCCCTGTTCAACCAGACGGGCAAGGAGCAGGCGCTCGACGTTGTTCTCTCCGGCGGCGCAGGCGGCACGCAAGCGAAGACGGAAAAACTGTCCGCCAGGCCGGGCGTGAACTATATCGAATTCCCGCTCGCTGCCGGGGCCGGGCCGCTGCGTCTGGAAGTAAAACAGAATGGCAAACTGGTCGACGCGCTCGATACGGCCATGCAAACCTTGCCCGCCGCCTGGAGCAGCCCGCGCACGCTGGTGCTGCCGCTCGATGGCGCCACCGGTGATATTCCACTCAAGCTGCCGGCGGACGCGCGCAATATCCGCGTCTCGTTCGCTCAAGGAGCGGCCAGCCAGTTCGCGCGCATTGCCGACGACCTGATCGACTATCCATATGGCTGCGTGGAGCAGACGGCGAGCCGCTTGATCCCGCTGGCGCTGGCTACGCAAAGCCTGGGGCCGGACGCTGGAGCGGCAAGCGAGCGCCTGCAAACGCTGCTGACTGCGCAGCGTCTGCGTCTGGTGTCCATGGCCGGTCCGAACGCTGTCTTCGGCTGGTGGGGCAACGCCACGGCCGGCAATGCCCTGATGACGGCCTACGCTTATTACGCGGACTGGTATGCGGCGCGCGCGCTGCATATCGAGTTGCCATCCGAGCACTGGAACAAGCTGCTGGCCGTCTACAGCGAACATGGCTTGAAGGATGCGATGGGCGACCGCGCACTGGTACTGTGGATGGCGCGCGAGATGGGGTTACCGACGCAGACCCTGGCGGCGGGACTGGTGGACGACAGCGCCATCGCCGTCCTGGGAGGCAAGCCGCGCCAGGCGGGCGACAGCGGCAGCCTGCTGCTGGGCGGAGCCTCTGACCGCGAAGCGCAAGCGATGTCGTTAGGTCTGGTGGCGGTGGTCGCCAGCCAGAATGGCATCGCTCTGCCGCATTCGCTGCAGCTGCAAGTGGCCAGTTCGTGGCAGGTGCTGGGTGTATCGAAAGCGCCGGTGGCGCAGGCTTTGCTGATGCTGGCCGGCGAAGTGCCGTCATCGCAGGCTGACGTGGTGCTGGCCAGCGTGCGCGCCGAGATGCCGACCCTGGACCGCGCGATGACGTTGATGTGGGTGCAAAAGAAGCTGGGCGGTGCATCGTTCGGCAAGGGGCCGGCCGTCACGCTGGACGGCGCCTGGCAAAAACGCGACAGCCGCAGCGGCCAGCCGGTCTGGCGTTGGGCCGACGCCAAGGGCCTGCCCGACAAACTGCGTCTCACCGCATCGACCGCGGCGCCGGCCGGCACGGTGGCCGTGCTGCAGTACGACAGCCACGGCGCCGAAGCGCCAACCTTGCCGGTTGCCGTCGAACGTCGCATCCTGCGCATGAAGGCGGGCAAGGGCGGCTACACGACGGAGCTGGTCAAGCCGGGCGAGGCGCTCAGCACGGACGCGCTCTACCTCGATGAAATCACCTTGAAAGCGGCGCCGGGCACGAAGCACCGCTTTGGCTTGCTGGAAGTGGCGCTGCCACCGGGCGCCATGGTCGAATCGACTACCTGGGGCATGGTCATGGCAGGCGACAAGCCGGCCGCGCTGGAACGCGCGCGCCACACCGAGCGCCGCGACGGCTACGCCGTGCCGATCGAGCCTTTGGAAGGCGAAGTGACCGTGCGCCATTTGATCCGTTTTGCGCAGAAGGGCAGTTATGTGCTGCCGCCGGCGCGCTTTTACCGAATGTATCAGCCGGAGCAGAAAGCCTTCGAAGGCGGCGGCAAGACCACGCGCGCGTTGAAGGTCGAGTGATGGGCTTTGTACGTCTCGCCTTGATGGTTGCCACGCTGCTGGCGACGCCCGCTTTTTCGGCCTCGCTGGATGTGGCCTGGTGGCGTGACGGCAAAATCGAAGTGCGGCAGCTGCGCCAGGGCGGCACAGCGCCGCCACCGTTTGACGGCGCGCGGCAAGTGCCGCTGGCCAGCCTGTGGAAGCTGTTCGTGTATGTGTACGCGAACGATAACAAGGTGGCGATGCCGGACTATCGCTGCGGCGGCCGTGATCCGGAAGAAGTGTATTGCTGCGATGCGGGCCAGAGCATCGGCCACGACGCGGCGCTGGCGCAGTCCTGCGGTCCATTTTTCTCGCCCAGGCGGCTGATGATCACGGCCACGCCGTGGCGCAAATACTGGACCGGCCGCCTGGGTAGCGCGCCGGCAGGCGACTTTGCCTGGCTGTCCGACCCCGCGCAGCTGGCACCAAAGCGCACGGTACGCCTGGACAGCCTGTTGCGCGCGCTGGACAGCATCCCGGCCGCCAGCCGCGTGGACGCCGAGGCGGCGCTGCTGCGCGTGGTACTGGATGGACGCGGCGCCGGTACGGCGCGCTGGTTCGGCAGCCAGTTGCGCGTCAAAACGTATTCCTGGCACGAGCAGCGCCGGGCAGACGAACGTATCGGCGGCGCGGCCGGCTGGCTGGCCGACGGCACGCCGATCTGGTTTGGCGGCGCGGGCGGCAGCAGCAATGTCTTTGAACAGTGGGCGCCCAGGCTGGCCGCCAGCTTGCCGAAAGTGGGCGCGGCCGACGATGGCGGCTGCGTGGTGGTCGATTACTTCAAGCGCTATCCGATCCGTGCCGTGCGCGGCGAGCGTGGCGTGGCCGTAGTTGGCCCACTGAGTGGCCCGCTGAATGGCCGCTACCATGTGCAATTCGAAAATGGCCAGAACCTCGCCCTGCGCAGCAGCGGTGAACTGATGCTGGTACAAGAGAAAGGCGGCCGCCCGCAATTGCGCGGCCGCTTCGGCGTCAATGAATATGTGGCGCGCGTGCTCGATCGCGAAGCGAGTACTAATGAGCCGGAAGCGGCCAAGGCGCTGGCGATTGCCGCGCGCACGTATCTGCAGCAGAACGCAGTGACCGTGGCAGGCTGCCAGCAGATCGCCGACAGCAGCGCAACCCAGCGCGTCAGTCCCAGTCCCGCCACACCGGCGGCGCTGGCCATTGCGCGCTGGACCGACCAGCTGATCGTCGATGGCGTCACCGTGCGCTATCACAGCCACCAGGCGTCCGAGGGGACCATGGCGTGGAGCGAGGCGGTGCGCCAGGCGAAACAAGGCAAGCACTATGATGAATTGCTGGCGACGGCCTATCCTGGGGGTGCGCTGAGCACCTTTGGCAATACCGGCGCGCGTTGCCGGCGCCTGGCGCAGAACGAGGATTGGCTGGCGCGGTCCGTGCCGCGCTGGCAGCGCGTGCTGCTGCGCGAGGCTGGCTACGAGGCGCCGCCGCAAGCGCCGCTGGTCTGCGCCTTGCAGAGCGGCGCGCCGTATTCGGAGCAGTCGCGCAACCGTATCTACATGCGGCCGCTGGCCACGCGCGAAGACCGCATTACCCTGGCCCATGAATACCTGCATCTTGGCCTGCGCAACCATCCGCGCGGCCAGGACGAAGAATATGTCGAGCGGCTGGCCCGCCGGCTCGTCGACCTTAACCTGGAGGCCCTGTGAGTTTTTATATCCGTTGCGCGATTCCCCTGATGCTATTGCCACTCTGGGCGCAAGCCCAGGTCACCATTGACGCCCCCAAGAGTGGCTGGCGCAATTCGGCCGGCGCTAGCGAGGAATACACGCAAGCGGTCAACTACCCCGCCGCGTCGGTCAACCTGCAGCCGGGCCAGGCCGAAACGGCGCAGATACGGGGGCGCATCGCCGGCGCCGTCAAGGGCAAGCCCGCTACGTTGGTGGTCAATGGCGTGGCGATGCCGATGGAAGTGGGTGAGGATGGCAGCTACGGCCGTCCCTATGGCTTCGGCAGCGGCTCGAACAGCGTGGAAGTGCGCTCGCCCGATGGCAGGAGCCGCGCGCGCACCCAGTTCGTCGACAGCTACCAGGGCAAGACCCAGGCGCGCTTGCGCATCGTGCTGTCGTGGGACAGCGCCGGCACCGACCTCGATATGCACGTGGTCACGCCGGACGGTGGTCACGCCTGGTACGGCAATCGCGTCTTGAAAGATGGCGGCGCGCTGGATGTGGACGTAACCACCGGTTATGGCCCGGAGATCTTTTCCAGCGCGGCGCCCCTGAAGGGCAATTATCACGTCTACGTCAATTATTACGGCAGCGGCGAGAATACCGCCATGCTGACCGTCGCCCGCATATCGGTCATTACCAACGAAGGCACGCCGCGTGAAAAGCTGCAGAGCTTCCAGGTGCCGATGCGAGCCGCCGGCGAGCTGACCCTGGTGAAGTCATTCGTGTTGCCATAAATGGCCCTTGCGGAGCCGCGGCACCTTGGCTATAATTCGCCCCCTCGCTGAACGACGCATGTAAATGCCGAGTGAGACGAGAAAAAGAAGGAGTTGACGGATTTAGCGAAATGCTTCATACTCTTCCTTCTTCGCAGCTGACAAACACAACGCTTTGTCGATAGCGCGAAAGCAGTAACCGAATACAGTTCTTTAACAATTAACAGTCGATAAGTGTGGGCATTTGATGTAAGTGCAGCGTCAATCTTCGGATTGGCGTAAAGCTTAAAATATCAAATGTTCACAAGAAATAATGAAATAGGCGCTACGAAAGTAGTGGCCTGTCAGTTTTTTGAGTGAGCAAATCTTTTGCAGTGCAAAAGATTTGGATGGTAGTGATGCTGTCCGACCTGTCAGAAATGACATTAAACAGAGATTAAACTGAAGAGTTTGATCCTGGCTCAGATTGAACGCTGGCGGCATGCCTTACACATGCAAGTCGAACGGCAGCACGGAGCTCGCTCTGGTGGCGAGTGGCGAACGGGTGAGTAATATATCGGAACGTACCCTAGAGTGGGGGATAACGTAGCGAAAGTTACGCTAATACCGCATACGATCTAAGGATGAAAGTGGGGGATCGCAAGACCTCATGCTCGTGGAGCGGCCGATATCTGATTAGCTAGTTGGTAGGGTAAAAGCCTACCAAGGCATCGATCAGTAGCTGGTCTGAGAGGACGACCAGCCACACTGGAACTGAGACACGGTCCAGACTCCTACGGGAGGCAGCAGTGGGGAATTTTGGACAATGGGCGAAAGCCTGATCCAGCAATGCCGCGTGAGTGAAGAAGGCCTTCGGGTTGTAAAGCTCTTTTGTCAGGGAAGAAACGGTGAGAGCTAATATCTTTTGCTAATGACGGTACCTGAAGAATAAGCACCGGCTAACTACGTGCCAGCAGCCGCGGTAATACGTAGGGTGCAAGCGTTAATCGGAATTACTGGGCGTAAAGCGTGCGCAGGCGGTTTTGTAAGTCTGATGTGAAATCCCCGGGCTCAACCTGGGAATTGCATTGGAGACTGCAAGGCTAGAATCTGGCAGAGGGGGGTAGAATTCCACGTGTAGCAGTGAAATGCGTAGATATGTGGAGGAACACCGATGGCGAAGGCAGCCCCCTGGGTCAAGATTGACGCTCATGCACGAAAGCGTGGGGAGCAAACAGGATTAGATACCCTGGTAGTCCACGCCCTAAACGATGTCTACTAGTTGTCGGGTCTTAATTGACTTGGTAACGCAGCTAACGCGTGAAGTAGACCGCCTGGGGAGTACGGTCGCAAGATTAAAACTCAAAGGAATTGACGGGGACCCGCACAAGCGGTGGATGATGTGGATTAATTCGATGCAACGCGAAAAACCTTACCTACCCTTGACATGGCTGGAATCCCCGAGAGATTGGGGAGTGCTCGAAAGAGAACCAGTACACAGGTGCTGCATGGCTGTCGTCAGCTCGTGTCGTGAGATGTTGGGTTAAGTCCCGCAACGAGCGCAACCCTTGTCATTAGTTGCTACGAAAGGGCACTCTAATGAGACTGCCGGTGACAAACCGGAGGAAGGTGGGGATGACGTCAAGTCCTCATGGCCCTTATGGGTAGGGCTTCACACGTCATACAATGGTACATACAGAGCGCCGCCAACCCGCGAGGGGGAGCTAATCGCAGAAAGTGTATCGTAGTCCGGATTGTAGTCTGCAACTCGACTGCATGAAGTTGGAATCGCTAGTAATCGCGGATCAGCATGTCGCGGTGAATACGTTCCCGGGTCTTGTACACACCGCCCGTCACACCATGGGAGCGGGTTTTACCAGAAGTAGGTAGCTTAACCGTAAGGAGGGCGCTTACCACGGTAGGATTCGTGACTGGGGTGAAGTCGTAACAAGGTAGCCGTATCGGAAGGTGCGGCTGGATCACCTCCTTTCTAGAGTTTGCACGAATCAGCAATGATTCACGCATCAAATGTTCACACTTATCGGCTGTTTAATTAAGAAGAAACAGTAGTCGTAGTAGTTCCGCGTTGGGGCTGTAGCTCAGCTGGTTAGAGCACCGTGTTGATAACGCGGGGGTCGTTGGTTCGAGTCCAACCAGCCCTACCAGCTAATTAGTAAAATCTCAGGGGGATTAGCTCAGCTGGGAGAGCACCTGCTTTGCAAGCAGGGGGTCGTCGGTTCGATCCCGTCATCCTCCACCACGTTTTACTCGAAAGTACAAATGTAAGCCTGTGGGTTTAGATTTGATCTTTTAGCGATCAAAGCTGTTTCGTTCTTTAACAATCTGGAAGAAGTAAAGATTATTTATTGATCGGTTTGCCGTAAAAAGCGAATCGATGGGTAATGATTGTATGTATCAACAAACAAGCAACAACGTTGTACTTTCTTATCCCTGTAGCGCTCTTTGATTATTTAGGTAATCAGAGGCTAACGTTATAGGGACAAGCGAATAAGTGCACATGGTGGATGCCTTGGCGATTACAGGCGATGAAGGACGTAGTAGCTTGCGATAAGCTGCGGGGAGTGAGCAAACACACTTTGATCCGCAGATTTCCGAATGGGGCAACCCACCCTTTTAGGGTATTGCATACTGAATACATAGGTATGCAAGGCGAACGCGGCGAACTGAAACATCTAAGTAGCTGCAGGAAAAGAAATCAACCGAGATTCCCAAAGTAGCGGCGAGCGAAATGGGAAGAGCCTGTACGTGATAGTCGGACTGATAGAAGAATCCTCTGGAAATAGGAACCGTAGCGGGTGATAGTCCCGTATTCGAAATCAGACCGGTGGTACTAAGCGTACGACAAGTAGGGCGGGACACGTGACATCCTGTCTGAATATGGGGGGACCATCCTCCAAGGCTAAATACTCGTAATCGACCGATAGTGAACCAGTACCGTGAGGGAAAGGCGAAAAGAACCCCGGAAGGGGAGTGAAATAGATCCTGAAACCGTGTGCATACAAACAGTAGGAGCGGACTTGTTCCGTGACTGCGTACCTTTTGTATAATGGGTCAGCGACTTACATTCAGTGGCAAGGTTAACCATATAGGGAAGCCGTAGAGAAATCGAGTCCGAATAGGGCGATCAGTCGCTGGGTGTAGACCCGAAACCAAGTGATCTACTCATGGCCAGGATGAAGGTGCGGTAACACGCCCTGGAGGTCCGAACCCACTAATGTTGAAAAATTAGGGGATGAGCTGTGGGTAGGGGTGAAAGGCTAAACAAACTTGGAAATAGCTGGTTCTCTCCGAAAACTATTTAGGTAGTGCCTCAAGTATCACCATCGGGGGTAGAGCACTGTTATGGCTAGGGGGTCATTGCGACTTACCAAACCATTGCAAACTCCGAATACCGATGAGTGCGAGCTTGGGAGACAGACGTCGGGTGCTAACGTCCGGCGTCAAGAGGGAAACAACCCAGACCGCCAGCTAAGGTCCCAAAGATTGGCTAAGTGGAAAACGAAGTGGGAAGGCTAAAACAGTCAGGATGTTGGCTTAGAAGCAGCCATCATTTAAAGAAAGCGTAATAGCTCACTGATCGAGTCGTCCTGCGCGGAAGATGTAACGGGGCTAAGCCAGTCACCGAAGCTGCGGATATTGTTCTGTGATTTATCACAGATATATATGGTAGGAGAGCGTTCTGTAAGCCTGCGAAGGTGTCTTGTAAAGGATGCTGGAGGTATCAGAAGTGCGAATGCTGACATGAGTAGCGATAATGGGGGTGAAAAGCCTCCACGCCGTAAGCCCAAGGTTTCCTGTTCAACGTTCATCGGAGCAGGGTGAGTCGGCCCCTAAGGCGAGGCAGAGATGCGTAGCTGATGGGAAGCAGGTTAATATTCCTGCACCGTCGTATGATGCGATGGGGGGACGGATCGCGGAAGGTTGTCCAACTGTTGGAATAGTTGGTTTTTGGCTCATAGAAGGCGCTTAGGCAAATCCGGGCGCGGAATTCAAGGGGTTGAGACGAGTGCACTTGTGCACGAAGCAATCGGAAGTGGTTCCAAGAAAAGCCTCTAAGCTTCAGTCATACGAGACCGTACCGCAAACCGACACAGGTGGGCGAGATGAGTATTCTAAGGCGCTTGAGAGAACTCGGGAGAAGGAACTCGGCAAATTGGTACCGTAACTTCGGGAAAAGGTACGCCCCGGTAGCTTGACCACTTTACTGTGGAAGGGTGAAAGGGTTGCAATAAACTGGTGGCTGCGACTGTTTAATAAAAACACAGCACTCTGCAAACACGAAAGTGGACGTATAGGGTGTGACGCCTGCCCGGTGCTGGAAGATTAAATGATGGGGTGCAAGCTCTTGATTGAAGTCCCAGTAAACGGCGGCCGTAACTATAACGGTCCTAAGGTAGCGAAATTCCTTGTCGGGTAAGTTCCGACCTGCACGAATGGCGTAACGATGGCCACACTGTCTCCTCCCGAGACTCAGCGAAGTTGAAATGTTTGTGATGATGCAATCTACCCGCGGCTAGACGGAAAGACCCCATGAACCTTTACTGTAGCTTTGCATTGGACTTTGAACCAATCTGTGTAGGATAGGTGGGAGGCTTTGAAGCGGGGACGCTAGTTCTCGTGGAGCCAACCTTGAAATACCACCCTGGTTTGTTTGAGGTTCTAACCTTGGTCCGTTATCCGGATCGGGGACAGTGCATGGTAGGCAGTTTGACTGGGGCGGTCTCCTCCTAAAGTGTAACGGAGGAGTTCGAAGGTACGCTAGATACGGTCGGACATCGTGTTGATAGTGCAATGGCATAAGCGTGCTTAACTGCGAGACTGACAAGTCGAGCAGGTACGAAAGTAGGACATAGTGATCCGGTGGTTCTGTATGGAAGGGCCATCGCTCAACGGATAAAAGGTACTCTGGGGATAACAGGCTGATTCCTCCCAAGAGTTCATATCGACGGGGGAGTTTGGCACCTCGATGTCGGCTCATCACATCCTGGGGCTGTAGCCGGTCCCAAGGGTATGGCTGTTCGCCATTTAAAGTGGTACGTGAGCTGGGTTTAAAACGTCGTGAGACAGTTTGGTCCCTATCTGCCGTGGGCGTTGGAAATTTGAAGGGGGCTGCTCCTAGTACGAGAGGACCGGAGTGGACGAACCTCTGGTGTACCGGTTGTCACGCCAGTGGCATTGCCGGGTAGCTAAGTTCGGAAGAGATAACCGCTGAAAGCATCTAAGCGGGAAACTTGCCTTGAGATGAGATTTCCCAGAGCCTTGAGCTCTTTGAAGGGTCGTTCGAGACCAGGACGTTGATAGGCTGGGTGTGGAAGTGCAGTAATGCATTAAGCTAACCAGTACTAATTGCCCGTACGGCTTGTCCCTATAACCTTAGCAGGTACAGAGGATAAGACGGTACAACGTTGCGTGTGTGTTGATACTACTATTCATTACCCCAATCTTTGCTTCTTCCAGATTCAGGCTTTGTCGCTCCATTGAGGACAAACGCCAGTACAAGTTATGCCTGATGACCATAGCAAGTTGGTCCCACCCCTTCCCATCCCGAACAGGACCGTGAAACAACTTTGCGCCGATGATAGTGCTGCAACCAGTGTGAAAGTAGGTTATCGTCAGGCTTGTTATTTGCAGTAGAGAAAAACCCCGCCAGCAATGGTGGGGTTTTTTTTCGTCTGCTGGTTTTGCAGGTTTTACGGCGTACAGGCGTAAAAAAAGCAGCGCTGCGCGCTGCCTTTTGCATTATCACCATATGTTGTGCACGGCGGGCACCGTCATGTTCTCTTCATATTCACACTGTACGATGACTTCCATTCTCATCAAGTAAATGTGTGCATCCATGTTGGCCAAGCTTAAACTCGTCAAAACGTCCAAAGGCATCGATAGCGCCTTGATGCTGTCGGCCATGCTGATACTCTGGATCGGCAATTACAGCAACCTCGATCTCATGATCGCCGACAGTATGTTCGACGGGACGCGTGGGCAATTTGCTGGCACGGGCAGCGCGTGGGCGGGTAATTTCCAGCTCGGCATGATCTCGCTTGGCTCCGCCTTGATCAGCTTGGCCATCTGGGACACCTTGCACCCGCTGGCCTGGCTTGCTTCACGCCGCAGCGCCTTGCGCGTCGTGGCCTTGTCGGCCGTTCTGGTGCCGTTAAGTATTTATTTGCTCTCTTCTTTCAGCGATGTGCCTTGCCCCACGGATTTGTTGCGCTATGGGGGACTGGAGCCGTACACGCGCCTGCTGGAAACATTGCCGGCCAGTGCCTCTGGTATGGTCTGCCTGCCCGCCACGCAGGCGAACACTGCCTGGTGGATGCTGGCCTTGCCATTGTTCTGTCTGCCCGAACGGCCACGCACGGCGCTTCTGTTCGCTTGTGTCATGCTGTTGTGTGGTTTGGCGGCAGGCTGGCAGCAGCAATTGCATGGTACGCAATTTTTCACACACACCTTGTGGTCTGCCTGGATCGCTTCTTTCCTGATATATCTGCTGCATAAGCTGCTCCGGGACGAGGACGCGTTGGCCTGAAACACAAAAGTACGTCACAATCTGCCTGTCTAGTTGTCGTTTCATACAAAAACAGGAGCACCATGAACGAGCAGATTGCGAGAGAAGTGGTATTGGTCCGTGCTATCGAGACGGCCGACCAGAAAAAAGAAGTCCTCAGCGAGGATGACCGCATGTATGCCAGCCGCAGCGCGCGTGAGCTTGCGCAGTGGCAAGCTTCGGGCAAGCAGGCCGAAGTGACAGGTGACGATTTCCTGCAGCAGCGCTCCGAGCTGATCCTCAAGCGCATCACCGAACGCACGCCTGCCTTCGCCGCTTTCGCGAAACGCCGTAACGGCATGAAAACCCTGGCGCTGACCTTGCCCTTGCTGGCACTGCTGCTGGGCGCCGGGCTCGACCGCATCACGGATCCCCATCGCGTGGATCTGCTGTCGGCGCCCTTGTTACTAATTATTGCCTGGAATGTACTGGTCTACCTGGGCTTGCTGATCTGGCTATGCATCCCTTCGCATTCCCTGGGCTGGCCGAAAGCGGGACTGGTGCGCCACCTGAGCGTGGGCCGCCTGGCCTTGCCGCGCAAGCTGCCGCACGCCCTGTCCTCGGGATTGCTCAGTTTCATGGGAGAATGGGCGCATTTGAGCGCCAAACTGACGGCCGCGCGGTTGAGCCGCACCATCCACTTGAGCGCCGCCATGTTTGCCATCGGCGCCGTTGCCTCGCTGTATGCGCGTGGCTTCCTGTCGCAATACGCGGCCGGCTGGGAAAGCACTTTTTTGAATGCCGGCCAAGTGCACAGCCTGCTTTCGACCCTGTTCGCACCGGCCATCGCCCTGTTTCATTTGCAAGGTTTTTCGCTGGCGGAAATCGAAGCGCTGCGTTTCCCGCAAACGACAACTGTCGAAGGCGGCGCGCGCTGGGTGCATTTGTATGCGGCAACCATCTTCCTGCTGGTGGTCGTTCCCCGCCTGATCTTGGCCTTGGTCAACAACTGGCGCGCCGCGCGCTTGGCCAGGAACTTTCCGCTGGATCTCGATCAACCGTATTTCCGCAAGCTCAATGAAAGCATCGGCGTGGCCACAGGCGGCATGCTGCGCGTCTTGCCATACAGCTTTACTGTCGATGAGGCACGCCACAAGGGCCTGGGGCAAATCGCCCTCATGCTGTTCGGCGAGCAGGGTCGCATGATGCTGCGTCCGTCAACGTCGTATGGCGAAGAGCCGCAGGACGTCTTGCGCGACACGGATCTGAACGATCCACAAGTCAATATCACGGCCGTGCTGTTCAACCTGACGGCGACGCCGGAAAAGGAAAATCATGGCGCCTTCCTCGATTACCTGGCGCAATCGTCGGCACGCGGCATCGCTGTACTGATCGACGAGTCCAGCTATCTGGAGCGCGCGGGCGAGCAGGTGGATACCGGCGCGCGCCTGGCGGAACGAGTCGCCTTGTGGCAACAGTTCTGCCAGTTCCACAAAACTACGGCCACCCGGGTCAATTTGCTCAATCCTGCCTTGCACCCGCTTGATGCCGGTGTCGGGCTGAAAGTATCGGCAGCAGCATGAGTGTGAATGTGAATAAAGATGTGTGGGATGATGCGGTGCAGATTCAGTTCGCGCTGATTTCGCACACGAATAATGGCAAGACGACACTGGCGCGCACCCTGGTGGGCGTGGACATCGGCGAAGTGCGCGATGCTGCCCACGTGACCGTGTTTGCGGAATCGCATACCTTGCTGGCTACGTCGCAGGGGGATGCCCTGCAATTATGGGACACGCCAGGCTTCGGCGATTCCGTGCGCCTGCTCAAGCGTCTGGGACAATCGGGCAATCCCATTGGCTGGTTCTTGCGCGAAGTGCTGGACCGTTACCGCGACCGTCCGTTCTGGCTCAGTCAGCAAGCGCTGCGCACGGCCAAGGACTCTGCCGACGTGGTGTTGTACCTGGTTAACTCCTCTGAAAATCCCCGGGACGCGGGTTACTTGTCGGCGGAAATGAAAATCCTCGCCTGGCTGGATAAGCCGGTGGTGGTTTTGCTGAACCAGATGGGGCCGCCGCGTCCGGGTAATGAGGAGCACGGCGAGCAGACGCGCTGGCGCGAGCATTTGCAGCAGTATCCGATCGTGCGTGACGTCCTGGCGCTCGATGCCTTTGCCCGCTGCTGGGTACATGAGCGGGTGTTTTACGAAGCCGTGGGTAAATTGTTGCCGCAGTCGCAGCAAGTTGGCTATGCGCGTTTGTTTGCTGCCTGGCAAGAGCAGAATACGGCGCGTTTTCAGCAGGCCATGCACTTGCTGGCTACGCAACTGGCGGTGGCAGGGCAGGATCGCGAAGCCATTGATCCGGCGTCCAGGGGCTTGCTGAAATCGGCTTTGCAGGTAGTGGGTATCGGTAAGAATGCAGAGCAGCAACGCCAGGAAAAGGCCATGGCTAGCCTGGTGGCGCGGCTCAATACGCACAGCAGCATGACCACGCGTGAACTGTTGATCTTGCACAAACTCGACCCGACCGATGCGCATAAGATCAATAGCCGGATACGGGAAAATTTCGCCGTGCGCGCGCCGATCGACAAGGCGCAAGCGGGACTCTTGGGCGCCATGATTTCCGGTGCCGCGACGGGGCTGTCGGCCGACCTGATTTCCGGCGGCCTCACCTTGGGCACAGGCGCCTTGCTTGGCGGCGTGGTCGGTGCACTGACGTTTGCGGGCGCAGCCTGGGGGTTTAATTCCGGCACGGACCGCAACGAGCCCATCATGCAATTTACGGATGCTTTCCTGCGTACACTGGTGGTGGCGGGCGTGCTGCGTTACCTGGCGGTGGCGCACTTTGGCCGTGGCCGCGGTAACTTTGTGGAAAGCGAGGCGCCGGCCTTCTGGCAGGATGAAGTCGAGCAGGCAGTGGCACGCCATGACGCTGCTTTGGCCGAGTTGTGGAAAGAAGTGCGACGGGATAAATCGCCCGAGCAGGCTGCCGAGCGCGTCTTGCCCCTCATGTCGTCCATCACTTCCGATACCCTGGCACGTCTGTATCCGGATGTGGCGCGCCTGGTGTAGATGCCTGGTGTCGATAATCAGGCGCGAGCTTGCAGCCATTGTTGTAAAAATTGCACGCACGCCCTGACCTTGGCCGAGTTCGATAGCCGCGAGGTGGTCACCGCCCACACATCGGCAGCCTGTTGATACGCGGGCAAAATGCGCACCAGCTTGCCTTGCGCCAGGCTGCTTTCCACATCCCATGCCGAGCGCAAGATGATGCCGTGGCCGTCCAGCGCCCATTGATGGACGATCTCGCCATTGTTGGCCGAGAGCGGCCCATCGACTTTCACCGTTTCCAATCCTTGCGGTCCCTGCAGTTTCCAGCGCCGCCCATCCAGGTCGCGTTCGCGGATGACGATGCAGTCATGCTCGCGCAACTGCGCCAGGGTGCCCGGCGTTCCACGTTGTGCAAGGTAGGCGGGCGCGGCGCACAGTACGCGTTGATTGCTTGCAATGCGGTGGGCGATCAGGTCCGGTTCATGGACCACGCCGATGCGAACGTCGAGATCGAAACCTTCGCCTAGCAGATCTACAGGCCGGTCGAGTAATTCCAGCTGTATTTTCAGGTTTGGATACTGCCGTGCCAGCTGGGATAGGGCAGGACCAAGCCGGTTGCGCCCGAAGCCGGAACTGGAGCAGATGCGCAGCACGCCTTGCGGCTGCAGTTTGGACTGCGCTACCGCTTCCCCCATCTGCTCGACATCTTCCAGGATGCGCTGCGCCCATTGCCGCACGATCTCGCCGTGATCGGTGACGCTGACCCGCCGCGTGGTCCGATGCAGCAAACGTACCTGCAGCGCCGCTTCCAGCATGCTGATGCGCTTGCTGACGACCGCCTTGGAAATACCCAGTTCGAGCGCCGTGGCGGCGAAGCTGGTTTTATGGGCGACCTGGCAAAACAGGCGTAAGTCTTCCAGCAGCGGCGTATGCTTCATTGATTGACCACGAAATGTGAATACTTGGGTTATGAATTCCCTGATTGTATTCTGATCCGGCGCCAGTATCATCAACGCATCCAGCTAACATCCATCTATCACCAGGAGAATCGTATGCCCGTACACCGAATTGCAGTCATCGCCGGCGACGGCATCGGCAATGAAGTCATGCCGGAAGGGTTGCGTGTTGTCGAGGCCGCCGCGTGCCGCTTCAATATCGACCTGCAGTTCACGAAGATGGCATGGGCGAATTGTGACTACTACCTTGAACACGGCCAGATGATGCCCTCGGATTGGTTTGCCCAGCTCAAGGATTTCGACGCCATCTATTTTGGCGCCGTGGGCTGGCCGGAGAAGGTGCCTGACCATATCTCCTTATGGGGTTCGCTATTGAAATTCCGGCGCGAGTTCGATGAATACGTCAACTTGCGGCCTGTGCGCTTGATGCCTGGCGTGCCGTGTCCGCTGGCGAATAAAAAGCCCGGTGATATCGACTTTTATGTGGTGCGTGAAAATACGGAAGGAGAGTATTCATCCGTGGGCGGGCGCATGTTCGAGGGGACGGAGCGCGAGACCGTGCTGCAGGAATCTGTCTTTACGCGCAAGGGCGTCGACCGTATCCTGAAGTATGCGTTTGAGCTGGCGCAAAGCCGGCCTAAAAAACACCTGACATCGGCCACCAAGTCGAATGGCATTGCGATCAGTATGCCATATTGGGATGAGCGGGTGGAGGCGATGGGCCCGAGCTTTCCCGATGTCCGCTGGGATAAATACCATATCGACATCCTGGCAGCCCGTTTCGTGCTTAGTCCCGAGCGTTTTGACGTAGTGGTCGCTTCGAATCTGTTTGGCGACATCCTGTCCGATCTGGGGCCCGCCTGCACGGGGACGATTGCCATTGCACCATCGGCCAATATCAATCCGGAGCGCACGTTCCCTTCGGTCTTCGAACCGGTACACGGTTCCGCACCCGATATCTATGGCCAGAATATCGCCAATCCGATCGGCATGATCTGGTCGGGTGCCATGATGCTGGACTTCCTCGGTAATGGCGATACCAATTACACGGCGGCGCATGACGCGATTGTGCGCGCCATTGAACAGGTGCTTGAGCATGGTCCGCGCACAGCGGATATGGGCGGCAGCGCCAGTACGACCGATGTGGGCATGGCGGTTGCCGAATTACTCAAATAAAGCTTGCCGCCCATGGGCGGCTTTGCTATAGTTCGCCTCCCCAATGAGACGCAGTCAAATGCGGCAGTTGAGGATCACCGGAAACGGCGATGTAGCAAAAAGAAGGAGTTGACGGATGTAGTGAAATGCTTCATACTCTTCCTTCTTCGCAGCTGACAAACACAACGCTTTGTCGATGGCGCGAAAGTAGCACCGAATACAGTTCTTTAACAATTAACAGTCGATAAGTGTGGGCATTTGATGTAAGTGCAGCGTCAATCTTCGGATTGGCGTCTAACTTAAAATATATCAAATGTTCACAAGAAATAATGAAGTAGGCGCTACGAAAGTAGTGGCCTGTCAGTTTTTTGAGTGAGCGACCCATCAGCAATGATGGTGCCTGTAAAAGGGCAAAGTAACAGAGATTAAACTGAAGAGTTTGATCCTGGCTCAGATTGAACGCTGGCGGCATGCCTTACACATGCAAGTCGAACGGCAGCACGGAGCTTGCTCTGGTGGCGAGTGGCGAACGGGTGAGTAATATATCGGAACGTACCCTAGAGTGGGGGATAACGTAGCGAAAGTTACGCTAATACCGCATACGATCTAAGGATGAAAGTGGGGGATCGCAAGACCTCATGCTCGTGGAGCGGCCGATATCTGATTAGCTAGTTGGTAGGGTAAAAGCCTACCAAGGCATCGATCAGTAGCTGGTCTGAGAGGACGACCAGCCACACTGGAACTGAGACACGGTCCAGACTCCTACGGGAGGCAGCAGTGGGGAATTTTGGACAATGGGCGAAAGCCTGATCCAGCAATGCCGCGTGAGTGAAGAAGGCCTTCGGGTTGTAAAGCTCTTTTGTCAGGGAAGAAACGGTGAGAGCTAATATCTCTTGCTAATGACGGTACCTGAAGAATAAGCACCGGCTAACTACGTGCCAGCAGCCGCGGTAATACGTAGGGTGCAAGCGTTAATCGGAATTACTGGGCGTAAAGCGTGCGCAGGCGGTTTTGTAAGTCTGATGTGAAATCCCCGGGCTCAACCTGGGAATTGCATTGGAGACTGCAAGGCTAGAATCTGGCAGAGGGGGGTAGAATTCCACGTGTAGCAGTGAAATGCGTAGATATGTGGAGGAACACCGATGGCGAAGGCAGCCCCCTGGGTCAAGATTGACGCTCATGCACGAAAGCGTGGGGAGCAAACAGGATTAGATACCCTGGTAGTCCACGCCCTAAACGATGTCTACTAGTTGTCGGGTCTTAATTGACTTGGTAACGCAGCTAACGCGTGAAGTAGACCGCCTGGGGAGTACGGTCGCAAGATTAAAACTCAAAGGAATTGACGGGGACCCGCACAAGCGGTGGATGATGTGGATTAATTCGATGCAACGCGAAAAACCTTACCTACCCTTGACATGGCTGGAATCCCCGAGAGATTGGGGAGTGCTCGAAAGAGAACCAGTACACAGGTGCTGCATGGCTGTCGTCAGCTCGTGTCGTGAGATGTTGGGTTAAGTCCCGCAACGAGCGCAACCCTTGTCATTAGTTGCTACGAAAGGGCACTCTAATGAGACTGCCGGTGACAAACCGGAGGAAGGTGGGGATGACGTCAAGTCCTCATGGCCCTTATGGGTAGGGCTTCACACGTCATACAATGGTACATACAGAGCGCCGCCAACCCGCGAGGGGGAGCTAATCGCAGAAAGTGTATCGTAGTCCGGATTGTAGTCTGCAACTCGACTGCATGAAGTTGGAATCGCTAGTAATCGCGGATCAGCATGTCGCGGTGAATACGTTCCCGGGTCTTGTACACACCGCCCGTCACACCATGGGAGCGGGTTTTACCAGAAGTAGGTAGCTTAACCGTAAGGAGGGCGCTTACCACGGTAGGATTCGTGACTGGGGTGAAGTCGTAACAAGGTAGCCGTATCGGAAGGTGCGGCTGGATCACCTCCTTTCTAGAGTTTGCACGAATCAGCAATGATTCACGCATCAAATGTTCACACTTATCGGCTGTTTAATTAAGAAGAAACAGTAGTCGTAGTAGTTCCGCGTTGGGGCTGTAGCTCAGCTGGTTAGAGCACCGTGTTGATAACGCGGGGGTCGTTGGTTCGAGTCCAACCAGCCCTACCAGCTAATTAGTAAAATCTCAGGGGGATTAGCTCAGCTGGGAGAGCACCTGCTTTGCAAGCAGGGGGTCGTCGGTTCGATCCCGTCATCCTCCACCACGTTTTACTCGAAAGTACAAATGTAAGCCTGTGGGTTTAGATTTGATCTTTTAGCGATCAAAGCTGTTTCGTTCTTTAACAATCTGGAAGAAGTAAAGATTATTTATTGATCGGTTTGCCGTAAAAAGTAAATCGATGGGTAATGATTGTATGTATCAACAAACAAGCAACAACGTTGTACTTTCTTATCCCTGTAGCGCTCTTTGATTATTTAGGTAATCAGAGGCTAACGTTATAGGGACAAGCGAATAAGTGCACATGGTGGATGCCTTGGCGATTACAGGCGATGAAGGACGTAGTAGCTTGCGATAAGCTGCGGGGAGTGAGCAAACACACTTTGATCCGCAGATTTCCGAATGGGGCAACCCACCCTTTTAGGGTATTGCATACTGAATACATAGGTATGCAAGGCGAACGCGGCGAACTGAAACATCTAAGTAGCTGCAGGAAAAGAAATCAACCGAGATTCCCAAAGTAGCGGCGAGCGAAATGGGAAGAGCCTGTACGTGATAGTCGGACCGATAACAGAATCCTCTGGAAATAGGAGCCATAGTGGGTGATAGCCCCGTATGTGAAATCGGACCGGTGATACTAAGCGTACGACAAGTAGGGCGGGACACGTGACATCCTGTCTGAATATGGGGGGACCATCCTCCAAGGCTAAATACTCGTAATCGACCGATAGTGAACCAGTACCGTGAGGGAAAGGCGAAAAGAACCCCGGAAGGGGAGTGAAATAGATCCTGAAACCGTGTGCATACAAACAGTAGGAGCGGACTTGTTCCGTGACTGCGTACCTTTTGTATAATGGGTCAGCGACTTACATTCAGTGGCAAGGTTAACCATATAGGGAAGCCGTAGAGAAATCGAGTCCGAATAGGGCGATCAGTCGCTGGGTGTAGACCCGAAACCAAGTGATCTACTCATGGCCAGGATGAAGGTGCGGTAACACGCCCTGGAGGTCCGAACCCACTAATGTTGAAAAATTAGGGGATGAGCTGTGGGTAGGGGTGAAAGGCTAAACAAACTTGGAAATAGCTGGTTCTCTCCGAAAACTATTTAGGTAGTGCCTCAAGTATCACCATCGGGGGTAGAGCACTGTTATGGCTAGGGGGTCATTGCGACTTACCAAACCATTGCAAACTCCGAATACCGATGAGTGCGAGCTTGGGAGACAGACGTCGGGTGCTAACGTCCGGCGTCAAGAGGGAAACAACCCAGACCGCCAGCTAAGGTCCCAAAGATTGGCTAAGTGGAAAACGAAGTGGGAAGGCTAAAACAGTCAGGATGTTGGCTTAGAAGCAGCCATCATTTAAAGAAAGCGTAATAGCTCACTGATCGAGTCGTCCTGCGCGGAAGATGTAACGGGGCTAAGCCAGTCACCGAAGCTGCGGATATATAGCAATATATATGGTAGGAGAGCGTTCTGTAAGCCTGCGAAGGTGTCTTGTAAAGGATGCTGGAGGTATCAGAAGTGCGAATGCTGACATGAGTAGCGATAATGGGGGTGAAAAGCCTCCACGCCGTAAGCCCAAGGTTTCCTGTTCAACGTTCATCGGAGCAGGGTGAGTCGGCCCCTAAGGCGAGGCAGAGATGCGTAGCTGATGGGAAGCAGGTTAATATTCCTGCACCGTCGTATGATGCGATGGGGGGACGGATCGCGGAAGGTTGTCCAACTGTTGGAATAGTTGGTTTTTGGCTCATAGAAGGCACTTAGGCAAATCCGGGTGCGGAATTCAAGGGGTTGAGACGAGTGAACTTGTTCACGAAGCAATCGGAAGTGGTTCCAAGAAAAGCCTCTAAGCTTCAGTCATACGAGACCGTACCGCAAACCGACACAGGTGGGCGAGATGAGTATTCTAAGGCGCTTGAGAGAACTCGGGAGAAGGAACTCGGCAAATTGGTACCGTAACTTCGGGAAAAGGTACGCCCCGGTAGCTTGACCACTTTACTGTGGAAGGGTGAAAGGGTTGCAATAAACTGGTGGCTGCGACTGTTTAATAAAAACACAGCACTCTGCAAACACGAAAGTGGACGTATAGGGTGTGACGCCTGCCCGGTGCTGGAAGATTAAATGATGGGGTGCAAGCTCTTGATTGAAGTCCCAGTAAACGGCGGCCGTAACTATAACGGTCCTAAGGTAGCGAAATTCCTTGTCGGGTAAGTTCCGACCTGCACGAATGGCGTAACGATGGCCACACTGTCTCCTCCCGAGACTCAGCGAAGTTGAAATGTTTGTGATGATGCAATCTACCCGCGGCTAGACGGAAAGACCCCATGAACCTTTACTGTAGCTTTGCATTGGACTTTGAACCAATCTGTGTAGGATAGGTGGGAGGCTTTGAAGCGGGGACGCTAGTTCTCGTGGAGCCAACCTTGAAATACCACCCTGGTTTGTTTGAGGTTCTAACCTTGGTCCGTTATCCGGATCGGGGACAGTGCATGGTAGGCAGTTTGACTGGGGCGGTCTCCTCCTAAAGTGTAACGGAGGAGTTCGAAGGTACGCTAGATACGGTCGGACATCGTGTTGATAGTGCAATGGCATAAGCGTGCTTAACTGCGAGACTGACAAGTCGAGCAGGTACGAAAGTAGGACATAGTGATCCGGTGGTTCTGTATGGAAGGGCCATCGCTCAACGGATAAAAGGTACTCTGGGGATAACAGGCTGATTCCTCCCAAGAGTTCATATCGACGGGGGAGTTTGGCACCTCGATGTCGGCTCATCACATCCTGGGGCTGTAGCCGGTCCCAAGGGTATGGCTGTTCGCCATTTAAAGTGGTACGTGAGCTGGGTTTAAAACGTCGTGAGACAGTTTGGTCCCTATCTGCCGTGGGCGTTGGAAATTTGAAGGGGGCTGCTCCTAGTACGAGAGGACCGGAGTGGACGAACCTCTGGTGTACCGGTTGTCACGCCAGTGGCATTGCCGGGTAGCTAAGTTCGGAAGAGATAACCGCTGAAAGCATCTAAGCGGGAAACTTGCCTTGAGATGAGATTTCCCAGAGCCTTGAGCTCTTTGAAGGGTCGTTCGAGACCAGGACGTTGATAGGCTGGGTGTGGAAGTGCAGTAATGCATTAAGCTAACCAGTACTAATTGCCCGTACGGCTTGTCCCTATAACCTTAGCAGGTACAGAGGATAAGACGGTACAACGTTGCGTGTGTGTTGATACTACTATTCATTACCCCAATCTTTGCTTCTTCCAGATTCAGGCTTTGTCGCTCCACAGAGGACAAATGCCAGTACAAGTTATGCCTGATGACCATAGCAAGTTGGTCCCACCCCTTCCCATCCCGAACAGGACCGTGAAACAACTTTGCGCCGATGATAGTGCTGCAACCAGTGTGAAAGTAGGTTATCGTCAGGCTTGTTATTCGCAGTAGAGAAAAACCCGTCAAGCAATTGGCGGGTTTTTTTTCGTCTGGTGGTTTTTGCAGGTTTTACGGCGTACAGGCATAAAAAAAGCAGCGCTGCGCGCTGCCTTTGTCATTTATCACGCTCATTAAAAGTGATAAGCGACTTTGACGTTCATGTAATTGACGCCGCTATTCGGTTTCTTGTAGCCACCGTTCGAGAAATGCTGGATCTTCGCAGCGACTTCCCATTTGTTATTGAAAATATAGCCAACGCCGATATGGTCGCCGAACTGGAAGTGGGTCGACAGGCGGTTATCGTCGTTATCGTACAGCTTGGACAGCATGTGCACGCCAATGCCGCCTTCCGCATAGAAGCCCAGCTTGTTCGTGTTTTCAAAGCGGAACACGGGGGTAAAGCCCAGGTCCCACAGTTTTTGATGCTGGCCAGGGACATTGCGATAGCTCTTGCCATCCCAGCCGCCGATGCTGGCATCCCAGTAACCGCTCAGCTGTGTGCCATTCGATACGAACCAGGCCTTATCCCAGTTCGAGGTCACGCCGGCGCGTACCATTTGTACCTTCACGCCCTTGGCATATTCGCCGTAGACGGAGTCGATCAGTTTGTCGTCGGCGGCAAAGCCGGCGTTGGCCGCCATCAGCGCGGCAACAGCGGCGATGGATTTGAGGAGATTCTTCTTGAAGAACATAGAGGCTTTCATCGTAAAATTGGCCGATAGGCTATTGTTGTACAGGCACCTTGCTTTGATGCCGCTCTCGCCACTTGTTGATCTCAGGGGTTCAATTGACATTCTCTACAAAAATCGCATTTCTCGGTATCGGTCTGATGGGGGATCCGATGGTCCGGTGCCTGCTACGCGCTGGATATTCTGTCACAATTTGGAATCGCACGCACAGCAAGGCCCAAGTCCTGCGTGCAGCAGGGGCGCAACCCGCCGTTTCCATCACTGAGGCGGTCAATGGCGCGGATGTGGTCATCTCGATGCTGGAAGCCGGTCCCATCGTGGCAACAGTGCTGCAACAGGCGTTGCCGGCCCTGGCAGGCGGTGCGATCTGGATCGACATGAGTTCCACCAAGCAGGCAGAAGCCCAGCAATTTCATGCCACCTTGCACGCTGCAGGCCATGGTTTCATCGATGCGCCCGTCTCGGGCGGCGTCGGTGGGGCACAGGCGGGCACCCTGGCCATCATGGCCGGCGCCAGCACCGGCGATTACGCGCGGGTTGAAGTGATTCTATCGGCCATGGGACGCCCGACGCTGGTGGGGGCGGCCGGCAGCGGGCAGGTCGCCAAGTTGTGCAACCAGCTGATCGTCGGCGCGACATTGAATATCGTGGCGGAAGCCTTGCTGCTGGCCCAGGCGGCCGGCGCCGATGCGAGCGCCGTACGGTCAGCCATCCGCGGCGGCTTTGCCGAAAGCAGGATTTTGGAGGTGCATGGCCAGCGCATGCTGGAACGTAATTTTGTTGCCGGTGGCCAGGTGAAAAGCCAGATCAAGGATATGCACAATATCCTCGCGGCAGCCGAGGCGGCCCACGTCACCTTGCCGGTGACACAACTGGTGACGCAGTGCTATGAAAGCCTCGCTACCACGCACCCGACAGCCGATCACGCGGCGGCCTTGCTGGCTCTGGAAGCGTTGAATCCGGGCCAGCGCCTGGGCACCGGTCCGGATCAACTGAGCTGATTCAAGCGATGGGCAGGCTCGCTTCGGCCAGCTTGACCCAGAAACTGGCGCCGATGGGCAGCAGATTGTCGTTGAAGTCGTAGCTGCCATTGTGCAAGACGCACGGACCCAGGCCGTGGCCGCCATCGCGATGCTCGCCATCGCCATTGCCGATGAAGATGTAGCAGCCAGCCTTTTCTTGCAGGAAGAAGGCAAAATCTTCGGCGCCCATGGTCGGCTCGACATTCGCGTTGACCTTGTCGGCGCCCACCACGCTTTTCATGACTTCGACGGCAAACGCCGTTTCTTTCGTGTGGTTGACCAGCGGCGGATAGTTGCGCTTGAAGTGGAAATCGACCTCGGCGCCAAAGGCGGCGGCCGTATGCACTGCGATGTCGCGCATGCGCTCTTCGATCAAGTCCAGCACGGGCGTGGTGAAGGTGCGCACGGTGCCGACCAGGCTGGCGTCATCGGGAATCACATTGGTGGCGCTGCCCGCGTGGATTTGCGTGATCGACAGCACGGCCGTGTCGAGCGGACTCTTGTTGCGCGTGATGACGGTTTGCCAGCTTTGCGCGATTTGCACGGCCACCATGACGGGGTCGATGCCCTTGTGGGGCTGGGCCGCGTGCGCGCCCTTGCCCTTGACGGTGACGTGGAATTCATTGCTGGATGCCATCATTGGCCCTTCCACCACGCTCAGGGTACCTGTTTCCGCGCCTGGCCAGTTGTGCATGCCGTAGATGGCATCCATGGGAAAGCGGGTAAACAAGCCGTCTTCGATCATTTCACGCGCCCCCGCGCCGCCTTCCTCGGCCGGCTGGAAGACGAGGTAGACCGTGCCGTCGAAGTTGCGGTGCTGCGCCAGGTAATGAGCGGCACCGAGCAGCATGGCCGTGTGGCCGTCGTGGCCGCAGGCGTGCATCTTGCCTGGGTGACGTGAAGCGTGCTCGAAGGTATTCATTTCCTGCATCGGCAAGGCATCCATATCGGCGCGCAGGCCGATGGCACGCTTGGAGGTGCCATGCTGGATGATGCCGACCACGCCAGTGCGGCCCAGGCCGCGTACCACGGGAATGCCCCATTCTGTCAGTTTGGCGGCGACCACGTCCGAAGTGCGCTGTTCTTCGTAGCACAGCTCGGGATGCGCGTGCAGGTCGCGGCGTATACCTTGCAGCTCGGATTGAAACGCCAAGATCGGATCAACTAGTTTCATGGGACTCTCCTGTGAATGCTGGCACGCAGCAATGTATGGCGCGCCGGACCGTGCTTGTTTGATCAAAAACAGGCGCGGCTAATAGTGCATTGTAGCCCTTGTTTGCCGGGTAAATCCAGCGCACGGACGTGCTTGCCACGGCGCCAACAGCAAGCGCGCGGAATGGTTTACAGTATCGCCTTCCCCCAACGTTTTTGGATTGCCCCATGACCACCACCCAAGTGCGCGCCGCCTGCCCGCTCGACTGCCCCGATACCTGCGCCTTGCTGGTCACCGTGACCGATGGTGTGGCAACAGCCGTCAAGGGCGATCCCGACCACCCGACCACGGCTGGCGTGCTGTGCACCAAGGTGTCGCGCTTCACGGAACGCACCTATCATGCGGACCGGCTGCTGCATCCGCTGCGCCGCGTGGGCAAGAAGGGGGAAGGCAAGTTCGAACGCATCAGCTGGGAAGAGGCGCTGCAGACCATCGCGGCCCGCCTGAAACCGATCGCCGCGCGCGATCCGCAGGCGATCTTGCCGTACAGCTACTGCGGCACCATGGGCCTGGTGCAGGGTGAATCGATGTCCTCGCGCTTCTTCAACCAGCTCGGTGCTTCCCTGCTGGACCGCACCATTTGCGCGTCGGCCGGCGCCACCGGTTACCGCTACACGGTGGGTGCCAGCATCGGCACGGACCTGGAGCAATTCCAGAACGCGAAATTGATCATCATCTGGGGCGGCAACCCGATCGCCTCGAACCTGCACTTCTGGATGCGCGCACAAGAGGCCAAACGCAACGGCGCCACCCTGATCGCCATCGACCCCTACCGCTCGTTGACGGCCGAAAAATGCCACCAGCATATCGCCTTGCTGCCGGGTACCGATGCGGCCCTGGCGCTGGGTTTGATGCATGTCTTGATTGTGGAAGATTTGCTCGATCATGACTACATCGATCGCTACACTGTAGGCTACGATGCCTTGAAACAGCGCGCGCTGGAATGGCCGCCCGGGCGCGTGGCCGAGGTATGCGGCATCACGACCACGGAAGTGGTGGAACTGGCGCGCCTGTACGGCCAGGCGTGCCGCTCTGGCGAAGGCGCCGCCATCCGCACCAACTACGGCGTGCAGCGCGTGCATGGCGGTGGCATGGCCGTGCGCAATATTGCCTGCCTGCCGGCCCTGACGGGCGCCTGGCGCCATCCGGCGGGCGGCATGCAGCTGTCGAGCTCGGGTTCCTTCCCCGTCAACCGCAAGGCCCTGCAGCGCCCGGATCTATTGAAAGGCACGCCGCGCACCATCAACATGAGCACCATCGGCGACGATCTGCTGAAAACAGCGTCGCCCGAGTTCGGCCCGCAAGTCGAGGCCGTGATCGTCTACAACTCGAATCCCCTGGCGGTAGCGCCCGATTCGTCGAAAGTGGCACAGGGTTTTGCCCGCGAGGATTTGTTTACGGTCGTGCTCGAACACTTCCAGACCGATACCGTCGATTACGCCGACATCGTGCTGCCCGCCACCACGCAGCTGGAACATGTCGATGCGCATTCCACCTACGGTCACCTGTACATGATGGCGAACAACGCGGCCGTGGCGCCGCTGGGCGAAGCGAAGGCGAATACGGAAATCTTCCGCCTGCTGGCGCAGCACATGGGCTTTGATGACCCGTGCTTCCAGGAAAGCGACGATGCGCTGGCGGCCAAGGCGTTCGATACGACGGATGCGCGCGCCGTACATTTCGACTGGGAATCGCTGAAACGCACGGGCTGGCAAAAGCTGGCCATGGCCGAAGCGCCATTTGCCGAAGGTGGTTTCCCCACGCCATCGGGCAAGTGCGAGTTGTATTCCAGCGCCATGGCGCTGGCGGGACTCGATCCCTTGCCGACGTATATCGCGCCGCACGAATCGCAAGCCAGCAATCCTGCGCTGGCGGCCCGTTATCCGCTGGCCATGATTTCGCCGCCGGCGCGCAATTTCCTCAATTCCACTTTCGTGAACGTGAAAAGCCTGCGCGCGGCCGAGGGCGAGCCGCACCTCGATATCCATCCCGACGATGGCGCCGCGCGCGGCATCGCGGCCGGCGACATGGTGCGCATTTTTAATGATCGCGGCAGCTTTGTGGCCAAGGCCAGGGTGACGGACAAGGCCAGACGCGGCCTGGTGGTGGGCTTGTCCGTGTGGTGGAAGAAACTCGCCAGCGATGGCAAGAACGCCAATGAAGTGACGAGCCAGCGCCTGACGGACATGGGCCGCGCGCCGACCTTCTACGATACGCTGGTTGAAGTGGAAAAGGCAGTCTGACCATGACCCTGGCGCGCTGGCCGGCCCGCTTGCTTGTCGGCACGCTGTGCATGTTGCTGGGTGGCTGTACGCAGCTGCGCTACTACACGCAGGCGGCGCAAGGGCAATATGCGCTGTGGTCCGGCGCGCGCCCCATCGGTGACTGGCTCGATGACCCTGCCACGGAGCCGCGCCTGAAAGTGCGCCTGGCCAAGGCACAGCAAATCCGTCGCTTTGCCGTCAGCGAACTGGACTTGCCCGACAATGGCAGCTACAAGAATTATGCCTCCCTGCGGCGCCCGTTTGTGCTGTGGAACGTGGTGGCCACGCCGGAACTGTCGCTGCAGCCGCTGCAATGGTGTTTCCCCATCGCCGGCTGCGTGAATTACCGCGGCTATTACAGCAAGGAAGAGGCGCTGGCGTATGCCGACGAGTTGCGGGCCCAGCATTACGACGTGCAGGTGGGCGGCGTGCCCGCGTATTCCACCCTGGGCTGGTTCGACGATCCCCTGCTGTCGACCTTTATCAATTACAACGATGCGGAACTGGCGCGCCTGATTTTCCATGAACTGGCGCACCAGGTGGTGTACGTACCTGGCGATTCGGCCTTCAACGAGTCGTTTGCCAGTGCCGTGGAAGAGGCGGGCGTGCAGCGCTGGCTGGCGCGCGAGGGCAATGACGCCATGCGCGCCGCGTACGCCCAGTATGCGGCGCGGCGCCAGGATTTTCTCGCCTTGCTGCTGACATACCGGGGCGAACTGGACGCCGTATATGCGAGCGGCGCCAGCGAGGCGGACAAGCGCGCGCGCAAGACACAGGTATTTGCGGCATTGCAAGATGCCTACCAGGTACTGAAGCAAAACTGGGGTGGTTTTGCCGGTTACGACCGCTGGTTCGAGCAGCCGTTGAGCAATGCGCACCTGGCTTCCGTGTCTACCTACAATGAATTTTTGCCTGCCTTCAAAAAATTGCTGGAAGAAAAAAAGAACTTTCGTGCTTTTTATGCTGCAGTGCACACAATGGCCCAGATCAAGAAGCCTGAGCGCAGGCGTGCGCTGGAACAATTGTCCAGCCCCTGACCCGTAAAGATTGTCTCGCACGTCAGGGCGAACGATCCTGCAACAGTGTATTTATCATGTTGCGCTGCAGCACAAAAAGCCCCTAGAGTTACCGCTCGAATACTGTTGAAAGCGCTTGCATGGAAGCCCGGCGCCCGATAGCATCGCATTAGTAGCATAGAGCAATTGCTCGTCAGAATGCTCAAACTGACTGCAGGACGACAGAATCCGCAGCAATGATCCGCGCCGGCAGGGTGCGCCGGCTCCCCCACGATTATTTGAGACAAGAGGCACAGGATGGAAAAAATTTGGCTGAAGTCGTACCCTCCCGGCGTACCTGCCGACATCGATCCTGATCAATATCGTTCGCTGGTGCATTTGCTGGAAGAAGCGTTTCAAAAATATGCGGATCGCAATGCCTATGTCTGCATGGACAAATTTCTCACCTATGCCGAACTCGACACCTATTCGCGCCAGCTGGGTGCGTGGCTGCAAAGCCGTGGCCTGAAGAAGGGCGCCCGGGTCGCCCTGATGATGCCGAACGTGCTGCAGTATCCGGTGGCGATCGCCGCCGTCCTGCGCGCCGGCTACACCGTGGTCAACGTCAACCCGTTATATACGCCGCGCGAACTTGAGCATCAGCTCAACGATTCGGGCAGCGAAGCCATCATCGTGCTGGAAAACTTTGCCCATACGCTCGAACAAGTGCTGGGCAAGACAGCTGTCAAGCACATCGTCGTCGCCAGCATGGGCGAAATGCTGGGCGGCTTGAAGGGCATGATCGTCAATTTTGTCGTGCGCAACGTCAAGAAGATGGTGCCCGCGTATTCCTTGCCGAACGCCATGCGTTTCAAGCAGGCGCTGGCGCTGGGCAGCCGCATGAAACTCACGCCTGTCGAGCTGGGCATCAATGACCCTGCCTTCCTGCAATACACGGGCGGCACGACGGGCGTGTCGAAAGGCGCGACCTTGAGCCACCGCAATGTGATCGCCAATGTGCTGCAAAGCGAAGCGTGGTCGGGCGCGGCGCTCGACCAGAATAGCAAGGAACAGATGATCATCGTCTGCGCCTTGCCGCTGTACCATATCTTTGCGCTGACGGCGTGCGCCATGTGGGGCACGCGCGTGGGCGCCCTGAATATCCTGATCCCGAATCCGCGCGATATCCCGGGCCTGATCAAGGAGCTGGGCAAGTACAAATTCAACCTGCTACCAGCGGTCAATACCCTGTATAACGCGCTGGTGAATCACCCCGATTTCGCCAAGCTCGACTTCTCGGGCCTGAAGATCGCCAATGGCGGCGGCATGGCAGTGCAGCAAGCCGTCAACGACAAGTGGCTGCAAGTGACGGGCGTGTCCATCATTGAAGGCTATGGCTTGTCGGAAACGTCGCCTGTCGCCACCTGCAACCGCGCCGACAGCACGGCGTTCTCCGGCACCATCGGCTTGCCGATTCCGTCGACCGAGATCGCCATCCTCGACGATGACGGCAAGGAAGTGCCGCTGGGCCAGACGGGCGAAATCGCCATCCGTGGCCCGCAAGTGATGAGCGGCTACTGGAACCGTCCCGATGAAACGGCCAAGGTCATGACACCTGATGGATACTTTAAATCCGGTGATGTGGGCATCATGGACGAGCGCGGCTACGTGAAGATTGTCGACCGCAAGAAAGACATGATTCTCGTCTCCGGCTTCAATGTGTATCCGAACGAAGTCGAGGCCGTCATCGCGGCCCATCCTGGCGTGCTCGAGTGCGCCTGCGTGGGCGTGCCGGATGAGCACTCGGGCGAGGCCGTGAAAGTGTTTGTCGTGCGCAAGGATCCGAACCTGACCCAGGCAGTGCTGGCCGCGTACTGCAAGGAGCAATTCACCGGTTACAAGCGGCCGAAATACATCGAGTTCCGCGATGAGCTGCCGAAGACCAACGTCGGCAAGATTTTACGTCGCGCCCTGCGTGACGAAACGAAGACAGCAGCATAAACAGTGTGGGATGCGCCAGGAGGCGCATCCCTTTTACAGATAAAGATGAGGCGAGATGGACAAGATTTGGTTGAAGTCGTACCCGGACAGCGTTCCTGCAGAGATTGATTGCACGCAATACCGTTCCGTCACGCATTTGCTGGAAGAGTCGTTCCAGAAATATTCGGACCGCAATGCTTTCGTGTGCATGGATAAATTCCTCACCTACCGCGAGCTGGACCAGTTGTCGCAGCAGATGGGCGCCTGGCTGCAAAGCAAGGGCCTGCAAGCAGGCGCGCGCGTGGCGATCATGCTGCCAAACGTGCTGCAGTATCCGGTGGCCATGGCGGCAATTTTGCGCGCCGGCTATACGGTGGTAAACGTGAACCCGCTGTACACGCCGCGTGAATTGCAGCATCAGCTGACCGATTCGGGCAGCGAAGCGATCATCGTGCTGGAAAACTTTGCCACCACGGTGGAGCAGGTATTGCCACATACCCAGGTCAAGCATGTGATCGTCGCCACCATGGGCGACTTGCTGGGCGGACTGAAAGGCACGATCGTCAACTTCGTCGTGCGCAAGATCAAGAAAATGGTACCCGCGTTTTCCTTGCCGGGCGCCATCAGCTTCAACAAGATGCTGGCCGAAGGCGCACGCCTGAGCCTGACGCCGGTGCAGCAGGGGCATGACGATATCGTCTTCCTGCAATACACGGGCGGCACGACGGGCGTGTCGAAGGGCGCGATGTTGCTGCATCGCAACGTGATCGCCAACGTACTGCAAAACGAGGCGTGGATGTCGCCCGTGATGACGCCTGAAATGCGCGCCACCTCGATGGGATTCATGTGCGCCCTGCCCCTCTATCACATCTATTCTCTGACCGTCAGCGCCCTGATGGGCATGCGCCTGGGCGGCATGAGCGTGCTGATTCCCAACCCGCGCGACATCCCCGGTTTCGTCAAGGAATTGTCCAAACACAAGATCGTCGTCTTCCCTGCCGTCAATACCTTGTATAACGCGCTGCTGAACAATGCCGACTTCGCCAAGCTCGATTTTTCCAGCTACAAAGTGTGCAATGGCGGCGGCATGGCCTTGCAGCGCAACGTGGCCGAGCGCTGGCTGAAACTGACGGGTTGCCCGCTGATCGAAGGCTATGGCATGTCGGAAACGTCGCCCGTGGTGACGGGCAACCGCGTCGACATCACGGAATTTACGGGCACCATCGGCTTGCCTTTCCCTTCGACGGAAGTGGCGATCTTGAACGACGACGGCGTGGAAGTGCCGCTGGGCGAGCCGGGCGAGATCGCCGTGCGCGGCCCGCAAGTGATGGCCGGCTACTGGCAGCGTCCGGACGAGACGGGCAAGTCGATGACGGCCGACGGTTACTTCAAGACGGGCGACGTGGGTGTCATGGATGAGCGCGGCTACGTAAAAATCGTGGACCGCAAGAAAGACATGATCATCGTGTCCGGCTTCAATGTGTATCCGAATGAAGTGGAAGACGTGGTCGCTTCCTGCCCTGGCGTGCTGGAATGCGCGTGCATCGGCGTGCCGGATGCCAACGCGGGCGAAGCCGTGAAAGTGTTTGTTGTGCGCAAGGATCCGAACCTGACGGTGGAACAGATCCGCGAGCATTGCAAGCATGAGCTGACGGCTTACAAGAAACCGAAGTACATCGAGTTCCGCGATGAATTGCCGAAGACCAATGTCGGCAAGATCTTGCGCCGTCAATTACGCGACGAAAAGAAGGTAGCCTAGTTCGCAGCCAGGGCCGTGTCCGCCGCCAGGTTTCGCCCTGGTCTGGCGGGCAAGCCGAAGCAGGGGCGCAGCCAGTTCACCTTGCTGATCAGCAGCGACGTCCCCAGCCAGCAGGTCGCCACCGTGCCGGCCAGTACCAGCAGCGGTTCCACCACTGGCCCAAGCTTCAGGGGCACCAGCCAATAGGCCAGCAGCACGATGGCGCTCTGGTGCAATATGTACCAGGGAAAGACGGCCTGGCGCGTCCAAGGCAGCCAGGCAAACGGTTTATTCAGCAAGGTGTGCGACCAGCCAAGGATGGCGCAGATGGCCAGCCACATGTACAGGTTGCGCATGGGCCAGGAGCCGGCCGAGGCCCAGGTCAGCAGGTTTTCCGAATACACCAGGTCGTAGCCCAGATACACGGCAAACGCGCAGGGCGCCAGCAGCAGCGCATGCCAGCGCAAGCGCGCCAGTTCCTGCCACGCTCCCTTGTCATTGCCCAGCCACCAGCCATACAGGTACATGGTGAAATAGATGGCGTGTGCGTACCAGTCCTTCACCAGCGCATGGGTTTCCGGATAGCGCAATTTCAGGAAGGCCGTCGCCGCCAGCGTCGGCAGGGCGGGCAGGATCAACAGGCGCCAGCCGCGCAACCCCGTAAACAGCGGCCTTGCCCTGGCCAGCAGTGGCTGCAGCGCCACCAGCACAATGGTGTACAGCAACAAATACACGAGATACCACAGATGATTCCAGGTAAAACTGGTTTTCCAGCCCGTAAATGCGTCGGCTGGCCAGGCATGGCCGCCAAAGTAATGCAGCAGGAATTGTCCATAGCCAGGCTCGACCAAGCCGTTCGCTACACCCTCGCAATACGGCTGCACGGGTATCACCACGAGCACGCCAAACAGCAGGGGCAACAACAGGCGCTTGACCCTGCGCCGGAGGAAGGCCCCTCGGGACGTTTGCGTCATCATGGCGCAGGACACGCCGGAAATGAGGAACACGATTTCCATGCGCCAACGGTTGATAAAGACCATGGGAAAGTTCAATGTTTCCGTCAAGTAACTGCTCTTCATGTGGAAGGCGGCGCCGTCCAGGTACAGCATGGCCGTGTGGTAGAAGATCAGCAGGCTGAAGACAAGAAAGCGCAAGGCATCGATATCGTAACGGCGAGAATTGGTGGTCATGGTCGCGGAATCCGTTGGTAAGGGAAGGCCCCAGCATAGGCAGGCCGCGCAGGGCGAACCAGCGAAAAGTGACCAATTGCGGGCTGTTTGTGACGAGTGGTGATGCCGGGACGGCTTTGGGACCTTACAATCATGCAACTAATTCACCGTCCGACACCATGCGCCTGTCTTCCACCGATTTGTTGCAACGATACCAACGCTGGCGCCAGATCGCCGAACCAGCTTTCTGGATCGTCCTGTATCTGCTGCAAACGTCGCTCAACTGCTGGATCAGCTGGACCGACCGTCAGCGTGCCGGGCTCGCTACGCCTTTCTGGGAAGTGGCCGTGTGGGAGTGGAGCAGCAACCTGGTGTTGCTGGCGCTGGTACCGCTGGTGATCTTGGCCAACCAGTTGCGGCCGCTGCACCTGGTATTCCAGCGCCAGAACCTGCGCTGGCACCTGGCCGCCTCGCTCGTCTACAGCCTCGCGCATGTGCTGGCCATGGTGGCCTTGCGCAAACTGGCTTACTGGAGCGCTGGCAGCGATTACGATTTCGGTAACTGGTGGCGTGAATTGCCGTACGAATATGTCAAGGATGTGCGCACTTACTTCTCTATTTTATTGTTCACGGGCTTCTATCAGTTGCTGCTGATGCGCTGGCAAGGCGAGGCGACCCTGCTGGGCGAACCCGATGAAGGCCCGGCCGTGGAGCCGGTGCAGCAGCCGGAACGTTTCCTCGTACGCAAGCTGGGCAAGGATTTTCTGTTGCCCGCCGTTGACATCGAATGGATACAGGCCTGGGGCAATTATGTGAATTTGCACGTGCGCGGCCACGATTACCCGCTGCGCTCGACCATGGCCGCCATCGAGCGCCGCCTGGACAGCAAGCGCTTTGTGCGCGTGCATCGCAGCTACATCGTCAACCTTGCATTTGTGCAGAGCATCGTGCCGCTGGAATCGGGTGATGCGCGCGCCGTGCTATCCACGGGCGGTGAAGTGCCCGTCAGCCGGCGCTACCGCGATGCCTTGAAAAGCACGGGCTAGATGCGTTGCACGCCAGCCTTGCCGTCCTGGACGGTAAAACTGGCCAATGTCGCGATGCTCGATGCGCCGTCGCGCACATTCTCCAGGCCCTGGAACAGGGTCGTGGTTTTCTCCGGCGTGATTTCCATCAGCATATAGCCGCGCTTGTCGCTGCGGCCGTAACGGATGTGCGGGTTCATCGCCACGTACTGCTCCGTGCGCGCTTGCGGGCGGGAACTCGAGGTGATTGAGGTACCGCAAAATTCGGTCGCCAACACGGGATTATCCTTGCCGGTGGGGCGCATGGCGTTGCGGCTCAGTTCGGTGGCATAAAAGGTGTGCACGTCGCCTGACAGTATCAGTGGATTGCTGGCCTTGCTCCTGCGCAAGGCGTCGAGCAGGTGCTGGCGCGCCATCGGGTAGCCATCCCAGCCATCGGTCCAGATGCGCTCGTCGCCGGGCCGAAAAATTGGCACCTGGCTCGATTGCGCCATCAGAGTTTGCTGGGCGAGGATATTCCAGCGCGCGGGGGAGTCGTCGAGGCCGGCTTGCAGCCAGCGCTGCTGTTCCTCGCCCAGCATCGTGCGCTGCGGTTTCAGCAAATCGGGGCAGTTGCGCGTGGTGACGGAATTCGAACCGCCGCGGCCCGGTTTGGCGCACGCGTGGTGGGCGCGGTATTGCCGGTCATCCAGCACGTGGAAGCGTGCCAGGCGGCCCCAGTCATAGCGCTGGTAGATGCGCATGTCGACAAAGCCCCGCCGTCCCAGCGGTAGTAGCCGCAGCGGCATGTGTTCATAAAACGCCTGGTAGGCGGCCGCGCGGCGTTCTAGAAACGATGGCGTGAGCAACTCGTCGCGGTCATTCCCGTAATCATTGGCCACTTCATGGTCGTCCCAGGTGACGATCCACGGCGCGGCCAGGTGCGCGCCCTGCAAGTCGTGGTCGCTCTTGTATTGCGCGTAGCGGGCGCGGTAGTCGGCCAGGCTAAAGCTTTCGTGCGTGCGCACGGCCCGGCTTGGGTGCTGCAACTGGTACGGTCCCCATTCGTAGATATAGTCGCCGAGGAAGGCCACCAGGTCGGGCGCGGCCGCGGCGATGTGCCGGTGCGCCGCATACGCGCCGAATTCCCAGTGCTGGCATGAGGCGACGGCCAGTTTCAGCGAGGCAGGCATGGCGCCGGGCTCGGGTGCCGTGCGCGTGCGGCCCACGGGACTGACGGCGTCGCCCAGCATGAAGCGGTACCAGTACCAGCGCCCAGGTGTCAGGCCGCCCACGTCGACGTGCACGCTATGCGCGAGGGCGGGCGTAGCCGTGGTCTGGCCCTTGGCGGCGATGCGCCGAAAACCTTCATCGTGGGCCACTTCCCAGCGCACGCTCAAGGCGATGGCGGGTGTGGCGGCTGCGTGCAGCGGGTCGTAGCAGATGCGCGTCCACAGCACGACGGCATCCGGCAAGGGCGAGCCGGAGGCGACACCGAGCGCAAATGGATAGCCGGCGCCGTTCAGGCGCGTGGCGGCGCTGGCGCTGGAACCGGACAGCACGCCGCCGGCCGCGGCAAGCGCACCGATGCGGGCGGCGCTCCGCAGGAAGATGCGGCGCTGGCTATCCATGCCGTCTGAAAATAAAACGTGGGATTATTGCGACAATCAAGACGACAACAAGGTCTCGATCGGCGGCACCTTGCGCGGCTTGCGGTCGGAGTCCGTCGCCACATAGATCAGGGTCGCTTCCGTGACTTTCACGATGCATGCCTGCAGGCGGTTGCGCTCGGCATACACCTCGACATTGACGGTGATCGAGGTATTGCCAACCTTGACGATGTCGGCGTAGAAGGAGAGCAGATCGCCGACGAAGACGGGATTTTTGAAGACGAAGGAGTTGACGGCGATGGTGGCGACGCGGCCGTTGGCGCGCCGCGTGGCCGGCAGGGAACCGGCGATATCGACCTGCGCCATGATCCAGCCGCCGAAGACGTCGCCGTACACATTGGCGTCGGACGGTGCGGGCATCATGCGCAATTCCGGCATTTTTCCGGCGGGAAGGCCGGAGGCGAGGCAGTTGTCGGGACGGTCGGGGGAGGTGCTCATCTTTTATTCTCATGAAAGGCTACAATTGCCCCGATTGAACCATAAAAAGCCGACATTCGCCATGCGCCGTTCCCAGACTCCCCCTCCGCCCCGCTCGCCAGCCTCCGCCAGCCACAGCGATTTCGCCACCATCAAGACCTTGCTGCCATACCTGTGGGTCTACAAATGGCGGGTGCTGCTGGCGCTGCTATGCCTGGTGGGCGCCAAGCTGGCCAACGTGGGCGTGCCCCTGATCTTGAAAAAACTCGTCGACGCCATGACGATCACGGCGGCCCATCCGCAAGCACTGCTGGTGTTGCCCGTCGGCTTGCTGGTGGCGTACGGCTTGCTGCGCCTGTCGACCACCTTGTTTACGGAATTGCGCGAATTCCTGTTTGCGCGGGTCACGCAGCGGGCCGTGCGCACCATTGCCCTGCAAGTGTTCCGCCACCTGCATGCCTTGTCGCTGCGTTTCCATTTGAACCGCCAGACGGGCGGCATGACGCGCGATATCGAACGGGGCACGCGCAGCGTCGGCTCGCTCATTTCCTATACCCTGTTCAACATCTTGCCGACCCTGGTGGAAATCACCCTCGTGCTCGGTTACCTGGTCTTGCATTACGACATCTGGTTCACCGTGATCACGGCGGTGGCGCTCGTGTCGTATATCGCGTTTACCGTGCTGGTGACGAACTGGCGCACGCATTTCCGCCGGACCATGAATGACCTCGATTCAAAAGCGAATACCAAGGCCATCGATTCGCTGATCAACTATGAAACCGTGAAATATTTCGGCAACGAGGATTACGAGGCGAAGCGCTACGACGAAGGCTTGCAGCGCTATGAATCGGCGGCCGTGAAATCGCAGACTTCCTTGTCCCTGCTCAATACGGGCCAGTCCCTGATCATCGCCACGGCCGTCACCCTGATCCTGTGGCGCGCCACGGTGGGCGTGATCGCCGGCACGATGACCCTGGGCGACCTGGTGCTGGTGAACGCCTTCATGATCCAGCTGTATATTCCCCTCAATTTCCTGGGCGTCATCTACCGCGAAATCAAGCAAAGCCTGGCCGACATGGAACGCCTGTTTTCCTTGCTGAACGAGAACCGCGAAATCGCCGATACGCCGGAAGCAAAACCGCTCGTCACGCGGGGCGCAGCCGTGCGTTTTGACCACGTGAATTTCAGCTACGAAGCCAAGCGGCAAATCCTGTTCGACGTGGATTTCCAGATTCCCGCCGGCACCACGACGGCCGTGGTGGGTCACAGCGGCTCGGGCAAGTCGACCCTGTCGCGCTTGCTGTTCCGCTTCTATGAAGTCGATGGCGGCGGCATCACCATCGATGGCCAGGACTTGCGGGCCATCACGCAGGATTCCCTGCGCGCGGCCATCGGCATCGTGCCGCAGGATACGGTGCTGTTCAACGACACCATCGAATACAACATCGCCTACGGCAAGCCGGGCGCCACCAAGGACGCCATCGTGGCGGCGGCCAAAGCGGCGTCGATCCATGATTTTATTGAAAGCTTGCCAGATGGCTACAGTTCCATGGTGGGCGAGCGGGGCTTGAAACTGTCGGGCGGCGAAAAGCAGCGTGTGGCGATTGCCCGCACCTTGCTGAAAGACCCTGCCATCCTGATCTTCGACGAAGCCACCTCGGCGCTCGATTCGAAGGCCGAGCAGGCGATCCAGTCGCAGCTGAAGGACATTGCCAAAAACCGCACCACCCTGGTGATTGCGCACCGTTTGTCGACGGTGGCCGACGCCCAGCAAATCCTGGTGCTCGACCATGGCCGCATCGTCGAACGGGGCACGCATCCGCAATTGCTGGCGCTCGATGGCCTGTACGCGCAGATGTGGCAACGCCAGCAGGCAAATATGGACGACGAGGCGCAAGAGGACGAGTTGGCGGGGCTGGCACCGGCAAAATAAATCGGGAATGTGAAATCAGTAGGAAAAATGCTACAGCCGCGCCGGTTCAGGCGCGCGTATAGCGCCTATTTGCGGGCAATCGCAGAAAACGGCTGGTCCGGCGCTGAAAATGAAATAAAATTAATTCCATTGGTGGCGTCTGCACCACAGTTGTTTCGTTCGGAGTCCATCCGGTTTGTCCGCCCAGGAGAATTTATGAAATTGACCAAAATCTTCGCCACGCTGCTCAGCGTCGGTGTCATCAGCAGCATGTCGCCAGTCCAGGCTCAGGAATTGACCGGCACCTTGGCCAAGATCAAGAAAGCCGGTTCCGTCACCCTCGGTGTGCGCGACGGCTCCGTGCCCTTCTCCTATCTCGATGACAAGCAGCAATACCAGGGTTATTCGATCGACCTGTGCATGAAAGTCGTCACGGCCCTGCAAAAGCACCTGGGCCTGAGCGAACTGAAAGTGGTGATGAGCCCCGTCACCTCGGCCAACCGCATCCCGCTGATGGCCAACGGCACCATCGATCTCGAATGCGGTTCGACGACGAACAACCTGGAGCGCCAGCAGCAGGTGGCATTCGCCCCGACCATGTTCGTTATCGGCAACCGTGTGCTGTCGAAAAAATCCTCGAACATCAAGACCCTGGAAGACTTGCGCGGCAAGACCCTGGTCGCCACGGCCGGCACGTCGACCATCAAGCAGATGACCATCCTGAACAAGGAAAAAAACCTGGGCATGACGATTGCCGTCGGCAAGGATCATCCCGAATCGTTCCTGATGCTGGAAACGGGCCGCGCGGTGGCCGAAGCCAACGACGATATCCTGCTGGCCTCGCAAGTGGCCAACTCGAAGAACCCGAACGACTACGAAATCACCAAGGAAGCGCTGTCCGTCGAGCCGTACGGCATCATGCTGCGCAAGGGCGATCCAGCCTTCAAGAAAGTGGTCGATGACGCCCTGATCCGCCTGTACAAGAGCGACGACATCAACCGCATCTACGCGAAATGGTTTACCTCGCCGATCCCACCGAAAAACATCAACCTGAAATTCCCCATGCCGCCGCAATTGAAGGCCGTCTTCACGAATCCGACCGATTCGGGCGACCCGGCTGCGTATGCGGCCGTACCGGAAGCGCAGAAGACCTCGGACAAACGGAAAAAGTAACAAGAGTGCGTAACAAATCGGGGGGCGCAAGCCTCCCGTTTTAATTTACGGGATGGGTGGCCGGCTGGCCGCCATCCTCGGGCTGCATGCGAAGGATGATCATGAATTACAACTGGAATTGGCGCATTTTCTGGGAGATTTCTCCCGATGGCGTGGGCACGTATATGGACACCCTGTGGTCCGGCCTGATCTGGACCCTGGCCACGGCCGGTGCGGCGTGGATCATGGCGCTGATATTGGGCCTGGTGATCGGCACCATCCGCACCTTGCCGAACAAATGGCTTGTGGGCGTGGCCAATGCCTACGTCGAATTGTTCCGCAACGTGCCGCTGCTGGTGCAGATGTTCCTCTGGTATTTCGTCATGCCGGAACTGCTGCCGCCTGACCTGGGCGCCTGGGTCAAGTCGCTGCCGAATGCGCCGTTCGTCACGGCCGTGCTGTGCCTGGGATTCTTTACTTCCTCGCGCGTGGCGGTGCAGGTCACGACGGGTATCGAGGCACTGCCGCGCGGGCAGAAACTGGCCGGCACGGCGCTGGGCCTGACCCTGCCGCAAACCTACCGCTTCATTTTGCTGCCGATGGCCGCGCGCGTCATCATGCCGCCGCTGACCAGCGAATTTTTGAACATCATCAAGAACAGTTCCGTGGCGCTGACCATCGGCCTGATCGAACTGACGGCCAGCGCGCGCGCCATCCAGGAATTCTCGTTTCAGGTATTCGAGGCGTTTTCGGCCGCCACCATCATCTACGTCGTCGTCAATCTGCTGGTGGTGGTGCTGATGCACCTGATCGAGAAAAAGGTCGCCATTCCGGGCTTCATCGTCGCCGGCGCCAAGACGGGAGGACATTGATATGTTCGGTAATTTCGACTTCGATGTCATCTCCCGCTCGTGGGTCTACCTGTTCCAGACCGGCATGGTGTTTACCCTGAAACTGACGGCGCTGGCCATGGTCGGCGGCATCGTGCTGGGCACCCTGCTGGCGCTGATGCGCCTGTCCGGCAACCGCATCGTTTCGGGCGTGGCGTCGAGCTACGTCAACCTGATACGCTCGATCCCGCTGGTGCTGGTGATCTTCTGGTTCTACTTCCTGGTACCGTACATCGCCGCCTGGATCATCGGCGCCGATGAACCCGTGAAAGTGGGCGCGTTTTCTTCCGCGCTGATCACCTTCATCATGTTCGAGGCGGCCTACTATTGCGAGATCATGCGCAGCGGCATACAGTCGATCCCGCGTGGCCAGGTGTGGGCGGGCCAGGCGCTGGGCATGAACTACCGGCAAACCATGGGCAGCATCGTGCTGCCGCAAGCGTTCCGCAACATGATTCCCGTGCTGCTGACGCAAACCATCGTGCTGTTCCAGGACGTGTCGCTCGTGTACGTGCTGTCGATCCCCGATTTCGTCGGCGCCGCCTCGAAGATCGCCCAGCGCGACGGCCGCCTGGTGGAGATGTACGTGTTTGTCGCCGTCGTGTATTTCGTGCTGTGCTATGCCTTGTCGTTCCTGGTAAAACGCCTGCAGAAACGCGTCGCCATCATTCGCTAACCGTAAAAGAAAGAACAAGATGATTGAACTCAATAACGTCAGCAAATGGTATGGCCAGTTCCAGGTACTGACCGACTGCACCACCAAGGTCGCCAAGGGTGACGTGATGGTCATTTGTGGCCCGTCCGGCTCCGGCAAGTCGACCCTGATCAAGACCGTCAACGGCCTCGAGCCGATCCAGCAGGGTCAGATCATCGTCGACGGCATCAGCGTCAACGATCCGAAAACGAATTTGTCGAAACTGCGCGCGCGCATCGGCATGGTGTTCCAGAATTTCGAGCTGTTTCCGCATCTGTCGATCCGCGAAAACCTGACCATCGGCCAGATCAAGGTACTGGGCCGCAGCGCCGACGAAGCCAATGCCAAGGGCTTGAAATACCTTGACCGAGTGGGCTTGCTGTCGCAACAGGACAAGTTCCCGGGCCAGCTGTCGGGCGGCCAGCAGCAGCGTGTGGCGATCGCCCGCGCGCTGTCGATGGATCCGATCGCCATGCTGTTCGACGAGCCGACATCGGCGCTCGATCCGGAAATGATCAACGAAGTGCTCGACGTGATGGTGGGCCTGGCGCAGGAAGGCATGACGATGATGGTCGTCACCCACGAAATGGGCTTTGCCAAGCGCGTGGCCAACCGCATCGTCTTCATGGACCAGGGCAAGATCATCGAAGATTGCAGCAAGGATGACTTCTTCAACACGACGCGCTCGGACCGCGCGCGCGATTTCCTGGCGAAGATCATTCACTGATCCCAGGTTTTCTCGATAAAAGCGGCCGGCCTTCACCGGCCGTTTCTGCGTTCACAGTACGCTTGCGCCCGGTTTTCCTCAGGCACCCTGGCCGCTAAGGCAGCCCCGCGGCTGGTAAAATGGGGCTATTCGCAATGACCGCCTGAGAGCAGCCGCCATGTCCACACTCGATCACACCCCAGCCTCCATCACCATCACCCGTCCGGATGACTGGCATTTGCACCTGCGCGACGGCGCCGTCATGGCCAGCGTGCTGCCACACAGCGCGCGCCAGTTCGGCCGCGCCATCGTCATGCCGAACCTGAAGCCGCCCGTCACCACCACGGCCGATGCTAGCGCCTACCGCGAGCGCATCCTGGCCGCCGTGCCGCAAGGCGTGAACTTCGATCCGCTGATGGTGCTGTACCTGACGAACAACACTTCGCCCGACGAAATCCGCCGCGCGCAGGATAGCGGCATCGTGCAAGCCGTCAAATTGTATCCGGCCGGCGCCACGACGAATTCCGACCTGGGCGTGACGGATTTGAAGAATTGCTACAAGGTGCTCGAAGTGATGCAGGAAGTGGGCATGCCCTTTCTCGTGCACGGCGAAGTGACGGACCCGGAAATCGACATTTTCGACCGCGAAGCCGTCTTCATCGAGCGCGTGATGCGTCCGCTGCGCAGCGCCTTCCCGGCCCTGTCTGTCGTGTTCGAACACATCACCACCAAGGATGCGGCGCAGTACGTGGCCGAAGCGGAGGGCCCGATCGCCGCCACCATCACGGCGCATCATCTGCTGTACAACCGCAACGAGATTTTCAAGGGCGGCATCCGCCCCCATTACTACTGCCTGCCCATCCTGAAGCGTGAAGAGCACCGCCTGGCACTGATGACGGCCGCCGCCAGCGGTGACGAGCGTTTCTTCCTCGGCACCGATTCTGCGCCGCACGCGCAGGGCGCCAAGGAAATGGCCTGCGGCTGCGCCGGTTGCTACACGGCCCTGCACGCGATGGAAATGTATGCGGAAGCGTTCGAACGGGCCGGCGCGCTCGATAAACTGGAGGCGTTCGCCAGCTTCCACGGCCCGGCCTTCTACGGCGTGGCGCGCAACACGGACACCATCACCTTGAAGCGCGAAAGCTGGACCTTGCCGGCCTCGCTGCCGCTGGGCGACAGCCATGTGATTCCGCTCAACGCGGGCGAGCAGATCAACTGGAAAATGGTGTAATTACTCCATGCTGCCATCGATAGACTGGACCCGCCCCTGGTTTGCCACGGTGCTGCCGGCGCGACGGCAGCTGGACCTGCAGCGCGACACGGTGATTGCCGCGCTGAACGGACGGGCGCGGGCGCTGGACTTGCGCAATCCCACCGGCTTGCCGCTGGCCTTCGTGCCGCAAGCGGACCTGCCCGAAGGCGTGGCGTACGAGGAGTTCATCGGCGCGACGGGCGGCGTGCCCACGCGCGACAATCTGCACGATTTTTTCAATGCGCTCGTGTGGCTCACCTTCCCGCGGATCAAGCGTCAATTGAATGCGCTGCAGGCGGCGCAGATAGCCCTGTCCGGCGTCGGTAAATCGCGCGGTCCCGCGCGCGATGGCGCGACGATTTTTGACGAAAATTCCGCCTTGCTGGTGCTGCGCGACAGCGACGCGGGGCGCGCACTGGAAACGGCCTTGCGCGGGCACGACTGGCGCAGCGTGTTCATTGCGCAGCGCGATAAATTTGGCGCGGACGGTGACGCCGAGGTCTGGTTGTTCGGCCACGCGCTGATGGAAAAACTGGTAGCGCCGCGCAAGGCCATCACGGCGCATACGCGCGTGATCTTCGCCGGCGACGCCTATTTCACCCTGGACGATGCGGCACGCCGCGCCTGGCTCGACGAGAGGGTGGCGCAAGACCTGGCGCAGCAAGGTCTCACTACGGCGGACTTCACGCCGCTGCCCGTGCTGGGTTTGCCCGGCTGGTGCGAAGGCCAGGACGACGATTTTTACAATGACGCGGCGGTGTTCCGCCCGAAGCGCAAAGTGGCTGGCGCAGAAAGAGATCAATAGCATGGAAAATACCGTCCGCTGGGGCATCCTCGGCACCGGCAAGATCGCCCGCGCGATGGCCAATGGCTTGCGCGATGCGCCCGGTGCGCAACTGGTGGCAGTCGCTTCGCGCAGCGAGGCTGGCGCACAGGCTTTCGGCGCCGAATTCGACATCGGGCGTTGCCACGGTTCCTACCAGGCGCTGGCCATGGACCCGGACGTGGACGTGATCTACATCGCCACGCCGCACACCCTGCATGCCGAAAATGCCTTGCTGTGCCTGGCCGCCGGCAAGCACGTCGTGTGCGAAAAACCGTTCACCATGAATGCGCGCGAAGCGCAGGCCGTGGTCGATCTGGCACGCGACAAAAAACTGTTTTTGATGGAAGCCATGTGGAGCCGTTTCCTGCCCGCCGTGCAGGAGGCCAAACGCATCATCGCCAGCGGCGAGATCGGCGTGCCGCAGCAGGTGCAGGCCGATATCGGCTTTGTCGCCAATTTCCCGCCCGAGCACCGCATGTTCAATCCCGCACTCGGCGGCGGCGCGCTGCTCGACGTGGGCATTTATCCGCTGTCGATGGCGGCCTTCTTCCTCGGCCCCGTAACGCAGGTGCAGGCGCTGGCCGAGATGGGCGCCACCGGTGTCGATGAGCAGGTCGTGTTTTCGCTGCTGCACGCCGGCGGCGGCACCTCGTCCTGCGCCTGCAGCCTGCGCGCGCAGACGCCGACGGAAATGACCATTTCCGGCAGCCTGGGACGCATCCGCCTGCCCAGCCGTTTCTACAAGCCCGATCAGCTGATCGTCGAAACGATGGATGGCGCGCGCCGCGTTGTCGCCGCGCCGCACCTGGGCAATGGCTACGCGCACGAGGCGATCGAAGCGATGCGCTGCATCCGCGCCGGCCTGCTGGAAAGTCCCGTCATGCCGCACGCAGACAGCGTGGCGCTGATGCACAACCTTGACACCATGCGTGGCCAGATCGGCCTCGTCTACCAAGCCGACCAGGCGTCAGCAGGAACACCATGACATTGCACTCATCCCGTCCCAGCCTGAAAACTGTCCTCATCGCCAGCGGCGTCGTCCTGACCCTGGCGATGGGCGTGCGCCACGGCCTGGGCTTCTGGATGCAGCCGATCTCGCAAGCGAATGGCTGGACGCGCGAAACGTATTCGCTGGCGCTGGCCATGCAAAACCTGATGTGGGGCGTCTTCGGCCCGTTCGCAGGCATGGCGGCCGACCGTTTCGGCACCATGCGCGTCGTCATCGTCGGCGCCATCAGCTACATGGCGGGCCTCGTGTGGATGGCGCTCGTGACGCAGCCCACCCTGTTCATCGTCGGTTCCGGCATCTTCATCGGCCTGGCGCTGGCCTGCACGGCCTTTGGCGCCATCAGCGGCATCATCGGCCGCAGCGCGCCGCCCGAGCAGCGCTCGTGGGCCTTCGGCATCTCGTCGGCGGCCGGCTCGTTCGGCCAGTTCCTCATGATGCCGGTGGAGCAGCAGCTGATCTCCGCCGTGGGCTGGCAAAACGCCTTTTATGTGCTGGCAGCACTGGTGCTGCTGGCCATGATCCCGATGGCCTTCTACCTGCGCGAGCCGCCCGTCTCGCACGCCAGCGGGCCGCAGCAAAGCGTTGGCGCCGCCTTCAGCGAAGCCATCGCCAGCCGGTCGTTCTGGCTGCTGCTGGCAGGGTATTTTGTCTGCGGTTTCCAGCTCGTCTTCATCGGCGTGCACTTGCCGGCCTACCTGAAGGACCAGGGCCTGATGAATCCGAATATCGCCGTCACGGCGCTGGCCCTGATTGGCCTGTTCAACATCGTCGGCTCCTACTACGCGGGCAAACTCGGTGGCAAGATCGCCAAGCGCTACCTGCTGTCGGCCATCTACGTGACGCGCGCCGTGGTCATCACCGTGTTCCTGCTGGCGCCATTGTCGGCGTGGTCCGTGTACCTGTTCGCCGCAGGCATGGGTGTGCTGTGGCTGTCGACCGTGCCGCTGACGAACGGCATCATCGCCGGCATCTTCGGCGTGAAGCATTTGTCGATGCTGGCCGGGATGGTGTTCTTCTCGCACCAGGTGGGCAGTTTCCTCGGTGCCTGGCTGGGTGGCTATCTGTACGAGCACCAAGGCAGTTACCACATCGTGTGGATGATCACCATCGGCCTGGGCTTGCTGGCCGCGCTGATCAATCTGCCCATCGACGAGCGTGCCGTCAAGCGCGTGGCGGTGGCCGCGTAATGGCCAGCTGGCGCACATGGCTGTGGCGCCTGGCTGGCGCCGTGCTGCTGGCCAGTGTCTTCCTGGCCTATCTGCGCCCCGACTTCATGCTCGACCTGGCGAACCGCTTCTGGATGTGCATGTAGCAGGCATCCGGTCCTACACTTTTAAAAATTCCTCTTTCCCACCGAGCCAGCGCGCCAGGTGCGCTTCCACGGTGGCCGCTGCGGCCGTCGTGGTGGCGTGCAGCAAATCGTGCGCCACGTCGCGGGCCTGGTCTACTAACCATTGATCCGTTTCCAGGTCGGCGAAGCGCAGCATGGCCTGGCCGGACTGGCGCGCGCCGAGAAATTCCCCGGGGCCGCGGATTTCCAGGTCGCGGCGCGCGATTTCAAAACCGTCCGTCGTCTCGCGCATGGTCATCAAACGCTGGCGCGCCACGCCGCCCAAGGGACCCTGGTACAGCAGCAGGCAGACGCTGGCCGCCGTGCCGCGGCCCACGCGGCCGCGCAGCTGGTGCAGCTGGGACAAGCCAAAACGCTCGGCGTGTTCGATCACCATCAGCGAGGCGTTCGGCACGTCGACGCCCACCTCGATCACGGTGGTGGCCACCAGCACGTGGATAAGGCCGGCGATGAAGGCATCCATCACTTCCTGCTTTTCCGCCGGTTTCAGGCGGCCGTGCACGAGGCCCACCTGCAGCGCGGGCAAAGCCTCGGCCAGCATCATGTAGGTGTCGGTGGCCGTCTGCAGCTGCAGTGCTTCCGATTCCTCGATCAGCGGGCAGACCCAGTAGACCTGCCGGCCTTCCAGCGCGGCAGCATACACGCGGGCGATGACTTCATCGCGGCGGTTCTGGTCGACGGCGCGCGTGACGATGGGACTGCGGCCGGGCGGCAGCTCGTCGATCACCGACACTTCCAGGTCGGCGTAATATGTCATGGCCAGGGTGCGCGGGATCGGCGTGGCGGACATCATCAGCTGGTGCGGCACGGCCGCGCTATCGCCCTTGTTGCGCAAGGTCAGGCGCTGGCCCACGCCGAAGCGGTGCTGCTCGTCGACGATGACCAGGCCCAGTTTCGCGAACAGCACATTATCCTGGATCAGTGCATGCGTGCCGATCACCAGCTGCGCTTCACCTGATTCGATCAGGGCCAGCGCCGCCGTCTTTTCCTTTTTCTTCAGACTGCCCGTCAGCCAGGCCACCTTCACGCCCAGCGGCTCCATCCAGGCGGCGATCTTGCGGAAGTGCTGCTCCGCCAGAATCTCCGTGGGCGCCATCAACGCTGCCTGGTAGCCGCTGTCGATGGCCTGCGTGGCCGACAGGGCGGCGACGACCGTCTTGCCGCTGCCGACGTCGCCTTGCAGCAATCGCTGCATCGGATACGGCTGGTGCAGGTCGGCGCGGATTTCCTCGAGCACGCGCGCCTGCGCGCCCGTCAGCTTGAAGGGCAGGGCGGCACCGAAGGCATTCGATAAAGTCCCGACGATGGGCAGCGATGCGGCACCTTTCGAGCGGCGCGCGCGCTGGGCGCGTTTCAGCGACAGTTGCTGCGCCAGCAGCTCATCGAACTTCATGCGCACCCAGGCCGGGTGCGAGCGGTCCATCAGCGCGCTTTCATCGATGTCCTGCGGCGGATAGTGCAGCAGGTGCACGGCGGCGCGGAAAGGCGACAGCTGCATCTCGCGCAGCAGCTCGTCCGGCAAAGTGTCCTGCCAGTCGGTGCGGCGCATGGCGTCGGCGATCTCGCGCCGCAGCACGTGCTGCGACAGGCCTTCGCCCGATGGATATACGGGCGTGAGGGCCGTGGGCAGCGGCGCGCCTTCGTTGACCACCTTATACGTCGGGTGCACCATCTCGGCGCCGAAAAAGCCGTGTTTGAGTTCGGCGCGCGCACGCACGCGCGTGCCTTCGGCCAGCTGCTTGACCTGGCTGCCATAAAAATTCATGAAGCGCAGCAGCAAATTGCCCGTTTCGTCGGCGATCGTCACCAGCAATTGCTTGCGCGGCTTGAAATTGACTTCGCATTTGGTGACGATGCCCTCGACTTGCCACGATTCGCCGCCGCGCAGGCAGGCGTCGCGTATCGTGTAGACCTTGGTTTCGTCCTCGTAGCGCATCGGCAGGTGCAGCACCAGGTCCATATCCGTGCGCAAGCCGAGTTTGGCCAGCCGGCTTTCCGTGCTGACCACTTTTTTGACGGCTTTCGGCTTCGCGGCCGGCCTGGCTACGGGTGGAAGATCGGGCGTTGGATCGGGCATATGCAAGGTTTTAGTGCCATTAGCGCAGGTTTTTATGCCGCTAGCGTAAAATAGAGGGTTGTCCGGCACACCCTGTGCGTACCGCAGTTGTAAATTGTTGCGGCGGATTATTGTAATGCCTGTATAGGCGCACAGTATAGTGCCAGATGTTCCATTGCGCACTCCTAATCATTTTTGACGTACTTTTGAAGCAAAACGCATGTATTCGCTTTCCGATTTCGATTTTAATTTGCCGCAAGAAAACATTGCGCAAACTCCGTTGGCCGAGCGCAGCGCCTCGCGCCTGTTGCATCTGGACGGCGACGCCCTGGTTGACCGCAGCTTTGCCGACATCGTCGGGCTGTTGCAGGCGGGGGACCTGCTGGTGATGAACGATACCCGCGTACTGAAAGCGCGTTTCTTCGGCGTCAAGGAAAGCGGCGGCAAGATCGAGGCGCTCGTCGAGCGCGTACTCGATGAGCGCACCGTGCTGGCCCAGGTGCGCGCGTCGAAGTCGCCGCCGCCCGGCTGCCGCATCCGCCTGGCCGATGCCTTCGATGTGACGGTGGGCCAGCGCGCCGGCGAATTCTTTACCTTGCACTTCGAGGCCGACGTGTTCGAGCTGATCGAGGCGCATGGCCGCTTGCCGCTGCCGCCGTACATCGAGCACGATGCGGACGAATTCGACGAGACGCGCTACCAGACCGTGTTCAACAAGGTGCCCGGCGCCGTCGCCGCGCCGACGGCCGGCCTGCATTTCGACCAGGCCCTGCTCGATCAATTGAAGGCCAAGGGCGTCAACTTTGCCTATGTGACCCTGCACGTGGGTGCGGGCACCTTTCAGCCCGTGCGCACGGAAGTGCTGGCCGAACACAAGATGCACACCGAGTGGTACACCATGCCGCAGGAAACCGTCGACGCCGTGCGCGCCGCCCAACTTGCCGGGCGCGACGTGGTCGCCGTCGGCACGACCAGCTTGCGCGCGCTGGAATCGGCCTCGCAAAGCGGCCAGCTGGTGGCGGGCAGCGCCGATACGGCCCTGTTCATCACGCCCGGCTATGCGTTTAAAACGGTGACGCGTTTGATCACCAACTTCCATTTGCCGAAGTCGACCCTGCTGATGCTGGTGTCGGCCTTTGCCGGTTATGAGCCGATCCGCAGTGCCTACGCGCATGCGATCGCGCAGAACTACCGTTTCTTCAGCTATGGCGACGCGATGCTGCTCACCACGCAATCGCGCGCTCCGTTGAACCTTGATACTCCCGTGAAAGACTGACATGCTGGAATTTACATTACTCAAGACCGACACGAGCGGCCTGACCAAGGCACGCCGCGGCACCTTGAAACTCAACCATGGTGTCGTGCAGACGCCGATCTTCATGCCAGTGGGCACTTACGGCTCCGTAAAAGCCATGTCGCCGCTGGAACTCAACGAGATCGACGCGCAGATCATTTTGGGCAACACGTTTCACCTGTGGTTGCGTCCTGGCAACACCGTCATGGAAAAATTCGGCGGCTTGCATGGCTTCATGGGCTGGAACAAGCCGATTCTGACGGATTCGGGTGGCTTCCAGGTGTTTTCGCTGGGCGCCATGCGCAAGATCACGGAAGAGGGCGTGCATTTCAATTCGCCGATCAACGGCGATAAACTGTTCCTCTCGCCGGAAGTGTCGATGCAGGTGCAGCGCGTCTTGAATTCCGACATCGTCATGCAGTTCGACGAATGCACGCCGTACGAAATCCAGGGCCGCCCGGCTACCATCGAGGAAGCGGCCAAGTCCATGCGCATGTCCTTGCGCTGGGCACAGCGCTCGAAGGACGAGTTCCACCGTGGCGAGAATCCGAATGCGCTGTTCGGCATCGTGCAGGGCGGCATGTTCGAAATGCTGCGCGACGAGTCGCTGGCCAAGCTCGAAGAGATCGATTTCCCCGGCATCGCCATCGGCGGCCTGTCCGTCGGCGAACCGAAGGAAGACATGATGCGCATGCTGGCCCACGTTGGCCCGCGCCTGCCGGCCAACAAGCCCCATTACCTGATGGGCGTGGGCACGCCGGAAGACCTGGTGGCGGGCGTGTCGAACGGTATCGACATGTTCGATTGCGTGATGCCGACGCGTAACGCCCGCAATGGCTGGCTGTTTACCCGTTTTGGCGACATCAAGATCAAGAACGCCAAGTACAAGGAAGACCAGGCGCCGCTGGACGAGACCTGCAGTTGCTACGCCTGCCGCAATTTCTCGCGCGCCTACCTGCACCATCTGCACCGCTCCAAGGAAATCCTTGGCGCGCGCCTGAATACCATCCATAACCTGCATTACTACCTGGACTTGATGCGCCAGATGCGCGAGGCGCTGGACGAAGACCGTTTCCATGCATTTACCTTGCAATTCCACGCGGAACGCGCACGCGGAACTTAAGAAAACCTTAGCTTGCGTCCCGGCGGCAGTATGGCCGGAAGTTTTGTGTATTGGTGCTTGGACTGGGGCGATAAAGCATTGCATAATGCTTTTTTAGCCCCATTTAAAGTTGCCATGGCTGCAATTCGGGTTATGACGTATAGCCAATGCTAGAATACAGCGCTATTTTTTCAAACTGATTAGAACTGGAGTCACCGTGTTTTTCATTTCCAACGCTTATGCGCAAGCCCCAACCGAAGCCCTGGGCCTCGGCGGCAACCTGACCAGCTTCCTGCCGCTGGTATTGATGTTCGTGGTCATGTATTTCCTGATGATCCGCCCACAGCAAAAACGCGCCAAAGAACAACGGGCGATGATGGACGCGCTGGCCAAGGGTGACGAAGTCGTCACCGCCGGCGGCATGCTGGGCCGTGTTGTCAAGGTAGTGGACGCTTACGTCACCATCGAAGTGGCGACCGGCACCGAAGTCACGGTGCAAAAGAGCTCCATTACCACCTTGCTGCCTAAAGGCACCCTGAAGGCACTGTAATTCCTCGCTGTCATTGCCTCGGCAATGATAGACCCGGGGCGGCTATCCGCCGCCCCTCGGGACGCCTCCGACGCTCAACACTGAACGCTGAATCACTATGAATCGCTATCCTGCCTGGAAATACATCATCATCGTCGTCGCCTTATTGCTGGGCGCACTTTATACGGCGCCCAATTATTTCGGTGAATCACCGGCGCTGCAAGTAACCAGCGGCAAGTCGACCGTCAAAGTGACGGGCGATCTGATGACGCAAGTCGAGCAAATATTGACGAAAGAAAACGTCAAGTCGGAAGGTGTCACCATGGATGGCGCCGGCAACCTCGCCTCCGTGCGCGTGCGTTTCGCCGATCCCGATACCCAGTTCAAGGCGAAACTGGTGCTGGAAAAGGACCTCAATCCCGATTCCACCGATCCCGCGTACATCGTGACTGTCAACCTGCAAGCCAATACGCCGATGTGGATGCAAAAGCTGCATGCCTTGCCCATGTTCCTGGGCCTGGACTTGCGCGGTGGCGTGCACTTCCTGATGCAGGTCGATGCGAAAGCAGTACTGAACAAGAAAGTCCAGGGCGTCCAGTCCGCCGCGCGTAGCGTGTTGCGCGACAAGAATATCCGCCACGCCGGTATCGAGCGCGTGGGCGACAGCGTGCAGATCAACTTCCGCGACGCCGATACGCGCCTGAAGGCAAAGAATGTGTTGTCCGACCAGATGACGGAGCTGGCGTTTGCCGATGCGGGCGAAGGCAGCGATTTGAAACTGAACATCACCCTGAAACCGGCGGCCCTGAAAGCCACCATCGATGAAGGTGTGAAACAGAATATTTCCACCCTGTCCAAGCGCGTCAACGAGCTGGGCGTGGCCGAGCCGCTGATCCAGCAGCAAGGCCCTGACCGCATCGTGGTGCAATTGCCTGGCGTGCAGGACGTGGCCCGCGCGAAAGCCATCATCGGCCGCACGGCGACCCTGGAAGTGCGCCTGGTCGATGAAACCATCGTGCCTGGCACGGAACTGTCGAGCGCCATCCCGTTCAACTCTGAACTGTTCACCGTCGGCAAGGGCGTCCCTGTTGTGCTGGCGAAAGACGTGATCCTGACGGGCGACTATATCTCCAGCGCCACGGCCAGCTTCGACCAGAACCAGCAAGCGGCCGTGTCGATCGACCTGAACGGCGACGGCGGACGCAAGATGCGCGAAGCGACGCGCGAACGCGTCGGCAAGCGCATGGCCATCGTGCTGTTTGAAAAGGGCAAGCCGGAAGTGCTGTCGGTTGCCACCATCCAGCAGGAGCTCGGTTCGCGCTTCCAGATCACCGGCATGGGCGGCGCGGAAAACGCGAATGAATTGGCGCTGCTGCTGCGCTCGGGCGCCCTGTCCGCACCGATGACCGTCATCGAAGAACGCACGATCGGACCGCAGCTGGGCGCGGAAAACATCGCCAAGGGCTTCCACTCGACCCTGTATGGCTTCATCGCCATCGCCATCTTCATGATCGCCTACTACATGCTGTTCGGCGCCTTCAGCGTGCTGGCCCTGGCCGCCAACTTGCTGTTGCTGATCGCCTTGCTGTCGATGATCCAGGTGACGCTGACACTGCCAGGTATCGCCGCTATCGCGCTGGCGCTGGGCATGGCGATTGACGCAAACGTGCTGATCAATGAACGTATCCGTGAAGAGCTGCGCGCTGGCAATACGCCGCAAGCGGCGATCGCCGCCGGCTTCGACCGCGCCTGGGCCACGATTCTCGACTCGAACGTGACCACCCTGATCGTCGGCCTGGCACTGCTGGCCTTCGGCAGCGGTCCCGTGCGCGGCTTCGCTGTCGTGCATTGCCTGGGTATCCTGACCTCGATGTTCTCCTCCGTGTTCGTGTCGCGCGGCGTGGTCAACCTCTGGTATGGCCGCAAGAAAAAGCTGACGACCTTGTCGATCGGTACGGTGTGGGTGCCGGGCACCAGCAAATAAGCGACGCCCCGACTCACCCAATAGCGTCAACAGCGATAGCGTCCGGTGGCACAGCCGCCGGACGCACAGAATAGAACTCAGAGGATTTCATGGAATTTTTCCGGATCAAAAAAGATATTCCCTTCATGCGCCATGCGTTGATTTTCAACGTCATTTCGGCCGTGACCTTCCTTGCCGCCGTCTTCTTCCTGTTCCACAAGGGCTTGCACCTGTCCGTGGAATTCAAGGGCGGCACCGTGATGGAGGTGAAGTACCCGAAAGCGGCCAACCTTGAAGGCATACGCGGCACCTTGATCGGCCTGGGTTATGAAGAGCCGGGCGTGACCAGCTTCGATACGGCGCGCGACGTCATGATCCGCCTGCCGGTGGAAAAGGGCGTCAGCGCCGCGAACACCTCGCAACGCGTGTTTGAAGCCTTGTGCAAGGCCGAGCAAGGCACGACCAAGGGCGTCGATACCGTCACCGAAAAGGGCGAGCACGTCATCAAGAGCGCCTGCATGGACGCGGCCGGTAGCGAATCGGTCGTCTTGCAGAAAGTCGAATTCGTCGGCCCGCAAGTGGGCGAGGAACTGAAGCAGAACGGCTTGAACGCGCTGGTGATGGTGATTCTGGGCGTGATGATCTACCTGGCCATCCGCTTCGAGTGGAAATACGCTGTCTCGGCCATTATCGCCAACTTGCATGACGTGGTGATCATCCTGGGCTTCTTCGCCTTCTTCCAGTGGGAATTCTCGCTGACGGTGCTGGCGGCGATCCTGGCGGTGCTCGGCTACTCGGTCAACGAATCGGTGGTGATCTTTGACCGTATCCGCGAAAACTTCCGCAAGCAGCGCAAGGCGACCGTGCATGAAGTGATCGACAGCGCGATCACCAGCACCATTTCGCGTACCATCATCACCCACGGTTCCACCCAGATGATGGTGCTGTCGATGCTGGTCTTCGGCGGCCAGACCCTGCACCATTTCGCACTGGCGCTGACCATCGGTATCTGCTTCGGTATTTACTCGTCCGTGTTCGTCGCGGCCTCGATCGCCATGTGGCTGGGCGTCAAGCGCGAAGACTTGATCAAGCCGGTCAAGGAAAAAGACGAAACCGACGGCGCCGTGGTGTAAGCGCAGGTTTTTTTGCAGGTCGAATGAAGAACGATCACCGTTTGCGGTGGTCGTTTTTTTTATGGCGGATGATGATGAAGCGTTTTTTATGGGCAGGTGTGATGGCGGGTGTGACGGCGTTGGCCGGCGCCGCTGATTTCAGCCGCACTGGCAGTGACAGCATCGCCATGCGCGGGCCGGTCGCCGAGGGCGACGTGGACAAGCTGCGGCGGCTGGCCACGCCGGGCACCAGGCTGTTGCGCGTGAATAGCGACGGCGGCGATGCGCAGGCGGCGATGCAGCTGGGCCGCCTGGTGCGCCAACTGCGGCTCGATATCGCCGTCGACACCGTGTGCGCGGGCAGCTGCGCCCTGTATGTCTTCCCGGCCGCACGCCGCAAGCACATTGCGGCCGACGCCGTGCTGGCGCTGCAGGAGTCGGCTTTCCTGCGCGCGCAGGCGAACCAGGAGCAGATGCGCCGCAGCCTGCATGAGGCGGGCGTGGCGGCCGAGGACCTGGACAGTGAAACGCAAGCGCTGGCAGCTCAATTGGCAGAGACGGCGGCGCTGGAAGCGGCGTTTGCCGCGCAGCTGGGCTTTTCTCCCGCCTTTTACCGCGATTTCCGGCAAGTGGCGGCGCAGGCCGAGAGCGTGCGCCAGCGCTTTCCCGACCAGGAGGCGGCCATTTACTGGTGGCCCGCCGCCGCCCGCCTGCAGCGCTGCTACGGCATCGGCGGCGTGGAAGAGGGGACGCGCGCGGCGCGCATACTACCCGATGGCTACGTGTACGTGCCGGCCCTGTCGGCTCTCGTCATGGGTGACCAAGCTTTGCAGGCCTGTCCATGAGCCGCAGCGGCCGTTTGTTCCTGTTGATGGACGCCATGCGCGCAAGGCGCGTGCCCGTCACGGCGGCCCAGCTGGCGCAGCAGCTGGGTGTCTCCGAACGCACGATTTACCGCGATATCCAGACCTTGGCCGAACTGGGCGCGCCCCTGCAGGGGGAGGCGGGCATCGGCTATGTGCTGCGCCGTGGCGCCTTCTTGCCGCCGCTGATGTTTGGCGCCGATGAACTGGAAGCGCTGGTGCTGGGCGCGCGCTGGGTGCGCCGGCAAGGTGATGCGGGCCTGGCGCAGGCGGCCAGCAATGCCCTGGCCAAGATCGCGGCCGCCTCGCCGCGCGACCTGCGCGACAGCATGGCCGAGACCAGCTTGTGGGTGCCGCTGGGGCGCCCCGCCGATGGCACGCAGGCTGCCGACCGCTACGTGCAGCCCGTGCGCGAGGCGATCCGCTACGAACAGAAAATCACGCTCGCCTATCAGGATGAGCATGGCAGCGCCACCTCGCGCACGGTGTGGCCGTTTGCCCTGGCCTTTTTCGAAGGCAAGCGCCTGCTGGCCGCCTGGTGCGAGCTGCGCGGCGATTACCGGCATTTCCGCATCGACCGCATCGCCAGCGTGCAGCAGCATGAGGAGCGCTATCCCACGCGGCGCCATGTGCTGCTCGATGCCTGGCGCAAGGCGCACGAGATTGATCCGGAATCCTGATATTCGCTCCTGACAAAAACTGTCAGTAACGGCGACTACGATGGTGGCTTCTTCACTCACCGGAGCCATCCATCATGCGCCTGTACCACCACCCCATGTCCTCGAATGCCCGCCGTGCCCTGATGACGGCGATCCACCTCGGCCTGCCGCTGGAACTGGCGGAAGTCGACCTGATGAATGCGGATGACCGCCGCCGCCTGTCCGAGCTGAACCCGAACGGCAAGGTTCCCGTGCTGGCCGATGGCGCTTTCCTGCTGTGGGAATCGTGCGCCATCATGCAATACCTGGCCGAACAGGTACCGGGCCAGACGCTTTATCCGCAGGCGCCGCAAGCCCGCGCCGACGTCAATCGCTGGCTGTTCTGGGCCGCGCAGCACTTCGCGCCCGCCATCAGCGTGCTGGCCTGGGAGCGCGCCTGGAAGGGCATGACGGGCAATGGTCCGGCAGATCCGCTGGAAGAGGCGCGCGGAGAGCGCGACCTGCATGAGTGCGCCGTGGTGCTGGACGCGCATCTGGCGGGGCGCAGCTGGATCCACGCAGATGATGTGACCCTGGCCGACTTCGCCGTGGCCGCGCCGCTGATGTACAACGAAGCCGTGCGGTTGCCGCTGGCGCAGTACCAGCATATCCAGGCGTGGTTTGCCCGCGTGCGGCAGCTGCGTGCCTGGCAGGAAACGGATGTGCAGCTATTGCCGGGATAATCTGCGCGCTAAGTGTGCCAGCGCACGGAGCCGGCGCTGCGCACCGCATAAGATAGGGCTGTCTCTTTCAGGACATCCCTAGCTTTGGACTTTACCCGCTTTCGAGCGGGTTTTTTTTTGAATAGCGGCTTGATAAATTGATAATCGCTGCGCAGATGGGATGCATCCCACTTCCAGCAGGTACGCCATGTTCATGCTACGCCATCCGAAACCCCTATTGAGTACCAAGGCGGTCGCCACGCAAGTCGTCCAGCAAAAGCAGGGAACACAGGCCATGGACAAGCATGTGCTGATCGTCGACACGCTCAAGCCGGCGGCGCCGCCGCCGGTCATCAAGAACCCTGCGGTTTAGTGCACGAGCACCTTCAGCAGCGACTGCACTTCATCGTCCGATTCTTCCATGATGCTCGACAGCGTCGCATCGTCGCCGATCAGGCAATCGATGCTGCGTGCGGCGCGGGCGGCGCGCACGGCGATGGCGGCCGGGCTTTCGTTGAGGGGCGACGAGACGGGCGCCAGGTCATTCGCCAGCAGCAGGGTGTCGCCCAGCGATTCGGGCGGAATGGCGCGCAAGCCTTCCCACAGCGCACCGATGGCGCCCATTACCGCTTCCGGCACCTTCAGTTTGGCCAGTACGCCGTGGCCGATGGCCTGTTCGCCATGTTCGACCCAGTCTTCCGGTTCGCCATCGAGGATGCCGGGGAATTCGGCCGCGCGCGACAACAGATAAAAGCCGCCCACTTCATGCATGATGCCGGCAAACAGGGCCGTATCGGGATCCACCTTGGTGACGCGGCGGGCCAGAACCTGCGACAGGGCCGCCACGTGGGCCGTATGTTCCCACAGCTGGTTGGCCTTCGCTTGCAGCACGGGATCGGTGATGGTGCTGCCCAGTTGGCGCACGATCAGCGATGCCACCACCGATTGCAGGGTGCGCACGCCGAGCCGCTGCACGGCGTTGCGCACGCTGGTGATTTCATTGCCGGAACGGTTGAACGCCACGGAATTGGCAATGGCCACCGTGCGCGCGGCCAGCAGCGGGTCAGCCTGCACCAGCTTGGCGGCGGCCTCGATATGGCAGTCGGGATCGGCCAGCGCCTCTTGCAGCTTGAGCGAAGCGTCCACATTGGCAGGAAAGGTCAGCTCGCCACGAGCGGCTTGTGCGGCGATGCTTTTAAAGGCGTCGAGTCTGTTCATTGAAAAAATTATACTCGCAATATTTCCGTACGGAACTTTTTAACCATGATCTTTTCGCAAACAGCTTAGCAAAAGGCAAGCAAAGCCCCGTAAACGGAAAAAGGCATGCCGCAGATATAGCGGCATGCCTTTTTGAACGACAGCGATCGTCAAGCGTTACTACAGCGATTCACTAAATATCGCGTCGCAGCCTTCAACCAGTTCGTCGCTGTCTTCCAGCTCATCCGTCAAGCCCAGGTCGAAGAGTTCCTCGACGGCGTTCATGAAGCTGTTGTGCTTGGTGGCGCCGATCAGGCGGTAGATTTCACCGTCTTCGTTGCGCACGCCGATGATCAGTTTTTCCTGGCGTACCAGTTCCGGCGTGCTGGCGTTGAGCAGCAGGTTGCCGATGATGTGTTTATCGAAATGAGCAGGCTTTTTGCCTTCGAGCAGTGAGGTTTTCAACTTGGTTTCCTTTGTCTTGTTTGAATGTCTTTGCTTGGTGAATGGTCAGCCGTGGCCGCTGGCAATGGCGTGTTTCAAGCCTGCCAGGGTGCTTTCCAGGCGCATGAAATCGTCTTCGGTGTAGCCGTCGAACAGGCGCTGGCCCTGTTTTGTCAGCTTGGGGAACACGTCATGGAACACCTGTTCGCCCTCGCAGCTCAGGCGCACGTAATAGGAACGTTTGTCGCGTGGACAACGTTCGCGGATCACCAGCCCCTTTTGTTCCAGCCGGTCCACCACGCCCGTCAAGGTACCCTTGGTAATGAGGGTTTTCTGGCCAAGTTCCTTGTAGGACATGCCACAGGTGTTGCCGAGCGTGGCGATGATGTCGAATTGCGCATGCGTCAAGCCGTACTGGCGCACGAAGTCGCCAGAAAACCGCTCGAAGCCTTGCATGCATTCGGCCAGCAGCCGGATACTTTTTAAATATCGTTCACCCATGGGGGTGATTATATCCTTCCGCCCCGCTTTTTTCCGCCGCGCCAGGATGGACCCTTGCACGGAGGGCTGGAGAGGGCGGAAGTCCGGTATCATGTGGGCAACTCAGCCCTTGCCCCAGGCCCGCCTCGCCGATGTCCTTCGCTAATCTTTCCCGTATCGGCCTCGACAAACCGCTGCGTTTGCTGCTGGTCCATGCCGGCGATGCCGAGTCGATCACCTGGGCCGGACTGGTGCAGCCGCTGCGCTTGTGCGCGCGGGCGCTGGGATCCGGTGCCCTGCAACTGGACGTGCGCACGCCGGAACAGGTGGCTGCGCAGGGTGGCAACTGGCATATCGCGCTGCTGGTGGCCGATGAAACGGAAGCGCCGTTGCGCGCCGAGCTGTGCCGGGCTGTGATCGAACGCTGCCGCTCGGCGCCATTCTGGGGCGGCGTGGGCGCGGCCGTGCTATGGCTGGCCGACGCAGGCGTCATGGATGGCGTGCGCATCGCCTTGCCGTGGGCCCTGTACGCGGATGCGGAAGCGAAGGCGGAACGGGCCATCCTGACGCCGCACCTGTTCGATATCGACGGCCCGCACATCACGTGTTGCGGCGGCGCGGCCAGCATCGACTTTTCGCTGACCCTGATCGAGACCATCTTTGGCGCCGACGTGCAGGCACTCGTCAAGGAAGCGCTGTGCGTGGACAAGGTACGCGGCAAGGAAGAGCGCCAGCGCGTGGCCTTGCAGGCGCGTTTCGGCGTGCTGCAGCCGAAATTGTCCGAAGCGGTGACCTTGATGGAAGCCAATATCGAGGAACCGCTGTCGACCGACGACATCGCCAGCCTGGTGGGCCTGTCGCGGCGGCAGCTCGAGCGGTTGTTCAAGCAATACCTGGGCAGTCTGCCGTCGCGCTACTACCTGGAGTTGCGCCTGCAGCGCTCACGGCAACTGTTGCTCGATACACATTATTCCATCGTGCAAGTGGGCCTGATGTGCGGCTTTTCCTCCGGTTCGCACTTTTCCACGGCCTTTGGCACCCTGTTTGGCAATACTCCGCGCGAAGAGCGGCAAAGAAAGCTGATGCCGCCAGCCTAGCAGCGGCAAGGCAGCTGTGATGAATTGTGAAAATCCTTGTCGCAGATTCAAAAGAGTTTTAGCATCCCGCTTTTTATAATGCAGTACACACGTAGCTGTCGTAGCTGCGGAGTACCTAACATATTGATGGGGAAATGCTATGAATGCCAAGCTTGATTCGACCGTAACGGCTCGTCCAGTCACCCGGGAAACCTTTGACCAGGTCCTCGTTCCTACCTACGCCCCTGCCGCCATGGTGCCCGTGCGCGGTTCCGGCCTGGATCTGTGGGACCAGTCAGGCAAGCATTACCTCGATTTCACCTCCGGCATCGCCGTCAACAGCCTGGGCCACTGCCATCCGGCCCTGGTCGACGTGCTGACCAAGCAAATCAATAATTTGTGGCATTTGGGCAACGGCTACACCAATGAGCCTGTCCTGCGCCTGGCGCTGGCCCTGACGGAAGCGACCTTCGCCGACCGCGCCTTCTTCTGCAACTCGGGCGCGGAAGCCAACGAAGCGGCCCTGAAACTGGCGCGCAAGTACGCGCACACCAAGTTCGGCGCGCACAAGTCGCGCATCATCTCGTGCTTCAGCTCTTTCCACGGCCGCACCCTGTTTACGGTCTCCGTCGGCGGTCAGGCCAAGTACACGGAAGGCTTCGAGCCGCTGCCGCCATCGATTGACCACATCGCCTACAACGACATCGAAGCGGCGCGCGCCGCCATCGGCGATGACGTGTGCGCCGTGATCGTCGAGCCGGTACAAGGCGAAGGCGGCGTGGTGCCGGGCAACCCTGAGTTCCTCAAGGAGCTGCGCGCCCTGTGCGACAAGACGGGCGCCCTGTTGATTTTCGACGAAGTCCAGAGCGGCATGGGCCGCACTGGCGCGTTGTTCGCCTACATGGGCTACGGCGTCACGCCGGACATCCTGACGGCCGCCAAGGCGCTGGGCAACGGCTACCCGATCGGCGCCATGCTGACCACGAATGAACTGGCGCAGACCCTGGCCGTCGGCACCCACGGCACCACCTACGGCGGCAACCCGCTGGCCGCCACCGTGGCCCTGACCGTGCTGGAGACGATCAACACGCCGGCGTTCCTGGCGCGCGTGAAAGAAGCGAGCGTCAACACCATCGCCATGCTGCAAAGCTTGATCACGGATTACCCGCAAGTGTTCTCCATCGTGCGCGGCAGCGGTTTGCTGCTGGGCCTGGTAGTCAGCGATGCCTGGAAAGGCCGCGCGAAAGACATCCAGAAGGCGGCCGAAGCGCAAGGCTTGATGGTGCTGATCGCCGGCATGGACGTGGTGCGCCTGGCGCCGGCCCTGATCGTCTCGGACGAGCAGATCGCCGAAGCAGGCCGTCTGTTGCGCGTGGCCATCGACGGCATGCTGAAAGCCTGAGGCTAGCCGCACTCCCTGTTTGATCACCGGCCCGCCGCTTTGCTGCGGGCCGGCTTGGTTCTACCCCCAGCATCGTCAGCATTGAAGGAGTACCCATGTATGTTGTCCGTCCGGTAGAAATTGCGGATATCGCAGCCCTCGAAGCGCTGGCCGCGGTAACCATGCCGGGTGTCCATACCCTGCCGAAGACGCGCGAAAAAATCGCCGCCTCCGTCGAGCGCTCCATCGCCTCGTTTGCCGCCCATGTCGACATCCCCAGCGAAGAGTCGTATCTCTTCGTGCTTGAATCCCTGCTCGACAAGAGCATTGCCGGCACGGCTGCCATCTTCGCCTCGGCCGGCTCGAACGGCACCTATTTTTCCTTTCGCAATGACGTCATCCAGCAAGTCTCGCGTGACCTGAACATCAGCCACAGCGTGCATGCGCTGACCCTGTGCTCGGAGTTGACGGCATACTCGCAGCTGTCCGGTTTCTATGTGCGCAACATGGAGCAGGCGGGCCTGGAAGCGGCCCTGTTGTCGCGCGCGCGGCTGCTGTTCGCCGTACTGGCGCCTCACCGCTTCGGCGACCGCTTCTTCGTGCCGCTGGCCGGCATCACGGACGCCAACGGCCAGTCGCCGTTCTGGGATGCGCTGGGCCGCAAGTTCTTCCAGATGGATTTCCTCGATGCCGAAAAAGTCATCGGCGGCGCGCGCAACCGCACCCTGATCGTCGAACTGATGCCGCATTACCCCGTGTACGTGCCGCTGCTGCCCGGCGACGCGCAGGCGGCCATGGGCCAGATCCATCCGAGCGGCGAACTGGCATTCAATTTGCTGACGGAAGAAGGCTTTGAAGCCGACGATTACATCGACATCTTCGATGGCGGTCCGATCCTGCAGGCACACAAGCATGCGCTGCGCTCGTTTACGGGCTCGCTCACGCGCCGCGTCGTCGCAGGCGTCACGCCCAGCCGCACGGGCCTGAAAGTGCATTACGCGGTCGCATCGGGCGCGGAACGCAACTTCCGCGCCGTCACCTTTACCTGCGATGCGCTCGAAGCGCAGGACACCGTCGGCTTGCCGCCCGAGCTGCTTGAAGCGCTGGCCGTGGCCGAAGGCGACAGCGTCATTTGCGTGCGCATTTAACCGAGAGAACATTATGCTAGTAGTACGCGCCATCAACGCTTCTGACCTGGACGCCCTGTACGGCTTGGCCAGCCAGGTCGGCACCGGCATGACCACCCTCAAGCCGGACATGAAAATGCTGGGCGACCGCCTGGCCATCGCCTGCGCGTCGTTCGCCGAAACCATCCCGCCCGAAAAGCGCGACTACATGTTCGTCATGGAGGATACGGATACGGGCCGCCTGGCCGGCGTGTGCGCCATCAAGGGCGCCGTGGGCCTGGAAGAGCCGTTCTATAACTACCGCATCGGCACCCTGGTCCATTCCAGCCGCGAACTCGATGTGTTTACGCGCATGGAAACGCTGTACCTGTCGAACGATCTGACGGGCAGCACGGAACTGTGCTCGCTGTTTCTGCACCCTGATTACCGCAGCGGCAACAACGGCAAGCTGCTGTCGAAAAGCCGCTTCCTGTTCATCGCCCAGTTCCCGCACCTGTTCACGGAAAAGCTGATCGCCGAAATGCGCGGCTACCAGGCGCCGGACGGCAGCTCGCCGTTCTATGAAGGCCTGGGGCGCCACTTCTTCAAGATGGATTTCCACCACGTCGACGACTTGACGAGCCTGGGCAAGAAATCCTTCATCGCCGAACTGATGCCGCGCCAACCGATGTACGTGGCCTACCTGCCCGACGAGGCGCAGGAAGTCATTGGCAAGGTGCATCTGAGCACGGCGCCCGCGCGCCGCCTGCTGGAACAGGAAGGCTTGCACTTCGAAGGCTATGTCGATATTTTCGACGCCGGTCCCGTGCTGCAGGCGCGCGTGTCCGAGTTGCGCGCCATGCGCGACAGCATGCCGGCCGTGCTCGACGCCGCGACTGTGCCAGTGCCTGTGCCGGAAGTGTGCGGCGACACGGCCCTGGCCGAACCTTACCTGGTGTCGAACACCGACCTGAAAGATTTCCGCATGATCGTCACCGGCGCCAATCCGCACAGCGGCAAGATCGCGCTGGACGACGATGAACTGCATCTGCTGCGCTGCCATCACGGCGACACCGTGCGCACCTTGTCACTCAACCCGAGGAAGCATCCCCATGTCTAAATCGTCCAACCTTAATTCATCTACCGCAGCATCGAACTTCATCAACGGCGCCTGGCTGCCGGGCACGGGCCGCGAACTGCTCACCATCGACCCGTCGACCGGCAAGCAGACCTGGGCCAGCCTGGAAGCGACAGAGAATGAAGTCGAACAGGCTTGTCAGGCCGCCCGCGCCGCCTTTGAAGCGTGGGCAGAGACGCCCGTCGAAGAGCGTATCGCCATCTGCGTGCGTTTTCGCGAACTGCTGAAGGAACATGCGGAAGCGCTGGCGCTGCTGATCTCGGAAGAAGTGGGCAAGCCACTGTGGGAGTCGCGCACGGAAGTGGCCACCATGGCCAACAAGATCGATATCTCGGTGCAGTCGTACAACGCGCGCACGGGCATCACGCAAAGCAAGATCGCCGATGGCGACGCCGTGCTGCGCCACCGTCCGCATGGCGTGTTCGGCGTGTTCGGCCCGTATAACTTCCCTGGCCACCTGCCGAACGGCCATATCGTGCCGGCCCTGATCGCCGGTAACACCATCGTTTTCAAACCCAGCGAATATGCGCCGCGCACGGCCATCAAGACCGTGCAACTGTGGCAGCAGGCCGGCTTGCCGGATGGCGTCGTCAACCTCGTCAACGGCGGGCGCGACACAGGTGTCGCCCTGAGCGCCAATGCGCACCTCGACGGCGTTCTGTTTACGGGTTCCTGCCAGACGGGCATCAGCCTGCACCGCCAGTTCGGCGGCCAGCCGGGCAAGATGCTGGCGCTGGAAATGGGCGGCAACAACGCCCTCGTCGTGTGGGACGTGAAGGATGTCGACGCGGCCGTGCACCACGCGATCTTCTCCGCCTTTGTCTCCGCCGGCCAGCGCTGCACGTGCGCGCGCCGCCTGGTGGTGCAGGACAATGCTGCGGGGGCTGCCTTCGTTGCGCGACTGGTCGACGTGGCGGCGAAACTGGGCATCGGCGCGTCCGACGCGCAGCCGCAACCGTTCATGGGCCCTGTGGTCTCAAGCGCCGTAGCCGCGCGCCTGGTGCAGGCGCAGGCCGACATGGTCGCCAAGGGCGGCACCACTCTGCTGCAGATGCGCCAGCTCAATCCCGAGGCGGGCTTTGTCACGGCCGGTATCGTCGACGTGACCGCTGCCACCGGGATCCCTGACGAAGAATGGTTCGGTCCGTTGCTGCAAGTGATCCGCGTGGCCGATTTCAATACCGCCCTGAAGGTCGCCAACGCCACGGAATTCGGCCTGGCCGCGGCGCTGTTGTCCGATGATCCGGCCCTGTGGCAAACCTTCCAGGTACGCGCGCGCGCCGGCATCATTAACTGGAACCGTCCGACCACGGGCGCGGCCAGCACGGCGCCATTCGGTGGCATCGGCAAATCGGGCAATCACCGTCCGAGCGCGTATTACGCGGCTGACTATTGCGCCTACCCGGTCGCTTCGATCGAGAATGGCGTATTGGAACTGCCGGCCAAGCTGTCGCCCGGCCTGAATTTTTAAATTTTAAGGACATGCCCCTCATGCACAGCACGCGCGAATACAATTTTGACGGCCTGGTCGGACCATCGCATAACTATGCCGGACTGTCGTTCGGCAACGTGGCCTCGTTCAGCAATGTGAAAAGCGCCTCCAATCCGAAGCAGGCCGCCTTGCAGGGCCTGGCCAAGATGCGTGCCCTGGCCGCGCGCGGCTTTGCGCAAGCCTTGCTGCCGCCACAGGACCGGCCGAATTTCCGCCTGCTGCGCTCCATCGGTTTCACTGGCACGGATGCCGACGTGCTGGCGCGCGCCTACAAGGAATCCCCTGTGATTCTGGCCTGCGCGTATTCCGCCTCGCCCATGTGGACGGCGAACGCCGCCACGGTCAGCCCGTCGGCCGATACGCAGGATGGCCGTGTGCATTTCACGGCCGCCAACCTGAATAACAAGCTGCACCGCGCCTTCGAGCACGCGCAGTCGGCGCGCAGCCTGCGCGCCATTTTCAGCGACGACAAGCACTTCGCCGTGCACGAGGCGCTGCCGTCGACGCCCGCCTTTGGCGACGAGGGCGCGGCCAACCACACGCGTTTGGGTGCCAGCCACGGCGCGCCATCCGTTGAATTGTTCGTGTATGGTCGGGTGGAGTTCGACCCTTCCGCGCCATCGCCGAAGCGCTATCCGGCGCGCCAGACCCTGGAAGCGTCGCAAGCCGTGGCGCGCCTGCATGGCCTGGACGCGAAGCGCACCGTGTACGTGCAGCAGAATCCGGACGTGATCGACCAGGGCGTGTTCCATAACGACGTCATCGCCGTCGGCAATGGCAATGTGCTGTTCTACCATGAGCAGGCGTTTGCCGATGAAGAAGCGAGCCTGTCGCAGCTGCGCCGCGCCGTCGCCGCCACGGGCGCGCAACTGGACGCGCTGCGCGTGGACACGGGCCAGGTGCCGATCCAGGATGCGGTGACCAGCTATCTGTTCAACAGCCAGTTGCTGACGAAAGAGGGCGGCAAGATGGCGCTGGTGATCCCGCAGGAGTGCCAGGAAAACCGCGCCGTGTCGCGCTACCTGGAAGGCCTGGTGGCCAGCGGTTGTCCCATCGATGAACTGATTCATTTCGATCTGCGCCAGAGCATGCGCAACGGCGGCGGGCCTGCCTGCCTGCGTTTGCGCGTGGCGTTGACGGAAACCGAGGCACGCGCCATGCATCAGGGCGTGATCATGACGGAAACGCTGTACCATCGGCTGGTGCAGTGGGTGGAAAAACACTACCGCGACCATCTGGAGCCGGGCGACCTGGCCGATCCGCAGCTGGCGCTGGAAGTGCATGCGGCGCTTGAAGAATTGACGATCATCCTCAACTTACCGGGATTGTACGACTTGTAGGCGATAGAAAAACACACAGAAAATCCGAGACAACTATCCGTAGCACAGACAGAATTGGACGGGCGACCCCCGTCTCTTGACACCGCTGCCGCCCAGCCACAAGCCCGAACGACAGCGTTGGACATTCACATTACCGTAATGGAGATGCAAGATGAATCACACGCCACAAGATTTGCGTACACAAACGCTGGAGTTGATTAACGCGGCTGGCAATGCAGGCAAGGCGGCAGCGCCTGTCGTGCAGCTGGTGCAGGCATGGCTCGATTCGCTCGACGCCGAAGACCTGGCCGACATCGCGCCCGACAGCCTGGCACCCGTGCTGGTGGACGGCTTCACGCAAGCGGCCAAGCGCACCGGCAACGGCTGCCAGATTGCCACCCTGCGTTATGCGGATGGCCGTGGCGGCATGGCGAGCGCCTTGCTGATCCTGAACGAAGACATGCCTTACCTGGTCGACTCCATCGTCATGACCATGCGCCGCCAGCACCTGGCCGTGCGCGGCGTGATGAACACCGTGCTGCCCGTGCGCCGTGCCGCTGACGGTAGCGTCGAAGCGGTGCGCCAGCCGGGCGACCCGCTCGAATCGTATGTGCTGGTGCTGCTCGACGAAGAGCTGGCGCCGGAAGCCCTGGCCGCGCTGGTCACTGCCATCGACATGGTGGCGCGTGACGCCGCCATCGTGCGCCGCGATGCCGCCGCCATGAGCGAGCGCCTGGCCACCGTGGCCACGGCCGCAGCGCAGCATGGCGAAGAAGGCGCGGAAGTGGCCGCCTTCCTGGAATGGGTCCGCAGCGGCGGCTTTGAAGTCTTCGGCTACGCCTATTACCGCGTCAAGCCGGGCGTGCGCGAACTCGAACGCGACATTCCCAGCCGCGTCGGCGTGCTGCAGGATACGGCGCATCCGGTCTACGGCACCTGCCTGGCGAATATCCCGGGCGACTTCGACACCCTGGCCAAGCGCGACTCGGCGCTGTCCATCGTCAAGGCCGACGTGGCGGGTACTTTGCACCGCGACCAGCAGCTGGACTTCATCGGCGTGCGCGACATGGATGCGCAAGGCGCGATCCTGGGCGAGCATTGCTTCGTCGGCCTGTTCACCCGCGCCGGCAATTCCACCCCGCTGGCCGCGCTGCCGTTTGCGCGCGGCCGCGTGGCCAAGGTACTGAGCCTGGCCGGCGTGCGCCAGCAAGGCTTCCGCGCCGAGAAATTCCGCGAAATCCTCGAATCGCTGCCGCGTACGGAAGCGCTGGAAGCGGACCTCGACTGGCTGGCGCAAGTGTGCGGTTCCGTCGTCTCGCTGTACAAGCAGCCGCGCACCAAGGTCTTTGCGCGTCGCGACGTGTATGCGCGCCACCTGAACGTGCTGGTCTACCTGCCGCGCGAGCGCTACAGCGCCAGCGTCGCATCGAGCCTGGCAAAAGCCCTGCAAGCCAGTTCCGGCGCCACGCATGTGAGCACGCAGACCCTGGTGGCAGACGGTCCCCTGGCGCGCGTCTACCTGATCGCCCACGCCGCGCGCTACCCGCTGGACCTGGAAACGGATATCGAACAGCCGCTGCTGAGCGTGCTCGATGGCTGGCATAACGGCTTTGCCGCCGTGGCCGACGCCGTGCCCGACGTGGCCCTGCGCACCAGCCTGCGCAAACTGTGCGCGACTTTGCCGCTCGATTACGTGGCCGCCACCGCGCCGGCCATCGCCTTCCGCGACCTCGACACCATCCTGCGCAACACCGATCCGGCGCACGTGGCCGTGCGCATCGAGACGGGTGCCGTTACCACCATCCGTTTGTACTCGGCCAACAAGGTGCCGCCGCTGTCGACCATCCTGCCGGCCCTGCACAATGCGGGCGTGGCCATCGACCGCGAACAGGCGTATTCGGTTTCGCTGTCCGACGGCACGCGCTATTTCGTCACCAGCCTGACGGTCGATGCCGCCAGCGCGGCGAAACTGGCGCAACCATCTGTTGTCGCCGTGGCGCAGGAATTGTTTGCTTCCCTGTTCAACGACACGGCCGAAGATGGTCGCCTGAATGGCCTGGTCATTGAAGGCGGCTTGTCGACGCGCGAAGTGCAGCTGGTGCGCGCCTATACCAGCTACTGGCGCCAGACGGGCAGCCGCTTCTCGGTACGCTATATCGCCGAAAGCCTGCGCAAACAACCGGCCCAGGTCAAAGCCCTGGTCGAAGCCTTCCTGCAGCGCTTCGATCCTTCGCTGTCCGACGCGCAGCATGCGGCAGCCCTGGAAAGCATCGCCGCCATCAAGGCCGGCCTGCCGTCCGTGAACCATGCCGATACCGAGGAAATCCTCGGCGCGCTGGCCGACCTGATGGCCGCCACCCTGCGCACCAGCTACTTCCAGAACAATCAAGCCGGCGACAAGATCATCTTCAAGTTCGACACCAGCAGCCTGGCGCTGGTGCCGGAACCGCGTCCTTACCGCGAGATTTTCGTCTTCTCGCGCCGCTTCGAAGGCGTGCATCTGCGCGGCGGCCCGGTCGCCCGTGGCGGCTTGCGCTGGTCGGACCGCATGGAAGACTACCGCACCGAAGTCCTGGGCTTGGTGAAAGCGCAGATGGTGAAAAACGCCGTCATCGTGCCGGCTGGCGCGAAGGGTGGTTTTGTCTGCAAGATGATGCCGAAGGATGCCGTGCGTGAAACCATCGCGGCAGAAGGCGAAGCCGTCTACCGCCTGTTCATTTCCAGCCTGCTGGAAGTGACGGACAACCGTTCGCTGGGCAATATCGTCCCGCCAGTCGACACCGTGTGCTTCGATGAGGCCGATCCTTACCTGGTGGTCGCTGCCGACAAGGGCACGGCCACGTTCTCGGACATCGCCAACGGCATCGCCGTGCAGCGCGGTTTCTGGCTCGGCGACGCGTTTGCCTCGGGCGGCTCGAACGGTTACGACCACAAGAAACTGGGCATCACCGCCAAGGGTGCGTTCGAAGCCGTGAAGCGCCACTTCTATGAAATGGACCACGACCTCAATACCACCCCGATCACGATGGTCGGCGTGGGCGACATGTCGGGCGACGTGTTCGGCAATGGCGTATTGCTGTCGCGCCAGCTGAAACTGGTGGCCGCATTCGACCACCGTCACATCTTCCTCGACCCGACACCGGACGTCGCCGTCTCGTTCGACGAGCGCGCGCGCCTGTTTGCCTTGCCGCGTTCCTCGTGGGACGACTACAACAAGGACTTGATCTCGGCAGGCGGCGGCGTGTATCCGCGCTCCGCACGCACCATCGAACTGTCGCCGCAGATCCGCGCCGCGCTCGATATCGCGGAAACTTCGCTGGCGCCGGAAGAACTGATGCATCGCATCCTGAAGTCGCCCGTGGACCTGTTCTACAACGGCGGTATCGGCACTTACATCAAGGCGTCGACGGAAACGCACGCACAGGTGAAGGACCGCGCGAATGACCATATCCGCGTCAGCGGCAATGAGCTGCGCGTGAAAGTCGTGGCCGAAGGGGGGAATCTGGGTGCGACGCAGGCCGGTCGTATCGAATTCGCGCTGGCGGGCGGACGCATATTCACCGATGCGATCGACAATTCGGCCGGCGTGGATTGCTCGGACCATGAAGTGAACGTAAAAATCTGGCTGGACGTGGAAGTCAATGCGGGCAAGCTGACGGAAGCCGAACGCAATCGCGAGCTGTATGCGATGACGGACGACGTCGAGCGCCTGGTCTTGCGCGACAACACGCAGCAGACGCATTTGCTGGTGCGCGAATTGCAGGCACAAAGCGAAAGCGCCGTGCAGGATGGCTATGCCGCGCTGATCGCCAGCCTGGAAGAAGAGGGCGCCCTGTCGCGCGAGCTGGAACAATTGCCGTCGGTGGCCGAACTGGCGCGTCGCAAGCTCGATAACCGTGGCCTGACCACGCCGGAACTGGCCGTGGTGATCGCCAACGTGAAGAACCGCTTCAAGCGCATCCTGTCCGCCTTGCCGTTGACGGGCGAAACATGGGCCGAGCCGGTGCTGAAACCGTACTTCCCGTCCTTGCTGGTGGAAACCCGTTCGGCGCTCGACCACCCGCTGGCCAACGCCATCCTGGCGACCGTGCTGGCCAATGAAGTGATCAATCGCTGCGGCCCGCTGATGATCCGCAACCTGGCGGCGGAACATGGCGTGGACGAATCGGCCGTGATCCTGGCCTGGGGCCAGGCATGGGTGGCGCTGAACCTGGCGCCCGTGTTCGACGCGCTCGATGCGGATGCCTTGACGATTCCACGCGAGGTGTCGATCAAGGTCGACGCGCAAACGCGCGTGCTGCAGCAAACCATGATCGCCGGTGTCCTGTCGGTGCCGGCCGAGCAATTGCGTGGCGCCGGCCTGGCCGAACTCACGCGCCTGTTTGGCGCGGAATCGAAGCGCGACCTGCTGAAAGCTGTCGGCATCAAGTCGGAAGCGGCGCTGGTGCCGGGTCTGACGCCCGCCTTCGTGCAGGCGTGGGATGCGGTCGATGCGCTGGAAGTCGTCGCCGGCTTCCTGTTCCCGGCCCTGTCCGTGCCGCGTCCTGCCTCGATGGACCTGGCCGCCTTCCTGCAAGTGGGTCTGGCCCTGCGCAGCCAGGCGGGCATCGGCACCCTGGAGCGTGGCCTGAAGCTGGCCGCGCAAGGCAAGTCGCAGGAACAGTTGCGCAACTATGCACAGCAAGCGCTGCGCCGCACGCAACAGCGTCTGCTGACGCAGGTGCTGGCGCGCGCCGAGCAAGGCAATGCGGGCCAGGCCGTCGATGCCGTGACGGGCGCGCTGGGCCTGTCGGCCTATGTGGCGGCGACGGAACTGGAGCAAGCCATGCTGGACGTGTGGACCTTGTCGGAAGCCGTGAATAAAATCACGGCGAAACCCACAGCGGAAGCGGCGGTGTAATGACGCAAGAAGCAACGCAAGCAATATCCCGGGTAGTACCGGGCGCTGGCGGCTTGCCGCCAGCCGTGCAGGCGCTGGCGCAGGCCGATTTCAGCGGCGTGGCGCAGTTGTTCGTCAACGCCGGTTTCACGGTGGCCTTGCCGGCGCCCGGCATGCTGCAAGTCGTCAAGCCGGGAGAGGCGCGCGCCAGCGTGGCCGTCTCGGTGGGCGTGCATGGCGACGAAACGGGACCGATCGAAGTGCTGGCGCATCTGCTCGACGCGCTGTCGCGCGATGCGTCGAAGCTGGCCGTCGACCTGCTCGTTTGCGTGGGCAATGTCGATGCGATCCGGGCCGGCAAGCGTTTCATCGACGCCGACCTGAATCGCATGTTCCGCCCCGTGCGGGGGAGCCTGGCGCAAGCGGCGGAAAGCGCACGCGCCGATGAAATGATCGTTGCAACAAAAGCGTTCTTTGCAGCGGCGGGTCCCGTGCGCTGGCACCTGGATTTGCACACGGCCATCCGGCCCTCCGTGTATCCCACGTTTGCCATCGTGCCGGACCTGGTGGCTGACGACGCCAAGGCGCAGCTGATCGATTGGCTGGGCCAGGCGGCCATCGGCGCCATCATCATGAACCCGCAGTCGGCCGGCACCTACAGCTATTATTCGGCCGAGCATTTCGGCGCGGCCGCCAGCACGGTGGAGCTGGGCCGCGTGGGCACCCTGGGGCAGAACGATTTGTCCCTGTTCGACGACGTGTCGCGGGCGCTGGACGGCTTGCTGCGCGGCTTGCCTGGGCAGCCCGTCAAGGCGCAACCGCACGTGTTCAAGGTGGCGCAGGAAATCATCAAGCACAGCGATGAGTTCCGCATGGCTTTTGATCGCAGCACGCAGAATTTCACGTCCCTGCCGCAGCACGCCGTGATCGCCAGCGATGGCGACCATGTCTACACGGTGCAGCACGCGGAAGAGCTGGTGGTGTTTCCGAACCCGGACGTGCGCGTGGGCTTGCGTGCGGGCTTGATGGTGGTGCGTACCTCCTGATCGCCCAGCCGTCACACAGCATCAGGCGCCAGCCGGGGAAACCCGCCTGGCGCTTTTTTCATGAAAAAGATGCCGCACAGAAATAATTATCCATTAAGCAATCAATTGATTTAAAATATTTACCCTTTGCAATTTTTTGGACCGATCATGTTGAAACGCCTGCTGACAGCCCTGCTGTGCCTGACCCTCTCCGGCCTGACGGCTGCCGCCCCTGCCGAAGACAAGGCCGCCGCACCGGAAATGACGGCCGAGCAATTCCTCGCCCAGTTGCACCTGCAGCGCGGCAAGATCACTTTGCCCGGTGGCATCGCCACCCTGGATTTGCCCGCCAACTTCCGTTATTTGTCGCCGACGGACGCCGAGCGCGTGCTGGTCGATGCCTGGGGCAACCCACCGGGGATGGAATCGCTGGGCATGATCGTGCCCGCCAAGACCAGCGTGCTTGAGCGCGACAGCTGGGGTGTCATCGTCACGTATGAAAAGGAAGGGCATATCAAGGATGACGATGCGGACAGCATCAAGTACGACGAATTGCTCAAGGATATGCAGGCGTCCGTGCTGGAAAACAATGCGGAGCGCAAGAAGCAGGGCTATCCCGGCATCCATTTGATGGGCTGGGCGGAAAAACCCAGCTATGCCAAGGATACGCACAAGCTGTACTGGGCCAAGGACCTGATGGTCGATGGCGGCGAGCACTCGCTGAACTACAACGTGCGCGTGCTGGGCCGCGAAGGCGTGCTGAACCTGAACGCGATCGCCAGCATGCAGCAGATCGAGGCGATCAAGAAAGAGATGCAGCAAGTAACGGCGTTCACGGAATTTACCGAGGGTAACCGCTACACGGATTTCGACAGCAAGACGGACAAGGTGGCCGAATATGGCCTGGCGGCGCTGGTGGCCGGTGGCGTGGCCAGCAAGCTGGGCCTGTTTGGCAAATTGCTGGCGCTGCTGTTGGCCTTCAAGAAAGTGCTGCTCCTGGCCGTGGTGGGCGGCGGCGCGGCCATCGTCAAGTTTTTCAGCGGCAAGCGCAAGGAAAAGCAGGCGCCGCAGGCCGCACCGCCTGAACAGCCCTCCCATGCGCCCGATGGCAAGGTGAATCTGGACAAGTAAGCCTGTGTGCGCACCCGCAGGCGGCGCCTCGGGTACACTGGCTCATCGTTCACTATCAGGAGTCCGCCATGTCCGTGTCCATGTATCAGGCAACCATTCCCGTCTTCATCCGCGGCTTGCGGGTCGTTTCCGCCCTGCTGGAAAAAGCGCAAGCCCATGTGGAAGAAGATGGCATCGTGCCCGAGATTTTACTGGGCGCGCAGCTGGCGCCCGACATGCTGGATTTGACGGCGCAGGTGCAGCGTGCCAGCGATACGTCGAAGATGTCGGTCGAGCGCCTGAGCGGCGTGCCGGCGCCGAAATTCGAGGATAACGAAGCGTCGTTCGAGCAGCTGCAAGAGCGCATCGCCAACACCATCGCCTACATCGACAGCGTGAATGCGGGCCAGATGGCGGGCAGCGCGCAGAAAGAAGTCGTGCTGAACTGGACTGACGAGGGGACGACATTCTCGGGCGACAATTACCTGCTCAGCTTTGCCTTGCCGAACTTCTATTTCCACGTCTCCATGGTCCACGCCATCCTGAGAAACAATGGCGTGGCCGTGGGCAAGCTCGATTATCTTGGTCCTTACGATTAACGTTGCGGTTGCTGCTGGACCTGGTTCTGCACCGCATTACCCAGCATGCCGCCGCCGATGACGCCGGCCACCGTCGCCAGTGCCTTGCCGCGGCCGCCACCGACCTGATTGCCGATCAAGCCGCCGATGACGGCACCTGTGCCGATGCCCACGTAGTTGGGTTGTGCCGGTGCCGGGGCAGGCACTGGCTGCTGGCGCACGGGTTCGCGGTAGGCGGTGTCGCGGTAGCCATCATTGCTGTCATTGTAGGCAGGGCGCGATTGCGCCACTTGCGTGTGGTGCACGACGCGCTTGTGCACGACGGGCGCCGGGGCTGGTGCCGGGGCCGCTTGCGCGACGACAGGCGCGGCCACCGGTGCAGTCACGGGAGCGGCCAGGGCAGCGGCGCCGGCCGGCGTCATGGCGGCTACGTCGGCCGGCACGGTTGGCACGTTTGCCCGCGAATTGGGCAGGATGCCGGCGATGGACGCTGCGCCCACCAGGCACAGGACCGTCACGGAAATGGCGGCGCCTGCCATCAAAGGGTGGATGCGGCTGGCGGTAGTCGTCGTGTTCATGTGCTCTCCTGGGTGGCAAGGTATTGCCGTGTTGTTGATGTGTCCAGATTAACGGTGTGCTGCCCACAAGGCTAGATGGTGCGCTGTATCAAACGTAAGCAGGTGTAAGCCGCGTTTTCCAAAGCACAGTAGAATCGGTGCTTCCCCTTTTCCGGAGTCCGCCATGAGCCAGCTATTCACGCCATATGCCCTTGGCCCCTTGCAGGTGGCCAACCGGATCGCCATCGCGCCCATGTGCCAGTATTCGGCCGACAACGGCAACGCCACCGACTGGCACATGATCCACCTGGGTCACCTGGCCCTGTCCGGCGCGGGCTTGCTGATGACGGAAGCGACGGCCGTCTCGCCCGAGGGACGCATCTCGGCCGATGACCTGGGCCTGTGGTCGGACGAGAATCAAGCTGCGCTGGCCAAGGTGATGCAGGCGATCCGCCGCCACTCTCCGATTCCCTTGGTGGTGCAGCTGGGCCATGCGGGACGCAAGGCGTCGAGCCGCGCGCCCTGGCAGGGCGGCGCCTGCGTGCACCTGGCCGACGGTGGCTGGCAAACGGTGGCGCCATCGGCCATCGCCCATGCGCCTGGCGAAACCGTGCCGATCGCCCTCGATGAAATGGGTTTGCTGCAGATCAAGGGCGCCTTTGTGGCGGCTGCGCAGCGCGTGCATGCGCTCGGTATCGAGGGCATCGAATTGCACGCGGCGCACGGTTATCTGCTGCACCAGTTCCTGTCGCCCCTGTCCAATCACCGCACGGATACGTATGGCGGCAGCCTGGAAAACCGCATGCGTTTCCCGCTGGAAGTCTATGAAGCCGTGCGCGCGGCCGTGCCAGCCAGCGTGGCCGTGGGTGTGCGCATTTCCGCCACCGACTGGGTCGAAGGTGGCTGGGAAATCGAACAAAGCGTGCGTTTCGCGCAGGAACTCAAGCAGCTGGGCGCCGACTTCATCCACGTTTCCAGTGGCGGAATTTCTCCGCAGCAGCAAATCCCTGTGGGCCCAGGCTACCAGGTGGCGTTTGCCGAACGCATCAAGCGCGACAGCGGCTTGCCCACCATCAGCGTGGGCTTGATCACGGAGGCGCAGCAGGCGGAAGACATCATCGTCAATGGCCAGTCCGACATGGTGGCGCTGGCGCGCGCCATCCTGTTCGATCCGCGCTGGCCCTGGCATGCGGCGGCCGAGCTGGGCGCGCAAGTGCAGGCGCCACCGCAGTACTGGCGCTCGCAGCCGCGCGAATACAAGAACCTGTTCGGCGACACGACCCTGGGGCAGCGTTAAGGCTTACTCTGCTACACTGACGCTTCTTTCCCCATTTCTCCAGGACGCTTCGACATGCGCCATTGATACTGCCGTGCTGTGCACGGCCTCGCCCATCCCGCCACAGCGCCTTGCGCCGCGCGGGTTCGCCAGCCTTGCTCAAGGAGTATCCATGCCCGCATTCCTGCAACTCGACCGTCTTTCCTTTGTGCTGCCCGATGGCCGGGTATTATTTTCCGATTTGCAATTTAGCTTTGCCCCGCAACGTATCGGCCTCGTCGGCGATAACGGCGTGGGCAAGAGCGTGTTGGCGCGCCTGCTGGCGGGCCAGGCGCAGCCGTCTTCTGGCGCCGTACGCTGCGACGGCGCCGTGCATTACGTGGCGCAGGAACTCGATCCGCAGCACTATCCCACCGTGGCGGCCCTCGCTGGCGTGACCAGCTTGCTGGCCGCGCTGGCGCGCATCGCCGAAGGCAGCATCGATGAAGCCGATTACGCTCTCGTGGGAGATCGCTGGGATGCCCACGCCCGTCTGCGCCAGGCGCTCGATGCGCTCGATTTGCGGCACGTCAATGCCGACACGCCAACGGCCAGCCTGAGCGGCGGCGAACGCCAGCGCATCGCCCTGCAGGGCGCCTGGTTGTCGCAGGCCGACTGGCTGGTGCTCGATGAGCCGAGCAACCATCTCGATGCGCAGCAGCGCGCTCGTCTGGTGGCGCAGATGGCGCGCTGGCCGGGCGGCTTACTGCTGGTCAGCCATGACCGCGGCTTGCTCGAGCACGTCGATGACATCGCCGAGCTGTCGCCGCAGGGCTTGCGCAGCTATGGCGGCAATTACGCGATGTATGCGCAGCAGCGCGCGCTGGAACAGGCCGGCTACGCCGCTGTCCTGCAAGCGGAAAAGGCGGGCGCCAGACGCGAACAGCGCGAGGCGCAGCAGCAGATGGAGCGCCAGCAAAAGCGCGTGGCGCGCGGCGAACGTGATGGACGCGAAGGCAATCAAAGCAAGCTCTTGCTCGATGCCCGCAAGGAGAGCAGCCAGGATAGCCAGGGCAAGCTGCGCCTGCGCGCGCAAGAGGCGCAGCAGGCGCGCCAGCAAAGGGTGATGGAGGCCAGCGCCCGCTGCGCACCCGAGGCGGAACGGCTGCTGCTGGCGCCCGAGAGTGCCGTGCCGAACGGCAAGCTGATCCTGGAGCTGCGCGACGTGGTCTTGCCGCATGGCCAGGCACACGCCATCAACCTGGTCATCAGTGGCCCGCGCCGCCTGGCCGTGACCGGTAATAATGGCAGTGGCAAGTCGACCTTGCTGCGCGTGATCGCCGGACAGCTGGCGCCCGCCAGCGGCGCGCTGCGCTGCCATGCGCGGGTGGCCTGGCTGGACCAGCATGCGGGGCTGCAAGATGGCGAGTGGAGCGCCGTGCAGCGCTTGCAGGCACGCAACAGCATTCTGCCTGAAGGCGAGTTGCGCACGCGGCTGGCGCTGCTGGGCATTGCCGGCGCGCGCGCCACCATGCCCAGCCGTTTGCTGAGCGGCGGCGAGCGCATGAAGGTGGCGCTGGCGGCCGACCTGTATGCGCTGGCGCCGCCGCAACTGCTGCTGCTCGATGAACCCGACAATCATCTGGACCTGGCCAGTCTGCAGGCGCTGGAGCAGATGCTGCTGCAATATCGGGGCGCGCTACTTGTGGTTTCGCACGACCAGGTATTTCTGGAAGCGATAAACCTTGACCCGGAGGGCTTGACATTGCACAAGTGACAATTTAATGAAAAAAGTCACGCTCGATGCCTGTAGAGCATGCTTCATGAACCGATGCTGAATTTTGTTTGATTGTCGGTATAATCCACTGAATAACCGGGCCTATTTGTGAACTAAAACTGCTGGTTCACCAATATGATGACGTTTAATCTGGCACTGTTGTCGGTCACTGCCGCGCTGCCAGGGCGTCATCCTCCGTGCCCTGCCGTGCATGAATTTTGGTTTCGCTTATATTGTTTTCTTGGAGAAATAGCATGTCGTTTTACGAAAAACTCAAAGCCCTCAACATCGAACTGCCAGTCGTTGCCGCGCCAGCTGCCGCCTACGTGATGCATGCCCGCACGGGCAACACCGTCTTCCTGTCCGGCCACCTGGCCAAGAAGGATGGCAAGGTCTGGGTTGGTCAGCTGGGCAAGGATGTCACCACGGAAGAAGGCAAGATCGCTGCGCGCGGCATCGCCATCGAACTGATCGCCACCCTGCAAGACGCGTGCGGCGGCGACTTGAACAAGGTCAAGCGCATCGTCAAGGTCATGAGCCTGGTCAATTCCACCTCCGAATTCACGGAACAGCACCTGGTGACCAATGGCGCCTCGGAACTGTTCGTCGAAGTCTTCGGCGACAGCGGCAAGCACGCCCGCTCCGCCTTCGGCGTGGCGCAAATCCCGCTGGGCGCTTGCGTCGAGATCGAGCTGATCGCCGAACTGGCCTGACACAGTAGCCTGACCACATGAGCATGCCGGCGCTCAGCCGCCGGCCAGCCTTTTCCTCCTTTCCAGCAAGAGCGGAACCGCCATTGGGGTGGAGGGATCGGTGTATTCAAGAAAAAAACGGAGACACGTAATGAAAACGAGTGAACAAGGCTTGCACCGCGGCCTGGGTGAGCGGCAGATCCGCCTGATGGCGCTGGGCGCCGCGATTGGCGTGGGCCTGTTTTTGGGTTCCGGCAACGCGATCAAGATGGCCGGTCCCGGCATCATGCTGTCGTACATCATCGGTGGCGCGGTCATCTTCATGATCATGCGCGCGCTGGGCGAAATGGCCGTGCACAATCCCGTGGCCGGCTCCTTCAGCCGCTATGCCCAGGATTACCTGGGCCCCCTGCAAGGCTATCTGACGGGCTGGAACTACTGGTTCCTGTGGCTGGTCACGTGCGTGGCGGAAATTACCGCCGTCGCCATCTACATGGGCATCTGGTTCCCCGACGTGCCGCGCTGGATCTGGGCCCTGGCGGCCCTCGGTTCCATGGGCGCCATCAACCTGCTGGCCGTGAAAGCCTACGGCGAGTTCGAATTCTGGTTTGCCCTGATCAAGGTGGTCACCATCATCCTGATGATCATCGGCGGCACGGGTATGATCATCTTCGGCCTCGGCAACGACGGCGTGGCCATCGGTATCTCGAACCTGTGGACGCATGGCGGCTTCTTCCCTAACGGTGCGCAGGGCGTGCTGATGTCGCTGCAGATGGTGATGTTTGCCTATCTGGGCGTGGAAATGATCGGCCTGACGGCGGGCGAAGCGGCGAACCCGAAGAAATCGATTCCTGACGCCATCAATTCCGTGTTCTGGCGCATCCTGATTTTCTATGTCGGCGCATTGTTCGTCATCCTGTCGATCTACCCATGGAATGAAATCGGCACCACCGGCAGCCCCTTCGTCATGACGTTCGAACGCCTGGGCATCAAGACGGCCGCCGGCATCATCAACTTCGTCGTGCTGACGGCAGCCTTGTCGTCGTGCAATGGCGGCATCTTCAGCACGGGCCGTATGCTGTACAACCTGGCGCTGCAAGGCCAGGCGCCAAAGGCATTCGCGGAAACCACGGCCGCCGGCGTGCCGCGCCGCGCCATCCTCGTGTCCGTCTTCGCGCTGCTGCTGGGCGTGCTGCTGAACTACCTGGTGCCGGAAAAAGTGTTTATCTGGGTCACCTCGATTTCCACCTTCGGCGCCGTCTGGACCTGGGGCGTGATCCTGGTCACGCAGATCCAGTTCCGCAAGACCTTGACGCCGCTGGAAATCAAGAACCTGGCCTTCCGCATGCCGTTCGCACCGTACGGTTCCTGGATTTCGCTGGCGTTCCTGGCGCTGGTGATCGGCCTGATGGCGTATTTCCCCGATACGCGCATCGCCCTGATGGTGGGACCTGCCTGGCTGATCCTGCTGACGGTGCTGTACTACGCGTTGGGCCTGGCGCCGAAAGAGCGCCGCGACGATGTGCCGCAAGGCTACGAAGCGGGCTGGCCACCGGCTGACGCGCCGCAGGGCAAGAAGTAATCCGGCTCGGCTGAGCTGAACCGAAAGCGCGCCCCTGCTCCTGCAGCGGCGCGCTTTTTGTTTCATATTGGCAATTCCATGTTCCCCTAGCGCCAGTGCGCGTTTTGCGGCGCACGCCTGGCGTTGTTTCCTTGCATCAAACTTCTGTTTAGCTGGGCCGATGAAAGCCCTATAATCGCTTAGTTTTGAAAATGGACGCGATCTTTCCGGTTTTTTGCCAGGTAGGGCCGGAGCGCTATTTGTTTTTACCCGTCATGTTGCGAACAACACCTGACAAAACCGTAGCGAACGGATGCGAATCGTGGCTAAGAAGCGCAGCTGTGCGAATGCACAGTGAGCATCGCAGGCCGCGAATCGCGACGCGCAGTAGGTTTTTGCAGGTGTTCAAGTGCATGCCTCATAAAGGAATGTTAGTGAGCCAAACCCTGGTCCAGAAACTTTGCCGCACCAAGCCGATCGATACCACGGTCGAATATGGTGAAGGCCTCAGCAGCAGTGGCTTGAGCCGGTCCATCGGCCTGTTTTCCCTCACCATGATCGGCGTCGGCGCCACCATTGGCACGGGCATTTTCTTTACCATGGTCGAAGCCGTCCCCAAGGCGGGCCCCTCAGTCGTCCTGTCTTTCCTGATCGCCGCCATCACGGCCGGCCTGACGGCCTTGTGCTATGCGGAATTGTCGTTCCGCATACCCGCCTCCGGCTCCTCGTATTCGTTTGCCTACGCCACCGTGGGCGAGTTTCTTGCCTTCATCATGGCCGCCTGCTTGCTGCTCGAATACGGCTTGGCGGGCAGTGCCGTGGCCATCGGCTGGTCGTCCTATCTGAATAATTTCCTGGAAAATGCCTTCGGCTGGCACATTCCCGAGATGCTGCGCACGCCGATGATCGTTTCCGGCCCGCATGGGATGGAGTTTCATGCCGGCCACATCAACCTGCCGCCAATCTTTTTGATCTGCATGTGCGGCTTTCTGCTGCTGCGCGGCGCCAAGGAATCGGCCCTGATGAATGCCATCATGGTCATCATCAAGCTGGCGATCCTCGTGTTTTTCATCGTCATCGCGTTTTCCGGTTTCAATGCCGACAATTTCTTCCCCTTTTTCAATACCGACAATAGCAAGGGCTTTGCCGGCATGACGGGCGTCACGGCCGCGGCCGGCACCGTCTTCTTCTCCTTCATCGGCCTCGATACGGTGGCGACGGCGGGTGACGAAGTGAAAAATCCCACGCGCAATGTGCCGCGCGGCATCCTCGGCGCCTTGCTCATCGTTACCGTGTTTTATCTGCTGGTGGCCGTGGCGGCCCTCGGCGCGCAGCAAGCGAAATTGTTTGAAGGCCAGGAAGCGGGCCTGGCGGTGATCCTGCAAAACGTCACAGGCAAGACCTGGCCCGCACTGGTGCTGTCGGCCGGCGCCGTCATTTCCGTCTTCAGCGTGACCCTGGTGACGATCTACGGCCAGACGCGCATCCTGTTTGCCGTCAGCCGCGACGGCCTGATCCCGAAATCGTTCCAGAAGATCCACCCGCGCACTCTGGTGCCGGTCAGCAATACCATCATCGTCTGCCTCGTCGTGGCCGTGGTGGCCGGTTCCGTCGATGCGACTTACCTGTGGGATATGGTCAGCATCGGTACCCTGACGGCCTTCATGGTGGTCTCGATCGCCGTGCCCGTGCTGCGCCACAAGCAGGGCGCGAACCGCATCGAAGGCTTCAGCGTGCCGTTCGGCCCGTACGTGATTCCGGGCCTGAGCATCCTGGCTTGCCTGTACATCATGCGCGATTTGCCGCATACGACGTTTGTCGTGTTCAGCGTGTGGATGGCGGTGACGGTGGCTATTTATTTCTTGTACAGCATGCGGCATTCGCATCTGGGCAAGAAGGCCCGCTAATGCAGTCTGTTCCATCCGAAACCGCCGCGCTTGCCGGCGGTTTTTTTTATTTCTAACCGGAATTTACATGATGAAAATAACTGATCTGGCCGCTTGCGGCTTGCTGGCAAGCAGCCTTCTGGGCACCCTGGCACACGCCGCCCCTGCAACCGAGCCGGCCTTGCGCGATTACCGCGCCGTGGCCCTGTCGGCCAACGGCCAGCGCATCGCCGCCATCGAGTCGAGCCGAGCGGGTGAACAGACGCAGCGCCCGCATGCGGCCATCGTCGTGCGCGACGCCGCCAACGGCGCCATCGTGCAGCAATTCGATCCGTGTGCCGTGTGTTCCTACGACAAGCCCAGCTGGTCGCCGGACGGCAAACAGCTGGCCTTTGTCGGCTACGACGCCAAGGCGGGCACGGCGCAGCTGTACCTGGCCACCCTGTCGCAGGCGCCGGTGCGGATGTTGACCAGTATCAAGGGCGTGGCCAGCACGGCGCGCTGGTCGCCGGACGGCAAGCAGCTGGCCCTGCTGGCGACGGTGGGCGCACGCAAGCTGGCCGGCGCCGTCGAAGCGGGCGCGCGCCAGGTGGGCGAAGTGGGTAGCGAAGACGATGCCCAGCGCATCGCCGTCGTGCCGGCCAGCGGCGGCGAACCGCGTCTGCTGTCACCAGGCGACACCTATGTGTATGAATACAGCTGGACGCCCGATGGCCGCGGCTTTGTTGCCACCAGCGCGCAAGGCAATGGCGACAGCAACTGGTGGGTCGCCAAGCTCAGCCATATCGATGCTGCCACTGGCACCCTGCGCGTGATCGCCTCACCGGCCATGCAGCTGAACTTTCCATCGGTTTCGCCGGACGGCAAGACAGTGGTCTTCATCGGCGGTCTGATGAGCGATTTCGGCTCCATCGGCGGCGACATTTATACCGTACCGCTGGCAGGCGGCACGCCGCGCAATCTCACGCCTGATTACCGCGGCACCTTCAATGGCGTCGTCTGGCGCGGCGCCGGCTTGCTGGCAACGGCTCTGATCGATTCGCAGCTGGCGCTGGTGCCCGTCGATGCGCAAAGCGGCCCGGCCCAGCCGCTGCTGCTCGGTGAACTCAGCAGCAGCGGCAGCGATGGCCGCTTGTCGTTCAGCGCCGATGGCCGTCAAGTCGCTGCCGCGCAGGAAGATTTTACGCACGCCAGCTACCTGGTGGCGGGACCGGTGGGCCAGCTGAAAAAGATCACGCGCGACAATGACGGCTTTGCGCCGCAACTGGCGGTGCAGAACGTGGGCTGGAACAACGAGCAATACAAGGTGCAAGGCTGGCTGCTGGGGCCGTTGAAGACGGACGCAGGCAAGCGCTATCCGATGATCGTCAACGTGCATGGCGGCCCAGGCGCGGCCGCCTCGCCCCGTTACGTGGGAGCGAGCACCCTGATCCACGAATTGACGCAAAAAGGCTATTTCGTCTTCCTGCCCAATCCGCGCGGCAGCTTTGGCCAGGGCCAGGCATTTACGCGCGCCAACATGGCCGACTTTGGCGGCGGCGACTGGCGCGACATCCTGGCCGGCATCGATGCGGTGGAAAAAGTGGCGCCCGTCGATGGCCAGCGCCTGGGCCTGATCGGCCATTCATATGGCGGCTTCATGACCATGTGGGGCGTCACGCACAGCGACCGCTTCAAGGCGGCCGTGGCGGGCGCGGGCGTGTCGAACTGGATCAGTTATTACGGCCAGAACGGCATCAACCAGTGGATGATCCCGTTCTTTGGCGCCTCCGCCTATGACAATCCGGCTGTCTACCGCAAGGCGTCGCCCATCGAATCGATCAAGGCGGCCAAGACGCCAACCCTGATCTACGTGGGCGAGCGCGACGTGGAAACGCCTGCCGCCCAGTCGCTGGAATTCTGGCACGGCCTGCGCGCTATGGGCGTGCCGTCCAGCCTGTTCATCTACGATGGCGAAGGCCATTCCTTCCGCAAGCCCGAGCACCAGCGCGACTTGCAGAAGCGCACTATCGGCTGGTTTGAACAATACCTGAAGTAAGCTGAGCAGGCTTAGCGCGGTGCCACAATATGCACGATCGCCGCGCTATGTATCACAATCTTGTCCGCATCTGCCTGTAACAGGCGGATGCGCCGCTGCACCAGCGGCCATCCCGACCAGGCCACGTCGCTGACGGGCGGCGCGGGCAGGGTAGCCAGCGGGGCGCTGATGGCAGCCTTGTCGTCGAGCTGTTCCAGCGCGCGTGACAGGGTCAGACACACTTGCGTATGGCTGTGGCCAAGCAAGGCATTGACGGGGGCGACGGGAAGCTGGCTGGCATGGCGCCCGAGGATGGAGCGCAGCGCCGCCACGTGGGCGACCAATAAATAATTTTGCACGATGAACAGGTTGATGTCTTCCACGGCCCGCTGCTTGCTGGCCGGTTCGTCGAGCATGCGCACCAGCGCCGAGCTGAGCGCGGCCAGGCTGTCCATCAAGCGCTTGCGCTCGATACGGTAGGCGAAATCATCAAAACATTTGCCTTGCAGCAGCGCGAAGCTGGCCTGCATATAACTCACATTCACATTCAACACCTGGCGCACGAGGCGTGGCAGGCTCTGGTATTCCCAGTTGGCCAGTACAAAGCTGAACACGGTGGCCACCGCCGCGCCGATCAGGGTATCGATCAGGCGTTCGCTGACGAGGTTCGGGTTGCTGGGCGCCACCAAATGCATTTGCAGCAAGATCATCAGGCTGACGGCGATGGCCGTGTAGCGGTAGCGCAAATAGATGAAGGTGGGCGTGGCCACGATGGAGAGGAACAGGATGGCCATCAGCACGATATTGCTGTGCACGTAGCGGATCACGATGGCCGTGACCACGCAGCCGATGATGGTGCCGATGATGCGGTCGGCGCGGCGCTGGCGCGTCATGCTGAACGTGGGGCGCAGGATGATGACGATGGTGAGCACGATCCAGTAGCTGTGGGCCGCGTACGGCAGCCAGTGGCCGATCAGCAATCCCACCGAGATGGCCATCGAGACGCGCAGGGCGAAGCGGAACACGGGCGAATCCAGGCGCAGATTCGACAGCAGGGTTGTCAGCTCATATTTCTGCTGCGACAAGAAGGGGGCCATGTCCGCGCCGCTCCAGAATGGCACGTCGGCATAGACTTTTTGCGTGGCCAGGTGCAGCTCGGCGATCATTTTCAGAATGGCGCGGATCTTGTTGCGCTGCGCGCGCAGGGTGGCCAGCGCTTCCTGCGCGTTGTCTCCCTTCGCCTGCAGGCGGACGATCTCTGCTTCGATATCGGCCCATTCCTTGTCATAGCTGATCTGCGCATACGAGGCGCGCTTGCGCGTGACGGCATAGGCGACGGCTTCGATGTCGCGTGCCGCCTTGTAGGCCAGGTCGTGCAAGGATTTCAGGACGTCGGAGTCGGCTAGGTGCTGGCGCAGCAGCGCGTAATCCGTGTGCGTGGAAAGGATCAGTTCATACAGATCGAGCATGCACACGTGCACTTGCACGACGATGGCATCCTTGCTGTTCTTGTGGCTGCGCAAGATCAAATCGCGTGACGCTTGCTGGCGGTCGGCCAAAATGCTTTGGTGGCGCACCAGCTTGTTGAACTGTTCCGTCAAATTAAAACGCGTGTCGTAGAAATCGGCCTTGATATCGATGTAGGCCGCCAGTTCGAACAGGGCTTCGGCCAGCACTTGCTGTTTGATGCGGTGGCGCAAGACCCAGGCGATGGCCATGGCGTAAGCCAGATAGATGAGGCCACCGAGCATGAACAGGCCCGCGTGGTGGAACGATTGCTGCCACGTCATCTGGTGCTCCATCGACATGGTCATGATGAACAGGGCGGCCAATTGCAAGGGCATGGATTTCTTGCCGTACACCACCATCATGCTGGCGAGGAAACTGACCAGCACGAGCACCGTCATCAACAGCCACTGCACGGGCCCGCACAGGCTGATCAGGAGTGTCACGGCGCTGCACAGCAGCACGGAAGCGAGCATTTCGTTGAACTTGTGGCGCAGCGGGCTGGGCATGTCCATCAGGGTCGTGCACAGGGCGCCGATGCACACCGTCATGGCGGTGGCGCTGTCACTGATTTCCTGGGTCAGCAAGGCCAGGCCGACGAGACCGATGGCCACGCGCAAGCCCAGATAAAAATAATGGCTGTAAATAAAGGTGCGCAGGTTCAGTGCGTAGTGCATGGGATTACCTTGTGGGCAGGGCACAGAAAGAGGCGCCGCACCGGGGTCTCCGATGCGGCGCCAGGATGTTGCAGTCGCTACAGCCCGGATTTACATCAGGGCGATCACTGGGTAGCGCCGCCATTCCGGCTCGGCAAAGCGCTGGCAGTGTGCAAAGATGAAGTTCAGCACGGCTTCCTGATTGCTCAGCAAGGCGGGATTGGCCGCTTTCCACTCAGCAAACTTGGCCGCCAGCGCCGGTTCATCGCGCAGCAGTTCGGATGCCATGTCTTCGAAGACGTAATCGGAAAACGCTTCCTTCTTCTCCAGCACGCTATTGAAGAAACCCCAGCGGAAGAAGCTGTCGTGCGCCTGCGGTTCCAGGGTTTCCACGGCGTAGCGGGCGTTGTCCTGGTCCAGGCTGATCACATAATCACCCGCTTGCACGGTGAACTGGCCCGTGCGCGCTTCGAGTTCTACATGGTCGTGGAACATGTGGCCTTCGTAGGCCGTGGCGCGCGTGCCGACGGAGGCGATGTGGTAGTAGCGGGCCGTTAAGGTCTGTTCGGCGGTGATGCGGCTCATTTCGACGCCGTTCCAGCGCAGCCGTTCGATCACTTCGCGCCACGCTTGCGGTACCACATAGGCTTTCGGCGCGGCCACGGTGACGTCCGCATCGAAGCGGTTGTAATACTTGATATCGCGTTCCCACGGCTGCGAGCGATCGTAGGACAGGCGCTGGTAGTCACCCAGCAGACTCGGCGTGTATTGCGCCGCATAGCCCATGAAGGGGAAGGTCGACGGCTGCTCTTCGTTCATGGCCCAGTGGATCGGCCACTCGGCTTGCGTGCGGCCCGCCGCCTTGGCTTGCGCGCGCAATTGGCGGATTTTCTCGCCGTGTTCCACCGTGAACGCCATCGTGATGTCGAGCAGGGCGCGCATGGAGGCGTAGCGGTCGGCAAACGGTTTCAGCATGTGCGTTTCCGGCATGAAACCGATGACGTGATGCAGGGCCGCAAAACCGGTCGAGAAACGGGGCACTTCGAGGAATTCGGCGATGCCGTGGTCGGGGCTATCCTTGACGGGATTCACATACGGGCACGTGGGCCAGCCAGCGCTTTCCATGTGCGCAAAGATGTGCGGCAGCATGGTGTCTTGCAGGAAGGGCCCCAGGCCATTGCCCAGCTTATCCGTCTGCGTGTGGATCAGGGTCATCGTGTACGGGTAGTCGGCGCCGTTCGATGTATGCGTGTCGACCATCACATCCGGATCCCAATTCGTCAGCAGGCGGTTGAACACTTGCGCGTTCAGGCTGTCGCACTTGATAAAGTCGCGGTTCAAGTCCAGGTGGCGACTATTGCCGCGGAAACCGAATTGCTCCGGACCATCCTGGTTCACGCGCGACGTGTTGGCGCGGTTCAGGCTGCCATCGACGTTGTAGATGGGAATGAACAGCAGCACGGTGCTGCCCAGCGCGGCCAGGCGCTCCGGCTGCGTGCAGAGGTCGCGCACGATGGCCATGCAGGCGTCGATGCCTTCCGGTTCACCCGGATGGATGCCGTTGTTGTTGAAGAACACGGTGCGGCCTGCGCGCTTGATTTGCTCGCGGTCAAACACGCCGTCCGCGCTGACGACGCCAGCGTGGATGGGCACGCCCGAGTCGGACAGGCCGATCTGTTCGAAGTGCAGCACCTGCGGATAGCGTGCGGCGAGATCTTGATAGAAGGTGATGCATTCCAGCCAGGTCGTGGTCTGGTTGTGGTTACCGAGTTCGTAGGTCGTGCGCAAGTCTGGTGGCATAGCGGTCTGAGTCTGGGAGGGGGAAGGCGCGCTGGGTAAGTACGCCCGCTAAGGGCCAATTGTAGCACCGGCGCTGCCGCCTTGAGGCGCCGCAGGGGCTTGTCGCGGTACTTGTGTTATGAATACGTTTCACGCACGAGGGAGGCGGCATGGTGAAGATGGCGACTGCGATGGCGATGGCGGTGCTGGTGTGGTGGGCTTGCCTGGCGGCGCAGGCGGCGCCGTTGCGCTTGCCGGCGGGCAAGGGAGCGGTGGCGCAGGGTGGGTCTGTCACGGCTAGCGCGCAGGGCGCGCTGATACGCTACCGGGGTTGGCTGCTGGCCATCGATGGCGCCGTGCCGGAAGAGCGGCCTGACATCGTGTTGACGTCGGCGGATGCGGGCCACGCGCCACAGTTGCAGATTGGCCCCATGCGGCGCGGCTTGCCCCTGTGGTCAGCCTTCGAGCTCGTCAAGGGAAGCGCGCGCCTGCGCATCACGGCGCTGCCGGGCTCCGATGCGCTTCCCGCGCTGCTGCTGGACTTTGGCGATAGCGACTACCGCATCGTGATTCCCGCCGCCCCTATCGAACGGCAAGCCTATCCGCTGCTGGCGCAGCGCTTTCCCGGCGCCGACCTGGCCTTGCTGCTGCACGAGGGGCGGCGAGTCATGCTGCCGCTGGGCCATGGCAGCGCGCAAGTGTTTGGCGCGGAGCAAGCCGTACCTTACCGCTTTAGCAAGGTAAAACGCTAGGCGAAAAAAAGCCACTCCCGCAGGAGTGGCTCAGGCTAAAGCGCCCGTTGCCGGGTTATTGCTTTTTGTTACTCAGCGCCCATTTCTTTCAGCAGGTTGTCTGCGTGGTCGATGTGTTTCATGTTCCACAGCATGTAGCGCAGGTCGACCTGGATCGAACGGGTGTTGGCCTTGTTGTAGTCCCAATCGGAAATGATCGAGTCCAGCGTACCGTCGAAGGCCAGGCCGATGAATTCGCCTTTGGAATTCAGGGCAGCCGAACCGGAGTTGCCGCCGGTGATGTCCAGGGTGGCCAGGTAGTCGACCGGCACGGTTTTCAGCTTCGGATCGACGAATTTACCGAAGTCCTTGGCTTTGATCGCGGCCAGTTGATTGGCTGGTGCATTGAACTCGCCCTGGCCCGTGGCTTTGGCAACGACGCCATTGACGGTGGTGAAGGCAGTCCAGGTGGTGCCATCGGCGCCATGGTCGCGGCCGGCCACTTTGCCGAACGTGACGCGCAGGGTGCTGTTGGCGTCAGGATAGACGGCTTGGCCTTTGCTCTTCATGAAGGCAATTTTTGCTTTCATGTAGTTGGCGTAGGCTTGCTGGATCTTGCCTGCCAATTCTTCGTCTTCCGCTTCGTTTTTCAGCGAATCCGGATACATGGCGACGGCTGCCTGGATGAAGCTGTCCTTGCTGGCCTGGAATTCGGCTGGCGTGCGTTTCAGCCATGCTGCGCGTTCTTCTTTGTCGGCCAGCTTGCTGCCCGCATACAGTTTGTCCAGGGCGGCGGACAGGTCGGCTTGCGACATGCCGTCCTTGATGCCGATGGCGGCGTCAAAGCTGGCGCGGCGTTGTGCTGCCGGTTGCGCGGCGTACTTGGTCAGGCTGTTCAGTACCAGCGCCTTGTCGACTTTTTCATCGTAGGTGCGTTCGACCGATGTGATGCCCGACGTCAGGCGCGGCAAATCGCGCGTCTGGTAGCCGGACTTGCGTTCCGTGTCGGCCTTGGTGCCTTCGTTCGACAGACGGTACAGGCTGCGTGCCGTGTTCAGCAGGCGTGGCTGTGCGTAGCTGAGGAAGAAATCGCGCTTGGTGTCGGCATCGCGCTCGGCGATCAGCTTTTCCACTTGCTCGATATCGCCGGCAAATTCGGCCTTGCGTGCTGGCGTGGCGTTGACCCACGCTTTCAGGGCGTCGTGTTCCGTTGTCTTGCGTGCCAGGAAGTCGCTGCCGGCGTAGGAATCGAGCATGCCTTGGCGGTTCTTGTAGTAATTGTTCACGCCAGCAACTTGACCCGCATACTTCAGGGCAACGTCCTTGTTGTCCTTGGTTTCACGCGCGATGATGGCCAGGGTTTCGCCCGACGCTTTCACGAAGGCCGGATAGTTCCAGTCAAACGTGTACGCCACTTCCGATGGCAGGCGGTGACGGTTGGTGCGGCCAGGGTAACCCAGGACCATCACGAAATCGCCTTCTTTCAAGCCATCCTTGGCCAGTTTCAGCACGTGTTTTGGCTGGTAAGGCACGTTGTCCTTGCTGAAGTCGGCAGCTTTGCCGTCTTTGCTGACATAGGCGCGGTAGAAACCGTAGTCGCCCGTGTGGCGAGGCCACATCCAGTTGTCGGTATCGCCGCCGAACTTGCCCACGCCTGCCGGAGGCGCGTGCACCAGGCGCACGTCGCGGATTTCCAGTTGCTTGATCAGGTAGAACTCCAGGCCGCCGTAGTAGGCGGACACGGTGCAGCGGAAACCGGCTTCTTTTTCGCATTCGGCGACCAGTTTTTTCTGGTTTTTCTCGATCGCGTCGATGCGTGCCTTGCCTTGCAGCTTGGCCACGTCGGCGGTGATGATCTTGTCGCTGACATTGGTCACGGCCGAGGTGACGAAGATGCGGCTGCCTGGGGCGGCCGGCAATTCTTCAGCGAACGTCTTGGCCAGGAAACCGTTGGCCAGCAAATCGCGCTCTTTGGTCGAATTGACCGCCACGCTGTTGTAGACACAATGGTGGTTGGTGGCAACCAGGCCTTGCGGCGAGACGAACGAGGCCGAGCAGCCGCCCAGGCTGACGATGGCGCCCATCGGGAATTCCGTCAGTTTGGTCAGGGTGGTCGGATCGAGTTTCAGTCCGGCCGCTTTCAATTCCTTGGCTACTTGTGGCAGCTGTTGGGGCATCCACATGCCTTCGTCGGCGTGTGCGAAGTTGCTCAGGATAGCGAGCGCGATTAAAGATTTTTTCATTCGAGTTCTAGTCTTTTACATGAAGGGAAGTCGGAACCAACGTGTACCCAGTGTTTTTTCTCAGCGGGCGACCTAGAGTATCCGTATCGAACTCGCACTAGTCAATCACATTTTCCCGACGGCATGTTTGTAGTTGCTTATGAAAATTACACTATTTTTGATATTGCAGGGGCAGAAGCGGGCTGTGAACGGGCATTTTCTCGTGCCGCGGCTGTGGTATTGTCCATACAATTGTCTTGCCGGCAATAAAAAGTGGCCGGGCGCTTGCGCGGCCCGGCCACTTGCTGATGCGCTGCTATGTGTCTGCTTAACGTATTTTGCCGCGGCGCAAAAGATTCACGATGCCCAGCAGGATCACGGCGCCCAGGAACGAAACGAGCAGCGAAGACAGGCTGAAATTGTCGCTATTGATGGTGCCCGTGCCGAACAGGGGCGCCAGCAGCCAGCCGCCCAGGAAGGCGCCGACGATACCGACGACGATATTGAGGAAGATGCCCTGTTGCGCATCCGTTTTCATGACCATGCTGGCCAGCCAGCCGATGACACCGCCAATAACGATCCAGATAATGAAATTCATGTAATCCTCCGCGCGATGGATGAGTGGTTGTGCCAGAGCGGTGCGGCCTGCACGTCATGGCAAATTGATACTGATGCCGCACGATAGAAAAGTCCAGCGGATTCGCATGGCGCATGCAAAAGCCCGCCTGGCTGCGGGCAGCGAGGCGGGCTTGTCATGCGACAAGGTCGTGTTTAATCGGCCTTGATGGCTTCCACCTGGATGGCCAGCTTGACTTCCGGCGAAAACGCCGGCATGCCGTAGTTCAGGCCAAAGTCGCTGCGCTTGAAGTCCGCCGTGGCATCGGCGCCGCAGACTTCACGCTTGTAGCGCGGGTGCATGATGCACTTGAACTTGCTCACGTTCAGCTTGACGGGCTTGGTCACGCCCAGCAGCGTCAGTTCGCCATCGACTTCCACCAGCTGCTCGCCGTTGAACTTGAGCGATGTGCTCTTGTAGGTGATCTGCGGGAATTTCTCGACATTGAACATGTCCGCTTTTTTCGCGTGCGTGTTCATGGCGTCCAGGCCGAAGTCGATCGAATCGGCATCGATGACGAGGTCCAGGCTGCCCGTCTTGGCGGCGCGGTCCAGGGTCACGGTTCCCTTGGTCTTGTTGAACTTGCCGCGCCACACGGACATGCCCATGTGATCGGCTTCAAAGCTGGGGAAAGTGTGCGTCGGGTCGAGGTTGTAGGTGTCGGTCGCGGCCATGGCCGAACCCGCGCCGGCCGCTGCCAGCACGGCGATCATCAAGTGCGAAAATTTCATGCAGATCCTATAGTTGAACAGGTGGTTGGGTTGTTTTTTGTAACGCCTGAAAAACGTTCAGGGCAAGGCGCCTTGCCGAAGGCAGTGCGAATAGCACGACGAGGCAAGAGCAACGCAGCCATGGACGTTTTCTCAGGTGTTACTGGGCTGCTACGTGGAATTTGATGGTAACCTCGTCGGCAACCATGCTCGTGTCTTTCCACTCGCCTTCGCCGATGTTATAGGTCAGGCGCTTGATCGGCAGGGCGCCGTCGAACGCATATTTGCCACCATCGGCTTTGACCGTCAGGGGGAAGGTCACGTCGGTAGTCTTGCCTTTGATGCTCAGCTTGCCGCTGACCGTCAGCTTGCCCGCGCCGGCGGCTTTGATGCTGCTCGAGACGAAGGTGGCTTTCGGGAACTGGGCCGCGTTAAACCATTCTTTCTTGGCCACTTCCTTGTTGTATTCCGGATCGCCGATATCGATGCTGGCCGTCTCGATTTCCACCGATGCTTTCGACGCGTCCGGCGTGGCCGGATTGTAATCGATGGCGATATTGAATTTCTTAAACTTCGCCTCCACAGGCACGTTCATTTGCTTGAACACGGCCGACACGCTGGTCTTGGCGGGATCGACTTTCAGCAAGGTGGCGGCGGTGGCGGCCACGGACAGGCCCAGCAGGGAAGCGAGGACGATGCGTTGGGTGGTTTTCATCTTGTTTTTTTCCTGTAGTTTCAGTGAGCAAGGGAAGTCGGTGTTACGGCAACATGCGCTTGAGGACGCCATCGCGGTCGATGAACTGGTGCTTCAGTGCCGCCAGCACATGGGAGGCCACGGCGGCGGCCATCGTCATGTTCAGAACATAATGAATCTCTTTTAAAAGCGGCTTAAGTTCCGGGTTCGGCGCCATGATGACGGGCAGCTGGAACAGGCCCAGGTAAACCACGGGAACGCCGGCGGCCAGCGTGTACAGGTAGCCGGAGACGGGCACGGCGAAGATCAGGATATACAGCAGCACATGCATGGCGTCGGCCGCCTTCTTTTGCCAGGCCACCATGCTGGCAGGGTGCGGCGGCGGCACGTTGGCCTTACGCCACAGCAGGCGGATGGCGGCGATGGCCAGCACGGTCACACCCAGCCATTTATGCCAGGAGAAATATTTGAGCTTGGTGGGCGTCAGGCCGGGAATGTCGACCATGACCAGGCCCATGATGAAGGCGCTGATGATCAGCAGGGCGGTCAGCCAGTGCAGGATGATGGCGGTGGTGGTGTAGCGTTGCATCGACGGCTTTCTTGAAAGTAGTACGTATTAGGACTAATTCGGCCTAATATACCAAAGAAAAGCAAATTGCGCTGCGTGCTGCAGATTCTACAAGAAAGATTGCTGGAAAAACTGCGGGGCGGGCAGCATTTGTGTGCTGGCCGCCCCGCAGGAGTGGGATAGCAGGATCCCCATGTGGAAACTGCTTAGATGGCTTTGGCCAATTGCGCGGCGATACCGATGTAGTTGCCCGGCGTCATGGTCAACAGCACGTCCTTGGCATCCTGCGGAATGGCCAGGCCATTGACGAAGGTTTGCAGCGCTTCTTTCGAGATGCCCTTGCCGCGCGTCAGCTCTTTCAGCTGTTCGTACGGGTTTTCGATGCCATAGCGGCGCATCACGGTTTGTACGGGCTCGGCCAGAACTTCCCACGTCGCGTCCAGGTCTTGCGCCAGGCGCGCGTGGTTCACTTCCAGCTTGTTCAGGCCGCGCAGGCAGCTGTCATAGGCCAGCAGGGTGTAACCGAGGCCCACGCCGATATTGCGCAGCACGGTCGAATCGGTCAGGTCGCGCTGCATGCGCGAGACGGGCAGTTTTTCCGACAGGTGTTTCAGGACAGCATTGGCCAGGCCCAGGTTGCCTTCCGAGTTCTCGAAGTCGATCGGGTTGACCTTGTGCGGCATGGTCGAGGAACCGATTTCGCCCGCTTTCAGTTTTTGCTTGAAGTAGCCCAGCGAGACGTACGTCCAGATGTCGCGGTTCAGGTCCAGCAGGATCGTGTTGGCGCGCGCGAAGGCGTCGAACAGTTCAGCCATGTAGTCGTGCGGCTCGATCTGGATGGTGTACGGGTTGAAGACCAGGCCCAGGCGCTGTTCGATGACGGCCTGCGAGAATGCCGGCCAGTCGAAGCCGGGGTAGGCGGACAGGTGGGCGTTGTAGTTGCCGACGGCGCCATTCATCTTGCCGAGGATTTCCACTTGCTCGATGCGTTTCACTGCGCGCTGCAGACGGGCCACGACGTTGGCGAACTCCTTGCCCAGGGTGGTCGGGCTGGCCGTCTGGCCGTGCGTGCGCGACAGCATCGGCACGTCGGCGTTGTCGTGCGCGATCTGCGTCAGCTTGGCCACCAGGCCGTTCAAGGCCGGCAGCATCACGCCATCGCGCGCGGCTTTCAGCATCATGCCGTGCGAGGTGTTGTTGATGTCTTCCGAGGTGCAGGCGAAATGGATGAATTCCGACGCCGCCACCAGTTCCGGCACGTCCGCCACTTGTTCCTTCAGCCAGTACTCGACAGCCTTGACGTCATGGTTGGTGACCGCTTCGATGGCCTTGATGCGGGCCGCGTCGGCTTCCGAGAAATCGGACGCCATCTTGTCAAGCAGGGCGCTCGCTTCTGCCGAGAAAGGCTTGATCTCGGCGAAACCGGCTTGCGACAGCGCTTGCAGCCAGGAGATTTCCACTTTCACGCGGTGGTGCATGAAACCGGCTTCGGACAGGATCGGGCGCAGCAGATCGGTCTTGCTGGCGTAGCGGCCATCGAGCGGAGACAGGGCCGACAGCGTGGAATACGGAGTAGTAGAAGTCATGAGAGCGGACGCAAGTTAAAGAAACGGTTGGCGTGTGGCGCGCGGGGAGGGCAGGGCTATTGCAATACAGCAACACTGACGGCGCCACAGTAAAGGGCGATTTTACCACCGCTGGCCGCTGGCCAGCCGTCCGTTGGCCGCCGGCGCACCGCAATTTGGCCGAATTTGGCCCCGATGCGGCGTGCCTGCCACACCCGAGCGACCGTCGGGCGCGTGCTGCCAAACACCGCTGCCGCCGATGCTATACTGCTTGCTGCTCCCTTACCTCAAAGTACCTATGAAACTGATCGGTTCCCTCGCCAGCCCGTATGTCCGCAAAGCCCGTATCGTGCTGGCGGAAAAAAAGCTCGACTATGTCTTCGAGCTGGAAAACGTGTGGGTGCCGGAAACCCGCATCGCCCAGGCCAATCCCCTCGGTAAAGTGCCTTGCCTGGTGATGGAGGATGGCAGCACGCTGATCGATTCGAAAGTCATCGTCGAATACCTCGACACGCTCACGCCCGTGTGCAAGCTGCTGCCGGCCGGCGGCAATGGCCGCGAGCGGGCCGATATCAAGAACTGGGAAGCGCTGGCCGACGGCATCCTCGACGCGGGCGTGCTGGTGCGCCTGGAGCGCACGCAGCGCCCGCCCGAGCAGCAAAGCGCGGCCTGGATCGCGCGCCAGCTGGACAAAGTCACGCTGGGTCTGGCGGCGCTGGAAGCACGCCTGGGCGAGAGCGCCTATTGCGCCGGCAAGAACTACACCCTGGCCGACGTGGCCGTGGGCTGCACCCTGGGCTGGCTCAGCTTCCGCTTCCCGGAAATCGACTGGCGCGCTGATCACCCGGCGCTGGCGCGCCTGTTCGACAAACTGTCCGAGCGGCAGTCGTTCAAGGACACCGTGCCGCAGTGAGCGCACGATGACCGGTTCCGATACGAAGGCACAGCAACGCCTGCAGATGGCCGATATCGCGCGCCTGGCCGGCGTGTCCACGTCCACCGTGTCGCGCGCCCTGAGCGGCAGCTCGCTGGTCAATGAAGAGACGCGCGCGCGCGTCATCGCGCTGGCCCGTTCGCTCAAGTATTCCATCAATATCGGCGCGCAAAACCTGCGCCTGAAACAGAACCGCACGGTCGGCGTGGTGGTGCCGTACGACGCGGCCACGCGCCAGCACCTGTCCGATCCTTTCTTTTTGAGCATGCTGGGCAGCCTGGCCGATGCGCTGACGGAGCAGGGTTTCGACATGCTCATCTCGCGCGTGGATGCCGAAACGCTCGATGCGGCCGCCCAGTCCTTCGATAGCGGCCGCGTGATCGGCATCATCCTGATTGGCCAGTGGCGCCACCATGAACAACTGAACCAGCTGGCCGCGCGCCAGGTGCCCATTGTCGTGTGGGGCGCGCAATTGCCGCAGCAGCTGTATTGCACCGTCGGCGGCGACAACATCGCCGGCGGCCGGCTGGCCACGGAACACTTGCTGGCGGCGGGGCGCAGGCGCATCGCCTTCTTTGGCGACGCCAAGCTGCCCGAAGTGGCGCAGCGCCACCAGGGCTATGCGCAGGCGCTGGCCGCGCAGGGACTGACGCCCGACCCGCAACTGTACGTGGCCGGCTCCTTCCTGCCGCAGGGCGGCGCGACGGATGTGCAGGAACTGCTGGACCGCCAGTTGCCGTTCGACGCCATCTTTGCCTGCAGCGACTTGCTGGCCATGAGCGCCATCAGCGCCCTGCGCGCGCGTGGCGTGGCCGTGCCGGAACAGGTGGCCGTGGTCGGCTACGACGATATCGAACTGGCCGCGTACTTCCACCCACCGCTGACCACCGTGCGCCAGCCGATCCGCGCCGCCGGGCGGGCGCTGGTGGCTTCGTTGCTGGCGCTGGTCGACGGCGCGCCTGCGCCATCGCAGCAATTGCCAACCGAGCTAATAGTACGCGCCTCGGGCCGCTGAAGAGCGTGTTGCTTCTCTGCTGCAACCGATTGCAATAAATTCCAATTTATCCGTATATTTTCATGCTGCGCCGCAGCATGAAAACCCTCATATTCGCCTCAGATCCCGCATATCTGGCTCTGTGACACCCGTAAAATTCTCTTGAAAACAACATAAAATCCATGTTGCAGTGCTCGATTGCAATCGATTGCAATAAATTCTTATTCGTTGAATAATGACGTACCGGCTCAGCCAGCGCGCCACGGCATGCGGCGGCCAGGACTCATAACAAGCGGATACCTCGATGTATCGGCATACAACACTGGAGACAAGATGAAGACACGTACTGCTCAACGCGGCTGCATGGCCGCCGCCGTCGCCCTGGCCCTGCTGCAATGGGGCGCCGCTCAGGCGCAAACGACCGCCAATACCGCCAGCGCCGCCCCCGCCGATGGCCTGAACCTGGAACGCATTGTCGTCACGGGCACCACCGGCGGCACATCCAAAATGAAGTCGAGCAATTCCGTCAGCAGCATGGAACTCGACACCATCCTGCACAATGCGCCGACCAGCGCCGCCGAAGTCCTGCGCTCGGTACCGGGCTTGCGGGCCGAATCCTCGGGTGGCGAAGGCAATGCCAACATCACCGTGCGCGGCTTGCCCATTTCCGCCGGCGGCGCGCGTTATGTGCAGATCCAGGAAGACGGCTTGCCGGTGCTGCAGTTCGGTGATTTCAACTTCACCACGCCCGACAGCTTCGTCAAGATCGATTCCACGCTCGACCACCTGGAAGTGGTGCGCGGCGGTTCGGCTTCCACCCTGGCCACCAATTCGCCGGGCGGCATCATCAATTTCATCAGCAAGAATGGCAAGGAGAAGGGCGGCAGCGTGGCCCTCAGCCGTGGCCTGGGCTATGACCAGACGCGCGTGGACTTTGACTACGGTGCGCCGATTTCGGAGCGCACGCGCTTCTTCATCGGCGGCTCCTGGCGCACGGGCGAAGGCATCCGCCACAGTGGCGTCAACAGCGAAAAGGGGGGCCAGATCCGCGGCAATCTTACGCATGAATTCGACAGCGGCTTCGTGCGCCTGTCGTTCAAGCATCTCGACGACCAGTCACCCACGGCCCTGCCGGTGCCGGTCAGCGTGCGCAATGGCCGCATCGGGGAAATCGCCGGCATCGACCCGCGCAAGGCCAGTTTTTATTCGCCGTACTGGGTGTCCGACATGGTGCTGAACAAGGATAACCAGCGCGTGGCCACCCGCGTCAACGACGGTTTGCACGTCAAGAGCGACACCGTGGGTCTGGAAGCGTCGTTCAAGCTGGGGCAGGGCTGGAGCGTGAGCGAAAACTTCCGCTACGCCGACAATTCGGGCCGCTTCACGGGCGTGTTCCCGTCGAATAACGGCAGCGACGGCAGCTACGTGTTTGCCAGCGGCCCGAATCGGGGCCAGCCCTACACGGGCCGCGCGTTTTCCGCCGTGGTGTTCAACACCTCCATCGACGACGCCAGCAATACCCTGAGCGACACCAAGCTGGCCAAGACGTTTGTGCTCGACAGCGGCAAGCTGACCACCACGGCCGGCTTGTACCTGTCGCAGCAAAAGCTGGGCCTGACCTGGAACTTCAATGAATACCTGATGCAGGCCACGGGCGACCAGCCCGCGCTGCTGCAAACGGCCAGCGGCACACCCGGCTACATCGGCCCGGCCTTCGGCGCCTGCTGCTCGCGCGCCGTCGACATGGAATACCGCACGACGTCGCCCTACGTAAACCTGGCCTGGGAAAGCGGCGCGCTGAACCTCGACGGCGGCCTGCGGCGCGACCGCCAGCATGCCAGCGGCACGGCCAACCAGGCCACGGGAGCGCAAGCCTATCTGCCGTCGACGGTGCAGCAGGTCGATTACACCCTGGGTCATACCTCGTACTCGCTGGGCGCGAACTACAAGCTGCAGGCGAATCTGGCCGTGTTTGCCCGCGTCAGCGAAGGCGTGGCCTTCAATGCGGACCGCATCCTGTTCGGCACGCCCCTGGATGGCAGCGTGCCCGTGGCGATCAACACCGTGCGCCAGCTCGAAGGCGGCGTGAAATGGCGGCGGGGACCCCTGAGCACTTTTGTGACCGTGTTCCAGGCCAAGACCAAGGAAAGCAATTACGAAGCGACCACCCAGCTGCGTACGGCCAACAGCTATGAAGCGAAGGGCGTGGAACTGGAAGCGGCCTACAGCGCCGGCGACTTCCGCATCAATGGCGGCCTGACGTTCACGGATGCCGAGATCACGGGCACGGCGGCGGCCGACGTGGCGCTGATCGGCAATACGCCGCGGCGCCAGGCGCGCGTCGTGTACCAGATCGCGCCGACCTATGAGTGGGGGCAGGCCACCCTGGGCGCCAGTCTGGTCGGCACGGGCAAGTCGTGGGGCGACGATGCGCACACGATCACCTTGCCCGCCTACCAAGTGCTCAATGCCTTCGTCAATTACCAGCTCACGCCGCAGATGCAGGTGGCGCTGACGGCGAACAATCTGTTCAACAAGATCGGCTATACGGAAGTCGAGGGCGATGGCCATGCGGCCCGCTCGATCACGGGGCGCGCCGTCAAGGTCAGCCTGAAATACGCATTTTAAGCAAGGATAGATTCATGATGTCGATACGCAGCCCCCTGGCGCGCCTGCTGGCGCCGCTCCCCACGCACTTGCGCGACGATGCGGCGCGCCGCTATGCGCGCCAGGAGGCGGTCTTGCTCGATCGCCTGGGCAGCCTGTATGGCCAGCGGCCGGACTTCCTGCCCTGGCTGGGCGACCTGATGGAAAGCGTGGGGCGGCTGTATGCGGCACGCGCCCCCGAACTGCTGCGCCAGGATGCGCAGCGCGTAGCGCAGCCGGACTGGTTTGCCAGCCAGTCCATGCTCGGCTACAGCGCCTATGTGCAGCGCTTCGGCGGCAACCTGCAGGGCGTGACGGCGCGCATTGCCCACCTGCGCGAACTGGGCGTGACGTATCTGCACCTGCTGCCGTTCCTGCGTGCACGCGCCGGTGAAAGCGATGGCGGCTTTGCCGTCGCCAGCTTCGAGGAAGTCGACCCTGCGCTAGGCAGCAATGCCGACTTGCTGGCGTTGACGGCGCAGTTGCGCGCAGCCGGCATCAGCCTGTGCTCGGACCTGATTCTCAACCATGTGGCCGACGACCATGCGTGGGCGCTGGGCGCCAAGGCCGGCGATCCGTTGCTGCGCGATTTTTTCCACACCTATCCCGACCGTGTGCAGCCGGACCGCTACGAGCAGACCGTGGGCCAGGTCTTCCCGCAGGCGGCGCCCGGTAATTTCACCTTCGTGCCGGAGCTCGAGCGCTGGGTCTGGACCACGTTCTATCCCTACCAGTGGGATTTGAACTACGCCAATCCAGCCGTCTTCGCGGCCATGGCCGGCGCCATGCTGGGACTGGCCAACAAGGGCGTCGAGGTGTTCCGCCTCGATTCGACGGCCTTCCTGTGGAAGCGCGAAGGCACGGACTGCATGAACCAGCCCGAAGCCCACAGCCTGCTGCAGGCGTTGCGCGCGATTGCCGCCATCGTCGCGCCGGGCGTGCTGCTCAAGGCCGAAGCCATCGTGCCCACGCCCAAGCTGCCCGCCTACTTTGGCAGCGATGCGGCGCCCGAATGCCATATCGCCTATCACAGCAGCCTGATGGCCGCCGGCTGGGGCGCGCTGGCCGAGGAAAGCACAGACTTACTGCAGCAGGTGATCGCCGCCACGCCGCCGCTGCCGCCGGCCGCAAGCTGGCTCAGTTATGTGCGCTGCCACGACGACATCGGCTGGAACGTGCTGCTCAATGAAGCGGGCACGGACGGGCCGGCGCGCCTGGCGCGCATCGCGCGATTCTTTGCGGGGGCACCGGGCAGCTATGCGCGCGGCGCCGCCTTCCAGAGCAGCAGCGCCGACAAGGCGCATGGCAGCAACGGCATGGCCGCCTCGCTGGCCGGCCTGCAAAGCGCCACTACGGTGCAGGAGCAGGAATACGCGTTGCGGCGCCTGCTGCTGCTGCATGGCCTGGCCTTGAGCTTTGGCGCCTTGCCGGTGCTGTACATGGGCGATGAACTGGGCATGACCAACGACGACAGCTACACGCAGCACGCCGACCGGGCCATGGACAGCCGCTGGCTGCAGCGTCCCGCGTTCGACGACAGCCTGCTGGCATGGCGCCACGATGGCGTGAGCGCCAGCGGCCGGCTGTACCTGGCGCTGCGCCAGCTGGTCGATGCGCGCAGGCGCTTGCCGGCCCTGGCCGCCGCTGCGCCGCGCAGCGTGCTGCCCGCCGACACGCCGGCCGTGCTGGCGCTGCTGCGCGGCGACGCGTTTCTCAACCTGAGCAACTTCAGCGGCGCCAGCCAGCGTTTCACCTTGCCCGCAGGCGAATGGCGCAACAGCCTCGATGGCAGCGTGCTGGCCGGCACGGTGGGCTTGCAGCCATGGCATATGCTGTGGCTGGAAAGGGAACAGTCATGAGCGACGCCACCGCGCACCGTCCGCATCTGTCGTTCTGGCAGATCGTCAACATGAATGTCGGCTTTTTCGGCATTCAGTTCAGCTTTGGGCTGCAGCAAAGCAGCATGAGCCCCATCTACACATACCTGGGCGCCGACGAAGCGAGCCTGCCGTACCTGTGGCTGGCCGGTCCCATGACGGGGCTGCTCGTGCAACCGCTGATCGGCGCCATGAGCGACCGCACGGTAACGCGCTGGGGCCGCCGCACGCCGTATTTTCTGATCGGCGCCATCCTGTGCAGCCTGGGCCTGCTGGCCATGCCGTTCAGTCCCACCCTGTGGATGGCCGCCAGCCTGCTGTGGATACTCGACGCGGCCAACAATGTGACGATGGAACCGTACCGCGCCTTTGTCAGCGACAAGCTCGACAAGAAGCAGCACTCGCTGGGTTTTCTCACGCAGAGCGCGTTTACGGGGCTGGGACAAACGCTGGCCTATCTGACGCCATCGCTGCTCGTCATGCTGGGCATGAACAAGGATGCCGTCAATGGCAGCCATATCCCGCACATCGTCATCGCCGCCTTCCTGATCGGCGCCGTGTTCTCGCTCGCCTCGGTGTTGTGGACCCTGAAGACGACGCCGGAAAACCCGCTCACGGCCAGCGAGCTGGCGGCGATCCGCAGCCGGCCGCCCGGCTGGCGCCACACGCTGACCGACATCGGCGCGGCCATGCGCGACATGCCGCCGACGATGAAACAGCTGGCCATCGTCAACCTGTTCCAGTGGTACGCGTTGTTCTGCTACTGGCAGTACATTGCGCTGTCGCTGGCGGCCACCCTGTTTCACACGACGGACCCCGCGTCGCAAGGTTTTCGCGACGCGGGCCTGCTGAACGGGCAGGTGGGCGCCTTCTACAATTTCGTCGCCTTTGTCGCCGCCTTTGCGCTGGTGCCGTTCACGCGCCGCTTCGGTCCCAAGCGCATGCACAGCCTGTGCCTGTGCGCGGCCGGCGTGGGCATGCTGAGCATTCCGCTGATCCATAGCCCGGCGCTGCTGTTGCTGCCCATGCTGGGTGTGGGCCTGGCGTGGGCCAGCATCATGGGCAATCCCTACATCATGCTGGCCGGCTGCATTCCGCCCGAGCGCACGGGTGTCTACATGGGCATCTTCAACATGTTCATCGTCATCCCGATGATCATCCAGATATTCACCTTGCCGCTGTATTACCGCAGCTGGCTGGGCGGCAATCCGGAAAACGTCATCCGGCTGGCCGGCGCCCTGTTGCTGTGCGCAGCGGTGGCGGTGCTGTTCGTCAAGCTGCGACCGCCGCAGGCCACAAAGACTTGAGGACACACGTAAAAAAACCGGCTCTGCCGGTTTTTCTTGTTCCACCAATGATGTTACGACACCTGACAAAACCGTAGCGAGCGGAAGGAAGAGGTGGCCGAGAAGCGCAACCGTACTCTAGTACGGTGAGCATCGCAGGCCGCCTATGCCGACGCGCAGTAGGTTTTGGCAGGTGTCCTCATTACTCTTCGATCGCCATCTGGCTTTGCAGGTAGTTCTGGATGCCGACTTTGGCGATCAGGTCGATCTGCGTTTCCAGCCAGTCGATATGTTCTTCCGTGTCTTCCAGGATCATCAGGAACAGGTCGCGCGACACATAATCGCCCGCTTTTTCGCTGATGGCGATGCCTTCCTTGACGGTGGCATGCGCGGCGCGTTCCAGCTTCAAGTCGCATTCCAGCATTTCCGGCGTGTTCTCGCCGATCAGCAGCTTGTGCAGCGCTTGCAGGTTAGGCAGGCCGTCGAGCATCAGGATGCGGTCGATCAGCTTGTCGGCGTGTTTCATTTCGCCGATCGATTCTTCGTATTCCTTCTTGCCCAGCTTTTCCAGGCCCCAGTGCTTGTACATGCGCGCATGCAGGAAGTACTGGTTGATGGCCGACAGTTCGTTGGTGAGCTGTGCGTTGAGCATGCGGATGACTTCTTTATCGCCCTTCATGGGATTTCCTTTGTTCTGTATTGCGTTCGATGATGAAACCGGAGGCTGCTGGCGTTCACTGCCGGGTGGCGCTGGCTGCCTGGTGGCGCGCAGGTTGCCGGTTTCGCTATGCCCGCATGATAGCGCAAAATATGGGCGATTTCGGGCGCTAAACGGCATTTTTCCGTCTTTTTAACGTAAATATCGTGCGAATAAAACCCATTCTCAAATGGATTGCCACATTTTTCCGTTTTTTATTTGTTAAGGAAAATGAAGGCCATTCTCATTCGCGTTCCCGCCGCTATTTGGCCGCCGCTGGCGCGCCTGCATGGTCGCGCTGAAAAGGCGGGAAATGTTGTTCCGTTCTTGCTTTTGCGTCTTCTTGGCCGCTGCCGGCGATGCGATAATCAGGCAGCGATATTTATTGAAAAAGGATAGCAAGATGATGCTGCATATACCCGGCGTGCTGACGCCGGAACAGGTCACGCATTTTCGCCAGCGCCTGGCGCAGACGGACTGGGTCGACGGACGCGCCAGCGTCGGGGCGCAAGGCGCGCAAGTCAAGCGCAATCGCCAACTGGCCGAGGGTTCGCCGCTGGCGCTGGAGCTGGGCGAGATCGTTAGCCGCGCGCTGATGGTCAATCCGCTGTTCTTCTCGGCCGTGCTGCCGCTGCGCATCCTGCCGCCCTTCTTCAACAGCTATGCGGGCGGCGAGCACTATGGCCTGCATATCGACGGCGCCATCCGCACGCCGAAAAACGGCATGCAGTCGATGCGCGCCGACGTTTCGTCGACCGTCTTCCTGAGCGAGCCGGACGAGTACGAAGGCGGCGAGCTGGTGGTGGTCGATTCTTACGGCACGCATGAAGTGAAACTGCCGGCCGGCGACGTGATTGTGTATCCGTCGAGCAGCGTGCATCAGGTGCTGCCCGTCACCAGCGGCGAGCGTATCTGCTCCTTCCTGTGGACGCAAAGCATGGTGCGCGAAGACTGGAAACGCAGCATGCTGTTCGAGCTCGATCAAAACATCCAGAGCGTGCGCGGCGAGCACGGCGATTCACCGGCGACCGTGGGCTTGACGGGGCATTATCACAACCTGCTCAGGATGTGGGCGGAGATGTGATCGTGGCGGTGTCGGATTACGTGTGGCCTGTGGCCGCGCTAATCCGACCTACGATACTGCGTGAAGCACCGGCAAAAAAAAGTCTGCCGGGCCCGGGGATGTAGGCTGGCAGACTGAAACAAGCAAATCGCTTGACTAAAAAAACAGGGCGCAAAAAAGCAAGCAGGGCACATGGTGCGATGCTTGCGGGCTGGCAGCGGCGCCGTGGCCGCCGGAAGGCTAGCTCAGTTGGAAGGTCAGGGGCACGAGCACGTACACGGGGACGGGCTTGCCGTTTTCGATCATCGGCTTGAACAGCGCGCGCTGGGCGGCCTGGCGGCCCGCTTCATCGAGGTTGCCGTAGCCGGTCGATTTATGGATCAGGATTTGCTCGGGCAAGCCCTTTTCATTGATCAGGATGCGCAACACCACGGTGCCGCTTTCGCCCAGACGGCGCGACAGGTTCGGGTAGATCAGTTGCGGCGCCTTGATGTATTCGACGCTGCTGACGGTGCGCGGCGTCGACGGCGCAGGCGGCGTCGGCGACGGTGTCGATGGTGCTGTCGGCGCGGCGGTGGCAACCGGTGCCGCTTCGGCGCGCGTCGGCTGCGGCGGCGTGATCGTCGGTTCGCTTGGCGCCACGGCAATCAGCGGCAGCGGCGGGATCACGGCGCGCGGCACGGGGGCACTCAATTCCACGGTTTTCGGTACGGAGGGTGCCGGCGGCTTGGGCGGCGCTGGCGGGGCAATGATGCTGATGGTGGTGATGGTCGGCATGGCCGCCGTGACCACGCGGCTCAGCAGGCCGCTCTGGATGGCGTAAAAGCCGGCGATATGCAGGACGACGATGGCCATCAGCGGCGCGAATTTGTTGCGCTTCTTGTCGAAGTCGGCAAATTGCTGCACGGCCTGCACCGTTACGGGCGGGGGCATCATCGTCATGGCGTTCATCGCTTTCTTTAGTTTGTCAGTACAGCTCGCATCAATACGGTTTCTTGCAGCGCCACGGTGGCGTTCAGGTGATCGTTCAGCACTTCCCGTGCGCAGGTGTGGCATTTGCCGCAGCAGGTGGCCACGCCCAGGTCGCGGCGCAGTTCGGCCATGCTGGACAGGCCAAGATCGACGGCTTGACGGATTTCACGATCAGATATGTTGTTGCAGACACATACAATCATTGATACACCTTCTGGCTGGAGGATGAACAGACACTAGTGCTGGAAAGCATTGTTGCTAGTGTTTTAATGAGAATCATTATCATTACGTTTCATTGTCGCGCAAAGTGCAGGACAATGCAAGCGATTTTGATCAAGTGTGCGGCAGTTGGCGGCCTGGCGCCGCAGCTTGACAGGCCATGTTCCCGTATGACGCAGCCCTTGATGGGGGCGGCTCTCCGGGCTAAATAAAAACTATTCGCATTCATGTTTATAATGCTGGTATTGTCTCGGACGGTCGCCGTCTGGACAGATTGAATGGCCGCTTGTCGGTAATGCGCAACAGTTGCGTTTTACCTCACAAACCTCGAACCGGTGCAAGGCGCCTTGCGCCGTCGCCGGTATCAGGTGTTCTTAATTTGAACGGAATTTGCTCATGACTCTAGTTCCACCCATGATGACGCTCGATGCGCTGGCAGTCGGCCAGAGCGGCACGGTGTTGCATATCACGCCCCACACGGCAGGACAGACGGAGGACGGCGTCGACCTGGCCCGCCGTTTGATGGAGCTGGGATTCGTTCCCGGCGAACGTATCCGCATGCTCAAGCGCGGCATTCCCGGTGGCGATCCGCTGGCCATCAAGGTCGGCAATGCCACGTTCGCGCTGCGCCGCTTCGAAGCGGCGCTGATCACGATTCAACCGCTGCTTCAACCGGAATGACCATGGGTGCTGTCGAAACTATCGTCGATGCGGGCGTGCACAAGCCGCCGCATCAGCCACAAATTGCCTTGCTGGGCAATCCCAACTGCGGCAAGACCGCCCTGTTCAACCGTTTGACGGGCGCGCGCCAGAAAGTGGCGAACTACGCCGGCGTGACCATCGAGCGCAAGGAAGGCCATTTCACTTCGCCCGCCGGCAAGCCCGTGCGCCTGCTCGACCTGCCGGGCGCCTACAGCCTGTCGGCCACCACGCCCGATGAAGCCATCACGCGCGACGTGGTGGGCGGCCTGCGCCGCGGCGACCCGCGTCCGGACGCCATCATCTGCGTCGTCGACGCCACCAATTTGCGCCTGAATCTGCGCCTGGTGCTGGAAGTCAAGCGCCTGGGCTTGCCCATGCTGCTGGCGCTGAACATGACGGACGTGGCGCGCAAGCGCGGCATGCTCATCGACACGGCCAGACTGTCGGCTGAACTGGGCATGCCCGTGGTGGAAACCGTGGCGGTGCAGCACGACGGCGAAAAAGCCTTGCTGAACGCCATCGACGCCATGCTGCCGCTGCCGGTCGTGGAAGCGAAACCGCTGGCGGCCATCGATGCCGTCACCGTCGAAGAAACCCAGCGCGAAGTGCGCCGCATCCTGGCCGCCGTCAGCAATGACACGAGCGACAAGGGCAACCTGACGGAAAAGATCGACGACGTGGTGCTGCACCCCGTATTCGGTCCCATCATCCTGGCCGTGCTGATGTTCCTGATCTTCCAGGCCGTGTTTGCCTGGGCCGCCACGCCGATGGAAATGATCACCGATGGCGTGGGCCACCTGGGCGCCGTGCTGACGGCGAACATGCCCGACGGTCACCTGAAAAGCTTGCTGGTGGAAGGCATCATCGGCGGCGTCGGCAGCGTGCTGGTGTTCCTGCCGCAGATCCTGATTTTGTTCTTCTTCATTCTGAGCCTGGAAGACTGCGGCTACCTGCCGCGCGCGGCATTTTTGCTGGACCGCCTGATGGGCGGCGTGGGCCTGTCCGGCCGCGCCTTCATCCCGTTGCTGTCGAGCTTTGCCTGCGCCATTCCCGGCGTGATGGCGGCGCGCACCATCCAGAACCCGCGCGACCGCCTGGTCACCATCATGATCGCGCCGCTGATGACGTGTTCGGCGCGTTTGCCCGTGTATGCGCTGATCATCGCCGCCTTCATCCCCGAGCGCCAGGTATGGGGCTATCTGAGCCTGCAAGGCCTGGTGCTGTTCGTGCTGTACTTCGCCGGCATCATCTCGGCCATGGCCGTGGCCTGGGTCATGAAGCGCGGCATGGGCGTGCGCGGCAACCAGCCGCTGATGCTGGAACTGCCGGCGTATCACTGGCCGCATCTGCGCAACCTGGCCGTCAGCCTGTGGGAGCGCGCGAAGATCTTCCTCACGCGCGTCGGTACCATCATCCTGAGCCTGATGATCATCCTGTGGTTCCTCAGCACCTTCCCCGGCCCGCCGGACAATGCGATCCATCCGCCGATCTACTACAGCCTGGCCGGCATCCTGGGCCGCGGCCTGGAAGTGATCTTCGCGCCGATCGGCTTCAACTGGCAGATCTGCATCGCGCTGGTGCCGGGCATGGCGGCGCGCGAAGTGGCCGTCGGCGCCCTGGGCACCGTGTACGCGCTGTCGCAAACGGGCGACGCGCTGGCCACCACGCTGGAACCTCTGATTGCCCATTCGTGGTCGATGGCCACCGCGCTGTCCCTGCTGGCCTGGTATGTGTTTGCGCCGCAGTGCCTGTCGACCCTCTCCGTGGTGAAGCGCGAGACGGGAGGCTGGCGCTATCCGCTGCTGATGGCCGGCTACATGTTCGCCCTGGCCTACGCCGCCTCGTTCATCACGTACCGCGTCGCCCTGATGCTGGGCGCTTAGGAGAAAAGCATGTGGCAAACCCTGATCGTCGCTCTGATCGTCGCAGCCGCGCTGCTGCATTTTTCGACCAAGTACCTGCCGGCGGGCGTGCGCCGCGCCATCGTGCGCGGCCTCGTGCGCTGCGGCCTCGATGAGGCGAAGCTGTCGGCCTTCTTCAAGGTGGCGCCGGGCTGCGGCAGCGGTTGCGGTTCCTGCGGTTCCTGCGACAGTCCGCCACCGCCGTCAAACACGCCGCCGGCCGACGGCAGCAGCAAGCGCGTGATCCTGATGCAGGTACAGCGTTAGGGCTTGATGTAGGTCTGGTCATGGGCGCGCCAGTGGGCTACATTGGGATTTCCGCATGGCAAGGAGTGGCAATGGCGATACTGTTGATCTTCATGTTTCTGTTTGCGATCGCCACCTGGCTGCTGGCCAGCCGGCGCGGCCGCCACGGGGGACTCTGGTTCGGCATCGGCCTGTTCCTCGGGCCGTTTGCCTTGCTGGCGGTGGCGGCTCTGCCGCCCGTCGCAGCAACCTGAATGAAAAAAACCCGCGCATGCGGGTTTTTTTACGTCTGCAGTACGGCGCTTACGCTTTGCCGGCCAGCTTGTCGACGACCGGCACCAGCGCGGCCGGGCGGCAGCCGAAGGCGGCCAGGCGGCCTTGCGCGTTGGGCGCCAGGTCCAGGTCATACGGTAAACGGCCCGCCACCAGCCACAGTTTATCGTGCGGCAGGGCGTCGACGAGGCGGCGCTGGCCGCCGACGAACATGGCGTTATACGTTTGCAGCACGACCTGCTGCGCGCCTTGCGCAAAGGCGATGGCCTCGTTGACTTCGTCGTCCAGCGCCTCGGCCGACAAGGCGTACTCGCGCACGTCCAGGCCCGCTTCCAGCAGCGCCGGCAGCATCGAACTGCGCGCTTCCTTGTTGCGGCCCAGCGCCACTTCGTCGATTTCGCTGCGCGAGCGCACTTCCACCGTCAGCAGGGTCACGGGAAGGCTGGCGTCGAGCGGGCGGTAGTCGCCCTGCACGCGCAAGGCGGCTTTTTGCAGCAGCTGCGACAGGGCCATGGCGGCCGGCTGCATCAGCGCCGGTGGCGTGACGGGGCGCGCACGCCAGTCGCGCACGGCGCGGTTGCGCTTGAGTTCAGCCACGCGCGCACAAGCCGCGTCGATGCGGGAGATCGCAATGTCACCGCGCTCCACGGCGGCGATGACGGCATCGATGGCGGCCGTCTGCTGCGCTTCGCGGTGCGAGATGAGGACGATGTCGGCGCCTGCCTGCAGGGTGGCGATGGCGCCTTGGGCGATGCCGATGCCGTCGGCAATCGCCGCCATTTCCAGGCAATCGGTAATGACGACGCCCTGGTATTTCAACTCGCCGCGCAGCAGGTCCGTCAGCACGCCTTTCGACAGGGTGGCCGGCACGCTGGTGTCGGCCTCGAAGGCGGGGAAGACCACGTGCGCCGTCATGATGGCGTCCACGCCGCCGGCAATGGCTGCGCGGAAGGGTGCCAGTTCCACGGCGCGCAGGCGTTCCTTGTCGTGCGGGACCAGGGCCATGGCGTAGTGCGTATCGATGGCCGTGTCGCCGTGGCCGGGGAAATGCTTGGCTGTCACGGCCACGCCGCTGGCGCGCTGGCCGCGCATGGCCGCCATGCCGTAGTCAATGACGGTGGCGGCATCCTCGCCATACGCGCGCACGCCGATGACGGGATTGTTGCGGTTGTTGTTCACGTCCAGCACGGGGGCGAGCAGCAGGTTGATGCCCACCTGGCGCATTTCATCGCCGCTGATCTGGTTCATGCGTTCGCAGTCCTCGATGGAGCCGGCCGCCTGGAAGGCCATCGCGGCGGGAAGTGGCGTCACGCCCTGCTCGATGCGCATCACCATGCCGCCTTCCTGGTCGATGGAAATCAAGAGCGGGGTGTCGGACACTTCCGCGTTGATTTCCTGCAGCTCGCGGCACAGGGCCGACACTTGCGCGGGCGTGTGCACGTTGCGGCGGAACAGGATCACGCCGCCCACCTTTTTTTCGCGTATCAAGGTCTTGATATGCTCGTCCGCCTGCAGGGCGTCGAAGCCCACCATGAATAGCTGTCCTACTTTCTCGCGCAAACCCTGCTCCATGCTGCAACTCCTCCGGTATTCATTCTGATGACGACAAGTCCGTATTCTGGCCCCTGGTGACGCATCTGGACAATCACCGGAAAAGCTGCCTTTTTTTGGTATTGTATTGGATTCAGATAATTGCGCAAGTGGTTATTAAGTGGTATTGCTCCACTTGCGCAAAGGCCGTATCAATCGAGGCGCTGGAACGATGCCGATTGTGCCTTGGGCCAGTACAGGCCGAACACGGGCGGCAGTTGCGGCAGCTGGCTCGGGTCGAGCAGCTGGCCCGCTTCCAGGAAGGGCAGCAGGGCCGAGGCCAGTTTCACCTGGTTCGGCGAGATGCGGCGCACCAGGTGGTGCGGACGCAGTTCCTGCGGGTGCGCCAGGCCGGCGGCGGCGATCAGTTCGGCCAGCGCCTTCATGGTGTTCTGATGGAAGTGCGCCACGCGGGCGATTTTGTCGGATACCACCAGCGCGCGCTGGCGCTGCGGGTCTTGCGTGGCCACGCCGGTCGGGCAGCGGTCCGTGTGGCAGCTTTGCGACTGGATGCAGCCCAGCGCGAACATGAAGCCGCGCGCCGAATTGCACCAGTCGGCGCCCAGCGCCAGCAGGCGGGCGATGTCGAAGGCCGTGATGATCTTGCCCGAGCAGCCGATCTTGATGCGTTCGCGCAGATTGGCGCCCACAAGGGTGTTATGCACGAGCACCAGCGCTTCCTGCAGCGGCGTACCGACATGGTCCGTGAATTCCAGGGGCGCGGCGCCCGTGCCGCCTTCGCTGCCGTCGACAACGATGAAGTCGGGCGTGATGCCCGTTTCCAGCATGGCTTTGACGATGGCGAAAAACTCCCACGGATGGCCGATGGCCAGTTTGAAGCCCGTCGGCTTGCCGCCGGAGAGCGTGCGCAGGCGGTCGATGAAGTGCAGCATTTCCAGTGGCGTGGAAAAGGCGCTGTGCGCGGCCGGCGAGATGCAATCCTCGCCCACCATCACGCCGCGCGTGGTGGCGATCTCGATCGTCACTTTCGGGCCGGGCAGCACGCCGCCGTGGCCCGGCTTGGCGCCCTGCGACATTTTCAGCTCGATCATTTTGACCTGCTCGGAGCTGGCGTTGGCGATGAAGCGCTCTTCCGAAAACGTGCCGTCCTGGTTGCGGCAGCCGAAATAGCCGGAGCCGATTTCCCACACCAGGTCGCCGCCGTTTTCGCGGTGATAAGGACTGATGCTGCCTTCGCCCGTATCGTGCATGAAGCCGCCGCTGCGCGCGCCGCCGTTCAGGGCCAGGATGGCGTTGGCCGACAGGGCGCCAAAGCTCATTGCCGAGATATTGAAGACGCTGGCCGAATACGGCTTTTCACGCGGGCAGTCCGGATGGTTGCCGATCTCGATGCGGAAATCGTGACCCGTCACCTTGGCGGGAGCGATGGAATGGTTAATCCATTCGTAGCCCGCTTCATACACGTCGAGCTGGGTGCCGAACGGACGCTTGTCCGTCTGCTCCTTGGCGCGCTGGTAGACGATGCTGCGCTGGCTGCGCGAGAACGGCGTCGCTTCGCTGTCGCTTTCCAGGAAATACTGGCGGATTTCGGGGCGGATGCTCTCGAAGAAGAAACGGAAATGCGCGAGGATGGGGTAGTTGCGGCGCAGGGCGCGCTTCGTTTGCAGCAGATCGCTGATGCCGACCAGGGTCAGCGCGCCGGCCAGCACGGGCAGCCAGTAATGATCGTAGTAAAACAGGGACAGGACAAAGATGGCTGCCGTCGCAATGAAGGTCAGGTAGCGAAATGGTACTAGGTGCATGGGCACTCCGGTGAAGTCAGGCTGATATTGCTGAGTGTACCGGTGATTTGTAGATCTTGCTGACTGGGAAAGTGTACTGTTAGAGCGACGCTGTCCATACGTGCGACACCTGACAAAACCGTAGCGAGCGGCAGTGATTTGTGGCCGAGAAGCGCAACCGTACTTTAGTACGGTGAGCATCGCCGGCCGCAAAGCGCGACGCGCAGTAGGTTTGGTCAGGTGTTCACCGTTGTGCGGCGCGGATGCGTTCGATGCGTTCAGTACTGGCCGGATGGCTCGACAGGTACGGCGTACTCTCGTCCAGCTTGCCCAGGGCGACAAACACTTGCGCCAGGTGTTCCAGCGGGATGCCGTTCTGGCGCAGCATGGCGATGGCGTAGTCGTCCGCGTCGCGTTCGACGTCGCGCGAATACTTCAAGTCCAGCAGCAGCGGCGGCAGGGTCGCCACCACCGTCGACACGTCGCCGAACAGCAGCGCAGCGCCGGCGCCGACGGCCGAAGTCTGGATGATGCGCCGCGTCAGGTGGCGCTGCTGCAAATGCCCCAGCTCATGCGCCAGCACGCCCATGATGGCCAGGTCGTCCGGCAGCAGTTCGATCATTTCGTCCGTCAGCACGATGTCGCCGGATGGCAGGGCAAACGCGTTCGGGCCGATCTTGCTCTTGCGGAAAACGATGCGGTGCACGGGCGTGCTGTCGCCTGGCGTGGCCAGGCGCGCGAACTGGGCGCGCAAGGCTTGCTGGCGCGCGCCATCGAGCTGGCTGGGCGCGAACACATGGCGGTCCAGCATGTCGAGCACGCCCTGGCCCAGCTGCCGTTCGACAGACTGCGGCAGGGTGTACGCGATGCCCTTGGCCGCCAGCGGCAGCAGGTACTGGTAGCTGAGCCACAGGGCCAGCACGGTGGCGACCGTGGCCAGCAGGGCGCCGCGCCAGCTTTGCTGCAGCCGCACCACCCAGCCGTCGCGGTGGCCCGTGTCGTGCAGCAGGCTGTTGAAGGCAAGCTGGTCGGCGATTTCCAGGTAGGCGCCATCGGCAAAACTGACCTTGCGCACGGCGTGGCTGCTGCGTTCGGACACGTGCAGCTCGCCCAAGGGGCAGCTGCGCTCGATGTCGCCGGCCAGCACGGCCTGACCATCGCGCACGCTGAGCGTGACGTGGTACAGGCGTGAGGTCTGGCCGTCGAAATAGCGCGCTGGCACGGGGGCCGCGCCCGGCGCGTCGTGATCGGGCGTCATGCTACAGCGACAGGTCGAAGTCCAGCAGGTCGACCATGCCTTCGCCCGTGGCCGACACTTGCTGGCCCGTGGCGGCGACAAATTCGTCCAGGCTGCCGTGCACGAGCATGGAAGTCGCTTCCAGGCGGTACTTCAGCCAGCGCACATGGGCGAATGGCGTAAACAGGCCCAGGGTGACGACGATGCCCAGCAGGTTGCTCAGCATGACGAAGGTGGTGCGGCCCCAGGTCAGCTGCGACTGGAACTGGTGTTGCTGCAGGCGCGTATGGTTCCAGATCAGGTTCTGGATCATGGTCAGGAACAGCGGCAGCACGGTGAACGCCCACAGGTACAAGGCGCCGATGGCAAACAGCAGGCTGCCCACCTTGGTCTTGTCATTCGCATTGGCCGCAAACGAGGCGAACACGCTGCCGAAGACGACGAAAATCAGGACCAGCAATCCACCCAGCAGTAGCGCGAAGAACAGCAGGTAGGTCTTGTAGAAGCTGCCGACCGTGGCGTCAAAGCTGAAATGGGTGGCGCCGAAACGGCTTTGCGTGTGCTGGAAGCGCTTCAGGCGCTGGTGCAGGAAAGGCGTCATCAGGCCACCCGTGAAGGTATTCAGGATGGGCAGCCACAGGAAATATTTGTAGGCTTCCTTGGCGCTGCCGCCAAAGCCGAAGCGGATGCCGCGATAGCTGGTGTTGTACAGCTTGAATTGCAGGCTTTTCCAGACCAGCCAGGGCAGGATGGCGGCCAGCAGCACGAACATCAGCAAGCCGACGACGGGCGAGACCTGGAAGGCGATGTTGTAGCCGGCGATCAGCACCACGGCCGCGATGCGGCCTTTCAGGATGGCGATGGCGTTGCCATGGTATTCGAAGCTGCCGCCCGCCAGGTGGGTGCTCGAATAGAAGTAGCGGTTGCGGCGCACCTTGGCCCAGGCGGAATAAATGCCCAGGGTGACGATGCTCAGCAGCAGGTTGACGATCCAGATACGGAAGTATTCGCTGCCGGTGGCGCTGAAGGTGATGGCTTCTTGCCGGGGAGTAGTGTTGTTTGCGTCGAAATCCACAGGGGTTTCCTTACTGATTGGAAACAAAACAAGATAAGGGATTATTGAAAAGTTATCAATTGAAAATACTGTTTTTCGCAATTTTTTCGTCGATTCGCTTGCGCCGACCCGATCCGGCCGTCCCCGGCTATACTGGAACTCAACCATCGTTACCGGGAAAACCATGATCGTCGTCCACCATCTGAACAACTCGCGCTCGCAGCGCGTGCTCTGGCTGCTCGAGGAACTGGGCCTCGACTACGAGGTCAAGCGCTACCAGCGCGACCAGAAAACCATGCTGGCGCCCGCTTCCTTGAAAGCCGTGCATCCGCTGGGCAAGTCGCCCGTGATCACGGATGGCGCCAACACCATCGCCGAATCGGGCGCCATCATCGACTACCTGGTCGAGCGCTACGGCAATGGCCGCCTGGTCCCGGCGGCGGGCACGCCGGACAAGCTGCGCTGGACTTACTGGCTGCATTTCGCGGAAGGCTCGGCCATGCCGCCGCTGCTGATGAAGCTGGTGTTCGACAAGGTCGAATCGTCGCCGATGCCGTTTTTCGTCAAGCCGATCGCGCGCGGCATCGCCAGCAAGGTCAAGAGCAGCTTCGTCCTGCCCAATATTAATAGCCAGCTGGCCTACATGGAAGCGGAGCTGGAGAAAACCAAATGGTTTGCCGGCAATGAATTCACGGCGGCCGACATCCAGATGAGCTTTCCGCTGGAAGCGGCGGCCATGCGCGGCGGACTCGACGAGCGCCTGCCGAAGCTGACGGCCTTCCTGCAGCGCATCCACGCGCGCCCGGCCTACCAGCGCGCCCTGGAAAAAGGCGGGCCCTACGATTTCGCCAAATGAGAACGCCGAACCAAACCTACTGCGCGTCGCGACTTGCGGCCTGCGATGCTCACCGTACTTGAGTACGGTTGCGCTTCTTAGCCACAATTCACTTCCGCTCGCTACGGTTTTGTTAGGCGTTGTTACGCCGCATAAAACCTGCCAAGCGGAACTCGCGGGGAATAGTGCTTGCTCCATACGGTAAAATGATCAATTCAATCAGTATCCACTTACCGCATGGCCAGACTCCTCGCTATCGACGGCTTGAATATCGTACGCCGCGTCTACGAAGCCAGTCCTGAACCCGATTCCGACCTGAAGGCGGAGATCGCGCTGCGCCATGCGCTGTCGTCATTCCGCACCCTCATCAACGACCATGAGCCGACGCACATCCTGCCGGCCTTCGACTTTGGTGGCCCGACTTGGCGCCACGCCCTGTATGCCGGTTACCGCGAGGGGCGCCAGCCCATGCCGCAGGTGCTGCGCGACGCCTTGCCCGGCTTTTATGACACCCTGGCCAGCTTCGGCATGCATGTGGTCAGCATTCCCGAGGTCGAGGCCGACGACGTGATCGGCACGGCCGTCATGCGCTGGCTGCACGAGGGGCGCGGCGCGGCCGTCATCGCCACCACCGACAAGGACTTGCATGGCCTGATCGCCCACGGCGCGCTCGTCTGGGATCACTTCAAGGGCATCTGGCACGACCACGCCTGGGTCGAGAAAAAGTTCGGCGTGCCGCCGGAACTGCTGCCCGACCTGCTGGCGCTGATGGGCGACGTCACCGACAGCATCCCCGGCGTGTCGAAGATCGGCTTGAAAACAGGCGCGAAACTGTTGCGCGCCTACGGCAATATCGACGCCGTGATGGCCGGCGCGGGCATTTTGCCGGGCACGCTGGGCGAAAGCCTGCGAAAAGAGCGGGAAATACTGTATCTTTCAAGAAAGTTAGTTGCGCTCAAAACGGATGTGACCTTGGGTGTCACCTGGAACAAGCTGGCGTGGGAAAAGTAGAGCGCCAGGCAAGAACAATCAAGCAAGGGAAGTAAATCATGATGTTAAAGACAGTCCTGATCGATAGCAGCGCCGTGGCGCGCGGCCTGCTGAACACGGTCCTGACCGATGGCGGCTACGATGTCTGCGGGCAGACGCATACGAGCGCGCTGGGGTTGGCGCTGCTGGTCAAGCACCATCCGCATTTCGTCTGCATCGCGCGTGAGCAGGTGGAAGATGGCAGCAATGTGGTGCAGACCATCCGCGCCCAGTATCCGAAGACGCTCATTTTCATGGTCTCGGGCGGCATCGACGCCGCCTCGCTGCAGGCGGCCCACGCCATGGGCGTGTCGGGCTTCATCGTGAAACCGTTCATGGCCGACACGGTCCTGAAAACCGTGCGGAATACGGTCATTGCCATGGTGCGCAAGCAGCAGCAGGCGCTGGCCGCTGCTCAGAAGGACGCCTGATTAAATCTACTGCGCGTCGCGATTTGCGGCCGGCGATGCTCACTGTACTAAAGTACAGCTGCGCTTCTCGGGCCAACGGGGGCGCCGAGCCTCACTGCCGCTCGCTACGATTTTCTCAGGCGTTGATACTGAACTTTACGCATACAATTATTACAGCACCCCGGTTGAACTGGCGATAATCCCGCCGCCCAGGCACACGTCGCCGTCGTACAGCACGGCCGACTGGCCCGGCGTGACGGCCCATTGCGCCTGGTCGAAGGCCAGGCTGAAGTGTTCATTCCCCTCCGGCAGCAAGTGGCAAGCCACGTCGGCCTGGCGGTAGCGCGTCTTGGCGCTCAAGGCGCCCGCCTGCGGCGCCACTCCCGCCACCCAGCTGGCCTGGTCGGCCGTCAAGGCCGGTGACAGCAGCCACGGGTGGTCATGGCCCTGCACCACCCACAAGGTGTTGTTGGCGATATCCTTGCGCGCCACATACCAGGCGTCGCTGCTGCCATCGGCGTTCTGGTACGACTTCACGCCGCCGATGCCGATGCCCTTGCGCTGGCCCAGGGTATAAAAACTCAGTCCCACGTGTTCGCCCACGGTCTTGCCGTCGGCCGTTTTCATCGGGCCTGGCTTGTAGGACAGGTAGCGGTTCAAAAATTCGCGGAACGGACGTTCGCCGATAAAGCAGATGCCCGTCGAATCCTTCTTTTGCGCGTTCGGCAGGGCCAGTTTCTCGGCGATCTGGCGCACTTGCGTCTTCGGGATTTCACCGAGCGGGAACAAGGTCTTGGACAACTGCGCCTGGTTCAAACGGTGCAGGAAGTAGCTTTGATCCTTGCTGGCGTCGACGGCTTTCAGCAGCTCATAACGGCCCGCATCAGTGGGCGCCTGGCGCACGCGCGCATAGTGGCCGGTGGCGATCAGGTCGGCGCCCAGCGTCATGGCGTGGTCGAGGAAGGCCTTGAACTTGATTTCGGCGTTGCACAGCACGTCCGGGTTCGGCGTGCGGCCAGCCTGGTATTCGCGCAAGAAATCGGCGAACACGCGGTCCTTGTATTCGGAGGCGAAATTGACGGCTTCGATATCGACGCCGATGACGTCGGCCACGCTGGCCGCATCGATCCAGTCCTGGCGCGTGGAGCAGTATTCCGAATCGTCGTCATCTTCCCAGTTTTTCATGAACAGGCCGATGACTTCATAGCCTTGTTCCTTCAGCATCCATGCCGCGACCGAGGAATCGACCCCGCCCGACATGCCGATAACGACTTTCTTCTTGCTCATCTTGCTTTCCAGTTACTTTAATAATATGGCAATGCGTATTGCTATGCGCTATTGAAAACGGACGCATGCGTGTGCAGCAGGGCCAGCGGCGCGCGCCGGCCGGCCAGGTATTCGTCCACACACTGCAGCACCAGCGGGCTGCGGTGGCGTTCCTGGCATGCCGCCAGCTCGTCGCGCGTCATCCACAGCGTGCGGATGATGCCTTCGTCCAGCGGGCGGTCATGCTCGGCGCCGGCCGTGCCGCAAAAGGTGAAGCGCAAATAGGTCACGTCCTCGCCCGTGCGCAGTGACTGATAGCGCGACATGTACATGCCGACCAGTGCCGTGGGGATGAAATCGTAGGCCGCTTCTTCCAGCGTTTCGCGGATCACCGCCTGTTCCAGCGACTCGAACGGGTCGAGGTGACCGGCCGGTTGATTGATCTTGATGCCTTCGCTGGTCTCTTCTTCAATCAGTAAAAACAGGCCGTCGCGCTCGACGATGGCGGCAACGGTGACAGAGGGTTTCCAGATTCTCGGCATGATTCCATCCTTGAAAGAGCCGACATTTTATCTTGTTCTGCGCGCGCGGTTTGAACCCGGCCTTCTGTTGCGCGGACATATTGATAAATGACAACGTTTTAGCAAATAGCGGTGGGAGGTACTTACGTCTTTCCCGGGGAGCGCACTAGCATGGGGGCTTAGGCGGCAAGATGGCAGGAAACGCCCGCTAATATAGGCTTTACCGGTGGTCAAAACAAGCGCGCACACGTGCTCGACTGTGGTGAGATTGACACACCTTTCCCACAATACGGGCGCCATACCGCATGGCGGAACGAGGATTGGTATTAGGGGTAAATTAGTGTCGTACGACTAAAAGTTGCTGGTTCACAAACGTTTAACGCGCTGCTTTCCGTGTTAGATTCTAGTCAGTTTATCAATTAGCGGAGGCATCATGAGGATAGGCATACCGGCCGAAACACGGCCTGGTGAAACGCGGGTGGCAGCCACGCCCGAGACAGTCAAGAAGCTGGCAGCCAAGCATCAGATCGTCGTGCAGTCGGGAGCGGGCCTGCAAGCCTCGATTCCTGACGACGCGTATGCCGCCGCCGGCGCGCAGATCGGCACCGCCCAGGAAGCCTATGGCTGCGCCATCGTGCTCAAGGTGCGCGCGCCCGATGCCGGTGAACGGGCCCTGATGGCCAGCGGCACGGTGCTGATCGGCATGTTGAACCCGTTTGATGCGGACAATATCGCCGCCATGGCCACGGCCGGCCTGTCCGCCTTCGCGCTGGAAGCCGTGCCGCGCATCACGCGCGCGCAGTCGATGGACGTGCTGTCCTCGCAGGCGAACATCGCCGGCTACAAGGCCGTGCTGGTGGCGGCTAACACTTACCAGCGCTTCATGCCGATGCTGATGACGGCGGCCGGCACCGTCAAGGCGGCCCGCGTGCTGATCATGGGCGTGGGCGTGGCAGGGCTGCAGGCGATCGCCACGGCCAAGCGCCTGGGCGCCGTCATCGAGGCGTCCGACGTGCGCCCGCCCGTCAAGGAACAGGTGGAGTCGCTGGGCGCCAAGTTCCTCGACGTGCCTTTCCTCACGGATGAAGAAAAAGAGATTGCCAAGGGTGCGGGCGGCTATGCGCGCGCCATGCCGGCCGACTGGATGCGCCGCCAGGCCGAACTGGTGCATGAACGGGCGAAACTGGCCGACATCATCATCACCACCGCGCTGATCCCCGGCCGCGCCGCGCCCGTGCTCATTTCCGAAGAAACGGTGAAAGCCATGAAACCCGGCTCCGTCATCGTCGATCTGGCCGTGGAGCAGGGCGGCAACTGCCCGCTCTCGGAACTGGGCAAGACGGTGCTGAAGCACGGCGTCTACATCGTGGGCGAACCGAATCTGGCGACCCTGGTGGCGGCCGATGCGTCGGCCCTGTATGCGCGCAACGTGCTGGACTTTTTAAAGCTCATCATCGACAAGGACGACCAATTGCTGATCGATCGCGAGGATGAAATCATCAAGGCCAGCCTGGTTTGCGCGGGCAATGACATCCTCAGAAAATAACGCGGCGCCCGGAGAGAACAACATCATGGAAATCAGTCACACCATCATTAACCTGATCATCTTCGTGCTGGCCATTTATGTCGGCTACCACGTCGTCTGGACCGTCACACCGGCGCTGCATACGCCGCTGATGGCCGTCACCAATGCCATTTCCGCCATCATCATCGTCGGCGCCATGCTGGCGGCCGGCCTGACGCAAGGCCCGCTGGCGCAGGCGGCCGGCACCCTGGCCGTGGCGCTGGCCGCCGTCAACGTGTTTGGCGGCTTCCTCGTCACGCAGCGCATGCTCGAGATGTTCCGTAAAAAAGAACCGAAAGCCAAGCAAGGAGCAAAAGAATGAGTCACGCCATGAGCTTCGTCACCATGAACCTGGTGACGATGATGTACCTGATCGCCTCGGTGTGCTTCATCCAGGCCTTGAAAGGCCTGTCGTCGCCCTCGACGGCGCGCCGCGGCAATGCCTTCGGCATGAGCGGCATGGCCATTGCCGCCGTCACCACCGTGGCGCTGATCCTGAAACTGAAGGAACAGCAGACGGGCGGCATGGGCCTGACCCTCGTCATCATCGGCATCGTCACGGGCGGCGCCATCGGCGCCTACCTGGCGAAAACCGTGGAAATGACGAAGATGCCGGAACTGGTGGCGGCCATGCATTCGCTGATCGGTCTGGCGGCCGTGTGCATCGCCGTGGCGGCCGTGTCGGAACCGTGGGCCTTCAATATTGCCAAGAACGGCGAGGCGCTGCCCATCGGTAATCGCTTCGAGCTGTTCATCGGCACCTTTGTCGGCGCCATCACGTTCTCCGGTTCCGTGATCGCCTTCGGCAAGCTGTCGGGCAAATACAAGTTCCGCCTGTTCCAGGGCGCACCCGTCAGCTTCAAGGGCCAGCACATGCTCAACCTGGTGCTGGCGCTGGTGATGATCGCGCTGGGCCTGGTGTTCTGCTTCGCCGACGGCGTCGAACCGGCGTGGACGCCGTTCATCGTCATGGCCGTCATCGCCTTTGCGCTGGGCGTGCTGATCATCATTCCCATCGGCGGCGCCGACATGCCGGTGGTGGTGTCGATGCTCAACAGCTACTCGGGTTGGGCCGCGGCCGGCATCGGTTTTTCGCTGAATAATTCGATGCTGATCATCGCCGGTTCGCTCGTTGGTTCGTCCGGCGCGATCCTGTCGTACATCATGTGCAAGGCCATGAACCGTTCGTTCTTCAACGTCATCCTGGGCGGCTTCGGCGGCGATGCGCCGGCCGCAGGCGCGGCGGGCGCGCAGGAACAGCGTCCCGTGAAATCGGGTTCGGCCGACGACGCCGCCTTCATCATGGGCAATGCGGAAACCGTCATCATCGTGCCCGGCTACGGCCTGGCCGTGGCGCGCGCGCAGCATTCGTTGAAAGAACTGGTGGAAAAGCTCACGCACAAGGGCATCACCGTCAAGTATGCGATCCATCCGGTGGCAGGGCGCATGCCGGGCCACATGAACGTGCTGCTGGCCGAGGCGGAAGTGCCGTACGACCAGGTCTTCGAGATGGAAGACATCAACGGCGAATTCGGCCAGACGGACGTGGTGCTGGTGCTGGGTGCGAACGACGTGGTCAACCCGGCGGCGAAAGACCCGAAATCGCCGATCGCCGGCATGCCGATCCTGGAAGCGTATAAAGCCAAGAGTATCATCGTCAACAAGCGTTCGATGGCGTCCGGCTATGCGGGCCTGGACAACGACCTGTTCTACCAGCCGAACACGATGATGGTGTTTGGCGACGCCAAGAAGGTGATCGAGGATATGGTCAAGGCAATCGAGTAAAGTCTCTCGGTGCAAGACGAGCGGCCCGCCTTGCGCGGGCCGTTTTTATTGGCCGGCCGCTGCCGCGACGACCTGGTTGCGTCCCTGGTGCTTGGCGACATACAGCGCCTTGTCGGCGTCCGAGATGGCCGCGTCCAGGCTGGCGCCTTGTACCAGCGGCGCCACGCCGATGCTGATGGTGACGTGCAGCGGGCCGCCGTCGGGCAGCACGGTGACCGCCGCTGCCACGGCCGCGCGGATGCGCTCGGCCACCTGGTGTGCCTGCTGCAGGCTGGCGTCGGGGAAGAGCAGGCCGAACTCCTCGCCACCGAGGCGCGCCGCCACGTCGGTGATGCGCCCCGTGTCGCGCAGCGCCTGCGCCACCGTGCGCAGCACGGCGTCGCCCACGGCATGACCATAGCGGTCGTTGATTTTTTTGAAATGGTCGAGATCGGCCACGCCCACGCTCAGGGCGGCGCCGCTGCGCGCCGCGCGCGCCATCGCCTGCTCGGCCTGCGCTTCATAGGCGCGCCGGTTGGGCAGCGACGTCAGCGCATCGTGCAGCGCCTGCTGTTCCAACTGCGCCAGCAGGCTGGCGTTTTTTGCCGCCAGTTCGCGCCGTTCGCGCACGTCGAGCAAGAAGGCGCCGAAATAGCGCATGCCGTCGACCACGCCCAGGTCCAGCGCCTTCATTTCGATGGGGATCATTTGCGTGTCGCGGTGGCGGATGGCGAATTCGCGTATCTTGCCCAGCACGCTGGAGGTGCGCGAGCTGCGGATGTAGTTGATCACGTGGTTGTCGTGCTGGGCGCCGACGGCGTCGGGCAGCAGGCCGTTCAGGGTCTGCCCCAGCAATTCTCCGCTGGCATAGCCCGACAGCGCCTGCATGGCGCCATTGATATAGCGGATGCGGCACCGCTCGTCGATGATGATGACGGCGTCGAGGGCGTCTTCCAGCAGGCGGGAAAAGAGGACTTCGGGAAGGGCGGCAGGCGGTGCTGCGGGCAATGCATCTGTCATGGAACGGTCGCCAAAAGCCAGGTGACAGCCATTGTCGCATCCGCGGGCCGTTTACTCCATGCCGGATCGCCCGCCTGTTTCTTTTTCGCCCCAGCTATTTCCTTATTGTCAAGATTCAGCGGCGACCGTACATCATCAATCCGGCCAGTGCCTTGCGTGCCGGCGGGAATGCGTCCAGCAAGCCCAGCGACAGGCCCAGCAAGCCTTGCGTGGGCGCGCTGCCCGTGAAGATGCGCGCCATGGTGTCGGTCACGCGCACGGTCAGCCCCCGGTCTGCCTGGCGCAGGCTGGCGTAGCGTTCCAGCCCGGCCGGGCTGCTGTCCTGCGCCAGCACGCGGGCCAGCACGGCGGCGTCGCGCAAGCCCAGGTTCAGGCCCTGTCCCGCCACCGGATGCAGGGTTTGCGCCGCATTGCCGATGGCGACCGTGCGCGCCGTGCCACCCGTCTGCGCGTTCAGGCCCAGCGGATAGGCCAGGCGCGCCGTCGTGTGGCTAAAGCGTCCCAGGCGGCTGCCGAAGGCGGCGCCCAGGCGCGCCAGGAAGGCCGCGTCGTCGAGGGCCAGCAATTGTTCGGCGCGCGTGGGCGGCACGCACCACACCAGCGCGTAGCCGTCGTCCTGCGGCAGCAGGGCCAGCGGGCCTTCATCGGTGAAGCGCTCGTACGCGCGGTGGGCGGCGGGATCGCTGGTGCGCACATGGGCAATGATGGCGCTTTGGCCATAATCGCGGCTGACGGCGCGTTCCTGCTGCTGGCCGAACAGGCCTCCCTCGGCTTGCACCAGCAGGCTGGCGCGCAAGCTCGACGCGGCGCCATCCTGTTCCAGCTGCACGCAGACGCCGTCGGCGTCTTCCACGCTGCCCGTCACCAGGGCCGGGCGCAGGCTGGCCACGCCCAGGCGTTCGCACACGTCGGCCAGCGCGCTGACGACGGCGCCGTAACGGGCTACATAGCCGAGGGCCTCGACGCCATGCTCGCTGCGGTCCATCAGGCTGCGCCCGAACTGGCCGCGGCGCGAGACGTGAATCTGGTGGATAGGTGTCGCCTCCACGGGCCAGGCGCCCGCTTCCTCGAGAATCTGGCGGCTGCCGTGCGACAGGGCGATGGTGCGCGGGTCGCGCCTGGCTTGCTCGAGCGATTTGGCGTCGAGCAGGGCGATGCCGGCGGCGCGGCTGCCCCGCTGCACCAGCAGGGCGGCCAGCGCCATGCCGACGGGGCCGGCGCCGCAGACGGCGAGATCGAAAGGGGACGGTGTATGCATGCGACGGCGTTAATCCTGTGACATCAGTTGTTCGATTTCAGCGACGCTTTTGGGCGCCGTGCTGAAGACTTCATGGCCTTGCGGCGTGACCAGCACGTCGTCTTCGATGCGGATGCCGGTATGCCAGAACTGCTCCGGCACGCCCGCGCCGGGGCGCACATAGATGCCCGGTTCCACCGTCAGCACCATGCCAGCTTCCAGCGCGCGCCACGGCTTGCCTGGCGCACCCGTGTCTCGGTAGGCGCCCACGTCGTGCACGTCCATGCCCAGCCAGTGGCTGGTGCCGTGCATGTAGAAGGGCATATAGGCCTTGTCGGCGATGACGTCCTGCACGCCGCCGCTTTTTTGCCGGTCCAGCAAACCCAGGTCCAGCATGCCCTGCGCCAGCACCTGCACGGCCGCCTCGTGGATGGCGCTGTGCGGCAAGCCGGGGCGCAGCATGTCCAGCGCTGCCTGTTGCGCGGCCAGCACCAGCTCATACAGCGCCCGCTGCGGGCCGCTGAAGCGGCCGTTGACGGGCCAGGTGCGCGTGATGTCGGAGGCGTAGCCATCGAGTTCGCAGCCGGCGTCGATCAGCACCAGCTCGCCGTCCTGCAGCACGGCGTTGTTGGCGCTGTAATGCAGGATGCAGGCGTTGCCGCCGCCGGCCACGATGGAGGAATACGCGGGGAATTGCGCGCCGCTGCGGCGAAATTCGTACAGCAGCTCCGCTTCCAGCGCGTATTCGTGCATGCCGGGCCGCGTGGCGCGCATGGCGCGCACGTGGGCGGCGCTGGAAATGGCGGCCGCGCGGCGCATCAGGCCCTGTTCTTCCGTATCTTTCAGCAGGCGCATGGCGTCGAGCATGCCGTTGATGTCATGCGCGATGGCGGGCGCCGTGACGCCGCTGCGGGCCTTTTGCCGCACGTTGTGCAGCCAGACCTTGACCTGCGCATCGAGGCTGCCGCCCAGCGCATAGTAAATGGCGGGGGCGTCGGCCAGCAGGCGCGTCATTTCCACGTCGAGTTCCTCGATGGGGAAGGCGCCGTCGAAGCCGAACGTCGTGCGCGCCGCCTCGGGGCCGTGGCGGAAACCGTCCCAGATTTCGCGCTCCGTGTTCTTGGCGCGGCAAAACAGGATGGCGCGCGCGGGCGCCGTGGCGCTGGCGGCCACGAGGGCCACGGCGCTGTCGGGTTCCGTAAAGCCGCTCAGGTAATAGAAATAGCTGTCGTGGCGGTATGGATAATCGCAATCGCTGTTGCGCGGCACTTCGGGCGCCGTGGCGAGGATGGCCACGCTGCCCGGCAGCATCTGCGCCAGCAGCGCCGCGCGCCGGGCCGCGTAGTTGGCCATCATGTTGCGCTGGCCTTGGCCGTGACGCCGTTGAGTACGTCGAGCTGCGCTGGCGTGCCGACATTCGTCCACTCGCCGGGATAGACTTCGCCGCCCACGCGGCCCTGGTCCGCGTACCGGCGCAGCAAATCGCCCAGCTTGGCGTGGCTGCCTGGCGTAATGCCGTCGAACATCTCGGGACGGTACACGCCGATGTTGGCGAAGGTCCACTTGGTATCGTCCGTATTGTTGATCGCGAACAAGGTCAGGCCGAAGTCGCCCTGTGGGTGGAAGTCGGGATTGGGCACCAGGTAAGTCCAGGCGATGTCGCGCTGGTCGGCCGGATACGGCGTGCCCAGCACGTCCTTGTCGGCCAGCACGTCGAGTACCTGCTTGAAGTCGAAATACGGGCAATAGATGTCGCCGGAAATGGCGAGAAAGGGTTCATCGCCCAGCAGGTGGCGCGCCTGGGCGATGCCGCCTGCCGTTTCCAGCGGCGTGGTCTCGGGCGAATACGCGATGCGCGCGCCGTACGCGCTGCCATCGCCCAGGGTTGCCTCGATCTGGTGGCCCAGGTGCGAATGGTTGATGACAATGTCCGTGATGCCGGCGCGCACCAGGTTCAGCACGTGCCAGACGATCAGCGGACGGCCGCGCACTTTCAGCAGCGGTTTGGGACAGGTATCGGTAAGCGGACGCATCCGTTCACCGCGGCCTGCGGCAAAGATCATGGCTTTCATGGAATACTCGTTTTCTGATTCATTGTAAATTGCTCTGAAGTGATCAGAAGGTGTAGCCAACTTGCGGCGTTTTATTCTCCAGGGCATCGAGCAAACGCACCAGCGGCTTGAGTTCCGTGTAGCGGTTGGCCGTCTTGCGCACGTAGTCGAGCACGGTTGGCAGGTCGCCCATGTACAGATCCTTGCCGTCGCGGTAATTCAGGCGCGCGAACAGGCCGAGAATTTTCAAATGGCGTTGCAGGGCCGTGAATTCGAAATCGCGGTAGAAGGCGTCGATGTCGGGATTGACTGGCAAGCCCAGCTGCTTGGCGCGCTGCCAGTAGCGGATCACCCAGTCGAGCACCAGTTCTTCATCCCACTGGATATACGCGTCGCGCAGCAGCGAGGCGATGTCGTAGGTGACGGGGCCGAAGACGGCGTCCTGGAAGTCGAGGATGCCGGGATTGGGGAGTGAACCATCGTTGATGTGCATCAAATTGCGAGAATGGTAGTCGCGGTGCATGAAAACTTGCTGCTGCGACAAGATATTCGCCGTGATGGCTTCGAAGACCTTGTCCAGCTGGGTTTGTTGCACATCCGTCAAGGTGGCGCCCAGGTGCTTGCCGATAAACCATTCCGGGAACAGATTCATTTCGCGCAGGATGAAGGCGCGGTCGAATTCGGGCAAGACGTCCGGCTGGCTGGCCAGCTGGATTTTCATCAGCGACTCGAGCGCTTCGGCGTACAGCACGCTGGCGTTGTCGTGGTTCAGGGCATCGAGGTAGGTGGTCGTGCCCAGGTCGGAGAGCAGCAGGAAGCCCTGCTCCAGGTCTTGCGCGATGATCTCGGGCACGGACACGCCGGCGCCTTTCAGCAAGCCGGCCACCTTGACAAAGGCGGGCACGTTTTCGCGCTCGGGCGGCGCATCCATGGCGATCAGTGTCTTTCCTGGCAAGGTTGTATTGCCGGGCAAGACATCGAGGCGGTAGTAGCGGCGGAAGCTCGCATCGCTGGAAGCGGGGCGGGCGGAATCGGGCGCGACGAGGTTCAGGGGGGCCAACCAGGCTTTCAACAGGGTCAGGCGAGCGTCGGCGGAGGCCGGCGCGGCAGGGGAATTGGGGGAGAATGACATTAAGCGGCCTGTGGAATCGGGTTGATGGTGCAGATTCCCATATAATAAGGGATTCAAATCAAAAAATCGCCTGTCAATGGTGCTTGCCCCTTCCAATTCATGAGCTGGTTTTCGGCCTCCCCCCCTTCGCAGCGCTGGGCTTTCGCCATCAGCGCGCTCGTCGCCGCCACGACGGTGCCTGTCCACGCCCAGAAAGCGCCGCGTCCGGTTCATGTGGAAGATCCCGACGCGCCCACCGTCATGACGGCAAACAGCATGAAGGGACGCCCCGAAAGGGAGCTCAATCTCGATCAAAATGTCGTGATCGAGCGCGGAAAAACCACAAAAATGACGGCCGATACAGCTTGTTACAAACAAGTTGAAGATGAGTTCGACGCCGAGGGCCATATCAAGATGTGGCGTTTCGGCGATTACTACACGGGCGACGTCCTGAAGCTGAACATGGAGACCGGCAAGGGTTTCCTGCTCAACCCGACGTACCGCTTCGAAGTGGGCGGCGGCCAGGGCAAGGCCGAGCGCGTCGACTTCATCAACCCCGATGAAGCCAATGTCATCGATGGTACTTACAGTACCTGCGAAGGGCCGAATCCGGACTGGTACCTGAAATCGAGCACCTTGAACCTCGATACGGGCCGCGACGTGGGTACCGGCAGCAAGACCATCATCTATTTCAAGGACGTGCCGATCCTGGGCACGCCGGGCATCTCGTTTTCGCTGTCCGGTGCGCGCCGCTCGGGCTGGCTGGCGCCCACGCCGGGCTTTGCCTCGAAGAACGGTTTCGAGCTGCTGATGCCGTATTACCTGAACATCGCGCCGAACCGCGACCTCACCCTGTACCCGCGTTACATCCAGCGGCGCGGCATCCAGCTCGGTGCGACGGGCCGCTACATGGGCGAGACGGATGCCGGCCTGTACCAGGGCGAGACGTCGTTCGAGTTCTTGCCTAACGACAAGCAGACCAAGACCAACCGCTACATGATCAAGTCCAAGCATGAGCAGGCGCTGGCCAAGGGCTGGAGCTACAGCTGGGATTTGCGCGAGGCGTCCGACAATAATTACCCGAACGATTTCTCGAAAACCGTTGCCACCGCCACCGAGCGCCAGTTGCTGCGCGAATTGCGCACCGATTACCGCACCGAGGACTGGAGCCTGACGGCGCGCGTGCAGAATTACCAGGTGCTGCAGGATCCCGATCCCACGGTGACCGTGCCGCGCCCGTATGACCGCTTGCCGGCGGTGAACTTCCACGCTGGCAAATATGACGTCTGGGGCGGTTTCGACTGGACCTTCGACGCGGAAGCGACGCGCTTTGCGCACCCGACCCTGGTGCAAGGGTCGCGCCTGGTGGCCGTGCCGCAAGTGAGTTTCCCCATCATGCGCCCTGGCTACTTCATCACGCCCAAGCTGATGCTCAATGCCAGTGCGTATCAGCTCGACAATGACGCCAGGACCAAGGCGCTGTTTCCGGATACCTCGTTTACGCGCGCCGTGCCGACTTTCTCGGTCGACAGCGGCCTGGTGTTTGAGCGCGACACGAATCTGTTTGGCGCCAAGGGCGGCACGCAAACGCTGGAGCCGCGCCTGTTCTATGTCTACACGCCGTACCGCGACCAGTCGCAGTTTCCGAAATTCGATACGGCCGACGGCACCTTCAACCTGACGCAGATATTCACGGAAAACCGTTTTGTCGGTAGCGACCGCATCGGCGATGCCAACCAGGTCACGGCCGCCGTCGTCTCGCGCTTCCTGCAGACGGACGGCACGGAGCGCATGCGCCTGACCTTCGGCCAGCGTTTCTATTTTGCCGACCAGCGCGTGCAGCTCAATTCGACCACGCCCGTCAACCAGTCGCGTTCGGATATCCTGCTGGCGGCAACGGGCCGCGTGTCCGAGACTTGGACCGTCGACAGCCTGGTACAGTACAATCCCAGCGATCGCCAGTTGATGAGCTACAACTACACCTTGCAATATCAGCCCGGTGTCAAGAAAGTATTGAATTTCAGTAATCGTTTCCAGCGTGGCAGTTTGCGCAATGCGGAAGTGTCGACGCAATGGCCGTTGACGGACCGCCTGTATGGCGTGGGACGCATCAGTTACTCCCTGAAGGATCGCAGCATGCTGGAAAGCCTGGTCGGCCTGGAATACAAGGGCGATTGCTGGGTGTTCCGCATGGGAGCGCAGCGTTTCGTGACGACGGCCAATACTGTTTCGACGCCGATCTTCTTCCAGTTGGAATTGACGGGCTTGTCGAATGGCCTGGGCCTGGGCGCGAATGGCCTGGAAACTTTTACAAAAACCATCCCTGGTTACCAGACACTGAGCCAGCCACTCCGTTAAGATAGGCACCGTTGCCGCCGCCGGTGTTCCCGGCGCTGGCACAAACCGGTTTTTTTATTCACCTGAACTCATGAGCGCTCTACACATTATGCGTAATGCCAGTATGCACCAACTCAAAATTGCAACGGTTTTGTTGTGCGCCATTTCCGGCGCCACGACCAGTAGTGTCTGGGCGCAACAGGCTGCGCCAGCGCCTGTCGCCACGCCCGCTGCCGCGGCACCGGCCAAGGGGTTCACGCCACCTGCCTCGAGCAGTGGCCAGACCATCGACTCCATCGCCGTCGTCGTCAATGACGAGGTGATTACGCGCAATGAAGTGGCGGCCCGCATCAAGAGCGTGGAGCAGCGCATGAAGTCGCAGAACGTGCCCTTGCCCGATCCTGCCGACCTGCGTCGTCAATTGCTGGAGCGCATGATTGTTGAACGCGCCCAAATGCAGCTGGCCAAGGAAATGGGCGTGCGCGTGGACGACCTGACCCTGGACCGCGCGATTGGCCGTATTGCTGAACAGCAAAAAATGACGGTGCAGGAACTGCGCAACCAGATGGAAAAGGAAGGCACGCCGTTTGCGACTTTCCGCGAAGAAATCCGTGATGAAATCATCATGCAGCGCCTGCGCGAGCATGAAGTCGACGCCAAGATCCAGATTTCCGATTCCGAAGTGGATAACTTCCTGGAAGCGGAAAAAGCGGCCGCCAGCGAACAGGTGGAACTGAACCTGGCGCAGATTCTCGTGCGCATTCCGGAAAACTCCAGCCCTGAACAGATCGCCGCGCGCCGCGCGCGCGCCGAAGAAGTCAGCCGCCAGCTGCGCACGGGCGCCGATTTCGCCAAGATGGCCGCCACCTATTCCGACGCCAGCGATGCGCTGAGCGGCGGCGATATCGGCTGGCGCCATAGCGACCGCGTGCCGCCCCTGTTCACGGAGCAACTGCTGAAACTGAAGCCTGGGCAGATCACGCCTATCATCAAGAGCAACACGGGTTTCCACATCCTCAAGCTGGTGGACCGCCGCAGCGCTGCCGAGGCGCAAGCCGTTGCTGCCGTGCAGCAGACGCATGCCCGCCATATCTTGCTGAAAATAACGCCGACCTTGTCGGCTGCCGAAGCCAAGCGCAAATTGCTGGAATTGAAAGAGCGCCTCGATAACAAGGCTGCCAAATTCGAAGACCTGGCCCGCTTGTTCTCGAACGACGGTTCCGCTGCCAAGGGCGGCGACCTGGGCTGGCTGTATCCAGGCGACACCGTGCCGGAATTTGAAACGGCGATGAATGCGCTGAAACCGGGCGAAGTGAGCGAGCCGATCGAATCGAGCTTCGGCTTCCACCTGATCGAAGTGCTGGAACGCAAGAGCGACGACGTCTCGAAAGAGAAACAGCGCGCCGCTGCACGCAATGCCTTGCGCGAACGCAAGCTGGAAGAAGCGACGGAAAACTGGGCGCGCGAAGTGCGCGACCGTGCCTACGTCGAATTCCGCGCGGACGACCAATAATGCCGTTGATTCATTGCGCATGAGTAACTTGCCCCCTGCACGGCGCCCGGCCATCGCCATCACTTGTGGCGAACCGGCCGGTGTCGGCCCGGAAATCTCCATACGCGCGGCTTGGGCCATGCGCAATGACGTCAACTGCATCCTGCTGGGCGACGCCGCCTTCCTGGCGCTGACGGCCAGCCTGATCGATCCGGATATCCGCCTGGCGGCGCTGTCGCTGCAAGCCGTGCGCAACAGTGGCCTGCCCCAGTTCGGACTGGGCCGCCTGGCCGTGATCGATATTCCCACCGTGAACAATGTCATTCCTGGCGTGCTCGACAAGGAAAACGGGCGTTCCGTGCTCGCGACCCTGGACGCGGCCGTGGAAGGTATAGCAGCCGGCTGGTTTGGTGCCATGGTCACGGCGCCCTTGCAAAAGAGCACGATCAACGACGCCGGCGTGGCCTTTTCCGGCCATACGGAATACCTGGCAGAAAAAACCGGCACGCCGCAAGTGGTGATGATGCTGGCCGGCGAACCCGGCCATGGCGAACCGACCCTGCGCGTGGCGCTGGCCACCACGCATCTGCCATTGAAGGACGTGTCCGCTGCCATCACCATGGACAGTCTTGCCATCACCCTGGATATCCTCCAGACGGACTTGCAACAGAAATTCGGCATCGCCGCGCCGCGCATCCTGATTACCGGCCTGAATCCGCACGCGGGCGAGGGGGGATATCTGGGACGCGAGGAAATCGACGTCATCGCCCCGGCGATTGCCGCGGCGCAAGCGCGCGGCATCGATGCGCGCGGACCGTATCCGGCCGACACCTTGTTCCAGCACAAATACCTGGCCGATGCCGATTGCGTGCTGGCCATGTACCACGACCAGGGCTTGCCCGTGCTGAAATACGCGACCTTCGGGCGCGGCATCAATATCACCCTGGGCTTGCCGCTGATCCGCACCTCGGTCGACCACGGTACGGCGCTGGACCTGGCCGCGCAGGGCCTCGGCCTGGCCGATTGCCACAGCATGGAGCAAGCCCTGCAAACGGCGCTCGACATGCTGCGCGCCAGCACCCCGACCAGAGCATAGAGCGTAGGTCGGGTTAGCCGGCACGGCGTAACCCGACGCTGACTGCTCAACCGATTCCGCCGGCCTGTGCCGGCTTTACCGCATTAATAGAAAACACATTATGAAACACGTTGCCCGCAAACGCTTTGGCCAGAATTTCCTGCATGATCGCTTCGTCCTCGACGACATCACGGCCGCCATCGCACCGCAGCCGGACGATGCCATGGTCGAGATCGGCCCCGGCCTGGGTGCCATGACGGAGCAGTTGCTGCGCCATTTGAAACAGATGCATGTGGTCGAACTGGACCGCGACCTGATCGTGCGCCTGGAAAAGACCTTCAATCCGGCCAAGCTGACGATCCATTCGGGCGACGCGCTGAAGTTTGATTTCGCGAAAATCCCCGTGCCGGCCGGCCAGAAGCTGCGCATTGTGGGCAACTTGCCGTACAACATTTCCAGCCCGTTGCTGTTCCACCTGGCGGATTTCGCGCCGCTGGTGCTGGACCAGCATTTCATGCTGCAAAAGGAAGTCGTCGAACGCATGGTAGCCGAGCCGGGCAGCAAGGCGTATGGCCGCCTGTCCGTGATGCTGCAATGGCGCTATGACATGTCCTTGCTGTTCATCGTGCCGCCGACAGCGTTTGACCCACCGCCGAAAGTGGAATCGGCCATCGTGCGCATGATCCCCGTGGCCGAGCGCCTGGCGTGCGACCAGGCCACCCTGGAAGCGGTGGTCATGAAGGCCTTCTCGCAACGCCGCAAGGTGATCCGCAACTGCCTGGCCGGCATGTTTACGGAAGAGCAGATCAAGGCGGCCGGCATCGATCCGACCCTGCGTCCGGAGACTGTCGGGCTGGAGCAGTATGTTGCTTTGGCGAATCTGCTCAAAGCACCGCAGTAATGGCAAGGGCTGGGGTCAGACCCTCTCCACCATCGGCGTCTGAGCAGACGCCGACGTGAGCGGGGGTCTGACCCCGGTAGTGCTGGCTTAACTTAAAACCATTGGTCGACTTGCTGCAAATCTTGCCGCAGGGCGGAAAAACAGTCGTCCACATGGTGGTTGCGGCTGATTTCATTGCGCCGCATCAAGGCGATCTTGCGCTTGCAGGTGGGCTGGCGCAGCGGCGCCACATGCAAGTCCTCGTCGTTGAGGAAGGTCGTGTACAGGCTGGGCATGATGCCCACGGCGATGCCGGCGCGCACCACGCCGTACAGCGATTCGCTGTGGATCATCTGGTACAGGCTCGACGGGCTCAAGCCATGCTGGCGCAGCGCGCTCGAGGCGAACTCCCAGATGCTGCCCTTGGTGAACACGACGATTTCCTGGCCCGCCAATTGCTCCCAGCGCACTTCCTTGAGCGGCGCCAGCGCATGGCGTCCCGCTGTCACCAGCACCAGCTCGTCTTCGAACAGGCCCACGCTTTCCAGCGACACGGAGCCGGGCACCTCGATGCCCACGCAAAAGTCCAGCTGGCCCGAATGCAGCGCGTGCAGCAAGCCGTCGTTGGGCATGTCCGACAGGACGATTTCCACCTCATCGCCATGCTGCTCGCAGTAGCGCGCCACCACCACGGCCGTCATCGCCATGGCGGACGGTATCGCGCCGATACGGATGCGGTGGCGGCCGCTGCCGATGGCACGCTGGATATCGGCAAACGTGTTGCTCGCCGTATTCAATAAATGCGTGGCGTAATCGAGCGCCAGCTTGCCTTCGCGCGTCAGTTCCAGCTGGTGGGTTGTGCGGTTAAACAACTTTTTTCCCAGTTGATTTTCCAGCAGCTTGATCGACGCGCTGAGGGCCGGCTGGGTCACGCACAATTCCTGTGCAGCCTTGCTGAAGCTGTTTACCCGGGCTAGGGTGGCAAACGCTTGCAAATGTCGTAAGGAAATCTTCTTGCTCAACTCATGCATGGGTTTGCTTATTAGAAAAAGTAATGGATTTATAAAAATAAACAAATTTTCTTATCCCGCAATTTACCATATTCTGGACTGGTCTTTACTTGTCTTGAAGGCAACAATCTTCAGAGAAGCGCTTGCCAGGCGGCACCGGTACTCGCGGTGGCACGCCATGCAAGGGACGCATCAATACAATAATTCCAAAAAAACTCAGGGTTTATTCTTTTTAGGGTGGCGGCGATGAACAAATGGATGACGGGAACGATGGTAGTGGGTGGCTTGCTGGCGGCGCAGGGCGCGGCGCAGGCGCAAAGCAGCGTGCAAGTGTATGGCTTGCTGTCGGCCGGTATCGGCTATGTGTCGGATGAGGGTAACGGCAGCCGCACGCATGCGCTGAGCGGTACGAATCAGAATCCCCGCATCGGTTTCCGCGGCCAGGAAGACCTGGGAAACGGCACCAAGGCTCTCTTCGTGCTGGAAAACGGTTTTAACGTGATGACGGGCACGGCCTCGCAAAGCGGTCGCCTGTTCGGCCGCCAGTCGTATGTGGGTTTGTCCAGCAATGACAAGGGTACCCTGACTCTGGGCCGTCAGTACGAAGCCGTCAAGGATCTGCTGGGCCCGGTGGTCATCGCCAGTAACGGCGTGCATATCGGAGACAACGACAATGGCTACAACAACTTGCGCGTGCAAAACGCCGTCAAGTACGTCAGCCCGAACATCAGCAACCTGTCGTTTACGGGCTTGTACGGTTTCAGCGAGAACCCGGAAGACTCCAACCGCAACCGCGTCTACAGCATGGGCGCCGGTTACAAGGTCGATGCCTTCAGCTGGGCCGTCGCCTATACCAAGATGGATCGCCCGAACAGCCCGGATGCGCCGAATGGCGCCATCGGCAATGACTATGGCAGCTCCCTGTTGATTTTCAACAAGAGCGCCGTCAAGGGTGCGGGCGTGGACAGCCAGGCCATCGCCGGCACGGGGGGCTTTTATAATGTGGGCAAGACCAAGTTTGGTGCGCTGTACACCAACGTGCGCTACCACTACCTGGACCAAAGCAACCTGACCCTGCAAAACGTGGACTTGAACGTGAACCACAAGCTGACGGAAGCGTTGAACCTGGGCGCGTCGTATTTCTTTACCACGGGTAAATATGACGTGATCAACAAGACGCCGAAATGGCATCAGGTCAACTTCCAGGCCGATTACTTCCTGTCCAAGCGCACCGATGTCGCCATCACCTGGAGCTACCAGAAAGCGGCCGGCGATGCGACATTCGCGCGCGTGTTCGGCTTTGGCGCCTCGGGCGGCAAGACGCAAAGCGTCCTGATCGTCGGCATGCGACATTATTTCTGACACTGATTCATCTTTACAGGCGCTGTCCCGCAGCGCCGTCCCCTGAAAGGAAGCATCTTGAAAAAGCACCTCATGTTGGCGTTGAGCCTAGGCTTGCTGGCTAACGCCGCCCACGCGGAAAAACGCGAGCTGGTCATTTCGGCCTATCCGATTGCCCAGCCCTTGTTCATGAAGTATGTGTACGAGCCGTTCAAGGCCAAATGCGGGTGCGATATCAAGGTGGAAACGGGGAATAACGCGGACCGCATCGCCAAGCTGGTGGTGCACGCCAAGAATCCGGTGATCGATCTGGTGCTGCTGTCCGATTCCGGCATGCTGGAAGCGGCGCAAAAGGGCGTCATCCAGCCCATGGATTACTCCAAGCTGAGCAATTACAAAGCCCTGTACGACGTGGCGAAAAACCCCATCGGCGGCAATTTCGCCGTCGGCTACACCTTGTACTCGGTCGGCCTGGTGTACCGCAGCGACAAGATCGCCCCGCTGACGTCCTGGAAAGACCTGTGGCGCCCTGAACTGAAGGGCCGCGTGGCCTTCCCTGACGTGAGCACCACGCAGGGCCCCTTGATGCTGCGCATGGCCGATGCAGCCTGGGGCGGCAAGACGGACGACTACGCCACCGGTTTTGCGAAGATCGTCGGCATGAAGGGCAACGTCGTCACGTTCTCGAAGAACAGCGCGCAGCTGGCCGCCCTGTTTGCGCAAGATGAAATCTGGGCCGCGCCAGTGGCGCGCTTTACCTGGTCGCAAATGCTCAAGACGGGCCTGCCCCTGAAGTGGAGCATCCCGGCAGAAGGCCAGGCGGCCGGCATGAACGTGATGGGCATCGTTGCCGGCTCGAAGAATGCGGACCTGGCGTACCAGTTGATGGATTTCTGGCTGTCCAAGGAAGTGCAGACGCAGCTGGCGACCAACCTGGTCGACTCGCCCGTCAACAAGGACGTGCGCCTGTCCGTGGCGGCCGCGCAATTCAATACCTATGGCGCCGACCAGATCAGCTCGCTGAAATTCGTCAAGCCGGAAACCATCCTCAAGCAGCGCAGCAACTGGATGACGCAGTGGAACAAGGCCATGAGCAAATAGTGGTGACGAGGAGAAAACACCATGTTTGCTGATCCAAAAAAGCGCCTGGGACTGCTGCTGGTCCTGCCGGCGCTGATCTTTATCGTTGTCTGCTTCCTGCTGCCCGTGCTGGCTTTGCTGGTCGACGCCTTCCGCGTCGGCGACGGCATGCAGTGGGGCGTCGACCGCTTCATTGAATTCTTCTCGCAGGAATTCAACCGCACCATCTTCTGGCGCACCCTGCGCATTGCCGCGCTGGTGACCCTGGCGTCCATCATCCTCGGCTACCCGGCCGCGCAAGCCGTGGCGCGCGTGTCGCCGAAGTGGCGCGGCCTGGTGGTGGGCATGATGATCCTGCCGCTGATGGTCTCGCCGATCGCGCGGACCTACGCCTGGATCGTGTTGCTGGGCCGCAATGGCGCCGTCAACGCGGCGCTCGTCAACATGGGCTTGACGGAAGAGCCGCTGCGTTTGCTGTTCAGCGAGTTCGCCGTGTTTGTCGGCCTGCTGCAACTGCTGCTGCCGCTGATGCTGATGTCGCTGGCGGGCGCGCTGGAAAACCTGCCGCGCGACGTGGAACCGGCCGCCGCCACCCTGGGCGCCAATCCATGGCAAGTGTTTTGCAAGGTCACCCTGCCGCTGACGCAGGAAGGCCTGGTGGTCGGCGGCACCCTGGTGTTTACCGGCTGCGTGACGGCCTATGTGACGCCGGCCCTGCTGGGCGGCACCAAGGTGCTGATGCTGGAAACCCTGCTGTACCAGAAGGTCAGCGTGGAGAGCGACTTCGGCGCGGCGAATGTCATCGCCGTCATCCTCGTCTGCATGACCCTGCTGGTGAATGCCGGCCTTAAACGTATTTCATCGAGCCGGAGTTCCGTATGAAAGAAAGCTTGTTTTCGCGCGCCGTCCTTTGGCTGGTGTTTTTGTTCCTGCTGGGGCCTTTCGCCATCGTCGTGCTGGCAGGTTTTTCCGGCGGCGAAACCCTGGCGTTCCCGCCCGAGTCGTATTCGCTGCGCTGGATCCTCGAAGTGTGGTCGGCGCCCGAGTTCCGCCGCGCCTTCCAGACCAGCCTGGAAATCGGCTTGATCGCCACCGTTATCGCGCTGTTGCTGGGCATACCCGTCGCGTATGCGTTTTCGCGCATGCCGCCGCCCGGCATCGGCGCCATCCGCCAGATCCTGACGTCGCCGCTGATCATTCCCGCCATCCTCGTCGGCCTGGGCTTGCTGCACCACCTGGTCCTGACCATCAACGCGCCCGTGTATGTGGGCCTGTTGATCGGCCATATCGCGCTGCTGATTCCGTATTCGGTGCGCGTGGTGTATGCCAGCCTGGTGAATTTGCGCGTGGATATCGAGGATGCCGCCATCACCCTGGGCGCATCGCGTTTGCGCGCGTTCTTCATGATCGTGCTGCCGAATATCCGCAACGCCGTGATCGCCGCCTTCTTCCTCGCCTTCGTCACCTCGTTCAACCAGGTGCCCGTCTCGCTGTTCCTGACAGGACCCGGCATCAGCACCTTGCCGATCGAGATGCTGGGGCATATGGAAAACAGCTTCGACCCGTCGATCGCTGCCCTGTCGACCTTGCTGGTCTTGTTCACCATGGCCTTCGTGATGGTGACCGAGAAGGTGCTGGGCATTTCTAAATACATGTAAGAGGCAACACACCATGAGTTATCTGGAACTGCACAAGCTGAACCTCGGCTACGCCAAGAACACGACGTCCGTGAAAGACCTGGACCTGCACGTCGAGCAGGGCGAATTGATTTCCCTGCTGGGCCCCAGCGGCTGCGGCAAGACCACCACCATGCGCGCCATCGCCGGCCTGATGCCGCTGCAGTCGGGCCGCATCATTTTGGATGGCCGCGAAATCGGCAAGCTGGCGCCGAACAAACGCAATATCGGCATGGTGTTCCAGTCGTATGCGCTGTTCCCGCACTTGAATGTATACGACAACATCGCTTTTGGTTTGCGTCTGCGCAAGGTCGCGCCAGCTTTGCTGAAAACCAAAGTGGAAGCCGTGATCGCGGCCGTCGGCCTGACGGGTTTTGAAACGCGCCTGCCGGCGCAAATGTCCGGCGGCCAGCAGCAGCGCGTGGCGCTGGCGCGCGCCATCGTCGTCGAGCCGGCCCTGCTGCTGCTCGATGAACCGCTGTCGAACCTGGACGCCAAGCTGCGCGTGCAGATGCGCGCGGAACTGCGCCGCATCCAGCGCGAGCTGGGCATCACCATGCTGTACGTGACGCATGACCAGGAAGAAGCGCTGGCCCTGTCCGATCGCATCGTCGTCATGAACGGCGGGCGCATCGAGCAGCTGGCCGCGCCGGAAGCCGTCTTCAATACGCCGTCGACGCGTTTTGTCGCCAACTTCATGGGTTTTGAAAACCTGTTCGACTACCGCGACGGCGCGCTGCACCACGCGGGCGCCAGCCTGCCGTACACGTCGCCCGTCGCTGCCGGCACCACGGTGCTGGGCTGGCGTCCGGACAAGGTGCGCGTGTGCGCGGCCGACGACGCGGCGGGGCAATATCCAGGCACCGTGCTGGCGCGTGGCTTCCTGGGAGACACCGTCGAATACCTGCTGCAAACGCCGCTGGGCCAGGTCAAGGGCATTTGCGCAGCCGGCGGCGCCACCTGGCGCGAAGGCACGGCCGTGTCGTTCGTGCTGCCGTCCGACAGCGCCCTGTGGCTGAGCGCGTAATTTCTTAATGGAAAGCATCATGACCCAAGCCTTGAAAAAGATCTGGCTCGACACCGATCCCGGTTTCGACGACTGGCTGACGATGTTGCTGTTGGGCAGTAATCCCGACATCGAGTGGCTGGGCGTGAGCGTGGTGGCGGGCAATGCGCCCGTCGACATCACCTACGACAATGCCTTGCGCATCAAGGCCCATGATGGCTTGACGGTGCCGATCTACCGGGGCTGCGAAGAACCGCTGTCCGGCGTCATCGAAACGGCGCAGCGCATCCTCGGCGACAGCGGCATGCCGACCACGGGCGAGATCCTGCCGCCGGGCGCCGCCACGGATGCTCCCGGCCACGCCGTCGACGCGCTGATCGCCGCCGTGCGCAAGTATCCTGGCCAGATCACCATCATGGCGATTGCGCCGATGACCAATATCGCAACCGCGCTGGCCAAGGCGCCCGATATCGCGGAAAAAATCGTCGAAATCATTTTGATGGGCGGCTCGACCGACCAGGGCAACCATACGGCGGCGGCTGAATTCAATATCTATGCGGACCCGGAAGCGGCCTCCCAGGTCTTCCAGGCCGGCATCCCGCTGCGCATGTTCGGCTTGAACCTGTGCCGTCAGCTGCTGGTCACTAAACTGGAAGTGGAACGCCTGCGCGCCATCGGCACGCCGCGCGCGCAGCGTCTGGCCGGCTACCTGGAAGCGTATGTGCGCATCCGCAGCAGTGACGGTTCCGTGCCGATGCCCATGTACGACCCCGTGGTGGCCTTGTACCTGGAAGCGCCGCAGCTGTTCCAGTTCCAGCCGGCTCACGTGGCCATCGAATTGACGGGCGAACTGACGCGCGGCATGACGGTGTGCGAATTCCGCGTGCCGCGCCGCGCCGCCATCAACACGCAAGTGGCGATGCTGGCCGACGGCCCGGCCGCCATCGAGCGCCTGATGCGCCGCCTGGCCGCCATTCTCGTCTGACCCACTTCACTACGAAACGAGCTTCATGTCTAATTCACCCCTGAGCATCGAACAGTTTTTACGCGCCATGCCGAAAGTGGAGCTGCATTGCCACCTGTTTGGCACGGTGCGCCAGGCGACTTTCCGCGCGCTGGCCGCCAAGACGGGCAATGTCGTCACCCCAGAGGAAATCGACGCGTTTTACACGCGCGGCGACAAGCCCGTCGGCGTGCTGCGCGTGCTGCGCGCGCTCGACGCGCACCTGATCGTCTCGCCGACGGACCTGTACTGCCTCGCCTACGAATACCTGGAAGACGTGCATGGCCACGGCGTGCGCTACGCGGAGTTCTTCTGGAACCCCACCGGCACCGTGCGCGTGTCGGGCATCCGCTATGACGCAGCGCAAGACGCCATTGTGGCCGCCATCCGCGACGCGCAGCGCGACTTTGGCGTGATCGGCCGCTTGATCCCCAGCATTGACCGCGAAGCGGCTCCCGCCGAAGCCGTGCAGATGGTGGAATGGATGAAGGCGCACCGCGCGCCGGAAGTCATCGGCATCGGCATCGACTACCGTGAAAACGACCGTCCGCCCGAACTGTTCATCGAAGCCTACCGCGCCGCGCGCGCAGCCGGATTCAAATGCACGGCGCATGCGGGCGAATTCGGCATGCCGTGGATGAACGTGGAGACGGCCATCGAGCAACTGCAGGTGGACCGGGTCGACCATGGCTACACGATTGTCGACAACCCGGAGCTGGCGCAGCGCTGTGTGGAGCGCGGCCTCGTGTTTACCGTGGTGCCGACCAATTCGTATTACCTGCGCACGCTGGCGCCCGAGCGCTGGGCCCTCGACCACCCGATCCGCGCCATGGCCAAGCTGGGCCTGAAACTGCATCCGAACACGGACGATCCGACCCTGCACCATGTGACGCCGACGGGCGCCTGGATGATGATGCGCGAATTCGGCTTCGGCCTCGATGACATGCGCGGCTTCATGTTGAATGGCCTTGATGCAGCCTGGATAGACGAGAGCACGCGGCGCGACTGGCGCGCGGAATTTACGCGTGAATTCGACGCGCTGCGTGCCAGGGTCGTCGAAGCGTCTTAAGCCGATACGGGCGGCGGTGCCAGCAGCAGCGACGGAAACGCCCGCTGCGGGCAGCTTTGGCGCTCGCATACCTTGCAGCCCGTGCCGATCGGCGTGGCGCTGCTCGGGTCGTGCAAATCGAGTCCCTTCGAATAGATCAGCCGGTGCGCCTGCGAGATATCGCAGCCCAGCGCCACGGCAAAGGTTTTACCTGGCGCGCGGAAGCCCGGCGAGGCCGTGCTGACCTGGCGCGCGATCCATAAATATGTGCAGCCGTCCGGCATGCTGGCCACCTGCGTGAGCACCTGGCCCGGATGGCTGAAGGCGTCGTACACGATCCACAGCGGACACGTGCCGCCCACTCTTGAAAAGTGAAAGTCCGTGGCCGACTGGCGCTTCGAGACGTTGCCCGCGCGGTCGACGCGCACGAAGAAGAAGGGCAGTCCCGCCGCCTCGGGGCGCTGCATGGTGCTCAAACGGTGGCACACGGCTTCGAACCCCACGCCGAACTGGTGCGCCAGGCGCTCGATATCGTAGGCGCGCGTTTCCGCCGCCTGCAGGAAGCGCTGGTACGGCATCAAGAGGGCGCCAGCAAAATAATTGGAAAATGCCAGGCGCGCGCTCGTTTGCGCGGCCGCGCCGGACAATCCCGCCGCCAGCACGAGGGCGTCGATCAGGTCGCTATGTTCGAGCAGGCTGATTTGCGCCGCCATCTGGAAGGCGCGCTGGCCGCCCGTCAGGGTGTCGGGCAACCACAATATCTGTTGCTGGGCATCGTAGCGGTGCTTGCGCACCATGCCCGCGTCGCCATCGGACAGTTGCACCTGGATGCTGTGGCGCTCCAGCAAGCGGCTTTGCAGCGCGTCGAGCGTGCGCAGGGATGGGTCAAGTTCACCCGCCACCAGTTCCGCCGCCCGGTCCAGCTCATCGATGTAGTTTTGCCGCCGGTTCAGGTATTCGCGCACTTCCTCATCCGTGGACGGGGCCGCCGAGCTGGCGCCGCGGCTGCCATCGTCGAGGCGCGCGGCCAACGTGTCGGCCCGCTCCGCCATCACCCGGTAGCGCCGCTGCAGCAGCAAAATCGAGCGTGCCAGTTCCGGCATGTTTTCCACCAGCATTTTCAATTCCGCCATCGAGGTGGGCGGCGCGTCCGGCAATTCGCCGAACACGTCGCGCACGTCGGCCACGAGGCTGGCGCTGTCGTGCTCGGAAAAGATTTGCGGATCGACCCCCAGCACGGTGCCGATGCGCAACAAGATCGGCACCGTCAGCGGGCGCTGGTTGCGCTCCATCTGGTTCAAATAGCTGGGTGAAATGCCCAGGGCCTTGGCCAGCGCCACCTGCGTCATGCGCCGTTCCTCGCGCAGGCGCTGCAGGCGTACGCCCATGAAAACCTTTGCCATCGCGCTCTCCTTTCCCGGTTTGTGGAATCTGCAAATTTACAACATTTGCAGATTAACAGATTCAGCTTTGCATTATCTCGCATTTTCACGCCTTGTTTGCGGCCCGTATTATGCGAATAATGCAAACAGACCACTACCCATACAAGGAGACACCGAGTGACCACGCAGACTACAATTCCGACCGTTCCTTTATTGATTAATGGCGAATGGGTTGAATCCCGCACCACCGTCTGGCGCGACGTCGTCAACCCGGCCACGCAGGAAGTATTGGCCAAGGTACCGTTCGCCACGCCGGATGAAGTCAACGCGGCCATCGCCTCGGCCCAGCGCGCCTTCAAGACATGGCGCAAGACGCCGATCGGCGCGCGCGCCCGCATCTTCCTCAAACTCCAGCAGCTGATCCGCGAAAACATGGCCGACCTGGCCGCCACCCTGACGATGGAACAGGGCAAGACCCTGCTCGACGCGGAAGGCGACGTCTTCCGCGGTCTGGAAGTGGTCGAACATGCCGCCAACATCGGCACCCTGCAAATGGGCGAATACGCGCAAAACGTGGCCGGCGGCGTCGATACCTACAGCGTGATGCAGCCGCTGGGTGTGTGCGCCGGCATTACCCCGTTCAATTTCCCCGCCATGATCCCGTTGTGGATGTTCCCGATGGCGATAGCCTGCGGCAACACTTTCGTGCTGAAACCATCGGAGCAAGACCCGCTGGTGACGGAAAAACTCGTGCGCCTGGCCTTGCAGGCGGGCATCCCGGCCGGCGTGCTGAACGTCATTCACGGCGGCGAAGACGTCGTCAATGCCCTGTGCGACCACCCGGACATCAAGGCGATCTCGTTTGTGGGATCGAGCAAGGTGGGCACGCATGTGTACCAGCGCGCCAGCCTGAACGGCAAGCGCGCGCAATGCATGATGGGTGCCAAGAACCACGCCGTCGTGCTGCCGGATGCCAATAAAGAACAGACCTTGAACCAGTTGCTGGGCGCAGGCTTCGGCGCCGCCGGCCAGCGCTGCATGGCCGCCTCCGTCGCCGTGCTGGTGGGCGAAGCGCGCGACTGGCTGCCGGAATTGTCCGCCAAGGCGCAAACCTTGACGGTCGGCGCGGGCAAGGACAATCCCGACCTGGGCCCCGTGATTTCCTGCGCGGCGAAAGAGCGCGTGCACAGCCTGGTCGCCAAGGGCATCGAACAGGGCGCCGTGCTGACCCTCGATGGCCGCGACGTGAAGGTCGATGGCTATCCGAACGGCAACTTTGTCGGACCGACGATTCTGTCTGGCGTGAAACCCGGCATGGTCGTGTATGACCAGGAAATCTTTGGCCCCGTGCTGATCGTCGTCGAAGTCGATACCCTCGATGAAGCGATTGCACTGGTCAACGCGAATCCGAATGGCAATGGCACGGCCCTGTTCACGCAAAGCGGCGCGGCCGCGCGCTATTTCCAGGAAGAAATCGACGTGGGACAAGTCGGCATCAACGTGCCCATTCCCGTGCCCGTTCCCCTGTTCAGCTTTACGGGTTCGCGCGGCTCCAAGCTGGGCGATTTGGGTCCGTTCGGCAAGCAAGTCGTGCTGTTCTACACGCAGACGCAGACGATTACCCAGCGCTGGTTCACGGACGCGGCCTCGGTGGGCAAGGTCAACACCACCATCAGCCTCAAGTAAGGAGCCGGACCATGGACTTTGAACTGAGCGACGAGCAGCGCGAGTTCCAGCAGGCGGCGCGCGCGTTTGCCGAAGGCGAACTGGCGCCGCACGCGGCGCATTGGGATGCGGAATCGATTTTCCCAGTGGAAACGATTGCCAAGGCGGGTGAGATGGGCTTTTGCGGCCTCTACACGCCGCAACGCTGGGGCGGCCTGGGCTTGAGCCGCCAGGACGCGGCCATCGTCTTCGAGGAGCTGGCCGGCGGCTGCACCTCGACCACGGCCTACATCACTATCCACAACATGGCCACCTGGATGCTGTCGCGCTGGGGGCAGGAAGCCCTGTGCGACGAATGGGTGCCGGCCCTGGCCGCCGGCCAGAAGCTGGCCAGTTATTGCCTGACGGAACCGCAATCGGGTTCCGACGCGGCATCGCTGCGCACCAAGGCCGTCAGGGATGGCGACTTTTATGTTCTCGACGGTACGAAAGCCTTCATTTCCGGCGCGGGCCAGACGGACATGCTGATCGTCATGGCCAGGACCGGCGGCGAAGGCGCGGCCGGTATTTCCGCGTTTGCCGTACCGGCCAACTTGCCTGGCATCGTGTATGGCAAGAAAGAAGAAAAGATGGGCTGGAACAGCCAGCCCACGCGCATCATCAGCTTTGACCAGGTGAAAGTGCCGGTTGGCAACTTGCTGGGCGCGGAAGGCGAAGGTTTTGCCATTGCCATGAAGGGCATCGATGGCGGGCGCATCAATATCGCCGTGTGCTCGGTGGGCACGGCGCAGGCTGCCCTCACGCGGGCACAGGTGTACATGAAGGAGCGCACGCAGTTCGGCCGCGAACTGGCGCAGTTCCAGGCCCTGCAATTCAAGCTGGCCGACATGCTGACGGAACTGGTGGCGGCGCGCCAGATGGTGCGCCTGGCCGCCTGGAAACTGGACCAGGAAAGCCCGGACGCCACGGCGTATTGCGCCATGGCAAAACGTTTCGCCACGGATGTGGGTTTCAATGTCGCCAACGATGCGCTGCAATTGCACGGCGGCTATGGCTACATCCGCGAGTATCCGCTCGAGCGCCACGTGCGCGATACGCGGGTGCACCAGATCCTGGAAGGGACGAATGAAATCATGCGCCTGATCGTCGCGCGAGCGATTTTGAAAGATGGCGCCACGGAGAACTTGCGATGACCAAAGTGTATACAAATTTACTGCTGGAACGCCATGGCCACACGGCCCTGGTGACGCTCGACAACCCGCCCGCCCACACGTGGACCCTGGCCAGCCTGAACGCGCTGACGCAGCTGGTGGCCGACCTGAATGCCGACCCGGACGTGTACGCACTGGTGATCACGGGCGGCGGCGCCAAGTTCTTCTCGGCTGGCGCTGATCTGAAAGTGTTTGCCGATGGAGACAAGGACATGGCTTTCAATATGGCCGCCGCCTTTGGCGAAGCGTTCGAGGCGCTGTCCGCGTTTCGCGGCGTCAGCATCGCCGCCATCAATGGCTATGCCATGGGGGGCGGGCTCGAATGCGCACTGGCTTGCGATATCCGTATTGCCGAGGAACATGCGCAGATGGCCTTGCCGGAAGCGTCCGTCGGCTTGCTGCCGTGCGCGGGCGGCACGCAGCACCTGCCATGGCTGGTGGGCGAAGGCTGGGCCAAGCGCATGATTTTATGTGGCGAACGCGTCGATGCGGCCAAGGCCCTGGCCATCGGCCTCGTCGAGGAAGTCGTGCCAACCGGCAAGGCTGCCGCCACGGCCCTGGCCCTGGCCGCCAAGGTGGCCCGTCAAAGCCCCAGCAGCGTGACGGCGTGCAAGACCCTGATCCAGGGCGCGCGCAGCCATCCGCTGGTCAATTCCTTGCCCGATGAGCGCACCTTGTTCCTCGGCCTGTTCGATACGCAAGACCAGAAAGAGGGCGTGCAAGCGTTCCTGGAAAAACGTCCGGCGGAGTGGAAGAATGGTTGAGACTTTGCTTGAAACCGTGAAGATCGAGGAACGCGACTGTCCTGGCGGCATGAAGCTGGGCGTCATCACCCTGGACGCGCCAAAGTCCTTGCATGCCCTGACCCTGGAGATGATACGCGCCATCGATGGCGCCCTCGTGCGCTGGGCCAGTGACTCTGCCATCGCCTGCGTCGTGTTGCAATCGTCAACCGACAAGGCCTTTTGCGCCGGTGGCGACGTGCGCAGCCTGCGCACGGCCGTCGTCGAGCAGCCGGGTGTCGTGCCGAACCCGCAGGCGCTGGCTTTCTTTGCCGAGGAATACAGGCTCGACCACCGCATCCATACGTACGTGAAACCGCTGCTGGTGTGGGGCGGCGGTATCGTCATGGGCGGCGGCCTGGGCCTGATGGCCGGGGCCAGCCACCGTGTCGTGACGGAAAGCACACGCATCGCCATGCCGGAAATCACGATTGGCCTGTTCCCGGACGTGGGCGGCAGCTGGTTCCTGGGCCGCATGCCGGGGCGCAGCGGCCTGTTCCTGGGGCTGACGGGGGCGCCGATGAACGCGGCCGACGCCCTGTTCACCGGTCTGGGCGACTATTTCCTGCGCCAGGAAGAGCGTGCCATGGTGCTCGACGCGCTGGCGCTGGCGCAATGGCAAGCCAGCCCGCAGGCGAACAGCGAGCAGCTGGACCGCCTGCTGCGCGGCTTCTCGGCCCCGGTGTCCATGCTGCCCGTCTCCGAAGTGCGCGCCAACTTCGACGCCATCGCCGTGCTGACGCAAGCGCCCACCTTGCCTGAAGTGGTGGCCGCCATTGCCGCGTATGACGGTGATTCGGCGTGGCTGCAAAAGGCGGCCCACTCGCTCGACAAGGGTGCGCCCACTTCGGCCGCCTTGGTGTGGGCCATGCGCGTACGCACACGCCACATGAGTCTGGCGCAAGTGTTCCAGCTGGAATTGATCGTGGCCGTGCAATGCTGCGCCCATGCCGATTTCCGGGAAGGCGTGCGCGCCTTGCTGATCGACAAGGACAACGCGCCGCAATGGCAGCCGGCCAGCCTGGCCGAGGTCAGCGAGACGTATCTCAATGAATATTTCGCGGCGCCATGGGATAGCCATCCTTTGCGCGACCTGCATTAAAAGAACAACAGGAGATTTTTACCATGCAACATATCGCTTTCATCGGCTTGGGCAACATGGGTGCGCCGATGGCCCGCAACCTGGTGGCCGCAGGCTTCCACGTGTCCGTGTTCGACCTGGCGCCGGCGGCAGTGGCGTCCCTGGTCGAGGCGGGCGCCACGGCGGCTGCGTCCGCCAGCGCGGCCGTGCAGACGGCCGACGCCGTCATCACCATGTTGCCAGCCAACAAGCACGTGCAGGAACTGTACCTGGCGGCCGGTGGCGTGCTCGATTCGGCCAAGCCCGGTGCCTTGTTCATCGATTGCAGCACCATCGCCGCCGATGTGGCGCGGCAAGTGGCGCAGGCGGCCAGCGAGCGCGGCTTTGCCATGATCGATGCGCCCGTCTCGGGCGGCACGGCGGGCGCGGCGGCCGGCACCCTGACTTTCATCGTTGGCGGTAGTGTAGCGGCCTTGCAGCAGGCGCGGCCTTTGCTGGAAAAGATGGGCAAGAACATCTTCCATGCGGGCGAGGCGGGCGCGGGCCAGGTGGCGAAGATTTGCAACAACATGCTGCTGGGGATCTTGATGGCGGGGACGGCCGAGGCGCTGAACCTGGGCGTGGCGCATGGCCTGGATCCGAAAGTGCTGTCCGACATTATGGCCAAGAGTTCGGGCCGCAACTGGACCCTGGAAGTGTACAACCCGTGGCCCGGTGTCATGGACGGCACGCCCGCGTCGCGCAATTACACGGGCGGCTTCGGCACGGCGCTGATGCTGAAGGATCTGGGCCTGGCACAGCAGTCGGCCTTGTCGGCGAACGCGCCCACGCCCTTGGGCGGCCTGGTGCGCCAGTTGTACCAGATGCATGCGCAAGCCGGTTATGCGCAGCAGGATTTCTCCAGCATCGTGCAGATGCTGCAGCCGGGCTTGAATAAGCCCGCGTGAGGAATTTTGGGCAAAAAAAAGCCCGCTGGTAAAAGCGGGCTAAATCCAATTCTTGGAAGAGTTGGAGGAGACAGATGCATTATGCTGCATCGCCACATATAACTCCAATTTATCTTTTGAATATCAACTATAGATTTCCATGATATCTCTTCCTGGTAGCCGCGCAGCGGCTACCGTTCCTGCAGCTTAGGCCGGATTGCAGGCGATCTTCACCGTCGTCACGTTCGCTTCGCCCATGGTGCCTTTTTCGGTCCCTGGCTGTACGACGCACTGCAGACCCTTAGGCTGAACGGAGACGCTGACGCCATAGGTGTCGCCATAGGCGACAGAGCCCATGGTAAAGGTCGTGGCGTCCTTGGCCACCGTTGTTGTTGCACTACCGTTAATCAGTACCAGGCCGTCCACCGTCAGGCCGGAAACCGTGCCGCCCAAGGTATAAGTGTTTTGAAAACAAGAAACAGCGGCGCTGATGTTGATGTAATGGCCTGCCGAACCGGAACCACCGCTGATGCTGCAAGTCATGTGGGCAGGCTGGGTTTGCACAGTGATGTTGTAGTCGGTGCCATAGTCGATGCGCTTGGCAAAGGTAAACCCTGTTTTCCCCGCAGGAACCGGCAGGGGATCGCCGCCATTGACCAGGATCAGCCCTTCATTGTTCAAGCCTGAGATCGTGCCGCTGACCTCATACGAGGCCTTGCCGCCGCAAGCGGCCAGTCCCAAGGTCAGCAGCAGTGCGGCGAGTGGGCGCAAGCAGGATAACTTCATGTATTTCTCCAAAAATAGGTGACGGATCGCAAGGATTACTGCGGCTTGCAGTCGAGTGTGGCTGCGGTCGTGGCGGCAGATCCCATCGTGCCGACCGTATCGCTGCCGTCGGCGCTGCTGGAACCCTGGAAGCGGCACTTCTGGCCCGTTGGCTGCGTCAGTATGGAAATGCCGTACGCGGCGCCGTCAGCAACGCTGAATTCGTAGCCGGTTGCGCCAAGCAGCAGGGAGGTGTTGATGGAGCCCATCACCAGGCGCAAGCCATCCGCGGCCAGGCCCGTGACCGTGCCGCTCAGCGGATAGGTGTTGGTCTTGCAGGTCACGGATGCCATGTTCACGGAGTAGCTCGATGCCTTGCCGACACCATTGGTCAGCGTGCAAACGGCGCCCTTGGGCTGTTGCGCAATGGTGATGTCGTAGCGGTCATCGGTCTTGACCAGCTTGGTGAAAACAACGTTGGTCTGGCCCACCGTAACGGGCAAGCGTTCCCCGTCATTCAAGAGAATCAGGCCATCCTTGGCCAGGCCGCCGACTTGGACTTGCAGATACAGGTTGCCGCCGCTGCCGCCGCAGGCTGCCAGTGTGGCGGCGCAAGCCGCCGCCAGCATCGAGCGCAGGTACAAATTTTTCATACAGTCTCCAAAACGAATTAGGTTGGGTAGCGCAACGCGGACGCTGGCGCCGCATTGGAATGGCGCCTATTTTAGTCTATCTGGCAAGCTGGATGATCTTGCCTTGTATCACCCTGTAACAATTTTTCGCCGGGGAGCGCTGGCCCGGCCCCATTTCACGGGGGCGCAGCTATGCCGGCGGCGGCGATCGGTGCGACAATAGCTATACCCTGCGCACTGTGACGCAGCATCTCATTGTGAGTCCCATGTCCCTTGCTCCTGTAAAACCCGCCGTGCCGCCCAAGGCCATCCTCTTCGACCTCGACGATACCTTGTGGCCTATCGCGCCCGTGATTGCTGCCGCCGAAACCCTGCTGCACGACTGGCTGGCCACGCATGCACCCAAGGTGGCGCAGCAGTTTTCCATCGAGGTGCTGCGCCAGCATCGCCTGGCCATGCTCAATGCGCAGCCGCATTTCCATGGCAACCTGATCGAGTTGCGCCGCGCAGGCCTGCTGGCCGCCTTCGAGGCTGCCGGCGAGGATCCCGCCCTGGTCGACGGGGCTATCCTGCAATTCCTGGCCGCGCGCAACCGCGTCCAGCCGTATGACGATGTCTTGCCTGGCCTGGTCTGGATGCGCCAGCGCATGCTGGTCGGCTCAATCTCGAACGGCAATGCGGACCTTGACATTATCGGCCTGGCGCAGCATTTCAAGGTATCGATCGCCGCCAGCGACTTTGGCGTGGCCAAGCCCGACGCCAGCATCTTCCTGGCCGCTTGCGCCGCGCTGGACGTGGCGCCTCATGAAGCCGTGTATGTCGGCGACGATCTGTATTTCGACGTGACGGGAGCGCAGGGGGCGGGCATGCGTGCCGTGTGGATGAACCGCAAGGGCAGCGATGCCCATCTGGCCGCCGGCGTGCAGCCCGATGCCATCTGCGCCAACTTTGACGAGTTGCTGCGATGGCTGCAGCAGCAATTGGAAGATTGATCGCCGCGGGCCGGGCGAACGTGCATAATAGGCGCTGTTGCTGCACGTTCGGCCGCTTTCGTTGCCGCTTGCTTAACAAAATACTTGCCTAAATAAGACACCATGCAACTCGATACACGTGCCCAAACACTGCTGAAAGCCCTGGTCGAGCGATATATCGCCGACGGCCTGCCGGTCGGTTCGCGCGCCTTGTCGAAAATTTCCGGCCTCGACCTGTCGCCGGCCACGATCCGCAATATCATGGCCGACCTGGAAGAGCTCGGTTATGTGTCCAGTCCGCACACCTCGGCCGGACGCATCCCCACGCCGCGGGGCTACCGCATCTTTGTCGACACCTTGCTGACGGTCCGGCACCTGGACGAGCATGTGGTGGAATCGCGCATGCGCCTGCAGACGCCGCAACCGCAAAAAACCATCGCCAACGCGGCGCAGATGCTGTCGTCGCTGTCGCAGTTTGCCGGCGTCGTGCTCAGTCCGCGCCGCGAATCCGTATTCCAGCAAATCGAATTCCTGCGCCTGTCCGAAAAGCGCATCCTGCTCGTCATCGTCGCCCCGGGCGGCGACGTGCAGAACCGTTTATTGCTGACGGAAGCCGACTATACGCCGGCGCAACTTGTGCAATCGGCCAATTACATCAACCAGAATTATGGCGGCCTGTCCTTCGATGCCGTGCGCGTGCGCCTGCAGGGCGAATTGCGCCAGTTGCGCGACGACATGGGCAGCCTGATGCAGGCGGCCGTGGAGGCGGGCAGTGAAGCGATGGCCGACCATAGCGACGACATGGTGATTTCCGGCGAGCGTAACTTGCTCAGCGTGAGCGATCTGTCATCGAATATGCATTCGCTGCGTCAGATGTTCGACATGTTCGAGCAAAAGACGGGCTTGATGCAGCTGCTTGACGTATCGAGCAAGGCGACGGGTGTGCAGATTTTTATCGGCGGCGAATCGAACCTGGTGCCGATGGATGAGATGAGCGTGGTGACGGCGCCGTATGAAGTCAACGGCAAGATCGTGGGAACGTTGGGAGTGATCGGACCGACGCGCATGGCTTACGAGCGCGTCATCCCGATCGTCGATATTACGGCCAAATTACTGTCCAGTGCGCTCAGCCATCACTGATCGTTAGCCGTACAGCGCCGGCCGCCCCCTTGCGGGAACGGCCGGCAGACGTCAGGCTGTTTTGTGCGGGCAGGCTACCTTGATGCAGTTGCCGTAGATGGCCAAAGCGTGTTCGGCGATCTTGAAGCCGCGCTCTTCGGCCACTTTTTGCTGGCGGATTTCGATGTCTTCGTCGAAGAATTCTTCGACCCGGCCACAGTCGAGGCACACCAGGTGGTCGTGGTGGGAGCCTTCGTTGAGCTCGAAAATTGCCTTGCCGGTTTCAAAATGGTTGCGATTGAGCAAGCCGGCCTGTTCGAATTGCGTCAGGACGCGGTAGACAGTTGCTAAACCGACATCCATATTGTCGGCCAGCAGAATCTTGTAGACGTCTTCCGCGGTCAGGTGGCGTACCGGGCTACTCTGGAAGATATCGAGTATCTTCAGCCGTGGCAGGGTGGCTTTCAGGCCGCTTGCCTTGAGATCACTAGGATTGTTACTCATGTTTGTTGCTCGTATGTGGGTCAGGTGCTTTATCATATAGCGTTTTAGCGGGGAGTGCCAAAATATGCATTTTTTTGGCAGGCCGGCCACTCCTGGCGTTTTGTTCATCAAATTGAGGTCATTTATGCGCGTAACACCGGCTGTATTGCCATCTCTCTGGCACCGTATTTCATTTCGAGCACCAGTCGTGGCAGGCATGGTCTGTGTCGCGTTGACGCTGTCTGGCTGTGCCAGCCGCGGCATCCTGGGTGAAAAGCCGGCCATCACGTTGAAAGAAGGCAAGGAAGTCGTGCCCGAGCAGGGCGCGCAGACGACGACCGTCACGCCGCTGCAAAAATTCATGTGGTTTTTCTCGCCGTATCGTCCTGACATTCAGCAAGGCAACTTTGTCTCCGAAGAGATGCTGGCCCAGTTGAAAGTGGGCATGACGCGCGACCAGGTGCGTTTCGTCCTCGGCACCTCGTTGCTGACCGACATCTTCCATGCCGACCGCTGGGATTATCCATTCCGCCTGGCCCGGGGCAGTGGCGAAACCACCACCAGCCGCGTGGTTGTGTATTTCGGCAAGGATGGCAAGGTTGAACGTTTCGAAGGCGGCAACTTGCCGACGGAGAAAGAATACATCGACCGCATCGCCGGCCCGTCGCCATTCGCCAAGGTCGCCAAGGCCGACGTGCCTGCCGCCGCCGTGCCATCGCCCGTGGCGCCAAGCGCCGTGCCGGTACCAGCCGATGCCGCTCCTGCCATTCCTGTGAGCAAGCCTGACGTTGCGCCAGCACCTGCAACGGTGCCTGCCGCTGAGCCTGCACCTGCACCTGCTGCCGAACCCACCAAATAAGTTGTTGTAAGAGAATAAAATGACTGAACTGAAAATTGCCATCGCTGGCGCCAGCGGCCGCATGGGCCATATCCTGATCGAAGCGGTCAGCAATGCACCCGACGCCGTGCTGGCCGGCGCGCTCGACCGCGCTGGTTCGCCTTCCGTCGGCCAGGATGCCGCCGCCTTTCTCGGCAAGCCTGCCGGCGTGCTGATCGAATCCGACTTGGCCAGCGGCCTGGCTGGCGCCGATTACCTGATCGACTTCACGCGTCCAGAAGGCACTTTGCAGCACCTCGCGTATTGCGCCGAGCACGGCATCAAGATGATCATCGGCACCACCGGTTTCGATGACGCGGGCAAGGCTGCGATTGCCGCCGCCGCCGAAAAGACGGCCATCATGTTCGCACCGAACATGAGCGTGGGCGTGAATGTCACCATGAAGCTGCTGGAACTGGCCGCGAAAAGCCTGTCCGAAGGCTACGATATCGAGATCATCGAAGCCCATCACCGCCACAAGGTCGATGCGCCATCGGGCACGGCCCTGCAAATGGGTGAAGTGGTGGCCGGCGCCCTGGGCCGCGACTTGAAGGAATGCGCCGTGTACGGCCGCGAAGGCGTGACGGGCGAACGCGACCCGTCGACCATCGGCTTTGCCACCATCCGCGGTGGCGATATCGTCGGCGACCATACGGTGTTGTTTGCCGGTATCGGCGAGCGTATCGAGATCAGCCACAAGTCGAGCAGCCGCATCACCTACGCCCACGGCGCCCTGCGCGCCGCGCGTTTCCTGGCCGACAAGCCTACCGGCCTGTTCGACATGCAGGATGTGCTGTCGCTGAAGAACTGAGGAAGATCATGGCCACTGCCATCCTGAATGGAAAAGATATCACCGACGCAGCGAGCTTCCACGCGCAATGCGTGCAAGCCTTCGGTTTCCCCGAGTTCTACGGCAACAGCATGGATGCCTGGGTCGATTGCCTCAGCTATCTGCGCGACGAGGACGGCATGAGCAAGTTCCGTCTGAAGCCGAATGAACTGCTGGACATCGTCGTGCAAGACGCGGAGGCAATGAAAGCGCAAGTGCCTGATTTACTGGAAGAAATCACGTTCTGTATCGCCGGCATCAATGAACGCTATGAAGATTATGGCGAAAAACCGGCGCTGAAATTGACGCTGAAGTAACGCTGAAGATAAAAAAACGCCGGACAGTTTTACAACTGGCCGGCGTTTTTCTTTAGACGATCTTGCGCTCGCGCAAGCCGTCAATCTCTCCACTGTCCAACCCCAGCCATTGCTGCAGCACTTCCTGCGTATGCTGGCCCAGCAGCGGCGGCGGCAGCCGGTATTGCACTGGCGAGCTTGAGAGGCGCACGGGATTGGCCACCAGCGCCACCGTGCCCGCCGTCGGATGCGGCATTTCCACTTTCAAGCCACGCGCCACCACTTGCGGGTCGGCAAAGACCTGGTCGATGCGGTTGACGGGACCGCACGGCACGGCTTGCGCCTCGAAGGCGCTGATCCACTCGGCCGTCGTGCGCATGACCGTGGTCTGGCGCATCAAGGGGATCAAGATCGCCCGGTGCGCCACGCGCTGCGGATTGGTGGCGAAGCGTTCATCCTGCGCCCATTCCGGATGGCCGGCGACGGCGCAAAAGCGGGAGAACTGCCCATCGTTGCCGATCGCCAGAATCATGTCGCCATCGGCCGTGGGAAAGTCTTGATATGGGACAATGTTCGGATGCGCATTGCCCATGCGCTGCGGCACTTTTCCCCCGCACAGGTAGTTGGCTGCCTGGTTGCCCAGCGCCGCTACTTGCACGTCGAGCAAGGCCAGGTCGATGTGCTGGCCCAGTCCCGAGCGTTCCCGTTCGGCCAGCGCAGCCTGCACGGCGATGGTGGCGTACAGGCCCGTCAGGATATCCGTCTGCGCCACGCCCACTTTTTGCGGCCCGGCGCCCGGCTGGCCATCGGGCACGCCCGTGATGCTCATCAGGCCGCCCATGCCCTGGATCAAAAAGTCATAGCCGGCGCGCGCCGCGTACGGTCCATCCTGGCCAAAGCCGGTGATCGAGCAATACACGAGGCGCGGGTTGAGTGCCAGCAAGCTGGCCGCATCGAGGCCGTATTGCTTCAAGCCATCGAGCTTGAAATTTTCCAGCAAGACATCTGATTCGGCCGCCAGCTGGCGCACCAACGCTTGGCCTTCGGGAGCAGCCAGATCGATGCATAGCGAGCGCTTGTTGCGGTTGGCGCACTGGAAATAGGCAGCCTCGGCAGTATCACGGCCGTCCTCGTTTTTCAGGTAGGGCGGGCCCCAGGAGCGCGTGTCGTCGCCGCGGCCCGGCTGTTCAACCTTGACGACGTCGGCGCCCAGGTCGGCCAGCATTTGCCCGGCCCAGGGGCCAGCCAGCACGCGCGACAGGTCGAGCACGCGCAAGCCGACCAGCGGCGCGGGCCGCAGGGTGGAAGCCAAGGCATCCATTAGTTGAAGGCGGCGATGCCGGTGATGGCGCGGCCGATGATCAGCGCGTGCACATCGTGCGTGCCTTCATAGGTGTTGACCACTTCCAGGTTGACCAGGTGGCGGATGACGCCGAACTCGTCGGAAATGCCGTTGCCGCCCATCATGTCGCGCGCCACGCGGGCAATATCGAGGGCCTTGCCGCAGCTGTTGCGTTTCATGATCGAGGTGATTTCCACGGCGGGCGAACCTTCATCCTTCATGCGGCCCAGGCGCAAGCAGCCTTGCAAGCCCATGGTGATTTCCGTCAGCATGTCGGCCAGTTTCTTTTGCACCAGCTGGTTCGCGGCCAATGGGCGGCCGAATTGCTGGCGGTCCATCGTGTACTGGCGAGCCTTCAGGTAGCAGTCTTCGGCCGCGCCCAGCGCGCCCCAGGCGATGCCGTAACGGGCGCTGTTCAGGCAAGTGAACGGGCCTTTCAGGCCGCGCACGTCGGGGAAGGCGTTTTCTTCCGGGCAAAATACTTCATCCATGACGATTTCACCGGTGATGCTGGTGCGCAAGCCGACCTTGCCGTGGATTTCCGGCGCCGACAGGCCTTTCCAGCCTTTTTCCAGCACGAAGCCGCGGATCGCGCCTTCATCGTCCTTGGCCCAGACGACGAACACGTCGGCAATCGGGCTGTTGGTGATCCACATCTTCGCGCCGGACAAGCTGTAGCCGCCCGGCACCTTGCGCGCGCGCGTGACCATGCTGCCCGGGTCGGAGCCGTGGTTCGGTTCCGTCAGGCCGAAGCAGCCGATGAATTCGCCCGTCGCCAGTTTCGGCAGGTATTTTTGCTTGGTTTCTTCGTTGCCGAAAGCGTTGATCGGCACCATCACCAAGGAGGATTGCACGCTCATCATCGAGCGGTAGCCCGAATCGACGCGCTCGACTTCGCGTGCGGCCAGGCCGTAGCAAACATAGTTCAGCCCGGCGCCGCCGTATTCTTCGGGTATGGTGGTGCCCAGCAAGCCCAGCTCGCCCATTTCGCGGAAGATGGCCGCGTCCGTGCGGCCATGGCGGAACGATTCGAGTACGCGCGGTACCAGGCTGCCCTGGCAATAGTCGCGGGCCGCTTCCAGCACGGCGCGTTCGTCGCCCGTCAGTTGTTCTTCCAGCAGCAGGGGGGAATTCCAGTCGAATACGGTTTTGCTCATCACAGGCCTCGCAGGTGAGCGCCGGTGATCGGCGCAAGATTGAATATGGCTCATGGTAGGTTTTTGCCTAGCCTTGCGCAAACGATTTTTTCGCACCCAGACATGCGTGCTACGCATATCTTGCGGCATACTAGGGGTCTTTCACCGGCCGGATACCTCCATGTCACGCAAAATTCCCATGCTGCAAGCCCTGAACTGCTTCGAGGCGGCTGCGCGGCACCAGAGCTACACACATGCGGCGCGCGAATTGTCGCTGACGCAAAGCGCCGTGTCGCGCCAGATTTCATCTCTGGAAAGCTTTCTTGGCGTGCAACTGTTCCAGCGCACGCGCCATGGCGTGCTGCTGACCAGCGCCGGCGCCGCGTATGCGCGGCAGATCGCCGCCCGCCTCGATGGCCTGGAGCGCGACACGCTCGACACCATGGCGCGCCAGGGCGGCGGCGGCGCCTTGCAGCTCGCTTCCGTTCCCACGTTTGCCACGCGCTGGCTGATGCCGCGGCTGTCGTCGCTGGCGGGCTTGCACCCGGACATCGTCGTGCATATCGACGCCTACACAAAACCGTTCATGTTTGCCGATACGGAATACGACGGCGCGCTGTATGCGGGCACGCCCGAGCAGCTGGCGCGCTGGCCCGGCACGCGCGCCACCTTGCTCATGCATGAAGAAATCGTGCCCGTCGCCAGCCCGCGCCTGCTGGCGGCGCGCAGCGAGTGGCAGCCGCAGGATTTACTGGAACTGACCTTGTTGCAGCAAAGTACGCGCCCAGGCGCCTGGCGCCAGTGGTTTGACGCCATGCAGGTCGAGGGAGAAGGACGCGATGGGGCGCACTATGGCGCCCGCTACGAACTGTTTTCCATGCTGGCCATGGCGGCCGTGCAAGGGCAGGGCGTGGTCTTGCTGCCACGCATGCTGGTCGAGGCGGAACTGGCGCGTGGCGAGTTGCGCATCGCATGCGAGCGCCCACTGCGCGGCCAGCGCGCGTATTACCTGATCACGCCCGAAACGACGCATGAAAAGACGGCCCTGCAGCAATTTCGCGCATGGCTGCAGGGCGAAGCGGCTTAGAGCCTATCCCAGTAGATGAATACATCCCCTGCTGGCGCCCCTCAGAAGCGGGGACTGCGTTGATCGTCGTCGCGTGGCTCGCCACGCGTCCTCCTCACGCCTTGTCCGCGCTCCTGATGAACTGCCAGCAGAAGACGCTCCCTACTGGGATAGGCTCTTAAACGACTTTGCCGGTCTCGAAATGGGGATTGTCGATCAGGCCGATCTGGTTGCCGAACGGGTCGAGCAATTCCACCGTGCGGATGCCGTCGCCCACGTCCGTGATCGGGTGGTGCAGGCTGCCGCCCAGCGCAACGATGCGCTCGACTTCCTGCTCGATGCCGTCCACGCCCCAGTACGTCACACTGCCCTGCGCGCCAGGCTGGCCATCTGGCAGCAAGCCCAGCTCGAAGCCGCCGATATTAAAACCGACATAGAACGGCTGGTCGAAATACGGCGCGGTACCAAATACCTGGCTGTACCAGGCTTTGGCCTTGTCCAGGTCGGGGACGGGATAAGTGACGGTGCGTAAACCCTTGATCATGTTCTGCTCCTGGTGAATGAAGAATGGCGCCATCATGCCATCGGCGTGCGGCGCGCGATTGTAAAAATGGAAGGTCTCAATGCTGGCGGCGCATGAACCACGCCTCGGGCGAACTGCGGGCGAAATCCTGGAAGTCGTGGATCAGGTGCGACTGGTCGAAATAACCATATTGCAAGGCCACTTGCGCCCAGTCCGGCTGTCCCGCGAGGCTTGTCAACGCCTGGCTGGCCGCGCGAAAGCGGCAGATGCGGGCAAACAGCTTCGGGCTGATGCCGACTTGCTGGCGAAATTGCAGCGCCAGGTGCTGGCGTGACACGCCCAGCTGGCGCGCCAGGCCGTCCACGCGCACTTGCCCCGCTGCCGCCTCGATGGCGGCGATGGCATGCTCGGCCGCGCCCGCCTGACGCCGTGGCGGCGCGGTGCGCAGGCGCAGCAATAGATACTCTTGCAAAATAGAAACTCTTTGCGCGTTGGACAAGGGTTCGCTCCACAGGGCGTCACCGAGGCGCGCCGCCAGTTCGCGGCCCCACAGCTGCTGCAAGCCCGTGCGGCCATCGCTGAGTTCGCACAAGGGCAGCTGGAAGAAGCGGGCGGCCGCGCCCGGCTTGAAGCGGGCCGCCACCGTTTGCACGAGACCCTGGCTGACGACTGCAATCGGCGCCGTCATCATGCCCACGGCAAAGCTGGCGTCCTGCTGGTCCTGGCACAGGATGTCGATGCAATTGTCGGGCAAGACCTGGTGCGTCTGGGGCATGGCGCCCGTCTGCACGCGGCAGGTCCAGACGCAATCGAGCCAGGGCCGCAGGGCGGGGATGGGCGGATATTCCTGGTAGACGATCATGGCCGGCTTTGATGCAAAGAACAAGATTGTGCATATATTACACAGCATAATTGCGCGCCGGCCAAAATATGCGCGCCCGGGCCGCCAGCGCGCCGCGCTATCGGGCGGCGACAACCAGTATAATGCTCGGTTCATATCCACTATTGGCCGGGCCACGCTGGTCGCACATCATCATGCAAGATAAATATAGTCCCGCCGACGTCGAACAAGCCGCCCAATCGCACTGGAAGGCGATCGACGCCTATAAAGCGGTCGAACACGACCCACGTTTCCCTAAAGGCAAGTATTTTGCCTGCTCGATGCTGCCTTACCCTTCGGGCAAGCTGCACATGGGTCACGTACGCAACTATACGATCAATGATGTGATGTACCGCTACCTGCGCATGAACGGCTACAACGTGCTCATGCCGATGGGCTGGGATGCGTTCGGCATGCCGGCGGAAAACGCGGCCATGGCCAACAACGTGCCGCCCGCCCAATGGACGTATTCGAACATCGCCCACATGAAGCAGCAGATGGAATCGATGGGCCTGGCCATCGACTGGTCGCGCGAAATGACCGCCTGCAAGCCCGAATACTACAAATGGAACCAGTGGATGTTCCTCAAGATGCTGGAAAAAGGCATCATCTACAAGAAGACCGGTACCGTGAACTGGGATCCGATCGACCAGACCGTACTGGCCAACGAACAAGTCGTCGATGGCCGCGGCTGGCGTTCGGGCGCACTGATCGAAAAGCGCGAAATCCCCATGTACTACGCGCGCATCACCGACTATGCGGAAGAATTGCTGGCGTATGTGGACGACAAGCTGCCGGGTTGGCCCGAGCGCGTGCGCATCATGCAGACCAACTGGATCGGCAAGTCGACGGGCGTGCGCTTCGCCTTCCCGCACCAGATCAAGGATGCCGAAGGCGCCCTGATCGGCGACGGCAAACTGTATGTCTTTACCACCCGTCCGGACACCGTCATGGGCGTGACCTTCTGCGCCGTGGCCGCCGAGCACCCGCTGGCCATCCACGCCGCGCAAAGCAATCCTGCGCTGGCCGCCTTCAACGCCGAATGCAAGCTCGGTTCCGTGATCGAAGCGGACATGGCAACGATGGAGAAGAAGGGCATGCCGACGGGCCTGTTCGTCACCCATCCGCTGACGGGCGCGCAGGTGGAAGTCTGGGTCGGCAACTACGTGCTGATCACCTACGGCGATGGCGCCGTGATGGGCGTGCCGGCGCATGACGAACGCGATTTCGGCTTTGCCAAGAAATATGACCTGCCGATCAAGCAAGTGATCGAAGTCAAGGGCCAGGAATTCTCCACCGATGCGTGGCAAGAATCGTATGGCAGCAAGGATGGCGTCTGCGTCGCTTCCGGCAAATACGACGGCCTGCATTTCGCGTCCGCCGTCGATGCGGTGGCCGCCGACCTGGCTGAACTGGGCCTGGGCGAAAAGAAAACCACGTTCCGTTTGCGCGACTGGGGCATTTCGCGCCAGCGCTACTGGGGCACGCCGATCCCGATGATCCATTGCCTTGACTGCGGCGTGGTGCCGGTGCCGGAAAAAGATTTGCCGGTGGTGCTGCCGGAAGATTGCGTGCCGGACGGCACGGGCAACCCGCTGAACAAATACGAAGCCTTTTTGCAGTGCGACTGCCCGCAGTGCGGCAAGCCGGCGCGCCGCGAGACGGACACCATGGATACTTTCGTCGATTCGTCGTGGTACTACATGCGCTATACCTCGCCAGGCTCGAACGACGCCATGGTCGACGCGCGCAACGATTACTGGATGCCGATGGACCAGTACATCGGCGGCATCGAACACGCCGTCATGCACTTGCTGTACGCGCGCTTCTGGACCAAGATCATGCGCGACTTCGGCCTGGTCAAGTTCGACGAGCCGTTCGTCAACCTGCTGACGCAAGGCATGGTGCTCAACGAAACGTATTTCCGCAAGGACGCGGTGGGCAAGACCACCTGGTTCAACCCGGACGACGTGCGCCTGTCGCTCGATGACAAGGGCCGTCCGCAAAGCGCCGTCCTGGTGGCCGATGGCCAGCCGGTGGAAATCGGCGGCACGGAAAAAATGTCGAAGTCGAAGAACAACGGCATCGACCCGCAAGCGCAGATCGAGCAGTACGGCGCCGACACGGCCCGTTTGTTCACCATGTTCGCCTCGCCGCCGGAACAGACGCTGGAATGGTCGGGCAGCGGCGTCGAAGGCGCGAACCGCTTCCTGCGCCGCGTGTGGAACTTCGGTTACGCGCAGTCGGCAACGATCCAGGCAGCACTGGCTGGCGGCGCCGCACCGGCCACGGGCGACGCGCAGAAAAACCTGCGCCGCGAATTGCACAAGCTGCTGCAGCAAGCCGATTACGACTTGAAGCGCATCCAGTACAACACCGTGGTGTCGGCCTGCATGAAGATGCTCAACACGCTGGAATCGGCCAAGCTGGACGACAGCGCGCAGTCGAAGGCGCTGATCGCCGAAGGCTTCTCCATCTTCCTGCGTCTGTTGAACCCTGTCGCGCCGCACATCACCCACGTGCTGTGGCAGGAACTGGGCTACGCTGGCGTGCACGGCGACCTGCTCAACGTCGCCTGGCCGCAGGTCGACCCGCAAGCATTGGAACAGTCCGAGATCGAGATGATGATCCAGGTGAACGGCAAGCTGCGCGGCTCGATCACGGTGTCCAAGGATGCGGACAAGGCCAGCATCGAAGCGGCTGCGCTGGCGTGCGAAAGTGTGCAGAAGTACGTCGAGACCACGCCGAAGAAGATCATCGTCGTGCCAGGCAAGTTAATCAGCATCGTGGTGTAATCATGACGACTTCCTCTCAAGTATCGCTGTTGGGCCGCCGTGCCGTGCTGGCATTGGGCCTGACTGTTTTGCTGTCGGCCTGCGGCTTTCATTTGCGCGGTTCGAACGGCAGTTTCATGCTGCCGTTCGCGACGATGTACATCGGCTTGCCCGACACGTCGCCGCTGGCGATCGGCCTGAAGCGCTATATCCGCGCCATTGGCAGCACGGAGGTGGTGAGTACCAAGGATGGCGCCGACGCCGTCCTTGAAGTGCTCAACGACCCGGAGAGGAATCGTACCAAGACCATTTTGTCGCTGAACAAAAATGGCCGCGTGCAAGAGTACCAACTTGGCTATTCGATCAATTTCCGCGTGGTGGACAAGGCCGGCAACCAGTTGCTGGCACCGACGACCATCAGCCTGGTGCGTCCGATTACCTTCGACGAATCGCAGGTACTGGCCAAGGAAACGGAAGAAGCGGCGCTGTACCGCGACATGCGCAACGACCTGGTGCAGCAGATCATGCGCCGTCTGGCCGCCATCAAGCCGGTGCTGCCGGCCATGTCGGTGGCGCCAGTGGCTCCCGTGACGCCGGTCGCGCCGGCAGCCCCGCAGCAGTAACGGGGACGCCATGCAATTGCGGATAGACGCGCTCGATGGGCATGTGGCCAAGCCGCTGGCGCAGCTGTATGTGATCACCAGCGACGAACACTTGCTGGCGCTGGAAGCGGCCGACAAGATCCGCCGCGCGGCGCGCGCGCAGGGTTACTCCGAGCGCGACGTGCTGACGGTGGAGCGCAGCTTCAAGTGGGGCGAGCTGCTGGCGGCGAACCAGGAGCTGTCGCTGTTCGGCGATAAAAAACTGATCGAGCTGCGCATCCCCACCGGCAAGCCGGGCAAGGATGGCGGCGCGGCGCTGCAAAGCTACGCGAAAAACCTCAGCCCCGACAATCTGACCCTGATCACCTTGCCCAAGCTGGACTGGGCCACGCAGAAGGCGGTCTGGGTCGCCAGCCTGCAGCAGGCGGCCGTGTATATCGACATCCCGAACGTGGAACGGGCGCAGTTGCCGGCCTGGATATCGCAGCGCCTGGCCGCGCAGGGGCAAAGCGCCGAACGGGCCAGCATCGACTTCATCGCCGAACGGGTGGAAGGCAATTTGCTGGCGGCGCACCAGGAAATCCAGAAACTGGGCCTGCTGCATGCCGCGGGCAAGCTGACGTACGAACAAGTGCAGGACGCGGTGCTGAACGTGGCCCGCTATGATGTCTTCAAGCTGTCCGAAGCCATGCTGGCTGGCGACCCGGCGCGCCTGGTGCGCATGCTCGAAGGCTTGAAGGGCGAGGGCGAGGCGCTGCCGCTGGTCTTGTGGGCCGTCTCCGAAGAAATCCGCACGCTGTTAAAATTAAAGGCCGGCATGGCGCAAGGGCGTCCATTGGGCGCGCTGCTGAAGGAATACCGCATCTGGGGGCCGCGCGAGCGGATGATGGAACCGGCCCTGCGGCGCATTTCGCTGCCGGTGCTGGAAGCGGCGCTGCAGCAGGCAGCGCAGGTGGACAAGATGATCAAGGGCTTGCGCGCCAAGGGCTACGCGGGCGACGCTTGGGACGCCATGCTGCAGCTGGGCCTGAAGATCGCCAAGGGTTAACTTTTATGGATACGAGCATGGACATCACAGAATATATGCAGGACGTGGGCACGCGCGCGCGCGCCGCCTCGCGCGCCATGGCGCGTGCCGACAGCGCCACGCGCAACCGCGCCTTGAGCCTGATCGCCGCCGCCATCGTGCGCGATGCCGACCTGCTGCGCGCGGCGAACCAGCGCGATCTCGATGCGGCTGCCGCCGCCGGTCTGGCGCCGGCCATGCTCGACCGCCTGACCCTGTCCGACGCCGCCATTGCCACCATGGTCGAAGGCTTGACGCAGATCGTCTCGCTGGCCGATCCGATCGGCGAAATCTCGAACATGAAGTTCCGCCCGACGGGTATCCAGGTGGGCCAGATGCGCGTGCCGCTGGGCGTCATCGGCATCATCTATGAAGCGCGTCCGAACGTGACGGTGGACGCGGCCGGCCTGTGCATCAAGAGCGGCAACGCGACGATCTTGCGCGGCGGCTCGGAAGCGATACACTGCAACCGCGCGCTGGCCAAGCTGGTGGCGGAGGGTTTGCAGGGAGCAGGCCTGCCGGCCGATGCCGTGCAAGTCATCGACACCACCGACCGTGCCGCCGTCGGCGCCCTCATCACCATGCCGCAATTCGTCGACGTCATCGTGCCGCGCGGCGGCAAGGGCCTGATCGCACGCCTGATGGCCGAGGCCACCGTGCCGATGATCAAGCACCTCGATGGCATCTGCCATGTGTATATCGACGCCAAGGCCGATATCAAAAAAGCGATCGATATCGGCTTCAACGCGAAGTGCCACCGCTACGGCACCTGCAACACCATGGAAACCCTGCTGGTGTCGCGCGCCGTCGCCGCCACCGTGCTGCCGCAACTGGCCGAACTGTATTTGACCAAGCAGGTGGAACTGCGCGCCGATCCGGAAAGCCATGCGATCCTGGCTGCCGCTGCTTATCCGCACCTGGTGCCCGCCACCGAGGAAGACTGGTCCACCGAATACCTGGCGGCCATCCTGTCGGTGAAAGTGGTCGACGGCATCGACGAAGCGATGGACCACATCAACCGGTATTCATCGAAGCACACGGAATCGATCATCACGGAAGACTACAGCGATGCGCTGCGCTTCCTGCGCGAAGTCGATTCCGCCTCGGTGATGGTGAACGCGTCGACGCGTTTCGCCGACGGTTTCGAATATGGCCTAGGCGCCGAAATCGGCATCTCGAACGACAAGCTGCATGCGCGCGGCCCGGTGGGACTGGAAGGCCTGACCTCGCTCAAGTACGTGGTCTTTGGCCACGGCGAAGTACGTAAATAGTCTCTTTCGCGGGCTGCCCACGAGGCGGCCCGTGCTCTCGTTTTTCTCCACCTCCGACACTGGAAACCCCATGCTCTTTCTCTGGACCAAAGCCTTCCACATCATCTTCGTCATGTCCTGGTTCGCCGGCCTGTTTTACTTGCCGCGCATCTTCGTGAACCTGGCGATGGAGACGGAAACGGTCGCCACCGAGCGCCTGCTGCTGATGGCGCGCAAGCTGTACCGCTTCATGTCGCTGCTGGCGCTGCCGGCCATGGTGCTGGGGCTGGCGTTGATGTGGATGCTGTATGGCGGGGGCGAAGGCCGCATGAAGATGCCGGGCTGGATGCACGCCAAGCTGACGTTCGTGGTGCTGCTGCTCGGCTATCACCACGCCTGCGGTTCCATCCTACGCAAGTTTGAAAAAGGCCTGAATAAACGCAGCCACAAGTGGTTCCGCTATTTTAACGAAGTGCCGGTGGTGATGCTGCTGGCCGTCGTCGTGCTGGTCGTGGTCAAGCCTTTCTAAGGGAGTCGAGATGAGTGCAAGTCAGAACAAAGTCGTGCAGTATTTCTTCGCGCCCCACTCGCCATGGACTTACCTGGGCCACGCGCGCCTGATGGCCATCGCCGCGAAGACGGGCGCGCAGATCGACGTGCGTCCTTTCGACCTGGGCAAGGTCTTCAGCGTGTCGGGCGGCCTGCCGCTGGCCAAGCGCGCACCGCAGCGCCAGGCATATCGCCTGGCCGAACTGGCGCGCTGGTCGGCCTTTTTGCAAGTGCCATTGACCCTGCAGCCGAAGTTCTTCCCCGTGTCGCCGGAAGCTTCGGCCAAGCTGATCATCGCCACGCGCCTGGCACACGGCGTGGAGGCATCGCTGAACCTGGCACACGCCATCATGCGCGGCCTGTGGGCCGAAGAGCGCAACATCGGCGACGAGGAAACGCTGGTGCAGATCGCGTTTGACGCCGGTTTCGATGGCCGCCAGTTGCTGAAAACGTCGGAAACGGCCAGCGTGCAGGCCGAATACGATGCCAACACGGAAGCGGCTACCGCCGCCAGCGTCTTTGGCTCGCCGTGGTACATCGTTGATGGCGACGGGTACTGGGGCCAGGATCGCCTCGATTTTGTCGAGCGGGCGCTGGCAGGGTAGTCAGGCAAAAGCAGTTTTTAAACGTAGTATTTTTTAACGTAGTAAGCAGCGCCTGTAATTTAGCGGGCGTTCAACACAATGGAATAAGGGTACACCAACCATGGCTTCATATTTTTGCCCATGCCCGCGCGGCATGGAAGCGGCGCTGGCCGAGGAACTGGGCGAGATCGCCCAGGATAGTTCGACCATGAAGGTCCACAACCAGGTGCCGGGCGGCGTACACTGCTCGGGCGACCTGCTGGACTCCTACCGTATCAACCTGCATTCGCGCATCGCTTCGCGCGTGCTGATGCGCATGGCCCATTCCGGCTACAAGACGGAAAACGATATCTATGACCTGACCCTGGCGCAATCCTGGGAAGACTGGTTCGGCGTGCACCACACGATCCGCGTCGACGTCACGGCCGTCAAATCGCCGCTGCGCAGCCTGGAATTCACGACACTGAAAATCAAGGATGCGATCTGCGACCGCTTCCGCGACCAGTTCAACGAGCGTCCATCGGTCAACACCAAGACGCCGGACATGCGCATCGTCGGCTTCCTCGATGCGCACACGTTTACCGTCTACCTCGATACGTCGGGCGAAGCCCTGTTCAAGCGCGGCTGGCGCGAAGAGACGGGCGACGCGCCGCTGCGTGAAAACCTGGCCGCTGGCCTGCTGCGCGTGTCGGGCTGGAAGCCCGGCATGGTGCTGTTCGACCCGATGTGCGGTTCCGGCACCATCCTGGCCGAAGCGGCGCAGATGCTGCAGGGGATTCCGCCAGGTGCCTCGCGCCAGTTCGCGTTTGAAAACTTCCACGACTTTGATCCGGCACCGTGGAATGCCATGAAAAACGCCATCAAGGTCAATCCGTTGCCGGCCGAACCGACCATTTTCGGCAGCGACATCTCGGGTGACATGGTCGCCATGACGCGCCATAACCTGCGCTGTGCCGGCGTGCGTTTCGACGTGCCCCTGAAACAGATCGAGGCGCAGGAAGTCAAGCCGCCAAGCGGCGTGCCGGGCATCATGCTGACCAATCCGCCGTACGGCGAGCGTATCGGCGTGCGCGGCGACAGCACCATCCCGGAAGATGAACTGTCGACGTCCTTCTATTCGGCCATGGGCACGACCCTGAAGCAGCGTTTCGCCGGCTGGACCGTGTTCCTGTTCACGGCCGACCTGGGCTTGCCCAAGCTGCTGCGTTTGAAAGAAGCGCGCAAGACGCCATTCTTCAACGGCGCGCTGGAATGCCGTCTGTTCCGCTTTGACATGGTGGCCGGTTACAACCGCCGTGAAGAGGCGAAGCCGAAACCACAGCAGTAAGCGTTCACCGCAAGACCCCCGCAGTAACCCCGCGCGCGGACCGCAACCGGTCCGCGCGCCACTTTGGATCCGCCATGTTTCCCACCCCTCCGGCCGATGTGCCGCCCGACCCGGTCACCCCCGTTCCGCCTCCCACGCCGAGCCACATGGCGCCGCTGAGCCGCGGTGCGCTGGCCATGATGCTGGCCGGGCTGTCGATGCTGGGTCCCCTGTCGATCGACACCTATCTGCCCGCGTTTGGCGCGATCCAGGGTTCGCTGCAGGCGTCGCCGCTGGAAGTGCAGCAGTCGCTGACGTTCTACATGCTGGCCTTTGCCGGCATGGTGCTGTGGCATGGCGCGATCTCGGATACCTTCGGCCGGCGCAACGTCATTCTCGTGTCCTTGCTGATGTTTGCCATCGGCTCGCTCGGCTGCGCATCGGCGCACACGGTGCACTACCTGTGGTTCTTCCGCATCATGCAGGGCGTGTCGGCCGGCGCCGGCGTGGTGATCAGCCGCGCCATCATCCGCGACCTGTACGCCGATGCGGCGGCGGCGCGGCTGCTGTCGCTGGTGACGATGATCTTTTCCATCGCCCCGGCCGTGGCGCCGATTCTCGGTGGCTGGATCGTCATCTGGTTTGACTGGCGCTCGATCTTCCTGTTCCTCGCCTTTTACACAGTGGTGCTGCTGGCGTTCTGCTACTGGCGCCTGCCAGAAACCCTGCCGATGGAAAAGCGCCAGCCGTTCAATCCCCGCTTCCTCGCGTCGAGCTATGGCCAGATCCTGCGCTCGCCCCTGTTCCACATCAAGGCCGGCATCGTCGCCCTCAATTTCGCGGGCCTGTTCCTGTTCATCACGGCCGCGCCGGAAATGCTGCCCAAGCAGCTGGGCCTGGGGCCATCGCAATTCGCCTGGCTGTTCATTCCTTGCGTGAGCGGTATCTTCATGGGCGCCGCAGCGGCCAACCGCATCGCCGGCAGAATCACGTTCGCGCGCCAGATCGGCATCGGCTTCGCCTTCCTGCTGTGCGCCGCCAGCGTCAACGTCGTGTATCACCTGTTCCTGCCGCCATCGTTGCCCTGGTCGGTGCTGCCCCTGTTCTTCTACACTTTCGGCATGTCGCTGGTGGGGCCGGGCGCGACCCTGCTGGCGCTCGACCTGTTCCCGCATATCCGCGGCACGGTCGCTTCCTGCCAGTCGTTTGCCAGCACCTTGCTGGGCGCCGTGGTGGCCGGCGTGATCTCGCCGCTGCTGTCCGGCTCCGTACTGTGGCTGGCATCGGGCCAGCTGGCGTTTACGGGCCTGGCGCTGGCCCTGTGGCTGATATCGCGGCGCTTCCGCCACCGTTTGCTGGGTTCCTTCAAGGCATAAGTTTCCACTGCAGAACGCTAGATTTATTTCAACTTAATTTTCTATATTGCAAGTAATATCCGGCGCTTATGATAAGATGACTTCTTTCCCGGCATCCTCTCAGGCAATAGTTTTTTTGGTTACAGGAGTGGAGGATTCCTCTGAACGTGGCCGCGCTTCGCTGCTAAGCGCTCATCCTTTTCGAACCGGCAATGCCTGATACGATGCATCAATCTGATCAAGATATTCGCAATCGCCTGCTGATTGCCCGCCTGCCGGCCATGCCGCAGATCCTCATCAAGCTGATCGCCCACCTGCAGGCCGACGATGCCGGCATGCCGGAGCTGGCCGCGCTGATCGCCAAGGATGCGGGCATGACCAGCAAGATCCTCGGCGTGGCCAACAGCTCGGCCTACCATCGCCAGAGCAAGGTCGTCAGCCTGGAGCAATCGCTCGTGTCGCTGGGCACGGACATGATCAAGACCCTGGTCATCAGCGAATCCGTCTTCCAGACCTTCAACAGCTTCCCCCATTCCGGCAGCACGGATTTGCGCGCTTTCTGGAAAAGTTCGCTGTCGGCCGCCGTCATGGCGCGCGCGCTGGCCAAGGCCATGGGGTATCCGCACGTCGAGGAAGCGTATCTGGCCGGCTTGCTGCACAATGTGGGCCGTCTGGCCTTGCTGGCCACGGCGCCGAAGGAATACGCATTCAATTTCACGGCGCGCGACGATGCCGCCCTGTGCGCGGTGGAGCAGCGCACCTTGCAGATCACGCATGCCGAAGCGGGCGCCTGGCTGATCGAGCGCTGGCATCTCGATTCCTTCCTGGCCGACAGCGTGCTGTATCACCATGAACCGCTGGCGCGCCTGGAAGCGAGCCATCCCCTGATCCGCATCGTGCGCCTGGCGCACCTGCTGTGCTGCCATGCCGACGATGCGGACGAGGCCGAGTCCATTGCGCAGGCGGCAAGCCTGTGCGCGCTGGACGCCGAGGTACTGGAAGACCTGGCCGGCAGCGTCGCGCGCCAGGTGGCGCAGGCCGCGCAGCACCTGGGCATCGACCTGGCCGGCGCGGACGATATCGCCACGCCGCCCGCGTATGCGCCGCCAGCCGTCGATCCGGTGCAGCAGCGCCTGTCCGATGAAGTACGCAACATGGTGCTGGTGTCCGAAGTGGGCCAGACCTTCGCCCGGCAACAGGGCGAGAGCAGCCTGCTCGAAGCCATCACGCGCTCGGCGCGCATCCTGTTCGATTTCGACACCGCCGTCATCCTGCTGCAAAACCCGACCGGCCATGCGCTGGTGGGCGTGGCGGCGGGCGAACATCAGCATCGCCTGGCCGGCTTCTCGATCCCGCTGGCCAAGGGTGGCCCCCTGGCCGCCTCGGCGCTGGAGTGCCAGCTGGCGTTCCTGAAACGCGACATGCCGGCGCTGGGCATCGTCGAGGAGCAGCTGTTCCGCATTCTCGGCACGGACAGCCTGGTCTGCGTGCCGCTGGTGGCGGGCCAGCGCAGTCTGGGCGTGCTGATTGGCGGCGTGGCCGCGTGGCAGATTCCTTCTTGCCAGAAGCGCGAGGGTTTCCTGCGCGCCTATGCCAACCAGGCAGCCACGGCGCTGGAAACGGCTCTCAGCGCGCGCGGCCTGGCACGGCGCCAGCTCGATCACGTGGCCGAGGAATACCGCGCCGCGTCGCGCCGCGTCGTGCATGAGGTGAATAACCCGCTGTCCATCATCAAGAATTACCTGAGCGTGCTCGATCACAAGCTGGAGAAGCAGGAGCCGGTCATCGGCGAGATGGCTATCCTGAACGAGGAAATCGATCGCGTCGGCCAGTTGATCAGCGGCCTGGCCGATCTGCAGCCGGTGCCGGCCAGCGGCGTGACCGATTGCGCGCGCGTGGTCGACGACGTGCTGCGATTGTTCCGCGCCACCGACTTCCTGCCGTCGAAGATCGAAGTGGTCACGCGCATGCAGGATGCGCCATGCGAGGTGGAGGCCGATGCCGACATGCTCAAGCAAATCCTGCTCAACCTGCTGAAAAACGCCGTCGAAGCCTTGCCCGATGGCGGACGCATCGAAGTGGCGAACCGTGGCCACGTCAACCGCGACCGCCGCCTGTACCTGGAACTGTGCGTCAGCGACAATGGCGCCGGCCTGGCACCGGAAGTGCTGGCCAATCTGTTTTCCCCTGTGCGCAGCAGCAAGCAAGGGGCGCATCACGGCCTGGGCTTGTCCATCGTGCATGACCTGGTTACGCGCCTGCATGGCGTGATCGGCTGCCGCAGCAGCAAGTCCGGCACCTCGTTTGAAATTCTACTGCCCATTCCCGTGCCGGCGAGCGCTGCAACCGCGCTGCCCGCGCCCGGCAATACCGCCTTGTCTTCGTAACGTCCATGAACTCCTCCGCCATTCCGTTTGACCTGGAAAACAGCCCGCGCATCCTGCTGGTCGACGACGAGCCCCGTTTGCTCGCCTCCCTCCACGAATTGCTGAAGGACCGCGGTTACCAGCTGTACACGGCGACCTGCGGCAGCGAGGCGCTGGCGCAGTTGTCGAAACTGCGCTTCGACCTGATCCTGCTGGACTTGCGCCTGCCCGACATGAGCGGCCATGAAATCATGGACCACATCAACCGGCGCGGCATCGAGGGCGACGTGATCGTCATGAGCGGCGACGTCGGCATCGAGGCGGCCATCGGCGCCCTGAAGCGTGGCGCCTACGATTATCTGCGCAAGCCGTACAGCCGCGAGGAGCTGCTCAAGACGGTGGAGAACGCGCTGCAAAAGCGCAAGCTGGCGCTGGAAAACGAGCGCATCGCGCTGCAGCTGGAAAACTCGGAAAAGATGTACCGTTACCTGGTCGACAGCTCGCCCGACATCATCTATACCCTGAACCATGAAGGCCGCATCACCTTCATCAACGACCGTGTGCACCAGTTGCTGGGCTTTAGCCGCGAAGAGCTGATCGGCAGCCATTATTCCATCCTCGTGCACGATGAAGACCAGGAGCGGGCGCGCTATGCCTTCAATGAGCGCCGCATCGACGAGCGTGCCTCGCGCAATGTGGAATTGCGCCTGAAGTGCCATAGCGGCAGCGGCAGCGACCGTACCTTCAACAACACCTTGATGACGGTTCCGCTCAATTCGATCGGCATGCACGATCACGAAGCCCGGAAGCAGGAATACTTCGGCACCTACGGCGTGGCGCGCGACATCACCGACCGCAAGCGCGCCGAGGAAGTCATCTCGTACCAGGCCTATCACGACATTCTGACGGACCTGCCGAATCGCATGCTGTTCAAGGACCGCCTGGGGCTGGCCGTGATCCAGGCGCGGCGCAAGCTGACGGAACTGGCCGTGATGTTCATCGATCTCGATCGCTTCAAGCTGGTCAACGATACCCTGGGCCACGTGAAGGGCGACGAGTTGCTGCAGCAGGTGGCGCTGCGCCTGAAGGATTGCCTGCGCCGCGGCGATACGCTGGCGCGCCAGGGCGGCGATGAATTCACCATCGTGCTGCCGGAACTGCGCGACCGCCAGGATGCACGCCTGATCGCCGACAAGTTCCTCGAATGCCTGCACCAGCCCTTCGATCTCGATGGCAACCAGGTGCATATTTCGGCCTCCATCGGCATCGCCATCTATCCGGGCGACGGCGAGACCATCGACGAGCTGCTGCGCCACGCCGACATTGCCATGTACCAGGTCAAGGCGCTGGGCAAGAATGGCCACAGTTTTTATCATGAGTCCATGCTCGACGTGTCGCACCAGAAGATCGCGCTCGAACAAAGCCTGCGCAAGGCGCTGGAACTGAACCAGCTGGAGATGTATTACCAGCCGCAGGTGGATGTCATGACGGGCCGCATCGTCGGCGCCGAAGGCCTGATGCGCTGGAACCACCCGCAGCGGGGCTTGCTGACGGCCGGCGAATTTTTGCCGTTCGCCGAGGAAAACGGCTTGATGCTGCCGATCTCGGACTGGATGCTGGGCGCCCTGTGCCGCGACCTGGTGCAGTGGAATGCGGCCGGCGGCGAAGCCGTGCGCCTGTCGCTCAATTTGTCGCCGCAATACCTGGACCGGGGCGACTTTTTCGAGAAGATGCGCGGCGCCCTGACGCGCTATGGCATCGCGCCGGAAAAGATCGAAGTGGAGATCACGGAAAACATCTGCATCCGCAATCCGCAGTATGCGATCGAGCAGTTGAACAAGCTGTGCCAGCTGGGCGTGTCGGTGGCCATCGACGATTTCGGCACCGGCTATTCCTCGCTGTCGTATTTGCACCGCTTCCCCATCCACACGATCAAGATCGACCAGTCGTTTGTGAAGGAAATCCACGACGAGCACGGACACTATCCCGTCATCCTGGCCATCATCTCGATCGCGCGCGGACTGGGCCTGCACCTGATCGCCGAGGGCGTGGAAACGGAAGGCCAGGCGCGCTACCTGCAGGACAAGGGCTGCACCACGATGCAGGGCTATCTGTACCACCGGCCCATTTCGCTGGGCAGTTTCATCGGCGTGCTGCAGGAGCAGAACCGCCTGATCGCCGATGCCGCCCCCGCGGTGCCCCAGACGCTGGCCATCGAGGCTTGACCGTGCCGCTTGCCGATCCCCGCTCCACGGCTGCTCATTCCACGGCGGCTCATTACACAGCTGATTATCTGCGCCTGAAAGGCCTGGCCGAAAAGGGTAATGCGAACGCCCAGCACAGCCTGGGCTTCATGCATTTCAATGGCCAGGGTATAGAGCAAAGCTATGCGCTGGCGCTGCACTGGTATGGCCTGGCCGCCGCGCAGGGGCTCGAACATGCGCAATACAACCTGGGCGTGATGTGCCAGAAGGGGCAGGGCGTGGCGCAGGATTTTGCGCAGGCGGCGCACTGGTACCAGCAGGCGGCTGAGCAGGGTTACGCGGCGGCGCAATACAACCTGGGCTGGCTGTATGCCAAGGGCCAGGGGCTCGCGCAAGATAGCGGACAAGCCATGCTGTGGTTCAGCCGCGCGGCGGAACAGGGCGACGCCGGTGCACAAAACAACCTGGGCATGATGTATGACAATGGCAAGGGCGTGCCGCAGGACTTCGTGCAAGCCATCGCCTGGTACCGCAAGGCCGCAGAGCAGGGTTATGCGCGCGCGCAGTTCAACCTGGGCCTGCGCTACGACAATGGCCAGGGCGTGCGCCAGGACCGCCAGCAGGCGACGGCCTGGATGCGCAAGGCGGCCGAGCAGGGCTATGCGCCGGCCCAGTTCAACCTGGCGCTGCGCCATGAAAATGGCGACGTGCTGCCGCAAGACAGCAGGCAGGCGATCGCCTGGTACCGGCGCGCCGCCGAGCAGGGCCACGCCAGTTCGCAGTTCAACCTGGGCCTGATCTATGACAATGGCCAGGGCGTGCCCTGCGACAAGCAGGCCGCGCTCGAGTGGTACGTGAAGGCGGCCGGCCAGGGGCATGCGGCGGCCCAGCACAACCTGGGCCTGCACCATGAACATGGCGCCCACGATTACGTGCAGGCGCAAGCGTTTTACCGTCAGGCCGCCGAGCAGGGCTTTCCCGCCGCGCAGTACCAGCTGGGACTGTTGCATGAGCATGGGCAGGGCATGCCGGTCGATGCGCAGGAAGCCATCTTCTGGTACCGCAAGGCGGCCGACCAGGGACATGTGCGGGCCCAGTTCGACCTGGGCCTGCGCTACGAAAACGGCCAGGGCGTGCCGCAGGATCTGTCGCTGGCGCTGGAGTGGTACCGCCGCGCCGCCGAACAGGATTACGCGCCGGCGCAATACATGCAAGGTGTCTTGCACGACCGCGACGACGGTCCCGCGCCCGACAGCCAGCAGGCCTGCGCCTGTTATTGCCGCGCCGCCGCGCAGGGTCACAGCCTGGCCCAGTTCGCGCTGGGCTTGCGGCATGACAACGGCCAGGACGTGCCGCAGGACTATGCCGCCGCCTGGGACTGGTATGCGCTGGCCGCGCGCCAGGGCCATGCGCGGGCGCAGTTCAATCTGGGCCTGATGGCCGCCAGCGGCCAGGGCGGCCCGCTCGATTTGCAGCAGGCGTACATCTGGCTGTCGATGGCGCAGGCGGCCGGCGTAGCCGGCGCGGAAAAATCCCTGCGCCAGACGGCGGCGCGCATGCGCGAGACGGATCTGGCACGGGTGCGTGAACAGCTGGCGGCGATAGCAGGCTGAGCTGCGATGCCCGCGTTAGCGTGCGCGGATACAACAGCCGGTGCTGTATAGTCCTTTCCCTTCGCCATCTGTGGCACCCCTTGTTTCCCCCAAGACGCAAAAAATTACTGCCGTATTTGCGGTTTTGATGTGCTAAGGTTCCAGCAGAAGGTGGTCTGTCTATTCTTTAGAAAAGGAAAACTATGCGCCTGAACCCTTCCACTGGCCGTTCGGCCGCCCTCCTGTGTGCGCTGGTGTTGCTGTCGTCCGGCGCAGGTGCCGGTCCCCTGGATGCCCTCAGCAACCAGGATGCGAGCAATGGCTTGAAAGCGGCGCTGGAAGCCGGATCGGCCGCCGCCGTTGCCAAGTTGGGCATCGAAAATGGTTTCCTCAATAACGACAAGGTCAAGATCAAGCTTCCCGGCATCCTGGAGCAAGCCAAGCCCTTGCTGAAAATGACGGGCCGCGGCCAGCAGTTGGACGACCTGGTGGTGTCGATGAACCGTGCCGCCGAGTCGGCCGTGCCCATGGCCAAGCCCTTGCTGCTCGACGCCGTCAAGTCGATGAGCGTGAGCGATGCGAAAAATATCCTGTCCGGTGGCGATACTTCTGTGACGGATTTCTTCCGTCAGAAGACCTCGGCACCCCTGGCCGTCAAATTCCTGCCCATCGTGAAATCCGTGACCGACCGTTCCGGCCTGGCCAGCAAGTACAACAGCACCATGAGCCAGATCGGCAAGACGGGGCTGGTGCCGCAGCAGCAATCGACGGTGGAAGGCTATGTCACGGACCGTGCGCTTGACGGCCTGTATCTGATGATCGGCGAGGAAGAAAAAGCCATCCGCAGCAATCCGCTCGCCTACGGCAGCAAGATTATCGGCAAAGTATTTGGCAGTTTGAAGTGACTGTTCCCGCCTGCTGCAGGGCCGCAGGCGGTGTTTGCGCTGCATGGATAAGTGTGGCGCAAGGGAAACAAGTTAAGCATTTGCTACAAGAAAACAATGTTAAAATTCTGCGACATACATTCCTGAGGCATGGTTAAGCAACGATCAATTGTCCGGGAGTGCCCAGTTTTAGTGGCGAACTGATGCGTGGCATTGCAAGATGCCCGTCGGTTGGCCTTTTTTCGTTTCATTCACGTTTCCCCAAGCTCATTGATTTTCTGAATATATTGTCAGGAATTCCAGGTGCAGGATCTTTTAGGTAGCCGGATTTGTTAAGCGTACTCAGAAAATCAATCAAATATACCTGGTGTGGCTGTCTGGTGCTTGGCGCGCCGTCGGTGATGGCCGCGACCCCGAATCATGGTGGTCAATCCGGCTACATCAATATGCCCAGCGCCGTGGTGGAAACGGACGGCACCTTCAGCGTCGGCTACAGCTACGACAGCCCGTATGGCCAGTTGTGGGCGACGGCGAATATCCTGCCTTTCCTGCAAATGACGGGACGTTATGTGTCGATCACGGGCATTCCTGGCTTTACCAATGTGCCCGGCGAATATGGCAGTGGCTATGGCCGTTACAAGGACAAGGTCGTCGACGGTAAATTGCGCCTGTGGACGGAAACGGAGTGGATGCCGTCCGTTGCCGTCGGCATGACGGATCTGTTCGGTACCGAGTTGTTCAAGGGACAATATGTCGTTGCCACCAAGACATTTGGCGCCAGCAAGAATATCGAAGCGAGCCTCGGCTATGCCCATAAACGCCCGGACGGTGTGTTTGCCGGCGCGCGCTGGACTCCTGCTGCGCTGCCGCGCTGGTCGGTGGTAGCCGAATACGATACAACGAATTATCTGCGCGACTTCCGCGCCAGCGAAACGAGTGCCGGCAAGCGCCGTAAAGGCGCTTCCCTGGGCCTGGAGTACCGCTGGGGCTGGCTTGCCTTGCAAGCGGCACGCAACCGCGACCAGTTCAGCGTGAACGCCTTTATCAGCATTCCATTTGGTGAGCGCGAGTTTGTCCCCAAGGTGTACGAACCGGCGTATTTCGTCGATGACAAGAATCCGCCACCGCTGCCGAGCAAGGAAGAATGGCACCGCGACCCCGTGTATGGCGCCGACCTGGTCAATGCTCTGGTAAAACAGGACTATAAAAATATCCGTGTCGAGCAAGAGGGCAATGTCCTGAGCCTGAGCCTGACGAATAGCCGTATTTCAAACATGGGCCGCGCCGTTGGCCGCGCCGCGCGCACGGCTGTCGCCTTCACGCCGAAGGGCGTGACGACCTTGCGCATCACGTATACCAAGCTGGACCAGCCAATCGCCACCTACGAATTTTTTGATTTGCCAAAACTGAACGATTATTTGGCAGGCAAGATCGACCGCAAGGCCTTCCTCGACGTCGTGCTGCTGCGCTATCCGGAGAAAAGCGATGTCATCCGGGATGACCAGCAAGGCTGGCTGCAGGAATTCCTCGACAAGCCGGCGCCCGTCGTTGCCGCTGCACCTGCACCAACACCTGCGCCCGTGCCGGTACTTGCCGCAGCTCCTGCGCGTGCCGCCGCACCGGCTCCCGCCAGGGCCGCCAACGTCCTGAGCGATGATGGCAAGCTGGCCGTCGGCGTCGGTGTCGATGGTGATGTGGTGCAAATTAAATCGCTGGACCGGGAAGCGAACCGCTTCAAGATCGCTCCCAAGGTCGGCTTCTTCTTCAATGACCCGAGTGGCGCCTTCCGCTATTCGATTTCGGCCGTGGCCAACTATGACCGCCGCCTGGGCGACGGCCTGTACCTGAATACTGCCGCCAGCCTGCAGTTGCTGGAAACGGTATCGGGCGTCAAGCAGCCATCGAACAGCAACTTGCCGCATGTACGTACCGATGTGGCGGAATACTTGCGCGGCGGGCGTTTCTCGCTGAGCCGCGTGTTGCTGAACAAATACAACAATCCGGCTGAGCGCGTGTATACCCGCATGTCGGCTGGTCTGTATGAAGACATGTTCCGCGGTGTGGGCGGTCAGGTGCTGTACCTGCCGAAGGATAGCCGCTGGGCGGCCGATGTGGCCGTCGATGCCTTGCAGCAGCGTGGCTTCAAGGGCTTGCTCGACTCGCGCGACTACAAGACGGTGACGGCGATCGGCTCCCTGCATTACCGCTTGCCGCACGATATTACCGTGACGGCCCGTGCCGGCCGCTTTCTGGCCAAAGATACGGGCGTGCGCATGGAATTCAAGCGCCGCTTCCAGTCCGGTATCGAAGTCGGTGCCTGGTATACGCATACGAACGGCAACGATATCACCAGTCCTGGCACGCCGTCGAAGCCGTACCAGGACCGAGGCGTCTTCCTGTCCGTACCGCTGAACAGCATGTTGCCGATGGACACGCAATCGACGGCCGGTTTCGCCATTGCGCCATGGACGCGCGATGTGGGGCAGATGGTGGCCTCGCCTGGCGACCTGTACGACATGTTCGAGCGTCCGCGTGCCGACATGCACAGCTACGATGGCCTGGGTAACTTTGCCGAGCGGCAGGACGAACAGCACCTGCCTGCCGTCAATCCGCCAGACCGGCCGTTTGTCAGCCCATGGCCCGCCATGCGCGCGCGCCTGGAGCAATCCGCATCTGCTACGCCTAGCGCCCCTGAATGGCTCAAGGCGACGGTGGTGGTCGGCGGGGTGGTGGTGGCTTCCGCGCTGGCCGATAAACCCGTCGACCGTTTCGTCAAGAAACATGAAGATTCCAAGGTTTATCGCAACTGGGACAAGCTGGGCAAGGCCATGCCCTATGCCGCAGTGGGCGCCGCTGCCGCCGCTTTTGCCCTGGGCGATGAGCGCATGCAAAATACGGGACTCATTTCCCTGCAATCGGTTGCCGCGGCAACGGGTTTGGCGGTGGCCGGCAAATATGCGTTTGGCCGCGCCCGTCCAGAGGAAGACCTCGGAACGTGGAGCCGCGTCGGCAGCGGCAATTCCCGCTCGAATTCCTCATTCCCTTCCGCGCATGCCGCGATCGGCTTCGCCGCCGTGACGCCGTTTGCCAAGGAATACGATGCGCCATGGTTGTACAGCGTGGCCGCCGTCGGTTCCGCTGGCCGCGTGTTTGGCCGCAAGCACTGGGTCTCCGACACGGTCGCCGGCGGCATCGTGGGCTACGCCATGGGCAGCTGGCTGTGGCACGCGCAGCGCGACCAGAGCAAATCGGGTTTGTCGATCAATCCCGGCCCGAAAGAAATCAGCGTGACCTGGCAGGGCAAGTATTAAGCGCGCATGGCGCCCCCCTTTACTTATACAACATTATTCATCCAGACAAAGACCAGCATGAAAAAGCAACTTCGTACTTCCTCGCCTTTCGTGAAACACGTGATTTTCTCGGCCTGCCTGCTGGGTGCAAGTTCTGTCTATGCCGTCGAGCAGGAACTTGGCGCGACTGACATGCCTCGCACGGATATTTCCCGTGCACAGGCGAATGAAATGGGCGGCAGCAGCTTGCCCAGCATTCGCAGCGGCCGCGGTGAGCAGCGCCAGGCAAAAAACGTCCCCGTCAACAGTAACGGCAAACGGAGCGTTGCTGGTGCGGGTACTGATGTTGACGTGCCAGTTGGCGCTTTTGAGGAATATGTCGATGGCGTGACGGGAAAAAAACTGAGCATCTTCGGCAAGGATTTGTTCAGCGATGTGCCGTCCACCTTTGCACCGCTCGATGGCGTGCAAGTAAACCAGGAATACGTGATCGGCACGGGCGACGAGCTGCAGGTACGCGGCTGGGGCATGGTCGATATCGACGTCAGCGCCACGGTTGACCGCAGCGGCGCGATTTTCATTCCACGCGTCGGCTCCATCAAGGTCAGCGGCGTACAGTACAAGGACTTGCAAGGCTATTTGAAAAAGGCGATCAGCAAGATCTACACCAACTTCGATTTAACGGCCAGCATCGCGCAAACGCGTGCCGTGCAGGTGTACGTGGTCGGCCATGCCGTCCGTCCTGGCACGTATACTTTGAATTCCATGAGCACCTTGCTCAACGCCCTGTTTACCTCGGGCGGTCCGGATGCCACCGGCAGCATGCGCAATATCCAGCTCAAGCGCGGCAAGGATACCGTCACGACGTTCGACCTGTATGACATGTTGGTCAAAGGCGACAAGAGCCGCGACGTCACTTTGCGTGACGGCGACGTGATCTATATCCCTGAAGTGGGTCCGCTGGTGGCTTTGACCGGTAGCGTAAAGCAGCCGGCCATTTTCGAGTTGAAAGGCAACGCCACTCTGGCCGATGTAATGAGCTGGGCTGGCGGCTTTGATTCTGCTGCTGAAACCAAGCAGGTTGTTGTCGAAAAAAACATCGACAATCAATATAAAACCATACTGGAATTGGTGGCCGAGAATGGTATCTCCAGCACCCAGTTGGCCGGCATTGCCGTCAAGCCGACCGATATCCTGCGCGTATTCGCACCAGGCGCCGTACCCGTGCAAGCACAAATCCAGAATGAATACGTGCGCGTGGCTGGCGAAGCAAAGCAAAGCGGCATCTTCCTGTTGAAAAAAGGCGAAACGCTGCGAGAGCTGATTGCCCGTGTCGGTGGCGCCAATGCAAACGGCTACCTGTACGCGACCCAGTTGAACCGTGAATCCGTACGCCGCGCCCAGCAAATCAAATTAAACCAGGTGGCTGACCGCTTCGAGCGCGACTTGGAATCGAATGCCACCCAGCGCATATCATCGAGTGGCGACAAGGATAATGCGGCAAAAACAGCTGCGGAAGTCGAGCAGCAGCGCCGCATCGTGCAAAAGCTGCGCACCGTCAAGGCGGAAGGACGTATCGTCCTCGATCTGCCAGGCGTCGATACGCAAGTGAAAAACCTGCCCGACCTGCCGTTGCAGGACGGCGACTCGATCCTGATCCCGCGCCGTCCGGGCACAGTGGATGTGCTGGGTTCCGTTTTCCAGCAAAACGCCTTTGTGTACCGTCCACAGCGTACGGTCAATGATTATGTGCAACAGGCTGGTGGCATCACCTCCACCGCCGACAAATCCGAAATGTATGTGATTCGTGCCGATGGCACGGCGCAAAGCGGCCAAGGCACGGGTTGGTTCAGCGGCCTCGGCAGCACGGCGTTGAATCCTGGTGACACCGTGGTGGTGCCGGAGAAAATAGAACGTAGCACATTTATGCAGAGCCTTAAGGAATGGACGTCGATCTTTTATCAGTTTGGTTTGGGTGCGGCGGGTTTGAAAGTATTGAAGGATTAAAACGGGCAATTTAATTGAAATTCATTGCTGATGTTTTTCATTTCAACAAAAAACTTAATTGAAGCCTATACCATTATGTCTGATCTTGTAAAAAATAATGAAATTTCCGCTAAAGAAATCGGTGGGAATAATGATGTATTGTTGAAAATTTTAATTATATTGGCAAAAAATAAGAAAAAAATACTTCTTAAGTTTTTAATTGGTATTGGATTAGGAGTTTTAATCGCCTATTTGATGCCGGTTAGCTATAAAGCAACTGCACAAATATTGCCACCGCAAGGACAAAGTGGCTCCTCCGCACTGCTTGGTCAGTTGGGCGGCGCTTTGGGGGGGATCGCTGGCGGCTCACTGAATATAAAAAATGCAGGTGATACATATCTGAGCATGCTTGGTAGCAGAACAGTTAAAGATGCCATCATTAAGAAATTTGAGTTGCAAAAATTATATGATACAAAATTTCCGACTGATACACGTAATGCATTGACTGCGGCAAGTAATTTTAATGCAGGAAAAGATGGGATGATTGTTATTGATGTCACTGATAAAAGCCCTGAACGTGCTGCTGGAATTGCAAATGCTTATGTAGAAGAATTACAGAAATTAACGCAAACTATTGCCGTTACCGAAGCATCGCAGCGCCGTCTATTTTTTGAAAAACAACTTGAACAGGCAAAAAATCGTCTGGCTGACTCAGAAATCTCCTTAAAGGAAGTTCAAGAAAAAACGGGTTTGATTCAGCTAAATAGTCAAGCTGAAGCAATTATTAAAGCTGCTGCGCAGTTGAAAGGCGAAATAGCATCTCAGGAAGTTGCCTTGGGGGCGTTGCGTACGTTTGCAACGGAAAATAATCCTGAATATATTCGCTTGCAGAAAAAAATTACTGGTCTGAAGGAGCAGTTATCGAAAGTCGAAACAGGTATTAATGTTGGGAAAGGCGATATCTCTGTATCGACCAGCATGGTGCCTGAGGCTGCTCTGGATTACGTCAGGAAGCTTCGTGATGTCAAATACAATGAGGCGATATTGGAAATGCTGGCCAAACAATTCGAGTTGGCAAAAATAGACGAGGCGAAGGATAGCTCGCTTGTCCAGGTATTGGATAATGCAGTTGTGCCGGATAAAAAATATAAACCTAGCCGCATTACCATTATCGTTATTTTCGCCTTGCTTTCATTATTTGTTGGGATTGGCATGGCAATCATAAGAGAGGTAATTATGGAAATAAGAAAGAATCAGAATAATTTTGGTAGCTTGAGTGAGTTGAGAAAATATAGTGGCTGGAGAAATTGAAATTGAATTGATGTTATTTCTTCATGATTATGCTGGTTTCGGGCTGTAAGCAACATGGAACCATCAGCACGACGATAGTAGTATCTATATGGAGAAGCTGAATTCTTATTTTTGGACTTTCTCGTTAATATATAAAATATTAAATAAAGTAAAAATTCAGCAGACATAAAATGTCGAATAAAAATGAAATAATTTGGAAAATTCTGATTGGCTATCTGTTTGCAATTTTCCCCTTTTTAAATGTTGTTTTTTTCAGTCCAGGCAATGGCTACTATGAATCGCCAGTGTCATTTTTCTCCTCTGATAATTCATCTATTTTTCTTGGGGCTGATACCTTACGTTATTTTCATGGTGCAAATAATATTACAGATATCGGATTTGGCAATAATGTCATTGTTGAATTTATAGGGTTTTTGGCAAAATTATCTGGTTTCAACTGGTGGTTGATACTTGGGATTAACTCAATAATTTTATTTTCAACGTATCTGGTGTTGGTTTTAACTTTTAATTGGGATGTGGTAAAAAAATATGTTCTTGGGTTATTTTTTGCAACTCCATTGTTGATTTTTTCTACGGGCTCGTTAAATAAAGAAATATTGTTGATTTGCGGAATAACAATACTTTTTGTGGGGTTGAAATCTAAATCTAATTTTCAGGTTTTTTTGGGACTTTTCCTTCTTATATGTAGGCCGATAGATTTCCTTTTCGGATTGTATGCATGTTTGGTTTTTGGTGGATATAAGAAAACGACAAAAATAATAAATTTCGCGGTTATTTTTTCGCTATTTTTACCTTTGAATATTATATTTACCGATGAAATCCGGTCGACGTTTATTTTTCAGGCATTTACTTTTTTGGATCAGAATGCATCGAAATATTACAATTTTGTATTTTCCTATTCGTCTTATCCATTTTCAATAGCACTTCTTGTATTTGTCAATTTTGGAATCAATTTATTTAGCCCGATGATTAGCGAAACAGTCAGGGAGTCCTTTTCTGTTACCCGTCCACTCTTGGAAGGAGTCGCATTATTTTTTACATCGCTTGGCGTCAGTATATATTTTCTTAGAAGCCTTATTGTTGAAAATAAAGAAGTTTTGTTATTTTTATTTGTATGGGTTTTTCTTCATGCAATGTATCCGTTAAATCAATTGCGATACTACATCATAATTTTCCCGGTGATTCCCTTGATTTCGGATTTGTTTTCCAGCCGGCGACAACAAGAGATATGAATGGTTTCTATAAGAAACTAGATAAGTACCTGCAAAAAGAATTTTTTGGCGATCGGATTGTGGAATGGGATTGATTAGATTTTTTTTAGCTATTTCTGTTATTTTTTCACATTTAAATATTGTTGGAGTATTTACTGGCGGCGGTATTGCGGTTCAATCATTTTATATAATATCCGGATTTTTTGTTGCATTGATGTTCGACGTCTCTCCTGCCTATGGAGATATTTCTAAATTTTATCGTAGTAGATTGCTGCGAATTTTTCCAATATATTACGTCGTATTTTTAATTTCTGTTGTATTTGTGATTGTATTTGGTATTCCTGGTTTGCCAAATGGGAAAGAATTGTTCTTGAATTTCAATATTGAGACTAAATTTCTTATTGTTTTCTCCAATATTTTTATTTTTTTACAAGACTGGATAATGTTCTTGGGATGGAATAATGGTGCTTTAAGTTTCGTTTCACATTTTTCCATGTCGGAGCCGCCCCTATATAATTTTTTATTAGTACCGCAGGCTTGGTCTCTTGCAATTGAACTTTCCTTTTATTTAATTTCGCCCTTTTTAGTTCGCTGTAAAACCAATTGGCTGGTTTTTCTGATTATCGTCGGCTTGCTTTTGCGGGTCATTTTTTACAAAAATGGCTTGTTCGAAGATCCCTGGAGCTATAGATTTTTTGGCTTGGAATTGTTTACATTTTTGATCGGCATGTTGTCGTACAGAATGTATAAGAAAGCTAAAGACAAAAAATGGAATGTTATTAACAATAAAAAAATTGGGGCAAGTAGTTTAATTTTTATGCTGGCTTTCGCGATCTCTCTTAAATCGCTCCCAGTGCCCGTAAAAATGTTGGCGCCATTTTTCTATTTTTCGGTCTTTGTTCTTTTGCCGATTATATTTAATTTCACAAAATCCAATAAATTTGATCGATTTATAGGTGAGCTGAGTTATCCATTATATGTGGTACATATACTCGTAATTTACATAGCAAATTCTATTTTTGGCCATTCTATAAATACCAGCTATTATTTTATTTTTGTATTGTTGGTTAGTGTTTTAGCTTCGATTATTTTGAATTTAATGATTCAAAATAAAATTGATAACTATCGAAGTAAAATAAAAGGTACTGTAAATGAATAATATTTTTAGTTTTGAGGCTGGGAAAGAGTTGCAGAAAGAAAATGGTATTTTTGATGGAAAGGTAAGTGTTTTAATTACCACCTACAAATATGAAAAGCCGGAAAATTTGGATGAGGCTTTACTAAGTCTGTATTCTCAGACGCGAGTACCCGATGAGATTGTGATGGTTATCGATGGTCCTATTCCTGAGGGACAGGAAGAGATAATTAGAAAGTATATGAAGGATGATCGAATACCACTGAATGTGGTCAGGCTTGAAGAAAATGTGGGCCGCGGAATTGCAAAAAATATCGGTATTCGTGCATGTCAGTTTGAATTTATTGCCGTGATGGATAGTGATGACATTTCTATGCCCGAGCGTATCGAGAAGCAGATCAACATATTTAAATCTCATCCGGAGTTGTCACTTGTCGCAGCCTGGCAGGCAGAATTCGACGATTTATCAAAACAACAAACATTCATCAAAAAATGTCCGCAATATCATGACGATATAGTCAGGGCTTTAAAATGGCGAAATGTGGTGCCGAATCCTGCAATTATGGTTCGACGTGAATTGGCAATTGCCGTTGATGGATATGGCGATTTTAAGTTGATTAATGAGGATTATGATTTTTTCATAAAATTAATTGAGGCTGGCGGAAAATTTTATAATATACAAGAAATTCTCATCAAAGTAAGAACTTCGATGGATCAAAGAAAACGCCGGGGCGGAAAGGGCGTTATTCTGGATGATTTTAAGTTTCGTCATAAACATTATAAAAGTGGATTTTATAATATTTTTGAGTTTTTGCTGATATCGAGTGTTTATTTTGTATTTAGATTGATGCCTGCTTTTTCCAAGGGGTTTTTATATAAAGTCAATCGTGCCGTTTAAAATGATTGAAAAATCGTTGACCGTGTCGTTGGAGTCCTATTCGATTGCGGCATCGTGATAATATATTAATGCAATAATTTTATTATTCATTTAGTTGTTTTTGAACATTGTATCGAGGGAAATCACCATGCCAAGATGTGATTACATTTGTTCAAGAAATGGCAAAATAATTAACTTACTAAAAATGGAATAGCCAAATGAAAGCAGTAATTCTTGCGGGCGGCCTGGGCACACGCCTTAGCGAAGAAACGACAATCAAGCCAAAGCCGATGGTTGAAGTAGGCGGCAAGCCTATTCTTTGGCATATCATGAAAAGTTACTCGGCACACGGCATCAATGATTTTGTTATTTGCTGTGGCTACAAGGGTTACGTCATCAAGGAGTATTTCGCAAATTACTTTTTGCACACATCGGACGTGACGTTCGACATGCAGAACAATCAGATGGAAGTGCATGCTCGCAATGCGGAACCTTGGAAAGTGACCTTGGTCGATACTGGCGATGAAACCCTGACCGGCGGTCGTCTGAAACGGGTGAGTCAATATGTTGCAGATGAAGAGATGTTCTGCTTTACCTATGGTGACGGGGTCAGCAACGTTGACATCGGCGCATCCATTGAATTTCATAAGAGTCATGGTAAATTGGCAACACTGACGGCAACACAACCGCCAGGCCGCTTTGGTGCATTGAACTTGAGCGGGCATCAGATCAATAGTTTCCAGGAAAAGCCACAAGGCGACGGTGCATGGATCAATGGGGGATTTTTCGTCCTTTCACCCAAAGTTATTGACTATATTGCTGATGACAGCACAACTTGGGAGAAGGAGCCGATGGAACGCCTTGCGCGCGAAGGTCAATTGCAAGCGTATTTCCATGAAGGTTTCTGGCAACCCATGGATACCCTGCGTGACAAGGTGTACCTGGAAGAGCTGTGGCAGTCAGATAAAGCACCCTGGAAGGTACGCTGATGGACGCCGCTTTCTGGCAGGGCAAGCGGGTCTTCCTGACCGGCCACACCGGTTTCAAGGGGGGCTGGCTGAGTCTTTGGCTGCAGCAATTGGGCGCCGAAGTGACCGGCTATGCGCTGGAAGCACCGACCACCCCTAGCTTGTTTGAAGTGGCGGGTGTGGCGCACGGCATGCTTTCTATCATCGGCGATGTGCGCGATGGTGAGGCGCTCAAGCGCGCCATGGCACAAGCGCGGCCGGAAATCGTGATCCATATGGCGGCCCAGCCGCTAGTGCGCTATTCCTACGTCAATCCGGTGGAAACTTATGCCACCAATGTGATGGGTGTGGTCAATCTGCTTGAGGCCGTGCGCGCTACGCCCGGCGTGCGTTCGGTGGTCAATGTCACCAGTGACAAGTGCTATGAAAACCGCGAGTGGCCATGGGGTTACCGTGAGAACGAGGCAATGGGCGGTTATGACCCATATAGCAACAGCAAGGGCTGCGCCGAACTGGTGACTGCAGGCTACCGCAGTTCGTTTTTTAATGCCGAAAAATATGCCGAGCATGGCATTGCATTAGGTAGTGGCCGCGCCGGGAATGTGATCGGTGGCGGAGACTGGGCCATGGATCGCTTGATTCCCGATATGCTGCGCGCCATCCGCGCCGGCCAGCCGGTGATGATACGCAATCCGCACTCAATCCGGCCATGGCAGCACGTGCTCGAACCGCTGAGCGGCTATCTGACACTGGCAGAAAAGCTGTACACCGAAGGTCCTTTGCATGCCGAAGGCTGGAATTTTGGTCCCCATGATACCGATGCCAAACCCGTTGAATGGATCATAGAACGCATGACGCAAGAGTGGGGCGCCGGTGCGTCCTGGTCACTCGACGGACAGAACCATCCTCATGAGGCGACTTATCTGAAGCTTGATTGCTCCAAGGCGCGTGGCCAGCTGGACTGGCATCCGCGCTGGGACATCGGGCAGACGATCAGCAAAATCGTTGAATGGCACAAGGCCTTCGACCAGGGCCTGGACATGCGTAAGCTAAGCCAGGCACAAATCACAACTTATCAAAATACTTAACACATTGAAGGCTGTATCATGAGCGAACAACTGACCCAACAACAAATCCGCGACCAGATCGCTGCCTTGGTGGCCCAATATGGCGCATTGGCCAGCGTGCCGAAGCCTTTCGAACCTGGCGTGACAGTTATTCCTCCGGCCGGCAAAGTGGTCGGTGCGCCTGAAATGGGCTTGATGGTCGAAGCGTCGCTGGATGCCTGGCTGACGACTGGTCGTTTTAACGACGAGTTTGAAAAACGTCTGGCCAAGTTTATTGGCGTCGAGTTCCTGATCACGGTGAACTCCGGTTCATCCGCCAATCTTGTGGCTTTTTCAGCCCTGACTTCGCCTAAATTGGGAGCCCGCGCCATCCAGCCTGGCGACGAAGTTATCGGCGTGGCTGCCGGTTTCCCGACCACCGTCAACCCGATCCTGCAGTTTGGCGCCGTGCCCGTCTTCGTCGACGTGGAACTGGGCACCTACAATATCGATGCCTCTAAGATCGAAGCGGCCATCACCGACAAGACCAAGGCCATCATGCTGGCCCATACCTTGGGTAATCCGTTCAACCTGGAAGTTATCGTTGCACTGTGCAAAAAATATAATCTGTGGCTGGTGGAAGATTGTTGCGATGCGCTGGGTGCAACCTATAACGGCCAGATGTGCGGTACCTTCGGTGACATCGGTACCATGAGTTTCTACCCTGCGCATCACATCACGATGGGGGAGGGCGGCGCGGTGTTTACGAACAATCCGGAGCTCAAGGCCATCGCCGAATCGTTCCGCGACTGGGGCCGCGACTGCTACTGCGCACCGGGTAAGGACAATACTTGCGGTCAGCGTTTCTGCTGCAAGTTGGGCACGCTGCCGGAAGGCTACGATCACAAGTATACCTACAGCCACCTGGGCTACAACCTGAAGATCACCGACATGCAAGCGGCATGCGGCCTGGCGCAGATGGACCGCGCCGCAGGCTTTGTTCAGGCTCGCAAGGATAACTTCGCGTACATGATCGACGGACTGAAAAGCTGCGAGGAATTCCTGATACTGCCAGAGGCGACACCAAACTCGGATCCGTCCTGGTTTGGCTTCCCGATCACCTTGCGCCCAGAGGCCAATGTCAATCGCGTGGATTTGTTGACCTATCTGGATCAGCACAAAATTGGTACGCGGTTGTTGTTTGCAGGAAACCTGACTCGCCAACCATACATGCTTGGCCGCAATTTCCGAATTTCGGGCGAGCTGACGAATACGGACCGCGTCATGCATGATACGTTCTGGATCGGCGTCTTCCCTGGCCTGACCAAAGAAATGCTCGACTTTACAATCGGCAAGATTGAAGCGTTTTTCGGTGTGAACTTTGACTAATCGGTCATCGACACGTTCAGCCGGCGTATATGACGTCTACCGGCCGGGCGTTTCTCCAGAAGATTTGCAATTGATTTTGGAGAAAACGCCGGCGAGCGTCTGGGACGTCCTGCGTGGCCAGCATATTTTTCTGACCGGCGGTACCGGCTTCGTCGGCTGCTGGCTGTTGGAGGCCCTGTTGTGGGCATCCGAAGAACTCGTTCTGGATTTGCGCGTGACTGTATTGACACGTCAACCCGATGGCTTTCATCGAAAGGCTGCCCATCTCGCGACACATCCCAGCGTACGTTTGCTGAAAGGCGACGTGCTCGATTTGTCGCAATTTGACGAATCTGTCGATATCGTGATCCACGCAGCCACGGATGTTGCCACCTGCAGCAGCGATCCGGTGCAGGTGTTTGACGATATTGTAAACGGCACAAAAGAAACGCTCGCCCTGTCCAGGCGCTGCCAGGCGAAACGCTATCTGTTGACCAGTTCAGGCGCGGTGTATGGACGCCAGCCCAGCGAAATGGATGGAGTGGATGAGGCATTCCAGGGCGCGCCGGACACGCTGGAGCCGGCAACTGCCTATGGGCAGGGGAAGCGTGCGTCCGAATGGCTGGTGCAATGTCATGCACGGCAATATGGGCTGCAAACGGCCATTGCGCGATGCTTTGCCTTGCTGGGCCCCTATCTGCCGCTCGATGCGCATTTCGCGGCTGGCAATTTCATCAATGATGTCCTGTCCGGGCGCGATATAACTGTCAAGGGAGACGGTACCGCGTATCGATCGTATTTGTACGCCGCCGACATGACGATCTGGTTATTGACCATTTTGGCAAACGGGAAGCAAGACGCCGCCTATAACCTGGGGTCGTCAAACGGCATCTCTATCCGTCAACTTGCGGAAGCAGCATCGGTGCTGGGCGAGCGTACAACATCGGTCACCATTGCAACCGCTCCGCTGCCCGATGTACGACCGCTGCGCTACGTGCCCTGCGTGAACAAGGCCATGGCGGAACTTGGCCTGTGCGAATATACCTCACTGCACAGTGCTTTGAAAAAGACGTTTGAATGGGCTAAGCGCCAAAAAGAACTTTCCAACCCCTTTGGAATCAACCATGTCTGACTTTAATTCAAAAACGCTACGTGCAACCGTATTGAAAATGGCTTATGCCGGTTCGACGGTACATATTGGCTGCGCTTTCTCGATTATCGAAATACTTGCCGTCCTATATAGAAATCATCTGCGTTATCCGGATAACGATGCAAATGCCGGCTTACGCGACTATATGGTGCTAAGCAAAGGACATGGCGTGATGGCGCAATATGCCTGCCTGCATGAAAAAGGCTGGTTATCCAATTATGACCTGGAAAACTATTTTTCTGACGGTTCCCGCCTGAAAGGCCTGTCTGACGCTCATGTTATCGGTTGCGAGGTAACCTCCGGTTCGCTGGGGCATGGCTTGCCGGTAGGCGTAGGCATGGCTCTCGGAGCGAAGTTCAACAAAACCGATCAGTATTGCTATGTTATTGCTGGCGACGGAGAGATGAATGAAGGTCCAATGTGGGAAGCCATGTTGTTTGCGAAGCATTGGAAACTGGACAATCTTGTTGTTATCGTTGACGAAAATGGATTTCAGGCGATGGGAACTACTGAACAGGTCATGCATCTCGGTAGTCTGCACGATAAATTTTCCGCTTTCGGCTTCGATACTATGACCGTGGATGGCCATGACGAAGCTGCCTTGGATACGGCACTGAGCGCATTGAAATCAATGAAAAATGGCTCACCGAAAGCCATTATTGCCAGGACCGTCAAAGGTAAAGGTGTTTCTTTTATGGAACATCAAAATATCTGGCACTACACCCGTTTGACGCCAGATACGTTTGAATCGGCAATGGCTGAACTGGAGGAAAGGCAATGAGATCGGCATTCTCAAAGGCGATTGTCGCCGCAGCGCAAGCTGACCAAAAAATCTTACTTTTAACCGGGGATCATGGTTATGCACTCTTTGATGAGTTTCGCAGCCTTTTACCCGCTCAATTTGTAAATGCAGGTATTGCCGAACAAAACATGGTCGGAGTCGCTGCAGGATTGGCCAAGGTTGGTTATAAACCGATCGTATACGGACTAAGCGCATTTGTTCCAGTGCGAGTTATCGAACAGATAAAGATGGATGTTTGCTATGAGAATCTGCCTATCATTTTCATCGGCGACGGAGCCGGTGTGGTGTATAGCAGTTTGGGTAGCAGTCATCAGTCCACTGAAGATATTGCAATGCTTCGCCCGCTACCAAATCTGGAGATTCTGTCGCCATGTGACAGCTTGGAGATGGATTATGCAATGTCGTATGGGTTACAATTTGAATCCCCTGTTTATATCCGAATGGGCAAGTCTGATGTCGGGGTAGTTCACAAGACGGCAATAACTGCCAAGTTAGGCGATCTGCTTCCGGTACGCTCGGGCACGAATAATAAAATTGTATTTCTCGCTACTGGATCAATGGTATCGGTAGCAAACCGTATCGCAAACGAGTTGCTGGATTGCGATGTATGGAGCGTCCCCTCCCTGAAGCCTATTAATGAAGAACAGGTACTCAAGATTGCCGATCTGGCGGAAGATATTGTTGTTTTTGAGGAGCATTCCACTGCAGGAGGCCTGGGTAGCATAATTGCCGAAATTGTCAGCGGTGTGGCTTCTGCCAGAGTAACGCGTTTCGGCATCCAAGATAGATTTTCTGAAAAATGTGGAAGTTATCAATATTTAATGAAAGAGCATGGTTTGGATTTCGATACGTTGAAGGAAAGATTGAGCGATATATAAATATTGACCATTAATTCTACAATCGCGGCAAAAAAATTATCTTCGCTGAAAATAATGGAAAAAGTAACAATAGTTCTTCTTAGTAGTAATCGCCCGAATTTTATCGGAAAAACAATTGATTCAATTAAGGTCCAGAGCGAGAATAATTTCAGGTTGATCGTGTCGGATAATTCTTCGAATAACGAAGTCGAACAAATCGTGGCGGATAAATATCCGGATCTATCTTATATTCGCAGAATACCTCGATTGTCGGCATTGGATCATTTCAAGACGGTGCTATCAGAAGTCAACTCGGAATATTTCGTGATTTTCCATGATGATGACCTCATGCATGAAGATTATGTTTCACGTATGGTTGAGGTACTAGATGCAGATGCGTCATTATCTGCCGTTGGCTGCAATGCACGAATAATCAAAGACGAAGATTTTACAAAAAGGATTTTTTTTCGGCAGCAGGAAAGAAAAAAAATTATCCAGAGTAATGAAGATTTTATTGCACCCTATTTGAGGTTCATGGATAGAGTGGCACCTTTCCCCGGTTATATGTATCGTACTGAAAAGGTGAGGGGATTGTTTCTGGATGTGGCAGAAGGCGGAAAATATTCTGATGTTTCATTCTTGATGCAGGTGGCGTCGCGCGCGCCTATCTGTTGGTTGAAAGATCCTTTAATATACTATCGTTTTCATTCAGGAAATGATAGCGGAACAAACAGCATTCCTCAACATTTAAGATTGTTAAGATTCATCTTCAGGAATACAGAGCTGGACCGTCGGAGTGATTTGATAAAGCAATATAAATTCGCTTACTGGTTGAAATGGCTTTTGAATCGGGGAAATTGGAATTTCAGTAGATATTCATTGAGGAAATTAAGAGTAGTTGCAAAATTTGTTTTATTTCAGGGATCTTTTATGATGATAAAAGATCCTGCGATATTTAAAAGAATTATACATAATAAAATTTTTTGAGGAATGGTAATGAGTAAAATTGCATTAATTACTGGTATCACTGGTCAAGATGGCGCATATTTGGCAGAATTTTTGCTTAAAAAAGGATATGTGGTACATGGCATCAAGCGCCGTACCTCTCTTTTTAATACTGATCGCATTGATCATCTGTTTGAAGACATTCATGTCGACAATCCGCGTCTGATTTTGCATCATGGTGACCTTACCGACTCGACAAGCCTGATCCGTATTATCCAATTGGTTCAGCCAGATGAAATTTATAACCTTGCTGCACAGAGCCATGTGGCGGTGTCTTTTGAAGAGCCTGAATATACGGCTAACTCCGATGGACTGGGTCCGCTGCGTATTCTGGAGGCAATTCGTATTCTGGGTCTGGAGAAAAAAACTCGTTTCTACCAAGCATCCACATCTGAACTTTATGGTTTAGTTCAAGAAATACCGCAAAAAGAAACAACGCCGTTTTATCCACGTAGCCCCTATGCTGTAGCAAAAATGTATGCCTACTGGATCACGATTAACTATCGCGAGGCTTATGGCATCTATGCCTGTAACGGTATTTTGTTTAATCATGAGTCGCCAATCCGTGGCGAAACATTCGTCACCCGGAAAATCACCCGCGCATTGGCACGCATTAAATTGAACATGCAAGAATGTCTGTATCTTGGCAATATCGACTCGCTGCGTGATTGGGGTCATGCACGCGACTATGTCGAAATGCAATGGTTGATGTTACAACAAGATAAGGCAGAGGATTTCGTCATCGCTACTGGGGAGCAACATAGCGTTCGTGAATTTGTCACATTGACCGCCAAGGAATATGGTATTGCAATGCGTTGGGAGGGGAGCGGCGTAGATGAAGTCGGTATCATTGATGGTTTCCTGCCGGGCGCCGAAGCAATGCCTCATCTGTCGATTGGCCAGGTCATCATGCGTGTCGACCCACGTTATTTCCGTCCGACGGAAGTGGAAACGCTGTTGGGCGATCCAACGAATGCCAAACAAAAACTGGGCTGGTCGCCGACAACTTCGTTCTCTTCCCTTGTGACGGAAATGGCACAGGCCGATTTGGATCTGGCTCGCCGTGAACAATTGATGCATGCTAGTGGATTCAAGGTCTATCCACGCGTCGGCACGTAATTCAGGATACTGCCATGCGAATATTAATAACAGGCGGTGGTGGTATGGTCGGCAGCAATTTTCGGGAACATGCTGCCGCACAGAACCATGAGCTGCTGTTTCCAACCCGCCAAGATCTGAATCTTTTCTCGTATGAACAGACTGAAAAATTCATCCGCGAGGCCCAGCCCGATCTGATCATTCATGCAGCCGGTCGGGTTGGCGGTATCCAGGCCAATATGCGAGAGCCGGTCCGATTTTTGACGGAAAATCTGGATATGGGCCGCAATGTGATCCTTGCCGCTCGCGCGGCAGGAGTGAAGCGCCTGATCAATATCGGCAGTTCCTGCATGTATCCACGTAATCTGGATGTTCCGTTAAGCGAGAACATGATATTGACGGGGGAGTTGGAACCGACGAATGAAGGCTATGCGCTAGCAAAAATTACGGTTGCACGCCTGTGTGAATACATCACGCGGGAAAACCCTGAATATCAGTACAAAACAGTGATCCCATGCAACCTATATGGACGGCATGATAAATTTGATCCGCGCTGGTCTCATCTGATTCCAGCCATATTGCATAAAGTGCATGAGGCCAAGCAGTCAAATCAGGCGACGGTTGAGATATGGGGAGATGGCACGGCCCGGCGCGAGTTCATGTATTCGGGCGATTTGGCCGATGCACTGTTTCACGCAGCGGATAACTTCGAAACTCTGCCAGGCATGGTAAATATCGGCCTTGGCACCGATTATTCGGTCAACGAATATTACGCAATTGCTGCTGAAGTAGTTGGCTACGAGGGTGAATTTGTTCACGATCTGAGCAAGCCGGTCGGAATGAAGCGCAAACTTACGTCGATAGTACTTGCGAATACATGGGGTTGGAGTGCCAAGACCTCCTTGCGAGAAGGGTTGGCACTCACTTATGAATTCTATTTAAATACGGAGAAAAAATAATGTCCTATCCATTGGCAAGTACGACATGGGATCAAGCGGAATACGCTGCAATACAAAAAGTTGTCGATTCAGGCATGTTTACGATGGGCAAATATGTTGCCGAATTCGAAAAAGACTTTAGCGCTTATACTGGCAGCAAATATTGCGTCATGGTCAACTCCGGTTCATCGGCAAACCTGGCGATGGTCGCTGCACTGATTTATCGTAAGGAAGGCGCATTGAAACGAGGCGATGAAGTGATCGTGCCAGCGGTATCATGGAGTACCACTTACTATCCTTTGTATCAGTATGGCCTGAAGATCAAGTTCGTCGATATTAATCTGGATACTTTAAACTACGATCTGGAACAGCTGGCCGCCGCGGTCACCGATAAGACCCGCGCTATCATGACGGTCAATTTGCTTGGCAACCCTAATGATTTTGATGCAATCCAGAAGATTGTTGCAGGCCGTGACATCATTATTCTTGAGGACAATTGCGAGTCCTTGGGCGCGGAATTCAAGGGGCGTCAAGCTGGTACGCATGGTTTGATGGGCAGTTATAGCACGTTTTTTAGTCATCATATCGCCACGATGGAAGGTGGCATGGTGGTGACCGATGACGAAGAGCTGTACCATATTCTGTTGTCCGTACGCGCACATGGCTGGACCCGTAACTTGCCTAAAGAAAATCTGGTATGCGGCACAAAGAGCGATGATCCATTCGTTGAATCATTCCGCTTCGTGCTTCCAGGCTATAACCTGCGTCCACTGGAAATGAGTGGCGCGATTGGTATCGAACAAGTCAAAAAACTGCCAACCATCATCGAGGAGCGCCGGGCAAATGCGGCGAAATTCCTGGAATTGATGAAAGCTTATCCTGCCTTCAAAGTGCAATCTGAAATTGGCAAAAGCAGCTGGTTCGGTTTCAGCCTGATCATCAATCCGGACGCACCATTTACCCGCGCCGATGCCGTCGCCGCTTTTGAGAAATTTGAGATCGACTGCCGTCCGATTGTGGCCGGCAATTTCGCGAAAAATGAAGTGGTGAAATGGTTTGACAGCTCGGTGCATGGTGAACTGGTCAATGCAAACTATATCGACAGCCACGGTCTGTTTATCGGCAACCATCATTATGGTCTTGATGAGCAATTCGATCTGTTGAAAGAAGCACTGAATTCGCTTCCGGCCTGAGAGTTTGCATGCATTATTCAGTAACAGTTGATACCATGGTCGATTTCAATTGATTTCCGTCCTTATCGGCCGATTAATGCAATTCGTCATTGCATTAATCGGAACTCGTCTCCTTACCACATTACTGCCTCCTGAGGAAGTCGGAAGAATCGCATTAATCACTGCAATAACAGCTTTCTTTGCCATGTTCCTGGTAAATCCGGTTGGAATGTATATTAATCGACATTTGCATGAATGGGCAGAAAAAGGCCAGATCAAGTTTTATTTTTCTATTTATTGGAAATATCTGTTGCTGGTTTGTGCCGCAGCAGGCAGCATTTGTTACATATTGAATTATTTTGAACTTATTTCAGTTCATGCAAGGAAATTCTGGCTGTTGACGCTGATTTGCGGATCACTTCTCTTCAACACCATCAATCAGACCGTTATTCCGTCGCTCAACATGCTGGGCTATCGCAATGTGTTTATCCTGTTGACACTTGCAACTTTAATCACCGGATTAATTTCAGCGTTTGGCCTGACGCAAGCCATGCAGGCAACCGCAGAATATTGGCTACTTGGTCTCTTGATAGGGCAGGCTGTTTTTGGCTGGCTGGGTATCAAAATATTGTACAAGAGAGTGGCCATTGCGATACCGTTTGCACTCGGTAATCACGATCAGTTGGTAGCGCAATTATGGCGCTATGCCTGGCCGGTGGCTCTTGCTGTCGGGCTGGGATGGGTACAAATGCAGGGTTACCGTTTTATTCTGGAAAAGCAGGTTGGCTTGGCCATACTGGGTTTGTATTTTGCAGGTTACGGTCTGAGTGCTTCGCTGCTCGCGGCATTTGAAATGATCCTCACGACTTACTTTCAGCCTCTGCTCTATAAACGAGTGAGCATGCAGGGCGTGATGTTTGATGCGCAAGCGTGGAATGACTATGCCTCTGCCATCTTGCCAGCGTTGATATTTGTAACAGCAGCTATTTGTATTGCCTCAAAAGAAATAACAGCAGTCATGCTGGGCTCAGCTTACCAAGATGCCGGGCGATATGTGTTACTAGGAGCGCTGGCCGAGGCAACCAGGGTTCTGGTGGGAATGGTAGGATTAGTTGCTCATCTACGGTTGAAAACACACTGGTTGCTTTTCCCAAATTTTATCGGTGTATTAATAACAATTGGTTTGATCCTTTTCCTAGTCCCGGTTTTTGGCTCAGGTTCTGCAGCAATTTCAGTGGCTTTAGGCGGAGCCTTCGTTGCTGTTACCATGTATTTTTTCATGCGGCAGAAAGTTTTGCGATTGCCTTGGATAAAGGTATTGCAGGCATTGTTCATGGCTGGCTTTGTCTACCTCTGCAGTATTGTGATTCGACATGTACTGGGAAAAAATAGTGATGTTTTTCATGCTTTGCTATTTTTAGGTATATTCGGAATATTGGCCCTTCCCATGCTGTATATATTGCTCCGGTCACATATTAAAGCTTAATTTTAGGATATTGTTTGATGAAAATAATGTTGGTATGCATGCGCTATGATTATGGTGACCCATCCAGGGGCGAGTCGTATGAGTATTATAATTTCTATCAAAGCCTGATCAGTTTGGGTCATGAAGTTTTGCTATTCGATTATATGACCATCCTCAAGGAAATTGGCAAGGCTGAAATGAACCAGAAGTTGCTGGATACAGCAGGATCATTCTCGCCTGATTTGGCAATGTTTTCCTTGTATACTGATCAATTTGAACCTGCATCGCTTGAAGCATTGCGCAAGTTGACCAAGACTTTGTGTTTTTTCCACGACGATACATGGCGTGTGGAATATTCAAAATACTGGGCTGCTTTTTTTGATAATTTTACAACTCCCGATATTTATGGTGTCGAGAGATATCGAAAGCAGGGCATCATGCACGCGGTTCACTTTCCATTCGGTGCAAATGAAATACTCTATGATAAAAGAGAAAAAGAAAAAATCTATGATATTTCTTTCGTCGGAGGATGGCATCCGTACCGCGCGTGGCTCGTAAAAAGACTCAGAAAAGCCGGAATGAACGTCGTAACTGCCGGCCATCGTTGGGAGAAAGGCATTGTTCCTCATAGCGAAATGGTGGATATATTCAATCAGAGCAAGATTAATTTGAATCTGTCAAATTCGGCTTCTTGGGATCTTCGCTATCTCGCCACTTCGCCATACGGGATAGTCAATCGAATCCGTTCAAAAAAGAATATCGAGCAGCTCAAGGCTCGCCATTTTGAGATCAATAGCACTGGAGCATTTCAACTATCCTATTATGTTGAAGGCCTTGAAAAATACTATGATATTGGATCGGAAATAGGGATTTATATTGACTCTGACGATTTGATTGAAAAGGCAAAATTTTATCTGAAGGACGATAAAAAAAGGGAAGAGATGGCAGATGCGGGTTACAAGCGAACCCAGAAAGAGCATGTGTTTTCCGCGCGTTTCAATCGCGTGTTTCGGGAAATCGGACTGTTAGGTTAATTGATTTTCATTTCGATAGTCTGGTAAATATCATGAAGAATAAAAAGCGCATTATATTGTTGGAACCCTCATCCTATCATTATCAGCAAGATCGCCTGTTTGATATTGGAAATGAGCATTTGAACAGAGACGGTACTCTGCTTCCATTTTTTCGCGCCTCGCAGATAGCCAAGGAAAATGGGCATGAGCTCCATACTGCCGACATGCATGCCGGATATGGAGAAGGAAAGTTCGAATATTATTCCCTCGGCATTCTTAACGGCGAGAAGAAGTTGGCTGGAGTTTCTGGAGTGAATTATTCTGGATTTCTGATTATGGAGCCACCAGTCGTGGCGCCGGAGCTATATGCCGCATTGCCGCAATTGACTGCAATGTATGACTGCGTGTATGTTCATAATACCGAAGGCATGGGTTATTCGACTAAAAACGTCGACATGTCTAAATTGAAGAAATTCTTTTGGCCCATGCCTTATGGTGATGTACAGGAACCATTCTGGTCCAGGACTGATCGTAAAAATTCCATTGTTGTTATCAATGGTAATCATAATCCGAGGTTTCGTTCTGGAGAGCAATATAGTACACGCATTGAGGCCATGGCTGAATTAGCACCATCTGGTGCAATCGACTTGTATGGCTTTGGCTGGAAGAAATGGTGGAGCCCGCGGTCGTTATGGCTACCGTATTGGCGAAACCGGAAAAGTCTGATGTCGATTTACAAAGGATCATGTCAGTCGAAACTTGATACGTTAAGTAAATATCGTTTTTGCCTTTGTTTTGAAAATATGGCAATGGACGGATATATAACTGAAAAAATCATTGATTGTTTTTACGCCGGCACAATTCCTCTTTATTTGGGTGCGCCCGATATTGATAAATATATACCGGAAAATTGCTATATTGATTGCAGGGAATTTACTTCGTGGACTGACTTGTTAAAAAAAGTTCAATCGATGTCTGATGAGGAAATTGAAGAGAAGCGTGGGGCTGGAAAAAATTATCTGCGCAGTGCTGAGGGTCAACGCTTCTTCAATTCGCTCGATTCTGTTCTGCAAATATCATAATTCCTCGGATAATTCATTATCTGATCATTATTTTAAAAAGCTCCGCTTGTTTTTGATAGCGGAGCATTTTCATATTGTCGCAGTTTTTGTAATGCAGCGACATTTTGCGGCGTAAGCGAAATCATGCATCTCGCTACAGGCATTTTATTTTTGCACTTATCGGAACTCTGGTGTTTACAGGTTTTGGTCTGGCTCTCATACAGGACGACTGATAAAATCTTATATCGCGATTTCCATCATTTGACGTTGGATGGAAGTGATACTTATGGAAATAAATTTGCTTTGTGCTTAGCAACACTGCCAGAATAATTTTTCTTTAGCGTCAAGAGTTTTTCTGTCATACAAATCCGCCAGGCTTCAGGACTCTCAGTCCTTCCCATGTTGCCATGATTCGGATGGCCACTTGGGATTGGGTGTCCAATGATATTATTTTGCCACTCACGCTGGTTAATAGAGAGCAGGTTATTGCTTTCCGAAAGTCTCCTGCAATATGCGCTGCTCACTTCTGGCATAGTTTCAGGGCCGCCTGCCACTGTGGCAAGCCACAAAAGGCATGCAGCAGACGTTGTGAGGACAATACTGAATTGGTGGGACGCCGGGCTGGCACCGGATAATCTTTTGCCAAAATCGCTTTCAGTCTAGGTTTTTTGTGTACCGAGGCATGCGCCATGATCGCCTCGGTAAAGCCAAACCAGCTTGTCATTCCTTGGGCCGTCAAATGGTACAGGCCCGAGCGTGCTGACCACCATGCCTGGTGGTCAGCCGTGGCCAGGCTGTTCGCGACGATATGTGCCGTGGTGTCGGCGATGGTACGGCTCCAGGTCGGGGCGCCGAACTGGTCGGAAACGATACTCAGTTCTTCACGCTCCTGGGCCAGACGGAGCATGGTCAGCAGGAAGTTCTTGCCATGCATGCTGTAGACCCAGCTGGTGCGCAGGATCAGGTACGGGATGCCGGCCGCCTGGATGGCTTGCTCGCCGGCCAGCTTGCTGCTGCCATACACATTCACGGGGCAGGTCGGATCGGTTTCGACGTAGGGACCCTCTTTCGACCCGTCAAAGACATAATCGGTGCTGTAATGAATCATCGCAGTGCCTAGTTTCTTTGCTTCTTCGGCCATGACAGCCGGCGCCTCTCCATTGATGCGCAGCGCCAGGTCCGGCTCGCTCTCTGCCTTATCCACTGCGGTGTAGGCAGCAGGGTTGACGATCAGGGTCGGCTTGACGCGGCGGATGACGTCGCGCACCTGGTCCAGGTCAGCCAGGTCCATCTGATTGCGGTCTACAGCGATGATTTCGCCCAGGCCCTGCAGGCTGCGTTCGAGTTCGTAACCGACCTGGCCGGTTTTTCCTGTGATTAAAATGCGGCTCATCAAATAGTTGCGTTCTAGTGTGGCAGATTGGTCGGTAACGGTCAGGCAAAAACGTCGGCATTGGCCAGCAGGGTCCCGACGCTATCTTTGCCAGACAGCAGTGGTTCGCCATTGAGCGGCCAGTCGATGCCGATGGCCGGGTCATTCCACAGGATGCTACGTTCGAACTCTGGCGTCCAGTAGTCGGTCGTCTTGTAAAGAAACTCGGCGCTATCGCTGGTAACGACGAAGCCATGGGCAAAGCCTTCCGGTATCCACAGCTGGCGTTTGTTGGCCGCTGATAAGGTCATGCCTACCCAGTGGCCGAACGTCGGCGAACTCTTGCGCAGGTCGACGGCGACATCGAAGACTTCGCCAGCGGTCACACGTACCAGCTTGCCTTGCGGCTGCTGGATCTGATAATGCAGGCCGCGCAACACGCCTTTGGCCGACTTGGAGTGATTGTCCTGCACAAATTCACGCGTAATACCAGTCAGTTCAGCGAAGCGTTTTTTGTTGAAGCTCTCATAAAAAAAGCCCCGGTCGTCGCCAAATACGGTAGGTTCGAGTATTAACACATCAGGTATGGCTGTGGTCTGGATTTGCATGGTGTATCGGTATCGTAGGAACTAAGTGGAAAGCGCGGCGCGTGTCAGAATATCTTGTCGTTGAGCAAGCGCAGCAGGTATTGACCATACGCGTTTTTCTTTAATGGATGGGCCAGTTGCTCCAGTTTGGCGGCATCGATATAGCCTTTACGATAGGCGATTTCCTCAGGACAGGCGACTTTCAAACCTTGGCGATTTTCGATAGTGGCGATGAATTGGCCCGCCTCCAGCAGGGACTCATGCGTGCCTGTATCGAGCCAGGCCATGCCGCGGCCCATCAGTTCGACGTTCAACTGTCCCCGCTCCAGATAAGTGCGGTTGACATCCGTGATTTCCAGCTCGCCACGTGGTGAAGGGGCGATGCCAGCAGCAATATCGCACACCTGGCTATCGTAGAAATACAGGCCGGTGACGGCGTAGTTCGATTTTGGCTTGAGCGGCTTTTCTTCGATGCTGACGGCGCGCCGCTGTGCGTTGAAGTCGACCACGCCATAACGTTCTGGATCGGTGACATGATAGGCGAACACGGTGGAGCCGCTGGTGCGTGCTGAGGCTTTGCGCAATTGCGTTTCGAAGTCGTGGCCGTAATAAATGTTGTCGCCCAAAATAAGCGCCGATGGCGCGTCGCCGACAAATTCGCGGCCGATGATGAAGGCCTGCGCCAGGCCGTCCGGAGTTGGCTGCACGGCGTAGCTGAGTTTGATGCCCCACTGGCTGCCATCGCCCAGCAACTCCTGGAAGCGCGGCGTATCTTGTGGCGTGGAAATGATCAGGATATCGCGTATGCCGGCCAGCATCAGGGTGGTCAGCGGATAGTAAATCATCGGCTTGTCATATACGGGCAGCAGCTGCTTCGATACGGCCATGGTGACGGGATACAGACGCGTGCCGGAACCACCGGCCAGGATGATGCCCTTGCGTTCGATGATGGCGCCCATTATTTCTGCTCCTGCGCCATGTCGCGTGCCGCGTAGTTTTTCTCTACCCATTTCAGGTAGTCGCCCGACTGGACATCGCATACCCATGCCTGGTTGTCTAGGTACCACTGGACGGTCTTGCGTATGCCGGTGGCGAAGGTTTCGGCCGGCTTCCAGCCCAGTTCGCGCTCGATCTTGCGCGCGTCGATGGCATAGCGGCGGTCATGGCCAGGGCGATCCGGCACATAGGTGATTTGTTCGCGATAGCTGCCGGATGCTTTCGGGGCCAGCGTATCGAGGATGTCGCACAAGGTGTGCACGACTTCCATGTTGCCATTTCATTCCAGCCGCCCACGTTGTAGACCTCGCCCAGGCGTCCCGCCTCGAGCACGCGGCGAATCGCCGAGCAATGGTCGCTCACGTACAGCCAGTCGCGCACTTGCATGCCATCGCCATAGACAGGCAGGACCTTGCCTGCACGGGCGTTGCTGATGATGAGCGGAATCAGTTTTTCCGGGAAATGGAAGGGACCATAGTTGTTCGAACAGTTGGTGGTGAGCATCGGCATGCCATACGTGTGGAAATACGCGCGCACCAGATGGTCGGACGCCGCTTTCGATGCCGAGTAGGGGCTGTTCGGCGCATACGGCGTCGTTTCCGTAAATGGCGGGTCATTCGGTCCCAGCGTGCCATAGACCTCGTCGGTCGAGACGTGCAGGAAGCGGAAGCCATCCTTGGCCTCGCCCGTCAAGCCGCTCCAATAGGCGCGTGCTGCTTCGAGCAAGCTGAAGGAACCGTTGATGTTGGTGGTAATGAATTCGCCGGGGCTATGGATCGAGCGATCGACATGGCTTTCTGCGGCAAAATGCACGATGGCGCGTGGTTGGTGTTCTGTCAGCAGGCGGGAGATGTGGGCGGTATCGCAAATATCGCCACGCACAAAGAGATGCCGAGGGTCTTGCTCCAGGCTGGCCAGATTGCTGAGATTGCCAGCGTAGGTCAGTTTGTCAAAATTGATTACGGGCTCATCGTTGAGTGCCAGCCAGTCTCTTAAAAGTTGGAGCCGATGAAGCCGGCGCCGCCTGTTACTAAAATCATGCTGCTATCCTTTTTTACTTGAACATCTTCACAACGCTCTACTTTTCTGGTTGTTTTAAAGCGAGGTGAGAAATATTTCGAGATGGTAATTGTTGAAATTACATTTTCTCATTTGGCTAATATGCGCCATCTTTCTTGAAAATGACTTTAACCGTTTTCAGTAAAATGACGATATCATTAAATAAAGACCAATTCTTGACATACCAGGCATCGAGATAAACGCGCGTATCATAGCTGACGTCATTCCTGCCGCTGACTTGCCATAGGCCCGTAACACCGGGTTTGGCTTCCAGGTAATAGTCTACTTGGGAGCCATATCGCTCCAGTTCCGCATCAACCACGGGACGCGGCCCGACCAGGCTCATTTCGCCTTTTAATACGTTCCATAGCTGCGGCAATTCATCCAGGCTGGTCCGGCGCAGGAAGTGGCCGATCGAGGTAATGCGCGGGTCGTTCTTCAGTTTGAAATCACGGTCCCATTCAGCGCGGGCGACCGGGTCGCGTTCCAGTAACTCTTTCAACAGCACATCGGCATTCACGGCCATGGTGCGGAATTTGTAGCAGAGAAAATGCTTGCCATTCTGGCCGACGCGTTTGTGGCCGTAGAAGATGGGACGGCCCGAAGCCAATACCTTGGCGGCAATCCATAGCAGGATGGGGGCGCCGACGATCAGCACGCAAAACGAGGCCGTCAGATCAAAGCAGCGCTTAATCAGTTGCAAGCCTGGCCGCGCCAGGTTGTTGCGCATGGTCAGCAGCAAGACTTCATGTGTAAAAAAATGGTTGACCTCCATGCCGTACAGGGGCAGGCCACGTACCGCTGGTACCACTTGCATATTGACAACGCAGCGGCTGACTTGCTGGATCATGCATTGATAAGCGTCAATGCCACCTTGCTCCAGGGCGACAACCGCATGCGGTTCGCCCAGCAGCTTGAGCGTTTGTTCCGGGTTATCACCCAGCGGAATGCAGGGCACCGCTTGTTTGCTGCGGTTCACATAATGTTGTTCCAGGTGCTCCTGGCCTTCCGGTATCAGGAAGGCAATCAGGCGATAGCCCATCAAAGTTTCCTCATCAAAGGCACGCGCTGTTTGCAAGGCATTGTCGCCCCATCCGATGATGACCATGGGGCGTATCCAGCCGCCTGCTTTCATCAGCAGGTACTTGACGATACCGCGCAGCAGCAAGACAAAGCATGGCAGCAGCAGCCAGGTGGCCAATAGTGCTTCGCGCGAGGAGTCGCGCTTGTCGAGGAAGACCAGGGCGGCGTCGAGTAGACCCATGACCATGGCGACCTTCAGGAGTTCCTTGATTTCATTCGAGTATGGACGACGTTTGGCATGATGGCCCTTCAGCTTGAAGATCGCCAGAGTGATCAGGGATAGCAGGCTATAGCTGAGCAGGCGCGAACTATCCAACCCGAAGCTGTTCAAGTCGCCGCCATCGAGGGTCCATTTCCCAGCGAGCCAGAATGCCATGAACATGGCAAGTGCATCGGCAAAGGTGAGAAAATATTTTTCTGACCTGTTGCTGCAATACCATTTCACTTCTTGTACAAAGATGCCTTCGATTGGTTTCATGATGACTTGCTAAACCTTATAAACTTCAGTGTGACTTCTTGCGGGGCCGCTTGCATGGTGATTACGTATCTGCGCGGTCAAGCGCGGCCGTAGCGGTCTTCAAAGCGGACAATATCGTCTTCCCCAAGGTAGCTACCCGATTGAATTTCAATCAATTCCAGCGGTAGCTTGCCCGGATTGGCCAGAGAATGGACGACGCCGAGGGGGATATAGGTAGACTGGTTTTCGGTCAGCAAATATTCCTTGTCGCCATTGGTGATCTGGGCCGTGCCGGACACCACGATCCAGTGCTCGGCGCGGTGGTGATGCATTTGCAATGACAGCTTGGCGCCAGGCTTGACTGTGATCCGCTTGACCTGGAAGCGCTCGCCAGTGCCGATGGAATCATAGGAACCCCACGGACGGAAGACTTCACGGTGCATGGTGGCCTCGGGACGCTCCCTGGCGACCAACTGTGCGACCATGGTTTTCGTCTGTTGTGCCTGATCCGCATCCATGACCAGTACGGCATCGGCGGTTTCCACGATAACGGTATTGCGCATGCCGATGGCGGTGACCAGGCGGCTACCGCTATGCACCAGGCAATCGTTGCAATCCTGGATCAGCACATCGCCGTGGGCGCTATTGTTATTAGCATCCTTTTCTGCCACGTCGAGTACGGCTTTCCAGGAGCCGATATCATTCCAGCCGGCATCGAGGGCGATGGTAGAGGCATGGTTGGTGCGCTCCATGACGGCGTAATCGACGGCGATATCGGGGCTGGCGGCGTAGGCGTCCTTGTCCAGGCGAATGAAGTCGAGATCGCTCTTCGCGGCGGTGATGGCAGCGCGGCATGCTGCCAGGACGGCCGGCTGGAAACGTTCGAGTTCTTCCAGGTAGCGGCTGGCGCGGAACAGGAACATGCCGCTGTTCCAGAAGTAATCGCCGCTGGCGATATATTGTTCTGCAAGCGCCAAGGCTGGCTTTTCGACGAATTCAAGTACGCGCTGGACCGGCCCGGTTGCGGCGCCTTCGGCGCGAATATAGCCGTACCCTGTTTCTGGTCCCGTTGGCGTGATGCCGAACGTCAGCAAATGACCCGCCTCTGCAGCAGTACGCGCCAGCGCGATTGCACGATGGAAAGCCGGGGTATCCAGAATAACGTGGTCCGATGGCAGCACCAGCAGGAGCGGATCTTCGCCATTCTCCATCGCATGCAATGCGGCTGAGGCGATCGCCGGCGCCGTATTGCGGCGCATGGGTTCAAGCAGCATGCGACTATGTTCGAGGCCGATCTCACGCACTTGCTCCGCGACAATGAAGCGCGAGGATTCATTGCATACCAGCAGTGCTGGCGACACGGTATCGATGCCAGCCAGGCGCTGTAAGGTTTGTTGCAACATGCTGCCCTGAGTGGACAAGCGCAGAAACTGCTTTGGGAATGCCTCGCGCGAAAGCGGCCATAAACGTGTGCCGGAACCGCCACAAAGAATTACCGGTAAGAGGGGAATAGTCATTTCTGCATCAAGGTATATTGGATGGTATTGAATAATTGCTTAGTTGGCATATCTTGAAACTCGTCCGGCTTGTATACATTCATGCTGGTAAAAAATCAATGTTGCAAGCAGGGGCAGTATTTTAATAAATTACAAGAATCTTTGTACTTTCTTTTGACACTATAGAATCTGAGAGACATGCACGTTTTAGCGCGTCCCGTATTGTAGTTTGCTACCCTTGTGTTCTTATTGATGTACAACGTTTTCAAGCAAAAAAGCAACAAACACGCCCACCGCCGTCAAACTGAGGAGCAACACTGCTCCGGCTGCGCAATCCTTGGCAATCTTGATGTTCGGATGTAAGGATGGATGGAGGTGATCGATCAGGTGCTCCAGCGCGGTGTTAAACAATTCGGCAGCCAGGACCATACCGCAATTGAGCAATAGCAAGGCCCACCATATCAAGGGCGGTCGGGACCAACAAAGTACGATGATCACCATCAGAGCAGCCAAGCATTGCAGGCGAATGCTCGATTCCAGGCGGAGGGCAGCGCTTATGCCTTGCAGGGCAAATCCCAAGCGCTTGAAGAAAGGCTGGTTCTTCATGGCAACTGAAGTGACGGCGCGGGATATTTTACTGACATGAAGGCGGATCTCTCATGAATAGATGAGAATCGCAGGCGAGGCCTTACGATATGACATCATTCGTTCATAGCAGAAAGATTGCTGCCAATCTTTTTGATGTTTGATAAAAAGTAAAAAAAGCCCATTTTCAAATGAAAAGGGCTTTTATTGCAATAGTTAAAATATTTGAGTACGTCAACTATTGCGGCACCAGGCCTTCACCTTTCGGCTTGACATCAAGCTGCAGGATGGGCTACCTGTCGCTGCCTGGGCAGCCAGATATTAATGGTGGGTTGGGGTCGTGTGCGCGGTGGTCGAGTCCGAGCTAGCAGCACCAGCCACAACGGCAACTGCTGCGCCGATTGCGATCAGGGCGCTCGTGCTCAGGCCGGCAACAGTGCCGCCGGCGGCAGCGCCGGTAGCGCCAGCAGCTGGTGCTGCTGCTGGTGCAGGAGCTGGTGCCGATTGAGCCATGGCTTGCGCGGAAGCGAAGCACAGGATTGCCGAAGCGATCAGAATTTTCTTCATGGGATATCCTTTTAGGTTGAACAGCGGGAATGCTAAACTGTCACGCGATTGTAGCAACATTTCTCCAGCTAGTCTGCGCTACACAGTTCACGGTAACAATAATTTATTCTATTTTAGCGGTATACCAAACTATTCATTGCGTCGGGCCGCCCGCATTGTTGTGCTATATCAACAAAAACGACATCGTACCGATGTGACTTTATTTGTCTTTTTTGTAAAGTATCGCGAGAATTGGCGGAAAATTCGAAAGCGACCCGCAAGTTTGCCAAGTCCTTGCCATCCCGCGTAAAATGCAGGCTTCGCGGGTGTAGCTCAATGGTAGAGCAGAAGCTTCCCAAGCTTACGACGAGGGTTCGATTCCCTTCACCCGCTCCAGCAAACATGCAAAAGTATGCTTGTTTTTGCTCCACAATGGCCCCATGTGCTCCACAAAGATCCCTTCTTCCTCGCATTGCTGATAGACTTAGGTTAGGTACTAGCGTAGACTGATTGGTTGCCCAGCACTATTGCTTGAGAAACGAACCTTGTGTCAGCAGGCTACTCACAGGGCCTTGGCGGAACTTCCTTGATTTCACGTCAAAAATATGCAAATGACTAGTACCCATCCATCAAAGCAAAAAACAGTAGCAGCCCCTCAAGGAGCCGCTAAGCATTTGTATGCCGCTTTGAAAAAAATTGGCATTTCGGATGCATCGGTTGATGCTGTCTTGCCATATTGGTGGGATCACTCTTTGGCAGATGAGCCGGCTGGAATGACCGAGCTGAAGGTCTTGCTGGCACGTAGACTATCGCTTGATCCCGCGACCTTATTTGACAACACAAAATCTATAGATTTTTTACCTATCGTCCGTCGCTATAAGGGAGGGCGAGAGGAGCTTATGCAGAAGTTGGGTGCATCAACTGCGATAGCCAGCTCGTTGTGCCGGACCGCGCTTTCCTTTATCCATTTCCAAGATCGTGCAAGATTAGCATCCGACCCTCTCGCCCTGCGTAATGAGATTCTTCTTTCTGGTGCTAAATATATTGGCTTGCCTGAACTATTGCGTGCATGTTGGAAGGTGGCAATACCTGTATTGCATGTCACGTTGCCTGAAAAATTGCGGAAGTTTGACGCACTTGTTACTACCTACGGTGATCGTCCCGGAATCGCATTGTGTAGGAATGAAGATAGTGAGGCATGGCTGGCATTCCATTTAGCTCACGAGATGGGGCATATTGCATGTGGGCATCTTGCGGTTGATGGCATGCTTGTTGACGAGAAGATTGAGTCTTCGTCGCTTACCGTTCAGCAAGAACAAGAAGCAAATGAGTATGCAACTAAGCTTTTGGGGAGTTTTGGTGTGGAGCCTCCTTCTCTAAGTTATAACAACATACCCGCCGTGGTAGATGAGTTTGTTCGCCACTCGGAGGATAAGAAAATATTACCGGGCCATCTTGTTCTGAAAGCTGGAAGCCGCGACAAAGATTTCGGTTGCGCTCGAGCAATTCTTACGCGGGTTGAGGGGAAAACGAGTGCACGTAAAGTCATCAATGATTTGGCTCACGAGCGACTAGCGGCTGAGAATTGGACCGATGAGGCAGAAGAATTCATTATGCGATTCTCTTATAATCACGGGAGCTAGTTTTGGCAAGTGATGAGCCGATTGTTCACCTTATTGACAACGATTTTCTGATTAAGCTGGCTAGATGGGATCTTTTGGATGACTACCTAACTGCTTACGACATAGACATCGCTAACGTGCGTGCAATTCTCACTTTGCGGCGCCGACTATTTTATTCTCCGGGTAAGCCTAATTTGAATTTGTGTGGGACGGCGGTAGCTGCAAGTCGCCTACATGCTTTTCTTACAAATGTGAAACCTCCGATTCCCACCGATCCTGGCTTTAGCCAACTTGCCACTGGAACTCTTGATTTTGAAGCGGGAGAGGTGACATTGGTTAGCGCATTATGCGCCGGTGCTGGAAAATATTTTTATACAGGTGACAAGAGAGCTATCCGTGCTCTTTTGAATTTTAGTGCCACAGAATTCGATGCTAAATTTCGCGGGCGTGTACGGTGCCTTGAGCAGGCACTTTTAGCTATGATTGCTAAGCACGGATATGGCTACATTAGTAACAAAATCGCTGCAGACCGTGATGCCGATACTGGAATTGCCAATTTGTTTGTGGGGGGGGCCCAGACCCCCCAAGCGACAGCATGCTCTTCATTGAACAAATGCGTCGCTGATTTACAGGCCTCATGCGGTGGCTTGCTTAGTGTATAACATGCGTCAGCGGGTCGGGTTCACCATTTTCCCTCGCCTCAGATAATGTCGCTTTGTTGTTTTCACGCTGTCATGTCCAAGCAAGTCGCTGGCGGCTTGGTCTCCACGTTCGTCTGACGTGTCGTCAGCAGCCTTTGCCCGCAGATCGTAGAACCAGAATTTCTCTATTTCCGCCGCCAGAATAGGTTCTTTGCTTGCTGCCAGCTTTTTTGCCATGTCGAACTGTGAACGGAGCGCCGGGCTAGTAAGGCGTTTTCCATGAAGGTTGACCAGCAGCGCAGCTGTCACGAAATTATGTGACGCTTTTCGTGCCCGGATTCGGTCGATCAAGGCCGCCAGTTTACCAATGATTTTGATGCGCAAGGGTTGTTTCGTTTTTTCTTGTGTGACTATAAGAAAACCGTCTGCGATGTCGTGCTCGGTCATACCTAAGGCATCTGCGGGGCGCTGGCCAGTCAGGTATGCGAGATCCATAGCATCGCGTAAGGAGGCACTTGCATATTTCCACACCGCGTCGAATATCTCATCTGTGACGTACACAGTGCGCTTGACCAACGAGTGACCTTGGATGCCCTCGCAAGGGTTTGGCAGGTCCGTGTAGCCCCATCCACGTGCATGGTTCCACATGGTTGAAAATACCCGTTTGCAACGGTTGGCGGTAGTCGGCTTGTCGGCGTGGTCATCAAGAAACTGCCGAATGTGCATTGGCTTGATCTGGTCCAGCGGCGCCCCGGAAAATGCAGCCAACAGGTGCTTGATGTCTGACCGGTACATGCGTGCTGAACTGGCTGCGAGTTTTGGAACCGCTTCGACCAGGTAGCGCGTTTCGACATCTGAGAACGTCGCGTTAGCTGTGAGCTCCACTACAATGTTTAGTTCAGCATATTTTTTCAATGCCAAGATGAAGTCGGACCCAAGCGGGATTTCTTTGCGCGGCTTGTCCTTCGTGTACATGTAGTAATACACCCTGCCGCTGCGCTGGGTGCGCGGGTGCATGTTCGGCGGCATGTTCAAATTACGTGTGTTTCGTCGGCCCATTTTTATTGATCCTTGGCATTACCCATGTTTTTTCCCGTGGCGCTTCCTTGCGCCCCTCAACTGCAGCGACCGCGACAACCGGCCGCCCGATGGCATTTACCCAAAAGGGGAGGCCCATCTTCCGCAGTGCCTCAATTTGCTTCGTTTTCATCTTCCGACCGGTCAGGGCGCAAATATCGTCCATCGACAGGAAGGTGGCATTCGTCGCGATGCGGTCCGCCATACCGTGTCCCTAACTCAATGCGGGCAAGATTGCCGCCAGCGGCACGGCGCGGAACATGCCCGGCCACTGGTGGTCCAGCTCGACCCACGCATGCAGCTCGCCATTGCCCACGTCGCGGCGCAGGTCGTTGACGGTGCCGGCCTGGTAGCCTTCGTCGGTATCGAATGTCACGCGGTCGCCCAGGGCGATTTGCCGCGGTGAATTGGTCGAGGTGTTCAGCATTGCGGTGCTCCTTTCAGTTTGGCGGTAACGCCGCACACGCCGAAGTGGTCGATGGCGGCCTGGATAGCGTCGCCGCTGGAAGCGGCAATCGCGGCGTATTCAAAGCGTTCGGTTTGCGTGCGAACGATCACGGCATAGGTGCTCATGTGCCATTTCCTTCATGGGGTGGGGTGTCGGGGACGATCAGCCGGGGATATGGGCAGGCATTGACGGCCGCCCAGGCTGCAATCAGGGCTGTTTTTGCTTCGTCAGGCAGGTTGGGAACGGGCGCCGCCGGCGGCGTGGCCGGGGCAGGGCGGTCGGGGTGCGTACAGTTATTTACACGAGTCCGAGGAACGGCAACCCCAACAGCCACCCCGCGCCCGCCTGTGGCCTGTACGGGCGTCCACGTATGGCGCACGGACTTGAAGACCACGCCAATCAGGGCGCTGCAGCGCACGCCGTAGGGCGTGGTGCGCAGGGTTTCGCCGTAGCGGCCGATGACGGTCTTTTCGTCCTTGGCCAGCGTGACGACCAGTTCCTTGCGCGGCACCAGGGCGCCGCCCTGGGCGCGCAGGTATTCGGCCCAGCAGGCGCGCTTTTCGCCGTCGATCTTTTGTACGGCGTCCCAGGCGCGGCGCATGGCGGTCGGGGCTTCGTTGAGCATGCTTTCCTCGATGCGGCGTAGTTCGCGCCACACGGTGACGGGCGCGCCGCCCCATTGCTGGAATTGACGGATGCCCCAGCACGCGGCCCAGGACTCGACGCGCGCCGATGGCGTCAGCTCGACATCGCCGTCCGTGTCGGCCGTGACGACATAGCCTTCTTTCGTCCTGTGCTCGGCTACGCCATCGATGTTCTTGGCCACGTATTTGGCGATGTAGCCGGCGGCGCTGCCCTTGGCCCAGTCGATGCGTTTGACGTCCAGGCGGCGCGCGAAGGCGCCCGGTTCGCCACGATCCACGCGCCAGGCGTAGTGCTTCATGATGCGGATGGCACGGCCCGCCACGTCCCGCAGGTGGGCCGTCTTGTATTTCGCGGTGGGGCGGACGAATAGCAGTAGATGCCAATGCGGGCAGCCATCGTGATGCGGCTCGGCGATGCGAAAGCCGTACAGGCCGATGCCCCGGCGCGCCAGTGCGGAGCGGCACAGCGACGTCATCTTGCCCAGGTAAGCATTCGCCTCGCGCGGCGTGGAGCCGTCGAACTTGTCGTTTGGTTTGCCGCTGTGCTGCATGGCGTGGAAGCGCGATGGGCACGTCCAGGTGATGAAAATGCCCTGGTCGCCGCACTCGCGGGCAATCTGTTCAAAGCCGTTGATGCGCAACATCAGCTCGCCGCGCCGGATGGCTTTGTTCGCCGTCGTTTTCTCGGCCAGTTCGGCGATGCTGAATTGCTGGCCGTGCTCGTTCTGCACCAGGGTGGCGGCCAGCGCTGCCGCGTTGCGGCGGTTTTGCGCCAGGCGCGACAGCACGGCGTCGTTGCTGGCGTAGGGTTCGCCGCGATAGTTCACGTAGCCCAGGCGGATATTGCCGGCTTCAAAGGCGCGCTTGACGCGCTTGCGCAACTGGCGGCGCCACCAGCGTGCATCCACCAGGCGGGCGATGGTGTCGGTCATCGTGTCGAACTCGGGTAGCTCGATGCCATACGAGGCGCATTCGTCTTCCATGATCTGCAGGGCGTGCGTGTCGGACACGGCCATCCACAGCATTTTGGTGACGCCGGCCGCCGCACGCTCGGCGGTGGCCACGATGTCGGCGTCGCTTTGCGACAGATCGACGCCGGCCGGCACGTACTGTTCGGCGAACTCGCGCACAAAACCGGTGGCGACGGACTCATAGACTTTGTACCAGGACGACCAGGCCATTTTTGCCATGGCGGCCGTGATGACGCGGTTGCGCCACTTGTAGGGAATACGGGCCAGCTCGGGCGCGAACTGGGAGGAGCGCAAAAAGGCTTCGTGGCGTTGCGGGGTAGGCAGCAGGATTTGTTTAGATTGCATTCAACAGTCTTTCGTAAACACGGATAGCGGCAGAGGTGGCGGCGCGCAGCGCGATGCGCTCTTCCTCGGTAAATGAGTGGATGGGCGATTCCCAGCGGTCGGCGTCCATGCCGGCGGCAATCAGCACGGAACGGCGGGCACCACGCGGCGACAATCCCCATGCCTGGGCGATGAAGGGAGCCAGGTTGCGCGGCTTGATGCTGCGCAGCTGGGCCTTGGCTTCGGCGATGGCGGCCAGCGCATGCCCGGCGCCTGGTGGCGTCGGCATATCCTTGTCGCGCGCTGCCAGAATCTCGGCGGCAGGCTGGAAGGACAGGTGATTGTCGATAAGGGACGCCGGCATGGTTCAGTCCTTGATGAAGCCAAGGGCCCGCAGCACGCCGGGGGCAATGACGATCAGGAGCGACAGCAGCCAGATACCGCAAGTTTTGGCCAGGCGCAGCATCAGCGCGCCCCTGCCTTGAGAAAATATTCTGCCCAGTACGGGAGCGTGTGCGATGTGCCGCAGCAGTGCCGGGAACCCGTTTCAGTGGCGAAAATGTAGTTGATCTCGATGGGCAGCTTGCCGACCAGGGCGCGTTGCTTGGCTGGCGCAAAAAAGCCGTCATGCTCCAGTGTCTGCGCATCGCTGACGATGAAGGTCAGATTGGCAGCGCCGTAGGCGTGGTAGGTCTTGGCAATCTCATGGATGCGGGCGGTCAGCGCCGCGATGCCGATGCCCGCGCCAGCTTGCAGCAGAAAACACGTTGGTGCCACAGGGACAATACAATTTTGCAAGGTCGGGCGGATCGTGCTTGATGCCATGGATTGGTCGGCATCACTGGTGGTGTGCAGCGTGTTTTCCATCGGTTTTCCTTATTTCAGATTGAACGAATCCCGCACGCTCAAAAGGGAGCGCAGCAGGGCACAGCAAAAGAGGGGAGTTACGGCGGCCGGGCTACGGCGGCGCGAGGATCGAGATAGTCATCAGCAGCCCGCAGTCAAGTCCAGGGCCAACTGGCTGGTGGCCGCCTTGCGCGCATGCTGGGACATCGGGATGCGGATATCCGGCTTGGGCATGGCGGACAGCGAGAGGGTGCGCAGTACTTCCAGGCCTGCCACGAAGGAGTGCCCGCATTCGGGGTTCTGGCACATATAGGTGATTTCCTTGAACATGGCGGACATCGTGCGGCTTTTGACGGCGCGGACGGTGTATTCGCAATGCGGGCAGGGCAGGCCGATGACTCTCATTTGTTCTTTCTTTTCACTTGATACAGGGCACGGCCTCGGCCGCTCATCTTGCGAATCCCGATTCGTACGTTATCCTTAATCAACCACTCGATAGCCTGGTCGATGGTGTCCAAGCCCTGCTGTATTCGGACACGTTCAAACGTGTCTTGGTCTTCATCGCATGTTTCTACAGGTACGGAACGGTCGGGCATATTTTCGGCTGCTCAAAAGTTGCTGATTGGTGACTTCATTTAGGCAGCAATGCTGGGTAAGGTGACACTGTTGTCGTCGCCAAGCACTATTGCCGCCTGGCGAAGCGCGAGCTGCCGTAGAAACGGCGCCAGTTCCTCGCCCTGATAATTGGCGATGGCGGCCAGGACGTCATACTCATATTCGTCAAGGCGCACCATGACACGGTTGTTGCGGACGCGTTTTGGATCGGGATACATGGGCCTGCTCCTGTGCTGTTAAGCGTGATGGACAAGGGAGAATTGTTCGAGTTCGGCCTCGTAAGATTGCAGGCCGCGTAGCAGCATCAGGCGCATAAACGATGCTCGCGAACGGGAGTCTTGTTGTGCAAATTTTTCGACGCGTTCGATCTCAGGGGGAAGCAAGCGAATCGGGATTGGCTGCGAAAGTGCGTTCTTCGGCTGGCGCGTGACCGGAGCGGTAGATGTCATAGGATATGATTTGTATACGTCACATGGTAATGACGTCACTTTAGTACAAAAAATTGTACTTTGAAACTAAAAGATAGACATATGGATACATTTGGGCAGCGCTTAAAAAGCGAACGGAAACGACTTGGCATGACTCAACCGGAATTCGCACTGGTTGGGAAGGTTGAGAAGGGTACACAAATTAATTACGAGCAAGACAAGAGATTTCCTAGTGCGGATTATCTAATTGCTATCGCCTCAGTGGGCGTCGATACGCAATATGTATTGCATGGCACGGCCGCAAGCGCCACATTGACGGATGACGAGAATGAGCTGCTGGTCGGATATCGCAAGTTGGACTTACGTGGAAAAGCACGCGTACTTGGCGTTGTTGAGGGGATTACAGAACCGACTACCTTGCCGCCAGCAAGATCGGTAGAAAGTAATACTCAGATGGTATTTCATGGCAAAGTAGGCCAGCAGATACACGGAGACATTACAGCCCCCCAAACGATCAATGTCGGCGGCAAAAAAAAATAGTCAACGGAATTCGTGGCAGAAACGAAGGTTCTCACTGCCGAAGCGGATGAGTCGATGGAAAATTGCCATTCTTTCCGCACTGGCTTTTACCTGCTTCTGGCCATTGTATAAGTATGAAGTGATGGCCATGGCGGCCAACAGGTTCATTAGAAATACATGTTATTACGATGGGAAGGCTTTCACGGTCGGGATGGTCATAGAGACGGCACCTGGCATCAGATGCGAGTGCTCCTCAACAGCTTCTGATGCTTTGCCAACTTGGGTGAGAGGCGGGTGGAGCTCTAGTAGTGTCATATCCAGAGTTGGCCTGACTATACTTCCTTACTATTGAAGTGACGTTTCTAGTTCGGCAACTTTGTCCGCCATCGATCTATTGTGTTGAAAGCTCGGGCGGCGTGCCAAACCATCGTGAAAGATTGTGAAATTGATTATTCAGAGCACCTTTTATTCAACGAGCGCTGCCCCGTAGGCCGATTTTGATACCTCTCAAAAACTGGTGAAGAAAGTTCTATGCAATTTTTTAAAAACAATAGTTCAAAAGAGAAATTTCATGAAGGCAAGATGGAGGCCTAAATTTCAGCGTTGATAAATCACCGAAATTTAGGTCTTTCTACTCACTCCGTTTGCGGATTTTGTTGCTCCCGAAATTGATCAAGTTTAAGAGCGAATTCATATTCTGAGTAAAAGTCCCGTACAGGCGTGGCCACACGCCGCATCCGCTGAAATTCTCTGGAAAAACTTTCGCTATCGCTTGTGCGTTCAAGTACGAGTAGCAGTTGAAAAACGGACAGACTCCATGATGTTGAGAAGGGAAACGGCGTATCGGAGATGACTTCCCCAGCACGTTTAGCCGCAGCTTTTAGTTTGGCAAACCAATCATGCAAGGAGTCAAACTCATGTTGCCGCTCCGAACTGGTAGCAATGAATTCCGCCGTACATCCGGTTCGCAAAAATGGCATTAGAAAGGGCCGATCATGGAGGCTTCCAAGATCCCCCCGTGTGATCGAGAGCTTGAGAACTTCACGTGAACCTAACGTAATAGTTACAGGCGATTTTCCTCGCTTTAGCGTTATGCTTCCTTGTTCGCGAAGCACTGCATGGCGCTCCATCGCTTGTGCTTGAGGTCGCACCAGTGCCTGTCCGAGATCTGCCAAGGCAGCCACATCATCGCCGGAGCGCGACTGCCGCCTTAGCATTTTGCTCTTTAACTCCAAAAAGATCACCGAGGCCTCCGTTTCCACGACGGCATCGCATTGACCTTCCAATCTGCCTGCCTTGTAGTTGCCATGCAGTACTGATACGCCCGACTGTGTAAGTTTTTCTCGAACAAAGTCTTCTAATAACGGTCCAAGAATTTTTTCGTCGAAATTCCCTTTCGGCTTCCAGTTCTCCCGGCACCACTGCAGCGCAGCGTTTACGGTAGCTCGTGCCGCCATTGGGGCAGGTTGCATGAATAACATGCCGTTCTTCGGGAGTAACGGCCGGAATGACGCATCCACAGCACTGTCATTTGGAGGGAACGTTAGCGTTTGATTGGCGCCCTTTGTATGAGTAAATACATCACGAAGCAAGTCCACCGCCGCTCCTCGATCCAGATTGGTGGCATAAGCAATGTCTTGCACTTGAGCCTGGGCAATTTCATCCGGCCGCTCTCTCTCGACAGCATGTAGTAGCTTTATGGCTGTGGCGAGTATCTGTTCTGACGTTCTTCCGCGTTTATCTTTCAGGTTTGTGAGCGACTCGTGCGTCATCATCCATTCAAGATAATCACGAGCATGGGTGGGCTTAACTTGTGTTAACAGAAAAACGGAGTCATAAACTACAGACTTTTGCATAATTTTGACTATGTCCGCATTTCTTGCAAACATTAAATCGTACGTCCCTAGCGACACATCAAGTAACGCTGTGGCCCAGGTAACTTGGTTAATAAGCTGAGTGAGTGTCGCCTGGGGAAAGGGAGCAGATAGCGGTAGCGAAAAGTAGCGAAGCCCGAGTTGGTAGAGATAGGCGAAAGGTGGTGCAGGTTTCGCGTCAATCTCAACGGTTTGACCAGTGCGCCCAACGCTGAATCGGCCTGTGACAGTGCTGTACGAGCTCGCCATCAATCCAGAAGCGCTCAAGGCTAGGGCATACCCTAAAGAGGCGGCTTTACTTTCGATGTCCTGCGCTAGTCGCTTCGTTTCGGAGTCCTGCACCTCCATCCCTCCGCTGGCAGGGAGTTCAATCCTGTAGCCAAGTTTTCTCAGCTCATTTATTGCTACGGAAAGGCAGTTCACACGTGTGTTGGAACGCCAGGCCTGGTCAGAAGGCAGCTGAGTGGAGCTGGATGCATAACTCGTTGCAAGTTCTACAGCTCGCTCCCAATTGCTCGTGGTTTCAGCCAAGTTGCCGCGCGTCCTAAGCGCATCGCGAATCGCCTTTGCTACTGCGAGGTATGGATCCACAGTGGCCTGCTCGCACATGTATCGAAGTCCCAAGTCGTCGATGATTTTTACAATGTCAGAGCGTGCTTGATCGCTTTCTTTTAGAGTGAAACATGCTTGGATCTGGGCGAGTTGTAGATCGTAGTTTCTTTTTCCCACGGATGATGAGGAAGTGGGACATACATCTACGAGTGTCTTGAACGTATTGAGATCCATTGAAGTTCCTTGTCTTTCCACCATTTGTTTTGGGCTAGATTGTAGTCGTGATGTGGTTGATGCCTAAAGACGTATTATCTTCGATGTAATTTCTTTTTAGGAATATTAAGTAAAAAGCATTTAATGCAAGGGGTTTATGCAACGAAAATATGCGTCGTTGTAGCGCATATGACCGACTGCTTTGAGGACATGTTCATTGGATGCTAAATGTCTGACCAAGTCAGAAACACTAGGCTTATGCTATTTTTCGCCATGATCTGCCTTGTTACTTTCAGATCTTCAAGGTTCTTCGTTGTTCTCACGGATGATGTCCCGAACTTCCTCAATATGCTTCCACGCATGCAGCGCCGCACGCTTCGCGGCCTGCTTGCTCTTGTAAAGATGCTCCAGCGTCTTGAGCGTGCCCGTGGCACCGGCCTGCTCTTGGCCCGCTTTTTTCTTCTTCGCCGCCACGTCCTTCCACCTGGCCACCACGCCCGTGATGCCTTCGTCCGGGTCTTTCTCGTTCTCTCGCTCGGCCTCGACCGCTTCCGTTTTCGTTTCAAATTCCACGCGCGTGGTAAAGCCGTTGCCGCCCAAGCTGTGCGTGACCTTGACCGATAGCCATTCGGTGGCGTCGATCTCGGGCTTGAAGCCTTGCACGGTGACGGGCGATTGCGGGAACACGGCCGGGTTGGCCAGGGCAAGGCTCATTTCAAAGGTGGCCAGGCCGCGCAGGATGCGCTGCCATTCGGCGACGGCCGCCGCGCGCGCGTCGGTTTCGCTGGCGAAGGTGGTGCGCAGGCGCTTGCTGTTGCCGGGCACGCCGGCCACCACGCTGCGGCGGCGCGCGTAGCGCTCGTCGTGCCAGAAGGCGCGCACGCCCGTGTAGGCGTCGCTTTCGGCGCTGTGGTAGCGGTGGCCGTCGCCCAGGGCGCGCGTGATGGGAATGACGGGCAGCGCCTTACCGCTGGCGGTGCGGCTCTGGTTGATGGGGATGAAGAGCAAGGTATCGTTCTTGACGGTGGCCACCGCGTCGTATTTCCTGCCCAGCCGGCGCAGGAAGGCCGCATCGCTTTCGTGGGTCTGGTCGATGTGCTCGACGGCGGTATCGCGCAGGCGCGCCGAGACGCCAGACGCCAGCTCGTTGCGGAAGGCGATGGCCTCGATGATGGCGCCCAGCGTGGTCTTGTGAAAGCTGTGTTCCTGTTGCTGTTTAAATGTGTCGATCAGGTTGGCCGACCTGGCGCGCAGGGTGATGGTGTCGGGCGCGCCGCTGTGCTCCACCTCGTCGACAGTGAACTTGCCCATGTCCACCAGGCCGGATGATTGCCAGCCCAGCGCCAGGGCGATCTGCGCGCCGCGCGGCGGCAGGGCCAGCTTGCCGTCGCTGTCGTCGAGCGAGATGTCGAGCTGATCGCTCTCGTCGCCACGGCAGAGGGTCAAGGTGAGATTGATCAGCCGCGGCGAAACGATGGCCGTCAAATCCTTGTCCTCGATGCTGACCTTGAAGGCGGGGATATGCTCGCTCATTTGAACTTGTCCGCCGCGCTGCCGATGGCGTCGCTGATGCTGCCGCCGATCTTGTCTTTCATTTCGCTGACCACGCCGCCGTATTTCGATGTGATGCCGCCGACCACATTGCCCACTACGCTGCCCACGGCATTCTTGGCCGCGCCGGCGATGCTGCTGGTCATGCCGTCGATGCTGAGCATGTTTTTCAGGTCGCCGATGTCGCCCAGGCCCACCATGGCCAGCACGCCGTCGTCGTCGCGCTTGAGCGCAATTGAGAACTCGACGCGGCGCGCGCCGCCGCTGCCGTCCAGGATGGTGCGCCCCTCGGTCATGCTCGTGATGCGGTACGAGCCGAGAATGCGGCCCGTGCCCTGGATCAAAATCCACGATTTACCGGTGTCGGCCATCATGCGCAGCGCATCGAGCGAGTACAGGGAGCCTGTCAGTTCCGGCGCCACCCATCCCGACAGGGTAATCGTGTCGTCACCTGGCCCCACGTACTGGTGCGCGTCGCGCAGCCCCACGCGCGCCGTGCTGGCGTGCTTCCATTCCGTTTGCCGCTGCAGCTCGTGATAGGCCAGGGTGGGCAGGCTGAACACGAACATTCCTAAAATTATCATCATGGTGGTGTTTCTTTCTTAATCGTGGTCGCGCAGGGACGAGCGGATGCGTGCGGCCTTTTCGCGGTCGCGCTGTTCCATGGCTGCATACACGGCGCGGGCGATGGCCTGGGGATCGGTGCCGGCCTGCACATGAAAGGTGATTTCGATCTTGTCGCCCTGAATCGTCATGCCGGCGCCGAACCCGCCTTGTGAGAGCGGGGCGCGCGTGTCAAAGGCGCTGGCCGGCAGGGCAGTGGCCGTGCCGATGGCAATGCCGGCGCCCAGTTGCGTCAGGCGCTGCGCCATGCCCGATATCTTGGCAATCGGCGCATCCTCGCTGCGGTCCAGGCCTACGGCCAAGCCCTGCATGGTGTAGTCGCCGAGCTGGGCAAACACGCGGCTCGGGCTGTGGATGCCCAGCTTTTCTTTGAACCAGGCAATGGTGCTGGCCCCGGCATTGCTGATGGCGTCCTTGACGGGGCCCATGGACCCGGTGATGCCGTTGACCAGGCCGCGCAGGATGTTGGCGCCGAACTCGGTGAACTGGGCCGGCAGCTTGATGCCGAACCAGCTCATGACGCCCGCGAACGCCTGGTAGAACACGCCGACCGGTGACCAGTTGATAATCAGGGCGGTGATGCTGCCCATGCCGCCGGCGCAGACGGTGCGCAGGCGCGACCAGATATCGGCGAAGAAGGCGGAAATAGGCGCCCAGGACGCGGTGATGCGCTGCAGGATGCTGGCGCCGAAGTCGGTGAACTTGGCCGGCAGCGCAATGCCGAACCAGCCCAGCACGCCCGCGAAGGCGCGATAGAACAGGGCGAGCGGCGTCCAGTTGGCGATCAGGGCGCCGACGCCACCGATGCCGCCGGCAAAGGCGGTTTTGATCTGCGACCAGATGCCGGTAAAGAAGCCGGCCAGCGGCGCCAGTCCCTTGGCGAGGCGGCCCCGGATGTCGGCCGCAAAGTCGGTGAACCTGGCCGGCAGCGCAACGCCGAACCAACCCAGCACGCCGGCGAAGGCGCGATAGAACAGGCCCAGCGGTGACCAGTCGGCGATCAGGCTGTTGATGCCGGTAAAGCCGCCGGCAAACGCCACCTTGACGTCCGACCACAGGCCACCGAAGAAAGCCTTGATCGGCTCCCAGTATTTGTAGATCAGGAAGGCGGCGCCGGCGATGACCGTGACGGCAATGCCAATCGGGTTCATCAGAAGAGCGCGGCCCAGCCACAGCATGGCGCGGCCCGCCCACATGAAGGCGCCGCCCAGGTTGCGCAAGATGGGCGTGAGCACGCCGCCGGTCACGCCCATCTTGGCGAACATGACGTGCAGCATGGCATACGGGCCGATCATGGCGGCAATGCCCAGCATCAGCGGGCCGAGTACCAGCAGCAGGCCGGCCAGCACGGCAAAGGCGGTAATCATGATCTTGGCCACGGTCGGGTTGCGTTCCATGAAGCCGTTCAGGCGCTGCACGGCGGTAATCGCCATCTCCAGCCCCTGCGCGTACAGCGGCAGGATTTTCTCGCCCATGGTGAGCTTCAAGTTGGCCAGCTTGGACTGCGCTTCCAGTTCCTTGCCGGCGGCCGAGTCGCGGCCCAGCTTGTCCAGTTGACCAATATCGGCGGCGCCACGGTTGAGCTTTTCGTTCTTGTGGATTTGCACGCGCTGCAAATACATCTGCGAGTACAGGTTCGACGCGGTGCGGTTGGAAAAGATGCTGCCGATGGCATCGAGCACGTGTTTCTTTTCCGTGATGCCCTTCTTGGCCAGTTGCGGCAACAGCACCTTTTCCAGCCATTCGAACTGGTTTTCGCGGAACAGCTCGGCGCCCAGCAGCGCGCCGGGATTTAGGAAGGAAAGTTGTCCCGCTTTATCATGCGTGACCTTGCTTTTGTCGCCAATCAAGCCAAATTCTTCCAGTTTCTTGGCCGAGCGCTTCGTCGTGCGGCCCTGATACAAGTTCTGGTAGGCGCTCATCAGGGACGTGCCGACGCGGTTGCCGCTCATTTCCTGCACCAGCGGTTCCATCTGGTAGTAAAAGGCGTCATCCTTCAAGCCCTTGGCCGCGATGCCGCCGGTTTTAATCATGTTCAGCCATTCGTTCGGACCGACGCGCCCGCCCGTGGCGGTGATGACTTGCTGCACGATATTGGCCTGGGCTTCAAACTTTTCCTTGCTTTCCAGGCCGCCGCGCAGCTCGATGACCTTGAGCATGTCCATGAACTTGCGTTCGTTGTCGGCGCCTTCGGCCTCGCCAAAGAAGGCGTGATTGGCAAACTTCATCTTCGCCAGGGTAGGGGCGACCATTTCCGCGTGATGCACGTCGGCAAAGGCACTCATGCCGTCGCGCATCAGTTGCAGGTTGTCGAGCTGGCTGGTGCCGTAGGTCTTCATGTTGCGGGCGAAGGCGACGGCCTCGGCTGATACCTTGTCGCCCAAGCCCAGGGCGTTGACCCTGCCCACCTCTGTCTGATAGTGCTTGGCCTCGTTCAGCCCCTTGATGACGGGCGCGCCCAGCACGGCGCCCGTGGCGGTCGCGCCTGCGCCGGCCATGGCCAGGTTGCCCGCCTTGTTGCGCAGCTTGTCGGCATGCTGGGTGGCGTTGGTGACGCGCTGCTGCTTGGCGGCGGACGCGGCCAGGCGCTTTTGTTGCGAGGCCAGTTCAACGTTCGTCAACTGGATACTGTTTTTTAGCCATTCCTGCGCCTTGCCCAACTGGCGCGTGTCGATGCCTGCGTCTTTCAGGCTGGTGCGCAGGACGCGGAATTGCTGGCTCTGTTCTCGGCCTTTCAGCGTCAAGGCCTGCGTGACCTTCGTCGCCGCCTTCAAATCACGCGTCATGGCGCGTGTAGGAGACTCGGTCTGTTTTATGCTTGCGGCCAGCTCTTTTACTTTTTTTTGAGCTTCTTTCAGCTCAATCCCCGTTGTTCGAATGCCGCTATGCAGTTCGCGGAATTTCCCCAGGTTTCTCTGCTGGGTGTTCAGATCGCGCAAGCGGTCGCTTGTGGCCTTCAGCGCCTTGGCCGTGTCGCTGGAGCCGCTCATGATTTTTTTCAGCGGGCCGGTGATTTTGTCCAGCGCTGCAAACACTACCTGTAACTTCAAATCCCGACCAGCCATCTATTCCGCTCCGCTTCGTTGCCGGGCGCGTTCGCGCCAGGCCATCAGTTCATCAATCGTAAAACCGTGCATCGCTGCCGGCGTCCAGTGGAAGACGCCGGCAATGTCGGCCATGGCGTCTTCTACTTGGCCGGGGATACCGAAAGGCGATCTGCTTTGCTCGCCAAAAAACCGGCAACCTCGGCGCCCACGGCCAGCAGGTCGGCCGGGTCCATGTTGGCGATGTCGTGCGCGGTCAAGGTAGGTTCGGTGATGCGCGGCAGCACGATCTGCAGGGCCGACACGTTCAGGTTGGCCAGCTCGATCAGGGAAATGCCGCGCAGGGCGCCGGCCTTGGGCTTGCGCACCGTCAGCGAGCTGATGAAGCTGTCGCCGCGTTTGATCGGGTCGTCCAGTTCGATGACGGCTTGGTTTGTGTTTTCGTTGTTCATGCTGTGTTCCTTGTGTTGTGGTGGTGAATAAAAGGGGGATTACAGGCCGATGGCCTTGCGGATGGCGGCGTTGGTATCGCCGCCGCCGAAGTTCTCGGTGCCGCTCATAAAGTCCAGTTCGATGACGGTGGCGCCGTCGATCAGCAGCTTGTAATAGCTGCAAGCCATGGTGTATTTGTGGGTCGTGTCGTCGCCCATCTTGGCGCCGCCCATGTCGATTTCCTTGTAGCGGCCGCGCACGACGACCTCGACGGCCGCGACCGTGCCATCGTCGTCTTCCTGGTAGGCACCGGCAAAGCGTAGTTGCACGGCGCCGTGCGTGTGTGCGCCGTACTGTTTCAGGGCTTCGGCGATCAGGCCGCCGGCGCTCCATTCCAGCGACAGCGCCTCGTTGCCGAAGTCCACGGACACGGGGCCGCTCATGCCGCCGGCGCGGTATTCTTCCATCTTGCGGCTCAGTTTCGGCAAGGTGACTTCCGGCACCATGCCCATGAAGGAGACGCCGTTCTGGAACAGGTTGAAGTTTTTCAGTTTGCGGGGCAAGCCCATAATTTCTCCAGTAGTTCAATGCGCCCGCGCTGGCGCGGGCAGGGTGGTGATTGGATGGTTACGCGGCGATGCGCGAGGCGAAGTCGGCCAGGTAGCGGTCGGTGATGCGCTGCTGGAATTTCAGGTTTTCCAGCGGCGGCACGGGCGTGTAGTCGTAATCGATGGCCAGCTTGCCGTCTTTCAGGCCCGTCTTGTCGTTGTATTGCTCGTCATACCAGGCATGGCCGTCGATGATGTAGCCCTGCAGTTTCAGGTCGCGGAATTTGGCGTTGATGCTTTCCAGCAGATCGCGCACCAGGGATGGATGCAAGGGCACATCGACATAGGCGAAGTGCGCTTCGGCGATGGTGTCGGCCAGCACCTGGGCCGTGCGCGTGTAGCTTTCGAAATAGAAGAAGCCGCCCGGTTCCTCGCAGGTGCGCGAACCCCAGAAACGATAGCCGCCCATGTTAATCAGGGTGGTCACCTCCTTGGCGTTGAGCACGCCGGCATCGGTAGCCGGGTCTTGCAAATCGAAAAACACGTCCTTGGTGATGCCGGTCGGGCCATTCACGACCACGTTGGACAGCGTCTTGTGCCAGCCCGTTTCCTCGTCGATCTTGGCGCGCAGGCCCATGGCGTAAGCGACGGCGGAAATGCTGGCCTCGGTATCGGTGGCGGTATCCCAGTTCACAAAATCCGGCCAGATCATCATCACCTCGCGCTGGCCGAATTGGCCGCGATAGGTGGTGGCCGCCGTGACGGTGGCACAGCCATAGGCCGAGGCATACACGAAGGCGCGCAGGCGCTGGGCCACGCTGGCCAGGGCATTCGTCACGGCCTGGGTATCGAGCCCTGGCGCGCCCAAGATGCGCGGTTTCACGCCCAGCTTGCTTTGCGCGGCCAGCAGCGCTTGGGCGCCCAGGTATTTGCCATCGGGCGAGGTGCCGCCCACAGTGTTGCTGGTGGTTTCCGCTTCCGTCTCGCCTTCGGCCACGCGCACCACGACCGTCAGGGGCTTGGTCTGCGCGGCAATCGCTTTCAGTGCACGGTACAAGGTGCCGGTCTTGCCGGCCTTGCCCATGGCGGCCAGCACATTGGTGACGAGCACGGGCGTGTCGAGCGGGAAGGCCGCCGGGTCGGCATCGTCGGCCGTGGCGATCAGGCCCAGCACGGCCGTGGACACGGTGCGGATCGGGCGCGAGCCTTCGTTGATTTCAATGACGCGCACGCCATGGTGGTAGTCGGTGGCCATAGGGCTCTCCTGGTGAGTAGTGAAAAGGCGTTACTGGGTGGATGCCATGCCGGCGGTATCATCGAAAGCGCGCCGCGCCTCGCCGGACAGCGTGGCGGCGATGCGCGCGAATTCAGCGTTGACGGCCGCTTGCAGCGCCTCGATGTCCTGCGCGGCGGCAACCGTCGGGCAGATGGTGATGTCGAGCAGCCAGGCGCGCGCCGCCGCGATGGCTTGCACGGTATCCGCGTCGCCATCGGCCATGGCGGCAAAGCCGATGCCGGCCAGGCGGTTGAGGATGGCGTCGCGCACCTGGCGCACGCCGGCCAGAACTGGCGCGGCCAGCACGGCAAACGGTGGCGGCGGGGCGGCGGTGATTTTCCACTTTCCGCCGGCGGTCATGCGGATGGCTGCGCACGCGGCAATGGCGTCGCGCAAGCGCGCTTCGTCTTCGGGCGATACCTCAACGGCATCATCCGGCCAGGTGCCTGCAGCATCGTAATCGGCACGCATTTGCTCCGGATAGAAGCCGCGCGTATTGCTTGAAAAGTACATGGTGGACTCGCTTTCGATAATAGATGTCATGCTCAGTTGCCAATCGCGCGCCAGCAGAGAACGTCGGGAACGGCAGTCACGCCGTTGGAGTTGGAAACCCACGCGCCGGTGCGTGAAAGAGTTTTATCTGTCGTGCGGCCGCTGTAACCAGCCGACGACAGGGCATTCATGCACTGCACCGTGATGGCGCGGCAGGCATTCGGGAAGGCAATGGGAAACGTCAGGTTCGGGGTGAACGGCGCCATGACGGCGGATCCGGAAATTGTTCCCCATTGTTCGATATCGCCATTTGGAAGACGCCGCCAACTTGCTTCGCCCAGCACACCGGAGAAATCAGCATTGCGCCCCATTTCTGCCGTCGCATCGATGACTTGCCAGACCTGGCCCGAGGTCGCCATCAAGGTGATGAACTGGCCTTGTTTGATGACAATTTTTTTTACATCGCCAATGTCATAGCCAATAGCCACGCCAGCGCCAGACGCAATCGTGCCCGTGAATTGGTTCAGGCCAAAGAGCTTGAAGTACTTGCCCGAATTGGCAGGAATGCCCAGCGAATCCGGGCTGGGAATTGTGAGGGTCAGGCCGTCGGCGAGAAAGTACAGGGCAGCGCCCATATCATCCGCTGTCAGGGTGCGACTTGCGCCGACGCTGATGTATTTCACCATGCTGCCTTGCGCCTGCTGCACAAATTGGGCATTGGCTAGCTTCTTCGACGCCTCGAACTTTGACAGGGTCTCCACGGTCTTCATGCTGTACTGCGGATGTGGATCGACCGCCGCCTGGTGCTTGGCCAATTGCTGATCGCCATAGGCGCGTGCACTGGTGTCCTGTTGATCGACGTAGGCGACCTTGGCCAGGAGCGGGTGCGGGTCGGCGGCAGCCATGTGCCCGGCAAGTCGTTGCTCCGCATTGGCAGTGACATTCTTGTCCTGCTGATCGACATAAGCGACCTTGGCCAGGAGCGGGTGCGGATCGGCAGCGGCCATGTGCCCGGCCAGACGTTGTGCCGCGTCGGCAGTGACATTTCTGTCTTGTTGATCGACATAGGCGACCTTCGCCAGCAGCGGGTGCGGATCGGCAGCAGCCAGGTGCTTGGCCAGTTGCTGGTCGGCGTAAACGGCGACTTTGCCGTCTTGTTGATCGACGTAGGAGAGTTTTGCCAGCAGCGGGTGAGGATCTGCGGCGGCCAGGTGCCTGGCCAGTTGCGTGTCGCTGTAGGCGCGCACGGTAATGTCCTGGTCATCGACATACTTGCGCGTAGCCAGGATGATGGACGGGTCGATTTTCAGCTCGATGGCGGCCGTGCTGGTGACGATCAGCACGATGCGCACCACTTGCGTGCGGCCGCTGCCCTCGGCCATGAGGGGCTTGTAGCTGGGCGGGCAGTTGGCGACGGCGCACAGGTCGCCGGCCTCGTCGAAGATGCCAATCTCGCGTATCCACCAGCCGCCCACGTCCTCGGGCAGAACCTGCTCGACGATGATCTGGCTGGTATTGGCCGGATCGACTGTCAGCTGGTTCAGGCCGGCGCGGCGCATTTCGCGCACCAGCGCCTTTTGTGTGCGTACGGGCATGGGCAGATTGCCGTTGCCGTCGCCCACGGCCAGGTTTTTCAGTTTCAGGGTTTGGCCCAGGGCGATGGCGTTGGCCAGCTTGGCCTCGCCCACTTCGGTCAGGATGGCAAAGTATGTGCTCATGGATAGATGGTCAGAGTGTCGATGGTATGGGATGCGCCGCTTTGTAACAGCGTGCCGCGCACTTCGATGGTTTCCGCGATCCAGGGATACACGGTCATGCTGTCGCCGTGGTAGGCGCAAGCGCCCGCGTAGACGTTGCCGCGACTTTCCAGATAAATGGCCAGGCCCGTCATATGGCGGCTGACGGGCTTAGCGTCAGCAATCAGGCGTTCCATTTCCTGAAACATGGCGTCCGTGATGCCCGTGTCGAGCACGCCGACGTCGAGGCGGAAGGTGCCCGGCGTGCCGGGTGGCGTGGTCTGCCACCATTCGGTAATGCGTATCAGGTAGCCCAAGGACTCCACCACGCGGCGCACGGCGGCAATCGTGCCCTTGTGCTTGTGGATGAAATAGGCCGCCTTGATGCTGCCGCGCTTGATCGATTCGGGCCAGGCGTCGTCCCAGCGGTCAACGGAACACGCCCAGGCCAGGAACGGCAGCAGGTTGACCGGGCAGCGGTCGGCATTCCACAGGTCGCGCAGTGGTACGGGCACGTTGACCAGTTCGGCGCAGGCCACGGCAATGGCGCGCTCCAGCCCCGTGGTGTTGGGTGGTAGGGGCGGAACAAGCTTATTCATCGAGCACCATCACGTTTAAATTGATGGCGGTGCAGCGCGCGGCCTGGGTGGCGTTCAGTTCGATGTCGGCCAGCGGGCTGGTCAAGACGACCTTGCGCACGCCTTCGACGTGGACGGCGGCGCTGCAGGCGGACCGGTAGATGCTGTGGCCCAGCGGGCGGCGCGGCTGCGACACGCGCACGGCGTTGGCGCGCGCGGCGTCCAGCAGAATCGGCACTTCCGGCCCGACGCCAATAAACAAGGTGGCCTCGATTTGATAATCGATGACCTGGGCGGTTTGTACCGTCAGGCGGTCGCCCAGCGGGCGCACGTCCTCGGCGTTGAGTGCGCGCGTCACGGTGGCCAGCAGTGCAGCGTCGGCGATGCCTGTGGCGTTGTTGGCCAGCACCGTGACGGTGACGTGCGCCGGCGCCGGGCTGGTGGCGCTTGCGTCCTTGACGCGGCCGTCGCTGCTGCGGGCGTGGAATTCGTACGACGCTTTCGGGCCGGCCACGGATAGGCCAGCCGGCGCTTCCTGGATGCGCAGGCGGTAGGCGTCGTTGTCTTCCATGACAGCGGCCACGGGCGGCAGGGCGTTGGGATTGGCCGGCGTGATGACCAGGCGCGCCACGTTGACGTTGGCGCCTAGTTGGTCCAGGTCGCCATCGAGGGCAAACGCCAGCATGACGGCCTTGCCCGCTTCGTTGACGCGGTTGCGCAGGATGGTTTCCTGGTACGCGTTTTCTTCCAGCAGCTTGGTGGCTGGCTCCGATTCCAGCTCCAGCAGAGCCGTGACGGCTGCGCGCTCGGCTTCCGGTAGCAGGCTGACCAGATGCGCCTTGCGCGTGGCCAGGATGGCTTCGAAGTCCAGCGCTTCTACCACGCTGGGCGCCGGCAATTGGGTCAGGTCGATGGGCGTGCTCATACGACGCCCCCTTGCTTGACGGGCACGGCCAGGGTGATACCCTGGCCATTCGCCGTGCCATCCAGCAGCAGCGTGATGGCGCCGTCCGTGTCACGCGTTAGCTGCACGCTGGCAAGCTGCAAACGCGGCTCCCAGCGGCGCAGGGCAAAGGCGGTGGCCGCATAGATGCGCAACTGCGTGGCGCTGTTCAGGGGCTGGTCGATCAGCTCGGGCACCTCGGAACCATAGCGGCGGCGCCGGATGCGCGAACCCATCGGCGTCGTCAGAATGTCGGTCACGGACTGGCGCAGGTGATCCAGGCCCGTCAGGCTGCGCCCGGTGGTGGCATGCATGCCCATCATATTTGTGGCCCGCCCGACTGGTCGCCGCCGGCTTTGACGCCGCCGTGCGGGTGCTTGGCCAGGCTGATGGCGCCGGCCAGCACGTCTTCGCTGGCTTTGATCGTCCCTTGCACGGCCATGGCCACGCCGCCAGCGTCGCCGGCCTTGGCGTTCACGCCGCCGTTCAGGGTGGTGGTGCCTTCCACGGTGGTGGACTGCATGACGATCAGGTTTTTCATGACGGTCAGGTCGCCCGTGCAGATGGTGCTGGGCGCGTTCGATGTCACCTTGTCGGCGGTGACGGTGGCCGTGCCGCCGGGGAGCGTGGCGGTCAGGGCGTGGGCCGCATGGTCGTATTGCACCACGGCGCCGTCAGGGTAGTGCGTGGTATGGATGGTGGGGCTGGATTCGGGCGCATCAAACGCCTGCGAGTACAGCGCCGGCACAATGATGCCGCGCGTCAGGTCGCCGCCGGGGGAAAAGACGATCACTTGTTCGCCCACGGTGGGCGCCGACCAGGTGCGCGTGCTGCCGGCGCGCCGTGTGGCCCATTTCAGCCATTCGGTGGTGAGTGTTGGCCCGAGCCGCACGCGCGCCTTGGCTCCTTTGACCTCGGCAATGGTGCCCAGGCGGATCAGGTTTTGCAGCAAGCGGAGGAGGTCGGACAGGTCGGCGTTCATGCAGTGCATGTTGCCGAAGTCCGCGTGCGGATGCACGCGGGGGCGGGTTGATAAGTGGCTTAGTGACTATGGCAGCCCGTGATGCATCAAATCATATTTTCAGCGCAGGGAATGATGGCGGCGGCTTCCCCAATCAATAAGCCATTCCATCAACTCTGTGACTGAATTTAGAGTTCATTCAATTCCAATCCCATTGATGCGCCAATTGGATAGAAAATGTCCTGCCAACGAACATGGGCCAAATCGGTCCCTGCAAAGGAGGTGTCATCATTACATTTCCTGAGAAGCTTTCCGTTTGCGAGGAATTTGAACGAGTGTTTGCCAAGCTGTTCCTCAGTAAACTCTTTGGGTAAGACGGACCGTAGTGGATCAATATATACGGGGTCATCGGCAACTAGATAGAATTCATCGAAAAAGTGAGAAAAACTCTTCATATGTTTTCCTAATTCTAAAGTGTACCATTCGTCTGAAAAAACATTTATCCGAACTTCACCTTTTTCATATTCTTTCATCGATCCGTCTAAATGGATAATGTCACTTATATCTTCGGGAGGAAGGAAGACAAATGCCGTAATAAATGATTTTTCGTGGAGCCATTCGATAGCGTGGGGGATAAATACATCCAGCGGCGGCAATTCTAAAGTTCGTTGAGGGTGAAGTTCTCGGTATAATTTACGTGCTTCTGACATTTGACGGATCACAAATTGGTAGTCAATGTACATGGCCCGATATTTGGATGGCGCTCGCTGCATGCGTTCTTTGTAAATTTCTCGAACGATTCCAACACAGCCCACTACGTTCCTATTGATTTCCCGACCGGTGAATCTAATCACTGAGAATCCAGCTCTTGTAAGGTATCTCTGTCTGATTGCATCGTTTTCTAACTGTTCCGGGGTTGAATGATGCTCGTGACCATCCAGCTCAATAATTAAACGTGCGTCCCTCAAGATGAAATCAACGCGGTAACGGCTGTGTTTCTCTAAGTCGCCAAACCAAGTCTCTTTTTCGATTAGATCGGCCATGTTACCTAGTTCGTTTGTAAATTTCCCTTCTATATAGGATGGGGCACGATCTCTATACCATCCGGGCGGAGCCTCGGGTTTTCCTGGATATTTCATAGCGTCATTGAAAGTTTATAGTTAAGTCTAAAGAAAAGCTCTAAAGTGATGTCTGCTGGTGGTAATTGGCGTTCAGCATTATGCGACTCTAACTCATTTGATAACTAATGTCAGTTTAAGTTTGCATTGATGCATCTTAGTTTCTCCCTATGTGACGCAGCAGCGATTCGCGTATTAATGTCCGATCTGCTTCACTCAAGCCCAGTAGCGGCCGCTCCGGGTACTTGTATGCCTGTCCTTTTTTTGACACGCGGTCTTGCCGGCCAAAGTGATGTACATGCGCCACGCGTGCTACCCAGCCAAAGAAACCGACCTCGATCTGGTCGCCGGTCGCCTTTGCTTTTAGGTGTTTGGCGGTACGAATCTTGGCGAACATGGCCGCCTTCTGCCGCTTGATGCGGCCGTTTTTCCTCTTGAATTCCTTGCGCCGCTTGCGCGCAGGATAGGCCGCGCCATCCGGCCCCTGCTGGGCCTTGATGCGCTGCGCCTGGCTGCGGCGCAGGTCGATGGCCACCTTGTGATTGATGGCGCGGCGCTGGGCTGGCTGCAGCTTGGCCAGCAGCGCCCCGGCCCAGGCTTCCAGCGCGTGCAGGTCGTCGCTCATGGCGTTGCCTCGGGCGTGCGCCATTCGGCCAGCAGGGTGTCGCCGGCGTATAGCTTCCAGAACTCATCCGCGTAAGTCGGCATGTGCTGTATCTCGGCCAGGTGCTTGATGTCCAGGCGCCCGGCCTCGCCGGCCTTGACGGCTACGCGCTCGGTCAGGTCCAGTTTGATGGAAATATCGACCGTTTCGTGGTTGTTGAAGTCCACTTCAAAGGCGATGCCGTGCTTGCGGGTTTCTTCGTTGGCCATCAGGTCAAGCTGGTGGACTTTGAGCCAGGCGATCAGGGCCACCATGATGGCGTCGGCGTCGCCCGCGTAATCGGTCACGATCAGGTTGAGCTTGAAGCGGTATTCGAAGGAGAGGGAGGCGGTGGCCGACGCCACCACGTTGCCCTCGTCGGCGAAGACCAGCAGGCGGTCGGGGTCGCGCTGCAGATCGGGGATGGCGGCGGCCAGGTGCTGGCGCAGGCTATTCGGTTTGTACATGGTAGGTGTCTCGCACGGTGTTGTAGGCGTCGATGCAGGCATTTAGCTGGCGGGTGGCGTCGTCGCCGTCACCGGCAATGGCGTCAAGAGCTGCCGCAGTCGCTGGGTCAAGTTCGGCGCGCGTTTGGTGCTGATCGCTTGCGGCAGCGGCGGCATCTGCAGTTGCGGCGCACTGGCCGCTGGCGACGGGGATTGACAGGCGCACAGCACCGCTGCGCACGTCAGCATTGAAACGGTCGCGTTCAGTTTTCGCATGGGTTTGCTCCTGGGTGAGGTGGTCGGCGCGCTGCGCCAGGGCGACGTCGGCGGCGCGCTCTAGCGTGAGCACGCGGGCGGTGGACTGGGCCAGCGCGGTGGCGGCTGTTGTCTTGTTGGTGGCCGCCGCCCGCTGCAGCTCGGCGATGGCGGCATCCTTGCGCCAGCCCTGCGCCGTCCAGCCCGTCAGGGCGCCGCATAGCACGCAGGCGGCCATCGGGCGCCAGGTGGTCGTGCTCACATGGCCACCCGTTCCTTGATCCAGCCGAACAGAAAACGGCGCTGGGTCTTGTTAGCTTCGGTGATTTCCAGATAGCGCGTTGCCTGCAGACCGTTCAAGGCGCGCAGCAGCACGGTGGCGCCTTCCTGGCCGCGCCATTTCAGGAAGGATGCAAGCGCGCCCAGCGACTGCGTGCCCAGGCGGCCGTCGACGAACAGGGCGGGATAGCGCGCGCCCGTGTCATTGAAACCATTCAGCCAGCGCTGCAGGAACTCGGCCGCGCGGTGCGGCCCCATGTTCACGCCCGTGTCGATCACCTCGGCGCCGATGCCGGCATGCAGGGCCAGCACCTGGTCGAACTTGGGTTCCGTGATGTAGCGGGCCGTGTAGATGGTGCGCGCTATAGCCACGGGCAGGTCGCGCATCGGTCCGGTGTAGCCGTTGGCGCGCGCCACGGCCACGGTGATGCCGAAATTGGTTTCGCCGCCTTTGTCTTGCGGGTCGTTCACATAGCCGCCTTCGGCGCGCAGGATGGCGTCGATGGTGCGCGCGATCAGCGCATTGTCAGAGGTGGCCATCAGTGTTCCTTTGCGTCTTTGACCAGCTCGGCGATGTCCTTGTCGCTGCGGCGCTGGAACCACAGGGCCACGGCACGCGATACCCACCAGCCGGGGGCGCCCACGATCAGGTCGATGGCCGAGGCGTTGACCATGGCGCCGATGGCAGGGACCTGGGCGCATAGAAGCTGGTAGACGGTGCCGCCCAGCAGGCACGAGAACACGCCGGCGCAGGCCAGGCGGGCGACGAATTCGCCCTTGTTGAAGGTGCCGTCGGCATTCAAGGGCGGCAGCACGATGTACAGCATGGCCGCGCCGACCATGCCCAGCGCCGCCTTGAAGCCGTACAGTTTGACCAGGGTGGCGAAACCACCAAACGATTCTGCGGACATTGCTTGATTCTCCGGTGAGAGGGGTGAGAGGGGTGAGAGATTTTTCATGATGGATAAAGGGTAAATGCCAGGATCAGTCCCAAAGCTGCACAAGATCGGCTGCGGCCACCTGGCCCGTGCTGGGCGCCGGCTCGGGCAGGGTGACGACCAGGCCGGCAGGGAGCACGGCGCCGTGGCGCGCCAGCGCGGGATTCATTTCCAGGGTGTGCTCGACGTATCCCGCGCCGTCGCCAAGGTAGCGCCACACCAGGGCGTCTACCGTGTCGTGCTGTTGCGTGCGTACCTGCATCAGATCAATTCCACGGTCAGGTGCGTGCGCCCGACGATATCGGCGATGGCCCATTGCGCATTGCGCCGCTGTGCGCCGGGCGCCTCATCCAGCCATTCCATGCTTTTCTTGTCGCTGACGGACGTGGCCGTGCTGTCGTAGTCGCGGTAACGCTCGATTAGGTCCGCTTTCGCCGTGCTGTAGACAGCGCGCCGGTACTGCGCCAGCAGGCGGGATTCACGGTTGATGTGCGTGGCCGGCACATCCACGAGGGTGGCGATACCGGCAGCGGCCTGCTTGCCTTGCCAGTCGGCCAGCTCGCGGTTGACCTGCAGGATGGCATCGACCACGGCTTGTACCAGGCGCGCGTCGGTGACGGTGCCGTCCAGGCGCATGGCGTCGCGCATATCGGTAAGCAGGATGTCGGGAAACCAGCCGTCGTTCTCGATGATGCCAGGGGGCGGCGCTGGCGGTGCCGGGGCGGCGCCAGGCTGGGTTGACGGGGGCAGGGCCATGAAGGACATACGGGGCGCTTTCAAAAATGGGCGGTGGACGGGGTTCATCAGGTCAAATATCGTTGACGATGCGTGGCCAGAATCCCCCCGTGCCGCCGTGCTGCGGGGGATGCTCTTTACGTGGAACCGGCCGCGCGCTTGATGCGCCGCTCAAGCCGTTCCATATCTTTCTTGACGCCGCAGGACTCCGACAGGGCGCGGGCGCGTTTCAACTGGCCCATGGCCGTTTCCGCCTGTGCCACCAGCGCCGGGGCGATGTCGGTATCGTCGGCCTGATCCAGCACGGCGATCATGGCCAGGCCGATGGCCTTGTGCAGCTTGGCGCGCGCCTGGTCGGGCGCATCGCTGGCGGCCGTCAACTGTTCCACCTGGCCCAGCACCTGCGCGGCGTGCTGCGGATCGGCGGCCAGCTTGCCGTGCAAATAGCCTTCGGCGAACTCGTCCAGCATCAGGGTGGCGATGTCGCGGCTGTAGGTGTCGGGCAAGGTGAATTTGTGCTCCAGGGCGTAGGCGGCCATGACCAGGGCGCGCTCATACTCGCCCGTGTCGATGTGCCACACCAGCAAAGTGGCGAAGACGTCATCCTGCGCACCCTTGCCGCCGGCCAGCACGCCGTCGATCCACTGCGCATAGTCGGGCAGCAAGGTGGCCTTGACTTCGATCTTGCGTTCCACCGACTGGATGGATTTCAGGCGCCGGCGGTCGTCGGACAGCTTGTAGAGCATCATTTCGTAGGCCGTGCCGGTGGTCACGCCTTGCGGCGGCGCGGCGCCGGCCGTGCGCTCGGCCAGCATGCGCGCGCGGTGGCGCAGGGCGGGGGATTGGTTCGCCATTACTTGTCTTTCAGCTCAATGTTTTCCACCAGCGCGGCCAGGCCCAGGTCTTCGATGACGTAGGCGTCGTTGGACGACTCGTAGTTCTCGATGCGGTCGCGCTTGGGCACGTCCTCGACGCGGCGGCGGCGTGCGCCTTCCTGGAAGTAGATCGACAGATTGTCGAAACGCGTAATCAGGATGGCGTTGTCAGGGAAGAAGGGCACGCGCGCCGCCGGCAAGCCACCGATACGCTTCTGGCTGATGATGATGTCGGCCGCCAGGGTTTCCGTGGGCGCCTGCTTGGTGTTGACCAACGGGAAATACTTGTCGTTCAACAGCTTGCGCCCGACGATGGCCACCAGGTTGGTGTCTTCCTGATACCACGGGTCCAGCAGGTTGACGGCATCGGCGACGGCCGCGTCGAGGTTGGCATAGTCGGCGCCGTCCACGTCGCCGATGATGACCTTGCCCGGCATGCCTGCGGCGACCAGGCCCAGCACGCGTTCGGGCGCCTGCTCGCGCAGGTGCTGCAGCCAGCCCTTGTTTACGTCCTGCAGCAGCGGATTGGCGGCCAGGTCGGTGGTGGCCATGACTTTCACGCCATTGAAACCGATGACGATGCGGTCCAGCGCCTGGCGCGTCAGGATGGCATTGGCCACGCGCGATTGAAAGTCCTGGAACTTGGCCCAGGCGTCCAGCTTGGCATAGCTCAAATGCGTGTCGAAGTTGGTTTGCTCGCAGCGGTACTTCGTGCTGTCCATGGTGGACAGGTCGCGCGTTTCTCGTTCCTTGTCCTTGGTGTTGGTGCGGCTGGCAATCGGGCCGGACACGCCCAGGCCCAGTTTTTCGCCTTCCTGCTCGCCCACGCCGATGATGTTCACTTTCGACAGGAACTCGCTCGATTCCTGCATTTTGTTTTCCAGTTTTTGCTGCACGCTGGGCGTGACGCTGAAGGTCTTGGCCACGTTGTCCGTGTCGTTCAGTTGGCCCAGGCGGGTTTCATATTGGCCAAATACCTGGCGCGTTTGCTTTTTCATAAATCATTGCTCCGTTGTTGAATTGGGGTAGGTGGATGGCGCGGGCGCTTAAAACTCGGTCTGCACGGCGCCGTCGTTGCCGGTGGCGGCAGGGCGGCGCGGGCCGTTGCCGGGCGCTTCGTCCATCTGCGCCTTGAAGGTGGCCAGCTCTTCCTGCGTCGCTTTTTGCGCCTTTTCCGCCGCGTCGAGGCGCTTGAGGGTGTCGGCATAGTTGTCGTTGGCGGTGACGACGTGGCCGGCCAGCGCCTGCACGGCTTCGCTGATGTCGGCGAACTGCGCGGCGTCGGTACCGGATTTATTGGAGAAGCGCGACAGCAGGTTTTTCACGGCGTCGGCCAGCTTGATGCCCTGCGGCTCGTCAAATTCCAGCGTCACCTCGACGGCAGAGGTGAACAGGTTGGCGCTTTGCTGCTTGCGGCCGGCGGAAAATTTCAGTGCCTCGGTGCCAAGGCTGGCCGGGCTGTCGGTGACGCCCAGGCCGACCAGATAGGGCTGCGACGAGTCGGCAAAGTCGGGTTGGATTTCCAGGCTGGTGTACAGCTTTTGTTTCGCCTTGTTGATGGCCACCAGTTCGGGCGTGGGTTCGATCTGCGCGAACAGGGCCAGTTTCTTGCCGCTGTCGGTGTCTACTTCCTCGGCTTTCACCGCGATCACGTCGCCGTAAGCCTTGAACTGGCTGTCGGGCAGGATGCCGCGAATGTGCTCGAGCCAGATGCGCGCACCGTAGGTTTTCGGGTTGTAGGTGGCGGCGAGCTGCTCGATGGTGGCGCGGTCGATGTTGCGACCGTCCGTGGTGGCGCCTTCGGTGGCGACGCGGAAGAATTGGGATTTAGGCATGGTGGCGTGTCTCGGTTGATCGGATAACGCCATGGTCAACGTCTTGGCGCCGCGATTCAATGCGCTGCGGGTTGCTATGAGCCTTAGCGACTTTTGCCTTTCCCCGTTCCGCGCGCGCGCGGCCTACGCTGGCGGCATGCTAGCAATTGAACAAAAACCCGAAGAAATAATCGCCGAACTGGCCGTGCCCGAATCCGAGCCGCGCCGTGCTGCGCGCGCCCTCTACTGGAAGGGCTGGCGCATATCGTCCATTGCCCGACACCTGGGAATTAAGCGCAGCACCATCAATAGTTGGAAGGCACGTGACGAGTGGGACGAGGCGCAGGCCATCGAGCACGTCGAGGCAGCGGCCGAGCTGCGCCTGGTCAAGCTGATCGAAAAAGAGGTCAAGAGCGGTAGCGATTACAAGGAAATTGACCTGCTGATGCGCGCTATCGTGCAGGCGGCGCGCGTGCGCCGCTATGAGCAGCCGGGCGGCAACGAGGTCGATCTCAACCCCAAGCTGGCGAACCGCAACGCGGGGCCCAAGAAGAAGCCGACGCGCAACGACTTCAGCGAAGAACAGAAAATCCAGCTGCTCGACGCCTTCCAGGATTCGCTCTTCGATTACCAGAAGGTCTGGTACCGCAACGGCGATCAGCGCACGCGCGCCATCCTCAAAAGCCGCCAGATCGGCGCCACCTGGTACTTCGCGCGCGAGGCGCTGGCCGACGCCATGGAGACGGGGCGCAATCAAATCTTCCTGTCCGCTTCAAAAAGCCAGGCCCACGTCTTCAAGCAATACATCGTGCAATTCGCCCGCGAGGCGGCCGGCATCGAGCTGACGGGCGACCCCATCGTGCTGCCGAATGGCGCGCATCTGTACTTCCTGGGCACGAACGCGCGCACAGCGCAGGGCTACCACGGCAATTTTTACTTCGATGAATTTTTCTGGACGCAGAATTTCCAGGAACTCAACAAGGTGGCCTCGGGTATGGCCATTCACAAGAAATGGCGCAAGACGTATTTCTCGACGCCATCCTCGACCACGCACCAGGCTTTCCCGTTCTGGACGGGCGAGCTGTTCAACAAGCGCCGCGCCAAGGCGGATCAAGTCAACATCGACGTGAGCCACGGCCGCTTGTCGTCCGGTTTTACGGGGGAGGACAAAATCTGGCGCCAGATCGTCACGATCCTGGACGCGGAGCGCGGCGGCTGCAACCTGTTCGACATCGACGAGCTGCGCAACTTCGAATACAGCCCCGACCAGTTCGACAACCTGCTGATGTGCAATTTTATTGACGACTCGGCCTCGGTTTTCCCGCTGGCCGAGCTGCAGCGCTGCATGGTCGATTCCTGGGTGGAGTGGGACGACTACAAGCCATTGCTGGGCCTGCGCCCGTTCGGCAACCGGCCCGTGTGGATCGGCTACGACCCGGCCTTGAACGGCGACAGCGCCGGCTGCGTGGTGCTGGCGCCGCCCATGACGGCCGGCGGCAAGTTCCGCATCCTGGAGCGCCACCAGTGGCGCGGGCAGAGCTTCGAAGACCACGCCGACGCCATCCGCCAGATGACGCAGCGCTACAACGTCGAATACATCGGCATCGATACCACGGGCATGGGTATCGGCGTGCTGCCCATCGTGCGCGGCTTCTTCCCGGCTGTCACGGCCCTGAACTATTCGCCCGAAGTCAAAACGCGCATGGTGCTGAAAGCCAAAAACATCATCAGCAAGGGCCGGCTGGAATTTGACGCCGGCTGGACCGACATTGCGCAGTCCTTCATGGCCATCCACAAGACCCTCACCCCCAGCGGGCGGCACGTGACCTATGTCGCCGGCCGCAGCGACGAAACCGGCCACGCCGATCTGGCGTGGGCCTGCATGCACGCTCTCGATCACGAGCCGTTCGAAGGCACCACCGACAACCACCACTCTTTCATGGAGATTTATTCTTGAGCAAAGCACGACACTTGCGCGCGCGCGGCCAGCAGGCCGAGGGCACGCCATCAACAGCGGCCACGGCGCCGGCCGCCGCCGGCATCGAGGCGTTTTCCTTCGGCGACCCGACGCCCGTGCTCGAGCACGCCGACATCCTCGACTGCTTCGAGTGCTGGAAGAACGGCCACTGGTATGAGCCGCCCGTCAACCTGGCCGGCCTGGCCAAGTCATTCAATGCCGGCGTGCACCACAGCAGCGCGATTCACTTCAAGGCCAATGTGCTGGCGTCTACCCTGATCCCCAGCAAGTATTTATCGCGCGACGCCTTCAAGCGTATGGCCCTGGACTTCCTGACGTTTGGTAATGCCTACCTGGAAGACAGGCCCAGCCGCAGCGGCAAGGCGCTGGCGTACCAGCATGCGCTGGCCAAGTACATGCGGCGCGGCGTCGATCTGGAGACGTATTTCTTCGTGAACGGCTACCAGGCCGTGCACCAGTTCGACAAGGGCCGCGTCTTCCACCTGATGGAACCGGACGTGAATCAGGAGCTGTACGGCGTGCCGCAGTACCTGAGCGCGCTGCAATCGGCCTGGCTCAACGAAGCGGCCACCCTGTTTCGCCGCAAGTACTACAAGAACGGCTCGCACGCCGGTTTCGTGTTCTACATGACGGACGCGGCCGCCAACACGCAGGACGTGGACAACCTGCGCCAGGCCATGCGCGACAGCAAGGGGCCGGGCAACTTCCGCAACCTGTTCATGTACGCGCCGAACGGCAAGAAGGACGGTATCCAGATTTTGCCCGTGTCGGACGTGGCCGCCAAGGACGAGTTTTTCAACATCAAGAGCGTCACGCGCGACGACCAGCTGGCCGCGCACCGCGTGCCGCCCCAGCTGATGGGAATCCTGCCGAACAATGCGGGCGGCTTCGGCGCCGTCGAGCCTGCCGCGCGTGTCTTCGCCCGCAATGAACTGGTGCCGCTGCAGGCGCAGTTCGAAGCGATCAACGAGTGGGCCGGCGTGGAAGTGGTGCGCTTCGCGCCGTATGACCTGGCCACGGGCGGGGAGGGCGCGGCATGAGCGACCATATCGACAACACCGACAAGATCATCTTTGCCGAGGTGGCGCGCGGTCTGGCCGCAGTGCGCGGCCGGCCCGCCCTGGTGGCGCATGGCTGCTGCCACTACTGCGACGAGGCACTGGCGCCCGCGCGGTTGTTCTGCAACGTGGACTGCCGCGACGATTACGAGAAGGAGCAAGCGGCCAAGGCCCGCGCCGGCCGCACAGGATGACCGCCACGCCGCGATAGCCGGCAGGGCAGGGCCGTGATAGTCCAGTCGCGCCAAGGTGCCCCAGCCACCGCACAAGCCGCCCATGAGGCGGCTTTTTCACGTCCCAGCGAATGATGTTGCCTCCGAGGCAGGAAAAAGGTCAGTTTCGGCCCGGCGCGCGCAGTTGTCCCCCCTCCACACCTGCCCGCTATATAGGGGTCTTTTGACTCAAATTTGCAACATGGCCGAAGGCGCATGAGGACTGGTGCGGCGGGGCGAAGAGGGGGCATGCGATTTGACGCATTTTGACGCACTTTGAGCGGTTTTTCGTGTGGGTAGTCCTGTGACCATAGGAAGGACGATTTTCGTATCTTGGGTGGGCCGTACCATAGCTCCAATGTACTTGCGCAACGGGTCCTGTCCAATATTGCCGCAACCTATGTTTTAGTCTGAATCAAGGCTTAATTTTTTGTTAATCATATGTCATTTGAACACTTCAGTATTGTGGAAGGCAGTTCTCGTTTGTTTGCGACGCTGATGCGGGTGTGCACCTGAAAAAACCAAAAACCTATTATTTCTTAAAGTGAAGTTGCTTGACCGCCAATCTCAAGCATGTAAGGATCCAGGTAACTTTCTCTTGGTACAGGTGAGTGCTCAATGGCAAGCACCTGTATCGCCACAATCTCGGAAAAATATGACTTGTTCGCATGGTAGGGTGGCGCTAGCCCCAATGACAAAACTTCGACTATTTGCCGACTCTGGAGGATATTGCGCGAATCCTGGCTGTTGGGAAGAAATTTTCAAAAAATTCGACACGGAAGTTATTCATATTGCGGAGATTGCTCATATCATCAGTGCTGGGGATAAAGGTCCAAGAGCCGATATGCGGTTGACCGATGAGGAGCGAAGTAGATATGAAAACTTGGTGTTGCTTTGCCCTAACTGCCACACAATGATAGATAAGGCCGAAGAAAGTTTTCCTGAACCTCTTATTCTAAGTTGGAAAAAAAGTCATAAGGAGCGACTTGCCGCTCAGTTTGGGATAAAAGTATATTCTTCTAGAGTAGAAGTCAGAGCTGTACTTATTCCTTTTTTTAGGGAAAATAGATTCGTATTTGATAAGTACGGTCCAAATACAGATGAAAGATTTAACCCGGAAAGCTCCATGCCTGCACAGTGGCGTGAAAAAATTCGATCTGTAATCATTCCGAATAACCGAAAGATAATAGGTATTGTTGATGCAAATCGAGGCTTATTGGTCGATGGGGAATTTAATTCTGTCGAGGCATATCGACAACATGTTAATGATTTCGAAGCGAAGCATCTAGGAACCTCTGAATATAACGGCGAGCAGTTTCCTAATGATTTTCAAAAAATATTCGAGTGAGAAAATAATATGGCAGCTACAGGTGATTGGAGTGCACGTTGGTGTGCTGATAAGTTAAAGCACGAAAAGGTTTCAGTGATACGCGTTCTTGATGATAATCTAGTTGAAATGGAAATTGAAGAAATTGGTCGTGTTTTGATAGCTACAATGGCTCTCAAAAGTATTTCTTTGGCAAACTTACCTCCCTCCGCCCTTCGCCAAGATATTGACTTCATTTTAAATATTCCCAAGGATACTTTTTTTCAAGGCGATTTGATAAATTTTGCTGATAAAGTTCCCGTTGGGTTGGGTGGGGTATCCGATCTTATGAGAGCCATAAATAAGAAGGACCTACGTAACTACAAAACACAGGAGAGAGAATTTCTTTTAAGGATACTTTCTATGCACGACTCTGTGGCATCTGTGGAAATGTTGAACAATGCAACTTATATAATCCATAGAAATTCTATGGCTCCCTATCAGATATTGGCTTTGAATGAATACGATATTACGGCGGATGTGGTTAGAACGGGCTTGCAGAGATTCGGGCACAGCCGAACAATTTTTGCTAGTAATCCTAACGGTCGAGTAACCCCTGAGGGGCGGCAAGCAGCTAAGGATGCTGGTTCTCGTGTGGTCGATCTAAGACAATTACTGGGAGCTCTAAATAGTTAATCGAGAGAAATTGATTGCTGATATATTGAAATCCCTTTTGGAAGCTGCACTATCTTTTACTACTGGTAAAATATATTTGTTTGGATCTATTCTAAATTCTAGTTTAACTATTTCAGATGTGGATGTGCTGATTGTCTATACCGAGGAACACGACTTGATTGAGGTGAAATTGCTTATGTCCGACTTAGGCCTTCGCGCTCCAATTGATGTTTTATGTATGGACAGTAATGAGGAACGGTACCTTGATTTTATTGAAAAACAGGGGGCGATATTAGTGACGGAAGTTTTTGAGAGGAATTTTCGCTCCGCTCAATTGGACTCAACCGCTTAGAGACGAGCTGTGTTGAACCCGAATGACCGGGACACGGAGCCGCATCGGTTTTTCATCAAGCGGACGTAACTTGCTCCACAAACGTAAAATACACCGCATGGATGGCCGCTTCTGCGGCTGCTATAATGTCACCTTTGCGGAGCAGAAACGGGCCGCAAGCCCGCATGGTTGTTGAGTTCCTTGTCGAGCTTCCCAAGCTTACGACGAGGGTTCGATTCCCTTCACCCGCTCCATTTTTCGCTGGCGCCTGGCTTGATGCGGCGCGGCCACTTATTTCTCCATTCCCATGTCTTCTGATATCCCAGCAAACGGCCCGGCGCGGCCGATGATGTACGATCCGACCGAACACCGCATCCGCAGTTTCGTGACCCGCGCGGGACGGCTTTCCGTGGCGCAGGCGCGCGCGCTCGAGACCCTGGGGCCGCAGTTCCTGCTGCCTTTCGCCAAGGAATCGATGGATTTCGAGCAGGTGTTTGGCCGCAAGGCGCCCGTGATCCTGGAAATCGGTTTTGGCATGGGCGCGACGACCGCGCATATCGCCAAAGCCATGCCGGAGAAAGATTTCATCGGCGTCGAAGTGCATACGCCCGGTGTCGGCAGCCTGTTGAAGCTGATCGGCGAAGAGTCGCTGACGAATCTGCGCCTGCTGCAGCACGATGCCGTGGAAGTGCTGACGCACATGATTCCCGCCAATTCGCTGGCCGGTATCCACGTTTTCTTCCCCGATCCATGGCACAAGGCGCGCCATAACAAGCGCCGCCTGATCCAGTCGCCGTTCGTCAAGCAGTTGACCGATCGCCTGGCGCCGGGCGGCTATCTGCATTGCGCCACCGATTGGGAAGATTACGCGGTGCAAATGCTGGACGTGCTGGGCGCCGAGCCGCAACTGCGCAATAGCGCTGAGGGCTACGCGCCGCAACCGGCGTATCGTCCGCTGACCAAGTTTGAAAACCGTGGCTTGAAGCTGGGCCATGGCGTGTGGGATCTGGTGTTCATCAAGAAATAACCTGGCGGTTTGCCCACCTGTGCCGTTTGCACGAGAACAAGCCTGCCGCGGCGACGCCGCAGGCTTTTTTAATGCGTGCGCTAGCGTGCGCTGGCTAGGCAAGGCGGGTGAATTGCGGTAGTCTTATCTTTTTTGCATTGGTTGATATTATGTCCAAGAAAATACTCGTGACGGGCGCATCCGGTTTCATCGGTTCGCATACCTGTGTCGAATTGCTCGCTGCCGGCTTTGATGTGGTCGCAGTGGATAATTTGTGCAACAGCGCGCGCGAAGCGATGGCGCGCGTGGAGCGCATTGCCGGCAAAAGCGTACCCTTCTATGAAGCGGACGTGCGCGACCGCGCTGCCATGGCCGCCGTCTTGCGCGAGCACGCCATCGATGCCGTGATCCATTTCGCCGGATTGAAGGCGGTGGGCGAATCTGTGGCGCAGCCGCTGATGTATATGGACAACAATGTGTCGGGTACCGTGGCGCTGCTGGAAGTGCTGGCGGCGGCGAACGTGCAGCGTTTTGTCTTCAGCTCGTCGGCCACCGTGTATGGCGATCCGGAAGCCTTGCCGATCCTGGAATCGTCGCGCCTGTCCGTGACCAACCCGTATGGACGCTCGAAGCTGATGGTCGAGCAGATACTGGCCGATCTCGTGCATGCCGATGCGCAATGGCAAGTCGGCGTGCTGCGCTACTTTAATCCCGTCGGCGCGCATGCCAGCGGCTTGATCGGCGAAGATCCGGCGGGCATCCCGAACAACCTGATGCCCTTCATCGCCCAGGTGGCCGTGGGTCGCCGCGAACGCCTGGCCGTCTTCGGCGATGACTACGCTACGCCGGATGGCACGGGGGTGCGCGACTACATCCACGTGGTCGACCTGGCGCTGGGTCATGTGGCCGCGTTGAACCGCCTGTTTGCCACCGAGGGCGGTTTTACCGTCAACCTGGGCACGGGCCACGGCTACAGCGTGCTCGACACCGTACGCGCCTTCGAAGCGGCCAGCGGTCGCCAGGTACCATACGACATCGTGCCGCGCCGCCCCGGCGACATCGCCAGCTGCTATGCCTCGGCCGACAAGGCGAAGCAATTGCTGGGCTGGCAAGCACAGAAAAACATCGACGACATGTGCCGCGATCACTGGCGCTGGCAGCACCAGAATCCGCAAGGTTACGCAGCTTGACGCAAAGCAAGCACCCATAAAAAATCCCGCTCACACATCAGTGTAGCGGGATTTTTTTTAGAGCGCCAGCAACCCAATGGCGCCTGAAAAATGTCTGGGGCTAGGCGAAGCAACAACGCCCCAGGCATTTTCTCAGGCAGCCATTATGGATACAGGCCGCGCACTTCGCGAGCCTGCAGCACGCGGGTGCATGCCAGGATGAAGGTCGCGGTACGCATCGACACTTTCTTCTCTTGCGACACTTGCCATACCGAATCGAACGCTTCGCGCATGATGCGGGTCAGGCGGCTGTTGATTTCTTCTTCCGTCCAGAAGAAGCTCGAGAAGTTCTGCGCCCACTCGAAGTAGCTGACGGTCACGCCGCCGGCATTGGCCAGAACGTCCGGCACGATCAGCACGCCGCGGTCGGTCAGGATGTCGTCCGCTGCCGGCAGGGTCGGGCCATTGGCGCCTTCCAGGATGATCTTGGCGCGGATGACTTGTGCGCGTTCAGCCGTGATTTGCTGTTCCAGCGCGGCCGGGATCAGGATGTCACAATCGATGCCCCAGAAATCTTCGCGTGGCACGAATGCCTCGGCGCCAGGGAAACCTTCGACGCTGCCCACTTCGGCCACGTGTGCCAGCAATTGCGGGATGTTCAGGCCGCCGGCGTGCACGACGGTGGTCTTGTGGTCTTGTACCGCGACCACTTTCGAGCCGGCTTCAGCGAACATGCGGGCAGCGACGCCGCCCACGTTGCCGAAACCTTGCACGATGACTTTCGCGCCTTCGAGCGACATGCCGACCTTGGCGGCCGCATCGCAACCGACGACGAACACGCCGCGGCCCGTCGCATCGCGGCGACCCAGGCTGCCGCCCAGCGAGATTGGCTTGCCCGTTACCACGCCGGTCGACATATTGCCGCCGATCATGGCGTAGCTGTCCATCATCCACGCCATGACTTGTTCATTCGTGTTGACGTCCGGCGCCGGAATATCCTTGTTCGGTCCGATGATCATGCTGATCTCGCTCGTGTAGCGGCGGGTCAGGCGTTGCAGTTCGTTGCGCGACAGGGTTTTCGGATCGACACGGATACCGCCCTTGGCGCCGCCGTATGGCACGTTGACGGCTGCATTCTTGACCGTCATCCAGGCCGACAGGGCCATCACTTCCGACAAGGTCACGTCCTGGTGGAAGCGCACGCCGCCTTTGCCCGGGCCGCGCGACAGATTGTGCTGCACGCGGTAGCCTTCGTAGTGGGCAATGGTGCCGTCATCGCGCTCGATAGGCACGTCGACCGTCAGGATGCGCTTTGGACGCTTCAGCGTTTCCACCCAGCGCGACAGGTTGCCCAGGTACGGCGTAACGCGGTCGATCTGCTCGAGGTAGACGCCCCATGGGCCCAGGTCTTCAGGATTGAGGTAGGAAGGAAGTGCGTGCTTGCTGGTCATGCTTGATAAGCTCCTGACAATACGAATACGTTAGAGGCACAGCCGAGATGCAGCTGCGCGCAGCGGAACCGCATCGTAGGCGATAGCCTCATGCCCCGGCCAATGCTTTGTGCGCATCCGGTTATGCATTTATTGCATAGTTAGAGGTCAGGAGGGACTTGTGGTGACAGCCGCGCGCCGGCGTTTTTTTCCGCTGCGCGCGGCGTTTTCCTGCGCCTGCACCAGGTACTGCCACAGGCTTTCGACGATCTGCTTGCCAGGGCGCAGGCTGGACGGGCGCTCGCGGTACAAACGGATTTCCAGCTCGATTTCCCAACCTGGTGCACCGCCGTCGGCGCGCGCCAGATGCTTGTATTTGACGTCGCGCATGACGGCCGATTCGGGCAGGAAGGCAATGCCGCGTCCCTCCAGCGCCATCATTTTGAGGCCTTCGGCCATGTCCGTTTCGTAGCAGGTTTCCAGGAACAGGGGCGCCTTGGCGTCGGCCACCAGCAGTTCCACCATGCGCCCCAGGTAGGCATTGCTGGTATAGGAGAGGAAGGGCAGCGGCTCCTTGGCGCTGCCGGGCAGGACGAAGTCGGGCACCTTGTCCTGGCCGCAGCGCGCATACGCGCGCAGGGTTTCGCGGCCCATCACCAGCATGTCGTAGCGGCCCGGATCGAGCTGCACCGGCTGGCGCGGATGGTGATAGCACAGCAGCAGGTCGCAGCCGCCATCGACCAGCTGCAGCACGGCGTCGTGCACGTTCAGGGCCATCAAACGGCTGTTGATCGGCGCAAAACCTTCTTCCAGCGCCGTCAGCCATTTCGGCATGAAGGTCAGCGACAGGGTATGCGGCACGGCGAAATCGACGCTTGTTTGCGTGGCCGCGCGCTTGCCGCGCAACAGGGCGCGCACGCCATTGATCTGCCCCAGCATTTCCAGTGCCTGCTCGTAGAACACGGCGCCGGCTGGCGTCAAGCGCGTGGGGTATGAGGTGCGGTCGACCAGGTCGATGCCGAGCCAGTTTTCCAGCGACTGGATGCGCCGCGAGAAGGCAGGCTGGGTGACGTGGCGCAGGGCCGCGGAACGGCTGAAATTATGCGTTTCAGCGAGCGAGATGAAGTCTTCCAGCCATTTGGTTTCCATCGCGGCAGCATTCCGTTATCAAGGGCAGGGGCAAGGTAAAGTGGTCAGGGTGTCTCGGGCGATGCCGCCGGCTGGTACAGCGCAGCGGGCAGGCCGAAGAAGGACGGCGGGCCCAGCGTCGTGCCATCGAGCGAGCCGCCCGCATTCAAGCCCTTGTTGATGGCCGCCAGCAGGGAGCTGCGGTTGGCCAGATTCTGTATCAGCGCGCGGGGACCGTTGTGGAAGGTATGCTGGGCGATGTCCGCGGCGACGATAAAGATCGGCTCGCGGCGCAGGGGAAACTCCACCCATTCGCCGTCGTCGTCCTGCGCGCAGAAGGTATCGGGCAGGGTCATGTTTTCGGCGCCGGGAAGGTGCGACGCCAGCACCAGGCCGAAGGCTTCCGGCACCACGTCGGCCAGGCGGCGCACGGTGAGGTCGTCCTGCACCAGGGCGCGTACTTGCGCTTCCACCGCATCTTCGGCGTCAGGCTGGGCGCCGAGGATTTTCACAGCCTGATAAATCAGGTCGGACGAGAGTGCTTCCATCAAATCTTCCATCAAATCATCTCCAGGATCATGGCGACGATTTCGTCGCCGTACGAGGCCAGTTTTTTCTCGCCCACGCCGCTCACGCCGCGCATCTGCTCCAGAGAGGTAGGCTTGGCCTTGGCGATTTCGCGCAGGGTGGCGTCGACAAAAATCACGTAGGCGGGCACGTTGTGCGTGCGCGCCGTCTCCACGCGCCACCAGCGCAGCTTGTCGAAGATCGCCTGCTCGCTGGTGGACAGATCCGTCTCGACATAGCCCTTCGCCACGCTGGTGCTGCGCTTGCTGGTTTTCACCGGTTTCTGGTACTGGCGCAGCTGCACCTTCTGGCCGCCCTTGAGCACGGGGCGCGAGGCGTCCGTCAGTTTCAGCGAGCTGTATTGTTCATGGTCGACCGAGACGAGGCCCAGGGCGATGGCCTGGCGCAGGATAGCTTTCCATTCCGCCTCGCCCAGGTCCGAGCCGATGCCGAAGACGGACAGCGAATCGTGGTGCCAGGTCTTGATGCGTTCCGACTCCACGCCGCGCAGCACGTCGATCACGTGACCGCCGGCAAAGCGCTGGTCGACGCGGTAGATGGCCGACAGCAGTTTTTGCACGGGCACCGTGCCGTCGAAGGACACGGGCGGCACCAGACAGGTGTCGCAATTGCCGCACGGCGAAGCCGGTTCGCCGAAGTATTCGAGCAATCGCATGCGGCGGCAGCTGAGCGTTTCGCACAGGCCCAGCATGGCGTCGAGTTTGACACCCAGCACGCGCTTGAAGGTGTCGTCCGCTTCCGATTCATCGATCATGCGCCGCTGCAGCACCACGTCCTGCAAGCCGTAGGCCATCCAGGCGTTGGCGGCCATGCCGTCGCGTCCCGCGCGTCCCGTTTCCTGGTAATAGCCCTCGATGCTTTTCGGCAGATCGAGGTGGGCGACGAAGCGTACGTCGGGCTTGTCGATACCCATGCCGAAGGCGATGGTGGCGACCATGACGATGTTTTCTTCGCGCAGGAAGCGCGCCTGGTTGGCGCTGCGCTTGGCGTACTCCATGCCGGCGTGATACGGCAAGGCGCGGATGCCGCTCTGGTTCAAAAATTCCGCCGTCTCTTCGACCTTTTTGCGCGACAGGCAGTAGACGATACCGCAGTCGCCCGTGTGTTCCGTGTTGATGAAGTCGAGCAGCTGCTTGCGGCCATTTGCCTTTTCCACGATCTGGTAGCGGATGTTCGGACGGTCGAAGGACGAGACGAACTGGCGCGCGTCTTCCAGCTGCAGACGCAGGGCGATTTCGGCGCGCGTCTGCGGGTCGGCCGTGGCCGTGAGCGCGATGCGTGGCACGTCGGGAAACTGCTCGTGCAGCACCGACAGCTTGATGTATTCGGGACGGAAGTCGTGACCCCATTGGGCCACGCAGTGCGCCTCGTCGATGGCGAACAGGGAGATCTTCGAGGCCTGGAACAGGTCCAGGCAACGCTGCGTCATCAGGCGCTCGGGCGCCACGTAGACGACGTCGATGCCGCCCGTGCGCACCAGGCGTTCAATGCGGCTCGCTTCTTCGTAGGTTTGCGTGGAATTGAGGAAGGCGGCGCGCACGCCGACTTCCTCCAGCGCGTCCACCTGGTCCTGCATCAGCGCGATCAATGGCGAGACGACGACGCCGACGCCATCGCGCAGCAGCGCGGGAATCTGGTAGCACAGCGACTTGCCGCCGCCCGTGGGCATCAGCACCAGCGCGTCGCCGCCATGGCTGACGTGGTCGACGATGTCGGCTTGTTGGCCGCGGAAGGCCGGGTAGCCGAAGACGGTTTGCAGCAGGTGCAGCGCGCGCTGGTTAAGATCTTGATTCATAGTGCCTTATTCTGCCCAAACAACCCAGCCGTAGTGGGCGCTGGCCAACACCAGCAAGCCGAACACAATGCGGTACCAGGCAAAAAACGTGAAGTCGTGCGAGCTGATATAGCGCAGCAGCCAGCGCACGCACAGGAAGGCGGAGATGAAGGCGGCCACGGTGCCCAGGCCGAACAGGGGCACGTCGGTGGCCGACAGGATGTCGCGCGCTTTGTACAGCGAGTAGAAGGTGGCCGCCAGCAGGGTCGGGATGGCCAGGAAGAACGAGAATTCGGTGGCCGTCTTGCGCGACAGGCCCAGCAGCATGCCGCCGATGATGGTCGAGCCGGAGCGGCTGGTGCCGGGGATCAGCGCGAACGCCTGCGCGCAGCCCACTTTCAGGGCGTCGAACGGCGTCATTTCATCGACCGAGTTGACGCGCACGGTGACGGGATTGGTGCGCGCGCGGCGTTCCACCAGCAAGATCACGATGCCGCCGATGATGAAGGCCATGGCCACCGGTACCGGCTTGAACAGTGCATGCTTGATCATCTTGCCGATGGCCAGGCCGATGATGGCCAGCGGCAGGAAGGCGATGGCCACGTTCAGCACGAATTTGCGCGATTTGGCTTCGCTGCCGAAGGTGGTCAGCACGCTGCCGATGCGCTGGCGGTATTCCCAGCACACGGCCAGGATGGCGCCGGCCTGGATGGCGATCTCGAAGACATCCATGACCTCTTTCGAGACATCCTTGGTAAAGTCGAGCAGGCTGCCGGCCAGGATCAGGTGACCCGTGGAAGAAATCGGCAAGAATTCGGTAAAACCTTCGACCAGCCCCATGATGATGGCTTTTAACGCAAGAATGAGATCCATAGATGTATAAAAGGGTATAAGTACGGGTATAAGTGACAGGATGGGGTGACCGCGTGGCGCCAGCAATGTGCGCGGGGTCGAAGCTTACCATGCCGCAGGCCCGGCTAGCCGATTTGGGCGCTGGCGGACAGCGGTTTTTTGCCGCTGGCCGCCAGGCGAGGGGAGGCTTCAGGAAGCCTGTTTTGCCGGCGCCACCAGGCGCGCGCTGGCCGCCACCAGTAGCAAGGCGGCGCCCAGCATGGCGAAAGCGATATTCAGGCTGGTGGCGTGGGCCACGAAACCTATCACGGCCGGGCCCGCCAGGATGCCCGCGTAGCCGATGGTGGTGATGGCCGCCACCGCCAGGCTGGCCGGCATGGCATGCTGGTTGCCCGCCGCCGTGAACAGGATGGGCACGATGTTCGCCGCGCCCAGGCCGATCAGCACGAAGCCAAGCATGGCCAGGCTGGCGTGCGGCGCCAGGACGGCCAGGAAGAAGCCTGCGGCGGCGCACAAGCCGCCGAAAGTAAGCACGCGCTTGCCGCCAAAGCGGCTGACCACCTTGTCGCCCGTAAAACGGCCCACCGTCATGGCGATGGCGAAGGCGGCGTAGCCGAGACCGCCCTTGGCTTCTTCCACGCCGCGCGTGGTAGTGAGGAACAGGGCGCTCCAGTCGAGGATGGCGCCTTCGGCCAGGAAGACGATAAAGCACAACAGGCCAATGAAAATGACGGCGCCGTGCGGCATGACGAACAGCGGCGTCTTTTCGCCGGAGGCGGATGCCGTCGGCAGCAGATGGCCTTGCGCCGCGCCCAGCACGCCGCACAGCAGCAGCATCACTACCACGCAGGACCAGGCCGGCGTCAGGCCCAGCCACAGCAGCAGGGCCATGCAGGCCGCGCCGGCGAAGCCGCCCACGCTGAACAGCGCATGAAAGCCCGACATCATGGCGCCGCCGTTGGCTTTTTCGATGATCACGGCCTGGATATTGATGGCCACGTCGAAGGTGCCCATGGCCGCGCCGAACACCAGCAGCACCAGGCCCAGTTGCAGCGGCGTGGCGGCCAGCGCCAGGCCGGGCAGGATGGCGGTCAGCAGCAGGCCGGCGCCGGCAATGACCTTGCGGCAGCCGAAGCGTGCCGTGAGCATGCCCGTAAACGGCATCGCGCACAGCGAGCCGGCGCCCAGGCACAGCAGCAAAATGCCGAGAGTCGCTTCATCGAGGCCCAGGCGCGACTTGGCGTAGGGGACCAGAGGTGCCCAGGCGGCCATGCCGAGGCCGGCAGCGAAGAAGACCAGGCGCGTGGCGCGTTGTTGCAGGGTGCCGGTGAGATGCATGGGGGAGCTTTTCAAGAGTCGGGGTGGATAAAATCAGGCGCGGGCGCGCAACACTTGCACGCCCAGCCGTTCAAAGGCGGCGATGTGGACAGGGTCGGCATCGGCTTCCAGCACCAGGTGCTGCAGCAAGCCCGTGGCCAGCACGCCGAACGGTGCGGCCGTGCCCAGCTTGTCGCTGGTGACGGCCACCACCACCGCCTTGCTGGCGCCGGCAATGCTGCGCTTGAACTCGGCTTCATCGTAGTTGAACGCCGTCACGCCCGCGTCCGCATCGGCGCCGCAAGCGCCGAGGAAACACAGGTCGGGATGCATGCGCTCGACGGTGCGCAGCGCCTGCGGCCCCAGGCTGGCGCCGGCGCGGCGGTCGACCCGGCCGCCAGCCATGATCAGTTCGATTTCCGGACGTTCCATCAGGGCCATGGCAATGGCCGGCGCATTGGTGATGACAGTGAGCGCTAACTCTGGCAGCGCGCTGGCGATGGCCAGGTTGGTCGAACCCGCATCGAGAAACAGCACCTGGCCCGCGCGCACGAGGGACGCGGCCGCCTGCGCCAGGCGCGCCTTGCGTTCCGGCGCCTCCTGTTTGCGCTGGCTCAAGGTGCCGCCGTCCGGCGCCAGCGGCAGGGCACCGCCATACACGCGCTGGCACAGGCCGGCAGCGGCCATTTCGCGCAGGTCGCGCCGTATCGTATCTTCGGAAACATCAAGCTGGCGTGCCAGGTCCAGCGCCAGCACGCGGCCGTCGGCATGCAATTGTTGCTGGATCAGCGCGTGGCGTTGTTTGAGGAGCAGGGTGGCGGACATGGTGAACCTATAAACGTGCAGGAATGTGCATAAATATACGCAAACGTGCAAATGCGGTCAACAGTTATCTGTCAGCCGCCATCGCGCCGTTCAGGGCGCCGTCAGCCGTTCCAGCTCGGCCAGCCAGTGCACCGCGTGTTCGCGGCTGTCGCCGCACATCTCTGCCGATGGCTGCAAGCCGCCGCAAAACGCGGGCCGTGCCGGCTGGCCAAAGATCTTGCAACGGTTGTCATCGGCCAGCTGCACGCAGCGCACGCCCGCCGGTTTTCCCTCCGGCATGCCGGGGATCGGGCTGGTGATGGACGGTGCGGTGCAGCAGGCGCCGCACGAGGGACGGCATGCCAGGGTGGCAGATGGTGACATGGGATTTCAGGCGAACGGGTGAGGAGCCGACAGTATAGCAAGCCGGCTCCCATGCGTCGCCAGGGCGCGTTTAGCGCACGATGCTGACGCGCTTGCCCGACAAAGTGCGGCGGGCTGGATCGCCATGCACGGTGATGCGGCCGGAACCGCTGGCGCGGGCGTTGACTTCATTCTCGACGGTGACGTCGATGTCGCCGGAGCCGTTGCTCGCCAGATAGGCAACATCGCTGCGCAGGGCCGCCAGGTTGACATCGCCCGAACCATTCACGTTGGCGTCGAGGCGCTGCACGACGCCGTTGGCGCTGATGCTGCCCGAGCCGTTGACGGCCACGTTGATGCGCTCGCCGCGCACGCTGCCCAACTGGATGTTGCCTGAACCGTTCTGCACCGCGTCCGTGTTGCCGCTGGAGAGGGCCGCCGCATTGATGCTGCCCGAGCCATTGTTGGCCACGTCGAAGCGTCCCACCGTGCCTGACAGTTCGCTCTTCATCGATCCGCGCTGCTCCAGGCTGAAATCGTCGCCATTGAGGCCGCTGACCACCAGGCGGCCCGAGCCGGAGATATTGATTTTCTTCAATTGCGGCGTCGTATAGATGACGTGGATGCCATTGCTGCTGCGAATGTTCGTATCGCTCCAGAGGCGCAGGGTATTGCCGCTCACGTCGCTGTGGATCTGCGGCTGCAGATTGCTGTCCGCTTCGATCACCAGCGATGCCGTCGGGCCGACGCGCACGTCGATCTTAATGTCGATGCGCTTCATGTTGTCGATGTCGAGCGCGCTGATGTTGCTGACCTGGCGCACGTCGCGGCTCACTTGCCCGTTGCCCTGGATGGCATTGCCGCTTGAATCGGCATAGCGCACTTCGCCATCGTTGGGGTTGATGACGATGGCGCAACCGCCAAGAGCAACGGCACAGCACAGGGCCAGCAAGGTACGCATGGTGTTTCCTTTATGATTGTTTTAAGTAAGTACCAAGAATTTATGCGTACTTGCTTAGTTCAGGACAAGAAAAAAGCCGGCTGCCGCGCCGCGGCTGCCGTGCTGTCGATAGCAAGGTAGCAAATCCGACACGCTTGCTGAGTGGAAATGCGATGAACTGCGCAAAACGGGGCCTGAAACGCATTCTGGTTCACCCGGCGCCACAGGTCCGGTGCCAGAGGAGCTGTCGCCAGCGCCCGCACGGAGCGTACAATACCTGTGCTCGGCGTGCCGGGCGGTGCCCCGCGTCGCGCCAGTGGCCAGCGCTTGACCTTGACGGCAGACCGGTCTACCATTAATGACTCAAAAGTAAGTTACTTGGAAAGACACATGCAAGCCCCGATTGATACCAAGCCCCGCTGGGAGCGGCGCAAGGATGCCCGCCCGCAGGAATTGCTCGCCGCCGCCCTCGACCTGTTTGTCGAACGGGGCTTCGCATCGACGCGCCTGGAGGATGTGGCCAAGCGGGCCGGCGTGTCGAAAGGCACGCTGTACCTGTACTTTGAGAACAAGCAAGAGCTGTTCAAGGCCGTGGTGCGCGACAATATCGTGCAGTCGATCGGCGAGGCGGAAGACAGCATGGCCGCCTCGGACAGCAGCAGCGCCGAGTTGTTGCGCAAGGTGATGATGCAATGGTGGGAAGAGTTCGGCGCCACCAAGCTGGCCGGTTTGACCAAGCTGATGCTGGCCGAAGCGAACAATTTCCCGGAGCTGGCGCAGTTTTACAACGAAGAAGTCGTCACGCGCGGCAATGGGTTGATCGTCAGTCTGCTCGAGCGGGGCATGCAGCGCGGCGAATTCCGCCAGGTCGATCCCGTGCTGGTCAGCACCATCCTCAGCGCGCCCGTCACCATGCTGATGATGTGGACGCACTCCTTCCTGCCGTGCGAGGTCAAGAACATCGATCCGATCGCCTACATGGATGCCTTTATCGACATGAGTTTGCGCAGCTTGCAGGTGGAGGCGCCCGGGAAAAGTTGACATGCGGAGCTTGCCTCTACCGTTCAGTTGCCCCTTTCCAAGGTTCGCCCCCCCAAATCTGCAGATCGTCGCAAATTTCCTCCATTCCCCGCCTTTATGGTTAACATGTGCTTTCAGCCAGTTCAACGATAAAATGGCGGATTATTACTTCACTTACCGAGTCCAAAGATGAATATCGAACAAGCCCGCTTCAATATGATCGAACAGCAGATCCGTCCATGGGACGTACTGGATATCGACGTATTGGAGCTGTTGAACGTGGTCAAGCGTGAAGATTTCGTGCCGGCCGCCTATAAAAACCTGGCCTTCGTCGATACCGAAATTCCACTGGGCGGCGGCGAATGCATGTTGACGCCGAAGCTGGAAGCGCGCATTTTGCAAGACGTAGCCGTCAAAAAGCATGAAAATGTGCTGGAAATCGGCACCGGCAGCGGCTACATGGCCGCTTTGCTGGCGCACAAGGCACGTCATGTGACGAGCGTGGAAATCGTTCCCCAATTGAAAACCCTGGCCGAGCAGACCCTGGCCGCCAACGGCGTGACGAACGTCACCGTGGAACTGGGCGACGGCGCGCAAGGCTGGAGCAAGGGCGCACCGTACGACGTGATCGTCGTGTCCGGCGCCCTGGCCGTGTTGCCGGAAGCACTGTTGCAACAAGTGAAAGTCGGCGGCCGCATCCTGGCCATCATCGGCGAAGCGCCGATCATGTCGGCGCATTTGATCACGCGCAGCTCGGACAAGGCTTACGACACGCGCAAGCTGTTTGAAACCAATGTCACGCCGCTGCAAGCCGTGGCACCGTCGCATTTCCAGTTCTGAGGCGACCGATTCGATGGAGCATTTGAGTGCACCGCAGCTGGCCGCCTGGCTGGCTGACCCTTCCCGCCCGCGTCCGCTGTTGCTGGATGTGCGGGAACAGTGGGAGTTCGACCTGTGCCACCTCGACGGGGCCACCCTGATGCAGATGAATTCGATTCCTGCGCGCATCGATGACCTCGATGAAGACGCCGAGATCGTTTGCATTTGCCATCACGGCATGCGCAGCATGCAAGTGGCGGCCTTCCTGGAGCGCAATGGTTTTGGCAAGATCAGTAATTTGACGGGCGGCGTGCATGCCTGGGCGCTGCAAGTCGACAGCGCAATGCCTAAATACTAAGTTATTTTGCAGTAGATGCACCCAGGCATGTTTTCCTGCATGCCTGCGGAGGCCTGTACCCCGCTCACCCGGCGGGCGCAGGGCAAGCGGTAGCAGATTTTTGATTCCATCAACTTTTGACGACTCCAACGGAGAAATGCAATGCGGAAACCCCTTATCGCCGTGCTGATGACCAGCGCCTTTGTCTCGATGACATACTCGCTGCAAGCGCAGGCGGCCGATCTCATCCAGGTGTACCAGCAGGCGCTGGCCAATGACGCGCAGTATGCCAGCGCGCGTGCGGCCCTGTCGGCCGGGATGGAGCGGGTTCCGCAGGGGCTGGCCGGCTTGCTGCCGCAAGTTGCCGCGTCGGGAACGAACACGCGCGGCAATACCGAGCAGATCGTCCAGAACAATGGCGGCAACAAGATCACCTCGCCGTCCGTGAACATGCGTACGAATAGCTACAACCTGACCCTGACGCAGCCGCTGTTCCGCTGGGACCGTTGGGAAACCTATCAGCAAAGCAAGCTGGCGCAAGCGATTGCGGAAGCGCAATTTGCACAAGTCCAGCAAGATCTGATCACCCGCGTGGCGCAGGCGTATTTCGACGTGCTGAGCGCGCAGGACAACCTGGGCGCCACGCAGGCGCAAAAGGTCGCCACGACGGAGCAGCTGGCATCGGCCAAGCGCAACTTCGAAGTCGGCACGCAAACGATTACCGACACGCACGAAGCGCAGGCGGCCTACGATCTGGTGGTGGCGCAGGAATTTGCCGCCATCAATGACCTGGCCAACAAGCGCAGCGCCTTGCAAACCATCATCGGCGAAGCGCCGACCACCCTGGCGCCGATGCGCGCGGGCGTCGTCATCAGCGCGCCGGAACCGGCCGCCGTCGAGCCGTGGGTGTCATCCGCCGAAGAGCAGAATTACAGCGTCGTCACGGCCCAGTTCAATGTGGAATCGGCCAAGCGCGACATCGGCCGCAACCGCGCCGGCCACTACCCGACCCTGGACCTGATCGCCAACACGGGCCATACCTATTCCTCGGGTGGCGGCAACGGCAACGGCAATAACAACAATGCCATCGGCGTGCAGTGGAGCATCCCGATCTTCAGCGGCTTTGCCGTCACCAGCAAGGTGCGCGAATCGATCGCGCTGGAAAACAAGGCCCGCAATGACCTGGAAACGGCACGCCGCACGGCCTCGCAAGGCGCGCGCCAGGCTTTCCTCGGCGTCAACAGCGGGCTGGCGCAAGTCAAGGCGCTGGAAGCGGCGGAAGTGTCGAGCAAGTCGGCACTGGAGTCGAACCAGCTCGGCTATCAAGTGGGCGTGCGCATCAATATCGACGTTTTGAATGCGCAGAAACAATTGTTCTCGACGCAAAAAGACTTGTCGAAAGCCCGCTACGACACCATCATGAACGGCTTGCGCCTGAAGGCGGCCGCTGGCACCCTGAAGGAAACGGATTTGATGCCCGTCAACGCCTTGCTCGACAAGTAAGCGCGGCCTTGCCCTGAATGAAAACCAGCCCTGGCAACGGTGCTGGTTTTTTTTCGTCTTGAAGTGGTGTTACACGGCGCGGCTGTTGGCGAATTGGGTCAGCACGACACCGGCCACCACCAGCCCCGCACCGGCCCAGTGCAGCGGAGAAATGTGCTTGGCGGCAAAGCCCAGCAAGCCGTAGCGGTCGATGGCCAGCGCGGCAAGCATTTGCCCGCCGATGACGGCCGCCATGAAGGGGCCGGAACCCATGCGCGGCGCCAGCATCAGCGCGGCCGTAATGTAAAACACGCCGGCCGCGCCGCCCAGCCAGGACCAGCCCGGTCCCCGCATGGCGAGACCGACATCGGGCGCCGGTACCCGCCAGACCAGCATCACCAGTGAGGCGAGCACGGCGCTGACGGCCAGCGAGGCGAGCGTGGCCCACAGCGGGTGGCCCAGATTGCGGCCAAGCGCGGCATTCGCGCCCGCCTGGAAGGGGACGACGGCGCCGGCCAGCATGGCCAGCGGGGCAAATACGGTGATCCATCCATGCATGTGTGACTCCATCACTTTGAGTTGATGGAATCATCGTATTATGCTGTCATGATTAAATCCAATTCGTAGTTTGTCATCCAACTATGCACCAAATGAATAATCTGCGCGCTGTCGATTTGAACTTGCTGGTGATCCTGGAAGCGTTGCTCAGCGAGCGCCATTTGTCGCGCGCGGCGGAGCGCTTGCACATGAGCCAGCCTGCCGTCAGTCATGCGCTGGCCCGCTTGCGCCATCTGCTCGACGATCCGCTGCTGCTGCGCGGCAAGGGCGGTTTCCAGCCGACGGCGCGCGCCCTGGAGCTGGCACGGCCGCTGGCCGAAGCGCTGCAAAGCGTGCGTTCCGTGTTGGGCGGTGCCGTCTTCGAGGCGGCCACGGCGCAGCGCGTGTTTCGCCTGGCCATGTCGGATTACGGCGCGGCGCTGATCTTGCCCCGTTTGTTGCGCCGCTTGCGCGTGGAAGCGCCCGGCATCGACCTGGCCATCAGCTATGCCAGCCGCCCGGCCGTGATCGCTGGCGTGCAGGATGGCGAGATCGACCTGGCGCTGGGCGTGTTCCCGCAATTGCCCGAGCAGTTACATAGGGAAACCTTATTCGAGGAAACGTTCGTGTGTGCGCTCGACCCGGCCAGCCTGGCGTCCGGTGAAACGTTGAGCCTGGAAACCTATCTGGCGCGCCCGCACGTGCTGGTGGCGTCCAGCGAAGGCGGCATGGTGGCCGAAGTCGACGCGGCGCTGGCCCAGCTGGGCCAGGCGCGCCGCATCGCCGTGCGTGTGCCGTACTGGACGGTGGCACCGGATGTCGTGAGGGGGACGGGCTTGATCCTGACGGTGGCGCGGCGCGCCTTGCAGGGCAGTGCCGCGCAGGGGCTGGCGCAGTACGCTGCGCCGTTTGCCATCGCGCCGTTTGCGTTTGAAGCGATACGGCATCGCCGTACGGACGGCGATGCGGGGATTGCCTGGCTGCGCGCGGCCATTGCACAGGCCGCCGAACCAGGCTGAGGTATTACAGGCCGCCGCCCTGGCCGTCGAACTTGCGCTCGATCAATTCGATCTTGTAGCCGTCGGGATCGGTGATGAAGGCGATGACCGTGTTGCCGCCTTTCACGGGACCCGGTTCGCGCGTGACGTTGCCGCCATTCGCGCGCGCCGCGTCGCATGCGGCGACGATGTCGTCGGCCGAAATGGCGATGTGGCCATACGCCGTGCCCAGCTCGTAGCTGGTGGCGCCATAGTTATACGTCAGTTCCAGTTCCGCGTGGTCGGGATTCGAGCCATAGCCGACGAAGGCCAGGGTGTACTGGTATTCCGGATTGTCGCTGGTGCGCAGCAGCGTCATGCCCAGGACCTTGGTGTAAAAATCGATGGAGCGCTGCAGGTCGCCGACCCGTAACATGGTGTGCAAAATACGCATCGTAAATCCTTGATGATGATAGGGGAATGGCAGGATTTTATGCGTTTTACGGCTTTCTTGCCGAGACCGCCCCTGCCGCCCGCTGCAACAGGGGCGGCGGACGGTGACATGATTACTCCAGATGGGCATCCAGAGTGATTTCCGTGGCCAGCAATTTGGACACGGGGCAACCGAGCTTGGCGCGCAGGGCCGCGTCCTGGAAGGCTTCTTCCGTGGCGCCGGGAATGGTGGCCACGAGGGTCAGGTGCACGGCCGTGATGGCATAGCTGCCATCGATTTTCTCCAGGCTGACGTCGGCCGTGGTTTTCAGGGCCGTGGCGCGCAGGCCGACCTCGCCCAGTTGGCCGGACAGGGCCATGGTGAAGCAGGCCGCATGGGCCGCGCCGATCAGTTCTTCCGGATTGCTGCCGGGACCGTCCTCGAAACGCGTGTTGAAACCATAGGCTACATTGTCGAGCGCGCCGCTTTGGGTGGAAATAAACCCTTTGCCATCTTTAAGGCCGCCACTCCAGACGGCTGATCCTGTTTTTTTCATGATGTACTCCTTGCGTGGTTCGAGCGTCCATCATGCGCGTGCCACCCTTGCCCTTCCGTTCGTTGTGTCACACAGGGGGCGCATGCGTGGTGCAGGGCTTGGCTGCGCCCGGCGCGTCGCCGGCAAAGTCGCGGTGCCTGACAGTTCGATTCAGCGCGCCTTCTTTGGTTCCAGCTGCGCGTCAGGGCGCGCCTGTTGCGGCGCGGCCGGCTTGACCTTTTCCACGCCGGGCTGGGCGCGGCGGTCCGTGTCGACCAGGCCCTGTTCCAGGTCGCTGGCCGCCTGTTGCATGATCTTGCGCGGGCGCACGTTTTGCGCGTCGGGCGATTCGTCGCGCTCGTGCGGCAGGCGGTCGACGCCGTCATTTTTGACTTTTTCCTCGGTATTGATCTTGCGCTCGCTATGCGGGGTAACCATATGGCCTCCTGACAGTAAAGTGAAACCAGTGTCCCGCCGCGGCAGGCCGCCTGCAAGCGGATTTGTCCAGGCAGGGAGCGCTGGCGCACGCATGGACGATTCTTTTTCTGCGCTACACTGCGTGCAACACCAAGAACGCCCCTTGCGGGCACACGGCAGCCGCACTATACTGTGCATATATACAGTGTCATGCGAAGCCGGCGTGCGATGCGACAGCCTGGGGCGGTTTGCCACCGAATTCACTACCGAGACTCTTATGCCCGTCGATACACCTGCCGAACAGCGCGCCGAACAGCCAGCCCCGGGCGAGCGCTTCAACCTGGGCGCCAAGACCATCGCCCTGGTCGTGCGCCAGAATACGGATGGCATTGCCGAGCCCGTCAAAAGCATCGTCGATTTCCTGCAAGTGCTGGGCCACACGGTGGTCTTCGAGGCCGAGACGGCCGCGCATCTGAACCTGGCGTTTCCCGGCGTGCGCGCCATGTCGCCGGCCGAGATCGGCGGCGCCGCCGATTGCGCCATCGTCATGGGCGGCGACGGTACCATGCTGGGCATTGCGCGCCAGCTGGCGCCATTCGACGTACCCTTGATCGGTATCAATCAAGGGCGATTGGGTTTCATGACCGATATCCCGCTCGAGCGCATGCTGCCCGTGCTGGCGCAAATTCTCGGCGGCCGCTTCAAGGCTGAACGCCGCACCTTGCTCGAAGGCAGTGTACTGCGCGATGGTGTATCGATTCATGTCGGCATGGCCGTCAACGATGTCGTCGTTTCGCGCGGCGGCGGCGCCGGCATGGCCGAGTTGCGCGTCGAGGTCGATGGCCACTTCATGTACAACCAGCGTTCCGATGGCTTGATCATTTCCACGCCGACGGGCTCGACCGCGTATTCGCTGTCCGCCGGCGGCCCCTTGCTGCATCCGACCCTGGGCGGCATCGTGCTCGTGCCGATCGCCCCGCACGCGCTGTCGAACCGCCCCATCGTCTTGCCCGACTCCAGCCAGATCGTCGTGGAAATCGTGCGCGGGCGCGATATCAGCGTCAATTTCGACATGCAGACCTTTGCCAGCCTGGTGCAGCAAGACCGCATCCTCATCCGCCGTTCGCCGCATACGATTACCTTCCTGCATCCGGAAGGGTGGAGTTACTACAACACCCTGCGTGAAAAATTGCACTGGAATGAGTACCCGTCGGGCGAGGGCAAGCTCAGCTAACATTTTTCTCCACGCTAACCCGCGGTGCGCCGCCTAACCACAGAAGCCATGCTCCATACACTGTCCATTCGCGATTTTGTCATTGTCGATACCATTGAACTGGAATTTTCCGCCGGCTTCAGCGTGCTGACGGGCGAGACGGGCGCCGGCAAGTCCATCCTCATCGATGCGCTGACCCTGGCGCTGGGCGGGCGCGGCGACGCCAGCGTGGTGCGCGAAGGCGCGGCCAAGGCCGATATCACGGCCGATTTTTCCGTCAGCGAAGTGGCGCAAGCCTGGCTGGTGGCCAATGAATTCGCCAACGACGATGGCGGCGCTCTGCTGCGCCGCGTGATCGACAATGCGGGCCGCTCGAAGGCGTACATCAACGGCATCCCCGCCACGGCCGCGCAGCTGCGCGAACTGGGCGACATGCTGGTCGATATCCACGGCCAGCATGCGCACCAGTCCTTGCTGAAAAGCGAGGCGCAGCGCGCCTTGCTCGACGGCCAGGCGACGGCGCGCGAAGCGGGCGCGGAACAGGATGCGCGGCAAGTGGCGGCCCTGCACAAGCGTTGGCGCGCCCTCGTGCGCCAGAGAGAAGAATTCGAAACCAACGCCGCCAACGTGCTGTACGAGCGCGAACGCCTGGAATGGCAAGTGGGCGAACTGGAAAAACTGGCCGCCAAACCCGGTGAATGGACGGACATCACGAACGAGCACAGCCGCTTGTCGCACGCGGCCAGCCTGCTGGAAGGGGCACAGGAAGCCCTGTCCCTCATTTCCGAATCGGAAGACCACCCGATCGTGTCGCAACTGTCGGCCCTGAACCAGAAGCTGGGCAAGCTGGTTTCCGTCGATGCGGAATTGCAGCCCATCGTCGACCTGATCGAATCGTCGCGCATTCAATTGCAGGAATCCGTGTACGCGCTGAACAATTATCTGGACCGGGTCGAGCTGGACCCGGAGCGTCTGCACCAACTCGACGCGCGCATGGAAGCCATGCACAGCACGGCCCGCAAATTCCGCGTCACGCCCGAAGAATTGCCGGAGGAACACGCGAAGCTGTCGGAAAAGCTGCAGCACCTGGCGGACGCTTCCGATATCGAGGGCTTGCTGCGCCAGGAAGCGAAGATCGAGGCGGAATACCGCGCCGTGGCCGAGCGGTTATCAGACACGCGGCGTGCCGCCGCCCTGGAGCTGGGGCAAGCCGTCACGCGCGCCATGCAGGAGCTGAGCATGACGGGCGGCAGCTTTGAAATCGCCCTGCACCCGTGCGAACCGGCCGCCCACGGCCTGGAACAAGTGGAATTCCTCGTCGCCGGTCACGCGGGCACGGCGCCCCGCTCCCTGGCCAAGGTGGCGTCCGGCGGCGAACTGGCGCGCATCGCGCTGGCCATTTCCGTCATCACCTCGCATGCCACCACCACGCCGACCCTGATCTTCGACGAGGTCGACAGCGGCATCGGCGGCGCCGTCGCGGAAGTGGTGGGGCGCTTGCTGAAACGCCTGGGGCAGGGACGGCAAGTGCTGTGCGTGACCCATTTGCCGCAAGTGGCCAGCCAGGCGAATCAACATTTCCAGGTGGCAAAAAGCACCCTGGACAATGGCAAGACGGCCTCGCGCATCGACATGCTCGATGCCAAGGCCAGGGTGGAAGAAGTGGCGCGCATGCTGGGCGGCCTGGAAATCACGGCCACCACGCGCAAGCATGCGCGTGAACTGCTGGCAATTTAAACGCAGGCTTAAATCCGGGGTCAGACCCCGGATGCGTTAGCGCTGAGCTTGACGTTAGCGGCATTGAGGGTCTGACCCCAGCACTTCGCTGTTAACTCAATGCAACTATAATAACTGGCTAATCCATCCAACGCCTTCGAAGAGCCTTCATGTCATTTCAAACAGAACCTCCGTACACGCATGGCAGTATCGACCGCAGCGCCGTGGTGCTGGTCAACCTGGGCACGCCCGATGCGCCGACGTCGTCGGCCGTGCGGCGCTATCTGAAGCAATTTTTGTCGGATCCGCGCGTGGTGGAGATTCCCCGCATCGTCTGGTGGTTCATCTTGAACCTGATCATTTTGCCCTTCCGTTCCGGCCAGTCGGCCAAGAAATACGCGTCGATCTGGACACGCGAAGGCTCGCCCTTGAAAGTGCACACGCAAAAGCAGGCCAAGTTGCTGGCCGGCGCGCTGGCCGAGCGGGGCCACGACGGCGTGACCGTGGCCATGGCCATGCGCTACGGTTCGCCTTCCTTGCCCGACGTGCTGGCCAAGCTGAAAAGCGAAGGCTGCGAGCGCATCGCCATCCTGCCTGCCTATCCGCAATACTCGGGCACGACGACGGGTTCCATCTACGATGCCGTGTTTGCCCATTACGCCACCGTGCGCAATGTGCCGGAATTGCGTTTCATTAAGCAATATCACGAGCACGACACGTATATCGACGCCTTGCGCGACTCCGTGCTGAACCATTGGGAAGCGCATGGCCGTCCCGAAAAACTGGTGATGAGCTTTCATGGCGTCCCCAAGCGTACCTTGCTGCTCGGCGACCCCTATCATTGCCAATGCCTGAAAACGGCGCGCCTGCTGGCGGAAAGGTTGAAATTAACTAAAGAGCAATACGTGGTGACCTTCCAGTCGCGCTTTGGCAAGGCCGAATGGCTGCAGCCGTACACGGCGCCCACTCTGGTGGCGCTGGCGCAACAGGGCGTCAAGCGCGTCGACCTGCTGTGTCCTGGCTTTACCAGCGATTGCCTGGAAACGCTGGAGGAGATCGCCATGGAAGCCAAGCATGATTTCGAGACGGCCGGCGGCCAGCAGTTTCACTACATCGCTTGTCTTAACGAAACGCCAGCCTGGATCGCGGGCCTGGCAGAAATTGCGGAGCAGCACATGATTGGCTGGCCGACGATGAAGACGGCGGCGCAGCGCGAGGCGGACAAGAAGGCGGGCGAACAGGCGCGCACGGCGGCCCTGGCCCTGGGCGCGCCGCATTAAAGATAATGATTTTTGACAATTAAAAGCCGCGCTTGCGCGGCTTTGTCACGTCTGGCGCGGTCAAGGAGTTTTCCAAATAGCAACACCGCCAGTGGCGATGGCCGTGGCGGGGCTGGTAGAATGCCCGCTTTGTCGTGGGAAGCCAGGAAATCAAGGGATGTGCGCACGGATCGCTGGTCAAAATGGATAGCGTTTTGTAATACGCTGTAACATGGACCGATGTAATTCTGGTTTTGCCATGCATACCCCTTGAAACAATAGGATATAGCCCCATCTGCCCGTTAGTGTTGTAAAGATAGTTAGACTAACTCATTTAAGTCATTGATTGTAGGAGCTTTTCAGATGCAAGATCAGGAAAACCAAGCTGTACCTAATCCGCAAGCGGACGCCGCGGCGACTGCCCCATCTACTCCCGCAGAGCCTACTTTGGAAGAGCAGCTGGCGAGTACCGAAGCGCGTCTTGCAGAGATGCACGATGCCTTCATGCGCGCCAAGGCTGATGGCGAAAATATCCGCCGCCGCGCGCAGGAAGATGTTGCTAAAGCGCACAAATTCGCAGTGGAAAGCTTTGCCGAAGCCATGGTGCCGGTGAAAGACAGCCTGGAAACGGCGCTGACGGTGGAAGCACCGACCATCGAATCGCTGAAAGAAGGCGTCGAGATGACCCTGAAGCAATTGAACGCCGCGTTCGAGCGCAACCGCCTGGTGGAAGTGCTGCCAGTGCAGGGTGAAAAGCTCGATCCGATGAAACACCAGGCCGTTGCCGTGGTGCCAGCGGAGCAGGAAGCCAATACCATCGTGTCAGTCCTGCAAAAGGGCTATATGATTGCGGACCGCCTGCTGCGTCCAGCCATTGTAACGACCGCGCAAGCAAAATAATCAGAGGGCGGCATCAAGCAAGCCTTGAAACCATGCCGCTTTGCCACATATAAGAACCATCTGAAATCTAGCAAATAAAAGGAAATAAATCATGGGTAGAATTATCGGTATCGATCTGGGAACCACGAATTCCTGCGTTTCCATCATGGAAAACGGTCAACCAAAGGTAATCGAAAACGCTGAAGGCGCACGCACGACGCCGTCGATTATTGCTTATCAAGAAGATGGCGAAATTCTCGTCGGCGCGCCAGCGAAACGCCAGGCCGTGACCAATCCGAAAAACACGCTGTACGCAGTCAAGCGTCTGATCGGTCGCAAGTTCGACGAAAAAGAAGTCCAAAAAGACATCGCACTGATGCCGTACCAGATCATGAAAGCCGACAACGGCGATGCATGGATCGGCGTACGCGACAAAAAACTGGCGCCGCCGCAAATCTCGGCTGAAGTCCTGCGCAAGATGAAGAAAACGGCAGAAGACTACCTCGGTGAAGAAGTCACCGAAGCCGTCATCACCGTGCCTGCGTACTTCAACGACTCGCAGCGTCAAGCTACCAAGGATGCCGGCCGTATCGCTGGCCTGGACGTCAAGCGCATCATCAACGAGCCAACCGCGGCAGCGCTGGCGTTCGGTCTGGACAAGACCGAAAAAGGCGACCGTAAAATCGCCGTGTATGACTTGGGTGGCGGTACGTTCGACGTGTCGATCATCGAAATCGCGGATGTTGATGGCGAGAAACAATTTGAAGTGCTGTCGACCAATGGCGACACCTTCCTGGGCGGCGAAGACTTCGACCAGCGCGTCATCGATTACATCATCGACGAGTTCAAGAAGATCAACGGCATCGACCTGAAAAAAGATCCGATCGCCCTGCAGCGCATCAAGGCTTCGGCCGAGCGCGCGAAGATCGAATTGTCGTCGTCGCAACAAACCGAGATCAACGAGCCGTACATCGCCATGGCGAATGGCGCACCGGTCCACTTGAACCTGAAGATGACCCGCGCCAAGCTGGAATCCCTGGTGGAAGAGCTGATCACGGCCACGATGGAACCATGCCGCATCGCTATCAAAGATGCTGGCGTGAAAGTGTCGGACATCGATGACATCATCCTGGTCGGCGGTATGACGCGTATGCCGAAGGTGCAGGAAAAAGTGAAGGAATTCTTCGGCAAGGATCCACGCAAGGATGTGAACCCGGACGAAGCCGTCGCCGTGGGCGCAGCGATTCAAGGTTCGGTCCTGTCGGGCGAACGCAAGGACTTGCTGTTGCTGGACGTCACCCCTCTGTCTCTGGGTATCGAAACCCTGGGCGGCGTGATGACCAAGATGATTCACAAAAACACGACGATTCCGACCAAGTTCAGCCAGGTCTTCTCGACGGCCGACGACAACCAGCCTGCGGTGACCATCAAGGTCTTCCAGGGTGAGCGCGAAATCGCCGCCGGCAACAAGGGTCTGGGCGAATTCAATCTGGAAGGCATCCCGCCAGCATCGCGCGGTACGCCACAGATCGAAGTGACCTTCGACATCGACGCCAACGGCATCTTGCATGTCGGCGCGAAAGACAAGGCCACCGGCAAGGAAAACAAGATCACGATCAAGGCCAATTCCGGCTTGACCGAGGCTGAAATCCAGAAGATGGTGAAAGACGCCGAGTTGAACGCGGAAGAAGACAAGAAGGTCAAAGAATTGGCCGAGTCGCGCAACCAGGCCGATGCTCTGGTACACTCGACCCGGAAATCCTTGACCGAATACGGCGACAAGCTGGATGCGGGCGAGAAAGAGAAGATCGAAGCGGCGATCACCGACCTGGAAGCAAGCATCAAGGCGGGCGACAAGGCTGAGATCGACGCCAAGGTGGAAGCACTGTCGAGCGCATCGCAGAAACTGGGCGAAAAAATGTATGCCGACATGCAAGCGCAGCAAGCTGCCGGCGGCGCGGAAGGTGCACAGCAAGCTGCTGGCGCATCGGACGCAGGCGCCAAGCAAGACGATGTTGTTGACGCTGACTTCAAAGAAGTCAAAGACAGCAAGTAATGTCTTGCGCTCCCATGAACTGGGGGCAGCCGGGCTGAACGCTACATCGCGGGATTAGCCGCGAAGACCGGCCGAGCCGAGTCGCTGCGCCTAGCGCAGCACTCGACTCGGCTTTTTCGTGTAATTTTTACATCAGTAGATAGACTGCAAGGTGCCGACAACATGGCAAAGCGTGATTTTTACGAGACACTCGGTGTCGCAAAAAATGCTTCGGAAGAAGAGATCAAAAAGTCTTACCGTAAACTGGCGATGAAATACCATCCGGACCGTAATCCGGATAGCAAGGAATCGGAAGAAAAGTTTAAGGAAGTCAAAGAAGCCTACGAGATGCTGACCAATCCGGAAAAGCGCGATGCGTATGACCGTTATGGTCACGCTGGCGTGGACCCGAACATGGGCGGTGGTGGCGGCTTCGGCGGCGGTGCTGGCGGCTTTGCCGACAGCTTCGGCGATATCTTCGGCGACATCTTTGGCGGTGGCGGTGGACGCAGCCGCAATGCGGGGCCACAGGTGTACCGTGGCGCCGACTTGCGCTACAACCTGGAAATTACACTGGAGCAAGCTGCTCACGGCTTCGACACGACCATCCGCGTGCCGAGCTGGGACAAGTGCGACACTTGCCACGGCAGCGGCGCCAAGCCGGGCACCTCGCCAACCACCTGCGGTACCTGCGGTGGCCACGGCCAGGTGCGCATGCAGCAAGGTTTCTTCAGCATCCAGCAAACCTGCCCGAAATGCCATGGCAGCGGCAAGGTCATCACCGACCCGTGCACGCCGTGCGGCGGCGCCGGTCGCATCAAGCGCAACAAGACCCTGGAAGTGAAAATTCCAGTCGGTATCGACAACGGCATGCGTATCCGTTCGTCCGGCAACGGCGAACCGGGCACGAATGGCGGTCCGTCGGGCGACCTGTACGTGGAAATCCACATCAAGCCGCACGCCGTGTTCCAGCGTGAAGGCGACGACCTGCATTGCGAAATGCCGATCTCGTTCACCAAGGCGGCCCTGGGCGGCGAAATCGAAGTGCCTACCCTGAACGGCAAAGTGTCGTTCACGATCCCGGAAGGCACCCAGTCGGGTAAAACCTTCCGCCTGAAAGGCAAGGGCATCAAGGGCGTGCGCTCCGGTTACGCGGGCGACCTGTTCTGCCACGTGGCCATCGAAACGCCGGTGAAACTGACGGAAAAACAGAAAGACCTGCTGCGCGACTTTGAAAAGTCGACGACCGAGGGCGGTGCCAAGCACAGTCCGCAAAGCAAGACCTGGAAAGACAAGGTCAAGGATTTTTTTGAGTAAGCACACGTAATACCATGCGCCGGGATGCTTCAACATCCCGGCGTTTTTTTCATCACGACTGAACAATGTGCGCGCATCGCCGGCCTATGGGTGCGATCTGCCGCCAATTCAGTCGTACGTACACAATGGGAGCGATATGACCGAACAGAAAAATGGCCCGGCCCTGGCGGAACTGCTGCAGCGTAACCGCCGCTGGGCCGACTCGATGGTGGCGAAAGACCCGAACTTCTTCAAGAACCTGGAAGCGCAAACGTCGCCCGAATACCTGTGGATCGGCTGCTCCGACAGCCGCGTGCCCGCCAACGAACTGCTGGGCATGGCGCCTGGCGACGTGTTTGTGCACCGTAACATCGCCAATGTGGTCGTGCATTCCGACCTCAATTGCCTGTCCGTCCTGCAATTTGCCGTGGACGTGCTGAAAGTCAAACATGTCATCATCGTCGGCCATTACGGCTGCAAGGGCGTGCATGCGGCCATGACGGGCACGCGCATCGGCCTGGTCGATAACTGGCTGCGCCACGTGCAGGACGTGGGCCAGAAGCACGAACGCTACCTGGGCGACGTGCTGACCAGCCGCCAGCGCGGCGACCGCCTGTGCGAACTGAACGTCGTCGAACAAGTCTTGAATGTGTGTCAGACCACCGTCGTGCAAGATGCGTGGGAACGGGGCCAGGAACTCAGCGTCCATGGCTGGGTCTATGGCTTGAAAGATGGCTTGCTAAACGACCTGGAAGTGACCGTCACGGCCGGCCATGAACTGGCGCCGCGCATGGCGACCCGCCTGGCCCGCTACGAAGCAATAGCGTAAACGATGCTGGCGCCGTGCTTACGGCGCCGCATTGTCCAGGCGGCCCAGGTAATCGGCCGCCTCCCGCACGCCCTCCTGCGCCGCCTGGCGCAGCCAGGTTCTGGCCTGGGGAATGTCTTGCGGCGTGCCCCGGCCTTCGGCCAGCGCCACACCATAGTGGTAGCGCGCCAGCCGCGCATAGGCCGCGTCGTCATTCGTATGCGCACCGCGCCGCATCAGCGCCGTCGCCTGCTCCAGGTCTTTAGGCACGCCGATGCCCGTTTCATACAGCTGGGCCAGCCAAATCATCGAATACACATCGTTCCAGCGCCGGATGCAATCTTCAAAGATGGCGACGGCGGCCGCATGGTCGCCCGTCTTGTCGGCCGCGTAGCCGTACAAACACTTGATGCGCTTGTCGCTGTGCACATAGGCTTTGTAGCTGAGATCACTTTCACCTTCGCTATTTTGCGCGTGGACGACAGCAGGGAACAGCAAGGCGAGCAGCAGGGCATAGGTGGGCATGGCTTTCCTGGACGATGGTTAAAAATTGGTAGATAAGCAAGTTTCGTGCTAGCTCCGTTCCCCGGCAAAGCCGGCGCAGTTGCGCCATTGCGTGGCAGCCTGTGTGGCAACCTGGCGCAACGCGCCGCGCATATCCATATAGTAAATGCTTCGTTTGCAAGCAAGGCTGGCCGACATACAGTGGACTTCCCCTGACTCTAGTCGAATTCCCATGTCGGCCGTCCTGAAACCCGTGCAGTCCACCAGCCATTTTCGTATCGAGACATTCGATGCGCCCTTGGGCGCGCAAGTGCTGGGGCTGGACCTGGCGCAGCCGCTCTCACTGGGCGACTTCCAGCGCCTGCACCATGCCCACCTCGACCATCACGTGCTGGTGTTCCGCGACCAGCGCATCACGCCGCGGCAGCAAGTTGATTTCAGCCGCCGCTTCGGCCCGCTGCAAATCCACGTGCTGCGCCAGTTCCAGTTGCCTACGCAGCCGGAAGTGCTGATCATCTCGAACATCGTCAAGGATGGCCAGCCCATCGGCCTGGGCGACGCCGGCCATTTCTGGCATTCCGACCTGTCGTACAAGGAAGTGCCCAGCCTCGGTTCCATGCTGCATGCGCAAGAGTTGCCGCAGGACGGTGGCGATACCGTGTTTGCGAATATGCACCTGGCGTGGGAAAGCTTGCCGGCCGCGCTGCGCCATGCCGTACGCGGCGCCCGTGCCGAGCACAGCTATCTGAGCCAGTATGAGGAATTGCGCCGCCGCAACCCATGGCGTCCTGCCCTGACGCAGGCGCAGATCGATGAAGTCACACCCGTCAGCCATCCCGTGGTGCGCGTGCACCCGGAAACGGGACGCCGCGCCCTGTTTGTCAGCGAACATTTCACCACGCGTATCGTCGGCTTGCCCGACGACGAAAGCCGCGCCCTGCTCGACGAACTGTTTGCCCACAGCGTGCGCCCGGAGCACCTGTATGTGCACCGCTGGCAGCCATACGACCTGGTGTTCTGGGACAACCGTTCCCTGATGCATCTGGCGACGGGGTGCCCGCCCGAGCAGCGCCGAAAACTGTATCGCACCACGATTGAAGGCGATGCGCCCTACTGATTTTTCCCTGTAAGCCTGACCCAAGGAGTGTCCATGTTGCCGATCGTTAGTTTTTCCCGCCGCCTGCTTGCCGCCATCGCCGTGCTGTGCATGGCCATGCCCATGGCCCGGGCAGAAGGTCAGATCCGCATCGCGGGCCAGCATGGCATCACCTTCTTGCTGCTCAATATTGCGCAGGAACAAAAGCTGATTGAAAAGCATGGCAAGCAGCAGGGCGTCGATGTCAAAGTCGAGTGGATCACCCTGTCCGGCGGGCCGGCCATCAATGACGCTTTGTTATCGGGCAATATCGATATCGCGGGGGCTGGGCTGGGGCCGTTGCTGACCATCTGGGACCGCACCAAGGGAAGGCAGAACGTGCGTGGCGTGGCCTCGCTGGGCAACTTCCCCTACTATTTGGTCAGCAATAATCCCAAGGTGAAAACCCTGGCGGACCTGACGGACAAGGATCGCATCGCCTTGCCTGCCGTTTCCGTTTCCGTGCAGGCGCGCATCCTGCAAATGGCGGTGGCGAAGCAGTGGGGCGACAAGGAATTCGCCCGCCTCGATAAAATCACGCAAACCTTGCCACACCCGGACGCGGCGGCCGCCATCATCGCCGGCGGCACGGAGTTGACAGGCCACTTCGGCAATTCGCCGTTCCAGGAACAGGAACTGGCGCAAAACCCGAACGCCCACATCATCCTGAACTCGTACGACGTGCAAGGCGGACCCAGCTCGTCGACTCTGCTGTATGCGACGGAAAAGTATCGCAAGGACAATCCGAAAACTTACCGCGCCTTCATCGCCGCCCTGGCGGAAGCGGCGCAGTATGCGAGCAGCAATCCGCAAGGCGCGGCCGACATCTATATCAAGGTGAATAAAAGCAAGGTGGACCGCAATCTGCTGTTGAAAATCTTTGCCAACCCGCAAGTGCAATTCAAGATCGCGCCGCAAAATACCTATGGCCTGGCGCAATTCCTGCACCGCGTGAGCGCCATCCGCAACTTGCCCGACAGCTGGCGCGATTATTTCTTTGACGATCCTGCCATCACGCAAGGAGGCTGACATGAACGCACCCGCTTTTCACCTGGTACGTCCTCCGGTTGCCTTGCAGCCCTTGCTCAGCGTCAAACATGTCAGCCTGGAATACCGCACCGAGCAGCGTACCGTGCGCGCCACGCACGACGTCAGTTTCGACGTGTTCCGGGGCGACCGTTTCGTGCTGCTGGGGCCATCCGGCTGCGGCAAGTCGTCCTTGCTGAAGGCCGTGGCCGGTTTCATCGCGCCGCGCGCGGGCAGCATCGCCATGCAGGGCCAGCCCATCCATAAACCGGGGCCGGACCGTGTCGTCGTGTTCCAGGAATTCGATCAGTTGCCGCCATGGAAGACTGTGCTGGAAAACGTCATGTTCCCCTTGCTGGCCAGCAAGCGGCTGGACAAGGTGGCGGCCCGCGAGCGCGCCCATCACTGGATCGCCAAGGTGGGCCTGGCCGGCTTTGAAGATGCCCATCCGCATACCTTGTCGGGCGGCATGAAGCAGCGGGTAGCCATCGCCCGTGCCCTGGCCATGCAGCCGGAAGTGCTGCTGATGGACGAGCCGTTTGCCGCCCTCGATGCACTGACGCGGCGCAAGATGCAGCAAGAGCTGAGCCGTCTGTGGGAAGAGCTGCGCTTTACCCTTGTGTTCGTTACGCATTCGATCGAGGAAGCTTTGGTCGTGGGCAACCGCATCCTGCTGCTGTCGCCCCATCCGGGCCGGGTACGGGCCGAACTCAACAGTCATCAATTCGGCTTGCACAGCGCGGGCAGCACGGAATTCCAGGCCGCCAGCAGCCGCATCCATGGTTTGCTGTTCGATGAGGAAGTCGCTCCCGTCGGGCAAGCAGAGCCTGTCCACCGGGAGGCCGTATGAGCGCGCTGCTGGAGCCGCCTATCCGCCAGGAATTCGTCTACGCGGCGGCGCCGCCGGCCGGCGTCACCGTCGAGCAGCCGCTGTCGCGCTGGCAGCGTCTGAGCCAGCACGCGCTGTGGCGCAAGGCTTTCATTTTGCTCAGCCTGGCCTTGCTGTGGGAAGGCGCGGCGCGCTGGACGCAGAACGATTTATTGTTGCCCAGTTTTCTGCAGACGGCGCAGGCATTTATCGGCGGCATCGCCAGCGGGGAATTGCTTACGCGCACGGCTGCATCCCTGGTGGTGTTGCTGCAAGGCTATGCGGTGGGCGTGCTGGCCGCCTTCGTGCTGACCCTGCTGGCCGTGTCCAGCCGCATCGGGCGCGACCTGCTGGAAACCCTGACGGCCATGTTGAATCCCTTGCCGGCCATCGCCTTGCTGCCGCTGGCCCTGCTGTGGTTCGGCCTGGGACGCGCCAGCCTGATCTTCGTCATCGTCCATTCCGTGATGTGGCCGCTGGCCCTGAACACGTATGCGGGCTTCCAGGGCGTGCCCGAGACCCTGCGCATGGCGGGCCGCAATTACGGCTTGAACGGCTTGCGCCTGGTGCTGCACATTCTCGTGCCGGGCGCCTTGCCCTCCATCGTCTCCGGCTTGAAGATAGGCTGGGCATTCGCCTGGCGCACCCTGATCGCGGCCGAACTGGTGTTCGGCACGACGTCGGGGCAGGGCGGCCTGGGCTGGTACATCTTCCAGAACCGCAACGAGCTGTACACGGACAAGGTGTTCGCCGGCCTGGCGGCCGTCATCGTCATCGGTTTAATCGTGGAAAACCTTGGCTTTCGCAGCCTGGAGCGCGTCACGCTGAAACGCTGGGGCATGCAGCGCTAGTTCTCACGACAACTATTTCAGCATGCTGCGTGCCGCCGCGATGATTTGCCGCGACAGCTGCTCCATGCGCGGCGATTGCACTTTCCACGTGTGCCAGTACAGGGCCACGTCGGCCGGGGTCTTGGGCGTGAGCATTTCCACCAGTTCACCATCCGTGTTCGCCTTCAATAACAGTTCGGGCACCATGCCGTAGCCGAGGCCATAGCGGATGGCATTGAAGTGCGAGGTGGCGCCCGGCACGTAATGGCAGGGGTAAGCCCCTTCGGGCAGCCCCAGTGCTTCCTGCAGGAACGACGATTGCAAGGTGTCCTTGCGCGTGTAGGCGACGACGGGCGCCGTGCGCGCCGCCTTGCGCGTCAGGCCGTGCGCAAACCACTGCTGGCGGAACGCGGGCGTGGCCACCAGCCAGTAGCGCATCACGCCCAGCGGTTCGGCCGTGCAGCCGCGCATGGGCTTGGCTTCCGTGCTGATGCAGCCGATGGCCATGCCCGTCTCCAGCAAGGTATACGTGTGGTCCTGGTCTTCCACGGTCAGGTCCAGCAGCACGCGCTCGCGTATCAGCACTTCCGACAGGGCCGGGAAGAACCAGGTTCCCATCGAGTCCGCATTCAGCGCGAGCACCAGGGTCAGCGGGGCATCCTGCTGCACCGCCAGTTCCGCCTGCAAGTCCGCTTCCAGCAGCTTGGCCCGTTTCAGGTACTGCATCAGCCGCTGGCCCATGCGCGTGGCGCGCGCGGGACGGCTGCGCACGATCAGCGCATTGCCCAGCTGGCTTTCCAGCGCGCGCACCCGCTGTGAAATGGCGGGCGACGTCAGGTGCAGCCGCAGCGCCGCCTGCTCGAAGCTGCCCGTTTCGACGACGGCGCGAAACGCTTCCGTATGCTTGGGATTGAGATCCATGGCCACTGCCTAACATAAGAAAAATTTATCAATACTAAATAATACTTACTTTTTATAAGGATGGGTGTGTTGCAGTGCACAATGCCTCTTTGATGGAGTGCCGCGCGCCAGCGCGCGGCCCCCTGGCAGCAAGGAATACCACCATGGAAGCACAAGCGAACGACAGCACCACCCGCAAGCCCCAGTCCAAGCTGGCGCGCAATCTGAAATTCGGCCTGGGATTGACCCTGGGCCTGGGCGTGGCCGCCGCCCTGGCGGGCGGCTGGTGGCTGCGCCAGGCGTGGCAGGATTTGCCCGCCGTCGAGCACCTGGCCCAGTACAAGCCCGCGCTGCCGCTGCGCATTTTCTCCAGCGAAGGTGAGCTGCTGGCCGAATACGGCGAAGAGCGCCGCGAATTCCTGCCTTTGAAAGACATCCCGCTGCGCATGCGCCAGGCCTTGCTGGCCATCGAGGATGCGCGTTTCTACGAACACGGCGCCGTCGATTTCTATGGTCTGACGCGCGCCACGCTTGCCAACGTCGTCACGGGCCACCATGCGCAGGGCGCCAGCACCATCACCATGCAGGTGGCGCGCGACTTTTTCCTGTCGCGCGAAAAAACCGTGCAGCGCAAGCTGACGGAGATGCTGCTCGCCTACAAGCTGGAACAGCACTACGGCAAGGACAAGCTGCTGGAACTGTACATGAACCAGATTTACCTGGGCGAGCGCTCCTACGGTTTTTCCGCCGCCTCGAACATTTATTTCGACAAGCCGCTGGCGGACGTCAGCATCGCCGAAGCGGCCATGCTGGCCGGCTTGCCGAAGGCGCCGTCGGCCTACAACCCGGTCGCCAATCCGCAGCGCGCCACCGTGCGCCAGCATTACATCCTGCAGCGCATGCGCGAACTCGGCTACATCACGCCGGCCGAATACACGGCCGCCGTGGCGGAAAAACTGGCGCTGAACAAGGACCGCAACAGCTCCGTGCACGCGGCCGCGTATGCGGTCGAGGAAGCGCGTCAACTGATCCTGCAAAGCTATCCCGAAGGCGCTTACAGCATGGGCCTGGACGTGACGACCACCATCCGCATGGCGCCGCAAATCGCGGCCGACAAGTCGCTGCGCGATGGGCTCTTGAATGCGCAGGCACGGCGTGGCTACCGTGGCCCGGAAGCGCGCCTGGCCGCTTCCGAAGACGGCGTGGCGCGCCAGCTGGCCGCCTACCCGGACAGCGGAGAATTGCGCGCCGCGCTCGTGCGCAAGGTCGATACCGCCGGCAAGCGCCAGCTGACGGCGCAGCTGCGCAATGGCGACGAGATCGTGCTGACGGCATCGGATGCGCGCCTGGGCGGCAAGCTGCAGTGGGATGGCAAGCGCGCCATCGTCGCGGGCAGCGTGATCCGCGTGGTGCGCGACGCGGCGAAAAAGGGCTGGCTGGTGAGCCAGTTGCCCGAGATGGAAGGCGCGCTCATTTCCGTCGAGGCGCACAGCGGCGAAATCGTCGCCATGGCGGGCGGCTTCGATTTCTACCGCAATCACTACAACCATGCCATGCAGGCCTACCGCCAGCCCGGTTCCAGCTTCAAGCCCTTCGTGTATTCGGCGGCGCTGGAAAAGGGATATTTCCCCGGCACGGCCGTGGACGATACGCAGCGCCTGCTGCTGCCGCAGGAAACGGGTGCGCAGCCGTGGCGTCCGCGCAATTACGGCAACAATTATGAGGGCTTCATCAGCGTGCGGCGGGGCCTCGTGCGCTCGAAAAACCTCGTGGCCGTCAGCCTGATGCAGGCGGCCGGCCCTGGCTACGTGCAGCACTACGCCACGCGCTTCGGTTTTGAGGACGCGCGCAATCCCGTCTCCCTGCCGCTGGCGCTGGGCGCGGGCGCCGTCACGCCGCTGCAACTGGCGCAATCGTATGCCGTGTTTGCCAATGGCGGCATGCAGATGCCGCCAAAACTGATCAAGGAAGTGCGCAGCCGCAGCGGAGAAGTGCTGTTCAGCGATGCGGCGCCACACGCCAAGGGCGAGCCGGCACGGGGTACGCAAGTCATCTCCACGCGCAACGCCTACGTCATGGACAGCATGCTGCGCGACGTCGTCAAGAGCGGCACGGGCCGCGGCGCGCTGGCGCTGGGACGCGGCGACGCGGCCGGCAAGACGGGCACGTCGAACAATGCATACGACGCCTGGTTCGCCGGCTATTCCTCGGGCCTCGTCTCCGTCGTGTGGCTCGGCTACGACCAGCCGAAAAGCCTGGGCAACGCCACCGGGGGGACGTTGGCGCTGCCCGTCTGGCGCGACTACATGCAGGTGGCCGTGCAGGGCCGGCGCGAACAGGTGCTGGCGGAGCCGCCTGGCTTGGCGCTGCTCGATGGCGACTACGTGTATGCCGAATACCTGGCCGGCGACTGCCTGCAGGATAACTTTGCCTTTATCCACAGCAGCGTCAGTTGCGGCAGCGGCGGTGCGGACACGCGCATGGCGCACGGTGACGCTGGCGATGGCGGCTCCAGCACGGGCACGAACGAAGCGCGCACCTTGAACGAAGCGCGCGAACGCGAACAAATTCTCAAATCATTTTCGGAAGAGTAAGAGCATGCTGTTATATACGATTTACCTGGTGGCGATTGTTGCCGAAGCGATGTCCGGCGCCATCATGGGCATGCGGCGCGGCATGGACTTGTTCGGCATTTGCATGATCGGCACCGTCACGGCGCTCGGTGGCGGCACCGTGCGCGACGTGCTGCTGGGGCACTACCCGCTGGGCTGGATCGCGCATCCCGAGTACCTGCTGTTTACCATCGGCGCGGCCGTCGTCACGGCTTTTGTCGCGCGCTATCTGCACCATCTGCGCGCCGTCTTCCTGCTGGTCGATGGTCTGGGCCTGGTGGCATTTTGCGTGATCGGCTGCGATATCGCCATGTCGGCCAAGATGCATCCGGCCATCGTCGTGCTGGCGGGGATGATCACGGGCGTCTTCGGCGGCCTGCTGCGCGATATCCTGTGCAACCAGATTCCGCTCGTGCTGCAGCGTGAAGTATATGCCACCGTGGCCCTGTTTACGGGCAGCCTGTACGTGGGCCTGCTGTACTTCAAGGTCGACAGCTCGGTGGCGCAGCTGGCATCCATCGGCGCCGGCTTCCTGTTTCGTTTCCTGGCTTTGCACTTCGAGTGGCGCCTGCCGAATTTCAATGGCGACCGCATACGCGGGTTCGAGTAAGACGGCAGCTTCCTGAATATTTTTATGCGCATTTAACCCCTTTCTCCGCGCCGCTGCGTTTCATGTTGGACAACCCAGCCAAACCGGAGAAGAAGCGATGTCCAGCGCCCTCAAGATCACATTGATACTGTCCCTGCTGCTGTCGGCAGGCAGCCACGCCGCCGGCACGGCGCCGCGCAAGACCCTGGCGCCGTTCGCCAGCGAGCAGGCCTTGAGCAGCTATCTGCAGCAGTTGCAGGCGCGCCAGGCGGCACTGCAAAGGGAACAGCAGAAACTGCAGCGCGCCACGGCGCAGTCCATGTCGGCGCCGCCGGCACCTCCCGCGCCGATGGTGGCGAAGGCCGCGCCGGCAGCATCGGCAGAAGCGGCGGAATCCGTCACCAATGTGCAGACGGCGGGCGTGGACGAAGGCGGCATCGTCAAGCTGCATGGCAAGCACCTGGTGATGCTCCGGCGCGGCAAGCTGTTTACCGTGCAGGTGGGGGGCAATGCCCTGCAGCCCGTGTCCTCGCTCGACGCGTTCGCGCCGGGCAGCGACCCGTCGGGCAGCTGGTATGACGAAATGCTGATCGATGGCGACACGGTCGTGGTGATCGGCTACAGCTACAGCCGCGGCGGCACGGAGATCGGCCTGTTCGACGTCAACGCCGACGGCAAGCTGGCCTACCGCTCCACGTATCACTTGCGCTCCAACGATTATTATTCGTCGCGCAATTACGCGAGCCGCCTGGTCGGCAGCAAACTGGTGTTTTACTCGCCCCTGTCGCTGAACTTGCGCCGTGGCGATCCGTTCGGCGGCTTTCCTGCGCTGCGCCGCTGGCGTCCCGATGCCGTGCCATCCGACTTCAAGCGCATCGCCCCTGCCACGCGCATCTACCGCACCGATGAAGAACCGGAAACGGGCTTCGGCCTGACCCTGCACACGGTCACCGTGTGCGACCTGGCGCAGCGCGACATGCGCTGCGAAGCGACCGCCGTGATGGGGCCCCAAGGCCGCGTGTTTTATGTGTCGGGCGAATCCGTTTTCGTGTGGACCACGCGCCGCGGCAGCGACTCGGGCGTGTTCCGCATTCCCCTCGATGGCAGCGCGCCCAGCGCACTGAAGGTGGCCGGCGCGCCCGTCGACCAGTTCTCATTCCTCGAAAGCCCTGACGGCCACCTGAACGTGCTGCTGCGCGCCGAAGGCCAGGGCGACGCCATGTGGGATGGCGCGCGTGGGCGGGGCGACATGGCCTTGCTGCGCGTGCCATTGGCCACATTTTCCGATGGCCGCGACAGTGCGCCGGCCAGCAGCTACAAGGCGCTGCCCGGCGGTGGCGGCTACGGCTTGCAGAACCGTTATGTGGGTGCGTACCTGTTGTACGGCAATCCGGGAAATGCCGGACGTCGCAAGGCCGACCAGGCCTGGCCGCGCCAGCCGCTGTATGCCATGCGCTGGGCCGATGCGGGCAGCGTGCAAGCCTTGTCCCTGCCGCATGGCGTGGAGCGCATCGAAGCGCTGGGCGATGACGCCGTGGTGATCGGCGCGCAAGGCAAGGATCTGCACTTCAGCAGCATCCGCCTGGGCGCGCAGGCGACGATCGCCACGCGCTATATCCGCGCCGACGCGGCGCAGGGAGAGTCGCGCAGCCACGGCTTTTTCTACAAGCCGCAAGCGGCGGGTGAGGGCATGATCGGCCTGCCCATCTTGAGTGCGGACGAGCGGCCTGGCCTCAACAAGTCAGCCGCCTCCGTCCTGTATCTGCGCAACAGCGGCTTGCAGTTGACGGAACTGGGCGCGCTGGCGGCGCGGCCGGGCCAAGCGCCGGACGACGGCTGCCGCGCTTCCTGCGTGGACTGGTATGGCAATGCGCGGCCCCTGTTCCTGCAGGGCCGGGTCTTCGCCCTGCTTGGCTATGAATTGGTGGAAGGGGCGCTCAGGGATGGACAGATCCGCGAAGTACGCCGCGTCAGTTATGCGCCTGCCGCACGCTGAAGGAGCAGGGAAATTGTCGCTGCCGCGTAGTTCGGCTACACTGGTCCGCATGCCCGACACTTTACTGACCGCGACGGATGAAGACCTGATGCTGCGCTACAGCGCCGGCGACCTGCCGTCGTTTCGCGAATTGTACCGGCGCCATAGCCAGGGCCTGTACCGCTTCGTGGCCTGGCGTGCGCCGCGCCGCGCGTGGGTCGACGAGATCGTGCAGGATGCGTGGGCCAGCCTGCATGTGGCGCGTGCCGGTTACCAGCCGCAGGCGGCGTTCCGCACCTATCTGTACCAGATCGCGCGCAACCGCCTGATCGACCTACTGCGTCAGCGGGAAGGACAGGAACACGATGACGTGGGCGAATTGGCGGACGGGGGCGCATCGCCGCCGCAATCGCTGGAGCAGAAGCAGCAGCATGCGCTGCTGCATGCGGCTATCGCCGCGCTGCCGGCCGAGCAAAAGGAAGCGCTGGTGCTGCAGCAGTTCAGTGGCATGAGCATCCTCGAGATCGCCGTGGTGACGGGGGCGGAAGCGGAAACCGTCAAGAGCCGGCTGCGCTACGCCATGAAGAAATTGCGCGCGGGCTTGGACAGCGCCGCTGGCGCGGGAGGACAGGCATGAATACGCACGATCAAGATAATGAGGAACCGAACGACGCACCGAATGACGAGGAATTGAACGCGCTGCTGGCCAGCCTGCCGCAGCCGGCGCCATCCAGTGTGCTCGATGCGGCCATTCTGGCCGACGCCGAAAAGGTCTTGGCAAAACCCGTTGCCGCCAACGACAGCGCCGATGGCGTGCTGCGCACCTTACCGACCAAAAAATCACCGGACTACCTGCAGCGCTGGCGCGTTCCGCTGGGACTGGCGGCGGCCGTGCTGTTGACGGTGAACCTGATCGGCGTGGACTGGTTCGGCTCGAAGCCGGCGCAATTTCCCGTGGTAGGGGAGCCGGTCACGCAGGAGGTGATGCAGGAAGCCGCACCGGCCGCTGCATCCGGGACTGTGTCTGTGCCGCCACCGCCGGCACCGCGTGCCATGGCCAAGGCGGCACCGAGGCCGCCGGCGCAAGCCGAGCCGGCGCCAGCACCCGTGTCAGTACCCGTACCTGCGCCAGCGCCACCGGCCCCGCCACCTCCTCCGGCAATGCGGGAGGCGATGGAGCAGCAAGCCGCCATGCAGGCCGAGGCCAGCATGCAGCGCCAGGCACCGGTGCAGCGCGCGCTGGCCATGCCCGCGCCCGTCGCGGCCCGTTCCGCCCCGTTGCCGCCACCGGCCAGGCTCGACGCTTCCGTGTGGCTGGTGAAGATCGACGCCTTGCTGAAGGCCGGCGAAGGCAGTTTGGCGCACGAGGAGTGGACGGCGTTCCGGCAGGCGTATCCTGATTACCCGGTGGCCGAGGAACTGCGGCAGCGGCTGGAGAGTAAGTAAAAAACGCTAGACGATCCCCTTCCTGCGTTCCCACACGGCGCTGCCCACGAAAATGGCGGCGCATACCCACATCACGGCCGGCAGGGCGTTCACGCCCACCGATTGCATCAGAACGCCCGTCAGCAGTGGTCCGCCGCCGCTGGTGACGCCCCAGGTGGCGTTGACGATGGCGCTGGCGCTGGTCAGCGACAGCCCCGTGAAACGTTCGCCGCAGGCCACCAGCGCCAGCATGTAGATGCCGCCCGCCGCCGCGCCCAGCAACAGAAGCAAGGTCCACCACAGCCACGGCGTGCCGACGGCGAACGGCAGCAGCGGCAACAGCAGGCAGACGGCCACGCCGCATGCCGCGTGGACTTTGGCGCGGCCGAAGCGGTCGGCCATCCATCCCAGCGCGAATTGCAGGCCCGTGTCGCCCACCAGCACCACGGTGGCCGACAGCAAGGCCAGGTCCGTGCCGATGCCGTGCTCCATCGCGTACAGGGGCAGCAAGCTCAATGCCAGGGTGTCGAACAGGGCGAAGAAGGCGGCACCGAGCAGTATCATCGGCATGCGCGGCAGGATCAAGGTCCACTTCACGCCATGTTCTTCCGGTTCCTTTTCCGGGCCGCTGTTCGAGATCAGCATCAATCCCGGCACGGCCAGCAAGAACAGCAGGCCGCAGGCGGCGAAGCTCCAGCTGATCTTGTCATTGAACAGCGCCACGAGGGCGGGGCCGATCAGCTGGAAAAACGTAAAACTGGTGGTGTATATGGCCACCACGCGGCCCCGTGAATTGTCGGGCGCCAGGCGGTTTACCCACGCTTCGCCGATGGTAAACAGCACGCCCATGGCGCCGCCGAACAGGAAACGCAGCACGCTCCACGCCAGCAGGTGGTCGGTGAACTGCATGGCAATCGTCGCCAGCGAGGCTACCCACACGGCGCCCAGCATGGTGGCGCGCGCGCCGAAGCGCCCCACCCAGCGCGAGACGAACGGCGAGGCGGCCAGGATGCCGAGGGCGCTGACGGCCGTGATCATGCCGATGATGTCCGTGCCCACCCCGCGCTGGTGCAAGGTCAATGCGGTGAGCGGCATGGTGGCGCCCAGACCCAGGCCGACCACGCCGATGCTCACCACGAGGGCGAAGAAGTCGCGCCACGGCATGTGCTTCATGGCTGCCCCCGCAGAGTGAAAAAGGTACTTGAAAAGGCTGTAAAACGGTGTGGATGCATGGGAAAGTAAGGAGACTTTGCCGGTGGCGCTGGTGTTTGGCGGCGGACCGGCATATGATGATTTTAATAGAGGCAATATTGCAAAGCCGTAGTGTAGGCGATGTGTACCGCCGCTGGCCACGTCCATCGGTGTGGCCGCCCCTGCCGGCTCTGCTGTACAGTGAAGCGAGCGGCAGCGCTGTCATGGCGCTGTCATTGGATCGTCACGCCAGCGAGGTAGCTCCATGCGCCGTCCCATCGTTCTCGTTCCCGCCTGCCAGCGCCAGCTTGGCAGCCACGCCTGGCACATGGCGCAGGACAAATACCTGCATGCCGTGCTGCGCGGCGCCGGCTGCATGCCGCTGCTGCTGCCCGCACTGGGCGCGGATGCGGACCTGGAAGCGGCGCTGCACGTCGCCGACGGCGTCATGCTGACCGGTTCCGCCTCGAACGTCGACGCGCGCCTGTATGGCGAAGACATCCTGCATCCCGACCTGCCGCAAGACCCCGCGCGCGACGCTACCACCTTACCCCTTATCCGCGCCGCGCTGGCGCGCCAACTGCCCTTGCTGGCCATCTGCCGCGGCTTCCAGGAAGTCAATGTGGCACTGGGCGGCAGCCTGCACCAGGCCGTGCACGCGGTGCCGGAGATGCAGGATCACCGGGAGAATGTGCTCGACCCGCTGGCGCGCCAGTATGCGCCAGCGCACCGTATCAAGCTGATGCCCGATGGCCGGCTGTCACGGCTGCTGGGCGGCGAGAGCGAAATGATGGTCAATTCCCTGCATGGCCAGGGCATCGCCCGGCTGGCCGATGGCTTGCTGGTGGACGCCCTGGCCGACGACGGCCTGGTGGAAGCCTATACGGTGGCCAGCGCCGCCGGTTTTACCTTGGCCGTTCAATGGCACCCGGAATGGCAGGTGGAAGACAATCCGCAGTCGATGCGGCTGTTCGATGCCTTTGGCCAGGCTTGCCGCGATTACCAGGAACAGCAGCACAAAAAGAAAGAATAAATGACAGGCGCGCCGCCCGCAGTACATGGCGTTTGATCAAGACCAGCGAGAGGGAAACATGGCAATACGCGAAAATTTCACCTATACGGATATGGATTTGTGGCTCAATGAAAAGCGCGTCACGGAAATCGAATGCCTGGTCCCCGACTTGACGGGCGTGGCACGGGGGAAGATCCTGCCGCGCGGGAAATTCACCCAGGAGCGCGGCATGCGCATCCCGGAAGCGGTACTGGGCATGACGGTGACGGGCAATTACCCGGTCGATGATGGCGGCTACGACCGCGCCATTTCCAGTACCGACCGCGACATGATCTTGAAGGCCGATCCCACCACCATCACCATGGTGCCGTGGGCCACGGACCCCACCGCGCAAGTCATCCACGACTGTTATTTTTCCGACGGCGCGCTGGTCGATTTCGCTCCAAGATCCGTGCTGCGGCGCGTGCTGAAACTGTATGCGGACAAGGGCTGGAAACCCGTGGTGGCGCCGGAACTGGAGTTCTACCTGACGGCGAAAAACACGGACCCGGACTTGCCCTTGAAGCCGCCCATCGGCCGCAGCGGCCGGGCCGAGACGAGCCGCCAGGTGTACAGCATCGACGCCGTCAACGAGTTCGATCCCCTGTTCGAGGATATCTACGATTACTGCGAATTGATGAACCTTGACGTCGACACGCTGATCCATGAAATCGGCGCAGGGCAGATGGAAATCAACTTCCTGCACGGCGATCCGCTGGGCCTGGCCGACAAGGTGTTTTTCTTCAAGCGCACCCTGCGCGAAGCGGCCCTGAAACACGATATGTACGCCACCTTCATGGCCAAGCCGATGGCGGGCGAACCGGGTTCCGCCATGCACGTGCACCAGAGCGTCGTCGATGCGAAGACGGGCCTGAACATCTTCAGCAACGAGGACGGTTCGGCCGCGCCCATCTTCAAGCATTACATCGCGGGCTTGCAGCGCTACATGCCGTCGGCCATGGCCATCGTCGCGCCCTACGTGAATTCCTACCGCCGCATCGTGCGCCACACGGCGGCGCCCATCAACATCCAGTGGGGCCTGGACAACCGCACGGTGGGATTCCGCGTGCCCGAATCGGGCGTGCAGGACCGGCGCGTGGAAAACCGCATCATCGGCGCCGACGCCAATCCCTACCTGGCCCTGGCCGTCACCCTGGCCTGCGGCTACCTGGGCATGACGGAGCAGCTGGAAGCGACGCCGATGATGGTGGGCAGCGCCTATGACATGAAGTTCGAACTGCCGCAAGGCTTGCCCGAGGCCCTGCAGCTGCTGCGCGCGGAAGACAAGCTGCGCACGGTGCTGGGCGAGCGCTTCATCGACGTGTATGCGGCCATCAAGGATCTGGAACATCAGGAGTTCATGACCGTCATCAGTCCGTGGGAGCGCGAACATCTTCTGCTCCATGTTTAAGAAAGGATCTCAATGAGCACATCCAACAATCCGCTGGTGCCAAGCGCCGCTTTTGTCTCTTCCGTCGCGCAGAAAAACGCGGCGCCGCAGGTGTATGACACGGCCGCCATCCAGCAGATGGACTCGGCCCACTACCTGCATCCGTTCACCGATTTTAAGGATCTGGCAAGCAAGGGCGCGCGCGTGATCGTGCGCGGCGATGGCGTCTATCTGTGGGATAGCCAGGGCAAGAAGATCGTCGACGGCATGTCGGGCCTATGGTGCGTCAACGTGGGCTATGGCCGCACGTCGATATCGCAAGCCGTGTACCGGCAGATGGAGACGCTGCCGTTCTATAACAGCTTCTTTGGCACGACGAACGTGCCGGCCGCGCAGCTGGCCGCCAAGCTAGCGCAAATCTCGCCGCCGCAGTTCCAGCACGTCTTCTTCACCAGTTCCGGCTCCGAAGGCAACGACACGAATTTGCGCATGGTGCGTCGCTACTGGGACATCCTTGGCTACAAGGAGCGCCACACCATCATCAGCCGCCACAATGCCTATCACGGCAGCACGGTAGCGGGAGCGTCCTTGGGCGGCATGGATGGCATGCATGCGCAGGGCGGCATGCCGATACCGGGCATCGCGCATATCGGCCAGCCCAATTACCTGGAGTCGGGCCATGGCTTGACACCCGAGGCCTTCGGCTTGAAGGCGGCTGGCTGGCTGGAAGAGAAAATCATGGAAATCGGCGCCGACAAGGTGGCTGCCTTCATCGGCGAACCGGTGCAGGGCGCCGGTGGGGTCATCATCCCGCCATCGACGTATTGGCCCGAAATCCAGCGCATCTGCGACAAGTACGGCATTTTGCTCATCGCCGATGAAGTCATCTGCGGCTTCGGCCGCCTGGGGCGCTGGTTCGGTTCCGAACTGTTCGGCATCAAGCCCGACCTGATCACCTTTGCCAAGGGTGTCACGTCCGGCTATGTGCCGCTGGGCGGCGTGCTGGTGGGCGACAGGGTGGCCAAAGTGCTGATCGAGCAGGGTGGCGAATTCACGCACGGCTTCACGTATTCGGGCCACCCCGTGGCCTGCGCGGCGGCGCTGGAAAACATCCGCATCATTGAGGACGAGCAACTGGTGGCCAAGGTGGCCGAGGATACGGGGCCTTACCTGCATCAGTGCTTCGCCAGCCTGGGTGAACATCCGCTGGTCGGCTATGCGGACAGCTGCGGCCTGGTCGCGGGCCTGAACCTGGTGCGCAGGAAGGGCGCCACCGTGCACGAGAATGAGCTGTTCGACGAGGACCAGGGCGTGGGCATGATCTGCCGCGGCCACATGTTCGACAATGGCGTCATCATGCGCGCCGTGGGCGAGCGCATGATCGTCGCCCCGCCGCTGGTCATGACGCGCGCGCAGATCGATGAAATGGTGGGCTTGATACGGCTGTGCCTGGACAAGACGTACGCGGACGTGAAAGCGAAGGGCTGGGTGTAGGTTTTTTCCCCATTTTGCCGCCATCCGCGCATTTTTTGGACCGCAATGGCGGCAGTTCCGCTAAACTTCCATCCTGGCCGCTCATTGTAGCGGCCAGTTTTTCATTTTGACACCCACTTACCCAAAGCACTCACATGACGATAGCAACACCAGCCGCGTCGGCCAGCGACGCCCCAGCGCCTTTCTTGCTGATTGATCAACTGGTCAAGGAATTCGATGGCGTGCGCGCCGTCAATGATATTTCCGTGACGATCAACAAGGGCGAGATATTCGCGCTGCTGGGCAGTTCAGGTTGCGGCAAGTCGACCCTGCTGCGCATGCTGGCCGGTTTCGAGACGCCGACGTCGGGGCGCATCGCCCTGGCGGGCAACAGCATCGTCGATGTGCCGCCACACCAGCGCCCCATCAACATGATGTTCCAGTCGTACGCGCTGTTCCCGCACCTGTCCGTGTGGGACAACATCGCCTTCGGCCTGCGCCGTGATGGCTTGCCGAAGGCGGAAGTGGCGGCACGGGTCGAGCAGATGCTGGCGCTGGTGCAGCTGGGCCAGTACGCGAAGCGCAAGCCGCATCAGCTGTCGGGCGGGCAGCAGCAGCGCGTGGCGCTGGCGCGCAGCCTGGCCAAGCGGCCGCAATTGCTGCTGCTCGACGAGCCGCTGGGCGCACTGGACAAGAAACTGCGCGAACGCACGCAGATGGAACTGGTGAATATCATCGAGCAGGTGGGCGTCACCTGCGTGATGGTCACGCACGACCAGGATGAAGCCATGAGCATGGCCACGCGTATCGCCGTCATGAGCGAAGGGCGCATCCTGCAGGTGGGCGCGCCCGGCGAAATCTATGAAACGCCGAACTGCCGTTTCGTGGCCGACTTCATCGGCAGCGTCAACCTGTTCGACGGCCGCATCACGCAGGACGAAGCCGATCACGTGGTGATCGCCACGCCCGACGGCGAGCACTACGTTTCGCACGGCATCACGGGCAACCTGGGCATGGATGTCTCGGTGGCCGTGCGCCCCGAGAAAATCGGCATTCAGATCGCGCCACCTGCCCTGGACGAGCGCGCGTCACCAAAGGAACACGGCTACAACTGCGCCCAGGGCGTGATCGTCGCCATGGCGTATTTTGGCAATGAAACCAGCTATCACGTACGCCTCGACAGCGGCACGGTGGTGAAAGTCTCGCGCACCAACGCAGCCCGCCACGACGCCGCGCGCCTCGAACGCGAGCAGCGCGTGTGGCTGTGGTGGGATGGCGCCGACATCGTCGTGCTGACCAGCTGAGGCCACCATGACGTCCATTCTGCAAATGCTGCGCAACCTGGTGACCTTACGCTGGCTCACTGGCCGCAACGCCGTCATCGCCGTGCCGTCGCTGTTCCTCACGGCCGCCTTTTTGGTACCGTTTCTGATCGTGCTGCGTATCAGCCTGTCCGACATGGACACGGCGGGCAGCCCGTTCGGCGGCTTGCTGTCGTATGTCGACGGCATCGTCGTGCTGAAGGTGAAAATCGCCAATTACCTGTTCATCGCCGCCGATGAACTGTATCTGCTCACCTACCTGAGCTCACTCAAATACGCGGCCATCACCACGGCCATCTGTCTGTTCATCGGCTATCCGTTCGCCTACTTCATGGCGCGTGCCAAACCGTCCATCCGTCCCGTGCTGATGATGCTGGTGATGCTGCCGTTCTGGACCTCGTTCCTGCTGCGCGTGTATGCGTGGAAGGGCATCCTGGCCAACCACGGCTTGCTCAACGACCTGCTGATCGCGCTGGGCATCGTGAGCGAGCCGCTGCACATGATGAACACTTCGTTTTCGCTGGTGGTTGGCATGGTGTACGCCTACCTGCCGTTCATGATTTTGCCCCTGTATGCGAACCTGGTGAAAATGGACATGCGTTTCCTGGAAGCGGCGGCCGACCTGGGCGCCACGCCTTTGCAGGCGTTCTGGCGCATCACGGTGCCCCTGTCGAAATCGGGCATCATCGCCGGCGCCATGCTGGTCTTCATTCCGTCCGTGGGCGAATATGTGATTCCCGAGCTGCTGGGCGGCCCGGAAACCCTGATGATCGGCCGCGTGCTGTGGGATGAATATTTCACCAATAACGACTGGGCCATGGCTTCGTCGGTGACGGTGCTGGTGGTCTTGCTGATCCTCGTGCCGATGGCTATTTTTAACAAATACAAAACGGACCAGGACGCGGAGGAGCGCACATGAACGGACGTAATTTCCTGCAGCGCTGGTTCGGCCGCGGCTGGCTGTCGCTCGGCTATCTGTTCCTCTATCTGCCTATCATCGTGCTGATCGTTTTCTCGTTCAACAGCTCGCGCCAGGATATGGTGTGGAGCGGCTTCTCGCTGCGCTGGTACAGCGAGTTGATGAGCGATACGGAGATCATCTCGGGCTTCGGCCTGTCGCTGAAGATCGCCTTCCTGTCGGCCACCTCGTCCGTCATCCTGGGCACCTTCGCTGCCTTTGCCTTGACCAGCTACCAGCGCTTCTGTGGCCGCACCGTGTTTTCCGCCATGGTCAGCGCGCCTTTGGTGATGCCGGAAGTGATCATCGGCCTGTCTCTGCTGCTGATGCTCGTGTCCATGCAAAAGGTCTTCGGTTTTCCCGAGCGTGGCGTGCTGACGATCTGGCTCGGCCACACCTTGCTGGGCATGGCGTATGCGGCCGTGGTGGTGCAATCGCGCCTGCAGGAAATGAGCAAGTCCCTGGCCGAAGCGGCGATGGACCTGGGCTGCCGCGCGCACCAGGTGTTCTTCCTCGTGACCCTGCCGAATATCACGCAGGCGCTGGCGTCCGCCTGGCTGCTGACATTTACCCTGTCGCTCGATGACGTGGTGCTCTCGGCTTTCCTGTCCGGCCCCGGATCGACGACGATGCCGCTGGTGATCTTTTCGCGCGCGCGCCTGGGGCTCGACCCGCGCGTGAATGCGATTGCCGCGCTGACGATCCTCGTCGTGACGCTCGCCGTGATCGCGTATGCCGTGATGCTGGCGCGCGCCGACCGCAGACGCCGCAAGCAACTGTCTGCGGCGTATTTGGCGGACTAGGAGTAAGCTGGCGTTTTCATCTTGCAGGAGACGACCATGACGGAAAACACCAGCTGGCATGCACGGGCCGCAGCGCTCACGATCGATGGACGCGCCTTCATCAATGGCGAACGGGTAGGGGCCAGGTCAGGCCAGACCTTCGACAATCTGTCGCCCATCGACGGGCGCTTGCTGGGGCAAGTGGCGCGCTGCGATGGCGCCGACGTGGATGCGGCCGTGCAAGCCGCCCGCGCCGCCTTTGACGACCGCCGCTGGGCAGGCAAGTCGCCCGCGCAGCGCAAGCGGATATTGATCAAGTTTGCCGACCTGGTACAGAAATACGGTCCCGAACTGGCCCTGCTGGAAACCCTGGACATGGGCAAGCCGATCAAGTACAGCCAGAGCGTGGACGTGGGCGCCACGGCCAACTGCCTGCGCTGGTATGGCGAGGCGATCGATAAAATCTACGATGAAATCGCACCGACGCCCGCCAACAGCCTGGCCCTGATCACGCGCGAACCGGTGGGCGTCGTCGCCGCCATCGTGCCGTGGAACTACCCGATGATCATGGCGGCCTGGAAGATCGCGCCGGCCCTCGCGGCCGGCAACAGCGTGATCCTCAAACCCTCCGAAAAATCCCCGCTGACGGCCTTGCGGCTGGCCGATATCGCGCTGGAAGCGGGTGTGCCGGCGGGCGTCTTCAACGTGCTGCCCGGTTACGGCAACGAGGCGGGCGCCGCGCTGGCGCTGCACATGGATGTCGATTGCATCGGCTTTACGGGTTCCACGCGCACGGGCAAGTTGATCGTGCAAATGGCGGGCCAGTCGAATTTGAAACGGGCGTGGACGGAACTGGGCGGTAAATCCGCCAACATCGTCTGCGCCGATTGCCCGGACCTGGACAAGGCCGTGGCCGCCGCCGTCGGCTCCATCTTTTTCAACCAGGGCGAAAGCTGCAACGCGCCTTCGCGCCTGTTCGTGGAAGCATCGATCAAGGAAGAATTCCTGGCCAAGGCGTTGGCCATGCTGCCCCGCTTCCAGCCTGGCGACCCGCTCGACGAAGTTACCGTCATGGGCGCCATCGTCGACGCCACCCAGATGCAAACGGTGATGGGCTATATCGCGGCCGGCAAGAGCGAAGGCGCGCAGCTGCTCGGTGGCGGCGAGGCCGTGCGCGCGGAGACGGGTGGCTACTATGTGCAGCCGACCATCTTCGGCGTGGATGCGAGCATGACGATCGCGCGCGAAGAGATATTCGGGCCTGTCTTGTCCGTGCTGGGCTTTACGGATATCGCCGAAGCGGTGCAACAGGCCAACGCCACGCCGTACGGCTTGCAGGCGGCCGTATGGACCTCGGACATCACCAAGGCCATCCAGACGGCGCGCGCCCTGCGTGCCGGCACCGTGCACGTCAACCAGTACGACGGCGACGACATCACCGTGCCGTTCGGCGGCTACAAGCAGTCGGGCAACGGGCGTGACAAGTCGCTGCACGCACTGGACAAGTACACGGAGCTGAAGACGACTTGGATACAGGTGGGCTAGTGTGCGTCGATTATCGCGATAATTAGCTCCTATATGATCTAATTATTGGCAAAAATATGCTAAATTAGGCGTTATAGGGACTATTTTGGGGGCGGTATGGAGTGTCATTTTCAAATCTTTCATGAGGAAGTATGGAAAGATTGTGCATTGCTTACCCTGCTCGAACCCGCCGGCGGCAACCCCCGTACTGCCACGCTGTTTGAATACGACCTCGATTATGCCTTCGAGAAAAAAGTCGAACCCGTATCGCTGCGCTTTCCCGTCACGGCAGATATGCAGAAGCTGGCGCAATGGCCAGCCTTTGTGTTTGACCTGATCCCCCAGGGGAGCGGGCGTGCGTATCTGCTGGGGCAGCTGCAACTGACGGATGGTCCTGCCGCCGATTTTCCGTTGATGTGCGCCGGCGCCTTCAATCCCATCGGGTGTGTCCGAGTTGCCGAGGCAGTGCAATACTATGAACAGCATCTTGCCCGCCACGAGACCGATACACCCATGCACGGGTTGTCATTGGAAGACATCATTGGCCCCGGCGAGGTATTTCACGAACGCATGCTGGTACACAGCATGCTGGCAGCAGGTAGCCTCGGTGTCCAGGGCGCGGCGCCGAAATATTTGCTGACGACGGACCATGACGGAATGTGGCATGCGGATGGCGCATTGGCCGACGAGCTCGCGGCAGCGCATTTTATCGTCAAGCGGGCGCGGGGCAAGACCCCGAGCGATGACAAGGTGCTGAGAAATGAAGCGGCCTACATGCGCGTGGCGAGCGCGATGGGCTTGCGGACGGCTGGTGAGCTTCGCTACCAGGAAGATACCCTGTTCATTCCACGCTTTGACCGGATAGTCCGGGATGGCAAGGTACTTCGCCTGCATCAGGAAAGTGCGGCTTCGTTGGCCGGCATCGTGGGATTTGAAGCTTCGCCCAGCCAGTTCGAGCTGTTGCAGGCATTGCGCGCCGTCGTCAGCGACAAGACCACCGAGACCGTTGAATTCCTCAAGCGCGACATATTGAACCTGGCCATGCGCAATACCGATAACCACGCACGCAATACCGCCGTTCAAAAGATCGGTGCCAACGTGCGTCTCACGCCCTTGTTTGATTTCGCGCCCATGTATCTGGACCCGGCAGGCATTGCGCGGGCAGCGCGCTGGTACCATCCGATCGGTAAAAAAGAGCTGCATGCATGGCCTGCCATTCTGGCCGCCATGGATATTGCCGACGTGGAGCGCAATCACATTCAGCTTGAACTTTACCGCTTCGGCCAACGACTCGTCGAGCTGGAGCGGCACATGCTGCAGGCAGGCGTGGATGACGATATCGTCGCCTTTCTCAGGCCTCACATCGCCACACAGATCGAACAATTGAGCGCGCTGGGGGAGCACTGAGATGGCGCGCACCCATATCGACAAGGAACAGCTCAGGCAGCGCAGGGCGGTGCTCTACGACGCCATCGCGCGCGGTGAAGTCACGCTCCAGCATGCGGTGAAGGAGATGCGCGCCATCTCGCGCCTGACGCAGGCGCAATTTGCGGAACACCGAGGGGTCAGCCTGAAAACCATCAAGGAAATCGAGAGCGGCAAGGGTAATCCGACCATCCAGTCACTGAACCGGATAGGGCAGTTTTTTGGACTGGAGGTGGCGTTTGTACGGACAGAAACGCTACGCGCCAAGAAAATCGCCCCGGCAGTTACCGAGGCGATATCATCTGAATAGCAGCAATCAGAAGCCGTGTGTCAGAAGCAGTGTTCCAGCGCCGGGAAGCTGCCATCCTTGACTGCTTTGACGTAGCCGGTGACGGCGTCGTCGATGCTGGCCGCGCCTTCCATGAAGTTGCGCACGAAACGCGCCTTGCGGCCTGGGAAGACGCCCAGCATGTCGTGCATGACGAGCACCTGGCCCGAGCAGTCGGGACCTGCGCCGATGCCGATGGTGGGGATCGTCAGCATGTCGGTCACTTCCTTGCCCAGTTGCGTCGGCATCGCTTCCATCAACACGATGGCGGCGCCCGCGTTTTGCAGTACCAGCGCGTCGTTCTTCAGCTCCGCCGCGCTTTCCGTGCTCTTGCCCTGCACTTTATAGCCGCCCAGCTGGTGCACGAATTGCGGCGTCAGGCCGATGTGGGCGCAGATGGGAATGCCGCGCTCGGAGAGGAAACGGACCGTCTCGGCCAGCCAGGCGCCGCCTTCGATCTTGATCATGTGCGCGCCAGCCTGCATCAGGATGACGGCGTTGGCATAGGCTGTCTCGGGCGTGCCGTACGCGCCAAACGGCAGGTCGGCAACGATCATGGCCGACTTGCTGCCGCGCGCCACGGAAGCCGTGTGGTAAGCCAGTTCGGCCACGGTGACGGGCAGGGTGGAATTGTGGCCATTGCAGACCATGCCGAGCGAATCGCCGATCAGCAGGATCTCCACGCCGCAACGGTCCATCAGGGACGCGAAGCTGGCGTCATAGCAGGTCAGCATGGTGATTTTTTCGCCGGCGGCGCGCAGCGTGGCCAGCGTGTGGATGGTCACGGCCTTGTTGGCGACAGGTTTGGATGGCGCCGGCGCCGGTGTGGCGGCCTTGTCTTTTGCGGCCAGATCTGTTCCTTGCAAATAAGCGGACATAGGTATTCTCTAGAGTGAAAGGGGTACGACGCCGCTAGTGTAGTACTTTATGCGGCGTGCTGCAGGGACGGCATTGTAGTGTATGTCTGGCGCCGTGGCTCAGAGCTTGCTGATGGCCTGGTCGGCCACGCCCGGCAGGTAGTCCTGTGCCGGCCCGAGTCCGGGCACGACGATGGCGGGCGCCAGGGCCAGCAGCGGCACCAGCACGAAGGCGCGCTCGGTGATGCGCGGATGCGGCACCGTCAGGGTGGCGCTGGCGATCCGTTCCTCGCCGTACAGCAGCAAGTCCAGGTCCAGGGTGCGCGGGGCGTTGCGGTAGGGCCGTTCGCGCCCGTGCGCCGCCTCGATGGCGTGCAGGGCCTGCAGCAATTCTTCTGCCGGCAGGGTGGTGCTGATGCGCGCCACGGCGTTGATGTAGTCGTCACCGCTGGAATCGATGGGCGCCGTGCGGTAGCTGGCCGAGGCGTCCACCAGGGACGCGCCAGGCAGGCGCGCCAGGCGCGCAAGCGCATCGTGCACATTCGCGCGCGCGTCGCCCAGGTTGGCGCCGATGCCGATGTAAGCGGTGACCAGCGCAGGTGCGTCCATTATTCCTCGCTGCTGCCGGTGGTCGAGCCGCCCGTGCCCGTCTTGCTGCGCGTGCTGCGGCGTGGCGGGCGCTTTTTCTTGACGGCGCCCGGTGCGGCATTGGCGCTGACGAGCAGCGCTTCGCGCGTTTCCTCGTCACCTTCATAAAAGGCCGTCCACCATTCGCCGATATCCATGTCGATCTCGCCCGAGGCGCAGCGCAGCAGCAGGAAGTCGTAGCCGGCGCGGAAGCGCAGGTGCTCGAGCAGTTTGTACGGTGCCTTGCCGACCCGGCGCTCGAAGCGCGGCTGCATCGACCAGATGTCGCGCATGTCGGAACCGATCTTGCGCTGCAAGGCCAGTTTTTCCGTCTGCGAATCGAGCACGTCGTCGGCCGCCAGGTGCAGCGCGGGAATCGTCGATTCGCCGGCGGCGCGGTAGGCCGTCCATTTTTCCAGCACCTGGTGCCACAGCAGCGAGGCAAACAGGAAGCCCGGCGAGACGGTCTTGCCGGCGGCGATGCGCTGGTCCGTGGCGTCCAGCGCCAGGGTGACGAATTTCGCGCCCAGCGGCTGCTCCAGCACCACGTCGAGCAGCGGCAGCAGGCCGTGATGCAAGCCTTCCTTGCGCAGCTGCTGCAAACAGGCCAGCGCGTGGCCGCTCATCAGGAGTTTCAGCATCTCGTCGAACACGCGCGGCGCCGGCACGTTGTTGATCAGCGGCGCCATGATGGGGATCGGCGCGGCCGTGTGCGGCTCGATGGTGAATTTCAGCTTGGCGGCGAAGCGCACCACGCGCAGCATGCGCACGGGGTCTTCGCGGTAGCGCTCTTCCGGTTTGCCGATCATGCGCAAGGTCTTGGCGCGGATGTCTTCCACCCCGCCGTGGTAATCGAGCACTTCCTGCGTGGCCGGGTTGTAGTACATGGCGTTGATGGTGAAGTCGCGGCGCAGCGCGTCTTCGTGCTGCAAGCCGAAGGTGTTGTCGCGCAGGACGCGGCCATGTTCATCCTTGGGCGCGGAGTCTGCGCCGGCGCCGCGGAAGGTCGTCACTTCCAGCAAATCCTGGCCGAACATCACGTGCACGATCTGGAAGCGCTTGCCGATGATGAAGGCGCGGCGGAACAAGCGCTTGACCTGTTCCGGCGTGGCGTTGGTGGCGATGTCGAAGTCTTTCGGTTTCACGCCCAGCAGCAGGTCGCGCACGGCGCCGCCGACGACAAAGGCCTCGAAACCCGCTTCCTGCAGGCTGCTGGTGACGCGGATGGCATTCGACGACACCAGTTTCGGGTCGATTCCGTGTTGCGCAGGACCGAGCACGACGGGTGCCGTGGTGTCGCGCGCTGCCTCTTTTTTAACGCCGAGGATCTTGCGGATGAATTTTTTAATCATTGAATAAGTGGAGTGATGGCCAGCCGTGGAGGGATGCGTGTGCGCTCAAAGCGGTGTTGGGATTGGTCGCGACAGGGTGGGTCACGACCGACAGCAAGGGAATGTCGTTATGCGAATCGCTGTAAAAATAGCTGCGCTCGAACTGCCCCAGTTCCTTGCCCATCTTTTCCAGCCAGGCATGGGTGTGGGTCAGCTTGCCCGCGCCCAGGGTAGGCGTACCGACCAGCTTGCCCGTGACATTGCCTGCGTCGTCATACTCGGGCATGGCGGCCAGCAAGTGCTCGACGCCCAGCGCATCGGCGATGGGTTTGGTGATGAAATGGTTGGTCGCCGTGACGATGGCCAGCAGGTCGCCCGCGTCCTGGTGCTGTTTCAGCAGGGCCACGACTTCGGGGCGGATGGCCGGCAAGACCACTTCGGCCATGAATTGCTTGTGCAGCGCTTCCAGGCGTTCGCGCGGGAATTGCGCCAGGGTGCCGAGGGAAAATTCCAGGTATTCCACCGGATCGAGCGTGCCGGCCTGGTATTGCGCGAAAAATTCGTCGTTGCGGCGGGTGAATTCGGCGGCGTCCACGGCACCGATGCGTACCAGGAATTCGCCCCACTCATGATCCGAGTCGATGGGCAGCAGGGTGTGGTCGAGGTCAAACAGGGCCAGATTCATCATTCTTTCGCTTCCGCCTGCAACAACTCGCGCAACAATGGCAAGGTGATCGGGCGTTGGGTTTCAAGGGAGTAGAGGTCGAGAGAGTCCAGCATCGTTGACAGCGAACGCATGTCGCGCCGGAAATGGGACAGCAGATAGGGTAACACGCCGGGCGACAAGGTCAAGCCGCGGGTGGTGGCCGCCTGGGTCAGGGCGGCGATTTTTTCATCGTCGGTCAAGCCGTGGATCTGATAGATCAGGCCCCAGCCCATGCGCGTGCGCAAGTCTTCGCGCACGGGCAGCACGGCGGGCGGCACGGCGCCGCTGCACACCATATAGGCCTTGTTGGCGCGGATTTCATTGAACAGGGCAAAGGCGTCGATCTGCGCCAGCGGCGACAGTTTTTCGCAGTCGTCGAGCAGGTACAGGTCGACGTCGGGCGAATACACGAATTCGGACTCGATCGAGAATGGCGAAATATAGCGCGCGCGCTCGGTGCTGGCCAGGGCCTTGAGCAGGTGGCTCTTGCCGGCGGCCAGTTCGCCCCACAAGTAGGCAAAATGTTCGCGCGACGTGCGCGCGGCGAACTGGCGCATCAGCTGCGCCACTTCGGCATTCTGTCCCACCTCGAAGGTATCGAGGCTGTGCGCCTGGTCTGTGCCTAAATCGAGCACCAGTTGTTTCATGGCGTACGCCTTGTCCTGTTTTTCATTACTGCATGTGCATCGTGGTATTGCTAGGTTGATATGATATCCGCTTTTACTAGGTATTATAGAAGCTGCTGGAGAGGTAGTGGCGTCTTAGATGCTTAAAAGCGACCATCAGCACGGCAGAAGCGGGTAAAGCGAGCAAAACGCCGACGAAACCGAACAATTGTCCGAAAGCCAATAAAGCGAAGATCACGGCCAGCGGATTTAAACCGATGCGCTCGCCCACCAGGCGCGGCGTGAGGAAAAAGCCTTCGATGACCTGGCCGCAGCCGTAGATGACGGCCACGGCGATGACGCCGCTCCAGTCGGCAAACTGCAGCAGGGCGGCGATCAGCGCCAGCATCAGCCCCAGGCCGAAGCCCAGGTAGGGAATGAACACCAGCAAGCCAGTGATGATGCCCACAGGCAATGCCACTTCAAAACCGGCGATGGCCAGCGCCGCTGAGTAATACGTAGCCAGCACCAGCATGACGAGTAACTGGCCGCGCAGGTATTGCGCCAGCAGGGTGTCGACTTCCTGCGCCATGCCCACCGTGCGGCCGACCCAGCGGCGCGGTACGGCGCCGGCGATGCGCGCCAGCATCGGATGCCAGTCCAGCAACAGATAGAACAGCACCACGGGAATCAGCACCACGGTGGCCAGCCAGCCCAGCACGGCCGTGCCGCCGATGCGGGCCGAGGCGAGTACCGTGCTCCAGATTTCATCGCCGCTGGTGGCCATCTGCTGGCTCAACATGCGTTTGATGCCCGTGCCATCGAGGCGCACGCGGATGCCCAGATCGCGCAGTTTCGGCGCCAGGAACTCGTTCGCCTTGCTGAGAAATTGGGGGATTTGCGCCTGCAGCAAGGGGATTTCCTTCTGCAACACGGGCACGACGATCAGCACGAGCGCCGTAATGGCGAGGAAAAACAACACTACGACGACCAGCACGGCCAGCGGACGGGGTACATAAAAACGCTTGTAATGCAGGCGCTGCAATCGGTCCACGCCGGGATTGAGCACGTAGGCGAGGATGGCGGCGGCCAGGAAGGGCGTCAGGATGGGACCGAGGCTGACGAGCAGCAGCAAGAATGCCAGCCAGACCGCGATCCAAAATGCTGTTTGCTTCTGTTCGGCGGTGATGGCGAATGGCATGTAGTTTGTGCTGTTGCGTTAAAAAAAGGCAGTTAATTACGAAATGGCGGGGCAGTTTGATAAAATAGCGACTTGATCGACCGAATTCACCCGCTGGCGTCCTGCCGCACGATGTTGAAAAACATGCTTGCGCGCGCGTGCCGGCGGGTATCCGCCTTCTATTTTACCGCCTCCGCTGCCACCACACCATGAACCAGACTTCTAATGTTTCCCTTTCCTACCGTGACGCTGGCGTCGATATCGACGCAGGCGACGCTTTAGTCGAAGCAATCAAGCCGTTTGCCAAGCGCACCCTGCGCGAAGGCGTGATGGGCGGCCTGGGCGGTTTTGGCGCCATGTTTGAAATCAGCAAGAAGTACAAGGAACCGGTGCTGGTCTCGGGCACCGACGGCGTCGGTACCAAACTGCGCCTGGCGTTCGAACTGAACCGCCATGACACGGTCGGCATCGACCTGGTCGCCATGAGCGTCAACGACATCCTGGTGCAAGGCGCCGAGCCCCTGTTCTTCCTCGACTACTTCGCTTGCGGCAAGCTGGACGTGGCCATCGCCACCGACGTCATCAAGGGCATCGCCCAGGGTTGCGAACAAGCCGGTTGCGCGCTGATCGGTGGCGAAACGGCGGAAATGCCGAGCATGTACCCGGCCGGCGAATACGATCTGGCAGGTTTTGCCGTCGGCGCCGTGGAAAAATCGAAAATCATCGACGGCACCAAGATCGCCCCGGGCGACGTGGTGCTGGGCCTGGCCTCGTCGGGCGTGCACTCGAACGGTTACTCGCTGGTGCGCAAGATCATCGAAGTGGCAAAACCAGACCTGGAAGGCGACTTCCACGGCCGTAAACTCGCCGACGTGCTGATGCAGCCGACGCGCATCTACGTCAAGCCGCTGCTGGCGCTGATGGATGCGATGGAAGTCAAAGGCATGGTGCACATCACCGGTGGCGGCCTGGTGGAAAACATCCCGCGCGTGCTGCAGCCTGGCCTGGTGGCCGAGCTGGACTCGAAATCGTGGACCATGCCGCCGCTGTTCACGTGGCTGCAACAGCACGGCGGCGTGGCTGACGCCGAAATGCACCGCGTCTTCAACTGCGGCATCGGCATGACCGTCATCGTCTCGCAAGAAAACGCGGATGCCGCCATCGCCCAGCTGCAAGCGGCTGGCGAAACCGTCTCGCGCATCGGCACCATCCGCGCCCGCGTGGGTGATGAGCATCAGACCATCGTGATCTAAGTTATCACACGCATAGAAAAGGCAGGCACTCGCGAGAGGCCTGCCTTTTTTACGTCCGCAGGTCTTACCTTGCGTGCGCCGTCTTCATGCGGCCATCCGGTTGCGAGCCTCCTTTCCCGATCATGGCCACGCTGACGGCCGAGACGAGGGAGGCGAACAGGATGTAGCCGACGATGTGCCACGGCTCGCCATTGCCCGTTTTCAGCAGGTAGGTGGCGATGATGGGCGTCAGACCGCTGGCGAAGATGCCGGAGAACTGGTACACGAAGGAGATGCCCGTGTAGCGCACCTTGGCATCGAACAGGTCGCAGAACAGGGCCGCTTCCGGGCCATACACGGCTGAATACAGCACGCCCAGCGGTATGATCACGGAACACCACAGCAGCAAGGGATTGTCGGCGTGGTGGAGCATGATCCAGAAGGCGGGAATCGACGACACGCCCGTGATCAGCGAGCCCCAGAAAAACACCTTGGTACGGCCGATGCGGTCCGACAGGCGGCCGAAAAACGGAATGCAGAAGCACATCACGACGGCCGACGCCATCACGCCCATCAGCGCTTCCGTGCGGGCGATCTTGATGGTATTGGTCAGATAGGTGATGGAAAACACGCCGAAGATATTGAAGAACACGCCGTCGATATAGCGCGCGCCCATGCCCTTCAAGACATTGCCGGGATAGCGTTTCAGCAGGTCGAAGAATGGAATCTGCGTCTCCGCGTTCTTCTCCTTGACGGCCTGGAATTCGGGCGTTTCCATCACGTTCAGGCGTATCCACATGCCGATGAAGACGAGGGCGGCCGACAGGATGAAGGCCACGCGCCAGCCCCAGGACAGGAATTGCGCGTCCGTTAGGCTGTAGGACAGGATGGCCACCACGCCGGAAGCGAGGCACAAGCCGATGGCCAGGCCGATCTGCGGCAGGCTGGCGTAGAAGCCGCGCTCCTTCGGCGGTGCATATTCATACGCCATCAGCACGGCGCCGCCCCATTCGCCACCGAGGCCGATGCCCTGCAGCACGCGCAGGAACAGCAGCAGGCCGGGCGCCCAGTAGCCGATGTGGTCATACGTCGGCAGCACGCCGATCAGGAAGGTGGAGACGCCCATGATCATCAGGGTCATCACCAGCATGCTCTTGCGGCCGATCTTGTCGCCGAAGTGGCCGAAGATCACGCCGCCGATGGGGCGCGACAGAAAGCCCACGGCAAAGGTGCCGTAGGCCAGCATGGTCGAGACGAGCGGATCGCCGCCCGGGAAATACAGCTTGCTGAACACGATGCCGGCCACCACGCCGTACAGGAAGAAGTCATACCACTCGATGGTGGCGCCGATCACGCTGGCCATCACGACTTTCCGTAGCTCTTTGGCCTTTTTCGGATTGTTCGTATTGTTATCCATAATATCTAGTCTCCAATCGATATCGATTATGTGTTTTTTTCTGATGCTTGGCTTGTCGCCGAGTCATTGGAGGCGGGGCCGTCTGCCCGCCGCTGGCATCCTCCTTGCAGGGAATGGGATGAAAAGGGGCGGGTCAGGCTGCCTTGGGCAGGCGCACGGCGTCCGCCAGGATCATGTCGGCCGCTTTTTCGGCGATCATGATGGTGGGCGCGTTCGTATTGCCCGAGACGATTTCCGGCATGATCGACGCGTCGACCACGCGCAGGTGCTGCAGGCCGTGCACGCGCAGGCGGTCGTCGACGACGGCCATGGCATCGTGCCCCATCTTGCAGGTGCCGCTCGGGTGGTAGATCGACTGGCTGAAGCGCCGTGCCGCGTCCAGCAGCTGCGCATCCGTCTCGAACTGCGGGCCGGGCACGAACTCGGCAATGATGTGCGGCGCCAGCGAGGGGGCGGCGGCGATTTTTCTCGCCACGCGCAGGGCGGCAATCGCCGTTAGCTGGTCGCGCGGGTCGGACAGGTAGTTCGGGTAGATGCCCGGATACGCAAAGGGATCGGCGGACTTGATCGACACGTGGCCGCGGCTGTACGGACGCAGCTGGCACACGGACGACGTGAACGCGGAAAACGGATGCGCGCCTTCGCCCGGCTTGTCGGCGCTCAGCGGCTGCATGTGGAACTGGATGTCGGGCCGCTCCACCTCGGGCGAGGAGCGGGTAAACACCGTCACCTGGCTGGCCGCCAGGGTCAAAGGCCCCGAGCGGGAAAACACATATTGCATGCCCACCCACAGCTTGCCCCACAGGCTGTTGACTTCATCGTTCAGGGTTTTCAGCCGCGTCTTGAAGACGAGGCGGATTTGCAGATGGTCTTGCAGGTTCTGTCCCACGCCGGGCAAGTCGTGCACCAGCGGCACGCCCACTTCATCGAGCAGGGCGCGCGGGCCCACGCCCGAACATTGCAGGATTTGCGGCGAGCCGATGGCGCCCGCGCATAAAATCACTTCACCGCTGGCGCGCGCCTGGCGCAGCTGGCCATCCTGCCGGAATTCGATGCCGACGGCGCGCTTGCCCTCGAACAGCACGCGGGTGATTTGCGCGCGCACTTCCACGCGCAGGTTGGCGCGCTTGCGGGCGGGCCGAAGGAAGGCTTTCGCCGTGCTCCAGCGCAAGCCCTTGCTGGCCGTCTGCTGGAAGTAGCCGACGCCCTCCTGCGTGGCGCCGTTGTAATCGGCATTGAAGGGGATGCCGCTTTCCGTGGCGCCGGCAATAAAGTGTTCGGCGATGGGACGGCGCAGGCGCAGGTCCGACACTTTCAATGGACCGCCGACGCCGTGGTAATCGCTGGCACCCCGTTCCTGGTCTTCCGATTTCTTGAAGTAGGGTAAGACCTCGGCATAGCTCCAGCCTGCATTGCCCAGTTCGGCCCAGCGGTCGTAATCTTCCTTCTGGCCACGTACGTACAGCAAGCCGTTGAGCGAGCTGGAGCCGCCCAGCACCTTGCCGCGTGGCCATTGCAGCTGGCGCCCCGCGATGCCGGCGTCCGCTTCCGTGCGGTAGCACCAGTCCAGCTTGGGATCGTGCATGGTCTTGAAATAGCCGACCGGCACGTGTATCCACGGATTGCTGTCCTTGCCGCCCGCTTCCAGCAGCAATACCTGGTTGTTGCTGTCATGCGACAGGCGGTTGGCCAGCACGCAGCCGGCGGAACCGGCGCCGACAACGATGTAATCGTAGTGTGTTTGCAACATTGCTCTTGTCTCCTGCGTTGCGGTATCTAGCTGCCTCGACGGGCATTTTTTGCGATACACTGGTCTTTATTGATTATTTTTGGAACATCTGGTTCCATTTATAAAAGACGTGCAGCACCGGGACAAGCGGAAACAGCCGCATACGCGAGAGGTGAAACAGAACATGCATGATGCGTTTCAAAAACGGCCGGCCGAGGCCGAAGAAGGCAGCCAAGCGGGTGCCGGCACGGCGGCCAGCCATGGCGACGAGGCGCGGGGCTTGCGCGTGCTGCGGCTGATCGAGCACCTGGCCAGCGCCAGCCAGCCCTTGACCCTGTCGCAGCTGGCCGCGCGCATGCAGGTACCCAAGGCCAGCATGATGCGCCTGCTCGATACGCTGGAACAGCATGGTTATGTGCTGCGCACGCCCGTGGGACGCGGCTATGTGCCCGGTGCCGCTTCCGCCAACCTGGCGCTGGCGACCCTGCGCAACAATGCCCTGATCCGCGTGAGCCGCAGTATCCTGGGCAGCCTGGTGGCGGCCACGGGCGAGACGTGCAATCTGGCCATTCCCGAGGGCAATGCGATCGTCTATGTGGACCGGGTGGAAACGCAGGAACCGCTGCGCCTGCACCTGGTGCTGGGCACGCGCGCGCCCATGCATTGCACGGCGAGTGGAAAATTATTTCTGGCGCACATGACCCTGCTGGAGCGGCGCGAGCTGCTGGCCATGCTGGGCCTGGAAGCGCGCACGCCGAAAAGCATCACCGACCCCGTGCTGCTGGAACGCGAGATCGTGCGCATCGCCCGCCTGGGCATCGGCATCGACGATGAGGAATTTGTGCACGGCATGGTGGCCGTGGCCGTGCCCATCTGCGCGGCCGACGGGCGCATCGTGGCGGCCGTGGCCTGCCACGCGCCCGTGGCGAGAAAGTCCGTGGAGCAGCTGCTGCAGCACGTGCCGCAGCTCAAGGAGGCGGCCGTGAAACTGCGGCCGCTATTGCTGGCGGAAAACAGCTAAGGTTTCAAGACCTTCGCTACTTTTGCGGCGCGCAGGCGGAACGCATCGGGCATGCCCGAACCCAGCAGCGGGCGCAGATATAACCTGAAAGCATCGGTCACGTCCGTGCCGCTGGCGCTGATGAATTCGTCTTCCATGGTGCGCGTCTTGCCCGCCACTTCCGTCAGGGGCAGCAACTCGTAATCGACGGAATAAAAGCCCGTGCGCTTGATGGCGACGGAACCGTCACGGTCGCCCCACATGGCGAACTGCACCGCCTTCTCTCCCACTTCGCGCGCCTCGCGCTGGTCGACGTCGGAGACGCAACCGATGAAGGAGCGCTGCAGATAGCCAAAGGTATCGCCGCGCACGCGCTTGATGCCCAGCTTGGCCTTGATTTCGTCGCACAGCAGGTCGGCCAGCGCGCCCGTGCCGGACAATTGCACGTTACCGTGCGCATCGCGCTCCACTTCGTTGCCCACCTGTTTGGCCAGCAAGCTGGCGATCGGTTCGCCCGAGGCGTCGTGGATGCCTTCCGAGACGGCGATCACGCAGCGACCGTATTTTTCATAGGTTGCCTTCACGTCGGCAAGAAAATTCTCCAGCACGAAGACGCGCTCGGGCAGGTAGATCAGGTGCGGGCCATCGTCGGGGAACTTCTTGCCCAGCGCCGAGGCCGCCGTCAAAAAGCCCGCGTGGCGGCCCATTACGACGCCCACGTAGACGCCGGGCAAGGCGGCATTGTCGAGGTTGGCGCCGGCGAATGCTTGCGCGACGAAACGCGCGGCAGAGGGAAAGCCGGGCGTGTGGTCGCTGCCCACCAGGTCGTTGTCGATGGTTTTCGGGATGTGGATGCAGCGCAGCGGATAGCCGGCCTTGTGTGCTTCCTCGCTGACGATGCGCACCGTGTCGGACGAGTCGTTGCCGCCGATGTAAAAGAAATGTTCGATCTCGTGTGCGCGCAGCACTTCGAAGATTTGCTGGCAGTAGGCGATGTCGGGCTTGTCGCGCGTGGAACCGAGGGCCGAGGACGGCGTGGCGGCAACCAGTTCCAGGTTGTGGCTGGTTTCCTGCGTCAGATCAACAAATTCTTCATTGACGATGCCGCGCACGCCATGCAGCGCGCCATACACGCGCGTGACATGTTGAAAGCGCCGCGATTCGAGCACCACGCCCACCAGCGACTGGTTGATGACGGCGGTCGGGCCGCCCCCTTGGGCGACAAGAATTTTTCCAGACGGCATGGGATTTCCTCGTAAGTGGAACGGCCCTCCAGCCTACTCCTTTTTTGCCGGGGCGCTGTCTTTTCCGATCGTTCTGTCGAAGAATTGTTGCACGTCACCCAGTCTTTGCTGCGTTGTTATTCCGGCGCCCGGATATGCTCGACCAGCCCCGTGCTGCGGCGTCCCGGCGCCGGCGTCAGCCAGCTGACCAGCACGGCGGCGGCCAGGCCGGCCGGCACGCCGAAGATGCCGGCGGAAATAGGCGCGATATGGAACCATTGACCGCTGGCATTACCGCCCAGCATGGTGCTCGTGTGCAGCATGTAATACAGGCATACGCCAAAGCCCGTCAGCATGCCGGCCAGCGCGCCCTGGTAGTTGGCGCGTTTCCAGAACACGCCCAACACCAGCGGCGGGAACAGGGTCGAGGCGGCCAGGGAAAAGGCCACGCCCACCAGCGACAAAATGTCCGCCGGCTTTTGCGAGGCCGCATAGGCGGCGATGAAGGCCACGGCCAGCAGCAGCAATTTTGAAATCGTCACGCGCTTTTGCGTCGAGGCGGTGGGATCGACCACCTTGTAATACACGTCGTGCGACAGGGCGTTGGAGATGGCCAGCAGCAAGCCGTCCGCCGTCGACAGGGCGGCTGCCAGGCCGCCGGCCGCCACCAGGCCGGAAATCACGTAGGGCAGGCCGGCGATCTCGGGCGTGGCCAGCACCAGCACGTCGGCGTCGATGGAAATTTCCGCCAGTTGCACGATGCCGTCGCGGTTGACGTCGACGATGCTGATCAGGGGGCTGAGCTTGTCCACATTGGCCCAGTACGACACCCAGGTGGGCAGGTTCGCGTATTGCGTGCCCACGAGCGCCGAGTAAATGTCGTATTTGACCAGCACGGCCAGCGCGGGAATCGTGAGGTAGATCAACAAGATGAAGAACAGGGTCCAGAAGACGGAGACGCGTGTTTCGTGCACGGACGGCGTGGTGTACGATCGCATGAGGATATGCGGCAGGGCGGCCGTGCCCAGCATCATGCAGAACACGAGAGCCAGGAAATTGTTGCGCTTGATGTCGGACTGCTCCCGGTCGGCGGCGGGAAACGGCTGCGCGTGCGGAATGATCGGCTCGGCGCGTTTCTGGTTCTGCGCCTGCGCCGCCTGCCACAGCACGCGTGCCTCGTCCGGACTCTTCGGATAGGCGATCAGGTAGCGTTCCGCGTTGCGGATGTCGAACAGCGAGGCATTGCGCTGGCGCAAACTATCGAGCTGGCGCTGGGCCGTCAGATGGCCCTGTTCCCAGGAAGCGGGCAAGCCGGCTATGCGCGCCTGGTAGCTGATGGCGCGCTGGTGGAAGATGGCGCGCACCTCGTTTTCTTTCGGATCCGTTTCCAGCACGTGTTCGCGCGCGCTCAGTTGCGGCAGCACCTTGCCGTAGGCGATCTGCGGCACGGGATTGTCCGCATGCTTGACCGACAGCCATATGGCGGGAATCAGGAAGGCGACGAGGATGATGATGTACTGCGCCACCTGCGTCCAGGTGATGGCGCGCATGCCGCCCAGAAAGGAGCAGACGAGGATGCTGGCCAGGCCCAGGAAGATGCCGACGGAAAAATCCACGCCCGTGAAGCGCGAGGCGATCAGGCCGACGGCGTAGATCTGCGCCACCACATACGTAAACGACACGATGATGGTGGCGGCCACGGCCACCACGCGCACGCTGGCGCCCCGTTTGTCGGTGCCGCTGCCATAGCGGGCGGCGAGGAAATCGGGAATCGTGTACTGGCTGAACTTGCGCAGGTAGGGCGCGATCAGCAGTGCGACCAGGCAATAGCCACCCGTCCAGCCCATGATGAAGGCCAGGCCGTCGAAGCCGTTCAGATACAGGCCGCCGGCGAGGCTGATGAAGCTGGCTGCCGAAATCCAGTCGGCGGCCGTGGCCATGCCGTTGAACATGGCCGGCACCCTGCGCCCCGCCACATAGTATTCGGTGACGTTCGAGGTGCGGCTGATGACGCCGATGGTGGCGTACAGGGTGATGGTGACGAGCATGAACAGGTAGCCGATCCACGCGCGCGGCATGCCTTCCTGTTCCAGCACCGACAAAGCCAGCAGGAAGGCGGCGAAACCGGCCGTAAACAGCAGGTAGTAGCGGCACAGGCGGGCAAAGAAGCTGCGCTGGGTGCTCATGCCTGCTCCTCGGCATGAAAAGCCCGGTCGAGGCGCCGCATGCGCCAGGCATAGAAGGCGATGATGGCCAGGTACACCAGCGAGGCGCCCTGGGCCGCCATATAAAAGGGCAGCGGCCAGCCGAACAGGTTCAGATGCAACAGTTCGCGCGCATAAAACACGGTCAGGAAGCCCGTCAGCAGCCAGACCAGCAGCAGGATGGCCGTCAGGCGCCGCGTCTTGCGCCAGTGCACATCGAGGCGCGCCTGCAGCTCGGGGCCGGGCGTGCGTAGCGACCGTGTTGGCGGAACGGGTGGGCTCGGCTTATCCATACGTGATCTCATCCTCTTCTGGCGCGTCCGGCAACAGCAGGGCGATGCTCAGGCGCAGCAGGGTGCCCGGCAGCTTCGGCGACTGCGCGCGCGGATTGTTAAAAATATCGACTTCGGCGCCGTGCTGCTGCGCAATTTCGCGCACGATGGCCAGGCCCAGGCCGCTACCGTCGACATTGCTGCCGAGAATGCGGTAAAAGCGTTCGAACACGTGGGCCCGCTCGGCTTGCGGTATGCCGGGGCCCGTATCTTCCACTTCCAGGATGGCCAGTTCCAGGGTGCTGCGCACGCGCACGGTGACGCTGCCGCCGGCCGGCGTGTAGCGCAGGGCATTGTCGATCAGGTTGCTCAGCAGTTCGCGCAGCATCATGGCATTGCCGGAAATCATGATCGAATACGCGGGCTGCTCGAAGCCCAGGTCGATATGCTGGGCAAACGAGGCTTGCACCCAGTCCTGCACCACGCCGCGCGCCAGCTCGCTCAGCTCGATCGGCTCGAACGCCGTGCCCGCCTGCGGCTGGTTTTCCGCGCGCGCCAGGGCCAGCAGCTGGTTGACCAGGCGCGTGGCCGCTTCCGAACTTTTCGCCAGTTGCAGCAGCGAGCGGTGAATCTCGTCGTGGTCGGTCTGGCGCAGGGCCAGTTCGGATTGCATGCGCATGCCGGCCAGCGGCGTCTTCATCTGGTGTGCGGCATCGGCGATGAAGCGTTTCTGCATGTCGATCGACAGCGACAGCCGCGCCAGCATCTCGTTGAGCGATCCGACCAGCGGCGTGATTTCCTCGGGCACCTGGCCCGATTCGATGGGCGATAAATCGTCGGGCGGCCGGGCGCGTATGCGTTCCTGCAATTGCGCCAGCGGCGACAGGCCGCGCGCCAGGGCAAACCAGACCAGGGCCAGGATCACGGGCAGGATGATGAACTGCGGCAAGATCACGCCCTTGATGATTTCATTGGCCAGCTGGGCGCGCTTTTCCAGGGTTTCCGCCACTTGCACCAGCGCGCGGCTGGGCTCATCGTCGTTGCCGGAAGGGATGTCGAGATAGCTGAACGCCACGCGCACGGGCGTGCCATGGATGGTGTCGTTGCGAAACAGCACCATGCCGCTGCGGTATTTGTCGGCGTCCTGTGGCGGGGGCAAGTCGCGGTCGCCGTCCAGATATTCGCCGCGCGGACCCACTACCAGGTAATACAGGGTGTCGATATCGTCGCCGCGCAGGAAGTCGCGGCCGCTATTACTGCTGTTCTTTTCCGGCACGCGGCGCAGCATGGCGCCGTCGGCCTGCTTGACCTGCTGCGTCAGCACCGTCACGCTGTCTTCCAGCGCATGGTCGAACGGCTGATTGGCGATGCCCTTGGCCACCAGGTAGGTGATGGCAATGCTCATCGGCCACAGCAGCAGCAAGGGCGCCAGCATCCAGTCGAGGATTTCGCCGAACAGCGAATGCTCGATGGTGTCATCCTGTTCCGTGGTGGGCGGCTCGAACCAGTCGTCGTCTTCTGGCTCGTCCGCTGGCGCCTCGCGCGCCTTCACTTGCTGGCGGGTCCGCTGGCCGGGCTTGCCGACTCGCCCGCTTCAGCGTTCAGGCGCGCCGTTTCCGAGTATTTTTCCAGGCAATAGCCGAGGCCGCGCACGGTGGCGATGCGCACGCCGCCCACTTCGATCTTCTTGCGCAAGCGGTGGACATACACTTCGATGGCGTTGTTCGACACTTCTTCGCCCCATTCGCACAGGTGGTCGACCAGCTGCTCTTTCGAGACGAGGCGGCCGGTGCGGCCAAGCAAGATTTCCAGCAAGCCCAGTTCGCGCGCCGACAGGTCGAGCATCTGGTCGTTGATGTAGGCGCTGCGCCCCACCTGGTCGTAGCTGAGGGGGCCATGCTTGATGATGGTGGCGCCGCCGCCGGCGCCGCGGCGCGTCAGGGCGCGCACTCTTGCCTCCAGTTCCGACAGGGCGAACGGCTTGGCCATATAATCATCGGCACCGAGGTCGAGGCCATTCACGCGTTGCTCGATGGAATCGGCGGCCGTCAGTATCAGCACGGGCAACAGCGAGGCGCGCGCGCGCAGGCGGCGCAGCACTTCCAGGCCGGACATTTTCGGCAGGCCCAGGTCGAGGATCAGCAAGTCGAATTCCTGGGTGGACAGGGCCGTATCGGCCTCCTGGCCCGTCTTGACGTAGTCGATCGCATAACCGGACTGGCGCAGCGAGCGGGTCAGGCCATCGGCCAGCACGCTGTCATCTTCGGCAAGTAAAATACGCATGGTGCACTTCCTATGCTTGCGGCGGTAGAAGTTTGTATTGTGTTTCATTTTCCGCAAGGTGGCGAGTTTTTGTGAGAAACCAGGCTTGTATTGATCTGTTTCAAAACAAATCCACGTTCCGCTTGCATTGATCACTGTTTTTTTATACAGTACTGTCTGTGTAAAGAATTTAACCCACTGGCGCTATCGCAGGCTGCACGGTTCACGTAGATGCGTCTCGTGAATCCGCACCTGTAGAACGGCTGAAAGAACATATGGACGATAAAAAAGCTGTAGTACCCGCATCGGAAAAAGCCAAGGCGCTCGCCGCCGCACTGGCGCAGATCGAGAAGCAGTTTGGCAAAGGTTCGGTCATGCGCATGGATGCCAGCGCGGCGATCGAAGAAGTGCAAGTCGTGTCGACCGGTTCGCTCGGCCTCGATATCGCGCTGGGCGTGGGCGGCTTGCCGCGCGGCCGCGTGGTGGAGATCTATGGTCCGGAATCGTCGGGTAAAACCACCCTGACCCTGCAAACCATTGCTGAAATGCAAAAACTGGGCGGCACTTGCGCCTTTATCGATGCCGAGCACGCGCTGGACGTCGGTTACGCGCAAAAGCTGGGCGTGAACTTGCATGAATTGCTGATCTCGCAACCGGACACGGGCGAGCAGGCGCTGGAAATCTGCGACGCCCTCGTGCGTTCGGGCAGCGTCGACCTCGTCGTCATCGACTCCGTAGCCGCACTGACGCCACGCGCCGAGATCGAAGGCGACATGGGCGACTCCCTGCCAGGCCTGCAAGCACGCCTGATGTCGCAAGCTCTGCGCAAGCTGACCGGTTCGATCAACCGCACGAATACCCTGGTCATCTTCATCAACCAGATCCGCATGAAGATCGGCGTGATGTTCGGCAGCCCGGAAACGACCACCGGCGGCAATGCGCTGAAATTCTACGCCTCCGTGCGCCTGGATATCCGCCGCACCGGCTCGATCAAGTCCGGCGATGAAGTGATCGGCAATGAAACCAAGGTCAAGGTCGTCAAGAACAAGATCGCGCCACCGTTCAAGGAAGCGCACTTCGACATCCTGTATGGCGCCGGCACCTCGCGCGAAGGCGAAATCCTGGACCTGGGTTCGGATGCCAAGATCGTGGAAAAATCCGGTTCGTGGTATAGCTACAACGGCGAACGCATCGGCCAGGGCAAGGACAATGCCCGCGCCTTCCTGCAAGAGCGTCCGGCGCTGGCCCGTGAGATCGAAAACAAGGTCCGCGCGTCGCTGGGCGTGCGCGAACTGCCGCCGCTGGCCGCTGAAAAGCCGGAAAAAGCCGATAAAGCCGCCGACAAGGCTGCCAAGGCAGAAGCCAAGGCTGCCGAGTAAGCTGCCGTCAGCCACCATTCGCACTGGCGGATGGTGTCTGGCAAGGTGTGACCATGATCGCCGTCCCGCGCTGTTGCGCCGGGCGGCGATTGTGTTTGGGGGCTGTGATCGTGGAATGAAAGACAAGGTGGGTGTATGGCCGCAGTACAACTAAGCCTGAAGGGCAGGGCGCTCCGCTTTTTGTCGATGCGCGAGCATAGCCGCATGGAATTGCGGCGCAAGCTGCAGCGCCATGCGCAGGAGGGTGATGACGTGGAAGCCTTGCTCGACAGCCTGGAGCAAGCCAACTGGCTGTCGCAGGAGCGCTTTTCCGAGTCGCTGATCCACCGCCGCTCGGCCCGCTTCGGGAATAGCCGCATCATGGCCGAATTGCAAAGCCATGGCATAGCCGGCGAGGCGCTGCAGGAACTCAAGGCAGGCCTGGCCGAAGGCGAGACCGCACGCGCCTGCGAAGTGTGGCGCCGCAAATTTGGTGAAGTGGCGCAAGATGCCGAGCAACGCAACAAGCAGATGCGTTTTTTGATGCAGCGCGGCTTTTCGCAGCGCGCCGTGCAGGTGGCCTTGAAGGGGCTGGACCCCGACGAGGAATAAGGCTGGCCATGGCGGCCCCGTCGTGCCGCCATGAACTGCGCTCCCAAACGCCATCTGTTTCCCGTATGGCGACGCCGCGCGATCGGGTATGCTGGCGCTCGAACGCTGTGCGATGCGCGCGGCACCACTGATCGTGACAGGATGCAAGATGAGCAACTGGAATGCCGGCTATATGGCCGAAATCGCCTATACCTATGGCTATTACGAAGAATTGAATCCGTTGCGCCTGCGGCTGCCCCTGCTGGCCGCCGGCCTTGCCTTGCCGGCCAGCGGCACGGCTTGCGAGTTGGGCTTTGGCCAGGGCATCAGCGCCAACATCCATGCGGCGGCGTCCGCCACGCGCTGGTATGGCAATGATTTCAATCCTTCCCAGGCCGCCTTCGCGCAGGAGCTGGCCAGCGCGGCCGGCGCCGGAGCGCAGTTCACGGACGAATCGTTCGCGCAGTTTTGCTGCCGCGACGACTTGCCCGATTTCGACTTTATCTGCCTGCACGGGATCTGGAGCTGGGTCTCGGCGGACAATCGCGCGCTGATCGTCGACTTCCTGCGGCGCAAGCTGAAAGTCGGCGGCGTCGTCTTCATCAGTTACAACACGCAGCCAGGCTGGGCCGCCATGATGCCGATGCGCGACCTGATGGCCGAACATAGCCGCGTCATGAGTGCGCCGGGCCAGGGCGTGCTGGCCAGAGTCGCTGGCGCCATCGATTTCGTCGACAGGATGATCGCCGCGCAACCGCGCTTCCTGGAGGCCAACCCGCTCCTGGCGGACCGCATCGACAAGCTCAAGGCGATGGATGGACATTATCTTGCCCATGAGTATTTCAATGCCGACTGGCAGCCGATGGCCTTTTCCAGCGTCGCGGCCATGCTGGGCGAGGCCAAGCTCGAGTTTGCCGCGTCCGCCACCTATACCGCTCTGGTCGACATGCTGAACCTGACGGCCGAGCACCAGCAATTCCTGGCCGAGATACCCGATCCCATCTTCCGCGAGACGACACGCGCTTTCCTCGTCAACGAGCAATTCCGCAAGGATTACTGGGTCAAGGGCGCGCGCAGGCTGACGCCGCTCGCCCAGGCCAGCGCCTTGCGGGCCGTGCGCGTGATGCTGGCCGTGCCGCGCGACGAAGTGGTGTTGAGCGTGCATGGCGTGCTGGGCGACGCCGATATGGATGAGCGCGTGTATGCACCCGTGCTCGATGCCATGGCCGACCATCGCGTCTACACGATAGGCGAGCTGGAGCAGCAACTGGCGGGCAGCGAAGCCAACCTGGCTGCCTTGCTGCAGATCATGCTGGTGCTGGTCAGCAAGGGTAGCGTGCTGGCTGTCCAGGACGAGGCCGACATCGCCGTGGCGCGGCCGCAGTCGGCGCGCCTGAATGCGCACCTGCTGGAACAGGCGCTGGCAAGAACCGATTTGAACATTCTCGCCAGTCCCCTGACGGGCAGCGGCGTGGCTGTACCGCATTTACAACAGCTATTCCTGTGGGCGAAACTGCAAGGTTGTTCAACGCCGCAAGAATGGGTGCGCGCGACATGGCCGGTGTTGCTGCGCTTGAACCAGTTGGTGACGAAGGACGGGCAGCCCTTGTTGACGGAAGAGGAAAACCTGGCCGAACTGCTGGCGCACGCACAGCATTTCTCTGCGCGGAACTTGCCCATTTTGCGCATACTGGGCGTGACAGACTGAGGCGCGGCGCCGGCCAGGTTGTCGGTGCCTGCCTACCTGCTTCCGGGTTATTTGCATTGTGAATGTTTGTCATTCATTTTGCGATTTTCATTGATAATTTGCGGCGGGCGGCCAGACCAATAAATAATTATGTTGCGGCGCAACTAGCGCCCTGTGTGCTACACTTTTAGGGTTTTTGCGGCGCCGCAGGTGCGGTTGCTGTTCGTAGAAGCTGCGAACAGAGTGCTTTAGGCACATGGCTGCTTACTAATTATGGCCGCGCAAGCGGCATCGGTCTTATGCCCCTGTCAACTCCCGTATCCCGGCGCGCCCTACGGCACTCCCGCGTTATCGACGTCCAAGCGTATGTGCGCGACGACGGCCTGTGGGATATTGACGCCCGTATCACCGATATCAAAAGCTATGACGCGACCCTGGCTTCCGGCCCCCGTCCCGCCGGCGCCCCTCTGCATGACCTCCATTTACGCATTACCGTCGATCGCGAACTGACCATTGTCGAGGCCGAAGCTGCCTCCGATGCCGTGCCCTATCCCGGTTTTTGCGATACCATCGGCCCCGCTTACAGGGCGCTGATCGGTCTGAATCTATTGAAGAATTTCCGCCGCGACTTGAAACAGCGCCTGGCGGGAATCGCTGGCTGTACCCATTTGACCGAACTGGCGCAAGTCTTGCCGACTGCGACGGTTCAGGCATTTGCCGGCGATGTCTGGTCGACCCGCGACGGTGCGAATGCTGACTTATCGCATGAAAAGCCGTTTCAACTCGACAAATGCCACGCCCTGCGCACCGATGGCGGGGCGGTGGCACAGTATTACCCGCGCTGGGTAGCCAAGCCGTGACCCCGGCGCTTTCCTGTTTTTTTTGCACCACTAACCGTATTTTTACACATCAGTATCAGAAGGGAAGCCAGCATGAAAATCCATGAGTATCAAGCCAAAGAAATCCTCCGGCAGCACGGAGTGACGGTACCACGCGGTATCCCGTGCATGTCCGTCGAAGAGGCAGTCAAGGCTGCGGAAACCCTGGGCGGCCCGGTGTGGGTCGTCAAGGCACAGATCCACGCAGGTGGCCGCGGCAAGGGCGGCGGCGTGAAAGTGGCAAAATCGATCGAACAGGTCAAGGAATACGCTGACCAGATCATGGGCATGCAGCTGATCACGCATCAGACCAGCGCCGAAGGCCAGAAAGTCAACCGCCTGCTGGTAGAAGAAGGCGCCGACATCAAACAAGAACTGTACGTTTCGCTGGTCACCGACCGCGTTACCCAGAAAATCGTCCTGATGGCGTCGTCCGAAGGCGGCATGGACATCGAAGAAGTGGCCGAGAGCCACCCAGAGAAGATCCACCACGTCACCATCGATCCAGGCACCGGCCTGACCGATGCCCAGGCAGACGACATCGCCGCCAAAATCGGCGTGCCTGCCGGCTCCATCGCCGACGCGCGCGTCAACCTGCAAGGCCTGTACAAAGCGTACTGGGAAACCGACTGCTCGCTGGCCGAGATCAACCCGCTGATCGTTACCGGCAGCGGCAAAGTCATCGCCCTGGACGCCAAGTTCAACTTTGACCCGAACGCCCTGTTCCGTCATCCGGAAATCGTCGCCCTGCGCGATCTGGACGAAGAAGATCCAGCTGAAATCGAAGCGTCGAAATTCGACCTGGCCTATATCTCGCTCGACGGCAACATCGGTTGCCTGGTGAACGGTGCCGGCCTGGCCATGGCTACCATGGACACGATTAAACTGTTCGGCGGCGAGCCAGCCAACTTCCTGGACGTCGGCGGCGGCGCCACGGCAGAAAAAGTGACCGAAGCGTTCAAGATCATGCTGAAAAACCCAGGCCTGAAAGCCATCCTGGTGAACATTTTCGGCGGCATCATGCGTTGCGACGTGATCGCTGAAGGCGTGATCGCCGCAGTGAAAGCCGTCTCGCTGAACGTGCCACTGGTCGTGCGCATGAAGGGCACCAACGAAGACCTGGGCAAAAAGATGCTGGCCGATTCCGGTCTGCCTATCATCGCAGCCGACACCATGGAAGATGCAGCCAAGAGCGTCGTTGCCGCTGCTGCCGGTCAAGCTTAATTAAGGAATCAACATGTCCATTCTGATCAATAAAGATACCAAAGTCGTTACCCAAGGGATCACCGGCAAGACCGGCCAGTTCCACACCCGCGGTTGCCGCGACTACGCGAACGGCAAAGCTGCCTTCGTGGCAGGCGTGAACCCGAAGAAAGCCGGCGAAGATTTCGAAGGCATTCCTATTTTCGCTAACGTGACCGAAGCGAAAAAAGAAACCGGCGCCAACGTTTCCGTGATCTACGTACCGCCAGCAGGCGCGGCAGCGGCGATCTGGGAAGCTGTCGAAGCTGAAATGGATCTGGCCATTTGCATCACCGAAGGCATTCCTGTGCGTGACATGATGGCTCTGAAAGACCGCATGGCTAAAGCCAACAGCAAAACCTTGCTGCTGGGCCCTAACTGCCCAGGCCTGATCACGCCAGACGAAATCAAGATCGGCATCATGCCAGGTCACATCCACAAGAAGGGCCGTATCGGCGTGGTGTCGCGTTCGGGTACCCTGACCTATGAAGCAGTGGGTCAGCTGACCGCACTGGGCCTGGGCCAATCGTCGGCAGTCGGCATCGGCGGCGACCCGATCAACGGTCTGAAGCACATCGACATCATGAAGATGTTCAATGATGATCCAGATACCGACGCGGTCATCATGATCGGCGAAATCGGTGGTCCAGACGAAGCCAACGCGGCTTATTGGATCAAAGACAACATGAAAAAACCGGTCGTTGGCTTCATCGCTGGCGTGACGGCTCCTCCAGGCAAGCGCATGGGCCACGCCGGCGCGCTGATCTCGGGCGGTGCCGATACGGCACAAGCCAAGCTGGAAATCATGGAAGCTTGCGGCATCACCGTGACCAAAAACCCGTCGGAAATGGCGCGTCTGCTGAAAGCCATGCTGTAATTTCAGCCTGGTCACCGCAGTGCAAAAAAGGAGCTTCGGCTCCTTTTTTTTATCCGCAAGACAGGCCGATTCCCGGCCTGGGGGGACGGTGCTGGTCCGAACCTGCCCAAAAGTGTCGCTTTTCTTTCCACGTGTGCTGCCGCTGCCCGGGCGCGCCGCTGGCATGGCGCTTGCAACGTATCTGGCGTGAGCAATGCACCATGGGAGGATACGATGCGCGCGCAAAGCGGATTTACCCTGATAGAACTGATGATCGTGGTGGCTATCGCCGGCATCCTGGCGGCCGTGGCCATTCCCCAGTATGGCGACTACACGATGCGGGCCAAGGTCAGCAATGTGCTGGCGGCCGCTGCCCCCTTGAAAACGGCCGTGGCCCTGTGCGTGCAGGAAAACGGCGGGCTGGCTACCACCTGCAGCACGTCCACCCAGGCCGTACCCAGCGCCATCCCCGTGTTCAGTGCCACGCGCGAAGTGGCCAGTGCCAAGGTCGATAAAGGCAATATCGAGCTGACCCTGGCGGGCAATATGGGCAGCGGCATGGGCGGCCAGACGGTGAACATGGAGTTGCAGATTGGCACCAGCAGCCTGAGCTGGTTTAACAGCACCAGCGTGACGAATGCTGCAGCCAAGGAAGCCATTACCAGGAACAATATTCCGAAGGTGGTGGCGACGCAGTGAGCGGCGCCTGCCGCGCCAGTGTCAGACGATTTTTTGCCGGTCCGCGATCAGCGCTTCATAGGTGAGGTTTTGCAGCAGGGTGTAGTGGGTCGGTTCCAGGTCGATGAATTGCACGCCATACGTATAGATTTCCGCCACCTCGGCGGCATTGCCATTCGACGGCTTGCCCACGCTGACGTTCTGGATGCGGGCGCGCGTATTGACGCGCATCTGATGCTTGTTCGGCTGCACCAGCAGGGTAAAGCTCAGGGCCACGCCTTCGTCGTCCGGCGTGAGCATGCTGGGCGCTTCGATCAGCGCGCCCGAAACGCTGAGGTTGACGATGAACACGGGCACGGCTGCCACGTCGCGGTAGCTCAGCTGCGCCGGAATGTCCACTTTCACGCGCATGGCCGTGCGCAGGCTGGTGCCCTGGATGGCGTCGGGAAAGCTCAGGTGGACATAATTGAGCGGGCGGCCGAAGATACGCAGCACGCTGCAGGAAAACGAGCAGACGGTGACGCCGGAAAACACGCGGATGGTCAGCTTGTCGCCCTCGTTGAGCACGATGGACGCGCCGTTTTCCATGGGAATCTTGACGATCAAATACTCGTCTTTGACATAGCCGATCAGGGTCGAGAAATGCTGGATGGGTTTGATGGTGCGATGCGTGATGAACTGGATGCGTCCACCCACCTGCAGATTCATGGCCTCGAAGTCGAAGTCCTGGAGCTTGTTTTCCGCGGCGGGCTTGTTGCTTGTCATGCGATGCTCATCTGGATATGGTCGACTCGCAGTATGCATGATTTCTTGATGAAAAAGCATTTATATCAATGAAATTCATATTGGCATCGAAAAATGCCAGGTGCACGTGGCGCCGCGCGGTGCAGGCTTTACAATTGCATCAATATTGACGAATGTAAATCCTATGCCGCGCAGCTACTTCTGGACCATGTTGTTCCTGATCCTGCATCAAATCGATGCTGCCTACTGGAAAGAGTGGGAGATGTTCCATCTGCCGGGCGGCGTCCAGGGTTTCCTGGTGTTTAACCTGGCGGCCATTGCCCTGGTGCTGGTGGGCTACAAGCACGTGTTGCTGTCCACCGCGCGGGCACCTTTTTATGCGAGCTGCTGCGCTGGCCTGGGCGTGGCCACCTTCCTGATCCATACCGGCTTTGCGCTGGCAGGACAGGAGCAATTCCACTTGCCGCTGTCCAAGGCCATCATCGCGCTGTGCCTGTCCGGCGGCGCCTGGCTAGTGTACGATTTGCGCCGCTTCCAGGAGCGGCTGGCGCGCCAGGCACAATAATTACACCTCGGCGTGCCAATCGCCCGATTTGCCGCCATGCTTTTCCAGCACGCGCACGTTGGTCATGACCATGCCCCGGTCGACGGCCTTGCACATGTCGTAGATGGTCAGCAAACCGATCTGTACTGATGTCAGCGCTTCCATTTCCACGCCCGTCTTGCCCGTGGTGTCGACCTGGGCGCGGCAGTGCACGCTGTTGGTATCGTGGCTGAGAAATCTCGTTCTTGTCCCACAAGTGGGACAAAATTGGGACAGGATTTTTGCCCTGTCTGGGTCTAGTTTACGGGCTTACTCATCAAGGAGCAACCCCATAGTATTTCTGGTGTCGACTGTTATCGTTTGCAGCAGCACAACGAAGCCTCTACACTGCAAACGTATTTTAATACTTGGGCGAGACGATGAAATATGCATTGCTGAACGGCGCTCCTGTCGAAGCTAAATGGGCAGCTGAACTATCTGACGAAGCGTTTGCGAAAGTACGGACACAGTTTAGTTGCCTCGATTGTAAAGCTAGTGCCTACCTGAACAAAGGTTCGCCGCACCAAGGAGCCTACTTCGCATCGAAGAACCATGCTGACGACTGTGAAGAGGCGTATCAGGGTGACAGCGGAAGTGATGCCGCCTTAGTCGAAGCGAACACTATAGTGATTGTACTTGGAGGTAGTAGGGAATCCTTGAACGAGCTAAACACAACGAAGGATGTAAGCTCTCGCCGTCGAACAACTATATCTAAAGGAAACGAGGCTACGAGTATTCCGGCAAGACGTGGTGTAGATGCCGTACTGCAAGAGCTCCTTGTTAACCCCGAATTTGCTACCTCTTCAAAAAAGATCGTTGTCGGAAAAGTGGAAACCTTAGCCTCTGAATTTTTCGTCCCCTTCCTTCAGTTAGGTCGGCAACACACTGATCGTGTCATTGGCGTATGGGGCGAAGCTTTCTCTTTTCGCGAGCTAACCTCAATTGCTTTTCTGAATCGAGGTGACGGAAAGGTTGATATTCGAATACCTCAGTCGGTCTTTTCACAGCTGAAAAAGGAATATAATTGCACTTCAGATAACCAGTTAAATGGTGCTAAGTTCTTATTGATCGGTACTTTTAATTTCCTACTGGAATGTCACATCTCAGATGTCAAGGAAATTGCGCTTCAGAAAGCGAATATGTAAACGGAACGGTCACATTTGCTTTTGGCTGCGAAGTCGGCTTGTACCCTCCGTCTTCTAAGCTTAGGGTCACAGGTTCGATTCCTGTTGGGTAGGCCAATAAAATCAAAGACTTACGGAATTTGTTCCTGCTCTTACTGGTGTTTTCACGTTATTTTCATGCGCATGTAGGGTTGGTGTAGGATTTTATGTCTCCCACTTCCCTGTATGCGAGGTCGTACGGTTTCAAGCCGGAAATTATCCTCAGCTGTCTATTTGAGCATGCTGCCAAGTCTTCGCGAGAGCTAGAACATAGGACGCATTGAAACTAATGTCCTGGTAGGTCGACGTCTGAAACGAAATGGTTTCTGAAAGGTGGGCAAGTAGGGCGGTAATGCTTGCCTCACCCTCGCGTCGCGGTGCCTTTGATGAGCCGGGGACGAATTCCAAGAAGCATCCGTTGACTTCAACGTTAAAGGGAGTTCTCCGCGCGGTGGTTGCCGTAGTTTTTCCGTGCATCTGCCTTGCGAACGCAAACGGTGTTTCAATGCATCGGAGAGCGGGATTTGCAATGCCGGGAAGACATTTTGGTTCGTGGCGTAATTCTGGGCCACTGCTCTCCAGCGCAATGGAAGCTGGTGATGAACTCTTGTTTGCGCTGCGCCCATTCCAGGGCGGCGCCAAGGCTTGAATAAGGCTATCCTCCATGCCCGCAGCTAGATTTACAGGAAACTCTCCATGGTGCTGTGTTGCCAGCGCAAAGAGGGCAAAAATCTCGACTTTTGCGCCAGACGAAAGTGTGACGATAATGTTTCGATTGTTTTTTGCGTTTGTGGTTCCACCGCGTTCGGTATTGTTCGGAGGCGACCGATATGCATGCATGCGCTTTGGTAGACTTTGCGTCGTTTTCCGACGTATGCCAGCGCCCCATCAACTACAAATGCGTAGAGTACGTTCCGCTGGGGCGTGGCCGCTGTGGTCAAGGTCAACTGAAGTAGTCCGTTTGCAAGCGTCCAATTCCCAACTGGTTTGAAGCCAATGGCGAGTAGCTGTTCAAGATTCATTGGCATGACATGTGCTCCCTGCGTAGGCCAGTATCATTTCTAAACTGCACGTCCATAGCCCATTGCAAACCTGGCCGTTACGCCTTGTGAATTTTGGCAGCGCGGTCGAAAATCTACATCAACTCGAACGGAGATAGAACTCCGCACAAGTCTCCGTTGCGGTCCTGCACCAACCAAAGCATTGGGACATTGATATTATTATTCGCGCTCAGGAGGTTTTCCACTTTGGCCGTGGCTTCCACCATAATTGCATCTATTAATTCAAGCCCGTCGTTGACAGCGTCTTCGATTGAGCATGCCATGCGGCGTTTTCTACTCTCATGGCGGAGGTATTTTGCCATTGAAATTTCTGGTACCAATTTCCAGCTCTGTAGGAATACAGGCAAGTAGGAGAATGAATGGGTCAGCATTAGTTGCCGAGCGTGGGCGACTGGCTGCCACGGCATAACTATCATCGGGGCCTTAACCATGAAATCGGCCACGGTTTCTCTTGGGAGTTGTTGCTCTGCCATTAGTGCCTCTTCTAATCCTATACAGAGTTCAATTGCAGCAGACGTTGCATGGCGTGCGTACACGCCGGTATGCATTGCGTCATTTCTAGCGGCTTTTAAGCCCGCATATAGGGCATCAAAAGTGGTGAAGAGTTCAGGATACTGTTCTGTTAGAGTAGTTAAGACTATGGAATCGAAAATTAGCGGTTTAATTTTTTCAAAATAGCCATGCATCGTGGACTCTTTGCCGAGGAGGCGAAGTCCTAACGCCTCAACGGCAAAGCAAATCTCCCCAAAACCCTCGGAGTCCGCTAAAGCCGAATATCGGGATGCTCTTAGGCGGTCGCGATAGTGCAATCGTTCGTTCCATGACAGGGTAGGTCCAATCATGGCGTCTGTGCACCCGGCAAAATCGCAATGACTCGACTGCGAAGTGAGAATGTAGTCTTCTCATTGGATGAGATGCCCATAAAATACAACAGAAAAATTGCTACAACGGTAAGTAACGTAATTGCAATTTTACAAACGTCAACGGACAGTTCGTTGGATATCGGAAATAGTGATTTGATGAACAGGAGCACCCAAATTGACGTTACAAACGCGCTTAGAATTTGATTGAGTTTGCTAACGGAAAATGGACCTGCAGCCGTCAATGGGTTTTTATTGCCGACATCCTCTGCGACGACCTTGTATAGAGGGCTCAGAGTGATGTCTTCCAACAGGTCAACATGCCGCTCCCAATTATTCTGCCAATATTTACTGCCTCGATTGACTAAATACCATGTGAATGAAAAAACGAGACCAAGCGATGAAAACAATAGCGAAAGCCATGGCTCATGCTCGGATGAGTTTTTGTAGGTTAAGGCGTAGCCAGCGAAGGCAGCTGCGATAAATGCCCAAAAGTATGTCGCCCTTTTCCAGTAAAGTTCGATTTCGAACTTACGAATGTCCAAAGCGAAAGCTAGGGCACGCCCGGCCCTCGATTCGGCTGGCTTCGGAGGTTCCTTATCGAGCTCGGCAAATAGCTTCTTATACTGTTCTTGATTCGTTGGTGAGGTCATTCGGCTGCCACAGCAACTGCTGGTTGAAAGTTGGCCCATCCGTCGGTTCCTTTTGGAATCGCAGGGGCATCCCCAGATACCGCGTCGTGCTCTACAGCGAAGATAGCCAAGAGCCCTTGTAAGTCCGTTCTGCCGCGCCAGTTGTCAAAGTAAGGCAGGATTTCCTCGTAGTTGCCGACGCGGTCCGTCAGGAATTGATACATTGAGCGGGTAGGAAGCACAATGGCCCCTCCGCACAGCTCGTTGCGAAGCATGCCCAGGACCATCTTGTTGATTGCTCGGTGCGTTGACGAAATGTTGCCAGTTTCCCATTCAACGGCAAATTTTCTACCGTCACTGAAGGTCTTGACTGCATCCAATGGCCCCGGCGCGACTCCACCAATACTGGTGCGAACTTCCGTCTCCCATCCCTGCGCGCGTAAATGGCGAAGGAACTCGTGCTTGATGGGAGTGACGCCATTTCCCTTCTTGATTGGATTAATCGTGAAGTTGTCAGCGCCAACCGGCCATACGACCGTCGCGATACCGGCACGTATCTCGTTAATGGTTTCCAATCTTTCCTGGGTGTTGGCAAACGGCCCGTTGTCAACAAGGTACTCACTCCGCATCAGTCGCATTCATCGCCTCTTCTATGTGGGTCATCAACGTAGAGGGAGCTATACGAAGCGCAGCAGATAGCTGTACCATGGAGGTCAGCGTTGGCTGCCTCAAGCCGCGTTCAAGTAGCGAAATGTAGGTGCGGTCAAGATTCGACTCGAACGCTAGTTGCTCTTGAGTCAAGGCTGCCTCTAAACGAAGCTTCCGAAGTACCCTACTGAATGCTTGCTCTGGCGACATTTTCCCTCCACATCTCACAATGGGCTGTGGGAGGACAATAGTCGACGGACTATAGTCACAAAACTCTATTGCTCAAAGGATGTACAAAAAATATGCTGTTAGCTGCGCTAGGGTTGGACCCAAAAGATTTTCGCGGAATAAAAGCGGTATCGGCCAAGTCCGGCATTCCTTCGCAACGAATCAAGTTCTATGACGAGAAGGGCATCGAGCCAACTAATGAGGAGATGCGAAATTTGGCGCGCGCCATCAATCTAACCGAGATTGAACTCCGCCTAAAGAGCGGCTTCATCAATCGTACAGTCATAGAAGCATTGAGTTCTAATGCGCGTGCTATTGCTGAAATCATGGATGGCAGCCTGGCTAGTGCGGCTGATTCAGCTGCGGCGATTAGAAAGCCACTTACTCCTGTTTTAACGTCAGAAAATGGGACGCTGTTCCAGGGTGATTGCATGGACGCAATGGCCGGAATTGAATCGGAGTCAATTGATATGGTATTTGCCGACCCGCCGTTTAATCTCGATAAGCTCTATGCATCGGAAATGGACGACAACCTGCGGACGGAGCACTATCTTCAGTGGTGCGAGCAATGGTTAGATGAGTGTATTCGATTGTTAAAAGATGGAGGAGCGCTATTTATTTGGAACCTTCCGAAGTGGAACACTTATCTTTCGACCTATCTTAATCGTCATCTAAATTTCCGACATTGGATTGCTGTAGATATGAAATACAGCCTTCCTCTGCCATCGAAACTTTACCCATCCCACTATTCGCTTCTTTATTACGTCAAGGGGCCTCGTCCGAAAACGTTTCATGCAGACCGACTTCCTATGGACGTGTGTCCTGAATGCTTTACGGACCTGAAGGACTATGGCGGATATAAGGACAAAATGAATCCGTTGGGTGTAAGTCTTTGCGATGTTTGGAACGATATTCCTATTGTTCGTCATGCAAAATATAAGAAGCGGAAAGAGGCGAATGAGCTTTCTGTGAAGCTGCTCGACCGAGTAATAGAAATGTCTACGAACGAAGGCGATACCGTGTTTGACCCGTTCGGGGGATCTGGTACGACGTATGCGGTTGCAGAGCTAAAGGGGCGAAAGTGGGTTGGAGTCGAGCTAGGGCCCGTCGATGGCATTATAGAGCGCATGCACGATTTGGATGAGGAACGTGAGTACCTCCATCGAATTCGTTCGCGGTACAACTACTTATTCCTCCCGGAAACCGACCGTCGACGTAAAGCGCTGGGCCTCTGGACTGTTGGCAATATTCCGAAAGTGACGCGCAGGAAGGCCGAGGTATCCGAGAGCGCAATTGCTGTCTCCGAGCAGCTATCGCTATTAGCGCAATCCACGAGCACATAGACATCTTTGGTTCAAGTGTCGTCTAGGCTTCCCACTTCTCATCCCCCCCGCGTACGGGGGGGCATGCTGAACTGCGTCATCACTTGCATGCCTGCCGCCGGCCGCTGTGATTCATTCCGGATATCAAACACAACAATTGGAGAAGTCGATGAGTGAATTAGCGGCAGATTGTCCGCGTTGCGGCGTAAAACAAGTGACATTTGATGTTGTCGGAGCAGTGCAAATCGAAGATGGACAAATTCTTCATCGATTCGAGGCACAGTGCGGCTGTCGTCGGTGTAAAAGATCGACGGTGTTTGTTCTTCAGGTCGTCAGCCATGATGCGCAGAAATATGTTTACAACAATGGACTTGCTCACTGCCACGGATCAATTGATGATTTAGTCTGGGTTGTCGATTACGTAAGTGTGCGTGATATGAATACGGCGTCGCCGCCTTGCGACGTGCCAGAAGCGATAGCTAAGGTGTTCGCTGAGGGCGTAACGTGTTTGTCAGTCGGGTGTTACAACGCCGCTGCCACTATGTTTCGCTTGAGCATTGATTTGGCAACTAAGTCCATGCTTCCAGCCGACGATAACGACGGATTGAACAACAAGGTGCGCAGGAATCTTGGCCTACGACTTCCTTGGCTATTCAAGCACGGCCATATCCCTATTGCCCTGGAAGAACTTTCATCCTGTGTTAAGGAGGATGGTAACGATGGGGCGCATGAAGGGACGCTGGAACGGCTGGATGCCGAAGACATCATGGACTTTACGCGTATGCTGCTTGAACGGCTCTATACCGAACCTGCCCAGCTTGAGAAAGCAAACGCCCGAAGGGAAGCCCGACGTGCTGGCGGGTAAAGTGCTGGCATAACTGAAACAGGCTATTCTCTAAAAAACCCTAAAAATCCTAAAAAAATCGCAGTACCTTGCTCATGTCGTGGGTAGATTGCTGCGAAAAAGGATAAATATCTGCGAGGTCGAACGGGAGACTTAACGGCCGCGTGTACCTGGGAAAATACAATTTCTATGCCAGCAAAATATCTCATCGGCTGGCTGATGCTGGTGGCCCCACGCCGCGTGGCGTAGCCCATATTCGCTTACGCTGCGGCTTTGATAGTGGCGTACAAGGTGGCACGACTGATGCCGAACTCATCCGCCAGGGCGGTCTTGCTTTCGCCAGCAGCAGCACGGCTGCACAGTGAGGCAGTTTGATCGGCTGACAACTTGGCGGCACGTCCCATGTGTTTGCCTTCGGCACGGGCCTTTGCTTGTCCCTCTGCACGACGCTCGTTAATCATGGACAGTTCAAACGCTGCGACAGCGCCGAGCATCGTTAACAGCATTTGGTTTATCGGGTTGGTTTTCTCGCCCGTGAACGTCATACTCTCTTTCTTGAATACGATGGACACGCCCTTGCCGGTCAACTGCTCTACCAGTTGTAACAGGTCAGCAGTGTTACGGGCGAGGCGGCTAATCTCATGCACCACTACGGTGTCACCACGGCGGACGTGTGCCAGCATGGCTTTCAGTGCTGGGCGGTTCGTGTCAGAGCCGCTGCACTTATCGGTGAAGGTCTGGTCAAACGTCATTCCGTCCAGTTGGCGTGCGGTGTTCTGTCCTAACGAGCTAACCCGGATGTATGCAACTGTTTGGCCTGTCGTCATGGTGTTTCCCTTTGCTTGTTGTGTATATTAAGTATATAGAACTTTCTGGAATGTGTCTATAAAGTCCAAGCATATACTTATTGGACGAACTCTTAAGGGGCAAGCGACAGTCAATCCGATGTGTTCGGAATGTATAGCTTTCTGGAAATCTGGCTGATGTTCTGAACTACATGCCGCCTAGGAAATCTCGCATATGAAGCTTGTTTGACTACAAAACAGGATTATTGCATTTAAGAAATTGGTAAAACAATATTCCCGGCATTGGTTGTACAAGGTTTCAATGCTTTTCTTATTCTTATTTAGTTGGTTTTGAGAAATTTTTCATTAAGCAATAAATTTGTGCTCTTGGTTAAAGTTGCGATTTTGCACTATAGGAAGATTTTCTCGGTGAATTTTGACTAAATCTAGGTTTTTAAGGTTTGGCGCCACGAATAAATTACTCACTGGAAATATATCAACCATTTTCGTGAATTATTTCATACGCGCTTTTTGATTTTGTTTGCATTGGAAGCGGAAGTCGTTAATAATTGGGACAGGCATTGACGAGGTAGATATGAACAATTTCATCGAAGAAACAAAAGCAATGATCTCATCTCTTCAAGATGAACTCGATAGCGTGAATGTCAAAAAAAAAGGAATTGAAGTAAAGTTAGCCGCGCTGCGTGCTTACCTTGAGGCTGAGAATGTAGTGGTTGTTTCGCGACATACTGTGCCATTGGTGCAAACTAGTTTTGTCAAAAAGGCAACAATTAAGGGGAAAATTCTTGACAGTGCACTGAGGGCATTGGAGGGTGGAAGAATGCTTTCAACAGAACAACTTCTTGAACTCTTTATTGAAGAGGGCCTTGTCGTAGGCGGAGCTAACAAGTTAACTACAATCAGCAGCACACTTAGTCGTGACGAGCGATTTCAGGCTAGTCGAAGGTTCGGATGGTCGTTGCGAAAAAGAGAAAGCCCCGCTGTTAACGAGGCTTTCAATCTCCAACCTACGCCGTGAAGGCAACAGAGCAGAACTGTAATTTTTGCGGAAGGAGCTGCTAAATTACTTAAGCAAACCGCTTGAGGTGGCAGGAGTGGTAGGGATTCCCTGCCGTTACGACCATCTCATCAGTAAGCAAAAGCGTCTTGGCGGACAGCTCTAGTTTATTGTATGAGGCGATTGTAAGCAAGACATATCCCTTGACTTGTTCAAGGAGATGGTATGCATAAGCGTACTCGACTTAGGAATGTTTTCGTGCGGCAATACGTCAGGTTCCGTTTTGGCAAGCAAGAAAATGTTCGTCAGCACTGGCGGTCTCACCCGCTGCAGTTGACCTTGTTCTAGTGAACATGAGCCATGCTACGGAAAAGCCGTAGCGTGGCTTTTTTTACTTTACTCAATGTAATAAATCTTCCTCCGGGCCCTTGAATTACTATCATTTGGCCGCAGTTTTGAATTGCAGAACTGATAACTATGGAGGAGTTTATATGTTTGAACGGGCTACGCTGGTTGCTTCCATCGCAAAAAGAATCCAGTTCTATCGTCAGGGCGAGATTCCGCAACCGAATTCTGCTCATGTAGAACGTTGGATTCAACAATTCACCCCAGAAAACCAACTTCCGTTGCTTAAAGAGGTTGACTTTACCTTAAATAATGGTTTCATAACAATAGACGGAATTAATACGTTTCTTGGAAATTTAATAACAAATGAGAAATTAACCGGTGGTGATCCAGGCTATTTTTGGAAGAAAATCAACTTTCTTAGCGTTCAGCAAGATGGGGTTAGTCAATTAGAAATGCTCAAGCTTCTTGGGCTTCAGTTACAAAGTAAGCTCGGGTTAGCCCTGACTCAGTGCGGTGGCGACGATGGTAACTATATATATCTTGACGACATAATGTGCACAGGATCTAGGGTCGGAAGAGACCTAGAGAAATGGATTCTCAACGAAGCGCCACAGCAGGCAAAGTTGCATTTGGTTTTAGCGGTAATGCACTCGGGTGGTGCGTATTACTTGAGAACAACGCAACTTAAACAGGCGATTGAACGTTCTGGGAAGACAATTACAATTATGTATTGGCGTGCGTTGGAGCTAGAGGATAGGTTGTACTACAGAAATAATTCAGATGTATTGTGGCCAACAATATTGCCTGAAGGCAAGTGTGTGGAGGAGTATGTCTCTGCTTTGAAGTATCCGTTTAAGCATAGGACTCCTGGAGGTAGCTCCAAAACATTTTCTTCTGAACATGGCCGTCAAATTATGGAGAGCGAGATGTTGCTCGCTGGCATGAAAATTCTCTCACACTACGCAGGCCCCAAAGGCTCGCTTAAACCGCTTGGTTTCAGTAAATTTGGGCTAGGATTTGGCTCCACCCTTGCTACCTATCGAAATTGCCCCAATACGGCTCCTCTTGCGATGTGGTGGGGTGAGGGGGCAGCGCATGGGGCATTACAATGGTATCCTTTGCTTCCACGAAAAACCTATTCATCACCAGAGAATGTCTTCAGGTCACTCTAGAGCTAGTGTCAATCAACCACGCATTTATCAACGAAATGAATGTGTGGTTTTTCACACGACAAAAGATACTTTTGGCGGTCTATCAAACATGGCCGGGGGATTCCCGATTAATGTTAATGGGATTGCAATAAAAACAAGTGAGGCGTTATATCAAGCGTGTCGGTTTCCACTGCACCCTACGATTCAAAAAATGATTTTCACTGAAGCTAGTCCCATGACTGCAAAACGTGTTGTAAGCCCATACAAACACCTTACCCGTTCAGACTGGGACGATATACGCCATAAAATTATGCGATGGTCTTTAAGGGTGAAGCTGGCTCAAAACTATTCAAAATTTGGAGAGTTGCTGCTGGCAACCGGTGACAAACATATTATCGAGCAGTCTAGTAGGGATGACTATTGGGGGGCTTTCATGCAAGGTAGTGCTGTACTTGTTGGACAAAACGTCCTGGGCCGTTTGCTTATGGAGCTGCGCAGTCGCCTGCAAACAGACACGTCTCAAGAGTTGATGACTGTTGATCCATTGCCGATTGATAACTTTCTTATCTTAGGGCAGCAGATAAATACTATAAGTGGTAAAAACTCTGACCTTCCACATGGCCAACCTAGGCTATGGTAATCTGATGAAATGGACACGCACGAGTAAGGAATTTAGAGCTTCGCGTCAGCGGTTAGCTGAGTCACTGTTGTGTTGAGTCCATGTGCAACTTTTATCAGAGGTAGTATCGCTACATTGTTGTCGCCGCGTTCGACCCTGCCAAGATAAGTACGCTCAACTTTTGCCGCCCGCACCACCTTCTCTTGTGATATTCCGAGCTTTATTAGTACACGGCGAATTAGTATTCAGAAAATTTCTGGTCTGTTCCGTCCGGTTCCTGCTCTAACGTAGTGATAGAGGCTAATCGAAAATTCCCATATCAATTTACTCTATCTTTAGGATTTTGTTTTAATGATAATGTCATTAGAGTCTAATGTTTACACGGTATTTTAGGGGTTTTCTGCTGGCACTGGTAATCATTCTTCGAGCCCTGCCCATTTGATAGGGCAGGAGGCGCGTGACTGGAGCGATTGATTTATGGTGTCATTGCTTTCGTGGTATGTCGATGGCTTTCCTGTTGCTCTCGATCTCATCAAAAAAAGACTCTGCCGCAGAAAAACTGTCGAAACAGCGGTGCCCCACGCAGTACATTCCACCGCGAAACTCAACGCGGTCATCTCGCAAATTTTCACTGTTCCCTTTAGATTCGTTCTCGCTGGTAGGAATTCCTTTAGATGGCGAAAGAGTACCGATACCTGTAAGGATAGCTCCCACAATAGCAAGAAGGCCACCCATTATGAGTGTGTTTTGGCGTTGTGAGATTAGGTCAAGATTCGCTACTTTCATCTCAGGTGTTTGAATGCCAAAACCGAGATATTGGCTTTCAATTTTTACGCTGACATCCATATTCATAGCGTAGATCGCAAGTACCATACCTAGCAACAGCATTGCAATTCCTATTCGTTTCATTTGCAGTTCTCCATTTGATGACCTCGGTGTTGTTTTCATGGAAATGAGCTAGCCGAGTAAACGAATTTTATTTTCCTTTTTCAGGACAAAGCATCTCGATAGGGACTTCTTGCTCTCCTAGTGATACAAGCTGCCGTTTGATTCGATCAACTTGCTTGTCACAAATGGCCTTTGCTTCATATACCTCAATTGCCTTTTTACCTTCTTTAGCGCCTTCCCTCATATCTCCTAAATCACGGTTCATCTTCGCCGATAGGCTTAGATAGTCGCCATGGGCCTTATTAAAATTAGCGTCAGTCTTTGCCAAGCATAATTCTTTTAGTAGGGCATCCTTCGGCAGTTCCTTGAGTTCTTGATAATCGATTGGAAGACAAGTGCCAGCGGTAGCGATGCTTGCAACAGATGATGCCATGAGTGGAACGAGGTTCTTGAGTAACGTTCTGTACATAGTTTTCTTCGTGTATGTGGTTTTGATTGCCAACATAGTAACACAAGTAGACTCAAAGTCTGTAGACCTAAAGTCGTCATGGACGCACGATATTTGTTGTGCATACTACAAAAACTACTTCACTCAAACTTACTGGCAAGATACAGTTCGGCCTAGTGCTCAAGCACAGGCGGGAGAGCTTGCGACTGTCTCAAGAGGCATTAGCAGAGAAAGCTGGCCTTCACAGAACGTACATCAGTCAAGTGGAAAGAGGAGTTCGCAATCTGTCTATCGACAGCATGGAGCGACTAGCAGAAGCCGTGGGCATGGAAGTATGGGAAATGCTACGCCCCTAGCACATCCATATCAACAGGCAGCGCCAGCAACAGTAATGCAAATAAATTGCATAAGCATTCACGTGCCTACCATATCGGACAAAGGTGCTGCACATAGTAGTTGTTGGGGCATTTTTTCAGGGATTAAGTAGGCAGGTCTATCCATAGGCTATCTGACGGTTTGTAGGTGTATTAGATCAATGCTGTGGGCTTCTTGTGACTGGACTATTCGTAATTCGGCATGTATGTATCTTCGTACAGGAATGATGCTTGCTGTAATTGCTACGGCGTTGTACGTGATGTAGCTTTGTACTAGGGTAGACGGCTAACCTAATTGTATAAAATGGCGAAGCCATGTTGTATGGCGGTAGGCGGTATTGCTTAGTTGTTGCACGGTTATCAAGAAGAAAATTATATGTACATACTCCCCGAAGAGGGAGGAACTTAAGTGTACAAGAATATGTTGCACTACCTAGTTAATGCTATATTGTATAACTTAATATAGTATATGTTATACACTTAAGCACACCCTTTGGTGGTGTGTGGTTTTTTGTATTGGTACGTAATACAAATTTATACTACTATTTTATATTAATTATTTATGGTCAGTGATTTAGAAAATAACAAATTCACTGTGCTAATTGCAGTGAAATTCCATAAATCTTGCCAAGCGCAAAAGCGTGCTATCTAACTTATTAGGGTCTGATGCCTCGCTTCCGCACGGCTTTTATATAGGTGGCGTTTAATCGAGGTGTAATATTTCTTTAGTTTGTTCGATGAACTCTACATCGAATACTTCGAAGTCCCCATTCGATGATTCTTTCCCGAACGCTGCAAAAGCTGACCGAACTGAACAAACTGGGCAATTATCTTTGCCACACGGCTCGATCTCATACGTGTGATTAGGAGCGAGCCACTTTGTTTTTGCGATGGGGGCTAAGGCATTTTCGATTACACGGAGACATAGCGCAATCTTCTGAGCGTGACGTTCGGAACACTGCCGCAGTGTCAGCTGCATGTACTCTCTCACTGCCTCTGCTGAAATCACATCAAGGTGCTGAAGCAGCCTGACCATGAGCTTCTTTGACAGTGGTCGTGTGTTGCCAGCCATATCCAGATTAACCGCGCCGGTAACGATGTGGTCAAGATAAGGAAGGCGTGCTAGGGCAAATCCCGGAGCGCTAAACGCTGACAGGCAAGCTTTCAAGGAGTTGATGTGAACAATTTTTGGCCTGCCTCGTTTCTTGCTTGCGTGGGGCAGAATCGCGACGATGGCACTGTGCTCTGAGGAGGAGATTGTTATCTTCTCGATAGCGTCGATATGCCCGAAGAGGGCTGGAATGAACGGTGCGGAGTTACTGCTGTGATGAGGCGATGCGGATACGATCATGTAATGGTTTCCTTAATGTTTTGTTGTTCATAGATGTCTTGTGTCGTACAGTTGTGATGAGGTTTTTCATTGTTTTATTGGTAATTTTTATCTGGGTTTTCTCGCTATAGGCTTAATTATTAGCGACATGTCATTTGTTCAGGCGTGCGAAGTCATCAGTCGAATCCTTTCGAAGTTTTAAAAATTGTAGGGGGGAGCGAGAAATTGGCCTGCGTTGTGTGAGAGCTATTACAGGCAGCGCGGTAGCATATGGCAGAACGATCTAGTTGTCAATAATATACCGCAAAAAATACTTGCCGTATGCGCACGCTTTTGATAAGTAGTTCTGTAAGTTTTCTAAGTTCGTGACATAGAAAAGGGTGTGATTCACCTCCGTTGATGCCAGATCCGTATGGGCTTGATTAGCGGCCCCGTACGTTGTCCGTATGGCTGACGCTAGCTTTCACCAACCTGCCAGCGGTCGTTAACTGTGGGGCCTAGAGGGCCTCTAGGCTCCATCTCTGATTGCGCTGAAAGCCAAATTCCACTCGATTGTGGAAAGAGGGGGTATCTTGTACACCATCCAAGATCAGCTGCCATTGAATCGCGTGACATCACAATACCGGGAGCAGCAGCGTAGCTAAGGCTTCTCCCTTTGGCTTTGCTTAACCCAACTTCTTCGCCATAGCTTCAGGATTCGGATGGTAGTACCGCTTGAGCATTTGTATCGTCTGATGCCCAGTAACTGAAGCTAGTTCAATTACATTAGGTAGCTTCTGAGCTAATCTGCTCGTTGCCGTATGTCTAAGATCATGAAACTTTAGGTCAGAGATTGAAGCTCTCCGACATGCATCTACGAAGCAGTTGTGCATCGTCATGTGAGAAATCGGAAACACTACACCTTCCGAAGCGCGGGTAGATAAGCCTTCCAAAATCGCTACCGCTTTTTTTGATAGCGGTACGATCCTGGTCGATCCATTCTTAGTTAAGGTAAGCAGGACTGTTTGGGCCTCAAGGTTCACATTTTCCCATTGCATAGCTAATAGTTCGCCTCTTCTCATCGCAGTCTCTAGTGCAACCAAAACTAGGGGCACCATCCATGGACTTCGCCTGCGTACCGGTCGTAGTTCCTCTAGAAGACGCTCCTCCTCGTTTGCACTAAGTAGTCGCGTGCGACCTCTTGGGGTGGGCGGTTTGCGAACTAGCGTACAAGGGTTGTTCGTCGGTAGGCCCCACTCTTTCCGTGCGTGAGAGATGATTCCCGACAGAATGCTTAATTCGCGAATTATCGTACCCGCAGCGACAGTTTTTAACCTTTCGTCACGATAGCTCGCAACCACTGCCGGAACGAGGTTTGCCATGCTGTACGCAGCGATTTTCTGTCGTAGCATGAATTCGATTCCTTCCGCTTCACGCTTCGCTCCGCGTTTGGACGGAGTGACCTCCTTCATGTAGCGTCTAAGTATGTCGGCAAGAAGCAGGTCTTGAGCGTCGCGGATACTGGCATATGATCCTTGATCCATTCCTGCCTCAATGCTTCGTGACCACCTTTGTGCCTCCGCTTTGCTGCTAAATGACGCTACTTCGTCTGGGTAGCCCTTGCGTCGTACACGGGCTTGCCATACTCCAGATCGTTCTCTAATTGATGCCATACGCTTCCTCTTGGGACAAGCGTGGGACAAGAACGAAAGTTCAGCTTAAAACACATGCTTTAGCGGTGCAATAACAATGCAAGGCACTGAATGAGCACTGTCTCATTTGATATTTTTCATCCATTTAATCAACAGCTTACACCTCGGCGTGCCAATCGCCCGACTTGCCGCCATGCTTTTCCAGCACGCGCACATTCGTCATGACCATGCCCCGGTCGACGGCCTTGCACATGTCGTAGATCGTCAGCAAGCCGATCTGCACGGAGGTGAGCGCTTCCATTTCCACGCCCGTCTTGCCCGTCGTGTCGACCTGGGCGCGGCAGTGCACGCTGTTGGCCGCCTCGTCCACTTCAAAATCGACGGTGACGCGCGTGAGGGCCAGCGGGTGGCACAGGGGAATCAGGTCGCTGGTGCGCTTGGCGCCCATGATGGCGGCGATGCGGGCGATGCCCAGCACGTCGCCCTTTTTTGCATTGCCGGAAATGATCAATGCCAGGGTAGTGGGTTGCATGCGGATGGTGCCGGCGGCCACGGCGCTGCGGCGCGTGTCTTCCTTGCTGCCTACGTCCACCATATGGGCCTGGCCCGTGGCGTCGAAATGGGTCAGTTCCCCGGCGGGGGCTTGCTTGTCTGCTGTTGTCATGGCGTCAAAAATAGGTGAGGAGTGGGGCGCGGCACGCGTGGGAATGGGTGCCGCTAACAAGGTATGATAGCACCCGTGAATTCAAAAACTCCCCTCCAGACCGTACTTGAAAACGCCGCTGCCGCATGGCTGCGCCAGCCATGGCGTGCATCCCTGCTGGCCGCGCTGTGCTGCGCTGCCCCTTCTGCGCTGGCGCAAACCTATACGTCTGCGCCAGCGGCGCCGGCCGCCAGCGTGGCGGCCAAGCCGGCCGGCGGCTGGACGCCGCTGGCCGTGCCGCCGGCGCCCAACCTGCCGAACCTGGGCGATACGTCGCGCGAAGACCTGTCGCCGGCGATGGAGCGCAAGATCGGCGAGGAAATCATGCGCGGCATCCGTGGCGACCGCGATTATCTCGACGACGCGCCCTTGCTCGAATACCTGAATACCTTCGGCAACGCCCTCGTGGCCGCGCGTCCCAGCGTGCGCGGCGAAACGAATTACGACTATTTCTTCTTTGCCGTGCGCGATCCCCAGTTGAACGCGTTTGCCTTGCCTGGCGGCTTCATCGGCGTGCACTCGGCCCTGGTGCTGGCAGCGCAAACGGAGGCGGAACTGGCTTCCGTGCTGTCGCACGAGATCGGCCACGTGGCGCAGCGCCATATCGCCCGCATGCTGGGCCAGCAGCGCCAGGATGCCCTGATGCCGCTGGCCGCCATGCTGCTGGCGGCGCTCGCTTCCCGGGCGGGTGGTGACGTGGCCATGGGCGTGTTTGCCGCCGGCCAGGGCCTGGCCATCCAGCGTCAGCTCAATTTCGGCCGCGACGCCGAACGCGAGGCCGACCGCATCGGTTTCCAGATCATGGGCGAAGCCGGTTTTGATACCACCGGCATGGTGGCCTTCTTCGGCCGCATGCAGGCGGCCAGCCGTTCGTACAGCGACCTGATGCCCGCCTACCTGCAGACCCACCCGCTGACGACGGAACGCATCGCCGACATCCAGGCGCGCATCCGCGAACAGCCCTACAAGCAGCGTGCGGACAGCCTGAGTTTCCACCTGGCCCGTGCCCGTGCCCGCGTGCTGCAGGATGAAAGCGTGCAAGGCCTGTTGAATGCCAAGGCCATCTTCAAGACGCAGCTGGAACAGCAAAGCCGTTTCCAGGTGACGGCCGCCCACTATGGCTTGTCCTTTGTCGCCGTCAAGCAGGGCAAGCCGGCGGAGGCGCAAAAGGAACTCGATGCGGCCAATGCGGCCCTGCACCAGCCGGTCGGGCCGAATGTGTTGACGTCGGGTGGCACGCAGGGTCCCAATTCCCTGCTGGCGGCGATGGGGCTGGAAGTGCTGTTGATGCCGGGGCAGAAGCCGGAAGTGGCGCAACAGGCCCTGAAGGCGGCGGACGCTGCGCGCCAGCAGTTTCCCCTCTCGCGCGGCATTGCCCACCAGTATGCGGAAGCGCTGATGGCTGCCGGCAAGCTGGAGCAATCGACCCTGTATTTGCGCGAGCAGGTGCAGCTCTACAAGGAAGAGCCGGAACTCTACGATTTACTGGCGAAAGCCTATGCGGACCAGGGCAAGATGACCTTGCAGCACATGGCGCTGGCCGAATCCTATGTGTTGCAGGGCGCCACCATGGCCGCGCTGGACCAGCTGACGATCGCCCGCAAATCGACAGACGCGACCTTTTATGACCAGGCCGTGATCGATGCACGCGAGCGAGAATTGCAGGAAAAGCGCCGCGAACAGATCAAGGACCAGAAGGGCTGACTTTTATTCGGCTTGCGGCGCCTGCTGGAAGCCGAAGGTCTGCGCTACGCTGGCATAGGCCAGCGGTTGCACGGCAATCTCTTTGCCGGCATGCAATAACATCAAGTTGCCTTGAGCATGTTCCAGCCACGCCAGCAGGGCCTCGTCGCTCAAGGCTAGCCCATCGAGGCGCAGCGACGCCAGCACCTGGGCCATGTCGCGGTCATCCACCTGCGCCACGATGTCGCCATGGCGCAGGATCAGCGCGCCGTTGTCGCACAGATACGCTGCTTCGATGACCGCAAGCGGCGCGCCCGTCTGCAAGACAAAACCGTGCTGCGGGTCGCTGCGGGCGATATACGGCGTCGCTTCCAGGTTCAGGTAGACGCGTTGCGGGCCATTCTGGAAAAACCAGCAGCCCTGTTCGTCATGGTCGTAATTGCGGTTGATAAAGCTCAACAGGGCCACATGGGCGATCTTGTCGCCCGGCAGTTGTTGCTGTTGCGCATGCTGGTCGCGCATGCGCCAGTGGCCGCGCGCGTCCAGGCCCAGCCAGCCGTAGCAGTGGGGCACGTTCGGCCATTTGGCCAGGGCCTGTTTGACGAGTTCATCCATGTGTAGCGTTTTCCGTGTGAGTGCGCGCATCGCCAGCGTGACAGTTTTGCGGTGCCGATGGCGCCATGTTGCCGTTTTCAAAAAAAGAGAGCAGCCGTTGCGGCAGCCAGCGTGTGCTTCCCGGCAACTTGCCGGTGGCAAAGCCGACGTGGCCGCCGTGGCGCGGATACTCGAGCGTGACCGTCGGCGCGGCGCTGGACGGCAGGAAGCGCCCGGGCAGGAAAGGATCATTTTGCGCATTCAGTACCAGGGTCGGCACGGTGATGTCGTGCAAGACGTGCTTGGCGCTGGCGCGGTGCCAGTAATCGTCGGCGTCGCGGTAGCCGTGCAGCGGCGCCGTGACAACATTGTCGAAGGCGTGCAAGTCGCGCGCGGCCAGCATGGCGTCGCGCGCGAACAGGCCGGGAAATTGCTCGAGCTTGGCCAGACACTTCGGTTTCAAGGTGTTCAGGAACATGCGCGTGTAGAGCCGGTTGGCGCCGGAAGACAGGGCCTTGCCTCCCTGTGCCAGGTCCAGCGGCGCGGACACGGCCGCTGCCGCATCGACGAAATCGGCCTGGTGCTGCGACTGGCCCAGCCAGCACAGCAGGGCATTGCCGCCCAGCGAGACGCCGGCCGCGTAAAACTTGCCCGTGGCGCGCGGGCGCAGTGTGCGCATCACCCAGTCCACTTCCTGCGCATCGCCCGAATGGTAAAAGCGGGGCGCCAGGTTGGTCTCGCCCGAGCAGCCGCGAAAATGCGGCACGGCGCCCGACCAGCCGCGCGCGGCCACCTCGGCCATCAGGGCGCGCGCGTAATGGCTGTTCGACGAGCCTTCCAGGCCGTGGAACAGCACCACGAAGGGCTGGCCCGGTTGGCCATCGACCAGGTCGACGTCGACGAAGTCGCCATCGGGCGCTTGCCAGCGTTCGCGGCGGAAGGCCACGGCCGGCTTGGCAAGGCACACGGCCGGATAAATCGTCTGCGCGTGGCCGCCAGGCAGCCAGAGCGGGGCGGTATAGGGGGCGTTGTAGATAAGAGGCAAAGACATCAGTGCAGGATCTGCGCCCCGGTGGCATCGGCCGGTGCGCCGCCCGGCGCGATGGAGGCGTGGTGCAGCACGATGCGCCAGCCGCGCGGCGTTTTCACGTACACGTTCGTGGCCAGCAGGTGCGCCGGGCCGCCTTCTTCCTGGGTCACGCCTTCGATTACCGTGTGCACTGAACTCATCAGATTGTGCGTTTCATGCAGCTGCGCCGGCACGATATGCAGGCCGCCGCCGGCCAGGATGGTTTCCCACGAGGCGCGGATGGCGGCATGGCCGATCAGGCGCGCGCCGCCCGGGTGGATGCAGACGATCTCTTCATCGTCGGCCCACAGCGCCATCAGCGCTTCGAGGTCGGCGCGGTGCAAGGCATCGTAGAACGCCGCTTCGACTTCCGCGGCGCTGCCATTGAGTTCTTTCAGACGTTTCATGACGACTCCGGGCTGGTCGGTATAACTTGATACAAATAAAAACGGCGCGCTGGTGGCGCGCCGCTGGGCAGTTTAATGGTGGCCGGCGCTGGCGCCTTCCTTCAGGGTGTAGGCCGTGCCGCAGTACGGGCACTTGGCGATACCGTCCTTGTTGAATTCCAGGAACACGCGCGGATGCGACGACCACAGCGGCATGGCCGGGTTAGGGCAGTGGGCTGGCAAGTCTTTACTGTCGAGTTCGACCGCTGGCTGGGTGGTTTTTGTCATCTTGTCATGCTCCGTGAGGCTGTATGGAAGGAAGTCGGCTGCTGCCAAAAGCACGATTTTAACGGATTCAGGCAGACAGCAAAAATCATGGCTAAAATGTCGGCTCGATCATCTTCGGCTGCGGCGCGGGTTTTTGCGGAAATATGGCGGCTGCAGCGCCACACTGACTGGATTTGCCTTGCCGGTATTACCGTTGCGCCTTTGCGCCCCGCGCACCATTGTTGTGCAGTTACCACAGTACGCCTGCCGAGGGGACGCATGAACTCCCGCGTGAACGCCGTCCCGGCCGTCAAGGACGATGCCCTGCTGAAAGACGCCTGGCGCGCCGGCCTGAACCTGGGTGCGCCCACCCTGCTGGGCATCGCCGCCTGGGGCATGGTGGTGGGCGTGGCCATGGTGAAAAGCGGCCTGACGGTCGCGCAGGCAGGCGCCATGACCCTGTTTGTCTTTGCCGGCTCGGCCCAGCTCGCGTCCTTGCCCTTGCTGGCCGCGCAGGCGCCCGTGTGGGTGATCTTTGCCACGGCCCTCGTCGTCAATTTGCGTTTTGTCATCTTTTCCGTGCTACTGGCGCCGCATTTTTCCCATCTGCCGTGGCGCCAGCGCTTTGGTCTCGGCTATGTGGCGGGCGATATCACGGTGGGCCTGTTCCTGCAGCGCTACCCGCACGAAACACCGGACCCGGCCAAGCTGCCTTTCCTGAAAGGCTTGATCTACCCCAACTGGCTTGCCTGGCAAATCGGTTCCATCATCGGCATCGTGCTGGGTGCCGTCGTGCCGGCCGAATGGGGGCTCGGTTTTGCCGGCACCCTGGCGATCCTGTGCGTGACGGTGCCGCTGATCCTCAGCCGCGCGGCCCTGTGCGGCGTGGTCGTGGCGGGCACGGTGGCCGTGCTGGCCTTTAGCCTGCCGTACAAGCTGGGCTTGCTGGTGGCCGTGCTGGTGGGCATGGTCAGCGCCATGGCCGTGGAAGAATTGACAGAAAAATGGACAAAACGCCATGTTTGACGGCATAGACTGGGGCAGGGCCGATGTGTGGATCGCCATCGCCGTGCTGGTGGTGGCGACAGCCGCCACGCGCAGCACCTTCTGGCTGATCGGCCATCACATCACCATTCCGCGCCGCGTGGGCGAGATGCTGCGCTATGCGCCGGCCTGCGCGCTGGCCGCCATCATCGCGCCCGACATGCTGATGGAGGGCCAGCAAGTGCACTTGGAATTGTCCAATTTGAAACTGTTATCCGGTATTGCCGCCACGCTCTTTTTTGTGATCCGCCGCAATATGCTGCAAACCATCGTGTTTGGCATGCTGGTTTTCACGGGCTTGCGACTGTTGCACGTTTTTCAGTAAAGCAGGACAAATCGGGGATTTGGTCTGGTCATTGCGGTAAAATAGCGCACTTCCTTCCACTCGTCATCTGGATCGCCATGTCAGCTGTTCTCAACTTCATCCGTCTGCAAGATTTGATCGCCCAAAATGCACTGCAAGGAAAGCGCGTGTTTATCCGCGCCGACCTGAATGTCCCGCAAGATGACAGTGGCAAGATCACCGAAGATACGCGCATCCGCGCCTCGGTGCCGGCCATCCGCGCCGCCCTCGACGCTGGCGCCGCCGTCATGGTGACGTCGCACCTGGGCCGTCCGACGGAAGGCGAGTTCAAGCCTGCCGACAGCCTGGCGCCCGTGGCCGCCCGTTTGTCCGAGCTGCTGGGCCAGGAAGTTGCATTGAAACAAAATTGGGTCGATGGCGCCGGCCTGGAATCCCTGGCTGCCGGCCAGGTCGTCCTGCTGGAAAACGTGCGCGTGAACAAGGGCGAAAAGAAAAACAGTGATGAGTTGGCGCAAAAAATGGCCAAATTGTGCGATATCTACGTCAATGACGCGTTCGGCACGGCCCACCGCGCGGAAGCGTCCACGCACGGCATCGCCAAGTTCGCCCCCGTCGCCTGCGCCGGCCCGCTGCTGGCCGCCGAACTCGATGCACTGGGCAAAGCTTTGCACGCCCCAGCCCGCCCACTGCTGGCAATCGTTGCCGGTTCGAAAGTATCGAGCAAGCTGACCATTTTGAAAGCCCTGTCCGACAAGGTCGATAATCTGATCGTCGGCGGCGGCATCGCCAACACCTTCATGAAGGCCGTCGGCTTGAACGTCGGCAAGTCGCTGGTGGAAGCGGAACTCGTCGAGGAAGCCAAGGCCATCATCGAGATCATGGCCAAGCGCGGCGCGCAAGTGCCGATTCCCGTTGACGTCGTGTGCGCCAAGGAGTTTTCGCCGACGGCCGCCGCCACCGTCAAGGACGTGGCCGACGTGGCGGACGACGACATGATCCTCGATATCGGCCCGAAAACGGCTGCCCTGCTGGCGCAGCAGATCGCCGCCGCCGGCACCATCGTGTGGAACGGTCCGGTTGGCGTGTTCGAATTCGACCAGTTCGGCAACGGCACCAAGACCCTGGCGCTGGCCATTGCCGAGTCGAAAGCCTTCTCGATTGCCGGCGGTGGCGACACCCTGGCGGCGATTGCCAAATACGACATTACCGATAAAATCAGCTATATCTCGACCGGTGGCGGCGCTTTCCTGGAATTCCTGGAAGGCAAGACCCTGCCGGCAGTGGAAATCCTGATGCAACGCGCCGCTTAAGGCGCTGCAGTCAGCAGTTTAGTACCAAGCGCAGCCTGATCGCTGCGCTTTTACCTTGCCGGGCGGTTCAGCCGCCAGGTCTTGCTCACCTTCGCTCGCGCACAAGGACTCCTATGCCACGCGGTACAAAAATCGTAGCAACAATCGGCCCCGCTTCCACCGACTTCGATATCCTGGTGAAAATGATACGTGCGGGTGTCGACGTGGTGCGCTTGAATTTTTCCCACGGCAAGGCGCAAGACCATATCGACCGCGCGGCGCTGGTGCGCCTGGCGGCCGCCGAGTGCGGGCGCGAAGTGGCCATCATGGCCGACATGCAAGGGCCGAAGATTCGTGTCGGCAAGTTTGAAAACACGCGCATCGAGCTGGAAGCGGGCGAGCACTTCATTCTCGACGCCAAGTGGGGCGAAAACGGCGAATTGGGCAACCAGGAGCGCGTCGGCCTCGACTACAAGGCCTTGCCGCGCGATTTGCACAAGGGCGACGTGCTGCTGCTGAATGACGGCCTCATCGTGCTGATCGTCGAGCGCATCCACGGCAGCGAAATCCACACCACCGTCAAGATCGGCGGCGAGTTGTCGAACAACAAGGGCATCAACCGCCAGGGCGGCGGCCTGTCCGCGCCCGCGCTGACGGCCAAGGATATGGAAGATATCAAGACGGCCATGAGTTTCCAGGCCGACTATCTGGCCATTTCCTTCCCGAAATGCGCGACTGACATGGAAATGGCGCGCCAGCTGGCCAATATCGCCGGCGAACCGTACCACCACAAGCCGATGATGATCGCCAAGATCGAGCGCGCGGAAGCCATTCCTGCGCTGCAGGAAATTCTCGACGCCTCCGACGGCATCATGGTGGCGCGCGGCGACCTGGCCGTGGAAGTGGGTAATGCGGCCGTGCCGGCCTTGCAGAAACGCATGATCAAGATGGCGCGCGCGTCGAACAAGCTTGCCATTACGGCAACTCAGATGATGGAATCGATGATTGTCAACGCCGTGCCGACCCGCGCGGAAGTGTCCGACGTGGCCAATGCCGTGCTCGATGGCACGGATGCCGTCATGACGTCGGCCGAGACGGCCTCGGGCAAGTACCCGATCGAGACGGTGGAAATGATGGCCGCCATCTGCGTCGAAGCGGAACAGTCCGAATACAACAAGCTCGATGCCGATTTCCTCAACGTCACGTTTACCCGCATCGACCAGTCGATCGCCTACGGCGCGCTGTTTACCGCCCATCACCTGCGCGTCAAAGCCATCGTGGCGCTGACGGAATCCGGTTCCACCGCCTTGTGGATGAGCCGCCACAGTATCGACACGCCGATCTACGCGCTCACGCCCAGCGTGACGACTTTGCGCAAAGCCGCGCTGTACCGCAATGTTCGGGCGTATCATCTGATGCAGAACGCCCCCAGCGCGCAAGTGCTGAAGCAGGCGGAAGACTTGCTGGTGGAACAAGGTATCGTCCGCAAGGGCGATATGATCGTCGTTACCTGGGGTGAACCGATGGGTCAGGTGGGCGGCACGAATGCCCTGAAAATTGTCAAGGTAGGCGACCTCGAAGCAGTGCTGATCTGATGTAAAGAATTCAGGCGCCGCCGCGGTTATTGACCGCGAAGCGCCGCAACGGTTTCTATTGTTATCTGGAGTATTACCATGTCTCTCGTATCCATGCGTCAACTGCTGGACCATGCTGCCGAAAACGGTTATGGCATTCCTGCTTTCAACGTCAACAACCTGGAGCAAGTGCAAGCCATCATGGCCGCCGCCGATGCGCTGAACTCGCCGGTGATCATGCAAGCATCCGCTGGCGCGCGCAAGTACGCCGGTGAAGCATTCCTGCGCCACCTGATCGACGCGGCCGTCGAAGCGTATCCGCACATCCCTGTCGTCATGCACCAGGATCACGGCCAGTCGCCGGCCGTCTGCATGGCCGCCATCCGCTCGGGTTTTACTTCCGTGATGATGGACGGTTCGCTGGAAGCGGACGGCAAGTCGGTCGCATCGTACGAATACAACGTGGAAGTGTCGCGTGAAGTGGTGAAATTCTCGCACGCCATCGGCGTGACGGTGGAAGCGGAACTGGGCGTGCTCGGTTCGCTGGAAACCATGAAGGGCGACAAGGAAGACGGCCACGGCGCCGACGGCACCATGACCCGCGAGCAACTGCTGACGGACGTGGCGCAAGCGGCCGATTTCGTGCAGCGCACCCAGTGCGACGCCCTGGCGATCGCCATCGGCACCTCGCACGGCGCGTATAAATTCACGCGCAAGCCAACGGGCGACATCCTGGCCATCGACCGCATCAAGGAAATCCACGCGCGCATCCCGAACACCCATCTGGTGATGCACGGTTCTTCGTCGGTGCCGCAGGAATTGCTGGCCATCATCCGCGAATTCGGCGGCGACATGAAGGAAACCTACGGCGTGCCAGTCGAGGAAATCCAGGAAGGCATCCGTCACGGCGTGCGCAAGATCAACATCGACACCGACATCCGCCTGGCGATGACGGCCGCGATCCGCAAATACCTGTTCGAGAACCCGTCGAAATTCGACCCGCGCGACTTCCTGAAGCCAGCCCGCACCGCCGCCGAGCAAATCGTGCGCGCACGCATGCAGGCTTTCGGCTGCGAAGGCCAGGCGTCGAAAATCAAGGTCATCACGATGGAAAAGATGGCCGAGCGCTACAAGGCCGGCGAGCTGTCGCAAATTGTGAAGTAAAATTCTGTCTGGAACGGGCCGGAAGCAATGCTCCGTGCCCGATTTTCTCGACCGGCGGGCACCCCCTGCCTGCCGGTTTCGTTTCATCCAACTATTCCCCCGCTATGAACAGCCTCTATCAGACTTCCATCCACTCCCTGCCATTGCTGGGCCACGGCAAGGTCCGCGACAACTACGCCGTTGGCGACGACAAGATTTTGATCGTCACCACGGACCGCCTGTCGGCCTTCGATGTCGTCATGAACGAGCCTATCCCCGGCAAGGGCAAGGTCCTCAACCAGATGAGCGACTTCTGGTTCGAGAAACTGGGCCATATCGTGCCGAACCACCTGACCGGCGTGGCGCCGGAATCCGTGGTGGCGCCCGAGGAAGTGGAGCAAGTCAAGGGCCGCGCCGTCGTGGCCAAGCGTTTGAAACCGATCATGGTCGAGGCGGTCGTGCGCGGCTACATCATCGGTTCGGGCTGGAAAGATTACCAGGACACGGGCAGCATCTGCGGCATCCAGTTGCCAGCGGGCTTGCAACAGGCGGAAAAACTGCCGCAACCGATCTTCACCCCGGCCGCCAAGGCCGAGTTGGGCGAGCATGACGAAAACATCAGCTTTGCTGAAATGGAAGAACGCATCGGTGCCGACCTGGCCGCCAAGATGCGCGACGTGGCCATTCAACTCTACAAGACGGCGGCCGAATACGCGGCCACGCGCGGCATCATCATCGCCGACACCAAGTTCGAATTCGGCCTGGACGACAATGGCGTCATGCATCTGATGGATGAAGTGCTGACGGCCGACTCGTCGCGCTTCTGGCCTGCCGATTCCTACCAGCCAGGCATCTCGCCGCCATCGTTCGACAAGCAATTCGTGCGCGACTACCTGGAAACATTGACCTGGGGCAAGACCGCACCGGCGCCAGCGCTGCCAGCCGATGTCATCGAAAAAACCCAGGCCAAGTACTTTGAAGCCATCGAACGCCTGACGGGCGAGAAGCTGAAGGCCTGAGATGAGCGAGCAGAATAAGCCGCTGGTCGGCGTCATCATGGGTTCGTCCTCGGACTGGGACGTGATGCAGAATGCGGTTGCCATCCTGAAACAGTTTGGCGTGCCATACGAAGCGCAAGTCATTTCCGCGCACCGCATGCCCGACGAGATGTATGCGTACGCGAAAAGCGCGCGCGCGCGCGGCTTGCGCGCCATCATCGCCGGCGCCGGCGGCGCGGCCCACCTGCCTGGCATGGTGGCGGCGATGACCATCGTGCCCGTGCTGGGCGTGCCCGTGCCGTCGAAATACTTGCGTGGCGAAGATTCCATGCTGTCCATCCTGCAAATGCCCAAGGGCGTGCCGGTAGCCACCTTCGCCATCGGCGAAGCGGGCGCGGCGAATGCGGCGCTGACGGCGGTGGCGCTGCTGGCCGCCAATGACGACGCGCTGGCCGACCGCCTGGAAGCCTTCCGTACCACGCAAACGGCCGCCGCCAAGGCCATGGTCTTGCCTGACTAATGTGTTTGAAAAATAATGAATAGTAAATTGACTTCCCCATTGCTGCCCGCCGCCAATCCACCGGCGTGGCTGGGCGTGATGGGTGGCGGCCAGCTCGGCCGCATGTTTGCCCAGGCCGCTCAGGGCATGGGTTATCAGGTGGCTGTACTGGAACCTTCCGATGCCTGCCCTGCGGGGCAGGTGGCGCAGCGCCTGGTCAATGCCGGTTACAGCGATGTGGCCGGCCTCGACGCCCTGGCGGCGCAATGCCTGGCCGTCACCACGGAATTCGAAAACGTGCCGGCCGACAGCCTGTCGCGCCTGGCCGAACGCGTGTTTGTTGCCCCCAACGCCCACGGCGTGTCGGTGGCGCAGGACCGCATCGCGGAAAAACGGTTCTTTGTCGACTGTGCAAGCAAATCCGGCGTGCTGCCGGCGCCGCACATGGTGATCGCCACGCAGGCCGATATTGACGCCATAGTCGACGACTTGCTGCCGGGCATACTGAAAACCGTGCGCATGGGCTATGACGGCAAGGGCCAGTTCCGCGTGCGTACGCGCGACGACGTGCGCGCCGCTTTCGCGGAAATGGGCGAAGTAACTTGCCTGCTGGAAAAAATGCTGCCGCTGGCGTATGAAGTGTCCGTGCTGACGGCGCGCGGCGTGGACGGCGAATCCGTCGTGTATCCGATCGCCGAAAACGTGCACCGCGACGGCGTGCTGTTTACCACCACCGTGCCGGGTCCGAACGTGTCGGACGACTGCGCCGGCAAGGCGCAGCGCGCGGCGCAAGCGATGGTCGCCGAGCTTGGTTACGTCGGCGTGCTGTGCATCGAATTTTTCGTGCTGGAAGATGGCAGCCTGGTGGTCAATGAAATGGCGCCGCGTCCGCACAACAGCGGCCATTACACGATGGATGCCTGCGTCACCAGCCAGTTCGCGCAGCAGGTGCGGGCCATGGCGCGCTTGCCGTTGGGCGACGTGCGCCAGCATTCGCCGGCCGTGATGCTCAATATCCTCGGCGACGCCTGGTTTGCCGACGACAGCGACGTGGCCTGCGAACCGGCGTGGGACCAGGTGCTGGCACTGCCGGGCGCCTGCCTGCACCTGTATGGCAAGGATGATCCGCGCCGTGGCCGCAAGATGGGCCACCTGACCTTCATCGCGGCCACCTTGCCGCAGGCGCAGCAGCGTCTGCGCGACGCTTGCCTGATCCTGGGAATCGCGCCGTGAGCGTACTTGCACAAGATATGGCAGCGGCCGCTGCCGTGCTGGAAGCGGGCGGCCTCGTCGCTTTCCCGACGGAAACGGTGTATGGCCTGGGCGCCGATGCGGAAAACCCGGCTGCCGTGGCGCGCATCTATGAAGCCAAGGGCCGCCCTTCCGACCATCCCGTGATCGTGCATGTGGCGCCCGGCGCCGATCTGGCACACTGGTCCGACGACATTCCAGTCGAGGCCGAACAGCTGGTGGCCTCCTTCTGGCCCGGTCCGCTAACCCTGATCGTCAAGCGCGCCGCGCATATTCCCGACGCCGTCTCCGGCGGCCAGGATACGGTGGGCTTGCGCTGTCCATCGCATCCGGTGGCTATCGCATTGCTACGCACCTTCAAAGGCGGCAAGGGCGGCCTGGCGGCGCCGTCGGCGAACAAATTTGGTAACGTCAGCCCTACCACGGCGCAGCACGTGCGCGATGAATTCGCGGCGGAACTCGCCAGCGGCTTGCTGGGCCAGGTCCTCGATGGCGGGCAGAGCGACGTGGGTATCGAGTCGACCATCGTCGACCTGTCGCGCCTGGCCACACACGGTCCCGTGCTCTTGCGCCCCGGCCATATCAGCAGCGAACAGATCGCCGCCGTCATCGGTCGCGCGCCAGCCGTGGCGGACGCGGCCGCGCCGCGCGCCTCGGGCACCCTGGAATCGCATTACGCACCGCACACGCCTGTTGCGATGCAGCACAGCGACGACGTGAGTGCCACCTTGAACCGCCTGCTCAATGACGGGCGCCGCGTGGCCCTGATCCATTACTCGGACCTGCCACCGGCCAGCGCCAGCGTGCGCCTGGGGGCGACTCCGGAAAATTACGCACATGCGCTGTATGCCTCGCTGCGCACGATGGACCAGGTCGGCGCCGAGCTGATACTCGTCGAAGCACCGCCCACCGGCCCCGCGTGGCTGGGCGTCAACGACCGTTTGCGGCGCGCCGCCTTCGGCTCAAGTGGTATCTTGCAGCAGTTTCTGTCCGCATCATAAAAAGCCCCGCAAGGGGCTTTTTCTTGATGCAGCGCAATAGAGATGCTTGCCACGAAACATCTTATATCCTCCATAATTCAGCTGATCGCCCGGTCGTGACAGGGCGCTGGCAGTGTTGTTATTTCGTTGATTTTTAAAACATATTTTCTATACAAGCCTGAGGAACGATGGCATATTAGTTGGGTAGCGAATAGCACGCCCGTTCGTTTAGAAACCAGAAAAAAGACCGAGGAGACAAAATGCATCAAACCAAATTCGCGCTGGCCGTGCTGGCAGCGGCTGTCCTGGCAGGTTGCGGCGGCGCCAGTGGCGGTGATCAAGCCTTGAAAGTCAAATACACGGCGCAGGTGTCGTTCGGCGACAGCCTGTCCGATGTCGGTTCGTATGCCGTCGCCGGCGTCGCGGAGAGCGGTGGCGGCAAATTCACCATCAATGGTGACAATACCAAGATCAATCCTGAACTGACGGGCAAGAACTGGACCGAGCACCTGGCCGCGCAATTCGGCTTGCCGGCGCCATGCGCCGCCGAAACGGGCCTGGAAGGCAGCATACCGAGCCTGGTTGCCCCGCGCGTCAAGCATGCCGGCTGTTTCGGCTACGCCATGGGCGGTTCGCGCGTCACCAACCCCGTCGGTCCGAACAACAAATTGGCGGGCGGTGTGCTGGGCGCCCTGACCGTGCCCGTGGTGACGCAGATCGCGAACCACCTGGCAGTCTCCGGTGGCAAGTTCAGCGGCACGGAAGCCGTTTTCGTGATGGCAGGCGGTAACGACGTGCTGTTCCTGCTGGGCCAATTGCAAACGGGCGCGACGGATGCCGGCAAGAAGGCGGGCGCTGCTGCGGGTGCGCAAGCTTTCGCGACCAACCTGGCGGTGGCCCTGGCGGCCGGCGCCACCAATCCCAACACGGCAGTGGTTGCCATTGGCGCCGCCATCAAGACAGCCAGTGCGGCGCCTGGCGCCACGTCGACGACCATCGTCGGTGCCGCCGTGCAAGCTGCCATGATTGCCGGTAATGCGAATGCCCAGACGCAGGCCCCGGCCCTGGCCGCCAAGGCACAAGCCGACGCGACGGTGACAGGCAATACCGCCGGCGCCAAGGCCGGTGCCGATTTCGCTGCGGCCCAAGGGCCGCTGCTGGTCACCGCCATGGGGCAAGCCGGCAAAGAGCTGGTAGTGCTGATCAAGGACCAGATCATCGCCAAGGGTGCCAATTATGTGGTGGTCAACAACCTGCCGGACGTGGCCGGTACGCCATCGGGCTTGAGCAAGGATGCCAATACCAAGGCACTCATCAATGCCATGGTCAGCGCCTTCAACGGCGAACTGAGCGCCGGCTTGAACGGCAATGCGAAAGTCTTGCTGGTCGACGTGTTTGCCGTCAGCCATGACCAGGGCGTTAATCCTGGCCCGTATGGCTTGACCAACGTCAGCGAGACGGCGTGCGACCTGACGCCGGCGAAAAACATACTGGGCAGCTCGCTCGTGTGCAATGGTACGAATCTGAAAGCGGGCGACGTCAGCCATTACTCGTATGCCGACGATGTGCACCCTACGCCGTTCAATAACCTGTTGCTGGCCCGCTACGTGGCCAAGGACATGGTCGTGCGGGGCTGGCTGTAAGGGAGGGCCGCACCGGCTGTGCCTGGGAGGCGCGGCCGGTGCCGGCAGCGACAAGACTCGAAAGCGGAACACTCCGCACATACTGAATCAGGAGACAAGATGAAGAATCGTTTGAATACCGCTGTACGCGTGCTGGCTGCAGCCGCCGCGATGGCCATGGCGACGGGCGCTTCGGCGCAAAGCGCTGGCACCTGGATGGTCAAAGCCGGCCTCAACAAGATCACGCCGCACGTGGACAGTGGCGACATTTCCGCGCCGGCACTGCCGGGCACGAAAGCCGACGTCAAGTCGGATACCAAGCCCATCCTGACCTTTGCCTACATGATCACGGACAATGTTTCCGCTGAAATGATCCTGGGCGTGCCGTACAAGCATGACCTGATCGGCGACGGTTCCATCAAGGGCACGGGCAAGCTGGGGACGGCGGAAGCCTTGCCGCCGACGGCCTTCATCCAGTACCGTTTCTTCCAGCCCAATGCGATGATCCGCCCCTACGTGGGCGCGGGCTTGACGTATGCTTATTTCCAAAAGGAAAAAGGTTCGGGCCAGATGACGGCCTTGCTGGATCCGGGTGGGAAACCAGTGACCTACCGCATGGACAACAAGCTGACCGGCAGCCTGGTGGTCGGCAGCACCCTGGCCTTCAACGAGCGCTGGTTTGCCGATGTGGCCGTGGTCAAGACCTACCTGAAAACCAAGGCGAAATTCTCGACGGGGCAGACGCAGGACATCAAGCTCGACCCGGTTGCCGTGAGTATCAGCATCGGATACAACTTTACGCTGTAAAATAAAAAATCCGCCTCGGCGGATTTTTTTTTGTCCCGTTCACGCTCAGGCTGGCGGGGTATTGAACTTCCCATTGTGGAAGATCAAGGGCGGCTGCGCGGCAAACGCGCATTGTTCCACTTCGCCCACGAAAATGACGTGGTCGCCTTCCGGATAGCGGCTGCGGTTGTGGCATTCGAACCAGGCCGATGCGCCTTTCAGGATGGGCTGGCCCGTGCGCGACAGTTCGTACTCGACATCGTCGAAGGGATTCGGCGTGCGGCGTGAAAAACGCGTCGCCAGTTCCGCCTGGTCGGCGCCCAGCACATTGATGACGTAATGCGAGTTGCCGCTGAAAATGGGCATGCTGTTCGCCACGGAACCGAGGCTCCACAGCACCAGGGGCGGCGACAGCGAGACGGAATTGAAGGAACTGGCCGTCAAGCCACGGAAACTGCCGTCCGCCAGGCGCGTCGTGATGACCGTCACGCCGGTGGCAAACTGTGATAGTGCCTGGCGGAAATGTGTCGTATCGAATTCTTGCGCTGGCGCGCGGGGAGAGCGTGTGTTCATGGGTGACCTGTCTATTTGCTGACATTATGCCAAAAATCGGCCGCACCAGCGCAATCGTGGCCGGCATGTCCCTATGTGCGGTGCCTAACGCGCCATTTCAAGCGGCGCTGCAGGCCGTTGCGCTTTACGTTACAGTGGTGAAATGATACGTCGCAGAGGCGTTGCGGGAGGACATCATGAATCAACAGACGGAAGTGGCGGTACTGGGCGGTGGCTGTTTCTGGTGCCTCGCTGCCGTGTACGCGGAAGTGCGCGGCGTGACGCGCGTCGAGTCCGGCTACACGGGCGGCAAGGTGCCTGCCCCCACCTATGAACAGGTTTGCACGGGCGACACGGGCCACGCAGAAGTGGTGCGCCTGGAATTCGATCCCGCCGTCATCGCTTACCACGACTTGCTGGAAATCTTTTTTACGCTGCATGACCCCACCACCTTGAATCGCCAGGGAAATGATGTCGGCACGCAATACCGTTCCGTCATCTATTACCAGTCGGCCGCACAGGAAAGCGTGGCGCGCAAGGTCGTGGCCGAGATGGCCGGCGTGTGGGATGCGCCCATCGTCACGCAGCTGGCGCCGGCCGCCACCTTTTATCCGGCCGAGGATTACCATCAGAATTATGCCGAGCAGCATCCCTTGCAGGGCTATTGCGCGCTGGTCGTCGCGCCCAAGGTGGAGAAATTCCGCGCCATGTACGCGGGACGCCTGAAGTGAACGCCCCGCGCGCCTGTCAGGGCGTGAGCACGGGCGCCGGCCTTGTCTCCTGCGTATTCTCCTGCGCATACATGTAGTTGCGCGACCAGGGCAGCGTGGAAGAGCGCCGGCCCGCCTTCACGCAGACGATCTGGTACAGGCTGATCAAATCTTGCTCGAAGGCATAAGCGCAGCCGGCCAGGTAGACGTGCCAGATGCGGAAGCGCCGTTCGCCCGCCAGTGGACGGATCTGCTCGGCATGGGCTTCGAAATTTTCCGTCCACAGGGCGCAGGTGCGCGCATAGTGGCGGCGCAGGTTTTCCACGTCCAGCACTTCCAGTCCCCCCTGCTGCATGGTTTTCAGGACATTGCCGATGTGCGCCAGCTCGCCGTGCGGAAACACATATTTTTCGATGAATTCGCCGCCGCCATACGGCGTTTCGCCATTCTCCGGGTCGGTCGAGGTGATGCCGTGGTTCATCGCCATGCCGTCCGGCGCCAGCAGCTTGTGGATGATGGAAAAGTAGTCGGGCAAGTGTTTCAGGCCCACGTGCTCGAACATGCCCACGCTGGTGATGCGGTCGAACTGGCCCGTGACGTCGCGGTAATCTTGCAGGCGAATATCGATCAAGTGTGACAGGCCGGCCGCCGCCACGCGCTCGCGCGCCAGCGCATACTGGTTTTCCGACAAGGTCACGCCCACGCAGCGGGCGCCATATTGCTGCGCGGCACGGATGACGAGCGCACCCCAGCCGCAACCGATGTCGAGCAGGGTCTGGCCCGGTTGCAGCTGGATTTTCTTCAGGATATGGTCGATCTTCTTGACTTGCGCCTGCGCCAGGGTTTCATCGCCGTGTTCGAAATAGGCGCAGGAATACACGAGGGCGGGGTCGAGAAACTGTTCATAGAACGCGTTCGACACATCGTAGTGGTAGCGGATGGCTTCGGCATCCTTGCTCTTGTCGTGCGTAAAGCTGCGCACGATGCGGGCCAGCTTGCCTTCCGGCTTCAAGGTATTGCGGGCCAGGGCATTGCAGATGGCAATCATGTCCATCGCCGTGCCCTTGACCTCGATATTGCCTTCCACATAGGCCGAGCCCAGATTGGCCAGCGACGGGTTCAGCAGATAGCGGGCCGAGGCGACGGTCGGCAGGCGGATGGTGACTCTGGGCGCTTCGCTGGACAGGTCGACATGCTGGCCGTTCCACAATTCTATGCGTAGCGGCAAGGCGGTCTTGCTGCGAATGCTGGCGATCCACGACTTGAGTTGGTTTTGTACAAACAAAATGGCCTCCAATGCAGCGATTGCCGTAGCAACCGCAAATTGAGAAACAATGTCATTTAGTAACTTCTACCCTCATAGCCTACACCTATATTGACCAGCTTGCTTTGCGCCGCCTTGACTGGCTTGCTCAGGGTTGCAAGCGTTGCATGCTCCATTGCCCGTCAGCATCGCGGGTAAACACGATGCGGTCGTGGAAACGCGAACGGCGTCCCTGCCAGAACTCGATGCGTTCCGCTTGCAAGCGGTAGCCGCCCCAGTGGTCCGGGCGCGGTGGCTGCGCGTCGCCGACGGCGGCGGCCACGGCCGCGTAATTGCTTTCCAGTGCGGCCCGGCTGTCGATGGGCGCACTTTGCTGCGAGGCAATCGCCGACAGCCGGCTTTGCACAGGGCGCACATTGAAATACTCGTCGCTCTCGGCCGCCGTGGTTTTCACCACCGTGCCCTCGATGCGCACTTGCCGTTCCAGCTCGCGCCAGAAGAACAGCAGGGCGGCGTTTGGATTGTGTTCGAGTTGCTGGCCCTTGTCGCTATGGTAATTCGTGTACCAGGTAAAACCCCGTTCATCGAACTGCTTGATCAGCACGATGCGCGAGCTGGGCTTGCCTTCGACGCTGACGGTGGACAGGTCCATGGCGTTCGGCTCCATCACCTGCGCGTTGACGGCCTCGGCAAACCATTTCTGGAACTGGGCGATGGGATCGGCCAGCACGTCCGTCTCGTTCAGGCTCGATTGCACGTAGTCGGTGCGCATGGCCGCCAGCACGGCGGCCGCGTCCGGTGCTGCGGGCACTTCCGGTGCATCGGGCGCGATGCCGCGGCGGCGCTGCATGGCCGTGCCCAGCCGCTCCATCTGTTGCGCGCTGAACAGGCGCTTGGCCATCGGCGCCAAGTGCCCCTCTTCCTTGCTCATGTGGGCCTGGTAGGCGGCGACATAGGAGGCCACGCCCTCGGCGGCCAGTTGCGTGCCAGTGCCTGCCGCGATGGCGTCCAGTTCCGGGCGCAGGGTCAGCCAGGCCTGGTCCATGCGCTGGTGGTCGGCCAGAATTTCCGGCACCAGCGTGGACAGCAGAGCGGCATCGTCGCCCGTGGCGGTCGCCTGCAGCATGGGCATCAAGTCCTGCTCTTCATCGTCATGGTGCAAATGGGCGGCTTTATTGAAATATTGCAACACCGCCTTGGCCGCCTGCTGCGCGTCCGCCGTGTTGCCGTGCTGCGCCAGGTGGCCCAGCAGGTTTTGCAAGGTCGTCAGCTGCTTGCGGATCTTGTCGTGGCAATGCTTGAGCACGGCGATGGGCTGGTCAAAGCCGGGAACGGAGTCGAACAGGGGAGAGGTCATGGCGAGTTCTCGTGGTGGGCGGTGTGGGGGCGTGGCGACAGTGCGGCTTGTCGCTGTGTCAATTCGGCTATTTTAGAATATCCGCCAGCGCAGTGTCCGTTAAAATGGCGCCATGCATACCTTCACCAATGAACAAATTTCCATGGACTTGACCGAGATCGATTTTGAGCGGCGGTTTGGCGGCATTGCCCGCCTGTACGGCGCCCCCGCGTTGGCACGCTTCCGCGCCGCGCATGTGTGTGTGATCGGCGTGGGCGGCGTCGGTTCCTGGATCGTCGAAGCGCTGGCGCGCAGCGCCATCGGCCGCCTGACCCTGATCGACCTCGACAATGTTGCCGAATCGAACATCAATCGCCAGATCCAGGCCATGAGCGACACCATCGGCCAGGCGAAGATCACGGCCCTGGCCGAACGCATCGAACTGATCAACCCGTTTTGCCAAGTCACGCAGATCGAGGATTTTATTACTCCCGATAATCTGGAGCAGTTGCTGGGCGGGCGCGATTTCGACTACCTGGTCGACGCCATCGACAATGCCAAGGCGAAAGCGGCCCTGATCGCGTATTGCCGCGCGCGCAACACACCCATGCTGACCATCGGCAGCGCGGGCGGCCAGACGGACCCGACCCTGATCGCCGTGCGCGACCTGTCGAAAACGGAACAGGAACCGCTGCTCAAGCGGGTACGAAAACTGTTGCGTACTGAATATGGTTTCCCGCGTGGCGTGAAAAACAAATTCAATGTCGATGCCGTGTTTTCCATGGAACCGTTGAGCACGCCAGAGAGCGCGGAAGCGTGCGCCATCGATGGCAGCACGCCCGCAGGCGTCACGGGCCTCAATTGCGCCGGCTTCGGTTCCAGCGTGGTGGTGACGGCCAGCTTCGGCATGGTGGCGGCCGCCCATGCGCTGAAAAGCTTGCGCCAGGACAAATTAGCCGCCGTGCCGGACGCCGCCTAGCTTAATTTCCTACTGGCCAAGATGCGGTAGTCACCGCTGCTTTTGATCGATTCCACCAGCACCAGCTCGTCCGCCTGCCAGGCAATGGGCGCGAAGTCCCCGATGGCCGGTGGCGGCGCCTGGCGTGCCAGGGTGATGTGCGGCGTGAAGCGGTCGTGTTCGAAGCGCGGCGCCAGTCCCTGTTCCGCCAGGCTCTGCATGCAGGCCGTGCGCAAGTTGAGCAAGGCCGGCGAGGGCTGCGCCAGGGCGGCCCAGGCCAGCGCCAGCTGCGCAAAATGGCTGGCGTGGTCGAACAGCAGGGGCATGGCGCGCGCCGGCATGTGTTCCAGGATACCCAGCAGGGCCGGCAGATCGCTGGCCCGGCGCTGGCCCAGGAAGGCCAGGGTCAGGTGCAGCTTGTCCGCGCGCACAGGTTTGCCGTCCAGACGCGCCTGCCAGGCGGCCAGGGCCGCGCGCGTGGCCGCATCGGGCCACAGCGCGTAAAACAGGCGGGGGCAATGGGTATCGGGCGACAAGTTTTTCCTATCGTTGCGGCGGTTTGCTATTATTGGCGTTCCCTGCCGGTTTGCTGGCGCAGGGATCTCACCGAAACTCACTGAAAGAATACATCATGACGCGTAGCTCCGTTTTGTTTGCCCTGATCTGCTCCGTCGCCGCGTCGCTGGCGCAGGCACAGGCGCCAGCGCCTGTTCCCGCCTCCGCCGTCTCGCTGAGCCCCGGCCCTGTCGCCGATAAACTGATCCTGATCGACAACAAGGTCGGCACGGGCAAGGAAGCGTCCGCCGGCAATGCAGTCACCGTGCACTACACGGGCTGGCTGTATCGTCCGCTGGCGAAAGATTCGCGCGGCAAGAAATTCGACAGCTCCGTGGGCCGTGGCCCGTTTGATTTCCCGCTCGGCAAGGGCATGGTCATCAAGGGCTGGGATCAGGGCGTGGCCGGCATGAAAGTGGGCGGCAAGCGCACCCTGATCATTCCAGGCGAACTGGCTTACGGTCCGCGCGGCGCAGGCAATGGCGACATTCCGCCGAACTCGGCATTGATCTTCGACGTGGAATTGCTGGACGTTAAGTAATTGTTCAGTTTCGGCAGCGCACCACGTGCGCTGCCGTGAAAAAGCGGTAGACTGGGATTTTCTGATATAGCTGTGGAGACTCCCATGAACATCGCCAACGACGTCACTGAACTGATCGGCAACACGCCCCTGGTGCGCATCAACCGCATCGCCGCCGGCAGTGTGGCCACCATCCTGGCCAAACTCGAATTCTACAATCCCGCGCACAGCGTCAAGGACCGCATCGGCCTGTCCATGATCGTTGCGGCCGAGGCCGCCGGCAAGATCCATCCCGATACCGTCATCGTCGAGCCCACCAGCGGCAACACGGGCATCGCGCTGGCCATGGTGTGCGCCGCGCGCGGCTACCGCTGCACCCTCGTCATGCCCGACACCATGAGCCGCGAGCGGCGCATTCTGCTGCGCGCCTATGGCGCCGAGCTGGTGCTCACGCCGGGCAGCGAAGGCATGCTGGGCGCCATCCGCAAGGCCGAGGAACTGGTGGCGGCCGACCCGCGTTACCTGATGCTGCAGCAATTCAATAATCCCGCCAATCCCGCCATCCACCGCGCCACGACGGCCGAGGAAATCTGGCGCGATACGGATGGGCAAGTGGACATCGTCGTCGCCGGCGTGGGCACGGGGGGCACGATTACCGGCATCGGCGAAGTGCTGAAGGAGCGCAAGCCCGGCGTGCAAGTGATTGCCGTGGAACCGGAAGCGTCGCCGATGCTGTCGAAAGGCACCAAGGGACCGCACCCGATCCAGGGCATCGGCGCCGGTTTCGTGCCGCAGATCCTCAACACGACCATCTACGACGAAATCATCTGCGTCAAGAACGACGATGCGTTCGCCACGGCGCGCCTGGCCGCCAGCGACGAAGGCTTGTTGGTCGGCATCTCGTCGGGTGCCGCCCTGTGGGCCGCCCTGCAAGTGGCGCGCCGTCCGGAAAACGCGGGCAAGACCATCGTCACCATCATCCCGTCGTTTGGCGAACGCTACTTGAGCACGGCTTTGTACGCGGGCCTGGGCGACTGATCTTTACTGTTAAACAGTAGCGACAGGTCTATCCCTTCCGCCAGCGAGCGGTTGCCCGCGTCGCCCGGATGCAGGTGGTCGCCCGAGTCGTAGGCGGGCAGCAGGCGCAGCGGGTGGGCCGGGTCGCGAGCCCAGGCGTCGAAGTCGAGTACGGCGTCAAACAGGCCGCTGGCGCGTATCCACGCGTTCAGCTGCTGGCGCAGCGCATCTTTATCACGCTGATAATAGTCGCTCAGGGGCGTGCCGGGCAGGGCGCCTTCGAACGGCGTCAGGGTGGCAGCGATCACGCGCACGCCGCGGCTGCGGGCCTGCGCCACCAACTGGGCATAGCCGGCCGTTAATTCCTCCAGGGTGGGACGCTGTTGCTGTGGCGCAAACGCCGTGCCGGGCCAGCTGATGTCATTGATCCCCAACAAGACGATCACCGTGCGCACACCAGGCTGCGCCAGCACGTCGCGCTCGAAACGCGCCAGGGCGTTGTCTCCCATGCCGTCGGACAACAGTCGCCCACCGGAAATGCCCGCATTGATCACTGCCACGCCGTGCGGCGCCAGGCGTTCTGCCAGGAAATCGGGCCAGCGCGCATCCGTCCCCAGGCTGGCGCTGGCGCCATCGGTGATCGAGTCGCCGAGGATGGCCACTGCTTGCCCCGCCGCCGTCGCCTCCACCTGGATGGCCGTCAGTAAAAGGCGCGCCGTGGTGGTCTGCACGCCGGGCGCGTCATCAATGCGCGCGGCCCGCGTCTGGTCATGCGGCGCGATCCACGCCGTCTCGCGGCCATCCCAGTGAAACGTGGAAGTTGGACTGGCCTGTGGCAAATGGATGCTCACCGTCAGCCGCGCCAGGTCCGGCACGGACAGCTCGACGGGGTCGCTGACGAGCGGCGCGCCCGGCGCGACGCTGGCCGAGGGCTGGCCGGCAAAGGTCAGCGTGCGCAGGCTGCCGGGTTTGATGGTTGAACCGGACGCGGCCAGGGCCACGCTGGCCGCGCCGATGTGCAGCGGCACCTTGCCATACGCGTTCGACAGCACGATGCGCACGCGCGGGCCGCCCACGCTGAGGCGCGCCACCTGGCGCACGGTGTGCCCGTGCAGCACGGCGGGCACGTTGGGTGGGAAGAGGAAATCGCTGCCCCACACGGTTTGGGGGCTGGCCGTCCAGCTGGCCAGCCAGGCTTGAGGAGGTTCGGCCGCATGGGCGGAGGAAACACTCAGTGCCAGGCTCAGCAGGGCGGCGGGGAGGAGGGGAAATCGTTGCATGGCGGCTCGCTTCATCAAGGGAAATGTGCGCATGATGAAAGCAAAGCCATTTATGTACTAGACTATCTCATCGAAGAACATTTATGAGTTGAATTCACAATGGCCAGACTGGAAGTGAACCGTTCCGGCGAGCTGGAAGTGTTTGTGCGCGTGGTCGAGCTGGGCGGTTTTTCCGCCGCCGCGCGCGCCTGCGGCATGACGCCGTCGGCCGTCAGCAAGCTCGTTGCGCGGCTGGAAGAGCGCCTGGGCGCGCGATTGCTGAACCGTTCCACGCGCCAGCTGCAGCTGACGGCCGAAGGCTGCGGCCTGTACGAACGGGGGCGTCACGTGCTGGCGGCGCTGGACGAGGCCGAGCGCTGCGCCGGCATGCAGGATGTGTCGCGCGGCAAAATACGGGTCAATGCGAACGTGCCGTTCGGCCAGCATTTTTTGCTGCCGCTGGCGCCCCTGTTCCTGGAACGCTATCCCGAGGTGACGCTCGACATCGTGCTCACGGATGAAGTGGTCGATATCCTCGAGCAGCGCACGGACGTGGCCGTGCGGGCCGGTCCCCTGAAAAGCTCCAGCCTGCTGGCGCGCAAGCTGGGCCAGACGCGCATGGCGATCGTGGCGGCGCCAGCCTACCTGGCGCGGCGCGGCACGCCGCTGACGCCCGCCGAGCTGGCATCGCACAATCTGCTCGACGCCAATTACGCGCGCGCCCGCTCGGGCTGGCCGCTGCGCCTGCCTGACGGCGACGTTGTCGTGCCGGTTATTGGCAATGCGCAGGCCAGCGATGGCGAAGCCTTGCGGCAACTGGCGCTGGCGGGACTGGGGCTGGCGCGCCTGGCCGCCTTCCAGGTGCGCGCCGATATCGCGGCCGGCCGTTTGCAGACCGTGCTGGAAGAGTTCAACCCCGGTGACAGCGAGGAAGTGCATGCCGTCTTCGTGGGCCAAGGCGGGCATGTGCCGTTGCGCGTGCGCGTCTTTCTCGATTTCCTGGCGCAGAACGTCAAGTTGAACTGATGCATTAGGCTACAGGCGGACACGGCTGCGCAGTACAATATCGGACGGGCCGCAATGGTTCGGCCCGTATTGTGCCTTTGAATGGAAATATGTTCCTGGTAAAACCTGAACGCCGCCGCCTGCTGCAGGTGGGCGCAACCGTGGCTGTCATCGCGCTGGGCCTGGCCTCGCGCGCCTATCCCCAATTCGTCCCCGCCGCGCTCGGCAAGTATCCGGGCGACGCCCTGTGGGCCATGATGATCGTCTTTGCGCTGGGCATCGTTGCCACGCGCATGCGCACGTGGCAACTGGCCTTGTGGTCTCTGCTGATCTGCTTTGCCGTGGAATTCGGCCAGCTGATCCAGGCGCCGTGGCTCGTCGCGCTGCGCGCGCATCCGCTGGGGCACCTGGTGCTGGGCTCTGCCTTCGGCTGGGTCGACTTGCTCGCCTACACGGCGGGCGTGACGATCGCGGCGCTGGTGGATAAAGCGGCGCTGTTCAAGCGCCGCTAATCCTGATCACTTCACGTTGCCTTCAGCATCGCGCAATTCCACGGGCGCCAGTTTGAGCTTGCTCAATTGCGGGGCGATCTTCGCCTTGTCGCCCACGCCGATAACGATCAGCTTTTCCGGCTGCAAGTATTTTTTCGCCACCTGCTGCACTTGCTTGTCCGTCACGCTGGCAAAGCGCTGCGGCAAGGTCGTGTAATAGTCGAGGCCCAGGCCGTAGATGTACGCGTTCGCCATGCTGGCGCTGATGCTGGCGTTCGTGTCGAACTGGCCGGGCAAGGACAGCACTTGCGAGTTGCGTGCATTCGCCAATTCCTTGTTGCTCAAGGGCTTGGCGATCATGGCGCGGATTTCCCTGACGGTTTCCGACACGGCCGGGCCTGTCACATCGGTGCGCACGCTGGCGGCAATCGAGAACGGTCCAGGCTGGTTGCGGTACTGGAATTGCGAGCGCACGCCATACGTATACCCCTTTTCTTCGCGCAAGTTGGTGTTCAGGCGGCTGGTAAACAAGCCGCCCAGCGCCGCGTTCATCACTTGCAGCGGCGCGTAGTCGGGTGTGGCGCGCGGCACGGCGATGGTCGACAGGCGCACGGCCGTTTGCGGCGCGCCCGGCTTGTCGACCAGGATCAATTTTGCTTTCGTCGTCTGCGGCGCGGCGGCCACGGCCGGCGCCACCGTGCCTGGCTTCCAGCTGCCGAACTTCGCTTCGGCCAGCGCCTTCAGTTCCGCTTCGCCGATATCGCCCGAGACGATCAGCGCCGCATTATTCGGCAGATAATGCTGCTGCCAGAAACCTTGCAGATCGGCGCGGCTGGCCGCTTTCAGTGCTGCTTCCGTGCCCAGCTGGATGTAGCCATACGGATGCTGCGGGCCATACAGGGCCGCCGCTTCCACGCGGGCCGCCACCGCGCCCGCGTTTTCGCGCTGCTGTGCCAGCTGTCCGATGCGGCTGGCACGCTGGCGCTCGACTTCTTCTTGCGGGAATTGTGGGTGCAGCACCACGTCGGCCAGCACGTCCAGCGCTTGCGGGAAGGTGGCTTTGAGCGACGTCAGCTGGGCGAACGAGGCATCCGTGCCGGAGCCTGTGCTCAGCAGGGCACCCAGCTGCGCCACATCGTCGGCGATCTGCGGCGCCGTGCGCGTGGCCGTGCCTTCCTGCAGCAATTGCGCCGTAAAGCTCGACAAGCCCGGCTGCGCCAGCGGATTGGCGCCCGAGCCGCTCTTGATCACCAGCTGGCTGGAAACGAGCGGCACGGCCCCGTTGTAGTGGTGGATCACGGTCAAACCGTTCGCCAGGGTGAACGATTTTCCTTGCGGTAAAACAATCTTCGGTGCGGGACCGGCCTTCGGCACGGCATTGCGCCATGGCTCGTCGGCATTGATGGCCGTGCCTGGCGCAGGCTTGACTTTGCCAGGCGCCGGCGTCGGCACTTCCGCGCCCAGGTCCGGCTTGCCCGGCACGCCGTAGACGACGACGCGCGACTGGTTTTTCAGGTACGTGTCCACGGCGCGCTGCACGCCGGCTGCCGTCACCTGGCGGTAGCGCTCGATATCCTTGGCCAGGTAGCCGGGGTCGCCCACGTATTGGTTGTATTCGTTGAGCAAGTTGGCCACGCCGCGCCCGCCCATTTTTTCCACCTGGCTCAGCATGGTGGTCTCGATGCTGTTGCGCGCGCGTTCCAGTTCCTTCTCGGTGGGACCCTTGGCGCGCAATTGTTCCAGCTCCGACTGCAAGGCTTGCTCGATTTCCTCGGGCTGGTGGCCCGGGCGCGCCGTCGCGTCGATGGTGAAGATGGAGGTGAGGGCGTTCGATCCCTGGCTGGCGCCCACGTCCTGGGCGATCTGCTTGTCGTACACGAGCGATTTGTATAAACGGCTGGACTTGCCGCCGGCCAGGATGTGCGCGGCCATCGACAGTTCCGCGTCATCCTTGGTGTAGGCGGACGGCGTCAGCCAGGCCATGAAGACGCGCGGCAATTCGACCCGGTCCTGCACCACGATGCGGCGTTCCTGCGTGATGGGCGGCGTCACGACATCGGGTTTCGGCACGGCCGGGCCGCTCTTGAAGCTGCCGAAATATTTATTCACCAGCTCCTTGGTTTTCGCCTTGTCGATATCGCCCGCGATCACGAGGCTGGCGTTGTTGGGGCCATAGTATTTGCTGAAGAATTCCTTGATGTCGGCCAGTTTCGCGTTCTGGATATCCGCGTGCGAACCGATGACGCTGGCGTAATACGGGTGGGTCTTGGGAAACAGCTGGTGGTACAGCGCTTCCTGCACGATGCCGTAGGGCGCATTTTCCACGCTCTGGCGGCGCTCGTTGCGCACCACGTCCTGCTGGTTCGTCAGCGCCGTCTGGTCGAGCACGTCCAGCAGGTAGCCCATGCGGTCGGAATGCGTCCACAGGGCCAGTTCCAGCTGGTTCGACGGCACCGTGTCGAAATAATTGGTGCGGTCGAAATCCGTGCTGCCGTTCGAATCCGTGGCGCCCGCGCCTTCGAGCAACTGGTCGGCCATGCCGCGCGGCACGTGCTTGGTGGCGGCAAACATCATGTGCTCGAACAAATGCGCAAAGCCCGTCAGGCCCGGCGCTTCATTCGCGGGACCCACGTGGTACCAGATATTGACGGCCGTGACGGGCAATTTATGGTCTTCCACGAGAATCACGTCGAGGCCGTTCGGCAAGGTGTATTTTTCGTAGGCGATATGCGGCACGGACGTCGCGCCCGTCGCGACTGCCGCATCGGCGGCGTGGACGAGGGTGAGCGGGGCGCCGTACAGCGACAGCAGCAGGGCGGGGAGGGCCAGCAGTTTGATCGGTTTCATGCATGCTTCCAGGGTAGGTGGAGAAGACGCTGCGGCTCGCTCGTGGCTGGCGCAGCGCGACGATACTACGGTCGGTGCTACAGTTTATACAGCAGGGCCGCGCCGCCCAGCACCAGCAGCGCGCAGGCGACAGAGACGATGGCCGCGGCGCCCAGCAAGCGCCATTCGCGCGGAGAAAACCAAGGGGTGGACAGGGGCGCTTCCGGCGCAGGCTGGGGCATGGCCGCAGGCAAGCCGCCCGCCGCGCGCGCCTGGGCCGCCAGCGCCTGCGTGGCAGCATCGAGCACGGCCAGCTGGCGCTCGACTGTTTCCGCCAGCACGGCTTCGTTCAGCGCCACGAGGGCGAATATCGGGTCATCGACGTCGATCTTGATGCCCGTCTTGTCGAACACGTGGCTGCGCAGTTTGTGCTGGTCCATCTACCACTGCACCTTGTCGAGCTGTTCGAAGATGTCGCGGTAGACGACCTTGATGCGCTGCTTTTCCATGATGTTGAACTTGTCGTTCTGCAGCACTTCCTGCATCGTCAGGCGCGCCGTGTTCATTTTCTTGACGTCCGCGCCAAAGGTGTCGGGATTGCGCTGGCTCAAGGTGATGCTGCCTTTGACGCGCGCGCGGTTGTCGGCATACGACTGCGATTCGACGAACTGCTTGCCCGACGCCGATTGCAGCAGGCCGAAATGTTCGTTTTGCCACAGCACCAGCGGCACTGTCGTCGATTGGGCTGTCGCCACAAAACCCGTGGCCGTGTCGTGCAGGGTATCGCCGCCACCGACGATGGTGTGGATGTAGACCTTGCGGCCCGATTCTTCCAGCAGCGAGAAGCAGTCGTTTTCCAGCAGGTAGCCCATCAGCGGCGAAAACGTGTTCGCGCCATTGTCGACCACGCAGTTGCCGTCTTCTTCGAGGATATCGATCATCAGCGCGTCGAAGCGTTTCGGGTCGATGTTGCGCGCATCCGTCATCACGGGCACATGCTTGACGTTCATCGCCTTGTAGCGCGAGAACGTGGCGTTTTCCTGATCGGTGTCATAGCAGCGCAAAGGCGCGCCATCCTTGCCGCCTATCCACTGGGCCAGCAGGGTCGAGACGAGGGTCTTGCCGATGCCGCCCTTGCCCTGCAGGATGAAATGTACCGTGTTTTGCATTGCGACTACTCCAAGTTATTGCGTCAGTGACAATCAAAGATCCGTGACAGCGGCGCAGGCGCCCGGCCAGGCCACGACTGGCATTTTTACCACAATCCTTTGCAAATATGCCATGCGGAACAGCGAATCTGGTTATGATGTTAATCAGGATACCATTGATACAGAGCAAGTTTTGTGTGAAAAATCCACCCCAGAGTGTGAACGAGGACGCAGTGCCGATCTCCAGTCTCGATAAAGCCGACATTGACCGTCTGAATCAGCAAGCCCTGTCTTGCCTGGTCGGTAACCGCCGCCAGGCACGCCGGCTGGCGCAGATGGCGCTGGCGGCGGCGCAACGGCAACAGTATGCGCGTGGCGGCGCGTATGCGGAACTCAATCATTGCTGGCTGGCGTATTACGCGGGCGAGGCCGAACCGTCGTGCGAACGCCTGGGCGCGTATTTCCAGCACAGCGGCGACCTGGAAGGGGGCATGGAAGTGGCTGCCCTGCAGGGCGCGTATGCGAGCCGGCGCGGCGATTTTGCCGATGCCGAGCAGCATTTCCTGCAGGCGCGCAGCCAGGCCGCGCAGATACCCGATTCCTTGCACAAATTCATGCTGTACGCGCGCCTGGGCGTCGATGCCCTGAACCGTGGCGATACGCAGGACGGCCCGCGCAACTTTTTGCTGGCGCTCGACATTGCCGAGCGTTTCGGCAGCCCCGCGCACCGGGTCAACAGCCTGTCGAACCTGGCCTCGTCGCAGCATGACCTGGGCAACGATGAGGACGCGATTCCCCTGCTGGTCGAGGCGCTCGAGATCATCGGCACGCAAAAACTCAAATACCAGCAAACCATCGTCTCGGCCAACCTGGCCATGTGTTTATTAGCCACCGGCAAGCCGGCCGAGGCGCTGGCGCTGGTGGAGCCGTTTTACGAGTGGCCGGAAGAAGACCTGGCCGTGCGCGCCTTCCTGTTCTGCATCGCCGCCCACGCGGCCATCCTGCTGCGCCAGCCAGAGAGCGCCCTGCAATTGCTGTTGCGGGCCGAAGAATATGCGCGCCGGGGCCAGGACCTGGAAGAGCAGATGCATGCGTGGCTGGTGCGCGGCAAGCTGGACCTGCACGCGGGCCAGACGGCGCAGGCGCTGGCCTCGCTGACGCAGGCGCACAGCCTGCTGAGCTGGACGCGCAATCCGTTTCACCAGCAGCAGATTTTGCGCGGCTTGTCCGATATCAATGCCCAGCTGGGCGAATGGCAGGCCGCGTATGGTTTCCTGCAGCAATACCAGGCCGCCTACGAGGCCAGCAGCAAGTCGGCGCGCGCCTCGCGCAGCCTGATGCGCAACCTGGAAAAGGAAATGCACAGCTTGAAGGCCGAGCGCGACAAGGCGCTGGAACTGCAGGCGGCGCGCGAGACGGAAAACGCCAAGCTCGAGCACCTGAACCGCGAGCTGGCGCACCAGATCCTGCACGTCAATTCCCTGCAGGACAGCCTGAAGGAACAGGCCATGCGCGACCACCTGACGGGCCTGTACAACCGCCGCCATTTTGAAACGTGCCTCAATGCCATCCTGCACGAGGCCGATGCGGATGCGCCCGTGGCCATCGCCATCATCGACCTGGATTTTTTCAAGCGCGTCAACGATACCTACGGACACAACTTTGGCGATGAAGTGCTGATCCAGTTCGCGCGCCTGGTGGAAGGCCAGTTGCGCGGCAGCGACATGCTGTGCCGCTATGGCGGCGAGGAATTCTGCCTGCTGTTGCGCGAAGCCGACAGCCTCATCGCGGCGCACAAGATCGACGATATCGCCGCGCGCTACCGCCAGTTGCTGATCCAGCAGGCGCCGCACAGCTTGACGGGCTGCACCTTTTCGGCCGGCATCGCGGAATACCCGCGCCACGGCGCCGGCCGCCACGAATTGCTGATGCGCGCCGACAGCGCCCTGTATGCGGCCAAGCAGGCGGGCCGCGACCGCGCCTGCATCGCCGATGCTACTGGATAAAGCGCAGCAGTTCGCGCAGGGCGTGCGCCACGGCCTGCTCGCGCACGGCTTGCCGGTCGCCCGCAAACACCAGCCTCTGCGTCTGCACGCGCCCGTCCGTGGCCCAGCCGAAACAGACGGTGCCGACGGGCTTGCCCGGTACGCCGCCCGTGGGGCCGGCGATGCCCGTGGTCGAGACGGCCACCTGGGCTTCGCTGAGGGCCAGGGTGCCTTGCGCCATCGCGGCGGCCACTTCCTCGCTGACGGCGCCGTGTGCGGCGATCAGCGCGGCGGGCACGCCCAGCATGCCGGTCTTGGCCCCGTTGGAATAGGTGACGAAGCCCCGTTCGAACCAGGCGCTCGAGCCTGAAATATCCGTGACGGCTTGCGCCACGCCGCCGCCCGTGCACGATTCCGCCGTGGCCAGCAGCCAGCCCTTCGCCTGCAAGGCCAGGCCGACGGCGGTGGAGAGAGAGGCGAGTTCGTTGCTCATGGATGACTCCTGCATGCGGTGAAAATGGTGGCAAGACTGTAGCATGGTCAACGGTAAAAGAAACTTTCCCCGGTCACAGCGAAAATGCGTACACTCTTTTATACATTTGCTACCACTTCGGGCCGGCAGGCGCTCTGTCGCTGCGCCACCCAGGTGCGCATCGCTCGAACAGGCAAGCGGCATGGTGCCGCGCCTTCGGATTGCAATATCTTTACTCGGTTGTCATGGTAATTCTGAACTGGACCTGGTGGCGTCATCCTGGCCCCCTGCGCCGCCCCGCGCGCGGCGCTGGCCGCCGCTCTCTCCGCTTGGGCTGGTTATTGCTGCTTCTTGGCGTGCTGTGCGCCGATGCGCGGGCACAGGTGCCGGGGGAGCTGGAACGCCAGGTCAAGGCCGCGTATCTGTACAAGTTTGCCGGCTTTGTCGAATGGCCCGACGGCAGCTTTGCCCGGCCCGAATCTCCGCTGGTGATCGGCGTGGCGGGCGCCGATGCGCTGGCCGAGCAGCTCGAACAGAGCGTGGCCGGGCATAGCGTCAACGGCCGCGCCGTGCAGGTGAAAAAAGTGCGCCGTGGCGAAACGCTGGCCGGGCTGCACGTGCTGTACCTGGGCGCGCTGGAGAAACCGGCGCTGCAGGAGATGCTGGCCGCCAGCCGTGGCCTGGCGTTGTTGACGGTGTCCGATTCGGATGAGGTCTACGCGATGGGCAGCATGATCAATTTTGTAATGGCCGAAGACAAGGTCCGCTTCGACGTGGCCTTGAAACCCGTGGCGCAGGCGCATATCCGCATCAGCGCGCGCATGCTGCTGGCCGCCTACCGCGTGCAGACGGGAGGCGCCTAGATGATCAGACTGCGTTCCATCCGCCACAAGCTGATGTCGGTGGTCTTGCTGACGACCCTGGTGGCCCTCGTCATTTCGCTGGGCACCATCGTCGTCTATGACTTGCGCGCCTACCACCGCAACCTGGTGGCCGACATCAGTACCCAGGCCGAGCTGCTGGGGCACATGAGTTCGGCCGCGCTGGCCTTCGACGACGAACGCCTGGCGCTGGAAAACCTCAACCTGATGCGCATCCGCCCGCGCGTGACGGCCGGCGCCCTGTACAAGGCCGATGGCAGCCTGTTCGCCAGCTACCGCGCGAATGAGCGTGTGGGCGAGCTGCCGGCGAAGGTGGGCAAGGAAGGCGAAAACATCGCCGGCAGTTCGGTGGAGCTGTTCAAGCCCATCGTCGACAATGGCGAACTGCTGGGCACCGTGTATTTGCGCGCCGACTACGAGCTGGCCGGCCGCACGGCCGACTACCTGGCCATCGCCCTGGGCGTGACGGTACTGGCGCTGCTGGTGGCCTTGCTGCTGCTGCGCCGGCTCGATTTCGTCATCACGCAACCGATCCTCGATATCGCCGACGTGGCGCGCGAAGTGATTGAAACGGGCGACTATTCGCGCCGCGCGCGCAAGCTCAGCGTCGACGAAGTGGCGCAACTGGTCGATTCCTTCAACAAGATGCTGGCCGAGATCGAGCTGCGCACGCAGGCGCTGGAGCGCTCGAACGGCGAACTGGCGCGCGAAGGCGAGCAGCGCACTCAGGCGCAGCAGGAAGTCATGCGCCTGAACCAGGAGCTGGAAGTGCGCGTGCACGAGCGCACGGTGCAGCTGGAAATGACGAATGGCGAACTGGCCATGGCAATGGAAGAGGCGCGCAGCGCCAACTATGCCAAGTCGGCCTTCTTGTCTTCGATGAGCCATGAATTGCGCACGCCGCTCAACGCCATCCTGGGCTTCGCGCAAATCCTCAGTTCCGACCGCCTGCCGTCGACCCTGGAGCAAAAGAAGGAGTTCGCCGGGCATATCCTGAAATCGGGGCGCCATTTGTTGACATTGATCAATGAAATCCTCGACCTGGCCAAGGTGGAATCGGGCACCGTCAGCCTGTCGCTGGAACCCGTGGGCCTGGACGCCATCTTGCAGGAATGCCGTGACATGATCGCGCCGCTGGCCAGCCAGCGCGGCATCGGCATGGCCTTCCCCGATGCCTGCCCCCTGAACGTACTGGCCGACCGCACGCGCCTCAAGCAAATCCTGTTGAACCTGCTGTCGAATGCGCTCAAGTACAACCGCGAGCGGGGGCAGGTGGCCATCGATTGCGTGCCGCAAGCGGGCGGGCGGGTGCGCATCAGCGTGCGCGACACGGGCGTGGGCCTCGACGGCGAACAGGTGGCGCTGCTGTTCCAGCCCTTCAACCGGCTGGGGCAGGAAGGCGGCACGGAAGAAGGCAGCGGCATCGGCCTGGTGGTCACCAAGCGCCTGGTGGAGCTGATGGATGGCAGCATCGGCGTTTCCAGCGCGCCCGGCGAGGGCAGCACCTTCTGGATCGAGCTGCGCGTGGTCGATGCCTTGCCCGCACCCGCCACGCTGGCCTTGCCGCGGCCGGACCTGGCCGGCGCGCTGCTCGAGCACAGCGCGCCCGTGACCTTGCTGTACGTGGAAGACAATCCCGCCAACTTGACCCTGGTCGAGGAAATCGTGCGCTACTGCCCGCAATTGCAGCTGCTGACGGCCACGGATGGTCGCCTGGGCGTGGAAATGGCGCGTACACATTTGCCGCAGCTGATCCTGATGGACATCAACCTGCCGCACGTGAATGGCACGGACGCGCTGAAACTGCTGCGTGCCGATCCGCGCACGGCGCACATTCCCGTCATCGCCCTGACGGCCAACGCCATGCCGGGCGACGTCGAGCGCAGCCTGGCGCTGGGCTTCTACCGCTATCTGACCAAGCCGATCAACCTCGATGAATTTACCGAGGCGATCAACAGCACCCTGGCCTACGTGGCGCAGCAGCGCCGGCAGAAGGGAACAGGCGCGCCATGATCAGCCAGGCCGATATCTATGCGGCGAAAATTCTCATCGTCGACGACCAGGAAGTCAATTTGCGCCTGCTCGAGCATTTGCTGCAAAGCGGCGGCTACACGGCCATCAGCAGCACCCTCGACGCGCACGCCGTGGCCGGCCTGCACCAGCGCCAGCAGTTCGACCTGATCATCCTCGACCTGGTGATGCCTGGCATGAGCGGCTACGACGTGATGGATGCCTTGCGCCCGCTGGAACTGGAAGGCTATCTGCCCGTGCTGGTGATCGCCGCCGACCCGGACGCCAAGCTGGCGGCGCTGGAAGCGGGCGCGCGCGACTTCATCAGCAAGCCGTTTGACGCGCTTGAAGTGCTCACGCGCATCCGCAACATGCTCGAAGTGCGGTTGCTGCACCGCGCCGCGCGCCACTACAACACCTTGCTCGAACGCACGGTGGGCCAGCGCACGGCGGAACTGCAGCGCTTTCGCGGCGCCATGGACGCCACCACCGACGCCATCTTCCTCGTCGACGTGCTGGGCATGACCCTGGTCGACGTCAATGACGGCGCGTGCCGTTTGCTCGGCTATGCGCGCGCCGAATTGCTGGCGCTGGCGCCCGGCACCCTGCTGCCGTCACCGCCGGCCCCGCCCCTGGCCGCGCTGCCAGGCGGCCCGGCCCACCTGGCCACGGAAGTGACGGAATGCGAACTGGTGCGGCGCGACCTGAGCCTGGTGCCCGTGGAACTGGGCTGGCACTGGTATGCGCAGGCGCCCGTGGCGGGCGGCTATCCTGGCACCCCTGGCGCGGGCGGCCTGCTGCTGATCGCCGTGGCGCGCGACATCAGCGAACGGCGCCAGGCGCAGGAGCGCCTCAAGCACCTGGCCCATTACGATGGTTTGACAGGGCTGCCGAACCGCAGCCTGTTTTACCAGACGCTGGCCCAGGCCGTCGAACTGGCGCAAGAGAAAAGCTGGCGCATCGTGGTGCTGTTCATCGCGCTCGACCGTTTTAAAAGCATCAATGACACCTTGGGCGCGGCGCTGGGCGACGAATTGCTGCGCCAGTTCAGCAACCGCCTGGTCGAATGCGTGCGCCTGCGTGACACGGTGGGGCGCCTGGGCAACGACGAATTCGCGTTGATTCTGACCATGAGCCGCAACCAGCAGGAAGCCGTGGCGGTCGCCAACCAGGTGCGCGAAGCCTTGCGCGCGCCGTTCGATTTGCGCGGCCATGCGGCCACCCTGACGGCCAGCATCGGTATCGCCATGTATCCGGACGACGCCACCGACCCGGAAACCCTGATCAAATACGCGAATACGGCCATGGGCGGCGCCAAGCAGGCGGGCCGCGACGGCTACCGCTTTTTCACGGCCGGCATGAACGTGCAGGTGCTGGCGCGCCTGGACCTGGAACTGGCGCTGCGCCATGCGCTCGAACACGATCAGTTCATCCTGTACTACCAGCCGAAGGTGGATTTGCGCACGGGGCGTATCAGCGGCGTGGAAGCGCTGCTGCGCTGGCGCCGTCCCGGCTACGGCCTGGTGGCGCCGGCCGAATTCGTGCCCGTGCTGGAAGACACGGGCCTGATCGTGCGCGTGGGCGCCTGGGTGATCCAGGCTGCCTGCCGCCAGATCGCCGAGTGGCGCGACAGCGAAGTGGGACCAGTGCACGTGGCCGTGAACGTGTCGAGCCGCCAGTTTGCCGAAGGCGACCTGGAAGGCGAAGTGACGCGCGCGCTGGCGCAGTATGGCGTGGCGCCGGAATTGCTGGAACTGGAACTGACGGAAACGGCGCTGATGTCGAATGCCGAGCGCACCATTGTCGTACTGGGCAAACTGAAGAAAATCGGCGTGAAGGTGGCCATCGACGATTTCGGCACCGGCTACTCGAGCCTCGCGTATCTGCAGCGCTTCCCCATCGACAAGCTGAAAATCGACATCGCCTTCGTGCGCAACATCACCAGCAACCCGAACGACGCGGCCATCGCGCTGGCCATCGTCAGCATGGCGCACAGTCTGAAACTGAGCGTGGTGGCCGAGGGCGTGGAATCGCGCCCGCAGCTGGAATACCTGCGGCGCAACCGCTGCGACGAGATCCAGGGCTTCTATTTCAGCCGCGCCCTGCCGGCGCTGGAACTGGGGCAGATGATCGTCGCCGGCGCCGGCCTGCCGCCCGGCCACGACCCGGCCGCCCAGCCGGCGCAAACCCTGCTCATCGTCGACGACGACGTCAACGTGCTGTCGTCATTGCACCGGCTGTTCCGTCCCGAGGGCTACCAGATCCTCACGGCCAGCACGCCAGCCGAAGGGTTTGAAATGCTGGCCCTGCACCGGGTCCACGTGATCGTCTGCGACCAGCGCATGCCCAGCATGAGCGGCACGGAATTTCTCAGTAAAGTAAAAGAGCTGTACCCGGAAACCATCCGCATCATCCTGTCCGGCTACACGGGCCTGGAAGCCGTGCTCGACTCGATCAACCGGGGCGCCATCTACCGTTTTTATACGAAGCCGTGGGATGATACCCAGCTGCGCGACAATATCCGCCTGGCCTTCCAGCACTACTGGATGGTGAACCAGCCGGGGCTGGCGCGGGTGGCGGTGCGCTAGTTCAATCGCTGAAGTGGTCGAAAGAGCTCAAGGCCAGATCCAGCGGTTGCCCCTTCGCATCCACCAGCCGCAAGCCTGTGTGCGCCTCGATGCGCCCGACCCTGGTGACAGGCGTGCCGCAGCTGGCCGCCAGGGCGGCGATGGCGTCGCGCGAGGACGCTGGCGCCGTGAAGCACAGTTCATAGTCGTCGCCGCCGGCGGCCGTGTAGCGGCGGCGCAGGGCGGTGTCTTGCCGTGCCAGCACGGGGCCGGCCGGCAGGGCGTCGACGTCGAGTGTGGCACCCACCTGCGACGCTTTCAATATGTGACCGAGGTCGCCCACCAGGCCGTCCGAAATGTCGATGGCCGCATGCGCGAGGCCTGCTTCCGCCAATGAGCAACCGAGCGCCACGCGCGGCGTCGGCGTGTGCATGCGCGCGCTTGCCGTCAGCAGGTCGGCGGGTGCCAGCTCTTGTTCCATGCGGTAGCCGGCCAGCGCCAGGCGCGCGTCGCCCAAGGTGCCGCTGACCCAGATATCGTCGCCCGCCACGGCCGCGCTGCGGCGCAAGGCCTGGCCCGGCGCCAGTTCGCCAAACACCGTGATGCAGATATTCAAAGGCCCCTTGGTGGTGTCGCCGCCGATGAGTTCGCAATTAAACGCGTCGGCCAGCGCAAATAGGCCGTCGGCAAAGCCGGCCAGCCAGGCACGTTCGGCTTGCGGCAGCGCCAGGGCCAACGTGAATGCCACGGGGCGCGCGCCCATGGCGGCCAGGTCGGACAGGTTTACGGCCAGGCTTTTATGACCGAGCATGCGGGCGTTGGCGCCGGCAAAGAAGTGCCGGTCCTCGACCAGCATGTCCGAGGAGATGGCGATCTGCTTGCCGGCGCCGGGCGTGAGCAGCGCGCAATCGTCGCCGATGCCCAGGGTGGCGCGGCCGGGGCGCTGGCGCACGAAATATTGTTTGATCAGGTCGAATTCGGAAAGCGCGTCGTGTGGGGCCATGGCGTAGTCTGTGCGTTGAATGAGGGTGTGGCCCGGCTATTATAGGCTGGCCTACAATAGGCGCCTTTGCCACTGCCGATCCGCTTGCCATGCCCATCTCCGATATTCACATCCTGTTGCAATCCTGGCTCGATCATGGCTGGTTGCGCGACCCGCAAGCCGTCGGCCTGAGCACTTTCGAGGCGCAGGAGCTGGTGGCGCACGGCTTCTATCCCGTCAGCGACGTCGACCAGCTGTGCCTGTACGAGGACGAGCGCCTGTTCCGTCGCGCCGGCCGGCCCGTGCACGCATTGTTCAAGGCGTTTCTGCAGCGCGGCCGGCTGGTGGCGAATGGCCTGGGCCTCGGTGATCAGGTGCACCTGGCCGGCTTCCTGCGCGCGGCGCGGCAGCCCTTGCCGGCGTTTCGCGTGCTGCTCGAGCAGGGGGAGCGCAGCGGCGCCTTGCTGTTCGAGAATGGCCTGGTGCTGCAGTTTGCCGCCAACTTGCGCGGCAAGCCACGCCATTACTATCTGACCCTGGTCGAGGGCCACGTGGCCCATGCCCAGCTTCCCGACCGCGACAGCGATATCGACTTGCGCGCGGCCAGCGCGCGCCATGTCCAGGCCCTGTACGACAGCCGCGACCCTGCCGAACTGCAGCGCCTGGCCCGGCGCGGCAATGCGGCGCTGCGCGAGCTGGCGCACCTGCTTTCCTAAATTTTCTTCGCCTGCGCCATGCCGTGCAGCAGCTTGGCCAGCAACTGGTCGAGCTGGCGCTGCTCCTCCGAGTTCAAAGCCGAGAGCATGGCGCGCTCGTTCTCCACGTGCAGCAGCACCAGCTTTTCTATCAGTTCCAATCCCCTGGGTGTCAGGGCCACCAGCACGCCGCGCCGGTCCGTCGGGTGCTTCTGGCGTTCGATCCAGCCGGCCGTTTCCAGCCGGTCGATGCGGTTGGTCATGCCGCCCGAGGACAGCATGGCCGCTTCGTACAGGGCCGTCGGCGTCAAGCTGTAGGGCGCGCCCGAGCGGCGCAAGGTCGCCAGCACGTCGAATTCGCCCGGTTGCAAGCCGTGTTCGGCGAACAGCGGGTTGAGCCAGTCGCGCGCCATCAGCTGCGCCACCGTGCCCAATTGGCCCACCAGCTGCATGGCGCGCGTATCCATCTGCGGCAGCTCGCGCTGCCATTGTGCGGCGGCAAATTGCGCGCGCGTGTGTTCCTGCGGGGTCGTTGTCATGGGGATCCATTTATCTTGACACGAAGATAGATTTCTATCTTCGTGTTAAGATACTTTTCATCGAGTCATATTTGATGACGCATTAAACCATGTGCCTCCCAGCGAGGCAAGGACTATCCCATGCCATCCGCACGACCTGCCGCTACCCCTTCTTCTTCCGCTTCCTCGGCCCTGCTTGTGGTCGCCATCATCCTGCTGGGCTTGAACCTGCGGCCCATTCTGGCCGCCATCGGCCCCTTGCTCGACAGCATCCAGGCCAGCACGGGCCTCAGCAATGCCGACGCGGGCTTGCTGACCACCGTGCCCGTGTTTGCCATGGGTCTGTGCGCGCTGGCGGGCGCGCAGCTGCAGCGCCGGCTCGGCGTGGCGCGCGGCATCGGTATCGGCATCGCCATCATCGCCGCCGCCTGCGCGCTGCGCTGGCCCTTGCACGGCAGCGGCGGCCTGATCGCCACGGCGGCCCTGGGCGGCCTGGGCATCGCGCTGGTGCAGGCGTTGTTACCGGCCTTCATCAAGCGCCATTTCCCCGAGCGGGCCGGCCAGCTGATGGGCTTTTATACGACGGGCATCATGGGCGGCGCCGCCATTGCCGCCGCGTCCGCTTCACCGTTGGCGCAATCGCTGGGCTGGCAGGCGCTGCTGGCCCTGTGGGCGCTGCCCGCCGTGGCCGCCGCGCTGCTGTGGCGCCGCGCATCGGCTGCGCGCGTGGACGTGTCCGGCGGCGCGGGCGCCAGCCTGCCAGTGGGCAGTGGCCGCGCCTGGCTGCTGATGGTGTTTTTCGGTATTGGCACGGGCGCCTATACGCTGGTGCTGGCCTGGCTGCCGCCGTTTTATACGGAGCTGGGTTGGAGCGCGGCCGACAGCGGCTTGCTGCTCGGTGGCCTGACGCTGGTGGAAGTGCTGGCGGGACTGGTGATTTCCAGCGTCATCCACCGCTTTCCCGACCGCCGCATCCTGTTATTGTCGGTATTGCTGGCCGTGCTGGGCGGCCTGGCTTGCCTGATCGTGGCGCCCGTGCAACTGGCCATTCCTGCCGTGATATTGCTGGGCTGCGGTATCGGTTCGCTGTTCCCCTTGTCGCTGATCGTCAGCATGGACCACGTGCGTGACCCGGCCGGCGCCGGCGCGCTGCTGGGCTTTGTGCAAGGCGGCGGCTACATCATCGCCAGCAGCATGCCGTTCATCGCCGGCCTGATCCGCCAGCACTCGTCCAGCCTGGCCCAGGCGTGGATGGTGATGGCCGCTGGCGTCGTGCTGTTGCTGCTGATCGCCGTGCGCTTCGCGCCGGGAGCGCGGCTGGAGTCGCCGGCGGCAAAAATCGCGTAGGCTGTCGCCTTTTCCTTGATAGAAAGATGCCGCCATGGCTGACCATCCCGCCACGCCACCGTCCCTGCTGCCCGCCAACCGCCGCATCGTGCTGTCCGGCGAGGATGCGCTGCGCATCCTGCGCGAGATCGAATTCCTGCTGCAGTCGCTGCATCACATCGGCCGCCATTATTATCCCGACGGCGACGATGACGGCGCCGATGCCGAGCGTCGCGCGCAGTATTGCGCGGAAACGACGCGCTTCATCGATGCGCAGCAAGCGACGACCCGTCTGGCGCTGATGCGCAGCATTTTGTCCGCGCCGTTCGACAGCACCCTGGGCGCGGACGACATGGACGATATCGAGCGCGCCGTCGAAGCGCTGCCGCTATGGCGCGCCTCCGATGACCCATCACAAAAACTAATTGAAATCTAAAATTTGATAGTTTTTCCTGTTCAGGACGTTTGTGTCGCCGCACGGCTTTACAATGCTAGGTTATGCGTTTTCGTGATATCAGACTGTGGCTAGCGGAAAATACCTAGCTAATTGAAAGAATCGGTCTGATAAAATCCGGAACACCCGATCGACCAAACAGGAAGGCAGCACAGCATGGATTCGTCATCTGATAAAAAAGAAGAATTGCGTCAACAATTGCGCTTGGCCGCACTCGAGTATCACGAGTGCCCGCGCCCCGGCAAAATCAGCGTGACGCCGACCAAACAACTGACCAACCAGCGCGACCTGGCACTGGCCTACTCGCCAGGCGTGGCGGCACCGTGCGAAGAAATCGTCATCGATCCGGCGAATGCCTATAAATATACGGCGCGCGGCAACCTGGTGGCCGTCATCACCAACGGCACGGCCGTGCTGGGACTGGGCAACATCGGTCCGCTGGCCGCCAAGCCGGTGATGGAAGGCAAGGGCGTGCTGTTCAAGAAATTCGCCGGCATCGACGTCTTCGACATCGAAATCAACGAGATGGACCCGGACAAGCTGGTCGACATCATCGCTTCGCTGGAACCGACCTTCGGCGGCGTGAACCTGGAAGACATCAAGGCGCCCGAGTGCTTCTACATCGAACGCCAGCTGCGCGACCGCATGAAGATTCCCGTCTTCCATGACGACCAGCACGGCACCGCCATCATCGTCGGCGCGGCCATCCTGAACGGCCTGAAAGCCGTCGGCAAGAAAATCGAGGACTGCAAGCTGGTCGTGTCGGGCGCGGGCGCCGCGGCGCTGGCCTGCCTGGACCTGATCGTCGACCTGGGCTTCCCGCTGAAAAATATCTACGTCACCGACCTGGCCGGCGTCGTCTACAAGGGCCGCACGGAACTGATGGACCCGGACAAGGAACGCTTCGCGCAAGACACGCCGCTGCGCACCCTGGCCGAGATCATCCCGGACGCCGACATTTTCCTCGGCGTTTCCGCCGGCGGCGTGCTGAAACAGGACATGGTGCGCAAGATGGCGCCGAACCCATTGATCCTGGCGCTGGCCAATCCGAATCCGGAAATCCTGCCGGAAGAAGTCAAGGCCGTGCGCAGCGACGCCATCATCGCCACGGGCCGTTCGGACTATCCGAACCAGGTCAACAACGTGCTGTGCTTCCCGTACATCTTCCGCGGCGCCCTCGATTGCGGCGCCACGACGATCACGCGCGAAATGGAAATCGCCGTCGTACACGCGATCGCCGACCTGGCGCATGCCGAGCAGTCGGATATCGTGGCCACCACGTATGGCATCAGCAACCTGTCGTTCGGTCCTGAATACCTGATCCCGATGCCGTTCGATCCGCGCTTGCTGATCAAGATCGCGCCGGCAGTCGCCAAGGCGGCCGAGGATTCCGGCGTCGCCACGCGTCCGATCAAGGATCTGCAAGCGTACGCGGACAGCCTGCAGCAATTCGTCTACCGCAGCGGCACCTTCATGAAGCCGCTGTTCCTGATGGCCAAATCCACGCCGGCCGAACTCAAACGCATCGTCTACGCCGAAGGCGAAGAAGAGCGCGTGCTGCGCGCCGTGCAAGTGGTGGTCGATGAAAAACTGGCGCGTCCCATCCTGGTCGGCCGTCCACCGGTGCTCGAAGCGCGCATCCAGAAGTTCGGCCTGCGCCTGAAGCAAGGCGTCGACTTCGACGTCATCAACCCGGACTTCGACGAGCGCTATCGCGATTACTGGAATACGTACTACGCCATGACCAGCCGCAAAGGCGTCACCGAGGAATACGCTAAACTGGAAATGCGCCGCCGCCACACCCTGATCGGCTCGATGATGATCCACAAGGGCGACGCCGACGGCATGATCTGCGGCACCTTCGGCACCACCCAGTTGCACCTGAAATACATCGACCAGGTGCTGGGCAAGCGCGCCGGCAGCAATGTGTATGCGGCCATGAACGTGCTGATCATGCCGGAGCGTCAATTGGTGATGGTCGACACGCACGTCAATGAAAACCCGGACGCCGATCAGTTGGCCGAGATCACCATCATGGCCGCCGAAGAAATGACCCGTTTCGGCCTGTCGCCGCGCGCGGCCCTGCTGTCGCACTCGAACTTCGGTTCCAGCGACAGCGCTTCGGCGCAAAAGATGCGCGCCGCCCTGGCCATCATCAAGGAACGCGCGCCGGACCTGGAAATCGACGGCGAAATGCACGGCGATACGGCCCTCGACAGCAAGCTGCGTCAGAAAATCATGCCCAATTCGGCACTGAAGAATGACGCCAACCTGCTCGTCATGCCGAATATCGAGTCGGCCAACATCGCCTACAACCTGGTGAAGACGGCGGCAGGCAACGGCATCGCCGTGGGCCCGATCCTGCTCGGCTGCGCCAAGCCCGTGCACATTCTGACGCCATCGGCCACCGTGCGCCGTATCGTCAACATGACGGCGCTGTGCGTGGTCGACGCAGTGGCTCAGCGTAAAGTCTAAGCCTTAGCTGCTCATGAAAAGCCGCCCCGTCCGCAAGGAGGGGCGGTTTTTTTTATATTGGCGCCACGGGCAGAGTCGTGGTGGCTGGATGGCGGCGCAGGTAATAGTGGCGGTACAACATGATCTCGCCCCACACCAGCAGCAGCGCCGCCAGCGCGAACAGGCCCAGCGTGATCTTGAGCGAATTGAAATAGGCGCCGGCCTGGCGTTTGACGGCGTCGATGAAAATCATCGGCACTGATTTGTCGAGTTTGCTGAAGTCGGCCTGGCGCGCCACATCGGTGGTCAGGCGTACGGCCAGGTCGGTACCCAGACTGGCCAGTTCGCCCGTCGCCTGGCCACGGAAACCGGCGCCCTTGAGCGCTTCGCCCAGCACAGTTGCCCTGGCGATCAGTTGTTCCTGCAGCACCTGCGTCAGCAGCACGCTGCCGCGGCGCAGGATGAATTCATTGATCCAGCGCGCCTTGCTGCGTTCCCAGTAACTGCCTGATGTAGGCCGGTAATACATGTCTTGCACGAAGGGTTCGATCAGGGTGCGCATGCTGATAGCCTGGCCCGGGGCGATCAGCCTGACCTGCTGTTCCAGGTAGACGCGCAGCGCCGGCATTTGCGCTTCGACCACCGGCTGCAGGTCGCGCTCGAGGGCCTGGTTGACCACGCGGTGCACGCTGTGCACGGCGCCAAACCCGCCACCGAGCAGCGGCAGCGCGACCAGGATCAGCACATAGCTAAGCTTGGCGGCCACATGCCAGGCGGGCGGACGGCGCACCAGCAGGCATTTTCTGGCCAGCTGGTAGCAGATGCCGACCGCCAGCACAAAGCCGATCACGCCATACAGCAGCATCCACGGCAGGACTGTCCACAGCAGGTCGCTGCCGAACGGCGCCAGGGTGCTACTCCAATTGAGCAGTTGTTGCTTCATGTACATTGCCTTGAGGTAAGTAATCAGGCAATTATAGCTATTTAGCAAATAAACATGGCGCGCTTGACGTCAATGCGCCATCAGCACCGGTACCGTCATCTGGCGCAGCACCGTTTCCGTCACGCCGCCCAATAAAATTTCGCGGAAGCGCGCGTGGCCGTAGCCGCCCATCACCAGCAAGTCCGCATGCACTTCGGCGGCCATGGCCAGCAGCGCCGCGCCGATGTCGCCCGTGGTGATGGCCGAACGCACTTCGACGGGCACGCCATGGCGGCTCAGGTAGGCGGCGATGTCGGCACCCGGGTGGCGTGCCGGTTGCGCGTGGCCGGCCGGCGGGTGCAGCAGGGCCAGCACCACCAGGCGCGCCGCGCGCAAGAGGGGCAGGGCGTGGCCGATGGCGCGCGTCGCTTCCATGCTGCCATCCCAGGCCACCACGACGGTGTTGTCCACTTGCGTGAATTGGCCGCTGCGCGGCAGGATCAGCACGGGACGGGCCGCGTTCAGCATCACGTAGGGCACCAGGTCGCTCATGGCGCCGGGCAGGGCTTCGCTGTCGTCGTGCTGGCTGAGCACCGTCAAGTCGCTGTAGCGGGCGCTGACGGCCATGCCGCCATCTTCGTCGTCTTCGATCAGGCGCCGCTCCAGCGAGGCGGCGCCAGCCTGGCGCGCCAGCGTTTCAAACTGGTCGAGCGCCTGATCCGCCTGCCCATGCAAGGCTGAAATCTGCGCCGCCACGGCGCCGCCGCGCATGCCGCGGTTGTTTTCCAGGTAAAAGCGCGACAGGCCCGTCATGGCCGCGCCGATCAGGTGCGCCTGGTGCGCGTGTGCCAGCCGTGCCGCGATGGCGATGCGCTGCGGCGCATGGCGCGACAGGTCGGCGTGGACGAGGATGGATTTGTAAGCCATGGTGTCGCTCGGTAGTCATGATGGCAACAAGGCTAGAACGGCAACAGGGGCAAGTCCAGCATTGCCGTGCTGACCAGGGCTTTTCTTTTGCTGGGCTTGATATGGGTCAAAAAAATCCCGGGCATGGCCATCTGCAAGGCCACAGCCCGGAAATTGCGAGTTGTTTGATGTGCGTCAAAATGCCTGGCCCATAGCCAGCCATAATGGGATTGAACTCCTTGCTCTTCCAGTGGTCTGCATCGGCGCCGGCGCCATCTGTCCGGCACTTGTTTGTGTGACGCAACAACGCTGGCCGTGGCGGGAGTTCCCTCTTCAAGCCGGCGCGTGGTGTTCCTCTTTCTCTGCCCAGCGCAGCCGGATGGCGTCGATGGCGGGCAGTTCCTCGACAAACAGGTCGACCAGGCGCGCATCGAAATGGCTGTTTTTTTGCGCTTGCAGATAGCCCATGGCGTCCAGTACTGACCAGGCGCGCTTGTACGGGCGCACCGAGGTCAGCGCGTCGAAGACGTCGACCACGGCGATGATGCGCCCGGCCAGGGGGATCGCTTCGCCCGCCAAGCCGTTCGGGTAACCGCTGCCATCCCATTTTTCATGGTGCGACAGGGCGATTGCGCGCGCCAGCGCCAGCATGCCGCCTTCGGCATGTTCGCCGATGATGTCGCCGCCGATGCGCGCGTGCGTCTGCATGATGGCCCATTCGTCGGCGTCGAGCTTGCCCGGCTTTTGCAGGATGCGGTCGGGAATGCCGATCTTGCCCACGTCGTGCATGGGCGCCGCGTGCAGCAGGTCGTCTGCGGCGGCCTCGTCCATGCCGGCGGCCACGCCCAGCAGGCGCGCGTAATGGCTCATGCGGATCACGTGCAAGCCTGTTTCATTGTCCTTGTATTCGGCCGCCAGCCCCAGGCGCTGGACGATCTGCAGACGCGTTTCCTTCAGCTCGTCGATGCGCACCAGCGACAGGTGCGTGCGCACGCGGGCGCGCACGATGGCGGGGCTGAGCGGTTTGGTGATGTAATCGACGGCGCCCGCTTCGAAACCGCTGAGTTCATCGCGCATGTCGTTCAGGGCCGTGACGAAAATGACGGGGATGGCGGCCGTCAGCGGCGCCGCTTTCAGCTGGCGGCAGGCGTCGTGGCCGCTCATGCCGGGCATCATCACGTCGAGCAGGATCAGCGCCGGGCGCTCCTGTTGCGCCAGTGCCAACGCCCGCGCGCCATCCTTGGCGAACAGCAGCGCGTAGTCGTTCTGCAAGATCTGGCGCAGCAACTGCAAATTGGCCGCCTCATCATCGACGACGAGAATCACGGGCCGGGCTGATGCATTCATGGGGACTCCGGGGCGTAGGTGTGCAGCAAGTCGTGCAGCAGCGACTGTGCCAGGGGGAAATCAAAGTCGTCGATGGCGTGCAGCAGCGGTACCAGGTCGTCCGCTTGCGCGCCCATGGCATGCTGCAACTGTGCTTGCGCTGTGTCATCGAGTTCGCCGCGCCGCAAGGCGCTTAATAGTGCACTGGCCGCTTGCCGGGCGGCGGGCGCGTCGATGGCAGTCGCCGTTGCCGCCGGTAAGGCAGGCGGCGCCAGCCGGGCGATGGCGGCCAGGGCCGCCGGCCATTGCGTCAGCAGGGCGCCCAGCGTCTCGTCGAGCTGCTGTGCCGTGGCGGGACCGGGGCTGGCGCAGCATTGCTCCAGCGCCGCCAGGCTGGCGGCCAGTTGCTCCAGGCCGAGGTTGGCCGCCACGCCGCGCAGTTTGTGACTCTGAGGCAAGAGCGTTGCATGGTCGCGCGCCTCGATGGCGGCCAGCAGGGCAGGCGGCAGGCGGGGATGCTCGCCTCCGAAACGGGCCAGCGCCGCGCGGTAGGCGCTGTCGTTGCCGGCCCAGCGCTGCAGGGCGCCCGCATGGTGCAGCACCCGTCCGCCAGCGGGCGCCGGCGCGTGGCTATCGTCGGCGGGTTCCGCCGCCAGGCCCAGCACGCGGGCGATTTCCTGCGACAGCGCCTGCCATTCGACGGGCTTGGTGGCAAAACCGTCCATGCCGGCCGCCCGCGCCGCCTTGCGGTGCGCATCGAGCACGCTGGCCGTCATGGCGATCACGGGCACGCGCGGGCGGCCATCGCGCAGGGCGGCGGCGCGGATGGCTTGCGTGGCGGCCAGGCCATCCATGCGCGGCATTTGCAAGTCCAGCAGCAGCACGTCGAAGTTGTCCTGTTGCGCCAGCTGCAAGGCTTGCGCGCCATCGCCGGCCGTGATTACCGTGTGGCCGCGCTTGCCCAATAACAAGCTCAGCAGTTCCAGGTTTTGCGGCACGTCGTCGGCGGCCAGCACGCGCAGGGGCGGCAAGCGCACGCTGCGGCGTTCGCTGGCCGGCAGCGCCGCCTGGCGTGCCTGCAACAAGGGCAGCATGACGTGGAACACGCTGCCATGCGGCAAGGCGGCGTCGGCCCAGATGCGCCCCTGCATCAGGGTCACCAACTGCCGGCTGATGGTGGTGCCCAGGCCCGTGCCGCCAAAGCGCCGCGTGGTCGAGGCGTCGGCCTGCACGAACGGATCAAAAATGGCGTCGCGCCGTTCCGCGGGGATACCGATGCCGCTGTCCTGCACCAGCAGGTGCAACTGGCCATCGTCGCGGCGCGCCGTCAGGCTGACGGCGCCGCCGGGCGTGAACTTGATGGCGTTGTCGAGCAGGTTGCCCAGCACTTGCCGCATGCGCAATTCGTCTCCATGCAGCATGGCCGGCAGTTGCGGGTCGTACTGCACCTCCACGCGCAAACCTTTGGCGCGTGCATGGATGCCATACGTGGAGGCCAGCTCATCGACCAGCGCCAGCAGGCTGTAGTCGCGCAATTCCAGCGCCACGGCTCCCTTGTCCAGCTTGGCCGTGTCGAGCACTTCGTTGAGCAGGCGCAATAGCGAGCGGCCGGACTGGCGCACGGTATCGAGGTGGCGCCGCTGTTCCGGCGCCAGCGGCGAGTCGAGCAGCACATCGGTAAAGCCGAGGATGGAATTCATCGGCGTGCGGATTTCATGGCTCATGTTGGCGACAAAGCTGGCCCGCGTGGCGGCTGCCAGCTCCGCTTTTTCCTTGGCCATGCGCAAGTCTTCCTCCATCTGCCGCCGCTCGCTGATGTCGAGGATGACGCCGTCGACCCAGCGCACGGCGCCTGCCGCATCGTGCACCACGGTGCCCCGCTCCCACAGCCAGCGCGCCGTGCCGTCGGCATGCAGCAAGCGGTATTCGAGCAGGTAGGGCTCGCCGCTGGCGACGCTGCGCTTGAAGACGTCGATGACGTAGGCGCGCTCTTCGCTGGCGATCATGCCCGTGATGCTGCGGCGCGGCGCCGCGCCGAGAAAATCGGCGGGCGGATAGCCGGTGATGGCTTCCACGCCATCGCTGACGAACAGCATGGGCTGGTTTTCCGCCGTGGTACAGCGAAAGGCGATGCCGGGAATATTGCCGATCAGCGAGCGCAACTGCTGCTCGCTTTCGCGCAGGGCGGCCAGCATGGCGCGCCGTTCGCTGATGTCCGTAATGAACAGCACATATAAATCCTGGTCGGCCAGGCGCGCGCTGGCCATCGAGCGCTGCACGGCGACCGGGGCGCCATCCTTGCGCAGGTAGATGATTTCCTCGCTGGTGTGGACCATCTCGCCTTCGCCCGTGCGCAGGTAGTGCAGCAGGCCGTGCTGTTCCGACTGGCGCACGTCGCTGACCAGCACGCTGACATGGCGGCCGACAATTTCCGCCGACCGCCAGCCGAGGATGCGCTCGGCAGCGCCGTTGAAGTCGACGATGTTGCCGTGCCGGTCGATGGTGATGACGCCGTCGACCGTGCTCGTCAGCAGCGAACGGGTCCAGTGTTCGCTCTGGTTCAGGTGGCGAAACAGTTCGCGGTAACGCAAGATGCCCACGGCCGAGGCGACGAGGATCGTCAGGGCGATGGTCAGCAGGGTCACGCTGACCACCAGCATGGGCCGGTTGGCATCGGCATCATTGCCTGGGGGAATCGTCCCCACGAAGCGGGCCGCCTGCATGCCCATGTAATGCATCCCGGCAATCGCAGAGCCCATGACGCAGGCGCTGATCAGCGTGCGCTGCGACGAGGGCACGCGGCTGCTCCAGCCGCGCAGGCCGAAACGTATCCACAGGGCCAGGGTGGCCAGCGCTACGGCAACGACGAGCGACAGCGCGAACAGCAGCGGATCGTAGCGCAGTGACAGGCCCATGCGCATGGCGTGCATGCCCGTGTAATGCATGGCGCCAATGCCCAGGCCCACCAGCAAGCCGCTGCGCAGCAGCAGCGGCGCCGTGACGGCGCGCCGGCTGATGGTGGCCAGGGCCACGAATGAGGCCGCCACGCTGGGCACGATGGACAGCAAGGTCAGGCCGGGATCGTAGGCGACGCTGGTGCCCAGCTCGAAGGCCAGCATGCCGATGAAATGCATGGCCCACACGCCGCAGCCCAGCACCAGGCTGCCGGCGAGCAGGCACAGCAAGTGCAAGCGGCGGCTGATGCTCGCCTGCGCGCGGCTGTAAGCCGTCATCTGGAAAGCCATCCACGACGTGAAAATGGCGATCACGAGCGACAGCAGCACGAGTCCCGGCGCATGCTGGCCATGCTGCAACTGGGCCGGGTCGGCGGGAAGATGGAACAGGTGCTGGACGCTGGCAGGTATCATCGTAGGAAACAGGTGACGCGTTTGGCGCTGGCGTGGGCGCCTGCCGCCACGGCGGGTGATCGATGCGGATTACCTTACCAGATTTCCGGAAACAAATATCTTAATTGTAATTATTTTCCCTGTCGTGCAAGCGGCAAGGTGGAGCCGGACACCAGTCAATCATTGCTGTGCCCCACGACAGCTGCCATCGCGGGAAAGAAGTTGCAACTGAGAATTGTGTGGTTTTCTTGCAAACGGCGACGTCCCGCCAAGTCATGCTACATTCACCGCCTGTTTTTTCTGAAAGGATGAAGATGCCTTTAAGTAACAACTTCTTGCGGCATAATCAGCAAGCCTGGGATGCCCAGGCGGCGCAAAATAGTCCGTGGTCGCAGCCGGTCGACAGCGCCACCATCGCCGCGGCCCGCGCCGGGCAGTGGCAAATTCATTTGACGCCCGGCCCGCTGCCGGCCGGCTGGCTGGACGCCGTGCACGGCAAGCGCATCCTGTGTCTGGCCGGCGCCGGCGGGCAGCAGGCGCCCGTGCTGGCGGCTGCCGGCGCGCATGTCACCGTGTTCGATTTGTCCGGGCAGCAACTGGCGCAAGACCGCATGGTGGCAGAACGTGACGGCTTGCAGCTGGCCACGGTGCAGGGCGACATGCGCGACCTGGGTTGTTTTGCCGAGGCCAGTTTCGATGTCATCGTCCATCCAGTATCGAACCAGTACGTGCCCGACATCGCCCCCGTATGGCGCGAATGCGCGCGCGTGCTGGCCGACGGCGGCGTGCTGCTGAGCAGTTTCTTCAATCCGGCCGTATTCATCGGCGACCGCGATCCGCAATGGGCACAGCAGGGCTTGATACGGCCCCGTTTCGTGCTGCCGTATTCGGATCTGGAGGATATGGACGCCGATGCGCTGGCATCGTGCATGGAGAAGGGCGAGGCGCTGATCTTCGGCCATGGCCTGGACAGCCAGATCGGCGGCCAGCTGGCGGCGGGCTTCGTGCTGGCGGGTTACCACGAGGAAATGCATCCCCACCCGCGCTTTGAAATTGAAAAATACTTGCCCAGCTTTATCGCCACGCGCGCCATCAGGCTGGCGCGCGCAGTGCAGTGATTATCAGTTGTACGGCTGCAGATCGAGCCAGACGGCATATGACAGGCGCTTGCCATTCCACAGTCCGCCGCCGCGGATGACGGCGTCGCACGAGGTCAGCTGGCCCACCAGGTCCATGCGGCCCAGGTTGCGGCGCAGGCGCAGGGCGTCGTTGTGCGACAGGTAGCCGACCAGCTGGCCATCGATGAAGACGGCGATGGCCTTGTCCTGGAATGGATTGGCATCGTCGCAGACGAGCAGGGCCAGGCATTTTTCTTCCGCATTGCCGGGACCGTGCTCGCCGGCCAGTTTGGCGATGGCGCTCTGGTACATCGCTTCGTTTTCCACTTCCGATGCAAAGCGTCCCTCGTCGCGCCAGTGATGCGCGGGTGCGCCCGCAGGGATCGCCGGCACGTACTGGCGCACCGACATGAGCGGCTTGTGCAGCGGTTTGACGGGCGTGCGGCCGCTGAAGACGTAGTACAGCAGGGCGATGACGATCACGATGGCAAGCAGGTAAAGCATGGTATCTCTCTGATTTTGAAGGGGGGAGCCGGGAGCGCGGGCTTGCCGCGCGGCGTTGCCGCTACTATAGCAAGTTCGCCGCCCGGTTCCGCGTAAATCTGGCCATCAGATGGCGGCGCCGGCGCAGTGCGCGTGGGTCGTTCAGCACGATGGGCGAGGCGCCCGTCAAGCCCGAGTAATACTGTCCGTGCTGGCGCAGGACGATGGCATAGTCGCGCGGCGCGTGGCCGTGCGCCAGCATGCGCGCGTCGCAATCGACCTCGATGGCAAAGCGCAGACGGTGCAACTGCCACCACAGGGGCAGGTTCCACGGCATGAGAATAATCAAGGCGTACGCCAGGGCCAGCAGCAGCGGATCGCGCGCGGCCAGCCGGCATTGCGCGTGCGCCAGCAGCAGCGTCTGCTGCCGGGCTGGAATCAGTTGCAGCCAGACGGGCATCACGATGCGGGGCCGCAGCAGCCCCGCCACGCAGGGGCCGATGCCGCCGCTCAGGAAGACGGGTGTGCCCAGCAATGCTGTTTTCTGCCAGCGGCGCTGGTGCGACAGCAGCCAGGCGCTGCGCAGCGCCAACAGCAGCAGCATGCCCACCGACAAGACAAACCAGCCCAGTTTCAGCTGCGCCTGTTCCGCCGGCATGGCCGCGAGCACGCCGGGCAGCCATGCCAGCGGCAAGATGGCGGACGCGGCGATGGCCGCCAGCCACAGCCAGCGCGTCGTGCGTCCGCGCCGCTGCAGCAGGCGCTCGGCGCGCCAGGCAGCAGCGCTCAACAGTAGCGCGAATGCCATGCTGCATGCCAGCCAGGCAGGCATCGGGCGCCTAGCGCTTCAGCGCCATGCCGACGGAGGCGGGCGCCGTGTGCTTGAAACCGAATTGCGCGTACAGCGCTTGCGCCTGGCCATCGGCGATCAGGCTGACATATGCGCTCTCCGGCACCTCCGTCTCGATGAATTGCGTGATTTCGCGCATGATCAGCTTGCCCAGGCCCTTGCCCTGGTGAGCGGGCAGCACGGCGATATCGACCACCTGGAAGAAGCAGCCGCCATCGCCGATGATGCGGCCCATGCCCACCACCTCGTCGCCATGCAGCACTTGCACGGCAAACAGGGAGTTCGGCAAACCCTTGGCCGCCGCATCCGTGGTTTTCGCGCTCAGGCCGGCGGCCACGCGCAGGTGCTGGTAGATGGCGCTGGAGGGGATGGCCAGGCGGGTGGTGTAGGGCGATGCTGCGGTCAAGGCGGTCTCCTGTGCAATATGGATGGAATGACCATTATAGGGGCACGCTTTATTCGCCGCGCGCTATGTTGTCCGCGCCGCTTTTGCGCTATGGTGGCGTCATCCATCCATTTGTTGAAAGCACGCCATGTCCGCAGGATTTACCGCCACCGAGTTGTCCGTCATCAATGAAGACGACGCCCTGATCACCACCCTGGCCGCGCCAGCAGGAAAAGGCGAGCCCGTCTACCTGATGCTGCAGCGCGCCGAGGAATACGACGAGCAGGACATGGCCATGGGCATGGACGAGCCGTATATTGAATACTGCGGCCAGGAATTTGCCTGGTATGGCCACATGCACGCCGTGATCCTGCATCCGAACCGCCTGTCCGTGCAGATGGATGCCGAGGCGGCCATGCAGATGGATGACGATGGCCAGATCGACGTGCGTTTCAACCTGACGCCCGAGCGCTACGCCCAGCTGCAGCAGGCACTGCGCACCACGTTCGAGGGCTGCGATTACTATCGCGAAGAACGTTGATCTGCACGGACGACGCCGGCCATGGCGTCGTCTATGCTCGATAACTGGTATTGACTGGGGAAGAAGGCGATGACGGTGCTGATACTCGGTTTGCTGCTGTTCCTCGGCTTGCACTCGGTGCGCATCGTCGCCGACGGCTGGCGCAGCGCCCAGCTGGCGCGCCTGGGCGAAAAGCGCTGGAAGGGCCTGTATTCGCTCGTGGCGTTTGCCGGCCTGGGCCTGATCATCTGGGGCTACGCCCTGGCGCGCCAGCAGCCGTAGGTGCTGTGGACGCCACCCATGGGCTTGCGCCACGCGAGCGGCCTGCTGATGCTGTTCTCACTGATTTTACTAGCGGCGGCCAATGTGCCGCGCAACCGCATCAAGACCCTGGTGCACCATCCCATGCTGCTCGGCACGCAACTCTGGGCCGTCGCGCACCTGCTGGCCAACGGCAACGTGGCCGACGTACTGCTGTTCGGCGGCTTCCTCGCCTGGTCGTCGGTCGATCTGTATGCCGCCGTGCGGCGCGACCGTGCGGCCGGCGTGGCATACCAGGGCGGCACCATGCAAGGCACCGTGATCGCCATAGTCGCGGGCTGTGTGCTGTGGCTGCTGCTGGCGTTCTGGCTGCACGGCGTGCTGTTTGGCGTGCGGCCGTTTGGATATTGAAATAGATCAAACGATATGGGGCAGCCAGCGGCTGGCTAGGTTGCTGCAGACGCACGCGTTCGAGGCCAAGCAGGCCGTCCGCGTGCAGTTGACTGCCGACGAGCGCAAGCACAGCTCCGTGTGTTTCAGCGTGATGGATACGCGGTGGGAAGGGGGAAGGCGGCTTTGGAACACCAGCTGACCCGCTAGGCGGTGGTGTGCAGGGCTGGCTTGACCGCCGCGTGGCGCCTTCGCTTGATCGGCATGCTGTTGCTAACGACCAGTTTGGCGCGACGTCCAGATGATATTTCCAGTGTGCTTCAAGGCCCGTTGCGCGACACTTCCGGGTATGGCGGATGGATCTGCGCCATTGCTGTTAGCAATTGCTTGCCCACATGTTCAGAAAAATGGATTTCATCCCAAAACGGTGGCATTTGCAGGTTATTGTCGCTTTGCCTGACGGAAACAATGTGGTTACCATCATAATCCAGGAATTTTCCATGAAATTGCTGGGCTTGCTGGGAGATATTCTCTTTAAATTGCGCAATGATTGGATCAAGACCAGCTTGTCGCACACGTGCCCGCCAGTTTGCGCTCGCAGGAAAGGTTAGCAAGATCACCTCGGTACGATTGACTTGAGCCAATTTGAAAATGTCTGCCAAATCCCTGGCATCGGCTAGTGTGGCTGGCCGCCGCTGACAGTTGGCTGCCGTTATGTCGAAGTGGCGACGAACGCTGAGTTGATGGCCTGCTGAAGGCAAGAAACTGATGTTTTCTGCGTCATGGTAAGTACCCTGTTGATCAAAATAAGCGTCCGACATGCGCGGCCCTAGTAAATTGATTTTAAGTGTTTTTACACTCTGCATTACGGCAACCATGGGATTGAGGTGCGTGAGTGCTGGTCCGAATTTTTCGGCGATGGGGGGGTAAATGTTGACGTTCACACAGGCGTTGGAAGTAAAGTAGTCCACTTCCAGATACAATTTTTTAATATGTGTATTCTTGCTGATGGCATAAAACATATCTTTTGCAACGGATATCGGCAGGCGGTCAATTCCTGCGATCATTACTTTTCCTCCAAGCAGCTGTGAGGCATCCGTAATATTGAAGCCACGCCGTACCCGGGATGAACCTAAAATCAGCACATCCGGCGCATGTAATGCACTTTTCAGTATGGCGGTGTTCATCTGGGCAGAAAATGGGATATCAAGTTTTATCTCGTTGAAACCACTTATCGCCTCTTGTTGCCAAATCTTGTACGGGTCGATCAGAAAAACGGCTGTTAACATGGTGAGTAAAATACCAGACAGAATCGCCAGCATGCACGCAAAGAAGCGTGTTGCGGATAGCTCGCTATTAAAACCCTGCATATGTAAACTCTTTGACGCTGGAAAGGTTCAGTATTGCAAAACTGAGCGCGGTGGCGGCAATGGTCGCCCAAAGAAAATTAGGCTTCCAGGAAAATTTGCTTTCAGTGGACTTTTTCAGCTGCACGCTCCATGTAGGCAAGTCCTTGGCCAGCAGATCGATTAGCGATGGTGAAAACCAGTTGAATATGATCGCGATCATGATGGCACAGATTGGAAATGCGCTATCTGGCCAGGTGGAGCCAGATCCGCCGCCCAGCAAGCCGAGAATGACGTGCCTGGCCTCCGGCCAGTCAGGTGTGGCCCACAGGCTGACAGAAAACCCGATGGCGGCCAGCGTAAATACCCTGCCGGCCCAGTGCTGCAGCTTGCCGCCTTTGCGCGAGACGAGATTCCAGCGCCGCAAGGCGTGATTGCCCGTGACCAGCAGACCCTGATAGATGCCGAAGACAAGCAAGGGAATGGTGGCGCCATGCCAGATGGCGACGGCCATCATGACCACGAACAGGGCCACATAATGCCGCCATACCTGGCGTTTTTTGGTCAGGGGACGATACAGGTAGTCGCGCATGAAGGCGCCCAGGGTCACGTGCCAGCGCGTCCAGAATTCGACGGGGCTGGAAGACTTGAAGGGGGCATGAAAATTGACGGGCAGGTGAATGCCGAACATGCGGCTGATGCCCATGGCCATTTCCGAATAACCGCAAAAATCGTAGTACGTTTCAAACAGGAAACCCAGGCAGGCGACCCAGGTCTCGACGAGGCCGATGGGGTCGCCTTGTCCCGCGCGCAGGAAAACGTCACCCTGGGCGTAGTGAAAAATGGGCGCGATACAGGATTTTTTAAACAGCCCCATGGCGAACAGGGTGAAGCCGACGGCGTAGTCGCGCGGCGCCGGACGCAAGGAGGACGATATTCCCGGTGCGGCCAGGAATTGCGGCAACATGTCCTTGTGGGAAAGCAGCGGGCCGGAAGGAAGATGGGGAAACCAGGCCACGAAGAGCGCATATTCGAGCGGATTGGTACTGCGGGCCTGCCCCCGGGCCGTATCGACCAGGAAGGCGATTTGCGTAAACGTGAAATACGAGATGCCCAGTGGGAGCACTGGAAACGTCGTCCCGGGCACGACGAAGAATTTCGCATACTTGTAAAAGGCGAGAAAACTCAGGTTCCCCGCAATCGCCAGCGCCAGGTAGCAGGTTTTCTCGCGGTTCCTGCCAATCAGGCCAGCGAGCAGCCAGTTGGCGCCCATCGACGCGCAAAATAGCAGCAGGTTGTGCGCATCATTGAGGTAATAAAAAACCAGTGAAATCAGCAGCGGCAGCAGCAGATTGAGATGGCTTTTTGACAGCAGGTGGCGGTAGGCGTACGCGGATAACGGCAGGAAGGCGAGGACAAACCAGTACGAGGTAAAACTCATCGCATTACAGGCGTGCCGTGGCCGATTGGTCGGCGTTCAAAAACAGCTTGGCCCAGATTTCCCTGACTTCCAGCCATTTGGCGAGTTCGTCCGGTTTTCTGACGGCCTCGCGGATGCGTGACAGATAGGTCGATTGTCCCATGGCATAAGCGCGGCAGTTGCTGCAATCGATATTCGAACTGCAGCACTTGCCCTTGCCCGGTTGATGGTCGACATGGACATGTACTTGCTTGGTGACGCGGAAACCGCAGTTTTTGGCGATCTTGGTGACGGGATCGATGTCGTAAAGCTTGTCGCCCGTGACCCAGTCGTCATAATGCAGGGAATATTGCACCGTTTCCGGATAGGCGACCATGGCGCGCACAATTTCCGCGCGCGCATGGGCAAAGTCGGCTTGCGTCAGGGCCAGGCTTTGCGTGGCGCTGCTAATGCGGAAATACGCCTTGTCGTTATCCACCTTGTTTTCCAGCTTGTCCAGGTAGCGGGTCGTCGGGCTGAAATAGCTGAAGGTGAGCGGCAATCCATGGCTATTGGCAAGCTCTGCCATAACCATGATCTGCTTGATATTCAGAGACGTGATGGTAAACACGCAGACGGCACGCGGGTCGTCGCGGTAATTGTTCATCGCCTTGGTCAGCACGTCGCCGGCGCGCAATGAACTACCGATTTCATCGACACCCCAGGATGAGATATGAATGCGATAAAAGATATCGTCCGGCAAGCGTATCGTGCCATTGGTAAATACGATGCCATGCGGGATGTATTTTTGCGCCGCGCGCAGCCGGTCGGGCACCAGGCTCGGCTCCGCGCCTGCCATGTAGGCCAACGTGACACCACGCGCCGCATCGGCGGCAAACAGGGCATCCCATTCGGCAAGCGAACGGCTATCTTCGTGTCCTTCGTTTTCCTCGCCCTCGAAGAACAGGCAGCCCTCGCAGCGCAAATTGCATTTGGACGCCACGTCATAGTTGGCCGCCTTGATGTTACCCAGTCGTGCATTGAGCTCACGAAAATAGGCAAAGTCATTTTGCTTCGTGTAGGACGCAAGTTCAGAGAGGGAATTCATAAGCACCGGAGGGTAAGATCGAAAAATTTATGGACATTCAACAATGCATCCTGTGCGGCGAGGCATGGCGGCGGCTTGCGTGCCCAAGCGGGAGCCGTAAAGTGGGCGACTGCCTGAGGCGCTAGTATGCCGCTTGCACAAGTAAAATGAAATATTATCTTTAAAGTAATTTACTTTCCCACCACATATTTTTATTGCAATGCAAGATTTTCTTGACAGCATGAAATACCCCATTTCTGTCGTTTGCAGGGCCTGCGCGGCCGGTGGTGCAGCGCGTGACTAGCAAGTCGGGTGCATACGTGCGCATTTGACACGGAGGGGGCAGCGAAAGTGCGGAAAATCAGGCGAAAAAAAACCACCCGATCCTGAGGATGAGTGGTTGTTTTCCAGTACTGCGATGTCTGGTGGTGCCGGGAGCCGGAATCGAACCGGCACGCTGTTTCCAGCGCGGGATTTTGAGTCCCGTGCGTCTACCTATTCCGCCATCCCGGCAACGCGAGACGCATTATCACTGATTTATCGTGATCCGGCAAGTTTTTCGCTTTACATACTGTTTAGCGCATTTGCCGGGCGTCGTGCGATTCAGTTATGCACGGAGTTCAGCTGGCGCGCGATGATGTCGTGGTTGAGCCAGACGACGGGCGCTTGCGGTTCCGACATGGCGTGGAACATCAGCGGGCCCGTGCCTTCCAGGACCAGCGAGCTCAGGTGGTCGGTGATCAGTTCCTTGCGGTCCTTGTGCAGCTTGGTGATGTCGTCCGAGGTGCCGATCATGACGTCGGCCAGCTCTGGCGTGTTGTCCATCGGCCAGGCGGCGAAGTTGCGGAACTGCACGCTGGTGGCGTCGCCGTTGTAGGCGGCGATACGGTCGAGCAAGTCTTGCAGCGAGACGCCGTCTTCCAGCAAGCCCTGGCAGGTTTTCCATTGCTCTTCTGCCCAGGCTGCGCCGCCTTCTTTTTTCAGCGCGTCGAGCAGGGGGAACAGCGACAGTTCCACGCCAACGAAAATGTCGGACGAGTTCGTGCGGATTTCCGGGCAATTGAAGACGGTGGCCTTGATGCCCTTGTCCCACGCGGCCTTGGCCACGTTTTCCAGGCGCATCTTGGCCAGGCCCTGGGTGTAGTTGCTGTAGGTTTGCCACTGGTACTTGCCGTCGATCAAGATCTCGGTGCCGTGGTAGCCGTAGGCGCTGTAGCGCACCTGGCCGCCCGTTTGCTCGATGCGGGCGCGGATGGCGGCGCTGCCGTCGATCAGGTGCTGCAGGGTGTTGGCCGTGACTTCGTCGAAGTTCATCAGGATCAATTTACCCAGGTCGCTGTCGAGCAAGGCGCGCGAGGACATGAAGCGCTCGCCGCGGCCTTTATAGATGCGGTTGGCGATGGCCAGGAAGACTTTGACTTTCGGAATGCCACCAGCCATGGTGTGGGCGAAATACACGTTGCTGCCGTCAGGAATCAGGCTGTCCAGCTCGGCCATGGCTTTTGCCACGGAAGCGCTGAAGCGGGCGATGCCGGCTTCGCGGCAACGCTCGATCTGCGCCCAGTCCAGCTTGTCTTCCTGCCAGCTTTTCAGGGTCATGTCGGCCAGCAGGGCTGTCGGCGTCGGTTCGCCGGCTGGCGCGTCGAGGTCGAAACCGGCCATCAGCGGCACATTGATGATGCGGCCGCCCAGGTTGGCTTCGGCTTCGGCCAGCTCTTCCGCGTTCAGCGGGCGCAGCGCCATGTTTTCATCGCGGCGGCCGACCGTCATGCCGACGATATTCATGCCCGCCTTGCGCGCTTCGTCCAGCAAGCCATTCACATAGCCGCGGCCGAACAGCTCGCCGAACAGCACAAAGGTGTCGCCTTTGCGGAAGATATTTTTTTGCGGGATGTCTCTCAGGGACGTGATCTCGGTCATGGTGTCAATTCATTCAAAAATTAGCAGGGCAGATGGCTGGTGCTGCTGCCCGCTGGTTCAACATAGTTGTAAATTATGCGCCATTTCAGTGGGAAAAATCTTCTTGCGAACGATTCTCGTCTGGAATGGCATCTTCTTCTGCGGTGGAGCTCTTATTCTTTCGCCAAGGCGTATTTTACGCTGCCCCGGCGCACAGCGCCCGCGGACTGGCCCGGCAGGCGCCGATATTACCCCAGCTTGGCTGTGCCGGTCAGAAAAATTGATCTAAAACAAATCCTGCTGCCCCGAGACCAGGCGCGAAAAATCGTCGCCCAGGAAGGGCAGTATGGCGTCCGCCACGGGCTGCAGCTGGCGCGTCAGGTAGTGGTGGTAGTCGATGGGCGAGCGCTGCGTTTCCAGCGGCTCCGGCCCGGCCACCGTGATGACATAGCTGATCCAGCCGCCATTCTGGTATTGCAGCGGCCGGCCCTGCGCCAGATTGTAGGCGTCGGCCGTGCGCGCCGCGCGCACATGGGGCGGCACATTGCGCTGGTAGTCGTCGAGCGGACGGCGCAAGCGCTTGCGGTAGACCAACAAGGCATCGAATTCGCCGTGCACGGTGCGCGCCACATAGTCGCGCACATAGTCCTGGTAGGCGGCGCGCTGGAAGATGCGCAGGTACAAGGCTTGCTGGAATTGCTGCGCCAGCGGCGTCCAGTCACTGCGCACGGTTTCCAGGCCCTTGTAGACCATCTGTTCGCTGCCGTCGGGCTTGCCCACCAGGCCCGCGTAGCGTTTCTTGCTGCCTTCCTCCGAGCCGCGGATGGTGGGCATCAGGAAACGCCGGTAATGCGTCTCGAATTCCAGCTCCAGCGCATTTTCCAGGCCGAACTCCTCGCGCAGATAGGTATTCCACCAGGCATTCACATGCGCCACCAGGGCGCGGCCGATCTTGCCCGCCTCTTCATCCGTATGCGCCGTTTTGAGCCACACAAACGTGGAATCCGTGTCGCCATAGATCACTTGATACCCCTGTTCGGTGATCAGTTCGCGCGTGCAGTGCATGATGTCGTGGCCGCGCAAGGTGATCGACGAGGCCAGGCGCGGATCGAAAAAGCGGCAGCCGCTGGACCCGAGCACGCCATAAAACGCGTTCATGATGATTTTTAACGCTTGCGACAGCGGTGCATTGCGCTCGCGCTTGGCCATCTCGCGCCCTTGCCACACCTGTTCCACGATAGCCGGCAGGCAATGTTTCACACGCGAAAACTGCGCGCCCCGGTAGCCGGGCACGGTATCGGCTTCATCGCCGCTGGTGCCCACCACAAGCCCGACTGGGTCGATCAGGAAAGTGCGGATGATGGACGGGTACAGGCTTTTGTAGTCGAGCACGAGCACGGAATCGTACAAGCCCGACTGCGAATCCATGACGAAGCCGCCGGGGCTGTTTTCGCCGGAAATATCGCCTAGGTTGGGTGCCACGTAACCCTGCCGGTGCATCAGCGGCAAGTACAGGTGTTCGAACGCGGCCACGGACCCGCCGCTGCGGTCGGCCGCCAGGCCCGTCACGCTGGCCCGTTCCAGCAAGAAGGTCAGCAGCTCGGTTTTGGCAAAGATGCGCGTGACCAGTTCGCAATCCTTGAGGTTGTAGCGGGCCAGCGCGGGTTTGTCTTCGCGGAAACGCCGGTCGATCTCGGCCATGCGCTGATAGGGATTGTCGATGGACTTGCCTTCGCCCAAGAGCGTCTGCGCCACGTTTTCCAGGCTGAACGAGGAAAAATTCCACGTCGCCGACTTCAAGGCTTCGATGCCGTCGATGATCAGGCGTCCTGCGGCGGCCGCAAAATAGTGTTCTTGCTTGCCGCCATGTTCGCGCCATTCCATCACGGCGCCGCCGCGTCCCAGTTTCAACGGTACTTGATAGCGTTCGGCATGTTCCTTGAGCACGCGCAAGTCGAACTGCACCAGGTTCCAGCCGATGATGGCATCCGGATCGTGTCGCTCCATCCACGTATTCAGGCGTTCGAGGATCTGTGCGCGGCTGTCGCAGTATTCGAGGTCGAAATCCAAGGCGTCATCGCCACCGTTTGGCGGCCCCAGCATGTACACCTGGCGCTGGCCGCAGCCTTCCAGCGCCAGCGAATACAGCTCGCCATGCGCCGTCGTCTCGATATCGAGCGACACCAGTTTTAATGTGGGGCGATAGCCGGGTGCAGGTTTCAGCTGCACTTCCTGCAGTGTTTCTCCGCTGAACGTCACCGGCGCCGTGATGAAACGCTCCATCAGGTAGCGCTCGGGTGGGCGGATGTCGGCTTCGTACACGTCGATGCCGTGGGCGCGCAGTTGCTTTTCCAGCTTCAGCAAGTGCCGGTATTGCTTGCAGTACAGCCCCAGCACGGGGCGATGGTGGAAATCGCACAGCGACAGGGGACGCAGCTCCGCATGGCGCTCGCCGCGCAGCAGCTGTTGCGCCTGTTCCTGTTGCTCCATGGGAAGGAAGGCGACGGCCGTCTGCACGGGCAGGCGCACGTGGCGGGGCCCGGCATCCGTTGCCAGCCAGAAATCGACTTCCGTGCCGTCGCGCGTGTCGCGCCAGTGGCGGGTCAGGATGAAGCCCTGTTCGAGCGGGTGCTGCGTGGTGCCTGTCATGGTGCCGTGAGTGTCTGGTGTACTGGCCTGCACATTACAGCAAGCTGACCCAGGGCGGGGGCGGTTGCGGCTATAATTTTCTGCATCGAAGACGATAACAAGAGCGCGTCGCGCCACACACCCTGGAGACAGCATGCAAGCAATGAGTTATGTACACGGCGCCCACGAGACGCCGTTGATCGGTGCTACCATCGGCGCCTACCTGGACGGCATCGCCGCCCGCTACGGCCAGCACGACGCCCTGATCGTCGCGCACCAGAACGTGCGTTGGACGTATCTGGAGTTCCAGCAACGCGTGCACCGCCTGGCCGCCGGCTTGCTGAAACTGGGCTTGCAGCCGGGCGACCGGGTCGGCATCTGGTCGCAAAACTGCGCCGAATGGGTGCTGACGCAGTTTGCCACGGCGAAAGCCGGCTTGATCATGGTCAACATCAACCCCGCCTACCGGCGCTCCGAACTCGAATACGTGCTCGACAAGGTGCAATGCAGCGCGCTGATCCTGTCGCCCAGCTTCAAGTCCAGCGATTACCTGGCCATCGTGCAAGACGTGGTGCCGGAAATCGCCCGTTCGCGCGCGGGCGCCCTGCAGTCGCCGCGCCTGCCGCAATTGCGCCACGTCATCCGCCTGGGTGCGGCCGCCACGCCAGGCATGCACAACTTCGACGCCCTGATGGATGGCATTGCCGATACCGACCTGGCGCATCTGGCCGAAGTGAGCGCTACCTTGCAGTTTGACGACGCCGTCAACATTCAGTTCACGTCCGGCACCACGGGCGCGCCGAAAGGCGCCACCTTGACGCATCACAATATCCTGAATAACGGTTTCTTCATCGGCGAAGCCATGCGCCTCACCGAACAGGACCGCTTGTGCATCCCCGTGCCCCTGTACCACTGCTTCGGCATGGTGCTGGGCAACCTGGCCTGCGTCACGCATGGTGCGGCCATGGTGTTTCCCGGCGAAGGCTTCGATCCGAAAGCCGTGCTGGAAACCGTGCAGGCCGAACGCTGCACGGGGCTGCACGGCGTGCCGACCATGTTCATCGCCATCCTCGACCATCCTGACTTCAAGCAATACGATCTGTCCCAGTTGCGCACCGGTATCATGGCCGGTTCGCCATGCCCGATGGAAGTCATGACGCGGGTCATCGAATTGATGCACATGGCGGAAATCACGATTGCGTATGGCATGACGGAAACGTCGCCCGTCAGCTTCCAGACGGCGATCGAGGATCCGCGCGAAATGCGCGTGTCGTCCATCGGCCGTGTCCACCCGCACCTGGAAGTGAAAATCATCGATGCGGAAGGGCGCATCGTGCCGCGCGGCGAGAAGGGCGAATTGCTCACGCGCGGCTATTCCGTGATGCAGGGCTACTGGGGCGACCCGGAAAAGACCAGCGAAGCCATCGATGCGGCGCGCTGGATGCACACGGGCGACCTGGCCGTCATCGACGCCAACGGTTTTTGCAGCATCGTCGGCCGCTCGAAAGACATGGTGATACGCGGCGGCGAAAATATCTATCCGCGCGAAGTCGAGGAATTCCTGTACCGCCACCCGAGCGTGCTCGACGTGCAATGCGTGGGCGTGCCCGATGCCAAATATGGCGAAGAGTTGTGCGCCTGTATCATCCTGCGTCCGGGCACGCAGGCCACCAGCGACGACATCCGCGCCTTTTGCGATGGGCAGATCGCCTATTACAAGATTCCCCGCTATGTGCGTTTCGTCGAGGAATTCCCCATGACGGTGACGGGCAAGATCCAGAAATACCTGTTGCGCAAGCAGGTGGCGACGGACCTGGGCTTGAGCGCGGACTAAATTTTTCGCCAGCCCATAAAAAAACACCGGGACGCTCGCGCGGCCCGGTGTCTTGCATTGATTCAGCGTAAAGCTTAAGCCATCGCGACTTGTGGTGCGCGCGCTGGCGTGCGGCGGCGCACGAAGGCGAGCAGGCCCAGGCCGGCCAGCAGCATGGCGTAGGTGCCTGGTTCCGGCACGGCCGAGACGCTGACCGTGTTGAAGCCTGCGCCGTTCATCGAGACATGGCCATAATTGACCGAGCTGACCGAATTGGCGATCAACGTGCCGTTCATGCTGCCCGAACCGGAAAACGCGCTGTTCGGTGCCAGGATGCTGCCGTTGATGCCGACGTTGTTCAGGTTGGTGGTGGTGGCATTGGCGAAGTTGAGCAGCGTACGGTCGGCGAAGCTGCCGAAATTGTCGAAGCCGCCGCTCATGGTGATGTTGGTGGCCGTGCCATTGATGATGATGCTGGCCGTGCTTTTCAGCGACGATACGTCCAGGGTCAGGTTATGCAGGTCGTTCGCCGCGATGGTGAAGACGTTGACGTCGGCGTTGACATCGCCGACCAGCTTGAAGCCGCCGTATTGCGAGATCACGGTGCCGTTCGATTGCAGCTTGGCCACATCGCCCGACAGGGTCGTCAGTTGCTGCTGGGCAGCTGCGAAGTCCAGAGTGGAAGCATTGCCCTTGCTGAAGGTGCCCGTTGGGTACCACGATGGCGCCGTTACGCTGCCGTTGGCATTGCTCACGCCATACACGCCCGTACCGTTGATGGTGCCGCTACCGATGTTCAGGTTGTTACCTGCGACCAAGGTGTTGACGGCGCTGCCCGGCTTCTTGTTCGAGCCGACGCTGTAGCTGTCCAGGTAGATATTGCCGCCAGCAGCCAGGCTGCCGCCGACGCTGGTGAAGCCACTGGCGTTGCTGCTGCCGATGTTGCCGAAGATAAAAGCCGAGTAGCCGTTGGCGACGCCGAGGTCAATCACGGTCGCCTGGGCCGAGGCGCTGAAGGAGAAGGCGAACAGGGCGGCGCTGATGAGCGGCAAGGTGCGGGCAGTAAATAATTTCATGGACAATCTCATGGTGAATGGGGGGACGAATAGGGCGGGAAAGCAAGACACCGCCATCGCGCAAGCCATCATTATAATCTAAAAAACAATTCTAGTTCAATTTATATAATTAACTATATTTAAAAGCAACACTTTTGCCGCTTTCGAAGTTTGCTTTGCGGGTAAGAAAAAACCGGGACAGGCCCGGTTTTTTGTGTGTTACCTGACGCGCTGGTACAGGCGGAAGCGTTCCACGTCATCCGTGGGACGGCGCCCTTCCCACAGCTTGATCCAGTCCGCCCCGTGGTGCTCGGGCAGTTGTTCCTTGCTGTCGGGAACCTTGATGCTGTCTTGCAACAGGAACACCTCGCATTGCTGCTGCCCCACCTTGGCAAACGGCAAGTGGCCGAAGTAGGCGAACGAGGCGCGCTGGGCGGCGCCGACGTTGCTGTTGATGCACTTGCTGCCTGGCGGCAGGTGGATGGAAATCTGGTGCGCCACGCTGGCGTAGCTCTTGCTGTAGTTCAGCGGCGGCAGGAACAAGGTCATGATCAGCACCCAGATCAGGATCAGGCCGCCGGACGACAGCACCACGGCGCGCCACAGCACGGCCGGCTGGCGCGAGATGCGCCAGTGCACCAGCGCCACCCAGCCTGCGCTGGCGCAGGCTGCCACGAAAAAGGCCAGCAAGTCCAGCTCGGGCTTGAAACCTGGCATCAGTTTCAGGGCATTGTGCGACAGTTTTGGCGGCCAGCCCGTCAGGATGGCGAACCAGAACAGCCACAGCGCGAGGGCGCAGATGGTCAGCACCATCACGGAGAACCAGTCGATGGCGTTGATGGCGCCCCGTTTCATCGTCAGCAGGCCGAACGCGGCCATCACGGCCAGCGGCGGCAGCAGCGGCAGCAGCTGGCTCGGGTCGGGATCGGGATGGCACAGGCCCAGGATGGCCAGCATGGCAACAAAGGTCAGCGGCACGACGATGTGCAGCACGTGGTGCTGACGGCGCCAGGCATACACGGCCCAGGCGGCGAACGGCCACGCGGGCCAGAAGAACCAGATGCCGACACGCAAGAAATACTGCACGCTTTTCAGGCTTGGGGCGCTGAACTGGCGGCAATTCCATTCCATCCACGCTTGCAGCGGCGAGTGGCCGTACGGCCGCAGCCATTCGCCCGGCAGCAGCCAGACGAGGGTCAGCGCGACGCCGATCAATATGGCCAGCGCCAGGTGGCGTATGCTGCGCAGCAAGGGCAGGCGCAGGAAGATGGTGCACAGCAGCAAGGCGATGCTCAGTGCCGCCGGCGTGATCCAGCCGCGCGCCAGGGTCAGGCCGCCCATCGCCAGGCCCAGCAGGGCCGCATTGCGCACGGACGGGCCTTCCATGTAGCGCACGGCGCGGTACAGCAGATAGGCCATCAGGGACACGTACAGCGCTTCGGCCGTGATGTCGTGGCTGTGCTGCAGCAGGCCCAGGCAACCCAGGTAGATGAGCACGGCGGCATCGGCCAGGGTGCGGCCGAAGTCGTCCGGCTCGGGCTGGCCGCCGAAGGCCAGGCGCAAAGGCTGGGCGTCGTTGCGGCGGCCCAGGTTGAAAGCGGTGTACCAGACGGACAGGGTGCTGACGACGAAGATGCCGATGGTCGACATGCGCGCGCCAAAGACGTCGCCGTCGATCCAGCCGAACAGCTTGATGAAAATGGCGCCCAGCCAGAAGGCCAGCGGGCCTTCATCGGGCAGCGACAGGCCGGCCACGTTGGGCCACAGCCAGTCGTTCAGGCCGCCATGCGCCATGGTCCACATGATGCCGAAACTGGCGGCATCATCGTTCTTCCACGGTTCGCGGCCGATCAGGCCAGGCAGGATGTACAGCAGGCCAAGCGCAAACAAGGCCCATCGTGGCAGCGCGAGTGTGGCAGCGGCAGGAAGGCGGACTGGCTTCATCGATAATCGGTATCAGAATAGTGGCAAGACGCGACGAATGGCGTCGGGTATGCGCGAGTATAAAGTAAAGCGGCCAAAGACAAAAAAGGCAGCCGTAGCTGCCTTTTCTCTGGTAGCCGAAGCTGCCCTTTTTTGCCGCAAAGCGGCAAAAATCAGCCTGCTGCGACTGCGGTTTTCGAACCAACCGAACCGAACTTCTGACGGAACTTCTCGACGCGACCAGCGGTATCGACGATTTTGTGCTTGCCCGTGAAGAATGGGTGCGATTCAGCCGAAACCTCGATCTTCACCAGTGGGTATTCTTTACCGTCGTGGGTGATTTTTTCGCGGGTTTGGATGGTCGAGCGGGTGACGAATTTGAAATCGCACGACAGATCGTGGAAAACAACTTCGCGGTATTCTGGATGGGTATCGACTTTCATGGTCTTCTCTCTAGTTTGGTAGCCAAACAGCACTTCGTCGGTCGTCCTGCTTCTTGACCCGATTGCCGATCACTTGCCAGGGTTTAAAATAATGCAACCGTCGATTATATAGCGCTTTCGGGCAGACGGCAATAAAAAAGCCGCTCAATGAGCGGCCTTGCGGGATGATCAGCGGACGGCTGGGGTCAGACGGGGTCGCCTAGACCCGCCGGGTCTGACCCCTAAAATCAGCCGCCGCGGCGCATCATGTCGAAGAACTCGGCGTTGTTCTTCGTGGCTTTCATCTTGTCGAGAATGAACTCCATCGCCTCGATCTCGTCCATCGAGTACAGCAACTTGCGCAGGATCCAGATTTTTTGCAGTTCGTTCGGCTTGATCAGCAGCTCTTCGCGGCGGGTACCCGATTTGTTCAGGTTGATTGCCGGGTAGACGCGTTTTTCGGCCAGACGGCGTTCCAGATGCACTTCCATGTTGCCGGTACCCTTGAATTCTTCAAAGATCACGTCATCCATGCGCGAACCCGTTTCGATCAGCGCCGTGGCGATGATGGTCAGCGAGCCGCCTTCTTCGATATTGCGCGCGGCGCCGAAGAAGCGTTTTGGACGTTGCAGCGCGTTCGCGTCGACACCACCGGTCAGGACCTTGCCCGAGGCAGGGATGACGGTGTTGTAGGCGCGTGCCAGACGGGTGATCGAGTCGAGCAGGATGACCACGTCTTTTTTCATTTCGACCAGGCGCTTGGCTTTTTCCAGCACCATCTCGGCCACTTGCACGTGGCGCGTGGCCGGTTCGTCGAAGGTCGAGGCGACGACTTCGCCGCGCACGGAGCGTTGCATTTCGGTAACTTCTTCCGGACGTTCGTCGATCAGCAGCACGATCAGGGTGATGTCCGGGTGGTTGGCCGTGATCGCATGCGCGATGTGCTGCAGGATCACGGATTTACCGGATTTCGGCGATGCCACCAGCAAGCCGCGCTGGCCTTTGCCGATCGGGGCGATCAGGTCGATGATGCGGCCGGTGATGTTTTCCTGGCCATTCATTTCACGTTCCAGGCGCAGCGGCTCGTTCGGGTGCAGCGGCGTCAGGTTTTCAAACAGGATGCGGTGTTTCGACATCTCCGGCGATTCGCCGTTGACCTTGTCGACTTTGACCAATGCGAAATAGCGTTCGCCATCTTTCGGGGTCCGTACCTCGCCTTCGATCGAATCGCCGGTGTGCAGATTGAAGCGGCGGATTTGCGAAGGGGAGATGTAAATGTCGTCGGTGGACGCCATGTAGCTGGCGTCGGGCGAGCGCAGGAAGCCGAAGCCGTCAGGCAGCACTTCCAGGGCGCCGTCGCCAAAAATCTGTTCGCCGGACTTGGCGCGTTTTTTCAGGATAGCGAACATCAGCTCCTGTTTGCGCAAGCGGGCTGCGTTGTCAATGTCAAGACCGATCGCCATCTCAAGCAGGGCGGATACGTGTAGGGCCTTTAGTTCGGATAAATGCATATGTGTTGAGTGTCCCGAGACGGGATGTAAAGGTAGGGGAGGGGACTGCGTGGCGTTGATTAATTATTGGGGAAGGCTGTGCACGAATGAGGCAAAGCCGCTTCCCGGACGTTCCAGTCAGGCGGCGCTGCGGGCGCAGCGCTGCCTATCATACATTAAATGTTGCTGTCGACGAAAGCGGTCAACTGGCCCTTGGCCATGGCGCCCACTTTTTGAGCAGCCGCAACACCATCCTTGAACAGGATCAGGGTCGGGATGCCGCGGATGCCGAACTTGGCAGGCACTGCCTGGTTGGCGTCCACGTCCATCTTGGCGATCTGGATGCGGCCGGCGTATTCCTTGGCCACTTCTTCCAGGATCGGGGCGATGGCCTTGCAGGGACCGCACCATTCTGCCCAGAAGTCGACCAGTACTGGCAACTCGGATTTCAGGACGTCTGCTTCAAAAGATGCATCGCTAATGTGTTTGATATTTTCGCTCATATTTTCCTCAAATGAGGGTGGGATCAATAATGCCTGGAATTAACCATACGCTGGTTCGCCATCCATGCTTCCTGGAATGCAGTGAGAAGATGGGGACAATGGGCACGACTTCAATGTCTTGGAAGGTGCGACCAGAGGTATGCAGGCGGGGATGGCTGAAATAATAACCCATTTTTTCAAAGCGTGGCGATTATTGCAGAAAAACTTGAGGCATATCGTCCCCATGCGTGCCGGCAGGGCGGCAAAGCCGCATGCCTGCTGGCCTGCAGCGCCGTGTCCGCCCTCCCGTCCGGCCTGCGCGCTCAGGCTTGTACGCTGGCCTGACGCGCCGTGTGCTGCAGTTGCAAGTTCACCATCAGCTGCAATTCCGCGCTTTCCATCGGCTTGCGGAAGGTGCCCAATATATGCAGGCCGTTGGCCATGGCCAGACGTTCGGCCGCCAGGCGCACGGCCGAATGCAGGCCCGACAACAGGACCACGCCGCCGCGGAAGCCGTTTTCCGCCGCCATGCGCAAAAATTCGATGCCGTCGATGTCAGGCATGGACAGGTCGCAGATCAGCAGGTCGGGCTGGTGCTGCTTCAGGGTCGACAGCGCCTGTTCGCTGTGCGATTCGCAGCGAATGTCGAACTGGCCCATTTGCTCGAGCATGTCGCTGAGCACGTCGAGCATGAAAACGTCGTCGTCCAGCAGCAGCACGCGCAATGGCGCCAGGCCTGCTTCGTTGTGTTCCCGGCTTGCTTGGTTTGATACAGTGTTCATCGTCATGTCTTTCTGTTGATATGCATCGCTGTCGATGCCGATACCTTGCCGCAACCCAATTTGGCGATAGCTAATCGTCATTGGCAAAGCTGGTGTTATTCATGATTTGTTCGGTAATCTGTTCCAGCAGGGGCCACAGGCGCGTGACGATGTGCCGTGCCCGCTCTGCTTCGTCGTCCGGTTCGCCCGGCGCCAGGGTTTCCAGGTTGTGGCACAGCTCGGCCAGCCCCAGGGCGCCCACGGTGCGCGCCGACGACTTGATGCGGTGCCCCAGTTCGCGCACCTGGTGCACGTCGCCGCGCGCCAGGGCCGCATCGATGTCGCCAAAGCCATCCTGCGTGGTCTGCAGGAACTTGAAGGCGAACTTGCGCACTTTTTCCGGGTTGTAGCCCAGCAACTTGGCCAGGATGGACAGGTCGATCACTTGCGGGTCGCCTGCCAAGGTGGTCTTGAAGGCGGGCGCGGCGCGGCTGCGCGCCGGTGGCGGCGGCGTTTCGTGTGCCGGCAGCCAGCTGGCGATGGTCTGGTACATCATGGCTGGCTGGATGGGCTTGGAAATGAAATCGTCCATGCCCGCCTCCAGGCAGCGCACGCGGTCTTCGCTGGTGGCCGTGGCCGTCATGGCCAGCACGCGCAGGTGCGCCAGCTGCGGGTCGGCGCGGATGTGGCGCGTCGCCTGCAAGCCATCCATCAGCGGCATCTGCACGTCCATCAGCACGCAGTCGAACTGGGTCTGGCGCAGCAGGTCGAGCGCTTCTTCGCCATTGTTGGCCAGGCAGACGGAGGCGCCCGCTTCCTCCAGCAATTCCAGCGCCACTTGCTGGTTGAACGTATTGTCTTCCACCAGCAGGATGCGCGCATGCTTGAGCGTGCGCATCACCAGGGCCGCGTCGGCGCTGGCGCGCATGGCGGCCGCCGTCTGCACCATGCTGTCGAGCATGGCGGGCGCGGCCTGGTCGGAAATGCCCAGGTTGGCCGTGAACCAGAAGGTGCTGCCGGCGCCGGGACGGCTGTCGACTCCCACGTCGCCGCCCATCAGCTGCGCCAGCTGCTTGCAGATGGCCAGGCCCAGGCCCGTGCCGCCATATTCGCGCGTGGTGGAGGTGTCGGCTTGCTGGAAGGACTGGAAGAGTTTGCTCATTTCATCCTGCGACAGGCCGATGCCGTGGTCGCACACTTCAAAGCGCACCAGGCAGTGTTTCGCGTCCGCCACCACCCTGCGCACTTTCACGGTAATGCTGCCCTGTTCGCTGAACTTGATGGCGTTATTGGCGTAGTTGATCAGCACTTGCCCCAGGCGCAGCGGGTCGCCCACCAGCACGGCGGGCAATTGCGGGTCGATTTCGAACAGCAGTTCCAGGTTCTTGCCGGCGGCGCGCGGCGCCACCACCGTCATCAGGGTTTGCACGACGTGGTCGAAACTGAAGTTGACGTGCTCGATTTCCAGCTTGCCCGCCTCGATTTTCGAGATGTCGAGAATATCGTCGATGATGCCCAGCAAGTGCTCGCCGGCAAAGCGGATTTTTTCCAGGTAGTCGCGCTGGCGCGGCTCCAGGTCCGTCTTCAGGGCCAGATAGGCCATGCCGATCACGCCATTCATCGGCGTGCGGATTTCATGGCTCATGTTGGCCAGGAATTGTCCCTTCGCCAGGCTCGCTTCTTCGGCCACCTGCTTGGCCTGGTCCAGCTGCTCCGTGCGCTGCGCCACGCGCTCTTCCAGATGTTCATTGAGCTCGCGCAAGGCGCTCTCGCTGCGCTTGTGATACGTGATGTCCGTCAGGCTGGCCACCACCATGCCCACCTTGCCATATTCATCGCGGATGGCCTCGGTATTCACGGATAGCCACGACAGGCTGCCGTCGGGTTGCTGCACACCCATCAGCACGTCGCGCATGGCTTCGCCCGTCGACAGGGTGATGTGCACGGGATGGCTGCGCTGGTCGAAGGCGGAACCGTCTTCCCGGATGGCTTGCCACAGGCTGTTGCCGGCCGGACTGGCCGCCAGCATGCGCTCGGCGGCGGCATTGCTTTCCAGGATGTGGCCGTGGCTGTCCTGCACCACCAGGCCATTCGTCACGGCGCCGAACACGGAGGCCATGCGCTGGCTTGAGTTCGACAGCGCGATCGACGCCTGGCGCCGTTCCGTGATGTCGGTGATCATCGCCAGGGTGCCGCCCGGTTCGCCGTTGTCCGACTGGATGCTGGTGCTCGACAGCAAGCCCCACAGGCTGGACTGATCCTTGCGGAAGAAGCGGAAATCGACCTGGTCCGGCTGGCTGGCCAGGCTGCCGTGGCTGGCCAGCCGGCGCTGCATCAGCAACTGGCTGTCGCGGTCCATGAAATCGAGCAGGGGACGGCCCAGCATTTCCTGTACCGTGTAACCGAGCATGTGCGCCATCTTCGGGTTGACGAAGGTGGTCTTGCCGTTCGCATCCGTCATCCAGATGCCTTCGGCGGCCGTCTGCACGATCAGGCGGTAGCGTTCCGAACTGGCGTGCAGCGCTTCCTCGGCGCGTTGCCGCTGCGTCATGTCGCGCAGCGAGACGATGGAAAACACTTGCCCTGCCATGCGCAGCGGCGACAGGCTGACCTTGGCGGGGAAGTGCGTGCCGTCGCGGCGGCGCGCCATCATTACCCGGCCTGGCAGGCTGTGCCGCCCTTGCGGGTCGCTCACGGAGTGGCTGGTCGTGCTTTCCGGTACCAATTGCTCCAGCGACATGCCCGTCAATTCGGCCAGCGGATAGCCGAAACAGCGCGCGCCGATCTGGTTGGCGTAATGCACCTTGCCCTCGACGTCGGCCACCAGCATGGCTTCGGGGGCCGCTTCCAGCATCGAGCGCATGCGCGCTTGCTCGTCCTGCTTGCGTTCGCTGATATCGCAGACGATGCCGCTGGCCTGCGTGGCGGCGCCATCCGAGGCGCGCGACAGGACGGCACCGCGCGCCAGCAGCCAGCGCCAGTGGCCGTCGCTGTGGCGCAAACGGAATTCGCAATTGAAGGTGCCGGGTGTCTGGCCCTCCAGATGCTGGCGAAATGCAAGGCTCAGGCGCGCGCGGTCGTCGCGGTGGACTTCGGCCAGCCAGTCGGCCAGTGCATGGTCGAGCCTGGCATGCTTGTCGCCCAGGACGTCCTGGTACTGGGGCGCGAACTGCAGCCGGTCGGACTGGCGCCGCCAGGTCCAGCCGGCCATGGTGGCGCCGCGCAAGGCTTGCACGGCATCCTGTTCGGCCTGGGCCTGCGCGGGTTGGGGTTGGCGGTGCAACTGCTGGCGCAAGCGCCAGGCTTGCCAGCAAGCCAGTCCCGCCAGGGCGGTGGCGCTGGCGGCAGCATACGGCCACAGCAATGCCGGCGCCATGCCGTGCGCCGCCGCCTGCACCGGTAGCGAAAGCACCATGCCTGCCGCCAGCATCGTACGCGCGAGCCGGCGCAGCGCAGGGCGCCGTGGGCGTGGTGCGCCGAAACTCGTATGGCTGCAATACGACAAATGCATCCCTTTCTGGGGCGTGATTGGACTAGGCTGGCAGTACATGAGGCGCGCTCAAATAAACGCCTGCGGCGCTTTCTGGCGGCAACTATAGCATCGAATATTTACTCGGAGTATTTAAGTTCAGAAACGGCCCAAACGGGATTTTTTTCGCCCCGAAATGGCTGTTTTTTTCGCGATTTGGTGAGAATTCGTGAGAAAGTTTGCGCGAAATCGTGCTACGGAATCCAGCGATCTGTAGAGCACCTGATAAAACCGTAGCGAGCGGCAGCGAGGCTCGGCGCCCCCTTGTGTCCGAGACGCGCAGCTGTGCTGAAGCACAGCGAGCATCACAGGCCGCAAAGCGCGACGCGCAGTAGGTTTTTCCAGGTGTTCTTAGGTAAAGCTGCCGGCGAACTGATAGCGGTGTCCGGGATGCCACATGGTGGCGATCGAGGCGATCTTGCCGCCCGAGCGCGTCTGGCGGCGCAGCACCAGGCAAGGCTGTTTGGTGTCGATGGCCAGCATTTCGGCGATGTCGCGCGGCGCCGACAGCGCTTCGATGCTGTAGGTGGCGCCTTGCAGGGGCGCGGCGGCCATCAGGTATTCGTTCGGCGTGATGCTGGAAAAATCCTGCGTCATGTAGTCGGGCGCGCATTCGGGATTGACCCAGCGGTCTTCCACCTGGATCGGCACGCCGTTTTCAAAATGCACGATCAGAGAATGAAACAGCGGGTGTTCCGGCGGCAGGCCGAATTGCTTGGCCAGCAAGTCGGAGGCCTTGGTACGTTCCAGCAATTGCAGGCTGCTGCGGTGGATATGTCCGCGCGCCCGCACTTCATCGGCGATACTCTTGATTTCCAACAAGGTCGCCTGGTATTTTTGCTGCGCCACGTAGGTGCCGGAACCCTGGCGTCGCGTCAACACTTGCTCGCTGGTCAGTTCGCGCACGGCACGGTTGACCGTCATGCGCGAGACGCCGAATTGCTTTACCAATGCTTGCTCGGAGGGAATCACGTCGCCTTCCTTCCAGCGTCCGGCGGCGATGCCGGCCAGCAGAAAATCCTTGATGCGCTGGAAAATGGGCGTATTTTCTTGTGTAGTGTGGTCGTCCAATGCGGTTTCTCCGGGGCACGGGCAGGGCGCGCCGCCGGCTGGAGGCGCGATGGCCGATTTTAGCACCGAGCACGATGCCTGCCGCCAGCCTTTTTGAATTCAAAAGCAAGCGCCGGAGTGTGGCGCGCATGGGCGCTGGCTATGCTGGTGACTTGTTATTGACTTGTACGGAGTTCGCCATGGAACACGCTTACCTGACCGACGATGAACGCTGGGATGCCCTGCAGCGGCGCGCGCCCGACGCTGACGGCGTCTTTTACTATTCGGTGCGCACGACGGGCGTGTATTGCCGGCCATCCTGCGCCGCGCGTCCCGCCTTGCGCCGCAACGTGGCTTTCCACGCCAGTTGCGAGCAGGCGGAAGCGGCCGGCTTTCGTCCCTGCCTGCGCTGCAAGCCGAACCTGCCGCCTCTGGCCCAGCGCCAGGCGGCCATCGTGGCCGACATCTGCCGTTTGATCGACGCCAGCGACGAGCTGCCTGACCTGGACAGCCTTGCCAGGGCCGCCGGCATGAGCCGCTTTCACTTTCACCGCGTCTTCAAGGCGCACACGGGCATCACGCCGAAAGCGTACGCGGCGGCGCGGCGCGGCGAGCGCCTGAAGGCTGGCTTGCAGGGCGCGGGCAACGTCACGGAAACGCTATATGCGGCCGGCTTCAATTCCAGCGGCCGCCTGTATGCCGCCACGCCGGGCTTGCTGGGCATGACGCCGGGCGCCTTTCGCGCCGGCGGCAGCGGCGCCGTGATCCGCTTTGCCATCGGCGCCTGCTCGCTGGGCGCCATCCTCGTGGCCAGCACGGACAAGGGCATTTGCGCGATTCTGATCGATGACGACCCGGAAGTGCTGCTGCGCGACTTGCAGGACCGTTTTCCGCAAGCCGAGCTGCGCGGTGCGGAGCTCGAGTATGAACAGACGGTGGCGCAAGTGGTCGGCCTGGTCGAGGCGCCCGCTATCGGCCTGGACTTGCCGCTCGACGTGCGTGGCACGGTGTTCCAGCAGCGCGTGTGGCAAGCTTTGCGCGAGATTCCCGCCGGCAGCACGGTCAGCTATGCCGAGCTGGCGCGGCGCATCGGCGCCCCGCAAGGCGCGCGCGCCGTAGCCGGTGCCTGCGCGGCGAACGCGCTGGCCGTCGCCATTCCCTGCCACCGCGTGGTGCGCAACGATGGCGCGCTGTCCGGCTACCGCTGGGGCGTGGAACGCAAGCAGGCGCTGCTGCAACGCGAGGGCGAACGATGAGGGCGCTGGATTGGCAGCAGATCGAGGATGATCTCAATCAATACGGCTGCGCCGTCATGCCGGGCTTGCTGGATGCGGACGCCTGCGTGGTGCTGGCGGCGCAGTATGACGACGCGTCGCGTTTTCGCAGCAAGGTAGTGATGCAGCGCCATGGCTTTGGACAGGGCGAATACCAGTATTTCGCCCATCCGCTGCCTGACCTGGTGGCCGCGTTGCGCATGGGCTTGTATTCCCCCTTGGCGGTCATCTCCAACCGCTGGCACGCCAGCATGGGCCTCGCTAGCCGCTTTCCGTCCAGTCACGCCGATTTCCTCGCGCGCTGCCATGCTGCCGGGCAAAACCGGCCCACGCCCCTGCTGTTGCGCTACCGCGAGGGTGACTACAACTGCCTGCATCAGGACCTGTATGGCGAGCACGTGTTTCCGCTGCAACTGGCCGTGCTGCTGTCGCGCCCGCAAGACGATTTCACGGGCGGCGAGTTCGTGCTGACGGAGCAGCGCCCGCGCATGCAGTCGCGCGCCGAGGTCGTGCCGCTGGCGCAGGGCGACGCCGTCCTCTTTCCCGTCGCGCAGCGTCCCGTCAACGGCACGCGCGGCAGTTACCGCGTGAACATGCGCCACGGCGTGTCGCGTTTGCGTTCGGGCTTGCGCCATACCCTGGGCATCATTTTTCATGATGCGAGCTGAACGGTAGTTGCGGCGCTTGAGTTTCCAGGATTACATGGCATGATGGCTGCTCCTTGTCACTCTTTCTTTTCTGCCATGTCCGCGTTGCTCCGCCTGTTATGCCTGTTGACCATGTTTTTGCTGCCCGCAGCCCATGCGGACGAGGGCGTGCCCGCGCTCGTTGCGGAGGCCGCGTCCGCCGTGGCGCCGTCGCAGCTTGCGGCCAGGACGGCGCCGCTGATGTTTGCCAACCGCAAGGTATTTGTCTTCCGCGCCGCGCTGGCCGGCTATCCGCCCGATGAACGCGCCGTTGGCGCGCAGCGCCGCCTGGAAGGCGTGCTGGCGAAGAATGGCCCCCTGCAGACGAGCACGCGCATGATTCCCGAAGGCACGCAAGTGCTGCTCGATGGCGTGCAACTGTTCGTCGTCGTGCCCGGCGACGTCAACCAGTTGGCCGGCGACACGACAGAAAGCGTGGCGAAAACGGCGGCCGGCGAGTTGAGCAAGGCCGTACTCGACTATCGCGAGCAGAGCAGCTGGCGCTACCTGGCGATCGCCGCCGCCGTGTGCGCTGCCGCCACCCTCGTGTTCTGGCTGGTGTGGCTGGGCTTGACGCGCTTTTACCGCTGGGCCAAGCGCCGCAGCGGCATCCTGCTGGCCTCGCGCCTGCGCGACGTGCGCCTGAAAAACGTGCGTGTGCTCGACGCGGAGCACTACATCGCCTTCGCCTATCAACTGCTGAGCGCGGTGCTGTGGGGCTTGCGTCTGATGGCTACGTATCTGTGGGCCGCCTTCGTGCTGGGCCGCCTGCCCTACACGCGTTCCTGGGGCGAAAGCCTGAGCGGTTATCTGTTCGACGTGGCGGCCGATGTCTTCCACGCCATCATCGGCGCCTTGCCGGGACTGGTGCTGGTCTGCGTCATCTTCGCCATCGCGCGCCTGATCGCGGCCACGGCCGCCTCGCTGTTCAAGCGCGTGGAAAGCGGAGAATTGCAAATCGGCTGGCTGGACAAGGACACGGCCCTGCCCACGCGCCGCATCGCCAGCGTGGTGATCTGGCTGTTCGCGCTGGCCATGGCGTACCCGTATCTGCCCGGCTCGCACACGGCCGCCTTCCAGGGCCTGTCCGTGCTGGTGGGGCTGATGGTGTCGATCGGCGCGTCGAGCATCGTGGGCCAGGGCGCCAGCGGCCTGATCCTGATGTACACGCGCGCCCTGCGCAAGGGCGAATATGTGCGCGTGGGCGACAGCGAAGGCACGGTGGTCGACGTGGGCATGTTCGAGACGCGCCTGCGCACGGGACTGGGCGAAGAGGTCGCCTTGCCGAACGCCTGGGTCATGTCGCAAACGACAAAGAATTATTCGCGCGCCCAGCCCGGCGGCGGCTTCGTGCTCGACTCCACCGTCACCATCGGCTACGCCACGCCATGGCGGCAAGTGCACGCCATGCTGGAACTGGCCGCCTCGCGCACGCCGGAACTGTCGACCACGCCAAAACCGTACGTGATGCAGCTGGCCCTGCAGGATTACTACGTGCAATACCGCCTCGTCGCCTACGCCAGCGCCGAAGTCCCCCGCCAGCGCGCCGAAGTGCTGAACCGCTTGCACCAGAACATCATCGACGTCTTCAACGAATTCGACGTGCAGATTACGTCGCCGCACTACATCGATGATCCGAAAGAGTCGCAGGTGGTACCGCCGGAGCAGTGGTTCAGGGCGCCGGCGAAGCGGGGGGAGGAAGATAAATAACGTCGAATTATGGGTGTGATAGATGGGATGGACAGATTTCAGTGCGCCACTCCTGCATGTCGCTGCTAAAAGGCATGACTTGCTGACCGCCAGCAGCCGTAGCTTTCACGCAGAATTTTCCTTGATAGCCATAGGTTGGATCGGATGGATCTTTGGGGCGGCCATTCAGGAATACGCTATAGAAATGTCCGGGTATCAGCTTTCCAGCGCGTATGCCCGTCGCACCGGTAGGCACGTTTCCATAGCGGATGCATGTGCTGGCACGGATGGATAAGGGCATGTCTGGCGGTAGGGAGAACCCCCATACTTCCTTTACCGGTTGCACGGACATGTCAGAAACCATGAGTGCGCCAAGAAATGGCAGGCCATTGCGTGCCTCTTCTTTTTTTGTAATGGAGAAGCAGGGCATGCCGTTGACAGAGTGAATGAGGGCATCAGCGATGCGCGACCACGCCGAGGCATCGATAGCCGTCAGGGTGGCAAGCAGGAATAGCAGCGTGTGACGATATGGCATGGCGACCCTCGCACTATCTGATGAGCGAATGTTCTGGACAGATTTCATCTATCCAGGCTTGGCTATCGCTGTCGATACGGAGAATTTTTCGCTCCCCGGAGATGCCGGTGATTAAGCAAAATTTCCCCACGTAACCGCGAGTAGGGTCCGATGGATCGGCTGGCCCACCGTTCAGAAAGACGTCATACATGCGCCCCGTTTTCAGTGGCGGGGCTTTGGGTGGTTTGACCTCTGCTGTTGCTGGTGCAACTCCATACAGAAGACAGAACTTGGCATGCACAGGAATAGTCGCTGCGCCCGGTAAAAGAAAAGACCATACTTTGACTGCTGGCTTGACGGATACATCTGTCAGTACGACCGCACTAATCTGCGGAACCCCGTTACGCGCTTCTTCCTTTTCAGAAATAGAGAAACAGGGAGTGCCATTTTTTAGCTGTACTTCCGCGTATGCCATGCGGGACATGCCGAAAGCGTCATGGTATGTCAAACAAAGGCTCATGCTCAGCATTACGGCCAGGCAGATTTGCCTTGCTTTTCCTATCTTTAAAAAACTCATGTAGTACCTCTTCATAAAGTTTTAGTGAGTGTTGATATTTAGGTTGACGCATTGCGTCTGGATCTTTTAAGTACTTCAATGTGTGATAGTCGGCGAGCAGATCACCCTGGGCTTCCATGTTGTAGTCTGATAATTTTTTCTTCGGAAGTAGCACATACTTGTAATCCAAACCTAGCCTGACAAGTCCCCGTATCGCTACTGGATAATTCAATTGATGCTGCCAAACATGCACCATTTCATGCATGAACCAGTTTTTTGGCCTTGGTTTCTCCTTTGAGAAGTCCTTTCGGAATTCCGACTCATGAAAATACATCTCCCCATCCGGTGTCATGGCCACATTTTTGGGCTGCAAGCCAAACCATAGATACGGCTCCCCATGCACCTTGACCTTGTCGTAGTCGATCGCATCCTGGAACAGCATCCACGCCATGTCGATCTCGCCCTTGGTCAGCGGGCGAACCTTGTCCTTCACTTTGACCTGTTTCACGGACGAACCGACATCCTTGTCGGTCGTCTTGATGCCTTCCAGCTGAATGACCTTGACCGCAGGCGCAGCGTGTTTTGGCGCGGCGGCGCAGCATGGTGATTTATCCGCGTGCGGCAGGAATTCGGCCTGGATGATTTGCGCTTCCTGCTTGCTGGCCACGCGCCCCGTGCGTCCCCTGGCATCCGTCGTCCCCGTCCACGTTTCGCCATTGCTCAAGGTGAGCCGGTAGTCGGCGTGCGCCAGCGGCACCTTGTTTTGCGAGACGAATTCCAGCTGCTCGTCATAGCCGCAGCACCAGCACTCGTCGGGCTGACCGGCCAGGCGGTGCAGTTCGCAGCCGCTTGTCGCGTTGCGCAGGGTGGCGCCCAGCACGGGCTGGCCACCGGCGCTGAAGGTGACGATCATGCTGTCGAAGCGCGCGCCCAGGCTGCTCTTCTGGTGCGCCACGAGCTTGAAGAACACGTCGCACGCGGTGGTGCTGATGACATGGTGCCTGGCCATGGGGTATTCCACCTGAAAACCTCAGCGTAGACCTGTGGAGCCTTGCAAGTATTGACTGGGCGCAAGGCCTGCGCGCTTGCGTTAAGATGCCGGGCGTTTCAATGAGAAGAAAGAGTCCCCATGTCCAGTCCATCCAACATCGAATCCTCCCGCACCGCCCGCAGCTTGGCCGCCGCCCTGGTCGGCGATCCGTTCTACCGCACCGTCACGGTGGCGTGCGGCGACGACGAGGCGGCGCGGCACGCCATGCTGGAAGCCTACTTCGCGCTGGCGCTGGCCGAGGGGTGGCAGGCGGGGCGCGTCGATATGGCGGATGACGCGGGCAATGGCGCCGCCATCTGGACGACGGATACGCCGGCGGCCGTGCGCCAGGCCGCGTATGCGCAACGCGAAGCCGCCTTGCACGCGTTGCTGGGGGAGCGCGGTTTCGCGCATTTCACGGCCATCGTCGGGAATATGGAGCTCGCGCTGGCGCCGCACGGGTTGCAGGACGCCTGGTATCTGTCGATCGCCGGCATCGCTCCGGCCGCGCAAGGGCAGGGGCTGGGTGCGTCCGTGCTGGCGCCGGGCCTGGCGGCCGTCGATGCGGCCGGCGCCGCGTGCTTCCTGGAGACGTATAACGAACGCAGCCTGCCGTTCTATGCCCGCCTGGGCTTCGTGGTGGCGGGGCGGTACGCGGAAGCTGTCACGGGCTGCGATTACTGGCTGATGGTAAGGGAGCCTCACGCTGCCTGATTGACCATTTTGCCAATTTCTATACACTCGTCTTTTCATTCATTCACTAAAAGACCTGGAGATGGAAATGCCGACCCTGCCCTTGCGCCGTACCCTGCTCACGCTCGCCTGCCTGGGCGCCCTTGGCCACGTGCATGCCGACACGGTCATCCATAATGCCAACGGTTACACGCTCAACGCAGCCGGCAAGGTGGTGCGCTTCAAGGCGCTGGCCTTTGACGACGCTGGCAAACTGCTTGCCGTCGGCAGCGCCGCGCAAGTGAAACGCAAGGCGGCCAAGGGCGCGACCCACGTCGACGTACAGGGAAAAACCGTGCTGCCTGGCCTGATCGACGCGCACGGCCACGTGTTCGGCCTGGGGACGATCGCCAGCGGCGTGATGTTGTACGGTTCGTCCTCGCTGCCGGCCGCCGTGCAGACCGTGGGCGACTTCGCGCGCGCGCATCCGGATCGCAGCTGGGTCGTCGGCAATGGCTGGAACCAGGAAATCTGGAAGCTGGGGCGCTTTCCCACGGCTTTGGAACTCGATGCGGCGGAAAGCGCGCGGCCTGTGTGGCTGCGCCGGGTCGATGGCCACGCGGGCTGGGCCAACAGCCGCGCGCTGGCGCTGGCCGGCATCACGCGCGCCACGCCAGATCCGGCGGGCGGCAAGATCGAACGCGATGCGGACGGCAATGCCACCGGCGTGCTGGTCGACAATGCCATGGACTTGATGGACGCCGTGCTGCCCAAGCCCGGCGACGTGGAAAACCGCGCCGCCCTCGATGGCGCGCTGGCGCAGCTGTCGCAGGTTGGCCTGACCAGCGTGCACGATGCGGGCATCGGCCAGATGCAGGACCGGCTGTTCCGCGACTATGCGGACCACGGCAAGCTGACGGTGCGCGTGTACGGCATGATTGCCGACACGACGGACGACTTTGACGCGCTGGCGAAAAACGGTCCCTTAAATAGTTATGCGCGCGACCTGTACGCCCTGCGCGCCGTGAAACTGCTGTCCGACGGCGCCCTGGGTAGCCGCGGCGCGGCCCTGCTGGCGCCGTACAGCGACGATCCGTCCACCAGCGGCCTGCTGTTCTTCAAAGATGACGCCATGCGCGCAAAAATGGAAAAAGCCATGCGCGCCGGCTACCAGGTGAATGTGCACGCCATCGGCGACGCGGGCAACCATCAGATTCTCGACGGCTATGCCGCCTTGACCGCGCAGTACCGCAGCGTGGGCCTGCGCCACCGCATGGAGCATGCGCAGGTGGTGAAACTGAGCGACATCCCCCGTTTCAAGAGCCTTGGCATCGTGCCGTCGATGCAGCCGACACACGCTACCTCGGACCAGAACATGGCGGAGCAGCGCGTGGGCCACGAGCGCATCAAGGGCGCGTATGCGTGGCGCACCTTCCTCCAGCAAGGTTCTCGCATCGCCTGCGGATCGGACTTTCCCATCGAGTCGCCGAACCCGTTCGAAGGCATCCACGCGGCCGTCACGCGGCAAAACAGCGAGGGGTTCCCGGCCGGCGGCTGGTATCCGCAGCAAGCGATGACGGTGACGGAGGCGCTGCGCTGTTTCACCCTCGACGCGGCGTGGGCGGCGCACCAGGAAAAGGTCATCGGCACCCTGGAAGCGGGCAAATGGGCGGATTTCATCGTCGTCGACCAGGACCTGTTTACCGTCGCGCCAGCAGCCATCGGCAAGACGCAGGTGTTGCAAACGTGGGTGGCGGGCAAGCGCGTGTTCGAGAAAAAGTAGACTGTTTTCGCTTGCAAAAATCTGTTGACTTGGTTGTATAGACAACCTATGCTGGGAGCACCAGAGCGGGCCACGTAGTGGGCCAAGTATGCCCGCTCGCACCCTACGAGGAGACAGCATGAACAGCACAATGGACACCGATCCACGCTTTGATGCCAGCCGTACCATCCGCGCCCCGCGCGGTACGGTCATGGCTTGCAAGAGTTGGCAGGCCGAGGCGGCCTACCGCATGTTGCAAAATAACCTGGACCCGGAAGTGGCGGAAAATCCGCAGCACCTGGTCGTCTACGGCGGCATCGGCCGCGCGGCCCGCAACTGGGCCTGTTTCGACCAGATCCTCGCCTCGCTGCGCGAACTGGAAGACGACCAGACCTTGCTCATCCAGTCCGGCAAGCCGGTGGGCGTGTTCCAGACCCACGCGGACGCGCCGCGCGTGCTGATCGCCAATTCCAACCTGGTGCCGAAATGGGCCAACTGGGAACACTTCAACGAACTCGATCGCCAGGGCCTGTTCATGTACGGCCAGATGACGGCCGGCAGCTGGATCTATATCGGCACGCAGGGTATCGTGCAGGGCACGTATGAAACCTTCGCCGAAGCGGGCCGCCAGCATTTCGGCGGCGACTGGGGCGGGCGCTGGATATTGACGGCGGGCCTGGGCGGCATGGGCGGCGCGCAGCCGCTGGCCGCCACCATGGCGGGCGCCGTCTCGCTCAATATCGAATGCCAGCAAAGCAGTATCGACTTCCGACTGCGCACGCGCTACCTGGACAAGCAGGCGGCCAGCCTGGATGAAGCCCTGGAACTGGTCAAATATCACACCGAACGCAAGGAAGCCATTTCCATTGGCTTGCTGGGCAACGCGGCCGAAGTGCTGCCGGAACTGGTGCGCCGCGCGAAAGCGGGCGGCCTGGTGCCGGACCTGGTGACGGACCAGACGTCCGCGCATGACCTGGTCAACGGCTACCTGCCGCGCGGCTGGAGCGTGTCGGACTGGAAGGCGGCGCAGCAAGACCCGCAGCGCCATGCGCGCTTGACGGTGGCGGCCTCTGACTCTTGCGCCGCCCACGTGCAGGCCATGCTCGATTTCCACGCCATGGGCGTGCACACCGTCGATTACGGCAACAACATCCGCCAGGTGGCGTTCGACCAGGGCGTGCAGAATGCCTTCGATTTCCCCGGTTTCGTGCCCGCGTATATCCGCCCGCAGTTCTGCGAGGGCCGTGGCCCGTTCCGCTGGGTGGCCCTGTCGGGGGATCCGGAAGACATCTATAAAACGGATGCGAAGATCAAGGAGCTGTTCCCGCACCACACGCAGGTGCACCACTGGCTGGACATGGCGCGCGAGCGCATCGCCTTCCAGGGCCTGCCGGCGCGCATCTGCTGGCTGGGACTGGGCGAGCGCCACATCGCCGGCCTGGCCTTCAACGAGATGGTGCGCACGGGCGAACTGAAGGCGCCCATCGTCATCGGCCGCGACCACCTGGACACGGGTTCCGTCGCCAGCCCGAACCGCGAGACGGAAAGCATGAAGGATGGCACGGACGCCGTCTCCGACTGGCCGCTGCTGAACGCCATGCTGAACACGGCCGGCGGCGCCACCTGGGTCTCGCTGCACCATGGCGGCGGCGTGGGAATGGGGTATTCTCAGCATGCGGGCATGGTCATCGTGGCCGACGGCACGGAAAGCGCGGCGAAACGCCTGGCCAGGGTGCTGGTCAACGACAGCGGTTCGGGCGTGATGCGTCATGCCGATGCCGGCTACGAAACAGCGGCCGCCTGCGCCAAGCGCAACGGCCTGATTCTTCCCATGCTTCCTTGAGACTTAGACGCGAATGACTATGACACAGCACTCCAAAAGTTGGACCCTGAAACCGGGCGCGATGACCCTGGGCGACCTGCGCGCCGTCTGGGCCGCACCGGCCAAACTGATCCTCGCCGCCGAAGCCTATCCCGTCATCGAGGCGTCGGCCGCCGCCGTGCAAGCCATCGTCGCCAAGGGCGATGCGGCGTATGGCATCAACACGGGTTTCGGCCTGCTCGCCAAGACGCGCATCCCCGATGAAAAACTCGAGCAATTGCAGCGCAACCTGATCCTGTCGCACTCCGTCGGCACGGGCGAGCTGCTGTCCGACGCCGTCGTGCGCCTGATCATGCTGATGAAGATCGGCAGCCTGGCGCGCGGCTATTCCGGCGTGCGCCCGCTGATCGTCGACACCCTGATCGCCCTGTATAACGCGGGCATCATGCCGGCCATTCCCGCCAAGGGTTCCGTCGGCGCTTCGGGCGATCTGGCGCCCCTGTCGCACATGACCCTGGCCATGCTGGGCGTGGGCGACGTGCGCGTCAACGGCGAACTGATGCCGGCGCCCGAAGCGCTGGCGCAGGCGGGCATCGCGCCCGTGGTGCTGGCAGCGAAAGAGGGCCTGGCGCTGATCAACGGCACGCAAGTGTCGAACGCGCTGGCGCTGCATGGCTTGTTCATGGCCGAGCGCCTGCTGGAAGCGGCCATGGTCACGGGCGCGCTGTCGCTCGACGCGGCCAAGGGCAGCGACTCGCCGTTCGACGCGCGCGTGCATGCCGTGCGCGGGCAGCCGGGACAGATTCTGGCCGCGCAGATGTACCGCCAGCTGGTGGCGCACAGCGCGATCCGCGCCTCGCACCTGGAAGGCGACGAGCGCGTGCAGGACCCGTACAGCCTGCGCTGCCAGCCGCAAGTCATGGGCGCCTGCCTCGATTTGATCGGCAATGTGGGCCGCACCCTGCTGATCGAAGCCAACGCCGTGACGGACAATCCGCTGATCTTCCAGGACGGTCCCAACGGCCAGGCGGAAATCGTCTCGGGAGGGAACTTCCACGCCGAGCCGGTGGCCTTTGCCGCCGACACGCTGGCGCTGGCGATCGCCGAAATCGGCGCGCTGGCCGAGCGCCGCATCGCGCTGCTGATCGATGCGACCCTGTCCGGCCTGCCGCCCTTCCTCGTGCGCGATCCGGGCGTCAATTCCGGCTTCATGATCGCCCACGTGACGGCGGCCGCGCTGGCGTCGGAAAACAAGTCGCTCGCGCATCCGGCCAGCGTCGACAGCCTGCCGACATCGGCCAACCAGGAAGACCATGTGAGCATGGCCACGTTTGCCGGGCGCCGCCTGGACGATATGGCGCACAACACGGCCGTCATCGTCGGCATCGAACTGCTGGCCGCCGCGCAGGGCATCGATTTCCACCGTCCGCTGAAAACCTCGCCGCACCTCGAACATGTACACCAGCAGTTGCGCCAGAAGGTGCCGTTCTTCGACGCCGACCGCTTCTTCGCGCCGGATATCGAAGCGGCCAAGCAGATGGTGTTGCACGGTGAGTTGAGCAGCACGTGCAAGAATTTGTTCGCCCCGCTGTACGCTTGAGCGGGAGCAAGGAGACAGGCATGGATTTCCGCTTCAACGAAGGCAGCATCCCGCTGCTGGTGTCGATGCCCCACGTGGGCACCGACATACCCGACGATATCGCCGCGCGCATGACGCCGCAGGCCTTGATCAAGGCCGACACGGACTGGCATTTGCGCGAGCTGTATGGCTTCTTGCAGGAGATGGATGCGTCCGTGCTGTCGGCGCGCTGGTCGCGCTACACCATCGACTTGAACCGCCCGCAGGAAGACACGAATCTGTATCCGGGCCAGGATACGACGGGCTTGCTGCCCAATGATACCTTTCACCGCGAGCCGCTGTACCTGGCCGGCCGCGAACCCGATGCGCAGGACGTGCAGCGGCGTTTGCAGCGCTACTGGGCGCCGTATCATGCGCAGCTGCGCGCGGAACTGGACCGCATGCTGCGCGTGCATGGCGCCGTGGTGCTGTGGGATGCCCATTCCATCGCCTCGCGCGTGCCGCGCTTCTTTGACGGCAAGCTGCCCGACCTGAATTTCGGCACGGCCGATGGCGTCAGTTGCGATGCGGGCCTGACGTCCGCGGTGATCGATATCGCGCGCGCGCAGGATGCCTTTACCGTGGCCTTGAATGGCCGCTTCAAGGGCGGGCATATCACGCGCCATTACGGCCAGCCGGCCGGCCGCGTGCATGCGATCCAGCTGGAGATGTGCCAGTGCCTGTACATGAATGAACCTGGCATGGATGAAGCGGCGCCATTTGGCTACCGGCCCGACCTGGCGGCAAAGGTGCAGCCGCTGCTGCGCCAGATGATGGAAGCGGCCGTGGCATGGGTGGCGCGTTGAGCGGCTGGCTGTTCGCGCGCCACGCGCTGCTGCCGCAAGGCTGGCGCCGCGACGTGCTGCTGGAGTGGGACGCGGCTGGCGATTTGATGGCGGTGACCGACAATGCTGCACCGCCGAACGGCGTGGAAGTGGCCGAATATGTCTTGCCCGGCATGGTCAACCTGCATTCGCACGCGTTCCAGCGGGCGCTGGGCGGCATGACGGAAGTCGCCGGTGATGGGCCGGACAGCTTCTGGACCTGGCGCGATCTGATGTACCGTTTCGCGCGCCATATCACGCCGGAGCAGATGGAGGCAATCGCCGCGCAGCTGTTTGCGGAATGCCTGCGCCATGGCTATACGGCCGTGTGCGAATTCCACTACCTGCAGCGCGATGCGGCCGGTGCGCTGTATGCGCGTCCCGCCGAAACGGCGGAACGGGTGCTGGCCGCGGCCCGTAGCAGCGGCATCGGCCTGACCATGCTGCCTGTGCTGTACAGCCATGCGGGTTTCGGCGCACAGCCCCTCAAACCCGAGCAGGCGCGCTTCCGCACCGATGCGGATGATGTGCTGCGCATCGTCGAGGCGCTGGCGCCGCAGCGCGGCGGGCAGGTGGAGGTGGGCTTTGCGCCGCACTCGCTGCGTGCGGCCGGCGTGGCGCAGATCCGCGAAGTGGCGCAAGCGCTGCCCGCGGGCCGCCCCATCCACATCCACATCGCCGAGCAGCAGGGCGAAGTGCGCCAGTGCCTGGACTACTGCGGCCGGCGCCCGGTGCAGTACTTGTACGACCAGGTCGGCGTCGATGCGCGCTGGTGCCTCGTGCATGCGACGCATGTGCAGCCCGATGAAGTGGCGCTGATGGCGGCCAGCGGCGCCGTGGCGGGCCTGTGTCCGACGACGGAAGCAAACCTGGGCGACGGCTTGTTCCCGCTGGCCGAATTCATTGCCGCCGGCGGGCGTTTCGGCGTTGGCAGCGACAGCCACGTGTCGCAGTCGCCGGTGGAAGAATTGCGCTGGCTCGAATATGGCCAGCGCCTGCAACGGCAGCAACGCAATGTGGCCGCCACGGCAGATGAACGCCGCGTGGGAGATTACCTGTGGCAGGCGGCCCTGCAGGGCGGCGCGCAGGCGGCCGGGCGCAAGCTCGGTGCCCTGGCGCCGGGCTGCCGCGCCGACTTGCTGGTGCTCGACGACGCGCATGTGAACCTGTGTGGCGTGGCCATCGCCGATGTGCTGGGCAGCGTACTTTTCTGCGGCAACGATAGCCTGGTGCGCGACGTGCTGTGCGGCGGCCAGTGGCAGGTGCGCGATGGGCGCCACGTGGCGCAGGACGCCATCGCCACCGCCTACAAGCGCACCCTGGCGCAATTGAGGGCACTCTGATGGCGACCTTCATCCCGCAGGAATGCCTGCGCGCCGCGCCGTGGAAAAACGGCGGCGGCAGCACGATGGAAATCGCCATTTCTCCGCCCGGTGCCGGCCTGACGGAATTCGACTGGCGTATCAGCCTGGCGACGATCACGGCCAGCGGGCCGTTTTCCAGCTTTCCCGGCATCGACCGCAGCCTGATGCTGGTCGATGGCGACAGCGTGCAGCTGACGCTCGATGGCGCGCGCAAGGTGACGTTGAGCGCGGCGCAACCGATGCTGTGGTTTCCCGGCGAGGCGATCGTGGAGGCGCAAGTCAAGGGGACAACGACGGATTTCAATGTGATGACGCGGCGCGACCGCTGCCGCCACCAGCTGGAAAAAATCACGGCCCCGTGCCGGCTGGTGCGGCGCAGCGCGGCGACCTTGCTGTTTGTCGCCGGAGAAGGCCACGTGCTGGCCCGCGGTGGCGACCAGCAGTTCGCGCTGGCCCGCCATGACGCGCTGTTGCTGGACGCTGACGATGCGCAGGAATGGCGGCTCGACGCCTTGCAGCGCTCGGCCGTGTTGTGCGTTGACCTGTTTATCTAGGAAGGAAACACCATGCAAGACTGGGATCTGGTCATCCACAACGTCCACCTGGCCACCATGGAACACGGTTATGGCGAACTGCTGGACGCGGCCATCGCCGTCAAGGATGGCCGCATCGCCTGGTTCGGCCCTGGCGACGAGTTGCCGGCCAGCGGCGCGGTGCTGCAGGACGGCCAGGGTTGCTGGCTCACGCCCGGCCTGATCGACTGCCACACGCATATCGTCCACGCGGGCAACCGCAGCGACGAATTCGAGGCGCGCCTGAATGGCGCCAGCTATGAAGACATCAGCCGCGCCGGCGGCGGCATCATGTCCACCGTGCGCGCCACGCGCGCGGCCAGCGACGATGAATTGCTGCGGCAAAGCCTGCCCCGCGTGCTGGCGCTGCTGGCCGAGGGCGTGACCACCCTGGAGATCAAGTCCGGCTATGGTCTCGACGCGGACAGCGAAGCGAAGATGCTGCGCGTGGCGCGCCGCATCGGGCAAGAGCTGCCCGTGTCCGTGCGCACCACCTTTCTTGGCGCGCACGCGCTGCCGCCCGAATATGCGGGCCAGGCCGACTCTTATATCGACCTGCTGTGCGCGCAGATGCTGCCCCAGCTGGCCAGTGACGGCCTGGTCGACGCCGTCGACGCGTTTTGCGAGCGCATCGGTTTTACGTCGGCGCAGACCGAAAGGGTGTTTGCGGCGGCGCGCGCCTTGAACCTGCCCGTCAAATTGCATGCGGAGCAGCTGTCGGACCTGGGTGGCGCGGCGCTGGTGGCGCGCTACGGCGGCCTGTCAGCCGACCATCTGGAATTCCTGTCGGAAGAGGGTGTCGCCGCCATGGCGCAACACGGCACGGTGGCCGTGCTGCTGCCGGGCGCGTATTACTTTTTGCGCGAGACGCAGCCGCCGCCTGTCGCGGCCTTGCGCGCGGCCGGCGTGCCGATGGCAGTGTCCACCGATTGCAATCCGGGTACGTCGCCGATGACGTCCCTGCTGCTGGCGATGAACATGGCGTGCACCTGGTGGCGCTTGACGCCGCAGGAAGCGCTGGCCGGTGCTACCTGCCATGCGGCGCGCGCGCTGGGCTTGCAGCATGAAACGGGCAGCCTGGTGGTGGGCAAGCGCGCCGATTTTGCCCTGTGGCGCATCGCGCGCCCGGCCGACCTGGCGTATGCGCTGGGCCTGAACCCGTGCGCGGGCGTGGTGCATGGCGGTGTCTGGCGCGCGCCGGTGGTAAGCTTGCCGGATTGATCATTTGTCCTGGAGCGCCGCGTGCGTGTTGTTTACCTGTTGTTGTTGCTGGTCTTCGCCGCCGCGCCCATGTCCTCCCTTGCCATGGATGGGGGCACCCTGAAGGTGGGCTCGAAGCGTTTCACGGAATCGTATATTCTCGGCGAAATCCTCCAGCAGAGCGCCGCGCCGCACGTCAAGGCGCAGCACCGCCAGGGCCTGGGCAACACGGCCATCGTGCTGGCCGCGCTGCAGGCGGGCAGCATCGACGTGTATGCCGAATACATGGGCACCATCGGCAGCGAAATCCTCAAGCATGACAAAGCCATTGACCTGGAACAGATGCGGCGCGAACTGGCGGCGCTGGGCCTGGGTGTGGCCGTGCCGCTGGGCTTTAACAATACGTATGCGCTGGCCATGCGCAGCGACGAAAAATCGATTGCCAGCCTGGCGCAGCTGGCGCAACACCCGGCCCTGACATTCGGCCTGTCGCATGAGTTCATCGGCAGGGTCGATGGCTGGCCGGGTCTGGCCGCGCGCTATGGCTTGCCGCAGCGCCCGCGCGGGCTCGATCACGGCATCGCCTATGAAGCGCTGGCGCAGCGGCAGGTGGACGTGATCGACATCTATTCGACGGACGCGAAAATACGCCAGTACGGCTTGCGCGTGCTGGCCGACACGCAGCAGTATTTTCCCCGCTACGACGCCATGGTCCTGTACCGGCTCGACGTGCCGCAGCGTTTTCCCGCCGCCTGGCTGGCGCTGCAAGGCTTGCAGGGGCGTATCAGCGAGAGCGACATGATCGCCATGAATGCGGCCGTGGAAATCGATGGCAAGACTTTTTCTGACGTGGCGCGCCAGTGGCTGGCGTCCGGCACGCAGGCGAACAAACCGGGCGCCACGCGCAGCAAGCTGCTCGATAAAATCATCGGCGACGATTTGTGGACCCTGACGCGCCAGCATCTGACCCTGGTGCTGCTGTCGGTGGCATTGGCGTGCGTGATCGGCATTCCGCTGGGCGTGCTGGCGGCATTTTCGGCGCCGCTGCGGCAAACGGTGCTGGCCTTCGTCGGCGTGCTGCAGACGGTGCCGTCGCTGGCCCTGCTGGCGATATTGATCCCCGTGCTGGGCATGATCGGCACGGTGCCGGCGCTGGTGGCCCTATTCGTGTATGCCTTGCTGCCCATCGTGCGCAACACGTGCACGGGCATCTTGCAGGTGCCGCAAGGCTTGCGTATGGCGGCGTTGGCGCTGGGCTTGAGCAAGCGCGACCGCCTGCTGCATGTGGACTTGCCGCTGGCCTTGCCCGTCATGCTGGCAGGCGTGAAAACGGCGGCCGTGATGAGCGTGGGCACGGCCACCATCGCCGCCTTCATCGGCGCGGGCGGTTACGGCGAACGCATCACCATCGGCCTGGCGCTGAACGACAACGACATGCTGCTGGCCGGCGCGATCCCCGCAGCCGTGCTGGCCCTGCTGACGCAAGGTCTGTTCGAGCTGGTGGAGCGCTGGGCCGTGGCCGGCCGGCAGCACTGACGGCATCACGGTTACAGCGAATGCAGTTTGGAGCGCACCGAGACGACGGCCTGGTGCAGGATGCGTTCAGCCTGGAAGTCGTTCTCGCGCTGTTCGGCGATGGCTTGCAAGTCGCGCGTGTAACGCTCCAGGCGGGAGCGCAGGTAGGCGCGGTAGATTTTCATGACGAGCGGTTTGGCAGAAACATTCATGATGTGGCTCCCAGGTGCGTAATGATGCGTTCATTTTGTGTGAGCGGAATGCCGCCACTTTGCGCCATATCAAATGCCATGACCCCGTCAAATTGGCGTGTTTGACATTGCACAATGCCCGCCAGGGCGAAGATGCCACACTGAATCTTCCCTGCTCGCCTGGTCATCATCAGGTGCTGCGGACCCTGATTCCTTCAAGCATATTCAAGGAGCGTCGCATGGTCATTTTTGCCGTGGTTGCTGGCTGCACCGCCTGCCTGACAGTGTACCAAATCTATAGAAAATCGCAGGGTGGCAGTGGGGTTACGCAACAACATATCGGCTTGCACGGCACATTGATTGAACCACGGAAATAATCAGTGTCTTTCGAGCGACACTCGGTGACACTTGGTTAGCGGATTTAAGTCAAATGTAAGGCCCGGTAAGCAAATGTAAAGGTCGGCGCCGTGGCAAGCGGCAGCGTTTATATTGATAACCGTTGATTGCATTCTCCCCCTCCCACTTGACAATGGGTTCACCCCGCGGTGCCGCTAGCCCGCGGGGATTTTTTTTGGAACTTACGCTTACAGTTCCCCTCCAATCAGGCAAGCTTTGGCGTACCCGCCGACAATTGCGTCAAGGCATCGCCAGCGACCCGGCAGATGCGCCAGTCCGGCATCACGTCCGCGCCCATGCCCTTGTAGAAGTTGATCGCGTTTTCATTCCAGTCCAGCACCGACCATTCGAAGCGGCCGCAATCGCGTTCGACGGCCAGTTGCGCCAGCGCCACGAGCATCTGCTTGCCATAACCCTTGCCGCGCACCGACTGTTTCACATACAGGTCTTCCAGGTACAAGCCCTTGCGGCACAGGAAGGTGGAAAAATTATGGAAGAACAGGGCGAACGTCACCACTTCGCCATTTTCTTCGCCCACCAGCGCTTCGCATGCGGGATGGGCGCCGAACAAGCTGTCGTGCAGCATGGATTCCCTGGCGATCATCATGTGTTCGAGTTTTTCAAACACGGCCAGTTCGTGGATCATGCCAAAGATGGCGGCCACGTCGGATGCGGTGGCGGGACGGATGGCGAGGGAGGAAGAGGTGCTCATGTTGCCTTTGTTGATGAAGTGGTGGAAAGGGAAGCGATGGGATTCGTCTTGCGCGCCCCCGACGTCAGGGCCCAGGCCACGCTGGACAGGCACAGCACCATGCCCACCCATTCGATGGCGGCGGGCCGGTAGTGTTCGAACTGCACCGACAGCAGCACGGAAATGACGGGCGTGACGACACCGATGTACACGGTCTTTTGCGTGCCGATGCGGGCGATTAAGGTGAAATAGGCGCTGAAGGCGATCACCGAGCCGAAGATGGCCAGGTACACCAATCCCATCCAGTAACTGGGGCGCGTGGGCAATTGCCAGGACTGTCCCGTGGCGATGGCCCAGACGGCCACCATCAAGGTGCCCCACAGCATGGTCCAGGCCATGGTCAGCATCACGTTGCCGGAGTGTTCGCGCACTTTCATGACGAGGGCATTGCCCACCGTGCTGGACACGGTGGCTACCAGGGCCAGCATGAAGCCGAGCAGAAAATGACCATTGCCGCCACCGAGAATATCGTGCAGCGCCGCGCCGATGGACTGGTAAAACAGCAGCACGATGCCGCAGATGGCGACGAACGCCGCGCAACACGTGCTCCAGGTGATCGGTGTGCCGAAAGCGATGCGGTTAAGCAACGGCGTCCAGAACACCATCAGCGCGAACAGCACGCTGACGAGGGCCGACACCAGGTATTGCTCCGAGCTGTAGGTGCACACATAGCTGAGGGCAAACGAGGCCAGGCCCTGCAGCAGCATCCATTTTTGCGCGCGCCAGGGCAGGCGCAGGCGGTCGCCGCGCACGGCGCACCAGGCAAACAGGGTGGCGGACGCGAGGCCGAAGCGGTAGACCACGGAAACGGCGGGGGCGACGTCGCCCAGCTGCAAGGTGATGGCCCAGAAGGTGGAGCCCCAGATCAGGCAGGCAATGATGAACAGGAGAGGAGAGGACATCGCGCAAGTATACGGGCATCGCGCGGGGATGGCGAGTCTTGGTCGAGCTTGCTCACAGAGCGGTCAGGAGACAGCCGGGCATTGAGCCAGCGCAGTGCTTCTGGAAAATGTTGAATTTATGAAAATATTTACTTTATTATCAAGTAAATATTTTCTGCATTGCATCTTTGAAAGGGAACCGCCATGCCAGCCTCACTGCAGATCAAAGTCTGGAGCCTGCTTGTGTATGTCCTTGTGACCGCTGTGATTGCCATCTGGCTGCACCCGTCTGCCTTGCTCGCTGCCGGCGCCTTCGGCTGAGCGCATGCGCCGGCAAACGGATCAGTGCGTGACGCGGGTCTTGCGGCCATCGGACAGCAGGCGCACGCGCTCGCCCGGACGGAACAGCTCGTCCGCGTCTTGCACGATGGCGCGCATGTCGCCATTGTCCAGGCGCACGGTGATTTCCAGGCCGGGCTTGTTCGAGGCATTCGCTTCAATGCTCTTGCCGGCCATGCCGCCGGCGACGGCGCCGAGGATGCTGGCCGCGATGGCGCCCTTGCCACCGCCGACAGTCGAGCCGGCCACGCCGCCCAGCGCCGCGCCAGCCAACACTCCCGTGCCCGTTTCACCCTTGTCGATGGTTACCTGGCGCACGGATTCAACCGTACCCATGCGAACCGATTGTTCATTCTGCGCCTGGCGCGCATTGTAGACATTTGCCGAGTTCGGTTGTACGGCGCAGCCGGCCAGGGTGGCGAGCAATGCCAATGCAATAATTGGTGCTTTCATGTAGGACTCCCTTGGACAAAAGTTGGTTGCCGATTGCGTCGACCGGCAGTTGATGACTTATCATAAGGACACTTGCCTCAGATAACTAGTTGTGAATAGTAAAAATCTGTTACCGCTCCTGTGTGACCACGGGGCCACCTGCCGCTCAATACGCTAGCCGCAGGCGCCGGTACAAAAATCCCAGCACAAACAGCGGCCCCACCAGTAAAAAGCGCACATCGTCGAGGAACGACGGTTTCTTGCCTTCGATCTGGTGGCCGATGAACTGGCCTATCCAGGCCAGCACGAACAGCGCCAGCGACACGGGCAGGATGGTCAGCGGCGGCATGAGCAACAGCAGGCCCAGCATGGCGGCCAGCATGACCAGCATGCCCGCCGCAAACGGGCGCGACAGCTTGTAATAATAGTATAAGGCCAGAATACTGCCGAGCAGCGCCACGCTGGGATGCACGCTCCACAGCAGCCCCAGCAAGCTGAAAACAATCAGTGGCACGCACACGATGTGCACCCATTCATTGACATGGTTGCGGTGGCTTTCGCCATACTGGGCCAGCAGGGTGTCGATGGTGCGCATGGGCGGTCTCTGGTGTAGGGATAGTTGTCCGGGAATTCTACACCGTCGCGTCGCCGGGTAAAATGATCCTTCATTTTCCCTTTCGGACCGCTCATTTGAATAGCCCAGCCTTCCTGCCAGAGCATGCCGCCGACCCGCGCAAGCGCTGTTTCGATCCCGTCGTCGACGCCGGCACGCGCCTGCTGATACTGGGCAGCCTGCCCGGCGAAAAATCGCTGGCGCACAGCCAGTACTATGCGCATCCGCAAAACAAGTTCTGGATGTTGCTGGGCGAAGTGCTGGGCGTGGAGTTGACCAGCCTGCCTTATGCGACCCGCTTGAGCACTTTGCTGGCGCACGGCGTGGGCCTGTGGGATGTGGTGGCGCAGGCGCAGCGCACGGGCAGCCTGGACAGCAATATCCGCGAACGCGACGACAACGACCTGGTGGCACTGGCCGCCAGCCTGCCGCAACTGCAAACGATCGCCTTCAATGGCGGCACGGCCGCGAAGCTGGGCATCAAGGTGCTGGGTGAACATGCGCAGCGCTACCGCATCGTCAGCTTGCCGTCGAGCAGCCCCGCCTACACGCTCGCGTATGGCGCCAAGTTGCTGCAATGGAAAACATTGCAGCCGTTGTAATAAGGTGAGTCAGTTGCTTACGCTGGGGCGTACGGCTGCGCTTCCAGCGGCTGTCCCTTGGCGTCGAATTTCAGCGCCACGGATAAGTTGCTGACGCCGATGGTGGCCAGCGCATCGCAGATGTCGTCGACTTCGTCCTGCAGGTCGGCGGCCAGGTCCAGCGGCTTGTCGGCGCTGTGCAGCAGCTGGCCGCTTGCCGTGCTGACGTTGACGCGCAACAGCATTTCACCGTGTTCATCGGCCGGGCCGACGACGACTGATACATCGCCGGCGTCCACTTTGTTTTCCTCCAAGGCATGGTTGATGCCAGACATCATCTGCAGCATCGCATACTCGCTCATGCCTTGTTCCTTGCCGCCGTGGAACAGATCCTGATAGAGGAAACTCACTTCCAGGGCGTTGCCGGCGGGCGCCAGGCAGCGTTTCACCAGATCGCCGACTTCCGTCGTCCATTGCTGGTAGCGGGCCATGCGCGCGTCGAACCAGGCGTCGAGCGCCGCTTCGTCCTTCGGTTCCGCATAGAACGGGTCGTCCACGCGTTTCAAGGCAAAGCCCAGCAGGAAGCGCAGCTCGACGGCCGTGTCCTGCGGGCCGAAGGCCGTTTCGCTCCAGCCGACGATGCTGCTTTCCAGGCCCGGCGTGGCAACGATTTTCTTGTCCGTCATCGAGCTATAGGCATCGCGCACCATCTCGTGCAAATGGCTATACGTGATGCGGTCGATTTCATCGAGGTCGTAGGCATGGCTCATCAGCACCACCTTGGCCTTGGCGCTTTCTAGTTCTGCCTGCTGGAAACTTTTCACCAGCGCTTCGAAGGCGTCCTGGTCCTGGAAACTGTCCGCTTCCTTCAGGCCGCCCGTGCTTTGCACGAGCAGGGGCACGACGAAGGCATTGATTTCCATGGCCGGGGCATTCTCGCGGCGGATCACGGAAATGGAGGCCGCTTCCTCGATATGGCTGCGCAAATACTGGTAGGCGCCAACGTCTTCGTATTTGGAACGCTCGATGGCGTCGTACAGGATTTCATCCTTCTTTTGATTCAATGCCTTGCGGATCAGGCGGCCGAATTCGACGGCTTGCTCGGCCAGCACCGTGCCCTGCGATTCGCTGTCTTCCTGCTCCGCCAGGTTCAGGGCCATCGTGCACAGCATGCGTGTGACGGATTCATCCTTGTCTTCAGGCGTGTTGGCGGATTTACGGGGGACAGGGCGCTTATTTTTGGGCATGGCGATCAACAGGTTAAGAAAGACGGGTCAGGCAAACGGAAACAGGCGCCGAGGCTCAGGCCAGGCGCCGGGACAGATCATACAGGCGGACGCGGCCGCCTGATACCTCAATGGTCGGTATCGAACATCTCGTGCAATTCGTCGAGCAGGTCGGCGGCTTCTTCCTGCGACAGGCCAAGATGCTGGCAGGCAAGTTCGCCGCCCTTGTCCCACTCCAGCGAGGTACTGTTGCCATGGTAGCGCTGAATGCCCTTTTCGGCCAGCAGGGACAGGGCGACGAGCGAGCGGATGGCGTCGTCCGTGGACGGGTCCGCCAGCACCGTGTAGTCGTGGTGGTGCAAGATCGCCCAGGACACGTCGGAGGACAGGCCCCAGTTGCGCGCCAGCAAGCAGCCGATGGCCGCGTGGTTGGTCTGGTGGCGCGCGTCTTCCAGTGCCGTAAAACAATTGTTCGCATCGTTGGCCGCCGCCGCATACGTGTTGACGTAGTCGGGAAAGCGGTTCATCAGCAGGGGCACGCCGATATCGCAGAACAGGCCGAAGGTGTGGGCGATGTCGGGCGGGGCGATGCGCAGCTTGCGCGAGGTAAATACCAGGGCGCGCGCGCGTTTGGCCGACACGTCCCAGAAGTTGGTCAGTTCCACGCCTTCCGCTTCCAGCGCCTGGCGTGCCAGCAAGCCCGTCATCATGGCGCTGCATTGGTTGATGCCGAGAAAATTGATGCCTTGCTCGACGGACTTGGCCTTGCGCGCGGCGCCATAGAACGGCGAATTCGCCAATTTCAGCAGGGCGCCCGACATGCCGACATCGTCGGCGATGATGCGCGCGATGCGGCGCGGCGACGGGTCTTGTTCCGCCAGTTCGCGCTGCAAGTCGACCAGCAGGCTGGGACGCGGCGGGATACGGATGGAACGCATCAAGGCGTCAACCGGATCTTCCTGCACTACCTGCTTTTGCGCTGCCGCTCTCATCATCACGCTTTCATCATCATTTTTGTGCCCGGTGCTTATTCTGTCGCGCGCTGCCGCTGCCCGCTTCATGAGCGTCTGGCGCAGTGCCCGACGATTATCGCTGTTTATGCATGGCAATAGTTCATATCTGCAATATATTCTGGAAAAAATCCCCGTTTTGGCCTGGTCCGGCCGTGATTTTCGTCATTTTACGACGCCGTCCATTCCGACATTCATGATGAAAATATCAAGTTTTATTTGTTTTCAAGGCGGGGCAAGGCGTGCGGCGGGATGCGCGGCAGTACAATTGCCGGATGAAAAAAATCCTTGCGGGTATCGATTTCGCGGACGACTCCAGCAGCGTGGCGCACCAGCTGATCGGCGTGACGGTGCTGGTCGACGGTGTGGGCGGGCGCATCGTGGAAACGGAAGCGTATGACCGGTTGGATCCGGCCTCGCACACGTATGGGGGCATGACGCCGCGCAATGCGGCCATGTTCGGCCCGCCCGGGCACGCCTATGTCTACCGCTCGTACGGCATCCACTGGTGCCTGAACTTTGTGTGCCGGGAAGCAGGGCATGGCGCAGGCGTGCTGATCCGCGCCATCGAACCCGTGGAGGGACTCGACATCATGCGCGAGCGGCGCGGTGTCGAGGATGCGCGGCTGCTGTGCTCTGGGCCGGGCAAGGTGTGTCAGGCGCTCGGTGTGAGCCATCTGCAGAACCGGCTGGCGCTCGATGCGCCGCCGTTCATGCTGTTGCCCCGCGAGGAAGAAGTGACGGTGCGCACTGGCCCGCGCATCGGCATTTCCAAAGCGATGGACACGCCTTGGCGTTTCGTACTGGCCGGCTCGCGCTACCTCAGTAAACCGATGCGCGCGCCTGCCGCCTAGCTACGCCGGCGCTGCGGCGTCGTGTTTGTGCCGGGCAAGGCGGACTTGCCGCGCAACGGGTTGTGCAGTGCGCGCCGGTCCTGCTGCGCACTGGCCGGATGCTGGAATGCTTCTTCTTCGGTAGGGCCGCTCGGCGCGGCCGGGCGCTCGTCCAGGGTGAAAACGGCCACGGCCGCCGACAATTTGACGGCCTGGTCCTGCAAACTGGCCGCGGCTGCCGCCGCCTGCTCCACCAGGGCCGCATTTTGCTGGGTGACATCATCCATTTGCGTGACGGCCTGATTCACTTCCGTGATGCCCGACGCCTGCTCCGCGCTGGCCTGTTTCACGCGCTGGATGATTTCATTGACTTGCTGCACCGAGGCCACGATGGCACCCATGCTGTCGCCCGCTTGCTGCACGGCCACGCTGCCGCCATCGATGGTGGTGACGGAGGTGGCGATCAGGGTCTTGATCTCTTTGGCCGCCTGTGCCGAGCGCTGCGCCAGGGTGCGTACTTCGGACGCCACCACGGCAAAGCCGCGGCCTTGCTCGCCCGCGCGCGCCGCTTCCACCGCCGCGTTCAGTGCGAGGATATTGGTCTGGAAGGAAATGCCGTCGATCACGCCGATAATATCCACGATCTGGCGCGAATTGGCGCGTATTGTCGCCATCGTCGTCACCGCCTGCTGCATCGACGCGCCCCCTTGCACGGCCAGGGTGGAGGCTTGCCCCGCCAGCTCGCAGGCCAGCTGGGCATTGTCGGCGTTGTCATTGACGGCTTGCGTCAGCGCTTCCATGGCGCTTGACGTTTCTTCCAGTGAACTGGCCTGCATTTCCGTGCGCGCCGATAAATCCAGGTTGCCGGTGGCAATTTCGTGCGAGGCCGTGTCGATCGATTGCACGGCGCCCATGATGGTGCGCAAGGTCTGGTTCAGGTGGGCAATGGTCTGGTCCAGCACGCGCGAGGTGGCGGCGATTTCGTCATTGCCCTGTTTGGGCGCGCCGGCCGTCAGCTTGCCCGCCGCCAGGTCTTGCACGGCGTCGGCGATACCGCGGATTTCCACCAGCATGGCGCGCCGCACCAGCATGGTCACCACGATGGAGACGAGGATAGACAGCAGGACCGTCAGCAGCATGCTCCAGCCCAGGGTGCGAAACTCGGCGCTGGCCGTCGCATGGGCCTGGCTGCTGAGCGTTGTTTCCAGAGCCGACAGTTGCGCCAGCTGCGTATTGAACTGGCCGAATTGCGTTTCCGCCTTGAGCATGGAATTGGTGGCGATCGACTGGTCCATCTGCGCCATTTCCATGGTTTCCAGCACGGCCTTGCGATAGCCGGCCAGCGCCGCGATGGCTGCATCGACGAGGGTGCGTTCGGTGCCCGTGGCCGTGGCGCGCAGCGTGGTCAGCTGGGTGCCGATGGCCGCGTGGCGCGCCTTGATCTGTTGTTCAAGTGCATCGAGGCGGGCCTTGGCGAAGCTGCCATTCGTCCACGACAGCAACTGGTACATATTGCCATGCACCTGCCTGGCCTCGCCGAGTACGTCGGCGGCCGCCTTCAAATGCGTGATGCGCACCCGCGCCATGTTTTCCAGCGAGGCATTTTGCCGCACCATGCCATACCAGGCGCCGGTCGAGCTGAGTATCAGCAGCAGCAAGACCAGGGTGGGCGCCAGCAATAATTTTGGTCCGATGCGTAAGTGATTGAGCATGCTTGACTCCCGGCTATGGCTGTTCCAGGCGCAGGCGGCGCGCGGCGTGCGTGCGCCGCCCCTGCCTTATTTTTTGTAGATCCCCGCTTCCAGCACTACATCGTTGACGCGCAGGATGTACGTGGTCTTCGGCTCGATCTTGCCGCTGGTGGGATTCTTGTACTGGTAATCGACCCAGCCCTTGCCCTGCTTTTGCGCCAGCTCAATGATTTCACGGCGATATTTCTTGCCATTCGCGTCGGGCACATCCGTCAAATCCTTACCCACGATGGAAGGATTGATGGGGTGGGCCAGCACGATACCCGTCTTGATGTCGCGCATGTCCACGTATAGCGAGCCCTGCACGAAGTCCGGGTCTTTCGCCGTGATTTTCTTCATCATTTCTTCCTTGCCATGCGCCTTCATGAAGGCGGCGCCCCGTTCGGCCATGGCGATGGCGTCTTTTTCCGTTGGTTCGACGGCGGCGCTGACGTTGCCACCGGCAAATGCCAGGCACAGCAGGCTACCCGTGAATAAGCGTTTCATGAAAGCTCCTTGTGATATCGAGGGATGTGTTGCCAAGCCGTAATTTACGTCGCCGACGCTTTCCTCAAATTGCGATGGAACAAACTAAGGTGTTGCTTGTAGGCAGCATGCAACGTATCGACGGCTTGTTGATATGTAGCAATTTGGTTCCAAACAGCAAGAACTATGATGACTTTCACAGCATGCCGAGGTGACGTGGCATGGGAGGAAGAGGCTGGAATTGGCCGATATGGGGCTGGTTTCATGCAAGTTATCGTTATTTCCAGGCAAGGAGCCTACCGTGTCCGCACTCATTACCGAGCCGTTTCCACCCAAGTTCAAGCCGTATACGCGGCAAACCATACAACAGGCGCGGCAGTGGGAATGGCTGCCGGAAGAGCAGCGCGAAGCCGTGCAAGTGGTGTCGCACGTCTTGCCGTTCCGCACCAATGCCTATGTGCTCGATCAGCTGATCGACTGGAACAATATTCCTGACGACCCCATCTACCGCCTCGTCTTTCCCCACCGCGACATGCTGCCGCCCGAGCAGTACGCGCACTTGCGCGACCTTGTGCTGGTGCAGCGGGACAAGGCCGCCATCGATGCCTATGTGCACGGCTTGCGCCTGGGCATGAATCCCCATCCGGCCGGCCAGATGACGCATAACGTGCCAAAGGTCAACGACGTGCCCGTGCGCGGCTTGCAGCATAAATATGCGCAAACGGTGCTGTTTTTTCCCAGCGCGGGACAGACGTGCCACGCGTATTGCACCTTCTGCTTCCGCTGGCCCCAGTTCGTCGGCATGGACGACATGAAGTTCGATGCGCGCGAGTCGCATGAGCTGGCCGCCTACCTGAAACTGCATCCGGAAGTGACGGACGTGCTGATCACGGGCGGCGACCCGATGATCATGAATACGCGGCAACTGGCCGCCTACCTGGAACCTCTGCTGGCGCCGGGCCTGGAGCACATCCAGAACATTCGTATCGGCACCAAGGCGGTGGCGTATTGGCCGCAGCGTTTTGTCTCCGACCGCGATGCGGATGACCTGATGCGCCTGTTCGAGCGCATCGTCAAGGCGGGCAAGAACCTGGCCGTGATGGGCCATTACAGCCATGCCGTCGAGCTGCGCCAGGACATAGCCCAGCAAGCCGTGAAACGCATCGTTTCCACGGGCGCCACCCTGCGCATGCAGGGGCCGCTGATCCGCCACATCAATGAAGACCCGGCAAGCTGGGCCGAGCTGTGGCAGACGGGCACGCGCCTGGGAGCGGTTCCGTATTACATGTTTGTCGAGCGCGACACGGGGCCGCGCGGTTATTTCGAGTTGCCTCTGGCGAAGGCGCACGAGATTTTCCAGGCCGCCTACCAGATGGTGTCCGGCCTGTCGCGCACGGTGCGCGGGCCTTCCATGAGCGCCTTTCCCGGCAAGATCGTGATCGACGGTATCGTCACCATCCACGGTGAAAAACTGTTTGCCCTACAATTTTTGCAGGCGCGCAATCCGGACTGGGTGCGCCGGCCGTTTTACGCCAAGTTCGATGCGGAAGCGACGTGGATGGATGATTTGAAGCCGGCCTTTGGGCAGGAGAAATTCTTTTTTGAAACGGATGATCCCGTGCCGCAGGTGCCGCATAAAATCATCCGCCTGGCACAGGCCGCCTGAGCATGTACGGCCACGGTGCGCCTGCCCGCTCCGGCGTGGCCGTGTTTTGCCTCGTGTTCCTGCCGTTTGCGCTCGGGCATTATCTGTCGTGCCTGCTGCGCGGTGTGAATGCCGTGCTGACGGCCGAGTTGCTGGGTGCCATCGCCCTGACGCCAGCCCAGCTGGGGCTGTTGACCAGCGCCTTTTTTCTCGCCTTTGCACTGGTGCAACTGCCGGTCGGCATGGCGCTCGACCGCTACGGTCCCCGCACGGTGCAACTGTGGCTGCTGGCGCTGGCGGCGCTGGGCGTGTGGCTGTTCAGCCGGGGCCACAGCTTTGCCGAGCTGATGTGGGCGCGCGCCTTGATGGGAGCGGGCCTGGGCGGCTGTTTCATGGCTGCCGTGAAAGCGGTCTCGTGCGCCATCGCGCCAGCTCGCCTGCCTTCCGTGCATGGCTACCTGATCGCCGTGGGCGGCCTGGGTGCGGCGACGGCCACCATGCCCGTCAAGCTGGCCCTGCACTACACGGACTGGCGCGGCGTGTTCCTGGGGCTGGCGCTGGCGGCGCTGTTCATCGGCTTGCTGATCCGCCTGCTGTCGCCGGCCATGCCCGCGCCCGCCGTAACCATGAGCAAGGTCAGCGTGTGGAGTGTCTATCGTGACCCGGCCTTTCGCCGCACCATCGCGCTGATCCTGCTGCCGCACACGGTGTTCTTTGGCGTGCAGGGTTTATGGATAGGGCGCTGGCTAGCCGATGTGGGCGGCATGTCCGATGACAACGTGGCGTATTTGTTGTACCTGGGCATGGCGGCCGTCATCTTCGGCGCCATCGGCATGGGCATGCTGACGGAGTGGGCGGGGCGACGTGCGATTGAACCCATGCAAGTGGCGGGCGCCGGCATCGTCCTGTTTGTCGCCGTGCAAGTGGCGATGGCATGCAACGTGGCGCTCAGCCTGCCGTTGCTGTCCGTGCTGTTTACCTTGCTGGGCACGGTGACAGGGCTCGAGTATGCGATCGTCGCGCAAAGCATGCCGGCCAGCTTGACGGGCAGGGCGGCCACCTGCCTCAATCTGCTCATTTTCACGGGCGCCTTCCTGGTGCAGGCGGGTTTTGGCCTGATCCTCGGCTGCTGGCCCCTGAACAGCCAGCAGCAGTATCCACCGCAGGCGTATCAGGCGGCGTTTGGCGTGCTGGCGGCCTTGCAATTGCCGGGACTTGCGATGTTTTTCATTCACCGCTACAGGCGTGCCGGGCCATCCGGTAAAATGGCAGCCTGCACAGCGGCAATGATCAACTCCAAGGAAGACTATGAAACTCGTTCGTTATGGACGTCCAGGCAAGGAAAAACCGGGCCTGATCGATGAAGAAGGCAAACTGCGCGACCTGTCCGGCGTGGTCCAGGATATTGACGGTGCGCAATTGTCCGACAAGGCCCTGCGCAAGCTGGCCAAGCTCGACGAAAAGACCTTGCCTTTGGTGCGCGGCAATCCACGCTTCGGCGTGCCGCTGGCGAAAGTCGGCAAGTTCATCGGCATCGGCCTCAATTACGCGGATCACGCGGCCGAGTCCGGCATGCCGATCCCGGCCGAACCGATCGTGTTCATGAAGGCCATTACTTGCCTGAATGGCCCGGACGACAATGTCGTGTTGCCAAAAGGCTCGAAAAAGACGGATTGGGAAGTGGAGCTGGGCGTGATCATCGGCACGCGTGCGCAATACGTGAGCGAAGAGGACGCCCTGAAATACGTAGCCGGTTACTGCGTCGTCAACGATATCTCCGAGCGCTCGTTCCAGCTGGAGCGGGGCGGTCAATGGGATAAAGGCAAGGGCTGCGACACCTTCGGCCCCATCGGCCCGTGGCTGGTGACGCGCGATGAAATCATCGATGAGCAGGATCTGGACCTGTACCTGGAAGTCAATGGCAAGCGCATGCAGACTGGCAATACGCAAACCATGATCTTCACGGTGGCGCAGATCGTCAGCTACCTGTCGCAATTCATGACCCTGGAACCGGGCGACGTCATCGCCACGGGCACGCCGCCGGGCGTAGGCCAGGGCCGCAAGCCGCAGCGTTTCCTCAAAAAAGGCGACAGCATGCGCCTGGGCATCCCCGGCCTGGGCGAACAGCAGCAGGACGTGGTCGCCTGGACTGCCTGATGGCCGGTAGCGATATCGACCGTTTGCCGCCGCTGCCTTTGGCGCAGCTCAACGCCCAGCAGCGCGCAGCTGCGCAAGCCATCATCGACGGTCCGCGCGGGGCGCTGTACGGCCCCTTCGTGCCGCTGATCCGCAGCCCCGAGCTGATGGAAACGGCGCAGCGCATGGGAGAATATTTGCGCTACCGCAGCGCCATCGGCACGCGGCTGTCGGAACTGGCGATCCTGGTAACGGCGCGCCAGTGGGACCAGCAAGTCGAGTGGGCCATCCACGCGCCGCTGGCCGTGCAGAACGGCATCGCGCAAGCGGCCGTGGACGCCATTGCTGAACGGCGCTTGCCGCCTGCCCTGAAGGAAGATGAGCAAGCCGTGCACGACTTTTGCATCGAGTTGCAGCAGAACAAGAGGGTCAGCGACGCCACGTATGCACGGGCGCTGGCGCTGTTCGGCGAACACGGCGTGGTCGACTTGATGGGCATCAATGGCTATTACACCTTCCTGGCCATGGTGATGAATGGCGCGCAGACGGCCGTGCCGGCCTTGGGTGTGCCGCCCATGCCCGCCTGATTCGAGGGCTTATTCGGCAAAGATGGACAAAGTGTAATGAAGTTGCAATTATTCAATATATAATTTTACTTCCCTTCCATTGCCAACAAGCTCAATGAAAACTCGTCCGTGCTTCACCCTGATGGGCCGTATCTTGCTGGTACTGGCCCTTGGTCCCTTGATGACGGTGCGTGCGCTGGCCGCCGAGACGGCCGCCAGCGCCAGTGCTTCCGCCCTGGAAAACTCCGTCGTCAAGGTGTTTTCCACCCTGCGCGGGCCGGACCCGTACAAGCCGTGGAGCAAGGCGGCGCCGCAAGAGGTGACGGGTTCCGGCGTCGTCATCGAAGGCCGCCGCATCCTCACCAATGCGCACGTGGTCGGCTATGCCAGTCAGGTGCAGATCCAGGCCAATGGCGCCGGCGACAAGATCCCTGCGACCGTGCTGGCCATCTCGCGCGGCATGGACCTGGCCTTGCTGAAAATCGACGACGACAGTTTTTTTTCCAGCCACAAAGCCGTGCCGCGCGCCAATGTCTTGCCGGACGTGCGCGATGCCGTGCTGGCATATGGCTATCCGACGGGCGGCACGTCATTGTCGATCACCAAGGGCATCGTTTCGCGCATCGAATTCGTGCGCTACAACTTTCCTGTCTCCGGCCTGCGCATCCAGATCGATGCGGCCATCAACCCGGGCAATAGCGGCGGCCCCGTGATTGCCGGCGACAAGATGATCGGCCTGGCCTTTGCCGGCATGCTCAATGCGCAAAACATTGGCTACATCATCCCCAACGAGGAAATCGAGCTGTTCCTGCGCGACCAGGACAGCGGCGCGCCCAAGGGCAAGCCGGCCATGCGCGACGTGACGCAAACGCTGGAAAACTCCGCGCTGCGCACCTATTTGAAGCTGGCCAAGGGTGTCGAGGGCGCCGTCGTGATGTCGCCGGCCAGCAAGGATGCGGCCTATCCGCTCAAGGAGTGGGATGTCATCACGCATATCGGCGATTTTCCCATCGACAACCAGGGCATGGTCAAGCTGAACGCCAACAGCCGCGTGCGCTTCCAGTACCGGGTGCAGCAGCTGGCTAAAGATGGCGAATTGCCGCTGACGGTGGTGCGCCAGGGCGCGCCCCTGAAAATCAAGGTGCCCGTCTCGGCCGCACATCCGATGCTGATCGCCGGCCTGCAGGGCAATTACCCATCCTATTTCATCTTCGGCCCCATGGTGTTTTCACGCGCCACCACGGAATTCATGGCGGCGCCGAATGGCAATCCAGCAATCTTGGGCGGCATGGCGTTTGCCGGCAATCCGCTGGCCACGCGGCGCGGCGATGCGCCCGACAGCGAACGCGAAGAGCTGGTGGTGATCGCCGCGCCGTTCTTCCCGCACAAGCTGATGAATGGCTACAGCACCCGTTTCTTCTCGGTCGTCGATTCCGTCAATGGCGTGCGCGTGCGCAGCCTAGCGCACCTGGTGGCCTTGCTGCGCGACCAGACGGATGAATTGCTGACGTTCCGCTTCCAGCAGCGCGATGCGGAAATGGTCGTCGTGCCCCGCAAGGACATGCTGGCAGCGACGGAATCGGTGCTGACGGACAATGGCATCCGCTCGGAAGCGTCGCCCGACATGCTGAAAATCTGGAATGAAAAAACGCCGGTAAACTGATCGTTCCCGGCGTTCCGCAAGACAACAGGCGCGGCGCACACTGCGCCTGTTTTACTTTATGCCAATACTTTTTTCAGCCACGCGCCGATGGCGTCGATCTCTTCCTGGCACAGCGAGTGCTGCATCATGTACTCGTGCCACTCCACCTTGTAACCCATGCCGGTGAGCAAGTCGCGCGACTGTTGTGCGCGGCCGATCTGCACAACGGGGTCGGCCGTGCCATGCGCCATGAAGATCGGCGTCTGCAGGCTTGCCGGCGTGCGTTCCGCCGCCGTCTTGTCGGCCAGGGGCAGGTAGCCGGACAGGCACATCAGGCCGGCCAGCGGCTCCGCGTGGCGCAAGCCCGTCTGCAAGGTCATGGCGCAACCTTGCGAGAAACCGGCCAGGATGATGCGGCTGGCGGGAATGCCGCGCGCCTTTTCGCGCGCGATCAGCGCTTCGACCTGAGCCTGCGAGGCGCGCAAGCCGTTCTCATCTTCGCGGCGCACGAGGTCGCTCACGAGGATGTCGTACCAGGCGCGCATCACATAGCCGTTATTGATGGTGACGGGCATGGTGCCGGCGCTGGGGAAAATGAAGCGGATGGCAGGACAGCCGCGCAGGTCGAGTTCTTTCACCAGGGGAACGAAGTCGTTGCCGTCGGCGCCCAGGCCGTGCATCCAGATGATGGAGACGGTGGGATTCGGTGCGCTGTCGAGTTCTATGGTTTCCAGCAAGGTGCTCATGTATTTTCCTCAGGTAAAGGTTGCGCCGGACGCAGCGCCGATTTGGGACGGAAGGCCTTGCAGATGGCCGGGTCGGTTTCCATATAGGGGCCGCCGATGAGGTCGATGCAATACGGCACGGCGGCAAAGATGCCGTTGACCAGTTGCACGCCGTCGGCATCCTTCAAGCCTTCCAGGGTTTCCTTGATGGCTTTCGGCTGGCCCGGCAAGTTCATGATCAGGGCGGCGCGCTCCGGCGTCTCGCGGATCACGGCCACCTGGCGCGACAAAATCGCCGTCGGCACGAATTGCAGGCTGATCTGGCGCATCTGTTCGCCGAAACCGGGCATTTCCTTGGTTCCGACGCTGAGCGTGGCGTCTGGCGTCACATCGCGCCGCGCCGGTCCCGTGCCGCCCGTCGTCAGTATCAAATGGCAGTGGCTCAGGTCGACCATGTCGATCAGGGTGTTTTCAATCTGCGAGCGCTCGTCCGGGATCAGGCGCTTTTCCAGGCGGAATGGCGTGCGGATGGCGGCGGACAGCCAGCTTTCCAGGGCGGGGATGCCCAGGTCTTCATACACGCCGCCGCTGGCGCGGTCCGAGATCGACACGAGGCCGATAATCAATTCGTCTTCTATCGTGGTCATGGGGCACCTGTCTATGTCGTAAAAAAACCGGGCAGATCCCGGTTTTTCGTAAATTTTGGGGGCAGACCCCAGCTGTTTACTCGTCTTCTTCTGGCTCGACGCCATCTTCGTCGGCATCTTTCTTGCCGCCGTTCTTCTTCTTGGCGATCTCTTTCAAGATCTGGAAGATTTCGCGGTAGGCTTTGGGCGGCTTGTTCTCGGCTTGCTCCTTGCGGGCATTGCGGATCAAGGTGCGCAGGTGCTGCACGTCCAGTTCCGGGTTTTCCGACAGCAAGACGGTCAACGCCTTGTCATCCGTCAAGAGTTTGTCGCGGCGGCGTTCCATCGCGTGCATATTGGCCGTGTCGGCTTTCGACAAGCCTTTCCAGCTATCGATTGTGCGTTGGATGGCGGCAACTTCTTCCTCATCCAGGGTGCGCATCTTCTTGCCCACGTATTGCAGCTGGCGGCGGCGGCCTTCGTGATCCTTGATTTGCTGGCATTCGAGAATGGCGTCGCGCACGTCTTCCGGCATCGGGACGCGCTTGACGCGGTCACGGGCCTCATTGACGAGTTCTTCGCCCAGCTTTTGCAGGACGGTCATCTGGCGCTTGAGTTCCGACTTCGATGGACGTTCATATTCCTGTTCGAATTCGGTCGATTGGAAGCCGCAAGCTCCCCGGTTTGGATTTGGCATGATAAGGCGGGATTGGCCGCGTAGGCCGCACCTGTAAACTGTAAACGACTGCTATGATAACCTTTTTAGCGGCTTTCCGAAGAAAACAGCGCATGAACGACTCCGTATTTACCCATAGTCAAGAGCAATTGCAGCAACTGGCCCGTGATGTGTTGTCTTTTGCGCGGGAAGCGGGCGGCACCGACGCAGCCGTCGAAGTCAGCGAAGGCGGTGGCCTGTCCGTTTCTGTTAGAAAAGGCAAGATCGAGACGATCGAGCAAAACAAGGACAAGGGCATGGGCGTGACCGTGTTTGTCGGCAAGAAGCGCGGCAATGCCAGCACCTCCGATTTCTCTCCGGCCGCCTTGCGCGCCACGGTGGACGCCGCCTACAACATCGCCCGCTTCACGGCCGAGGACGATTGCGCCGGCCTGGCCGACGCCGACATGCTGGAAATGGCGCCCCGCGACTTGCAATTGTTCTATCCCTGGCGCATTTCTACCGAGGAAGCCGTCGCACTGGCCCAGCGGGCCGAAGCGGCCGCGTTTGCCGTTGACCCGCGCATCACGAACAGCGAGGGCGCCAGCGTGCACGTGCAGCAATCACACTTTGTGTCCGCCAATTCGCGCGGCTTCATCGGCGGCTACCCATTCTCTCGCCACACCCTGTCCGTGGCGCCCATCGCCGGCAAGGGCGCCAAGATGCAGCGCGACGACTGGTATTCGTCCGTGCGCGACGCCTCCAAAATGTCGAGCCCGGAAGCCATCGGCCGGTACGCCGCCGAGCGTGCCCTGTCGCGCCTGAACGCGCGCAAGCTGGGCACGCGCACCTGCCCCGTGCTGTTCGAGGCGCCGCTGGCAGCCGGTTTGCTCGGTACCTATGTGCAAGCGACTTCGGGCGGCGCCCTGTACCGCAATTCCACGTTCCTGAACGATTCCCTGGGCACGCAAGTGCTGCCGTCGCACGTGCAGATATTTGAAGACCCGCACGTGATCGGCGGCGTCGGTTCCGCCCCGTTCGACGAAGAGGGCGTCAAGACGGTCAGCCGCGACGTCGTCAAGGATGGCGTGGTGCAAGGCTATTTCCTGTCGACTTACACGGCCCGCAAGCTGGGTATGCAGACGACGGGCAACGCGGGCGGTTCGCACAATCTGTACCTGACCTCGAAGCTGACGGCCGCCAGCGACGATTTTAGTGCCATGCTGAAAAAGCTGGGCACGGGCTTGCTGGTGACGGAACTGATGGGACAGGGAACCAATTACGTGACGGGCGACTATTCGCGCGGCGCCTCCGGTTTCTGGGTGGAAAACGGCGTGATCCAGTATCCGGTGGAAGAAATCACCATCGCCGGCAACATGAAGGACATGCTGCGCAACATCGTGGCCGTGGGCGCGGACGCCTTGCGCCGCGGCACCAAAGAGACGGGTTCCATCCTCATCGAGAGCATGGTGGTGGCGGGCGGTTGACTGCTGTGACTGCTTTCTGCAAAGGCGCCGCTGGCGCCTTTTTTCATGGGCGTGTGGTTTTTTGAACGGGCTTCCATCGTCATACGGATGAAATATTGCCTTCGTATGATGTCGCCATCTGACGTTATCTGCGCTGTTTAGATGCTTTTAATGTAAGTAAGCCGAACTTCGTGATATTTCATGCAAGATGCGAGTCTTGCCGTGACGCGTTGTTGTTGATTCAACCTGCATAGTGACCCTCTCCATGACCTACTCCCGTACCCGCATCGCCCGCGCGGTGGCCCTGTTGTGTGCCATGAACGCCCTGTTCGCCCATCCGGCCCAAGCCCATGGCGCTGCTCCAGTTTCCGCCAACGACTCGCTCGACGCCCCGCAAGCCGTCATCGTCACGGGCACGCGCGGCAGCAACCGCACGCAGTTCGACACCATGGCGCCCGTCGATGTGTTCAACCGCGAAGATATCGGCGCCGTTGAATCGTCGGACTTGAACGATGTGCTGGCGCAACTCGTGCCTTCATATGTGGTACAGCGTCTGCCGATGGCTGACGGGCAAGTGTTCGTGCGTCCCGCCACCCTGCGCGGCCTGTCGCCGGACCAGACCCTGGTGCTGGTCAATGGCAAGCGTTTCCACCGCAGCGCCTTGCTGGGCGCGCGCGGCGCGCAGGCGCCGGACCTGGCGCAGATTCCCGTCTCCGCCATCAAGCGCATCGAGGTGCTGCGCGACGGCGCTTCCGCCCAGTACGGTTCCGATGCGATTGCCGGCGTGATCAACATCATTCTCGACGATACGCTCGGCACGGAGGTCTCCGTGCACCATTCGCAATATTCGGAAGGCGACGGCAAGGGCAACGAAGTGAACCTGAAGACGGGCTTTGCCTTTGGCGAGACGGGCAAGGCGACGATTTTCGGCGCGCTGGCCAAGTCCGACCCCACGTCGCGCACGCGCCAGCGGGCCGACGCGATTGCTTTCCAGAATGCGCATCCGGAACTGAAGGTGCCGAATCCCGTGCAGCGCTGGGGCCAGCCTGAACTCGACAGCAAGCGCATCGGCTTCAACGCCAGCATGGCCCTGTCCGACACGACGGAACTGTACGGTTTTGGCCTGTTCAGCCGCAGTGACGGCACCTCGGATTTCAACTGGCGCAACCCGGACACGAGCACGGGCGCATATAAAACCAGCAGCCTGTTCCCAGGCTGGGACTTGCGCAGCATCTATCCGCTGGGCTTCAGTCCCAGCTATTCGAACGAGCAGGATGATGTACAGGTGGTGGCCGGCGTCCGCGGCCATTTCAACGACCGCTTCGGCTGGGACGTGAGCGCTTCCTGGGGGCGCAACCGCATCGATTACAAGCTGGCCAATTCCATCAACGCCTCGATGGGACCGGGCAGCCCGACATCGTTTTACCTGGGCCAGTTGTCGCAGGTGGAAAAGATTCTCAACGCCAACTTCAACTATGAATTGCCCGTGGCGTCCCTGCCGCAACCGGTCAACATCGCCTTCGGCGCGGAGGCGCGCAATGAAACCTATGGCGTGAAGGCGGGCGACGTGGCGTCCTGGACGGTGGGACCGGGCGCGGCCATCGGCCTCGACGCGAATGCGAATGGCGCGCCAGGCTTCAGCGACCGCCAGGCGGGCAGCTGGGGCCAGGACAGCTATGCGGCCTACCTGGACGTGGAAGTGCCCGTCACGAAGGCCTTGAGCCTGGGCGGCGCGGCCCGCTATGAACATTTCTCGGAATTCGGCAGCACCGTTAACGGCAAGTTGTCGGCCCGCTATGCCTTGAGCGAAGACATGGCCTTGCGCGGCTCCTACTCGACGGGTTTCCGTGCACCAACGCCGGGCCAGTCGAACACCAACAGCACGAATCAAGGCCTCGACACCAAGACCCTGCTGCTGTTTACCAGCGGCCGCCTGGCCAACAACGATCCGCTGGCCATCCTGCTGGGCGCCAAGGCATTGAAGCCGGAAAAATCGAAGAACCTGTCGCTGGGCTTTACGTGGAAGACATCGGCGGGCTTCTCCGGTTCCGTCGACGTGTATGACATCAAGGTCAGCGACCGCTTCAGCACGTCCGCCGCGTTTGCCGTGCCGGCCGGCGTGGCCAATCCGCTGCGCTATACCTCGGTCAGCTATTTCACGAACGACTTCGACACCACCACGCGCGGCATCGATATCGTCGGCAGCCACCTGAGCCGTATCGGCGACGGCAAGCTGAACCTGACCCTGGCCTACAACTACAACACGACGAAAGTCGACGACGGCAAGTCCAGCCTGGTGACGAATGCGGCCCAGCGCCAGGTCTTCGAGGAGCGCTTGCCGCGCCAGAAAGCCACCATCAGCGGCAACTATGACCTGGGCAACTGGAATACCCTGGCCCGCGTGCGCTATTACGGCGCGTGGACGGACAATTCCGGCAATGCCACGGGCGATATCTTCCAGCGTTTTGGCGCCATGCAATTCCTCGACCTGGCGGCCAGCTACAAGATCAGCGACAAGCAGTCCGTGCGCGTGGGTATCGACAACGTGCTGGACAAGTATCCTGACGAAGCAACCTTCCAGGCCAGCCGCGGTCTGATCTATTCGCGCAATGCGCCGTACGACACGGACGGGCGTAACCTGTACGTCGAGTACAAAGTGAAATTTTAAGGGAGATGACGATGAATCCACAACGCCGCGCCCTGTTGCGCGCGGGTTCGCTGGCGGCAGCGCTGCCCATGGCGGCGGGCGCAGGATCGGCTGCGGCAGCATCTGCCGCCCTGCCTCCGTCCTTGCCATCGGTGCCGGCCGGCACCGCGCCGGAAGTCCTGGCCAGCAACCAGGCTTACTGGCAGGCCGTGGCCGCGCAGTACGACACGACCGATGCCATCGTGCAACTCGACAATGCTTTCTGGGGTTCGATGGCCAGGCCCGTGCTGCGCCACTACGAGCAGCAGCTGGCCATGGTCAACCGCGACAACGCCTGGTATGCGCGCATGCGCTTTCCGGCCGACTTCGAGGCGGCGCGCGCGGCGGCGGCCAGGGCGCTGGGCGTGGCCATCGATGAAATCGTGCTGACGCGCGGTGCGACGGAAGCGCTGCAAGTCCTGATCGCCGGCTATAACCGCTTGCGTCCCGGCGATACGGTGCTGTACGCGGATATCGATTATGACAATATGATCACCGTCACGCGCTGGCTGCAGCAGCGGCGCGGCGCCCAGGTCGTGTCGATTGCCATGCCGGAACCGTTTACGCATGACGGCGTCATCGCCGCCTATGTTGCTGCCATGGAACGGCATCCGGCATTGAAACTGATGCTGCTCACGCACGTCAATCACCGCAACGGCATGGTCTTGCCCGTGGCCGAGATCAGCCGCCTGGCACGCGCACGGGGCATCGACGTGATCGTCGATACGGCGCACGGCTTCGGCCAGCTGGACATGACGATTCCTGACCTGCAGGCGGATTTTGCCGGCATCAACCTGCATAAATGGATAGGCGCGCCTGTCGGCGTGGGTGCTGCGTATATCAAGCGGGGCAGGGTGGCCGATATCGACCCGTACATGGGGGAACTGCGGGGAGAAAAGGCGGGCGACGATATCCGCACGCGCGTGCACACGGGCACGGTCAATTTCGCCGCTTATCTGAGCTTGCCGACGGCGCTGGACTTGCATGCGCAGATCGGCGTGGCCAACAAGCAGGCGCGGCTGCGGCTGCTGCGCAACCGCTGGGTGGAAGCGGCGCGCGCCATCGAAGGCATCGAGGTGCTGGCGTCAGCCGATCCGCGCCTGACGAGCGCCATCGCTTCGTTCCGCCTGAAGGGCAAGACGAGCGTGGCCGACAGCTATGCGCTGTCGAAAAAGCTGGTACAGGAACACGGCATCTTTGCCGTGCCGCGCGACGGCCTTGCCAGTGGCGCGTGCGTGCGCGTCACGCCAGGCATCTTTACGCCCGAGTCGCATCTGGACCGGTTGGTGGAAGCCTTGCGCAAGGTAGCCAAGGGCTGAGAGAAAAGCGCGGCCCGCCTGCGAGGTCGGGCCGCGTGACTGCGGTAAGGCTTAAGCGCGCAAGGTGGCCAGGATCGGTTGCAATACGGCAGCACCCAGGGCGGCGCTGCGGGCGCCGCTCCAGCCCGTTTGCGGGTCGGGATCGTTGGCATTGTCCTTGAACGGCAATTCCAGGGTCAACGACAGGCAGCCGAAGGCGTGCGTGATGTGGGGCGAACCCATGGTCAGCACTTCCGGCGTGAACGGGCCGTCTTCGTAGCCGTGCTCATCCTGGAAATCGGGGCTGGCCACCTTGAAGTCGGCGATGAAGCGGTCTTGCTCGGCTTTTTGTGCTGGCGTGAAATTTTCCAGCGCATCGCTGCCAGCCACGAAGACGTACGGCAGGCCTTCGTCGCCATGCACGTCGAGGAACAGGTCGCAGCCGATTTCATGCATTTTCTGTTTCACCAGGAACACTTCCGGGCTGCGCTCCATGGTCGGCGTCATCCATTCGCGGTTCAGGTTGGCGCCGGCCGCATTGGTGCGCAGGTTGCCATGCACGGAACCGTCCGGGTTCATGTTCGGCACCACGTAGAAGACGGCGTCTTGCAGGCACTGGCGGGCAAATGGATTGGCCTGGTCCAGCAAGGCTTCGAGCATGCCTTCGACAAACCATTCCGCCATCGTTTCACCGGGATGCTGGCGCGCGATGACCCAGACTTTTTTCTCGGCATCGGCGTCGCCGACCACCAGCAGGTTCATGTCGCGGCCTTCGACGGTGCTGCCCAGGTCGATCAAGCGTACCAGCGGCGACGCTTGCGCGCTGTCGATCAGGGCCAGGTGACGGTCCCATGGATACGGTTCGAAGTAGGCGTAGTACACGCTTTCTTCCTCCGGCGTGTGTGCTATGGTCATCACGGTGCCATCAAAGCTGGTCGGCACGCGGAACCAGGTTTCGCGGTCATAGCTGGCGACAGCCTGGTAATCTTTCCAGCCGTCCGGGTAGGCTGACTTGCCTGCATTCATGAAGCGGATCGTGCACGCCTCGCCTTGCGCGCCTTGCAGGCGGAAGTAAAACCACTGCGTGATGTCGGCGTGGGAATCCTTGCGGATGTTCAGCTCGATGGATAGTGCATCGTCGGCGCGCAGCACCTCGATCGCGCCGGCGTCGAATTGCTGGCTGATTTTAATGGTCATGTGTGTTCCTGATAAAAACGTATGGGTTTTGCATCGTGTGCAATGGCGCGATGATACCCGTTTTAGCGGCGTCTTTGTGCTGGCGCAAACGACGCGGGACATGCTTTGCTAACGTGATAGCTCCAACATGAGGAGAGCATCATGGACGACAACGGCAAACACATACGCGAACTGGAAAAGAAAGTCAGCGCCCTCAGCGATGCGCTGGCGCACCTGGGCAAGGGCACGACCTTGCAGGAATTGCTGCGCATCATACGTTTCCCCGGCTATACGACGCCAGCCGAATTCACTTTCAACGTCGCCATCCTCGACACCATGCTGGTGCAGGCCAATGCGCTGGAAAAGCTGGGGCAGGATTTGCTGGCTGGTGCCAAGCAGGTGGTGGTAAAACAGTGAACGCCTGAGAAAATGTCCATGGCGGCGTTGCGTTGCCTTGGCGTACTAGTCGTACTGCCTGCGGCCACGCGCCTGGCCCTGAACATTTTTCAGACGTTCAAGTAGTCAGACCGCCAAATCGTTCGTAGAACCACGGCTCGACAGATGCCGCCTGCTCATCCTCGCGCCGCAGGGTGGCCAGGATATGTTCCTCGGCGGCCGCATACGTGATGCGGTACAGGTCGCGCGCCAATGCGTAGGCTTGCGTGCCGGGCCACGGTTCGGGCAGCAGTTCGACGGGCAGTTGCGGGTCATGCAATTGCACGCGTCGGTAGGCGTGCGTCAGCAGCGAGCGGATGACGAAGGCTTGCTCGGCATCGAACACGGGCGCCTCTTGCAGCAGGGTCAGCAGGGGCTGGAAGCTGGCGATGAATTTTTCGTAGCCGGCCATCACTTCCGACAAGTCCCAGCAGTCGCCCACCATGTCGCGCAGCGGGCGCGTGCTGACACCCGGCAACTCTGTTGTGTGGCAGACATACAACTTGCCCTGCACCTCGTTGCGCACGAGGATATCTTCCAGCGCCTCCGTATTGCTGGCCGGATGGCCAAAGATGCCGGGAGAGATCAAACCATAGCCGGCCCATAATAATTCCTTGCGCAGCGCCCCCCGCTCGGCGGCGCCGATGCTACCGGCCGGCCCGATCACCAGGGTCCAGCTGCCATCCCAGTGCACGACCAGCGGCGCATAGATGCGGCGATAGGCACGTTCGAAGCGGGCCAGCGCCTCCGGGCGTATCGTATAGGCGCTGCGGCGGCCGTCGCGCTGCGAGCTGAGCCAGCCTTCCTGCGCCAGGCGGAACACGCTGGTGCGCAACAAACGGTCATTGACGCCGAATGGCGCCAGCAGTTCGATCAGGCTGCCCAGCCAGATGGCGCCGCCGCGCGGCACGATGGCGTCGCCAAAGATGGTCATCACCAGGGACTTCGAGCGCGGTGGGTCGCTTTCCAGGAAATCGGCTATCCATGCCGTGCAGCGGGTGTTCTTCATGTGGTTCCGGTCTGGCCGTGTTGCGGTCGGTTCAATAAAAGCAGCAGTTTACTTGGCTGCGCGGGTAGCGCGGCAATAATTTGCCGGAAGCGCTGGTGGCGCTTCGTGGTGTTTTCTCATCAGCAATATCATACGCACAAAAAAGCTGCACAAGATACGAATTTTTAAAATGATTCATATCAAGTGTATGCAAATCGTTTTTTGTATCGTATTATCTGTTCATCGCACCGCGTTGCTGCGCAAAATCAAAGACATGGGAGACAGATCATGTACGCACAAATGGTTGAAACCGGCCTCAAGAACGTCCGTTCCCTCGACGACATGGGCCAGGAAGAACGCGCTTTCCAGGCGCGCATCGACGAAGGCATCAAGATCGAGGCCAAGGACTGGATGCCGGACGCCTATCGCAAGACCCTGATCCGCCAGATTTCGCAGCACGCGCACTCGGAAATCGTCGGCCAATTGCCTGAAGGTAACTGGGTCACGCGCGCGCCTACCCTGAAACGCAAATCGATCCTGCTGGCCAAGATCCAGGATGAAGCGGGCCATGGCCTGTACCTGTATAGCGCCGCAGAAACCCTGGGCGTATCGCGCGATGACTTGCTGGCCGCCTTACACTCGGGCAAAGCCAAGTATTCCAGCATCTTTAATTATCCAACCCTGTCGTGGGCGGACATGGGCGCCATCGGCTGGCTGGTCGACGGTTCCGCCATCATCAACCAGATTCCCCTGTGCCGTTGTTCCTACGGTCCGTATGCGCGCGCCATGATCCGCGTCTGCAAGGAAGAATCGTTCCATGCGCGCCAGGGCTACGACATCATGATGTCGCTCTGCAAGGGAACGCCCGAGCAAAAAGCCATGGCGCAGGATGCCTTGAACCGCTGGTGGTGGCCTTCGCTGATGATGTTCGGTCCGTCCGACGCCGCTTCCGTCAACAGCGCCCAATCGGCGCAATGGCGCATCAAGCTGTTCTCGAACGACGAATTGCGCCAGCGCATGGTCGACCAGACCGTGCCGCAGATTGAATACCTGGGCCTGGCCGTGCCCGATCCCGACCTGAAGTTCAATGCGGAAACGGGCCACTATGAGTTCGGCGAGATCGACTGGTCCGAGTTCAACAATGTCCTGAAGGGCAATGGCCCGTGCAACCGCGAACGCCTGCAAACGCGCGTGAAAGCGTATGAAGACGGTGAATGGTTCCGCGATGCCTTGGTCGCGTATGCAGACAAGCAAGCTGCTAACAAAGCGGCAGCGTAAATACATAAGACAGATAGGGGATAGCAACATGAGCAAAGAATGGCCATTGTGGGAAGTTTTCATCCGCAGCCAGCACGGCCTGGCGCACAAGCATGTGGGCAGCCTGCACGCTTCCGACGCCACCATGGCGGTCAACCATGCGCGCGACGTCTACACGCGCCGCAATGAAGGCGTGAGCATCTGGGTGGTGCGCGCGGCCGATATCGTCGCCAGCAGCCCCGGCGACAAGGGCGCCCTGTTCGAACCGTCGAACAGCAAGGTGTACCGCCATCCCACCTTCTTCCCGATGCCGGAAGAAGTCAAGAACCTGTGATGGGAGCGCTTGCAATGGATGATAAGGTCAACTACCTTTTGCGCCTGGGCGACAATGCCCTGATCCTCAGCCAGCAGCTGTCGCAGCTGTGCGGCAAGGGTCCTGCGCTGGAAGAAGACATGGCGCTGACCAACGTGGCGCTGGATCTGCTGGGCCAGACGCGTTTGTGGTTCAGCTACGCGGCCGAACTGGAAAACGCGGGCCGCGACGAGGACGACATCGCTTTTTTACGCGACGCCCACGATTTCAAGAACTGCCTGCTGCTCGAACAGCCGAACGGCAATTACGCCGACACGATGATGCGCCAGTTCTTCTTCGACAGCTGGCACTATTTCCAGCTGCTGGAACTGACGAAATCGACGGATGCGCGCATCGTCGAAGTGGCGCAAAAGTCGATCAAGGAAGTCACCTATCATTTGCGCCGCAGCGGCGATCTTGTTGTGCGCCTCGGCGACGGCACGGCGGACAGCCACGCCAAGACGCAGGCTGCCGCCGACCAGCTGTGGATGTACACGGGCGAGATGTTCAAGTACGACGCCGTCGACCAGGCCATGGTCGCCGTCGGCATCGCGCCGCCATCGGACGTGCTGCGCCGGGCTTTCCTCGAACACGTGGCCGAGATCTTCGCCGAAGCGACGCTTGTCATGCCGGCGCCCGACGCCTGGATGCAAAAGGGCGGCAAGCAGGGCACGCACACGGAGCACCTGGGTTTTATCCTGGCCGAGATGCAGTTCCTGCAGCGCGCCTATCCCGGGGCGGAGTGGTAATGAACATGGTCGCTGGCGCCGCGGCGCTGGACGCCGCCCAGGTCTGGGCCTGGCTCGGTGACGTGCCGGACCCGGAAATCCCCGTCATTTCGGTGGTGGACCTGGGCATCGTGCGCGCCGTCGAAGTCACGGATAGTGATGCCTGCATCGTGACGATCACGCCCACGTATTCGGGCTGCCCGGCCATGCAGGTGATCGCCGATGCCGTCACGGATGCCTTGCGCAGCCATGGCGTGGCCAAGGTGACGCTGGTGAACCAGCTGGCGCCCGCCTGGACCACGGACTGGATGAGCGAAGCGGGCAAGGCCAAGCTGAAAGGCTATGGCATCGCCCCGCCGCAGCAGCAGGTGATCGACATCAGCGGTTTGAAAGGCGGTGTCAAGCGCCAGGCGATGCCAAAGCTGGACGTGATCTGCCCGAACTGCGGCTCGTCGCATACGCAGCTGACCAGCCAGTTCGGCTCCACGCCGTGCAAAGCCCTGTACAAATGCCTGGCTTGCCGTGAACCGTTTGACTACTTCAAGTGCCACTAAAAAAATCAGGCACACGTTCCGAAGAAACTGGAGATGAAGCATGAGTAAATTTTATCCGCTGTGCGTAGCGAACGTGCGCAACGAAACGCGCGACACCATCGCCGTCACGTTCGACGTGCCAGCCGAGCTGCAGCAGCAGTTCCGCTTCCAGCAGGGCCAGCACCTGACCTTGCGCGCCCATATCAATGCAGAAGACGTGCGCCGCTCGTATTCCATCTGTTCCGCGGTGCAGGACGGCACCCTGCGTGTGGCCATCAAGCGCACGCCGGGTGGCGCTTTTTCCACCTGGGCGAACGACACCTTGAAGGCCGGCGCCACCATCGAGGTGATGCCACCCATGGGCCACTTCAACGTGCCGCTCGATTGCGTCAACCGCAAGCACTACCTGGCGTTCGCGGCCGGCAGCGGCATCACACCCATCCTCTCCATCATCAAGACGACATTGCTGACGGAACCACTGAGCCGCTTCACCCTGTTTTACGGTAACCGCGCCTCGTCGTCCGTCATCTTCAAGGAAGAATTGACGGACCTGAAGGATGTGTACCTGGAGCGTTTGAACCTCGTCTATGTGATGAGCCGCGAGCAGCAGGACATCGAACTGTTCAACGGCCGCATCACGCAGGAAAAATGCGAGCAGTTCCTGCAGCACTGGATCCGTGTGGAAGACTACGACAACGCCTTTATCTGCGGGCCGGAAGACATGATGCTGGGCGTCTCCGCCGCCCTGCAGGCAGCCGGCATGCCCAAGCAAAATATCAAGATCGAACTGTTCGCCGCCAGCATCCCGAAAAACGCCCACAAGCCGCGCGCCCAGCTCGATGCTGGCGTGGTGCAGGAAACGGAAGTGACTGTCATCATGGATGGCAATCACACCACTTTCACGATGGACAAGGACAAGGAATCCATCCTCGACGCGGGCCTGCGCCAAGGCATCGATATGCGCTACTCGTGCAAGGGCGGCGTGTGCTCTACCTGCCGCTGCAAGATCCTCGACGGCAAGGTTGAAATGGACGTCAACTACGCGCTGGAAGACTATGAGGTGGCGCGCGGCTTCGTCCTCAGTTGCCAGAGTTTTCCGCTCACCGACAAGGTCGTGGTCGACTTCGATCAGGCTGAATAAAGCCGGCGCAGGGCTGGTGCCCTGCCGTACCCATTAAAAAGCGAGACGCCATGAGCTACCAAAACATCCTCTTTACCATCGAGCAGGGCATCGCCACCCTGACCCTGAACCGCCCCGACAAGCTCAATAGCTTTACACAAGCCATGCACGAGGAAGTGCGCGACGCGATTGCCAAGGTCAATGCCGACAGCGCCGTGCGCGTCTTCGTGCTGACGGGTGCGGGCCGCGGCTTTTGCGCGGGCCAGGATCTGTCCGACCGCGCCGTCGAACCGGGTTCGAAGGGTGTGGACCTGGGCGAATCCGTGGAAAAGAACTATGCGCCGCTGGTGCTGGCCTTGAAAGCCTTGCCGATGCCCGTGATCTGCGCCGTCAACGGCGTGGCCGCCGGCGCGGGCGCCAACCTGGCGCTGGCCTGCGACATCGTCATCGCCGGCAAGTCGGCCAGTTTTGTCGAAGTGTTCTGCAAACTGGGCCTGATCCCGGACACGGGCGGCACCTTCTTCCTGCCGCGCCTGATCGGTTCGGCGCGCGCCATGGGCCTGGCCATGCTCGGCGAAAAACTGACGGCGGAAAAGGCGGAAGACTGGGGCCTGATCTGGAAATGCGTCGAGGATGCGGAACTGGCGCAGGAAACGCGCAAGCTGGCCGTGCATTTTTCCACGGCGCCGACCAAGGGCCTGGCCTACACCAAGCAGGCGCTGGCCGCCAGCGGCGCCAATACCCTTCCGCAGCAGCTTGCGCTGGAAGCGCGCATGATGAGCGATCTCGGTAACAGCGACGATTACCGCGAAGGCGTGGCCGCCTTCATGGAAAAGCGCGCACCGCAATTCAAGGGACATTGATATGACCGCATTGGCAAATAACAGTATCGTCGCCGTCATCGGTAGCGGCGCCATGGGCGCCGGCATCGCGCAGGTGGCCGCGGCCGCCGGCTACAGAGTCAAACTGTATGACACGCGGGCGGAAGCGGTGAGCAAGGCCTTGCTTGACATCGGCAAGATGTATGCGAAGCTGGCCGACAAGGGCCGCATGACGCTTGACGAAGCCACTGCCGCCACGGCGCGCCTGCAGGCGGCCGGCAGCCTGGCCGATGTGAGCGATGCTGCCCTGGTGGTGGAAGCCATCGTGGAAAATCTCGATGTCAAGCGCGGCCTGTTCGCCGAACTGGAATCACTGGTGGCCGACGACTGCATCCTGGCGACGAACACTTCTTCGATTTCCGTCACGGCGATTGCCGCCAAGCTGCGCCGCCCTGAACGCCTGGTCGGCATGCATTTCTTTAATCCCGTGCCCTTGATGGCGCTGGTGGAAGTGATCAGTGGCCTGGCCACCAGCGAGCAGGTTGCCGCCACCGTCTACGACACCTCGATTGCCTGGGGCAAGAACCCCGTGCATGCGAAATCGACGCCGGGCTTCATCGTCAACCGCGTCGCCCGTCCGTTTTACGCGGAAGGCTGGCGCTTGCTGAACGAACAGGCGGGCGATGCCGCCACCATCGATGCCGTGCTGCGCGAGGCGGGCGGATTCCGCATGGGCCCATTCGAATTGATGGACCTGATCGGTCATGACGTGAATTTCTCTGTCACCCAATCCGTGTTCGGCGCCTATTTCAACGACCCGCGCTTCACGCCATCCGTGCTGCAGCAGGAAATGGTCAACGCCGGTTTCCTGGGCCGCAAATCGGGCCGTGGCTTTTACCCGTATGGCGAAGGTGCCGTTGCCCCCGTGGCGCAGGCGGAAAGCGCACAGCCGAAGCCGGAATTCGTCGCCCTGTCGGCAGCCATCGGCGGCGATGGCCGTGGCCACAGCGGCATCATCCACAGCCTGGTGCAGCGCCTGGAGCACGCGGGCATCACCGTCAGCCGCCGCGTGACGCAGGAAGGCCAGGCGCATGACGAGGCGCCTGCCCTGCATTGCCATGGCGCCGCGATCTATCTGACAGATGGCCGCAGCGCCACCCAGCGCGCGCACGACAACCAGCATCCGGATACGGTGCTGTTCGACCTGGCGCTCGATTACGCCGGTGCCAAGCGCATCGTCGTGGCCCGTGCGGACCACTGCAGCGACACCGCCTACGCGGCCGTCGTCGGCCTGTTCCAGGCGGCCGGTTTCATCGTCACGCGCCTGGATGACGTGCCGGGCCTGGCCGTCATGCGCACCGTCGCCATGTTGGCCAATGAAGCGGCAGACGCCGTCAACCAGGGCGTGTGCACGGTGGCTGCCGTCGATATCGCCATGCAGAAGGGCGTCAACTATCCACGTGGACCGCTGGCCTGGGCCGATGCCGTCGGCGTCCAACACATTGTGACCGTACTGCAGCACCTGGCGCTGGGCTATGGCGAAGACCGCTACAGGGTCTCGCCGCTGCTGCGCCGCAAACTTGCCAATGGAGATCGCTTTCATGCCGAATGAAGACCATAACATGAGCGCGCAAGCCCTGGCCGAAGCGGCCGCCGCATCGATGCTGTCGCGCGATAACGCCACCGCCGCCATGGGCATCGCCCTGGCCGAAGTGGGCCCCGGCCACGCGCGCATGACCATGACGGTGCGCGCCGACATGCTCAATGGCCACCAGACCTGCCACGGCGGTTTTATCTTCGCCCTGGCCGACAGTGCTTTTGCGTTTGCCTGCAACAGCTACAACATGAATACCGTGGGCGCCGGCTGCACCATCGATTACCTGGCGCCTGGCCGCGAAGGCGACGTGCTGACGGCGCATGCCGTCGAACAGGCGCTGGCCGGCAAGAGCGGCGTGTATGACGTCAAGGTCAGCAACCAGGACGGGCGCGCCATCGCGCTCTTCCGTGGCAAGTCGATACGCGTGGCGGGTGAAGTCATCAGCAATTGAAGTGACAAGAGCAGGCTTGAACTGCCGGAACGAATTACACAGTTATAGAACCGAATCAGGAGACAGAGATGGTCCAGAGAACCCCAGCACCGAATGACCTCGAACCGATCGAGCGCGCCAGCAAGGATGAACTGCAGGCGCTGCAGCTCGAACGCATGAAGTGGACGCTCAAGCACGCGTATGACAACGTGCCCCATTACCGCGCCGCTTTTGACGAAGCGGGCGTGCATCCCGACGACCTGAAATCGCTGTCCGATCTGGCCAAATTCCCGTTCACCGATAAAAAAGTCTTGCGCGACAATTACCCGTTCGGCCTGTTCGCCGTACCGCGCGAGCAAGTGGTGCGCATCCATGCGTCCAGCGGCACGACGGGCAAGGCCACGGTGGTCGGCTACACGCAGAACGACATCGATACCTGGGCCAACGTGGTGGCGCGCTCGATCCGCGCCGGCGGCGGCCGCGCGGGCGACATGGTGCACATCTCCTACGGCTACGGCCTGTTCACGGGTGGCCTGGGCGCGCATTACGGCGCCGAGCGCCTCGGTTGCACGGTCATTCCGATGTCCGGCGGGCAGACGGAAAAGCAGGTGCAACTGATCCAGGATTTCAAGCCGTCTATCATCATGGTCACGCCATCGTACATGCTCAACATCATCGAGGAATTCACGCGCCAGGGCCTGGACCCGGCTGAATCGTCGCTGAAGGTGGGCATCTTCGGAGCCGAGCCGTGGACGGATGCCATGCGTTCGGAAATCGAAGCGCGCGCCGGCATCGACGCCGTCGATATCTATGGCCTGTCCGAAGTGATGGGCCCTGGCGTGGCGTCCGAATGCATCGAAAGCAAGGACGGTCCGGTCATCTGGGAAGACCATTTCTACCCCGAGATCATCGATCCGGAAACGGGCGAAGTGCTGCCGGATGGCGAAGAGGGTGAGCTGGTGTTTACCTCGCTGTCGAAAGAAGCGCTGCCCATCATCCGCTACCGCACGCGCGACCTGACCCGCTTGCTGCCGCCGACTTCGCGCTCGATGCGCCGCATCGGCAAGATCACGGGCCGCTCGGACGACATGCTGATCATTCGCGGCGTGAACGTCTTCCCCACGCAGATCGAAGAGCTGATTCTCAAAATGCCGAAGCTGGCGCCGCAATACCAGCTGGTGGTGACGCGCGACGGCCACCTCGACAAGCTGGAAGTGGTGGCCGAGCTGCGCATCGACCTGACCGCCACCATCTCGGCCAGCGAAACGGATGCACTGGCGCGCGAGCTGGAACACCGCATCAAGACGCACGTGGGCGTGAGTACGCGCGTGCGCCTCGTGGCCGCCGCCGGCATCGAACGCACCCTGACGGGCAAGGCCCGCCGCGTGGTCGACCAGCGCCCGAAGATTTTCTCCTGATAGCCCGAACAAGGAAGCAAACATGAACGAAGCCTTTATCTGTGACGCCGTACGCACACCCTTCGGCCGTTATGGCGGTGCGCTGTCCAGCGTGCGCGCGGACGACCTGGGCGCGCTGCCGATTGCCGCGTTGATTGCCCGCAATCCATCCGTCGACTGGGCTGCCATCGACGACGTGTTCTACGGCTGCGCCAATCAGGCGGGCGAGGACAACCGCAACGTGGGCCGCATGGCCGCGCTGCTGGCTGGCTTGCCGGCGGCCGTGCCGGCCAATACCATCAACCGCCTGTGCGGCTCCAGCCTGGATGCAGTCGGCATGGCCGCCCGCTCCATCAAGGCGGGCGAGGCGGAACTGATCATCGCCGGTGGCGTGGAAAGCATGACGCGCGCGCCGTTCGTGATGGGCAAGGCCGACAGCGCGTTTTCGCGCGCGGCGAAAATCGAAGACACCACCCTGGGCTGGCGTTTTGTGAACGGCAAGATGAAGGCGCAGTACGGCATCGACACGATGCCGGAAACGGCGGAAAACGTGGCCGTGGAATTTGGCATCAGCCGCGCCGACCAGGATGCGTTGGCACTGCGCAGCCAGCAGCGCTGGGCGGCAGCCAACGCGGCTGGCGTGTTTGATCGTGAAATCGTGCCCGTCGCCGTGCCGCAGAAAAAAGGCGAGCCGAAGATGGTGACGATGGATGAACATCCGCGCCCGGACACTTCGATCGAGATGCTGGCAAAGCTCAAGGGTGTCGTCAAGCCGGACGGCACAGTTACGGCCGGCAATGCCTCGGGCTTGAACGACGGTGCCTGCGCCATCCTGCTGGCGTCTGCCGCCGCTGTCGATAAATACAAATTGACGCCGCGCGCAAAAGTGCTGGGCATGGCCACGGCCGGCCTGGCGCCGCGCATCATGGGTTTTGGCCCTTCGCCGGCGTCGCGCAAGGTGCTGGCGCAAACGGGATTGACCATCGAGCAGATGGACGTCATCGAACTCAATGAAGCGTTTGCCGCGCAGGCGCTGGCTGTCACGCGCGACCTGGGCCTGGCGGACGATGCGGCCCACGTCAATCCGAATGGCGGCGCGATCGCCATCGGCCACCCGCTGGGCGCATCGGGCGCGCGCCTGGTGATGGCCGCATTGAACCAGCTGGAGCGCACTGGCGGGCGCTATGCGCTGTGCACCATGTGCATCGGCGTGGGGCAGGGTATTGCTGTAGTGATTGAACGCGTATAAAAAGTAAAAAAGGCGCAGGCTTGTAAAAAAGCGCCAACCATACATTGACCGTAGTGCCAACCTGGTGGAGACCACAATGATTGCCAATATCTTCAAGAAAACCCTGATCGCCGGCGTGCTGGCCATGTCCGCCGCAGGCGCGTATGCGGCCGATAACATCAAGATCGGTTCCGTGCTGTCCGTCACGGGACCGGCCGCCTTCCTGGGCGACCCTGAATTGAAAACCCTGCAGCTGTACATCGAGAAGATCAACGCGGCCGGCGGCGTCCTGGGGCGCAAGCTGGAACTGGTGCATTACGACGATGGCAGCGATGCCGCCAAGGCCAACGGCTTTACCAAGCGCCTGATCGAGTCGGACAAGGTCGACGTGCTGATCGGCGGCACCACCACCGGTGCGACGATGGCGATGGCGCCGCTGGTGGATCGCGCCAGCATGCCGTTCATCTCGCTGGCTGGCGCCGTGGTCATCATCGACCCGGTCAAGAAATGGGTTTTCAAGACGCCGCACACGGACCGCATGGCGGCCGAGAAGGTGTTCGAGGATATGAAGAAGCGCGGCATCAGCAAGGTGGGCCTGCTGTCGGAAACGAGCGGCTTTGGCGCCTCGGGCCGCAAGGAATCGCAAATCGTCGCCTCCAAATACGGCATCACGCTGGTGGCCGATGAAACCTATGGCCCGAAAGACACGGACATCACGGCACAGCTCACGCGCATCAAGAACACCGCCGGCGTGCAAGCCGTCTTCGTCTTCGGCCTGGGCCAGGGCCCGGCGGTCGTGACCAAGAACTACGGCCAGTTGGGCATGGCTGCGTTGCCGCTGTACCAGTCGCACGGCGTGGCGTCGGACGAATACCTGAAGCTGTCGGGCAAGGCCGCAGAAGGCGTGCGCCTGCCGACGCCGGCCTTGCTGATCGGCGCCATGCTGCCGGATGCCGATGCGCAGAAAGCCATCGTGGTCGGCTACGACAAGACGTATAAGGAGCGCTACAAGATCGATCCGTCGACTTTCGGCGGCTATGCGCTCGACGCGCTGAACCTGTCGGTGGACGCCATCAAGCGCGCCGGCGGAACGGATCGCGAAAAAGTGCGGGCGGCGCTGGAATCGACCAAGGGTTTTGTGGGGACGACGGGGGTGTTCAATATGTCGGCCAAAGACCACATGGGCCTGGACCTGTCGGCGTTCCGCATGGTGGAAGTGAAGAACGGCGAATGGCAATTGTCGAAGTGATGTTCGAAATAAGGTAAGCCAGAAGTACCTGCGCGGGCCGCCCTTGAAGGCGGCCCGCGCATAGCCGAACATAATGGAGACACCATGGAAGTCGCTCAATTTCTACAATTTCTGTATTCCGGGATGACGGTCGGTTCCGCCTATGCGCTGGCGGCGCTGGGCTTTACCATCATCTACAACACCAGCGGCGTGATCAACTTCGCCCAGGGCGAATTCATCATGCTGGGCGGGATGCTGGCCGCCGTGATGTCCGCCGCTGGCGTGCCGCTGCCGCTGGCCATCATCCTGGCCGTCATCGCCACCGGTATCGTTGGCCTGCTGATGGAAAAAACCGTGATCGAGCCGGCGCAGAACGCGCAGGTCATCACGCTGTTGATCATCACCATCGGTGCCTCGCTGGTGCTGCGCGGCCTCGTGCAAATCTGGCTGGGCAAGGATACGCACTCGCTGCCGGCCTTTTCCGGCGACGCGCCGATCGAATTTTTGGGTGCCAGCCTGCTGCCGCAAAGCCTGTGGGTGCTGGGCGTGACCGTCGTCATCGTGCTGGTTTTGGGCTGGTTCTTCGGGCGCACCCTGATGGGCAAGGCCATGCTGGCCACTTCGCACAACAAGCTGGCCGCGCAACTGGTGGGCATCAACACGCGCAAGGTGCTGCTGTTCTCGTTCGGCCTGTCGGCCCTGCTGGGCGCTGCGGGCGGCATCCTTGTTGCGCCGATCACGTATACCTCGTACGACGCGGGCATCATGCTGGGCCTGAAAGGCTTTGTCGCCGCCGTCCTCGGTGGCCTGGGCGGTGGCGCGGGCGCGATTGCCGGTGGCCTGATCCTGGGCATCGCCGAAGCCATGACGGCCGGATATATCTCGTCGGCTTATAAAGATGCTGTCCCCTTCGTGCTGATTTTATTGATCCTGTTCTTCCTGCCGCAAGGCTTGTTTGGCGCTAAAAATTCGGAGCGTGTATGAAGAATTTCTTGACCCGCTCACGCCACGGTGGCTTGCTGGTGCTCGCCCTGGTGCTGGCCATCCTGCCCCTGTTCCTCACCAATGCGTTCTATTATGACGTGGCGATCCGCATCGCCCTGAACGCCATCGTCGTCATCGGCCTGAACCTGTTGATGGGCTACACGGGCCAGATCAGCCTCGGTCACGCGGGTTTCTATGGCCTGGGCGCGTATGCGTCGGCCGTGCTGACCACGCACTACTACTGGCCGCCGCTGGCTGCCTTGGCCGCCGGCGCTGTCGCCACCGGTCTGCTGGCCCTGCTGCTGGCCCGTCCCGTGCTGAAACTCAAGGGCCATACCCTGGCCATGGCGACCCTGGGACTGGGCATCATCATTTCCATCGTCATCAACAACGAGACGCAGTGGACGGGTGGCCCGGACGGTATCGGCGTCTCGGCCTTCAGTGTCGCCGGCCTGGAAATCGCCGGTGAAAAATCGTGGTATCTGGTGTGCGCCGTGCTGCTGTTGCTGGTGACGTGGCTGGCCCTGAACTTGATCGATTCGCCTGTCGGCCGCGCGCTGCAAGCGATTCACGGTTCGGAAGTGGCGGCCCGCGTGGTCGGCGTCGATACGACCCGTTTCAAGGTGCGCGTGTTCGTGCTGTCGGCCGTCATTGCCAGCATCGCGGGCAGCATCAGCGCCCATTACATCGGTTTTATTACCCCGAACCTGGCCGGCTTCTTCCACTCGATCGAGCTGGTGACGATGGTGGTGGTGGGCGGCATGGCATCGATCTTCGGCTCCATCATCGGCGCGGCGCTGCTGACGATCCTGCCGCAACTGCTGTCCAGTTTTGAAGGCTGGGAAACGGTGGTGTTTGGCGTGATCCTGATGGCGACCATGATCTTCATGCCGAAAGGCCTGGTACCGAGCCTGGCCAGCCGTTCGCGCAAGCGTTCTGCTACGCCGAAAGCACCGCCTAAATCTGCACAGGAGGTCTGAGATGCTGACGATTAATAACCTGAGCAAGAGCTTTGGCGGCGTGCATGCGGTGCAGGATGTCAGTTTTACCGTCAAGGAGGGCAATATCCATTCCGTGATCGGACCGAACGGCGCCGGCAAGACGACCCTGTTCAACCTGATCACCGGCGTCTACACGCCGACCAAAGGCGAGATACTGCTCAATGGCGAGAACGTGGCCGCCATGTCGCCGGACGCGCTGGCGCGGCGCGGCATGAGTCGCACCTTCCAGAACCTGCAAGTGTGCATGAACATGACGGCAATCGACAATGTGATGGTGGGCGCGCACCTGCGCCTGAACCAGAACCTGTTCGCGTCCATGCTGCGTTTACCGTCCGTGCGTCGCGCGGATGCGGCCTGCCGCGACGAGGCGGCGGGCTTGATGGAGTTTGTCGGCGTGGGCCGGCATATCGATGACGAGGCGGGACAGATGTCGTATGGCGCCTTGAAACGCCTTGAAATCGCCCGCGCGCTGGCGGCCAAGCCGAAAGTGCTGCTGCTCGATGAGCCGGCCGCGGGCTTGAACCACACGGAGACGGGCGAGATCGAAGCCCTGATCCGCAAGGTGGCGCAATCGGGCGTGACGGTGGTGCTGGTCGAGCATGACATGAAACTGGTGATGAATCTGTCGGACCATATTTTGGTGCTCGACTATGGCAAGAAGCTGGCCGAAGGGACTGCCGCCGAAGTGCGCGCCAATCCCGACGTGGTGGCGGCCTATCTGGGAGTGGCGGCATGATGAAGATGGAAAAACCTCAGACTCCGCTGGTGCTCGATATCGCCGGCCTGACCAGCCACTATGGCCGTATCCAGGCCTTGCATGGCATCGACCTGCAGGTGCGCCAGGGCCAGCTGGTGGCGCTGGTGGGTGCGAATGGCGCCGGCAAGACGACCCTGCTGCGCGCCATCTCCGGCGTGCAGCCGATCAGCGCCGGCAGCATCGCCTTCGCCGGCCAGGACGTCAGCCGCATGAGCGCCGACAAGCGCGTGCGCAGCGGCATCTGCCAGGTGCCGGAAGGGCGCCAGGTGTTCGGCCCCATGACGGTGGATGACAATCTGCGCCTGGGCGCGTTTACACGTCCCGCACAGGACGTGGCGGGCGACATGGAACGCATGTATGGCCTGTTCCCGATTCTGAAGGAAAAGCGCCTGCTGCTGGCCGGGACCTTATCTGGCGGACAGCAGCAGATGCTGGCCATGGCGCGCGCGCTGATGGGCCGTCCGCAACTGCTGCTGCTCGATGAGCCGAGCATGGGCCTGGCGCCCCTGCTGATCGCGGAGATCTTCCGCATCGTGGCCGAACTGCGCGACCAGGGCATCACCATCTTCCTCGTTGAACAGAACGCGCATGCCGCCCTGTCGATTGCCGACGTGGGCTATGTGATCGAGACGGGCGCCATCACGCTGTCCGGCCCCGGTCCAGAATTGCTGCATAACGAGCAGGTACAAAGCGCCTATCTGGGCATGTAAGGAGTCAGTATGGTCAAAGTCTACGAAATCAACGGCGTTACCCCCGTCGTCCACCCCAGCGCCTATGTGCACCCGTCGGCCGTGCTGATTGGCGACGTGATCGTCGGCCCGCGCTGCTATATCGGTCCGCTGGCCTCGATCCGCGGCGACTTCGGCCGATTGATCCTGGAGGAGGGCGCGAACCTGCAGGATACCTGCGTCATGCACGGCTTCCCCGGCTGCGACACGGTGGTCGAAGTCGACGGCCATATCGGCCATGGCGCCGTGCTGCATGGCTGCCGCATCGGCCGCAATGCGCTCGTCGGCATGAACGCCGTGGTGATGGATAACGCCGTGATCGGCGAGGAATCCATCGTTGCGGCCATGAGTTTCGTCAAGGCGGGCATGATCGTCGCGCCGCGCAGCATGGTGGTGGGCACGCCCGCCAAGATCATCCGCGCGCTGACCGACGATGAAATCAAATGGAAAAGCTCGGGCACGGGCCAGTACCACGAACTGGCCGTGCGCTCGATGCAGACAATGCGCGAAGTGGAAGCCCTGACGGAAGTCGAGGCGAACCGCCAGCGCCTGAATTTCGAATCGGCCTTGCCGCTGCACCTGCACAAGAACGCAGCGGCGCAGTAAAAACCTACATAGGAGTAAACCACATGGCTCAAATATCCACCCTGCAAAGCCTGATTGCCGGCCGCTGGCTGGGCGAAAGTGCCGCCGTGCCCCTGCACAGCGCCTTGAACAACCGCGTCATCTATCACACGCATGCGGAAAAGATCGACTTCGATGAAGCCGTCACGTATGCGCGCAAGACGGGCGTGCCGGGTCTGATGGCGCTCGATTTCCAGCAGCGCGCCGCGCGCCTGAAGGCGCTGGCCCTGTATCTGGTCGAGCGCAAGGAAGAACTGTACGCGATCTCGCATTTGTCGGGTGCCACGCGCGCCGATAGCTGGGTCGACATCGAAGGCGGCACGGGCACCCTGTTCGCCTACGCCAGCATGGGCAGCAACGAGCTGCCGTCGTCGAACGTGCTGCATGAAGGCCCGGCCATCGCGCTGGGCAAGAAGGGCGGTTTCGCCGGCACGCACATCCTGGTGCCGCGCGGCGGCCTGGCCGTGCACATCAACGCCTTCAATTTCCCTATCTGGGGCTTGCTGGAAAAATTCGCACCCAGCTTCCTGGCGGCCATGCCCTGTATCGCCAAGCCGGCCACGGCGACGAGCTACCTGACGCAGGCCGTCGTGCGCATGATGCATGAATCGGGCTTGCTGCCGGCCGGCAGCCTGCAGTTGGTGATCGGCTCCACGGGCGACTTGCTGGACCGCCTGAATGGCCAGGATTTCGTGACATTCACAGGATCGGCCGCGACTGCCGCCAAGCTGCGCACCAATTCCAACCTGATCGCCCAGTCCGTGCCGTTCAACGGCGAAGCCGATTCGCTCAATTGCGCCATCCTGGCGCCGGACGTCACGCCAGACGACGTGGAATTCGACCTGTTCGTCAAGGAAGTCGTGCGCGAAATGACGGGCAAGTCGGGCCAGAAATGCACGGCGATTCGCCGCATCATCGTACCCGAACACCTGATGGACGCCGTCGGCACGCGCTTGCGCGAACGCCTGGCCAAGGTGGTGGTGGGCGATCCGTCCATCGAAGGCGTGCGCATGGGCGCTCTGGCCTCGAAAGAGCAGCAGAACGACGTGGCCGAACGTGTCGCCACCCTGTCGCAGGGCAACGAGGTGGTATTTGGCGCGGCCGACGGTTTCAATCCGCTCGGCGATGGCGCGCAGGATGGCAGCTTCTTCTCGCCGACCTTGCTGCTGTGCCGCGACGCCTTCGGCAACGACGCCGTGCATGACGTGGAAGCGTTCGGCCCCGTCAGCACCATGATGGGCTATAACGATATCGACGAGGCGCTGGCCCTGGCCGCGCGCGGCAAGGGCAGCCTGGTGAGCACCCTGGTGACGCGTGATCCGAAGATTGCCGCGCGCGTGGTGCCGCAAGTGGCGGCCACGCATGGCCGCGTGCACGTGCTCGAGCGCGTGGCGTCCGTCGATTCGACGGGCCATGGCTCGCCCCTGCCGCAACTGAAGCACGGCGGCCCTGGCCGCGCGGGCGGCGGCGAAGAGCTGGGCGGCGTGCGCGCCGTGCGCCACTACCTGCAACGGGCGGCCGTGCAAGGCTCGCCCACCATGCTGGCGGCCATCACCGGCGAATACGTGCGCGGCGCGGACGTCAACGAAAGCCCGATCCACCCGTTCCGCAAGCACTTCGAAGACTTGAAGACGGGCGACTCGCTGCTGACGCACCGCCGTACCGTCAGCGAAGCGGACATCGTCGCCTTTGGCGGCATCTCGGGCGACTTCTTCTACATGCACTTCGACGAAATCGCGGCCAAGGAATCGCAGTTCGGCAAGCGCATCGCCCACGGCTACTTCGTGCTGTCGGCCGCCGCCGGCCTGTTCGTCTCGCCGGGCGTCGGTCCCGTGCTGGCCAACTATGGCCTGGACAACCTGCGTTTCGTCGCGCCCGTCGCCATCGGCGACACCATCCGCGCGCGCCTGACGTGCAAGCGCAAGGTCGACCGCAACCGCAAGGACGTGTTTGGCGTGGGCCAGGGCGTGGTCGCGTGGGACGTGCAGGTGACGAACCAGAACGAGGAGCTGGTGGCCAGCTACGACATTCTGACCCTGGTGTCGAAGCGCGAGTAAGCGTTTTCGGCAGGACTGGTTTGAACGGCGCCACCCGCGATCTTCGCACGGGTGGCGCTTTTTTTATTCCGCTTCTTTTCGTCTTGAATTATCCATAAGTGTATGAAAAATATAGCGAAAGTGTGGTTTTGCACGGCGTGCTATTTAGATAAACCCCTCTAGAACGCGTGCTTTTTTCGTGAAAAGGGGCGAATTCACTCATTGCCTCAAGAAAACTTTCCAACGTAAAACCTTTTCTCTGTAGCATGGTTTTACTCACTGGTCACGCCGCCATGCACGCTCCTCGACGCGATGGCGGCGCGAAAAAAACGGACCCGGCCTTTTACGGCCGGTGAGCCATCGACCGCGAGTCCCATTCCACGTTCACCGCTACGGGTATTTAATTACTATGAATAAACACGTCCTGATTTTCCTGCTGGCCATGCCCCTGGCCATCAGCCATGCCTACGCCGAAGAGGCCACTGGCCCCGCGGTCAAGATCAGCGGTTACGGCACGGCCGCCCTGACCATGGCCGATACCGACAACGCCCAGTTCGCGCGCCCGAACCAGGCGGCTGGCGCCAGCAAGACAGCCCGCACGGGCGTCGATTCCAACCTGGGACTGCAAGCCAATGTCACCGTCAATCCCTGGCTGTCGGCCACCGTGCAGGGCCTGGCGCGCAAGGATGGCGAGGACGATTTCGGCGCCGAACTGGCCTGGGCCTTTGCCAAGGCCAAGGTGTCGGACAGCTTCAGCGTGCGCGTCGGCCGCATGGGCCTGCCCGTCTTCATGATTTCCGATTACCGCAACGTCGGCTATGCCAACACCATGCTGCGCCCGCCCGGTGAAATGTATTCGCAGGTACCCCTGAACAGCATCGACGGCATCGACGGCACCTACCAGTTCAGCGCTGGCGATACCAGCATCACCACGCAGCTGGCGCTGGGCCGGACCAAGGCCACCCTGGCCACGGGACCCGCGTCGACCGTGCAGGTGGAAGGCAAGTCCATCGTCGCCCTCAACGTGGTGGCCGAGCATGGCCCCGTCACCGTGCGCTTCGGCCGTGCCGAGACCAAGCTGACGATCAACGATTCGCCCAGCCTGAATACCTTGATGGGCAGCTTGCGCGCGGCCGGCAGCGGCTACAGGATCGCCCAGCTGGGCGCTCTGGCCGATGCGCTGGAAGTCAAGGGCAAGAAGGCGTCGTTCACGTCCGTGGGCCTGGGCCTGGACTGGAACAATGTGCTGCTGCAGTCGGAATATGCGAAGCGCAAGACGGACAGCTATGTCAGCGACAGCACCTCGTGGTACGTGATGGGCGGCTACCGCATCGGCGCCTTTTTGCCCTACTACAGCCACGCCAGCCTGAAGGCCGATGGCCGCGTGAACAACACCGTGCCCGCATCCTGCCCTGCCGGCTATCCTGCCGCCTGCACGCCGACCCTGCGCGCCCTGTCGGCCGGCGTCGACACCCTGGCTTATACGCGCAACCAGCTCGAGCAATCGACGGACAGCATCGGCGTGCGCTGGGATTTCCACCGTTCGGCCGCGCTGAAAGTGCAGATCGATCGCATCAAGCCGAAGAATGGTCCTGGCCTGTTCGTGCAAGCCAAGCCAGGTTTCCATGGCCCCGTCACGGTGGCTGCCGCCGCCATCGATTTCGTTTTCTAAGGAGCGCCGCATGAAACCATTGATCTTGAATGTGGCTGCCTTGCTGGCGCTGTCGACCGCCGTTCCCGCCATGGCCGAAGTGGTCGTGGTGGTCAATCCGAAGAGTGCCGCGGGCGCCATGACGAATGAACAGGTGGCGCAGTTTTTCCTCGGTAAATCGACGGCCATGACGCCGATCGACCAGCCGGAAAGCGCGCCCGTGCGCGCCGAGTTCTACAAGAAGGTGACGGACAAGGAACCGTCGCAGGCGAAGGCCTTGTGGTCCAAGCTGGTCTTCACGGGCAAGGCGACCTTGCCGAAGGAAGTGGCCAATAGCGCCGACGTGAAGAAGGCCGTGGCCGCCGATCCGAAAGCCATCGGCTATATCGAAAAGAGTGCCGTCGACGCCAGCGTCAAAGTGGTGCTGACGGCGCCATAAAGCCGGCCCGGGCCGCGCGCCATGCGGCGGCCCGGTACACATACATCAGGAGACAGCAATGAGCATCAAACGCAAGATATGGGCGCTGCCTGTCGTCTCGGCCGTGATTTTCGGGCTGGGGCTGGCCGTCAGCGCCTATCTGTCCACGGCCACGCTCAATTCCATCCACGCCACCGAAAGTGCCGACTATCCCGTGCTCGACATGGCCAAGTCACTGACCCTGGACGTGGCCGCCGTCGGCGATGCCCTGCGCGACGCCGTCAGCGAAGGCGACAAGGAGCGCATCGGACAAGTCGGCGGCCAGGCAGTCAAGCTGCGCGAAAAACTGACCGCCTTTGCGGCGATCCCCGGCCAGCGCGAGCAGGGCCAGCGGCTGGCCAGGGAATTCGATGCCTACTATGCGCCGGCGCTGAGCGCGGCGCGCATCATGCTGGAAATGGAAGAGGGCGACCCGCAAGCGACCGTGGCACGCATGCAGGGCGCGCTGGCGGTGCTCAACACGGACCTGGCCAGGACCAACGAACAGGCGCAATTGCAATTCAAGCAGGGCATCGAACGCAGCGCGGCCAATGTGCGCAATGCGCTCAATACCAGCATCGTCGTGGCGCTGGCCGTCATCGTCTGCCTGGTGGCCGTGTCGCATTTCGTCGTGCGCGCCATCTGGCAGCAGCTGGGCGGCGAGCCCGAATACGCGCGCCAGATCGCGCGCGCCGTGGCCGATGGCGACCTCTCGATGGAGATCGCCACCGAGGCAGGCGACCAGGCCAGCCTGCTGGCGGCATTGAAAGAGATGCGCGGCCGGCTAGCCGGCATGGTGTCCGGTATCAAGGCGTCGGCCGAAACCATCCAGGTGGCCAGCGCCGAAATCGCGCAGGGCAATGCGGACCTGGCGGCACGCACGGAATCGCAGGCGGGCAGTCTGGATCAGACGGCGCGCAGCATGGACAGCTTGACCTCCACCGTGCGCGACAACGCCGCCAACGCGGGCCAGGCGCACGAACTGGTTGTGTCGGCATCGTCGGTGGCCGTGAAGGGTGGGCAAGTGGTCAGCCAGGTGGTCACCACCATGGGCGAGATCAACGATTCATCCAAACGCATCGTCGACATCATCGGCGTGATCGACGGCATCGCTTTCCAGACCAATATCCTTGCCTTGAATGCGGCCGTGGAAGCGGCGCGCGCGGGTGAACAGGGACGCGGCTTTGCCGTGGTGGCGTCCGAAGTGCGCAACCTGGCGCAGCGCAGCGCGGCAGCGGCGCGTGAAATCAAGCAATTGATCGGCGATTCGGTGGCCAAGGTGAATGTCGGCTCGAAGCTGGTTGACGAGGCGGGTCTGACCATGGGCCAGATCGTCGACTCCGTGAAAAAGGTGGCCGACATCATGGCCGAGATCAGCGCCGCGAGCCAGGCGCAAAGCGCCGGCATCGGGGACATCGGCGTGGCCATCGGCAGCATGGACCAGATGACGCAGCAAAATTCCGCACTGGTGGAAGAAGCATCTGCTGCGGCAGAATCGCTGCAGGAACAGGCCGTGCAGCTGGGCACGGCGCTGGCCGTGTTCAAGCTGGCGCAGGGTGGTTTGGCGCCGATTGCCACCGTGCCGGCGGCACGGCGGCTGGCGTTGACGAAGGCTTAAGCGCGCAAGCCGAACGGATCGTCGATGCTGTGCGCTGGTTCGGTGAACCAGCGTGCGCCGTTTTCCGTCATGTAAAAATGATCTTCGTGGCGGATACCGAATTCGCCGGGGATGCAGATCATCGGCTCGTTCGAGAAGCACATGCCCACGTCGAGCGGCGTCGTGTCATTGCCCACCAGGTAAGGCCACTCGTGGATATCGAGGCCGATGCCGTGTCCCGTGCGGTGCGGCAGGCCGGGCAGCTTGTAGCCGGGGCCGAAGCCGTCTGCCTCCAGCGACACGCGCGCGGCGCGGTCCACGTCGCCGCAGGGCACGCCCAGCTGCGCGGCCGCGAATGCGGCGGCCTGCGCCGCCTTTTCGCTGTTCCATACGCTGCGCTGGCGTTCGCTGATGTCGCCAAACACATAGGTGCGCGTGATGTCGGAGATGTAGTTCATCACCTGGCAGCCCGTGTCGATCAGCACCGTGTCGCCCGCCTTCAGGGTTTGCACGTAATTGACGCCATGCGGATACGCGGTCGCTTCGCCGAACAGCACGATGCAGAAATACGAGCGGGGTGCCCCCACCTTGCGGTGCGCACGCTGGATGAATTCTTCCACTTCCACCGTCGTGATGCCTTCGACCAGCATGCTGGCCGTGGCCACGTGTACGGCCAGGGTCATGTCCATCACGCGCTGCATCAGGGCGATTTCCGCCGCTGACTTGCGGCTGCGGCAGTACGCCGTGACGGCGCGGGCGTTTTCCAGCGCATAGCCGGGCGCCAGCGGTTTGACGCCGTCGTAGATGAAGAAGGCGGCGCTTTCGCAGATGCCCACGCGCGGGGCCGTAGCCGCATCCTGGGCGATCCCCATGCGCGCCAATACGTCAACGAACAGCTGGTACGGGCTTTCATGCTCTTCCCAGCAATTGACCTTGCCTTCAATGAGCATGAAGCCCGTCAAGGTGCTTTCCTCGAAGGCGGGGGCGATGTATTCGATGTCGCCGCTGGCTGGCAGGATGGCGCCCACCATGCGTTCGCTGGCATACCATTTGGTGCCCGTGAAATAGGTGAGATTGGCGCCCGCGTTCAGGTAGACCGCAGCGATGCCCTGTTTGCGCATGAACGCTTGCGCCTTGGCGATGCGTTGCGCATGTTCGTCCTTGCCGATGGCGACCATGCCGCCCGTCATGTCCGACAGCGATGCCAATGCCTGTTCGATGGAAGTGCCACCTATGCTCATGCCTGCTCCTTTGCTCAATGCGGAATATGGAATGCGGGCATGATATCAGTTCGCGCCTTTCGGCTTGAGTCCGGGCGCGCCGCCGGCGGCATCGGGCGGCGCCAGCACCAGGTCGTGCGGATAGGTGAAGTGCCAGTCTGCGTAGCGCTGCTTGCGGCGCAGGCTGGCGTCTTCGTCGAGAAAATTGTCCTGCTTGATGGGCAGCTGCGGCGACAGCGAATGGATGCCGACAATGCGTCCCTCCTGCCGCAGCAGCCCCCATTCCGCCTTGCCCGTGACGGGGTCCGCATACAGGCGGCGCAAGTGCCGCCGGGCGTTGGCGAAACGCGGGTCGCGCAGCAATTCCTGCAGGGTCAATGGATAGCGGGGCCGCCCGTCGCCCGGCGTGCTGTCGTAGTAGCGGCCCAGCGCATTGCGAAATTCATGGCCGATGAACAGCAGCTCGCGTTCCTTGTCGCGCCGCGCGGCCGTGGCATGCAATTCGCTGGCCAGCACCAGGCCGACGCCCATGAAGGCCACCAGCATCAGGGTCCAGATATACGCGAAGCCCCGTGCGCGGCGTCGAAAATCAGAGCTGCTCAAAGGGGATGCCCTCGCGCGTCTTGCCCTTGGCGCCGCTGCGCACGTCGGCCACGCCGCCGATCTCGCCATTCGGCGAAGGAATCAGCTGCCAGGTGGCGGCGGACTCCGTGACGGGATCGAGCGGCACGCTGCGGAAGTAATGGTGGGTCACCAGGTCGGCCAGCGCGGCCGGATACTCGCCTTTGTCGGCATAGTATTTATCCAGGCCACTCCTGAGCACCTGCAGGTTTTCCTTCAGCGCGACTTCCTTCGATTTTTCTACGGAGCCGAAATAGCGGGGAATGGCGATCGTCAGCAGCAGCGAGATGATGGCCAGCACCACCAGTAGTTCGACCAGCGTAAAACCGCGGCGAGGAGAAGAGACTGGCATCGGGTTCACCATTGATTGAGCGGCATGCCGTTCAGGCCCACCTTGGTCGAGCGCGAGGCGACGTCGAACACGTCTTCGCCTTCGCTGGGATTGTCGGGCGGCGAGGCATAGGCGCGCTTGCTCCAGCTATCGGCCGCGCTGCCTTCTTCCCTGGGCTGGAACGGGTCGCGCGGCAGGCGGCGAAGGAAATAGATGTTCTGCTTGGACGGGCTGCGCTGGTCGGGCACGCCCTCGACCAGTTCCTCGAGTTTTTTCGGATAGCCGGAAGCGCCCAGCGACAGTTTGATGCGGCCATTGTCCGAGGCGCGCTTGTAGGTATCGATCGCCTCGCGCATCTCGATCAGGGCGCTGCGCAATTGCTGTTCCTTCGCCCGTTGCTGCGCCACCTGCGCCATCGGCACGGCCACCGTGGCCAGGGTCGCCATGATGGCCAGGGTGATCATCAGTTCGATGAAGGTAAAGCCCTGCTCTTTCACTGGCCACCCTTGACAGTGGCCTTGTCGCCGGTGGCGGGAGCCTCGTCGCCGCCCGTCATGGGCGAGCCGGTGCGCGCCGGGGCTTGCTCCGGCGCGGCGATAGCCTCTGGGGAGCCGCCCACGCTGGCGCGGCCGCCCACGGAGGCCTCGGTGCCGGAGTTGAATTCGGCTGTCGTCAGGTCCGGACGGCGTATGCTGCGCAGCAGGCGCGGCGTGATCGACAGCACGATCTCGCTGCGCATGGCGTCGTCCTTCTGGCTGCCGAACAGGCGGTTCAGCACGGGCAGTTCGCCCACGCCAGGCACCTTGTTGGCTGTGCCCCGGTCTTCATCGCTGATCAGGCCCGCCAGCACCTGCGTCTCGCCATCCTTCAGGCGCAGGACCGTGGAGGCGCTGCGCGTGCCGATCTGGTAAGCCTGCGTGCCCGTCTTGCTGATGACTTCCTTGACGACGTTCGACACTTCCAGGTTGATCTTGATGGCCACTTCGTCGTCCAGGTAGACGTTCGGTTCCACGTCGAGTTTCAGGCCCACATCGATGTAGTTGACACTGTCGGAACTGACGCCGTTATTCGTCGTCACGGTAATGACGGGCACGCGGTCGCCGATCAGGATCTTGGCTTTTTCCTTGTTGCGCACGCGGATGCGCGGGTTGGCCAGGATATTGCTGTCGCTGTCCGTCTTGTTGGCGTTCAGGGTGACGCCGCCGATGCCCAGATTGATATTGTCGCCATTGATGCGGTGCAGGTCCGCCACCTTCAGGCCGCCCAGGCCTCCCGTAATACCTGCAGCACCGGCCAGTGTCAGGCTGGCCTGGTCTGGCCAGCGCACGCCCAGTTCCATCAGGCGCGTGCGCTTGACTTCCAGCACCTCGACTTCCAGCATCACTTCCGGATCGGCCAGGTCTTGCACATTGATGATGCGCTCGGCCATGCGCACCATTTCCGGCGTATCGCGCAGCATGATGATGCCCAGGCGTTCATCCGTGACGACATCCTTGGCCTTGAGCAGGGTCTTGATGGAAAACGCCACGGTCTTGACGTCCGCATTGGCGAGAAAGAAGGTGCGCACCACCAGTTGCTGGTAATCCTTCACCTTTTGCGGCGTGTTCGGGTAAATCGTGATCGACTTGTCGCTGGTGACGCTTTGTTCCAGCTGGTTGGCGCCCAGCAGCATGGCAATCGCCTCTTCGATGCTGGTGTCGCGCACGGAAATGGTGGCGCGCAGGGCCGGGTCGACTTCCTTGTCGAAGACGAAGTTCAGGCCCGAGACTTTGCTGATGAAGTCGAACACGGAACGCAGCGGCGCGTCGCGAAATTCGAGGGTCACGGGTTTGCGGTAGGCGGCCGCCAGCTTGCCTCCAGCCGGCAGGCTTTTGGATTGTGCCTCGCCGATGCGGCCTTTCAGGGCCAGCGCCTCGCGCTGTGCGGGGCGCTCCTGCAACACCTGGCGCAACGCTTCCTGCGCTTGCGCGATATTCGCCTCGCCGCCGCGCTGGTAGCTGGCCTGCGCTTCCTGCACCAGCTTGCGGTGCCGTTCATCCTGCGCCACCCCGGCCAGGCCCCGCTGCGCCACGTCGTTGCTGGCGTCCAGTGCCAGCGCCTGCTGGTACAGCGCTTGCGCTTCGGGCAGCTTGCCCTGCTGGCGCAGCGCCTCGGCGCGACCATTCAGATTGTTCAGCGCGCGCATCCTGCCATTCGTGACGGCGATACGGTACTTGGCGTTGGTCGGCTCGGCTTGCGCCGCCTGTTCCAGCAGGGCCAGGCCCTGTTCCGTGCGCCCCGCGCCCAGCATGGCCTGGCCATCGTTATACGCCTGGTTGCCGGCACAGGCGGCCAGCAGGAACAGCATCGGCAGCAGGGTGATGCCAGTACGTGGTATGCGTTGTTTCAATTGAGATCCCCTACGGCGAGTGTCTGTTTCAGGTTGAGCGGCAGATAGGTAAATTGCAGAGAACCCTGCACCACGCCATCGAAGCGGTAGCGCTCTTCGAGCGTATCGCCGGGACGCGCCACCACGTTGCGTTCGCCCGCCTGCAGGAAGTAGGCCGCCTTGCCTTCATCGACAAAGAGGCCCAGGAATTGAAAGGGCAGCGGTGGCGGCGCGTTCGCATCCACGCGGGCCGCGGGCAGCGCGGCCTGGGCCGCCTGCTGGTCGAGCATGATCTTTTTCGGCGTCTCTGGCTGCCAGCTTTGCTTGGCGAACAGGGTGGCGGCTTCGTCGTCGTCGTCGAGTCCCCGGCGCGGTTCGATGGCCAGCGCGCGATTGATTGGTGGAACGGTGGCTGCAGCGAGGGGGGCTGGCGCCACCCGCTCCACCTGGCGCGTGGTGGCCGTGGCCGGTCCCACGATGCTGCCTTCATCCTCGGGCGCGAAGAGGGCGGCAAGCAAGGTCGCCACGGCGGCGCCTCCCAGTACGGCTTTTTTCATCGGCGCACCTCCGCCTTTTTCACCAGCAGGATGAACTGGATGCGCGCGTCGATCTCGCCCGCTTCGATCTGCTCGCGCTTGAAGAGAACCGAATCGAGCGTGAGGGTCGGTAGCGCCTGGAGGGCGTCGACGATAAAGGTTTGCAGCTGCGCGTATTCGGCTTTTACCGGCAGGGTGATCTGGTAGCGCAGGAAGGCCGTGTTACCGTCTTCCTGCGGCTTGTAGTCGGCCTTGGCCAGGGTGACACCGCTCTTTTGCGCCACTTCCAGCAAGGCCTTCAATTGTTCGGGAATGCTGTCATGCGCGGGCAGGTAGGCGTGAAAGGCGGCCAGGCTGTCGGCATCCGCATCGAGCGTGATTGCTGCCTGCGGCAGTGCCGACTGTCTGGCAGCCGTGGCCAGTTGCGCCGCCAGTTGCTGCTGGCGTTCGGCCAGCGCATCGCCCTGCTGCACGGCGAAAGCGGTCAGCGCCAGGCCGGCGGCGCCGAGGGCGCAAGGCCAGCCCAGGGGGCGCCACAGACGCGAAGCCTCCCACGCCAGGCGCGGGGGCATGCGCAGCTGCAGGCGCGCGCGGGCCACGGGCGTGCCGGCTTTGAATACGGGTTTTATTGCCGCCATTGCGCCTCCAGCTGAAAACGGTAAGGGTGTTCGGGGGCGTTCGCATTCATCTCGTGTTTGAGCAGATACACGGAGCTGAACATGGGCTGCTGGTTCAGGAAGGCCAGGTAGTTGAGCATGTCCTGCGGTGTTTCCGCCTCGGCGGCGATTTTCAGGACGCTGGCGCCATCCTGTCCCTGCTGCGCGTTCAAGTCCAGTCCCAGCAAGGCCACGCGCACGTCGCGCGGCGCCTGCACCGTCCTGACCAGGCGCGTGACGGGCAGGTTGAGCTGGCGCACGGCGGCGGCCACCTGTTTCAGTTCGAGGTCGCGTTCGCGTTGCTGGCTTGCCGAGAGGGGCGTGCGCACGGGACGCGCGGGTTGTAGCTGCGCCAGTTGCGCTTCCAGGCGCCGCGTTTCCTGTGCCTGCACCAGCCAGTACACGGCGGCCGGCAACAGCATCAGGCCGCCCGCCAGGCACAGGGCCAGGCGCCAGCCCTTGAAGGTCTGCACCGTGCCGGGCGCCAGCAATTCCAGGCGGCTCAGGCCCATGCGGCCTCCCGCATCAGGTGGGCGGCGCCGGCCACGGGGAGGGGCTGAAAGCGCGCCGGCAGCTCTTCCTGCGGCACGCCGCTCAGGTCGAGCAGCGCCACGTGTTCGATGGCGTCCAGTTGCGGCGCGCGCAAGTTCCAGCGCCGCCATGCCCGATCCAGTTCGTCGCCCCAGGCAGCGCCGCAGGATTGGCTGTGCAGGGCCGTGATGCGCCCGCCACTCGTCGTTGCCAGCAGCAGCCGTCCCGCTTCCACCAGGGCGAAGGCGGCAGGTTTTCCGCCGGCGATGCTGCGCCAGGCCGGCCCGACGATGGGTTCGAGGGACAGGCAGCGCCGTCCATGCGCGGCCGCCGCATCCTGCACGCCTTGCAGCAGGGCCGCATCGATGCCGCAGGCCAGGCGTGGCTTGCCATAGGGTGCATCGTCGGCAGCCAGGCGCCAGGCGCGCGCGCCATCGCCGTAGACGGCAGCGAACTGGCTATGCAGGAAACGCTGCGCGCTGGTTCGGTCGAGCAGGGCGCCGCTCCACGGCACCATCAGCATGGCGCACCAGCGGCTGGCCAGGCTGATGGCCAACGGCAGTTTTTTTTCATTGTGCTGTTCGAGCCAGCCACGCAGGGCGGCCAGCGCCACTTCCCAGCTGGCGTCGGGGTTCAGGATCGGCAAATGGAATGCGCTGTCTGCCACGGGACGGCCGGCGCGGCGCTGCACGCCGTGCAATCCGTGCGGCGCCAGGTGCAGGCACAGGGTGGCGCGGGTAATACGTTCAATAAGTGACACGATTGAGCTCCGCTAAAGTGGTTTCGCCGCGCCGCACCAGGTCCAGGCCCGCTTCGCGCGCCAGGCGAAAGCCGTTGCGCGCCGCTTCTTCCTTCATCTGGCTCAGGGGCGCCCGCGTGCAGATCATTTCGCGCATCGCGTCGCTGAGCATCAGCACTTCGGCGACGGCCTTGCGGCCCTTGTAACCGGTGCCGCGGCAATGGCCGCAGCCTTTGCCGGCCATGAATTGCCAGTCCTGTACCTGGTGCAGGGCCAGGCCGCTGTCGCGCAGCTGCTGCGCATCGGCCAGCACCTCGGCGCTGGCGTCGATGGCGCAATGGGCGCAATTGAGACGCAGCAGGCGCTGCGCCACGATGCCGTTCAGGGCCGCCGCAAAGCTGTAGGCATCGACACCCATGTGCAGGAAGCGCCCCACCACGTCGAAGACGTTGTTCGCGTGCACGGTGGTAAATACCAGGTGGCCCGTGAGCGCCGCCTGCACGGCGATCTGCGCCGTTTCGTCATCGCGGATTTCGCCGATCATGATCTTGTCAGGATCGTGGCGCAGGATGGAGCGCAGGCCGCGCGCGAAGGTCAGTCCCTTTTTTTCGTTGACGGGGATCTGCAGCACGCGCGGCAAGCGGTATTCGACAGGGTCTTCGATGGTGACGATCTTGTCGCGCCCCGTATTGATTTCCGTGATGGCCGCGTACAGGGTGGTGGTCTTGCCGGAACCCGTGGGCCCCGTCACCAGCAGCATGCCGTGCGGCTTGGCGGCCAGGCGGCGGATCTGCTCGATGGCGTCCTCGTTCAGGCCCAGGCTTTCCAGGCGCAGCGCCTGCGCCGCCTCCGTCAGCGCGCGCCGGTCCAGCAGGCGCAGCACGGCGTCTTCGCCAAAGATATTGGGCATGATGGAAACGCGAAAGTCGATCTCTGCCCCTTTCACGCGCACCTTGAAGCGGCCATCCTGCGGGATGCGGCGCTCGGCGATGTCGAGGTCGGCCATCACCTTGATGCGCGAGATGATCTGTTCGGCCATCGCCAGTCCCTGCACCTGGCCTGCCTGCACCAGCACGCCGTCGACGCGGTACTTGATGACCAGGCTGGCCACGTCGCATTCGAGGTGGATGTCGCTGGCCTGGAATTTCAGGGCATCGTAGATGGTGGAGTTCACCAGTTTGACCACCGGGCTGCTGTCCTCGCTGATGCGGATCAATGAAATGTCCTCGATGCTCTGGTCGAGGCCCGGCACATCATCACCGTGCTGCATTTCCTGCATCGCCTGTTGCACGCTTTCCTGCTGCAGCAGATAGGCGGCAAGGTCGTCCGGGTGCGCCAGCGCCACCGTGAAGGGCGTGGACAGGGCGAAGTCGGCCCATTGCAGCAAGTCTTCGGCAAACGGGTTGCCGATGACGAGCACGGGCGGCGCGCCGGGAACGCCCGGCTGCAGCAGCACGCAGTCGCGCTGGGCGCAATCCGTGTAGGACAGCAGGGCAAAGGCGGGCAAGGCGGCCTGCAGTTCGGCCATCGTCCAGGCCGGGTAGCGGAACAGGGCGGCCAGCTGGCGCAAGAAGACTTCGGGCGGCAGGGCTGCCGTTTCCTGCAGCACGGCCATCTGCGGGCGGCCCTGTTCCAGTGCGCTGGCGTGGGCCCGCCGCAGCATGGCCGCATCGAGCACGGCCCGTTCTTCGTCGCGTGCGTTCATGTCATGACTCTCACGATAAGCTCCCGGCCAGTTCAAAGATCGGCATGTACATCAGCACCACCACGCCGCCAATCACCACGCCGATGATGGTCATCAAGAGCGGTTCGAGCAGGCGCGACGCCCAGTCCACCCAGCGGGCGAATTCCTCGTCATGGAACTTGGCCGAGCGTTCCAGCATGTCGCCCAGGCGGCCCGTGTTCTCGCCCACTTTCAGCAGCGATTGCGCCACCGGCGTGGCCATGCCGGCGTGTTCCAGCGCGGTGGAAAACGGCATGCCTTCCTGTACCGCGCGGCGCGCCTGCGCCAGTTGCTCCTGCTGCGCCGGCAGCAGCATGGGCGCGACCATGGCCAGCGCCTTGTGCAGCGGGATGCCCGCATGCAGCAGCAGGCTGAGGGCACGGTAGAAGCGGGCCAGGCGAAATTCCGCTGCCTTGTCCGCCAGCACGGGCAGGCGCAGCAGGCGCAGGACGAGGGCCTGGCGCGCACCGGCATTGGCGATGCCAAAGACTACGGCGGCCACCACGGCGGCCAGCGCGCTGGCGCACAGCAGCGGATGCGCGGCCAGGGTCTGGCCAAAGCCCAGCAGCATTTGCGACATCCACGGGATGTCGCGCCCCGAACTTTCGTAGACGACGCTGAATTTGGGCACCACGTAGCCGAGCAGGAACAGCGTCACCAGGCCGCCGACGACGAGCAGCATGCACGGGTAGATGGCGGCGGAAATGAGTTTTTTACGGATGGCGTCGAATTGCAGCTGGTAGCCGACGAAGCGCGCCAGCGCCTCGGGCAGGTTGCCCGAGCGTTCGGCCGCATGCACGGTGGCGATGTAAATGTCGGGGAAGATGTCGGGGAAACCGGCCAGGGTGTCGGAAAAGCTTTGCCCTTGCTGCAGGGTGAGCACGATGGCGGCCAGGGTGGCCTTGGCGCCTGGGCGCGTTTCCTTGTTGTGCAGGGTCGTCATGGCCTCGCCCAGGTTCAGGCCCGCTTCGAGCAGGGCCAGCAGCTCCTGGCTGAATTGCAGCAGGGGCAGGCCCTGTTTGCCCGGACGCGCCGGCGCGCCGCCTTCCCCGCTGCTGCTGTCGCCCACGGCCAGCACGCGCCAGCCGCCGCGCACGGCCGCGCGGATCGCTTCGGCCTCGCTGGCGGCGTCGATGGCCAGCGCCTGGCTGCCTGCCGGGCCCTGCACCTTGAGGTGGAACTGCATGACCGCGTCAGGCGAACATGACGAGGGCCTGGGGCGTGAAAATGGGGTGATGTGAAAAGGGGAATGCGCGTGCGGACAAGGTCGAAGTAGGCATCGGTCAGGAACAATCCAAAAAAAGTTCAATTCGTCGCGGGTACCGGCAGCAGGCAAGATGCAATCACTGCCTCAGGGTAGACTGAAATTGCCAGGAAATCAATCGTGCTGTGCGGGCAAGCCTTGCATCGATGGCTTGCCCGCATGTTCAGCCGCTTACTGGGTAACCAGGCTGACCTTGTCGATCACGAACGAGGTTTGCAGCGATGCATCCTCGGTCGCGGCAAACGAGATCTGCACGGTCTGGCCCTTGTAGGCGATCAGGTCAAACGTGCGGATCTGGTAGCCGGCCGCCTTGTTCACGTTCGAGTACGAGGCCAGGGTGCCCAGCACCGTGCCGGCGCTGTTCTTCACGGTGACGACCAGCTTGTCGTACACGGTATTGCCCGTTTCAGCCGTGTCGATATGCAGCGCGAAGGTCAAGCTGGCCGAAGTGGCGGCAGCCGGAATGGCCACGCTTTGCGTCAGCGATTCGCTGGCCGTGGCGCCATTGCCGCCCAGCCAGGCGTACTTCGTGCCTTCGTATGCGGTTTGGCCCGTGAAGGTGCCGATGGCGCCCGTGGTGCCGCTCCAGCCCGTGGCGCCGGACTCGAAGCCGCCGTTCGTCACGCGTTCGGTGGCGCTGCTCGTGCCCACCGTCAGCGTGGCGTTGTTCGACGTGGCCGTCACGGCAGGCGACGAGGAATCCGTCACCGTGGCCTTGAACACGGCACCGCTGTCGGCCGCTACGGTCGTGAAGCTGTAGGCAGGCGACGTGGCGCCGCTGATCACGGCGCCATTGCGGAACCACTTGTAGGTGTACGGTGCCGTACCGCCGCCCGCGCCCACGGCGAACGAGGCGGTGGCGCCCGGTGCGACGGTGATGCTGGCCGGCTGGCTGGTGATGGTCACCGCGCCGCCCGTGGTCGATTCATCGACGTCGGCGCCCACGTTGATGGCCGCGTACGCGCGCTTGACGGCGGTCGCTTCGGCGCTGCCCACGCCATATAGTTCCTCGGCTGCCAGCAGCACCTTGTTGCGCGCGTCGGCGTAGTTGGTCGACGAGGTGAACTTGGTGGTGGCGGCCTTGAACCAGATGCGGTAAGCCTTGTCGCTGCCGATACCGGTCATGGCCAGCGGGCTTTTGTTCAGGTAGGAGCTGTAGTAGTCGCTGCTGGACGTGGAGTTCGAACCTTGCGACAGGAAGTAGAACATGCGGTTGTTCGGGCCGCTGCTGTAGTGGACGTCGAGGTTCTTGATGGTGCTGCTCCATGCATTCGGGCTGCTGCCATCCTTGCTTGGCTTGTACAGCCAACGCAGCGGCTGGCCATTCTTGGCGATTTCCTTGCCCGTCATCCAATCGTTGCCCGTGTTGGGGATGCTGGTGCCTGTGCCACCGGCGCGCGCATACGCTTCCACCATTTCACCGGCGATGTCCGAGCTCGATTCATTCAAGCCGCCCGACTCTTGCGAGTAGATCAGGCCCGAGGTGGCGTCCGTGATGCCGTGACCCATTTCGTGGCCGATCACGTCGATGGAGCCGAGGTTGTTGAACGAGCTGCCGCCGTCGCCGATGTACATGCACTTGCAGCTGCTGTCGTAATAGGCGTTGTCGTAGGCCGTGTTGACGTGGGCTGCGATGTGGGTGGCCGTGTTGTTGCCGTCCAGGCTGGACCAGCCCAGCACATTCTTGTGCGTGTCGTAGGTGTTCATCAGGCCCCACATCGCGTTCACGGCCGCCGTCTGGCCGTTGGCGTTGGTGGTGCTGCCGCCGTTGATGTATTGCTGGCCGTCGCCCCAGGTATTGCTGGTGCTGCTGTACACGCTGCCCGAACTGGTGCCGTGGTTGGCATTCGTGATGGCCATGCCGCCGAAGCTGCCGCCCGTGCCGCGGCTCGGGTCTTTCATGGTGTAGGTGCTGCCCGTGAGCGTCGTGTTGAGCGGTACCTGGCCGTTGTATTGGCTGTTGCCGATGCCGGCCACGGTTTTCAGGGCTTTCCATTGACGCAGGATGCGGCCATCCTTGGCGCTGACGATGGTGTCGTAGTAGACCGGCTTGTTACCGCTGATCATGCGCGTTTGCACCAGGTAGGCCAGCTCGTAGTGGTCGACCACGTCCTGCACGTCGAGCGCGTTCAGCGCCGCTTCCGACTTGTTCTCGGCGCCGGCCACGCGCACCGTTTTCATCACGGGGTAGATCAGCAGTTGCGCATGCGGCGGCACGTGGTCGACGGCCTGCACGCCGATGCTTTTCACGGCGGCGGCGATGGCGGCGGCGGCGCTGACGGCCGGCGTGGTGTCGATATCGGTGGTGGCGCTGCGGGTGACGGAATTGACGCCGCCGCTACCGAGGCCGGAAGCGCGGTCCGACACGGATTCGCTGACGATGTCGCCGGCGTTGTTGCTGACCACGACCGTCTCGGAACCGAAGACGGGCAGGCCCTTGTAGGTGTGCTGTACGCGGCTCACGCGCGTGCCGCTGACGCCCGGATGCTGGGCGCCGACGGCAAAGCCATGCTCGGTATTCAAGCCGCGGCTGCGTGCCTGTGCGGCCAGCTTGTTGACCAGGCCGGCGTTCTCTTGTGGAGAGGCCAGGGTCACCGGGGCAGCCATCAGGGTCTGTGGCAGCGGCGTGGCGGCGTCCGCCGTGGTGGCCATCAGCGGCAGGGCGGCGATGGATGCGGCAACTATCGTCAAACGTAAATTCATTTCTGCTCCATGGTATCGGTTAAGGAAATGGTGAATGAGCTGGCCGCGATGCCTGATGGCCACCCCGGCGTGCCTGGCAGGCGGATAGCCTGCCGTTTTGTGGTGGCATGACACCGGGTAGGGGGACACTAAACTTGTCGAGATCGCCATGTCAAAAAATTCAAGAAATGGGTCACCAGGCGAATTTTTGTTAAGAATTGAACATTTATCGGCGCTGCATGAGCGCAAAGTTTGATCTACCACAAGCTGCAACTTTTGTTTTGGACTACTTCCCCTAATGGCGCGCTCTGTTGGAAAAACACTGTTGCATTTTCTAAATGTTGCGATCTACACTAGGTCTTCGCGTAGCCCCCAGCGGACCACGCGAAGACAAAAAAAGCGCACGCGGCAATGACCGCGTCCAGATACAGCGCATCGGGAAAAAAAATCGGGAGTTTCACATGACGTCAGTTCTGTTTTCTGCTGTTGGTTTCAGCCATTTCCCCTCTGGAGCGGCATTCATGCTGCATCCGCCTTCCTAGCCGCCGCCAACCGGCTCTTCCCCCGCGAGGGGGTTCTTTTCCGCGAGTCCGACCGCGCCGCCCGGCGCGGCCGCTGGCGCAGTGCATCCTTTTTTCAGGAAGGGTTGCCGGCTCCTGGTGCGTGCACCGGAATCCCCGGCCCGACGAACTATGCTTTCGATAGCGACCAAAGTGGAACAGATCGTGATGGAATCGGCCTTTCTCAGCGAGGGATTGGGCCGGGGCTTGCTGAACTTGTCGGAACTGGCGCGCCAGCTGCAGCCGCAATTGCAGAGCGACCTATGGAAACCGGTGGGGCAGGCTGCCGTGGTGATGGCCCTGCGCCGTCTGGCGGAACGGATGCCGCAGCAGAAAAGCGGCGAGATCGTGCTGGCGCACCGGGCGGGAGAGCTGTCCACGCGCAGTGAATTGATGATTTTTACCTACCGCTATTCCGACCAGACCTATGACTGCCAGCGCCAGTTGCTGGCGCTGGCCGCGCCCCAGCGGGGCACCTTCATCACGGTCACGCGTGGCGTCAACGAGGTGATGGTGATCTGCAGCCGCAGTCTGCATGCGCTGGTGGATGAGGTTTTTGGCGGCGAGCAGGAACTTGCGCGCCTCGAGCGCGTGACGGCCGTGACCCTGCACCTGGCACCCGAAACCTGCTACACGCCAGGCGTGTATCACGCCATCCTCAAGCGCCTGGCCTGGGAACGCATCAACCTGATCAACATTATCTGCACCTACACGGAGCTGACCTTGCTGCTGGAAGCATCGCAGACGGGGGCCGCCTTTTCCGTGCTGTCGAAAATCGTCGCCCAATGAAAAACGCCCCGCTGCAGCGGGGCGCTTGGGTGCGCAAGCGCGGTTTATTTTTCCAGCTGCGTGCGCACGCGGGCGATCGCGGCGCGGACCTGGCGTGGCGCGGTGCCGCCCACGTGGTCGCGCGCGGCGACGGAGCCTTCCAGTGTCAGCACGGCAAACACGTCTTCGTCCGTCAACGGGGAAAACGCGCGCAACTGCTCCAGCGACAGGTCGGCCAGGTCGCAGCCGGCGTCGACGCAGGCGCGCACGGCCAGGGCCACCGCTTCATGGGCGTCGCGGAACGGCAAGCCCTTCTTGACCAGGTAGTCGGCCAGGTCGGTCGCCGTGGCGTAGCCCTGCAGGGCTGCTGCGCGCATGGCTTCCGGTTTCACCGTGATGCCGCCAGCCATGTCGGCGAAGATGCGCAGGGTGTCGATAACGGTGTCGACGGTGTCGAACAGCGGTTCCTTGTCTTCCTGGTTGTCCTTGTTGTAGGCCAGCGGCTGGCCTTTCATCAGGGTCAACAGTCCGGTCAGGTGGCCGTAGACGCGGCCCGTCTTGCCACGCGCCAGTTCCGGGACGTCCGGGTTTTTCTTTTGCGGCATGATCGACGAGCCGGTGCAGAAGCGGTCGGCGATGTCGATGAAGCCGATGCGTGGGCTCATCCAGATCACCAGTTCTTCGGCCATGCGCGACACGTGCATCATCAGCACGGCGGAGGCGGCGCAAAATTCGATGGCGAAATCGCGGTCCGAGACGGCGTCGAGCGAGTTGTGGCAGACGTCGTCAAAGCCCAGCGTTTTTGCCACGCGCAGGCGGTCGATGGGGAAGGTGGTGCCGGCCAGGGCGGCGGCGCCCAGCGGCAGGCGGTTGACGCGCTTGCGGCAGTCGGCCATGCGCTCGGCGTCGCGGCCGAACATTTCGACATACGCCAGCATGTGGTGGCCGAAGGTGATCGGCTGGGCCACCTGCATGTGCGTAAAGCCGGGCATGATGGTGTCGGCATGCTGCTCGGCCAGGTCCGTCAGCGCGCTGCGGAACGTCGCCAGCAGGGCGGTGATGTCGTCGATGGCGGAACGCACGTACAGGCGGATGTCGGTCGCCACCTGGTCGTTGCGCGAACGGCCTGTGTGCAGGCGCTTGCCCGCATCGCCTACCAGTTCGGTCAGGCGCTTTTCAATATTCAGGTGGACATCTTCCAGGTCCAGCAGCCATTCGAACTGGCCGGCGGCGATTTCCTGCGAGATTTGCGCCATGCCGCGCTGGATTTCCGCGTAGTCGGCCGGGCTGATGATGGCTTGCGCATGCAGCATTTCCGCATGGGCCAGCGAACCTTCGATGTCGAACAGCGCCAGGCGCTTGTCAAAAAATACAGAAGCTGTGTAGCGCTTGACGAGGTCCGAGACCGGTTCGGAAAACCGGGCCGACCAGGCTTCGCCCTTTTTGGAGAATTGATCAGTCATGAAAGAAGTCCTTTAGTGTAGGGCGATTATAAACAAGGTTGGCCGGCGGTAGGGCTTTTAGGGGTTTGCAGGGCGCTGAAATGGCCAGGAATGGGGCTGGCAAGCCTCAAATGCCACGGTGCGGGCAGGTTGTGCGTTCCATCCCGGCTTTTTGTATTCTGTCCCGCGAATCGTGCGTTTGGTCGCAATCCGATGGCAGTTCAGGGGGGATCGGCCTACAGTTCAATCATCGCAGCACACAACCAGCCACTCAAAGGACATCATCATGAACATCGCTAAAAACATGGAAGCCATCTTCGTCGCCATCATCGCCATCGCCGCTGCCACCAGCCTGGCCACCGCCGCCGTGCCGAAGTTCCGCGCCGCGCCAGCCGCTTCCGCCGCCCTCGTTGCCAGCGCCGATCAAGCCACCATGCATACCGTGTATGTCAGCGCCAAGCGTCTGAGCGCCGAAGAAAAAGCCGCCCTGTAAGCGTGGCAATGCCATGCAGGCAGTATCAGTAACAGCAGTAGCCGCACCGCATCTTGCAGCACCTTGCAGTATCCCATCATGGGCAATCGGAACGGGCGGCGCCCCCGGTTCTCTCCAACCCAGATGACAGCAGCAATACCCAACACACAGTAGCCGCAGGCAGAACGCGCGCTTCCAGCCAGGCAGCCTATTTTCACCAGACAGCCCTCAGTGACCATCGGCATCGCGCCGGCGGCAGTGGACAGCCACGCCCTGGCGCATTTCGTTCAATGCCCAGCGCAGCGGCAGCCTCGGCGCGCACCGAGGCGTCGTGATCGGCCAGCAGCGCCGCCGCGGCGGGAGCCATTTCGGGAAAACGCATTTCACTGAAGGCCCAGACGGCAAGCTGGCGCACGACAGGCTGCGGGTCGAGCAAGGCCAGCAGCAGCGCGGCCAGCGCGGCTTCCTGCCTTTCATCGGGTCACTTGGTATTCTGTCCCTTCTTTTGGGCGGTTTGTCGCAATCCGGTGGAGATGGTGGGCCGATGCGCCTACAGTTCCATCATCGCAGCAGACAACCAGCCATCCAAAGGACACCATCATGAACATCGCTAAAAACATGGAAGCCATCTTCGTCGCCATCATCGCCATCGCCGCTGCCACCAGCTTGGCCACCGCCGCCGTGCCGAAGTTCCGCGCCGCGCCGGCACCGATCGTTGCCAGCGCCGATCAAGCCACCATGCATACCGTGTATGTCAGCGCCAAGCGTCTGAACGCCGAAGAAAAAGCCGCGCTGTAAGCATGGCGGCAGCGTGCCAGTCGCAGCTACGGCAGCAGCAGGCAGAGTACCCCCGTCATCAGCAGTCAGAAGGGGAGGCAGCCCGATTCTTTCCTGCCCAGGTGACAGCAGCGCGCAAATCGCCGATGATCAGGTTTTACCACGACAGGCGGACAGCGTGATGCCACACTTGAAGATCAGTAGCGACAAGGCGGAACTTGACGTTCCGGCCATTCACCATTTTCTCAGTACGCAATCGACATGGGCCATCGGCATCGCGCAGGCCACCGTACAGCGTGCCATTGACCATTCGCTATGCTTCGGCGGCACGCTGGACGGTCGTCAAGTGGCGTTCGCCCGCGTGGTCAGCGACTACGCCACGTTTGCCTATCTGGTCGACGTGTATGTGCTGGAAGAGTGCCGCGGCCGCGGCTACAGCAAGCGCCTGATGGAGGCCGTGATGGCGCATCCCGACTTGCAGGGTTTGCGCCGTTTCATGCTGGCCACCAGCACGGCGCATGGCTTGTATGCGCGTCACGGCTTTACGGCGCCACTCAGGCCGGAGACGCTGATGGAGCGGTATTTTCCCGATATTTATCGGCGTTGAACAGCTGACGCGGTTTGTGCGCGCCCCCAGTCTTGGCCTGATATCGCCATTTTCCTGATCAACAACGCGACAGCTCCCTAGCGGATACTGACTCCATGACTTCTTATTTTCTCTGGCCTCTCCTTGTCGCATCGCTCACGGCGACTGCCGCACCGATGCCGGAGGCATTCAGTCCGGCGCCTTGCGAGACGGGTATTTTTCGCCAGGACCAGACGGGCTTCGTCGCCCTCACCCAAGGGGGAAAAGGGTACGCCTATACCTTCAGCGACGGGACCGTCGGCAACACGCAGGATGCCGGCGCGTTGCTGGCGTGCGGAAAGGACGCCGTGCTTGTCAACGGCAAGGAACGCTGGCCGAAAGTGGCATTGGCCGAAGCGGATACGCGTTTTGAATCGCATGGCATCATGCTCGCGGGCCGTTTGCTGGAAGCGCCGGGCGCCGGCAAGGATACGCCGCTGGTCGTGTATGCCCATGGCTCCGAAAGCAGCGGTTGGATAGACCGCGCGCGCGACCCTTACCAGATGGTTGGACGGGGCGTGTCCGTTTTCGTGTATGACAAGCGCGGTACGGGGCTGTCCGAAGGCGAATATACGCAGAATTTCCCACGCCTGGCCGATGACCTGGTGGCTGCGTCGCGTGAAGCAAAACGGCTGGCGCAAGGGCGCTACGGCCGCTTCGGCCTGATGGGCGTGAGCCAGGGTGGCTGGATCGCCTCGCTGGCGCAGGCGCGCGCCAAGGCGCAATTTCTCGGCATTGGCTATGGCCTGGCAGTCGATATCACGGAACAGGATGCGGCGCAGGTCGCCAGGGAATTGCAGGATAAGGGCTATGGCGACGACGTCATCGCCAAGGCCAGGACGGTGACGGATATCACGGCCAGAATCGTCAAATCCAGCTACCAGGATGGACTGGACGACCTGTCGGCATTCCAGCAGCAGTTTGGCAAGGAAGCGTGGTTTGGCCTCATCAAGGGAGGCTACACGGGGGTGTTGCTGGGCATGCCGGCCGAGGAGTTGCGCAAGCATGGCATACCGCGGTTCGACAAGCTCGATATCGACTGGTCGCTCGATCCCGTGCAGGTTGTCAGTCAAGTCACGGCGCCGCAGTTTTGGGTCCTGGCGGAGGACGACCGCCAGGCACCGCCGGCTGTCACCGTGGAGCGCCTGACGGCGTTACGTGGCCAGGGCCAGGCCATCTCTGTCTACGTTTTCCCGCAGGCCGATCACGGCATGCGCGGCTACGTTCAGGCGCCGGATGGAACGCGCAAGTCCACCGTCATCACGCCCGGGTTTTACGACCTGATGGCCGACTGGGCAAAGGGCGGCATCCATGGCGCCTACGGACAGGCGTACCGCAAATAAGAAAGCCAAGGCGATGGTGCCGCCGTGCTTACTGCCAGTGCATCAGGCACGGCGGAATCAGCAGCAGCAGCGCCAGCACCAGGTAAATCAGCTGCAGCGGAATCATCCACTTGGCCCACGTAATCCAGGGCACGCGCGCCAGTGCCAGCACGCCGACGGTGATGCCGGACGTGGGGATCATCGGCGTGGTGAATTCGCCGAACTGGAAGGCCAGGATGGCGGTCTGGCGCGTCACGCCCACCAGGTCGGCCAGCGGCGCCATGATCGGCATGGTCAGCGCCGCCTGGCCGCTGCCGGAATGGATGAAGAAGTTGATCACCGACTGCATGAAGAACATCTTTTGCGCGGCGAAGACGGGGCTCGACGACGCCACCAGTGGCGTCAAGGCATGCAGCATGGTGTCGATGATCTGCGCGTCGCGCGCCAGGATCATGGTGCCGCGCGCCAGCGCGATGACCAGTGCCACGCTGACCATGTCGCGCGCGCCCTGCACGAACGACGCCACCAGGCTGTCCATGTCGAGCCGGCCGACCAGGCCGACGATGATGGCCATCACCAGGAAAAGGGCGGCGATTTCATCGATGAACCAGTCGTACTTGACGACGCCGATGACCATCGTCAGCAGGGTCGCCATGAAAATCCACAGCACGGCGCGGTGCGTACGCGTCATGCCGGCAAAGCTGCTCAGGTCCAGTGTATGCTCGCTGCGCTTTTCGATGTCGAGCAGGTAGGTCGGGCTTTTTTCCGGGTGGCGCTTGATGCGCGCCGCGTACCACATCAAGAACACGATGCTGACCGCCGTGGCGATGGCCCACACGATCAGGCGGTAGCCGATGCCGGAAAAGATCGGCACGCCGGCGATGCCCTGCGCGATGCCGACATTGAACGGGTTCAAAAAGGCGGCGGAAAAGCCCACCTGCGAGCCGATGAAGGGAATCGACACGCCGGTGATGGTGTCATAGCCCAGGGCCAGGGCCAGCGGCACGAAGATCAGGATGAAGGGGATGGCTTCCTCGTTCATGCCAAAGGTGGCGCCGCCCAGCGAAAACATGGTGAAGAACACGGGGATGATGGCGGCGCGCACGAAGCGCGAACTGGTGTGCGCCTTGGCGATGGCCTTGATCAGCGAATCGAAGGCTTCCGTTTTTTGCAGCACGGCGAAGGCGCCGCCGACGATCAGCACGAAGCCGATGATCAGGCTGGCGTCGACAAAACCCTTGATGGGCGCCATCATCAGGGCGGCGAGTCCCTGCGGCTTGTTGTCGACATAGTGGAAGGTGCCGGGGATGATCAGCTGCTTGCCGTTCACCAACTGGGTGTCGAATTTCCCGCCCGGCACCAGCCACGTCGCCAGGGCGATCATGGCCAGGATGCCGCACAGCAGGACGAAGGTATTGGGGAGCTTGAATTTTCTCATGGGTGTCATTTATTGGCTCAACAGGCTGCCGCCGCGGAAGGCGATGCTGCCCGCGACCTTGCCGACGTTCATGCCGCGCAGGACATGGCGGTGGGCGCTGCGCGCAAAAAAGACGCCGGCGACGGTGCAGCGCAAGGTCGTCGTTTCCCCGCTGACGGGATCGATCAGGTCGGCCACGGCGTCGCCGGCGGCCAGCACCTCGCCCATTTCGCGCAGGTAGACCAGCACGCCGTGATGCGGCGCGAGGATCGGTTCCACGCCGGCCAGCGGCGTCGGTTCGCATTGTGGTGCGGGCAGGTCGTCGCCGGCGCCGGCTATCTCCAGCACGCCTTCGATGGCGAGAAAGCGCAGCAGGGCGGCGGCGTCGCGTTCGGCCAGGGCGTAGCTCACTTCCACTTCGCCGCGCAACTCGACGGTGGTCGACAGGCAGGCGGCGGGAATCGGATAGCGTCCGCCGAAGTGCGCGTCGAGATCCCACCACAAGCGGCTGCAGGCTTCGTCGAACGGCTCTTCGCCGGCCGCCAGTTCCAGCAGCACGGCGCGCGCGCCCAGGAGCGCGGACAGGGGCGCGATCTGCGCCGCCAGCGGCGTGCCCGTGTAGATGTGCAGGGCCGCCTCGTTATCGCAATGCAGATCGAGCACGATGTCGGCGTCGATCGCCATGCCCAGCAGGGTTTTCTTCAAGGTCTCCGCATCGGTGCCCGGCCGCCAGGCGGCGACGGCGGCGCGCGCATGCTCGCGTATCAGGGCCACGTTGGCCTGCGCATCCTGTCCCAGCAGGCCGTCGAGCGTGGTTTTCAGTTCATCGGCCACGTGGCGGTAGGCACGGTTGAAGTTGATGCCGGTGGTCAGGTCGAAGCGGCCGAACGGCGCGCCATGGATAGCTTGCGCCAGGCCGATCGGGTTGGCGGCCGGCACCAGGATGATTTCGCCGTGGATCTTGCCCGCCGCTTCCAGCGCCAGCAGTTCGCGGCGCAGGAATTGCGACACCAGCATGCCCGGCACTTCATCCGCATGCAGCGCCGCCTGGATGTACACCTTCTTGCCGCTGCGGCTACCGGCGGCCGGACCGCCGAAGTGGAAGCTGCTCAATTGGCACGCTACGCTGGCGTGCGCGGTGGAGATGGGGTGCTGTTGTACTTGCATGGTGAATTCGCCCCAAAACGGGGCGCGGTTGATGGATTTCGGTCGATTATGTAGCAATATTTTCACGAAGTAAATCAATGAAAATCCTTTTACAAATATTTGTTGAGTTTTCTTTTTGATATGAGTACAGTAAGTTCCAGCGACCCGATTTCGCCTTCCGCCAGTGATCCGCAGTACCCCAGAATACAGGCCGCCAGTGATATGAGAGCATCCGCCAGTCCTGCACGCAGCAGTCCCCACACGCCACGGGTTGGCACGCTGTCGGCACCCGATGCCGCCTTCGCGCAGTCTCCGCTGGGGCAGGCGCTGATGCACGTGCTGGCCAGCGGCTCGGCTTCGCAGCGGCAGATCGCCGATTACCTGCTGCGCAACCAGATGCGGGTGACGGCGCTGGGTATCGAGGAACTGGCCGACAGCTGCCAGGTATCGACGGCCACCATCAGCCGCTTCGCACGCGATATCGGCCAGAAGAATTATTCGGCCATGCGCGGCGCCATGGCCGAAACCCTGCAATCGCTGTTGCAGCCAGTCGACAAACTGCGCCGCACGATAGAGCGGCGCGCGCGAGCCACCTCGCCCATCACGGAAAGCCTGGAATATGCGGCCGCGAACATTGCAGCCACGTCCGATGCCCTGTCGCCGCCCGCCATGCAGGCCGTGGTGCGTCGCCTGACGCGCGCCAAGGTCGTGTATGTGATGGGGTTTGGCCTGTCGGCCAACCTGGCCGGCATGCTGGTGCAGCATCTGCAGCCGTTTTGCCCGCATGTGGTGGAAGTGGTGGGCATCGGCGGCTCGGAAGTGGCGGCCGGCCATCTGGTCAACCTGACGGCGCACGACGTGCTGGTGGTGATCTCGTTCCCCCGTTACACGCTCGACTGCATCGGCCTGGCCAGCTTCGCGCGCGACCGCGGCGCCTGCATCGTGGCGCTCACCGACTCGCCCGCCTCGCCCCTGGCCGAACTGGCCGATCATGCGCTGTATGCGCAAAGCACGCATCCCGTCCTGCCCAGCAGCGCCAGCACGGCGCTGGCCATGATCGAGGCGCTTGCCGTGGCGCTGATGGTATCGAACAAGAAGAACGTTGAAAAAGCGGCCCGCCTGAGCGAAGTCATCGCCGCCTATCTGTACGGCGGCGAGCATGGCGTGTCGGGTACCCGGAAAACGGCAGCAAAGCAGCGCAAGGCAGTGCCGCAGTCATTATAAAAATCAGGGTTAACACCATCTGGGAGAGTTTGCATGCAAGCAGAAAAACAAGACGGCAGTTGCGTACTGCCACGCGAATCGGCGCTGGCGCAAGGCGTGCGCCTGGCGCTGGGGGCCTTGAGCGTGTCGGCTGCGCTGGGCATGCTGGCCGGCGGCGCGCAGGCGCAGGAGCAGACGCAGGATGAAGAGCCTGCACCAAAAAAAATGCAGCGCGTGGAGATCACCGGGTCGGCCATCAAACGGCTCGAATCGGAGACGGCGCTGCCGGTGCAGATCATCACGCGCGCAGAGATCGAAAAGGCGGGCGTGACGACGGCGGCCGAGCTGATGGCGCGCGTCTCGGCCAACGTGGGCGGCCTGACCGATGGCGCCAGCATCAATATCGGCGGCGACCAGCGCGGCTTCAACAGCGCCAACCTGCGCGGCGTGGGCACATCGTCGACCCTGGTGCTGCTCAACGGCCGGCGCATGGCCAATTTTGCCTCGCCCGGCGACGATGCGGGCGTGGACCTGAATAACATTCCCGCCGCCGCTCTGCAACGCGTGGAAGTGCTGCTCGACGGCGCCTCGGCCCTGTACGGCACGGACGCCATCGGCGGCGTCATCAATTTCATTACGCGCAAGGATTACCAGGGCGTGGAGCTGAACGTCTACGGCAGCCGCACCGATGAAGGCGGCGCGGGCAAGCGCACGGCCAGCATCACGGCCGGCACGGGCGACCTGGGCACGGATGGCTACAATATCTTTGCCGTGGTCGACCTGCAAAAAACCGACCGCCTCAGTTCCTCGCAGCGCAAGTTCATTCCGAACCTGCAGGTTCCGCAGCGCCTGGGGCATTTGCTGTCGAGTTTTACCAGCCCGGCGAATATCCGCCTGTCGGGGGAGCAGCGCGACTATTTGCAGGAGAATGGCTTCCTGCTCAACGGCCAGCCGATTACCAATCGCCAGATCAACCCGTCGATCCCGAACTGTTCGCCGCCGGCCAACCTGTACCTGCCGGCGGGAACGGGTGGTGTCGATGCCTGTACTTATGACTACATGGGCGACACGGAGCTGTATCCGAAGACGGACAAGCAGAACCTGCTCACGCGCGGTGTACTGAAGCTCAATAACGACCATCAGCTGTACGCGGAAGTGGCGCTGAGCCGCTCGCGCAGTTATTACGTGGGCTCGTCGGCGCGGGTGATCGGCTATCTCGATTACAGCAAGGTGCCGCAGCTGGCCAATACTGGCCTCGATAGCATCGTCGACGAAGACGGCAATCCGACTGCGCGCGAACTGGAGCTGCGCATGCGGCTGAACGAGGCGGGCATGCGCACCAGCCAGTTGACCAGCGAGAGCCAGCGCTTCGTGGTGGGCGCCAGCGGCACGCTCGCTGGCTGGGATTATGACGTGGGCTTCAATCACAGCGTCAATGTCGTGAAGGACCGCGATACGCATGGCTATGTCCTGTACGACAAGCTGTTGGAAGGCATCGCCTCCGGCGACATCAACCCGTTTGGCCCATCGAGCGCGAAGGGCAAGGCGCTGCTCGACAGCATCCAGGTCAATGACGAAGTACGGCATGCGCGCGGCACCATGGATGCGCTCGACTTCAAGGCATCGCGCGCGCTGATGGCCTTGGGCGGCGGCGACATGGCGCTGGCCGTGGGCGGCGAAGTGCGCCGCGAGCGCACCGAATTCCGTCCGTCGGCGTTGCTGATGAGCGACAACATCAATAACGACGCGGCGCCCGAAGGCGGCGTGGCCACCAGCGACAGCCGCAAGGTGCAAGCCATCTACAGCGAATTGCTGCTGCCGTTTACCAAGCAGTGGCAGGCGCAGTTATCGGGCCGTTACGACCATTACCAGCAGGTAGGCGGCGCCCTCAGTCCGAAGATCGGACTGACCTACATGCCCAGCAAGCAGGTGCTGCTGCGCGCTTCGGCCGGCAAGGGCTTCCGCGCGCCATCGATGTCCGACCTGCACCGGCCCACTGCCTACAGCAGCACGGCGACCTTGCCCGATCCCGTGTATTGCGCGAGCGAGAACAATGATTACTCCGTCTGCGCGGATAACTGGGATACGCGCCGCTACAGCAACGACAAGCTGAAACCGGAGCGCAGCCGCCAGTTCACGGCCGGTCTGGTGCTCGAGCCGAGCCAGCACTGGACCTTCAGTGCCGACTACTGGAACATCAAGCGCACGGACCTGATCAGCGAAATCGGCGACGACATCATCCTCGGCAACCTGGCCAAGTACGGCGACCTGGTACACCGCAACAAGGACAATGAGATCGACTACATAGAGCTGCGCAAGGAAAACCGCGGCGCGCAAAAAGCGACGGGCATCGATATCACGGCCGACCTGCATGGCGTGAAGACGGCCTGGGGACGTTTTGGCGCGCACCTGAGCGGCACGTACGTACTCGATTCGAAAATCCAGACCAGCCCTGGCGAGGTCTTTATCAGCAACCTCAATAAATTCGTCACGGACGGCGTGGTGCAGCGCTGGCGCCATACGATCACCCTCGACTGGGACAATGGTCCGTATTCGGCCAGCCTGTCGAACACCTATTCGAGCGGCTACGATGACCAGAATTCGGCCATCAATATCGACGATGGCAGCGTCGTCAAAGCAAACCGGGTGAAGGCCTACACGCTGTGGGACATGTCGGGCGCGTACGCCGTCAGCAAGCAGTTCAAGCTGCGCGCGGGCATACAGAATCTGTTCAATACCAGCCCGCCTTACTCGAACCAGGCCTACTTTTTCCTCTCCGGCTATGACCCGACCTACACGGACCCGCGCGGCCGGCGCTTTTATGCGAGCGCCAATTACAGCTTCAAGTAAGCAGTTTTACATAGAAACCCGGAGATACCGCAACAACGCTGTCATATGCAGCAAGTAGTATTGCAGTTTGATGCAGTTGGGTTGCAAGCAGCAGTATTGGCAGCAAGGGCGCGTTCCTGTATCAACAAGCGTGCGCCACTTTCCTTGTATTTGAAAGGCACCATGAAATCATCCGCAAGCCTGTATCACACCATCCGCGCCGCGCTGCTGTTCGCGCTCGCATTGTGCAGCGTCCATGCCGTGGCGGCGCCGGGCGGCAGCGCCATCGGCAGCGCGCCGCAGGGCACGCTCGTCATCATCGGTGGCGGCCTGCGCGCCGACAATGCCGAAGTCTGGCAGCGCATCGTCAAGTTGTCGGGCGGGCCAGGCGCGCGCATCGCCGTGCTGGCCTCGGCCGCGATGAACCCGGAAAAATCGGGCGAAAGCATCATCAAGAAGCTGAACCAGTATGGCGCCGACGCCTTTTTCGTGCCGCTTGCCGTCAAGCTGGCCAATCGTGATTACCGCAAGGCCGCCGAAGACCCGGCCATCGTCACGCAGATCAAGTCGGCCAGCGGCATTTATTTTGCCGGCGGCGACCAGGGACGTATCACGCAAGCCTTGCTGCGCCCGGACGGCAGCCGCACGGCCGCGCTGGAAGCCATCTGGTCGGTCTACCGCAATGGCGGCGTGATCGCCGGTTCCAGCGCCGGCGCGGCCATCATGAGCACCACCATGTTCTACGATGCCAAGCCCGTGCTCGACATGCTCAAGATGGGCGTGACGGACGGCCGTGAAATCGCGCCTGGCCTGGGCTTCATCGGCAGCGATGTTTTCGTGGATCAGCATCTGCTGGTGCGCGGACGCTTTGCCCGCATGATTCCCGTGATGCTGAAAAAGGGCTATCACCTGGGACTGGGCATCGATGAAAACAGCGCCATGGTGGTCGACGCCATGCGCGACGTGGAAGTCATCGGCTACAGCGGTGCCTTGCTGATCGATCTGTCGGGCGCCATCAGCGACCGTGGCGTGAAAAATTTCAATATCAGCAATGCGGCCATCAGCTACCTGGACCGGGGCGACAAATTCAACCTCGTCACGCGCGTGTTTACGCCCTCGCCGGACAAGGCCGACAATAAGCTCGATCCGAACCAGCCCGACATGCGCGAGCCCGTGTTCACCAACGATATCCTCGGCAATAACGCCGTGCTCGACCTGATGGGCAACCTGATCGACAATGCCCAGCAGGAGGCGATCGGCATCGCCTTCGGCAACCCGCGTGACCCGTACCCGGACCTGGGCTTCGAGTTCCGCTTCAGTAAAACAGTCAACAGCGTCGGCTACAGCTCGACCGAGGCGGAAGCGTATTCGGTGCTGAAGCTGCGCCTCGATATCCGTCCGATCCAGCTGCGCCAGCCCCTGTACCGCTACAAGTAAGCCGCGCGCTGGCGCCGCCAGCGCGGCCACGCGGCGATCGTCATGGCCCGCAGCAGCCACTCGACGGGGCCATATGCATGGCCGCGCAACCACCAGCGGCTTAATGGCAGCTGCGCGCAAAAGATGATGGCGGCCAGCGCTAGCGCCCCCAGCGGCGACACACTCCCCATCAGCCGGGCGCCATATGCGAGGAACAGCACGGCGCAGATGGCTGACTGCAGCAGGTAGTTCGACAGGGCCATGCGGCCCGTGTCGGCCAGCAGGGAAAACAGCATGCCGTCGCGCAGACGCTCGAACAGGGCCAGCGCCAATGCCAGGTAGGCGCCCGCCAGCAGCGGCGCACTTGCCAGTCCCACGGCCAGTCCCGCCACCTGCCATGCCTGGCTATCCCCATATACGGAGGTCCACGCATAGAAGACGGCGCCAGGCAATCCTGCCAGCGCACCGGCCCACAGCAGGCGGTGGCGCAGCGGCAGATAATCGCTGGCGTGCAGCAGCATCTCGCGCTTGCCGGCGGCCAGGCCGCACAGGAACATGGCCAGCGCGCACGGTGCCTGCACCAGCAGCAGGACGATCCAGATTTCGCTCAGTTCGCGCAGGTGCTGATGGACGACGGCGGCCGGCGTGGCGTGGTAGGCGGCCAGCGCGCTTGCCGCCTTTTGCGCCATCGCCACGGCGTTGTCGGCAGTGTCGCCCGCCGGCTGCAGGCTTTGCAGCCAGGCCATGCCCGCCCAGAATGCCACGCAGACGGCAACGAGCATCAGCGCCAGGGACAGTGCCTGGCGTTCGCCGCAGCGGTGTAGCGCCAGCAGCACGATGCCCAGCAGGGCGTAGGTCGTGAGTATGTCGCCATGGAACAGGAACACGGCATGCAGGGCGCCGATCAGCCACAGGCCCGCTTGCCGGCGCAGCATGCGCGGCACGAATGGCGCATCGGCGCGCGCAGCCGCCTGCATCTGCAAGGTGAAGCTGTAGCCGAACAGGAAGGAAAACAGCAGGTAGAACTTGGTCTCGAACAGCAGGGCGACGAGGAAGTGCGTGGCGCGGTCCACGCCGCCGTGAAAGGCGGGATCGGTCAAGCCCAGGCCGAACCAGGGCGTGGCGAAGGCACAGATATTGACGACCAAAATGCCGAACAGGGCGCAGCCGCGCAGGGCGTCGACGTCGGCGATGCGCGCGGGCCGGGTTTGTATGACGGCGTTCATGCCAGGGCAGGGCGCAGGAAGCGCGCCAGTAGCAGGTGCAGGCTGGTGCGTTGCGCCAGCGGTGCATAATCGGGATCGACGGCGACCCGGTTGAAGATGCCGTCGATTAGCGCGGCGATCCAGCTGGCAGTTTGCGCCGCGTCCAGCGCGGCGTCGACCTGGCCTCCTGCGGCCGCCTCTTCCAGCAAGGCTTGCAGGCCGTCGCGCAGGCTGGCGTCGTTGCGCGCCACCCTGGCCGCGATATCCGTGTCGCGCATCGCTTCGGCGGCAATGTCCAGCGCCAGTCCCGCAAAATCCGCGTCGGCCGCCAGCGCCAGCACCAGATCCATGAAGTCGAGCAGGGCGCCGTAGGCATCGGCGCTGCCTTGCACGCCGGCGAAGTAGGCGGCCGTCTCGCTGCCTTCCTGGTCGACGATGGCGGCGATGATCGCTTGCTTGGTGGGGAAGTAATGAAACAGGTTACCGGGACTCATGCCTGCTTGCGCGCAGATGGCGGCGGTGCTGGTCTGGTGAAAGCCCTTGCGCGCAAAGCAGTGGCGCGCGGCGGCGAGAATGGCGTCGCGGCGGGCCGCGTGTTTATCGGGATCGATGGTGCGCATGGACTTACCTTTAATTAATTGACTAGTCAGTCTAATATATGCCGATTGGCTCGCCTGGTCAAGCGAATCGGATGAAAAGGGCGCTTTGCACGCTCGCTTCCTGTCGCTACAATGTGCCGCAGCGGTTTTTCCCGCGCCTGCCGGCAGGCCCGCCGATTGTTTGGAAAACCGTTCCCTTCACCTGTTTTTCTACCGTTTTAGGAATGACATGCAGCAGACTCCGATTCGATCCTTCCTCTGCGCGCTGGCGCTGGCCGCCGGCATCGTCCCTGCCGCGTACGCTGCCAGTGCCGCCCAGCCGGCCACCATGCGCCTCGATTACCAGCATAGCGGCAATGCGCTGGGCGAACACTATGCGGTCGAGCGCGTGCTGGTCGAGCCCCTGCCATGGCCGGGCAACCTGGCGCGTCCCATCGATGACAGCAATCGCGGCAACAACCTGCTGGAAGTGGTCGACATCAAGTCGGGCAAGGTGCTGTACTCGCGCGGCTTTTCCACCATCTTCGGCGAGTGGGCCAGCACCGATGAAGCGAAAACCACCACGCGCGCCTTCCAGGAATCCGTGCGCTTCCCGCAGCCCGAGCACCCCGTGCGCGTGCGCATCCTCAAGCGCGATGAGCGCGGCCTGTTTTCCGTGGTGTGGAGCACCGATGTCGATCCGGCCGCGCAGGACGTGATCCGCAAACAGCCGCCGGCGCCCGTCAAGCCGATCCCGATCCGCATCAGTGGTCCCTCCAGCGACAAGGTCGACCTCCTGATCATGGGCGATGGCTACACGGCCGCCGAAATGGGCAAGTTCGAAGAGACGGCACGCAAGCTGGCTGACCATCTTTTCACCGTCTCGCCATTCCGCGAGCGGGCCAAGGACTTCAATGTGTGGGCCATGGCCGCACCGACCCAGGAATCGGGCGTGTCGCGCCCTTCGACGGGCGTGCATCACGCCTCGCCGCTGGGCACGCGCTATGACATCTTCGGCAGCGAGCGTTATGTGCTGACGACGGACAACCGCGCGCTGCGCGACCTGGCGCAGTACGCGCCGTATGAGTTCATTGAAATCCTCGTCAATAATGATACCTATGGCGGCGGCGGCATCTTCGGCCAGTTCAGCACGGCGGCGGCGAACAACGACTGGGCCAATTACCTGTTCGTGCACGAATTCGGTCACCATTTCGCCGGCCTGGCCGACGAGTACTACACCTCGCCCGTGGCCTATCAGTCGAATGGCGAACGCCAGGAACCGTGGGAGCCGAACGCCACGGCGCTGCGCGATCCGGCCAGGCTGAAATGGAAGAACCACGTCAAGGCGGGCACGCCGCTGCCGACGCCATGGCCGAAGGAAGCGTATGACAGCCATGCGCGCGAATATCAGCAGCAGCGCGCGGCCCTGCGCGCGGCCAACCGTCCTGAAAGCGAAATGAGCGACTTGTTCAAGGCCGACCTGGCGTACACGCAGCAGCTGTTCTCGAAGGCGCCGCAGCGCCATGCGGTGGGCGCCTTCGAAGGCGCGAACTACGAGTCGTCCGGCTACTACCGCCCCGAGATGCAGTGCATCATGTTCGATCGCAGCGAGACGTTCTGCTCCGTGTGCCAGGATGGCATCAGCACCATCATCGACCTGTATTCGCGTCCCGCCCCGGCGCCGGGCAAATAAGACCGTTCAAGTCTGTCCTGTAATGCATGGTGGGCCATGTTGCAATGCAATAGCATGGCCCCCTTTTCTCCTCTCTCCTAGCGCCTGTCTTCCGCCACTGCCCAGCGCCGCTTGTTTTCCAGGCAATACCAATTGTCGCTCGCAGGCGCGCCTTTCTTTCTGCCAGCCCAGTGATATTATCAAATCAATATGCCCACACGCTTGCCTGAAAAATATTTCATTTAGATAATATTGAGGTAAAATTTGATTTACATCAATGTTGCATTGCCGCAATCGCACTTATAGTTGACCTAGCTCAAAGCGTCATGGAATGCGGATCGGACTCATCACGAATCACGCGTCTAAATGCTGTAGAGTAATTTCGCCCCGTACCAGTTCCTCGAGAATGCACTGGTGCTGGCCTCGAATTTCAGTGACGGAAGCCCGATTCATGAAGATGCAGATCCCCGCGCCTGACGCATGCAGTACCTTACATCCCCACACTCCCATTGCCTTGCCGTATGCGCGCGCCGGTGGCGTTACGCTGGCCGCTTGCGCCGCCGCCATGCGCGCCGGCGGGGTGCGCTGCGTGCATGCGGCCACGCCGTGGCCCGCCCTGCGTCCAGTCCCGGCATGACGGCCGACTTGCGGCACTTGCCTTTGCAGGGCAAGCGGGGCTTGGTGGTGGGCATCGCCAACACGCAAAGCATCGCCTGGGGCTGCGCCAGCGCCCTGCGCGCGGCAGGCGCCGAACTGGCCGTGACCTGGCTCAATGACAAGGCCAGGCCGCACGTGGAGCCGCTGGCGCAGCAAGTGCAGGCGGCCATCATGGCGCCGCTCGACGTGGGCATGCCGGGTCAATTGGAGGCGCTGTTCGCGCAGATCGAACGGCAGTGGGGGCGGCTCGATTTCGTCGTCCATTCCATCGCCTATGCGCCGAAGCAGGACTTGCATGGCCGCGTGACGGACAGTTCGGCCGACGGCTTTGCGCAGGCGATGGATATCTCCTGCCACTCTTTCATGCGCATGGCGAAGCTGGCCGAACCGCTGATGCCGGACGGTGGCAGCTTGATGACCATGAGTTATCTGGGTGCGGAGGAAGTCATCGCCGACTATGGCCTGATGGGGCCCGTAAAAGCGGCGCTGGAAGCGTCGGTGCGCTACCTGGCGTCCGAACTGGGCCCGCAAGGCATCCGCGTCAACGCCATTTCGCCGGGACCACTGGAGACGCGCGCCGCTTCCGGCATCGCCCATTTCGACCGGCTGATGGCCGACGCCATCGAACGCTCGCCCATGCGGCGCCTGGCCACCATCGAGGACGTAGGCGCGCTGTGCGCCTTCCTCGCCGGCGACGGCGCGCGCGCCATCACGGGCGGCACCCTGTATGTCGATGGCGGCTACAACATTCTGAATTGACTGGAAGAAGATGACCATGGCTGTTTCTACTTTGCCCAACCGCGCCAGGATGGCTGCGCTGGCCGCCACGCTGGCCCTGGCCGGCTGCGCCTCGATGGCGCCGCCGTATGCGCCACCGCCGCTGCCCGTGGCTACGCAGTATCCGGAGGCCGATCCTGCCGGCGCGCCCGCGCCCGACGTCGCCTGGCAGGCCTACTTTGCCGACCCGCGCCTGCAGGCGCTGATTGCGCAGGCGCTGGCCAGCAACCGCGACATCCGCATCGCCGCCCTGCGCGTGGAAGAGGCGCGCGCCGCGTATGGCATCCAGCGCGCCGAACAATTTCCCACCATCGCGCTGGGCGCCTCCGGCAGCCGCGCGCGCGTACCGGCTGACCTGAGCCCGACTGGCCGCGCCATGACGAGCGCGCAGTACCAGGCGGGCTTGAACGTGAGCGCCTGGGAACTCGATTTCTGGGGCCGGGTGCGCAGCCTGAAGGACAGCGCCCTGCAAACCCTGCTGGCCAGCGACGAGGCGCGTCGCGCCGTCGGCGTGGCCCTGGTGGCGCAGGTGGCCAATGGCTACCTGGGCTTGCGCGAACTCGATGAGCGGGTGGCGCTGGCGCGTGCCACGGTCGACAGCCGCGCCGAATCGCTGCGCATCTTCACGCGCCGCTTTGAAGTCGGGTCGATTTCCAAGCTGGACCTGACGCAGGTGGAAACCCTGCTCAGCCAGGCCTTGTCGCTGTCGGCCCAGCTGGAACAGGCGCGCGCCGTGCAGGCGCATGCGCTGGCCCAGCTGGTGGGCGGTCCCGTCGACCTGACGCCGGTGGCTGGTGAGGTGCGCCGCTTCGACGACGCCAGCGTGCTGCAGCCGCTGCATGCGGGCTTGCCCTCGGCTTTGCTCACGCAGCGCCCCGACCTGATCGCGGCTGAACACCAGCTGCGCGCCGCGCAAGCGAATATCGGCGCCGCGCGCGCCGCCTTCTTCCCGACGATATCCCTGACGGCGGCCTACGGCACGGCCAGCGCGGAATTGAACGGCCTGTTCGATTCCGGCAGCGGCGCCTGGAATCTTGCGCCGCGCCTGGTGCTGCCGATCTTTGACGCGGGCCGCCTGCGCGCCAACATGGACCTGGCCGAGGTGCGCCGCGACGTGGCTGTGGCCAATTATGAAAAGAGCGTGCAGGGCGCGTTTCGCGAAGTGGCCGATGCGCTGTCGAACCGGCGCTGGCTGGCGCTGCAGGTCGACATCGGCAAGACGACGCTGGCCGCGCAGAGCGAACGGGCGCGCCTGGCCAAGCTGCGCTACGACAATGGCGCCGCGCCCTACCTGGAAGTGCTCGATGCGCAGCGCGACTTGCTGACGGTGGAGCAGCAACTGGTGCAGACGCGCCGCGCGCTGCTCTCGAGCCAGGTCAGCCTGTATGCCGCCCTGGGCGGCGGCGCACCCGTCGCCTCCGCCGCCGCTTCCACCCACTAATTTGATCGCCCCGATACCATGAATGCTCAATTGAAGAAAAAACTCATCCCCGCGGCGCTGGTCGTGGCCGTTCTCGTGCTGGGCTATGTGGCCTGGCAAAAAATGCGTCCCACGGGCCCCGGTGAAGGTTTTGTCAGCGGCAATGGCCGCATCGAAGCGACGGAAGTCGACGTCGCCACCAAGCTGGCGGGCCGGGTCAAGGAGATCCTCGTGCGCGAGGGCGACTTCGTCAAGGCGGGCCAGCCGCTGGCCAGCATGCAGGTCGATTCGCTGACGGCCCAGCGCGACGAGGCGCGCGCGCGCCAGCAGCAGGCGCTGGACGCCGTGGTCGGCGTGCAGGCGCAGGTGGCCGTGCGCGAAAGCGACAAGGCGGCCGCGCTGGCCATGGTGGCGCAGCGTGAAAGCGAACTCGATGCGGCCAAGCGCCGCCTGGCCCGCTCGGAAACCTTGTCGAAAGAGGGCGCTTCCTCGGTGCAGGAACTCGACGACGACCGCGCCCGCGTGCGCAGCGTGGCCGCCGCCCTGAATGCGGCCAAGGCGCAAGTGACGGCGGCGCAGGCGGCCATCGACGCGGCAAAAGCGCAGGTGGTCGGCTCGCGCTCCGCCGTCGTGGCGGCCGAGGCGACGACGGCGCGCATCGATGCCGACCTGGCCGATGGCCAGCTGGCGGCGCCGCGCGACGGCCGCGTGCAATACCTGGTGGCGCAGCAGGGCGAAGTGCTGGCCGGCGGCGGCAAGGTGCTCAACCTGGTCGACCTGTCGGACGTCTACATGACCTTCTTCCTGCCCGAAACGGCGGCCGGCAAGGTGGCGCTGGGCGGCGAAGTGCGCATCATCCTCGATGCGGCGCCGAACTATGTGATTCCCGCGACGATCTCGTTTGTCGCCGCCAGCGCGCAGTTCACGCCGAAAACGGTGGAAACGGCCAGCGAGCGCCAGAAGCTGATGTTCCGCGTGAAAGCGCAGATCAGCCGCGAGCTGCTGCAAAAACACCTGGCGCTGGTGAAAGTGGGCTTGCCCGGCGTGGCCTGGGTGCGTCTCGATGCCAAGCAGCCATGGCCCGCTGAACTGACGGCCAAGGTCCCGCAGTGACTGTGGCTTCCACTTCCCCAGTCGTCAGCATCAAGGGCGTCAGCCAGCATTACGGCAAGACGGTGGCGCTAGCCGCCATCGATCTCGATGTGCCGGCCGGCTGCATGGTGGGCTTGATCGGGCCCGATGGCGTGGGCAAATCGAGTTTGCTGTCGCTGGTGGCCGGCGCGCGCGCCGTGCAGCAGGGCACAGTGATGGCGCTGGGCGGCGACATGCGCGATGCGCGCCACCGCGACGAGGTCTGTCCGCGTATCGCCTACATGCCGCAAGGCCTGGGCAAGAATCTGTATCCGACCCTGTCGGTCGAGGAAAACCTGCAGTTCTTCGCGCGCCTGTTCGGCCACGACGCGGCCGAACGCCGGCGCCGCATCGACCAGCTGACCCGCAGCACGGGCTTGCAGCCGTTCCTGGCGCGTCCGGCGGGCAAGCTGTCGGGCGGCATGAAGCAGAAGCTGGGCCTGTGCTGCGCCCTGATCCACGATCCCGACCTGCTCATTCTCGATGAACCGACCACCGGCGTCGATCCGCTGGCGCGGGCCCAGTTCTGGGACCTGATCGCCGGCATCCGCGTGCAGCGCCCGCAAATGAGCGTGATGGTGGCCACGGCCTACATGGACGAGGCGCAGCGCTTCGATTGGCTGGTGGCCATGGATGACGGCAAGGTGCTCGATACGGGCACGCCGGCCGAACTGCTGGCGCGCACGCAAAGCGATACCCTGGAATCGGCCTTCATCAAGCTGCTGCCCGAAGCCAAGCGCGCCGGCCACCAGCCCGTCGTCATCACGCCGCTGGACGCCGCCAGCGCGCAGGACGTCGCCATCGAGGCGCAGGACCTGACCATGCGCTTCGGTGACTTCACGGCCGTCGACCATGTGAATTTCCGCATCGGCCGTGGCGAGATATTCGGCTTTCTCGGTTCGAACGGCTGCGGCAAGTCGACCACCATGAAGATGCTCACGGGCCTGTTGCCGGCCACGGAAGGCAAGGCCTGGCTGTTCGGCAAGGAGGTCGACTCCAGCGATATCGACACGCGCCGCAGGGTCGGCTACATGTCGCAGGCATTCTCTCTGTACAGCGAGCTGACGGTGCGCCAAAACCTGGTGCTGCACGCGCGCCTGTTCCACGTGCCAGAGGGCGAGATACCTGCGCGCATCGACGAGATGGCGCAGCGCTTCGATTTGCGCGCGGTGATGGACGACTTGCCTGACAGCCTGCCGCTGGGGATCCGCCAGCGGCTGTCGCTGGCCGTGGCCATGGTACACAAGCCGGAAATGCTGATCCTCGACGAGCCGACGTCCGGCGTCGACCCCATCGCGCGCGACAATTTCTGGCGCCTGATGATCGAGCTGGCGCGGCGCGACCACGTCACCATTTTCATTTCCACCCACTTCATGAACGAGGCCGAGCGCTGCGACCGCATCTCGCTGATGCACGCGGGTAAAGTGCTGGTCAGCGATGCGCCGGCCGAACTGGTGCGCAAGAAGGGCGCGCCATCGCTGGAAGCGGCCTTCATCGCCTACCTGGAAGAGGCGGGCGGCGGCACGGCAGCGGCGACGCAGGAAAGCGAGGCGCCGGGCCAAAAGGCGGCAGTGCAGGCGCCACAGCAGAAGCACCAGCGCAGCCGCTTCAGCCTGGGCCGCATGCTCAGCTACATGTGGCGAGAGACGCTGGAATTGCGCCGCGATCCCGTGCGCCTGACCCTGGCGCTGGGCGGCTCCGTGCTGCTGCTGTTCGTCATCGGCTTCGGCATCAGTCTCGACGTCGAAGACCTCAGTTATGCGGTGCTTGACCACGACCAGACGACGTTGAGCCAGAATTACACGAACAACCTGGCCGGTTCTCGCTACTTCATCGAACGCCCGCCCCTGCGCGACTATGCCGATATCGACAAGCGCATGCGCAGCGGCGAACTGTCGCTGGCAATCGAAATCCCGCCCGGCTTCGCGCGCGACGTGCAGCGCGGCGCGCCGGCCCAGGTGGGCGCGTGGATCGATGGCGCCATGCCGATGCGCGCGGAAACCGTGCAGGGCTACGTGCAGGGCATGCACCAGCTATGGCTGGCCGACCAGGCCTTGCACCGTTACGGTATCAAGATGAACAATCCGGTCGCCATCCAGACCCGCTACCGCTACAACCCGGACGTGAAAAGCCTGCCGGCCATGGTGCCGGCTGTGATTCCCTTATTGCTGCTGATGCTGCCGGCCATGCTGGCGGCGCTGTCCGTGGTGCGCGAAAAGGAACTCGGTTCCATCATCAACCTGTACGTGACGCCTGTCACGCGCCTGGAATTCTTGCTTGGCAAGCAGGTGCCGTATGTGGCGCTGGCCATGTTCAACTTCCTCCTCATGGCGCTGCTGGCGGTGACCGCCTTCGGCGTGCCGGTCAAGGGCAGCTTGCTGACCTTGATCGGCGCCACCTTCATCTTCAATGTCTGCGCCACCGGCATCGGCTTGTTCGCCTCGACGTTTACGCGCAGCCAGATCGCGGCCCTGTTCGTGACCATGATTGGCACCATGATCCCGGCCATCCAGTTTTCCGGCCTGCTCAATCCCGTCTCGTCGATGGAAGGCGTGGGCAAGGCCATCGGCCTGATGTACCCGGCCACGCACATGCTCAATATCAGCCGGGGCGTGTTCAACAAGGCGCTGGGCTTTGGCGACTTGCACGCCTCGTTCTGGCCATTGATCATCGCCATTCCCGTGATCCTCGGCGTGACGGTGGCGCTGCTGAAGAAACAGGAGAGCTGATATGCGGCATCTTGAAAATATCTACCGCCTGGGCGTGAAGGAAATCTGGAGCCTGATCCGCGATCCCATGATGCTGATCCTGATCCTCTACACGTTTACTTTGGCCATCTACGTGGCCGCCACGGCCAAGCCGGAAACCCTGCACATGGCCTCGATCGCCATCGTCGACGAGGATGGCTCGCCCCTGTCCGGGCGCATCGCCTCGGCCTTCTTCCCGCCGCAATTCACGCCGCCGGCCATGATCAACCAGGGCCAGGTCGATGCGGGCCTGGACGCGGGCCAGTACACCTTCGTGCTGACGATACCGCCCAAGCTGCAGGCGGACGTGCTGGGCGGGCGCCACGCGGAGCTGCAGCTGAACGTGGACGCCACGCGCATGAGCCAGGCTTTCAGCGGCAGCGGCTACATCCAGCAGATCGTCGCCGGCGAGATATCGGAATTCGCCAAGCGCTATCGGGGCGCGACCGTCTCGCCGGTGGAGCTGGTGATGCGCGCGCGCTTCAATCCGTCGCTGAGCCAGGCGTGGTTTGGCTCGTTGATGGAGCTCATCAACCAGGTGACGATGCTGTCGATCATTTTGACGGGGGCAGCGCTGATACGCGAGCGCGAACATGGCACCATCGAGCACTTGCTGGTGATGCCCGTGACGCCGGCCGAGATCATGCTGGGCAAGGTCTGGTCGATGGGTCTCGTGGTGCTGTTGGCCGCCGCCCTGTCGCTGAACCTGGTGGTGCGCGGCATGCTGCACGTGCCCATCGAAGGCTCGATCGCGCTGTTCCTGTGCGGCGCGGCACTGCACTTGTTTGCCACCACCTCGATGGGCATTTTCCTCGCCACCGTGGCGCGCAGCATGCCGCAGTTCGGCATGCTGTTGATCCTCGTGCTGCTGCCGCTGCAGATGCTGTCGGGCGGCAGCACGCCGCGCGAAAGCATGCCCCAGCTTGTGCAGAACATCATGCTGATTGCGCCGACCACGCATTTCGTCGAATTGAGCCAGGCGATCCTGTACCGGGGCGCCGGCATTGACGTGGTGTGGAAACCGTTCCTGTCCTTGCTGGCCATCGGCACGGCCCTGTTCACGTTTGCCCTTGCCCGTTTTCGCAAGACCATCAGCCAGATGGCATAGCTCCCGCGCCGGAATGGTCCGGCGTTTTTTGCATGAAAAGGATAGCCATGAAGATCGAAGCTGCACCATTTTTCTCCACCGGCGGCTTGCCGCCGCTGGGCGTGCTGGGCGACTATGCGCGCGACTCGTGGCAGCGCATCGTGCTGTACGCGGACGTGATGCGCCGGCGCGGCAACCAGTACCAGGAGCACATGGCCGAGGAAGTGCCGAACGTGCTGGACTTCCCCGCCGAGCTGGTGATGTCGGGCCTGGAACTGGCGCGCCCCGTCAACTACGGCCTCGCGCGCATCCTGACGCCCGATTTGCCCGAACCCGATCCATCGAAGCGCCCTTTCGTCGTCGTCGACCCGCGCGCCGGGCACGGCCCCGGCATCGGCGGCTTCAAGGCCGAGAGCGAGATCGGCGTGGCCCTGCGCGCCGGCCATCCGTGCTACTTCATCGGTTTCCTGCCCGACCCCGTGCCGGGACAGACGGTGGAAGACGTGATGCATGCCGAAGCGGCCTTCCTGGAAAAAGTCATCGCCCTGCATCCGCTCAGCGAGGGTAAACCCGTCGTCATCGGCAATTGCCAGGCGGGCTGGCAAATCCTCATGACGGCGGCCATGCGCCCGGAATTGTTCGGCCCCATCATCGTGGCCGGCGCGCCCGTGTCGTACTGGGCCGGCTGGCATGGTCGCAATCCGATGCGCTATGCGGGTGGCTTGATGGGCGGCAGCTGGGCCACGGCGCTGGCGGGCGACCTGGGCAACGGCCGCTTCGATGGCGCCAGTCTGGTGCAGAATTTCGAGAAGCTCAACCCGGCCAACACCCTGTGGAGCAAGCAGTACAACCTGTACGCGAACATCGATACGGAAGCACCGCGTTACCTGGAATTTGAAAAATACTGGGGCGGCCACGTCTTCCTCAACGACGTCGAGATGCAGTACATCGTCGACAATCTGTTCATCGGCAACCGCCTGGCCACGGCCGAATTGATCACCTCGGACGGCGTGCGCCTGGACTTGCGCAACATCCGCTCACCCATCGTCGTGTTCTGCTCGAACGGCGACAACATCACGCCGCCGCCGCAGGCCCTGGGCTGGATCACGGACCTGTACCGCGACGACAAGGACGTGCTGCTGCACGACCAGACCATCGTGTATGCCGTGCATGATAGCATCGGCCACCTGGGCATTTTTGTGTCGGCCAAAGTGGGGCACAAAGAGCACCAGAAATTCGCCAGCAATATCGATCTGATCAACCTGCTGCCGGCCGGCATCTACGAAGCGAGGATCGTCGACAAGACGCCCGATACGCCGAACGCGGACCTGGCCAGCGGCGATTATGTGCTGCAGGTCGAGCACCGCGGCATCGACGACGTGCGCGCCATCGTGCAGCCGAGCGTGGAAAACGACCGCAAGTTCGCCGCCGCCGCGCGCGTGTCCGAAGTGAACCTGGCCCTGTACCGCACGTTTGCGCAGCCGTGGGTGCGCGCCATGGTCACGCCGCAGACGGCGCGCTTTTTGCAGCTCGCGCATCCGCTGCGCGTGTCGTACGAGCGCTGGACGGATCACAATCCGCTGGCCAGGCTGGTGGCCAAAGAGGCCGACAAAGTGCGCGCCCAGCGCCAGCCGGTATCGCCCGACAATCCGCTGCTGGCCATGCAGGAAGCCATCTCCGGCGCCATCACGGCTGGCTTGAACGGCTGGCGCGACTGGCGCGACAGCGTGCAGGAAACCACCTTCGACCTGGTGTACGGCTCGCCCCTGGTGCAGGCGCTGACGGGACAAGCCATCGGCGACACGACGCCGCCGCGCCCGCATCCCGGCATTTCGCCCGAGCATTGCGAATACGTGCGCTGCGAAACGCGCAAGATGGACGAGGACATGCAGCGGGGCGGCCTGGTGGAAGCGGCCGTGCGCGCGCTGTTCTACATCTACCGCTTCCGCATGATCGCCGACGAGCGCAGGGTCAACCTGGCCCTCAAACTGATCAAGCCGCAATACCGGCAGGATGTCGGCATGGAGGAGTTCCGCGGTATCGTGCGCCAGCAGGCGCGCTTGATGCTGCATGATTTCGATACCGCCATCGCCGCCTTGCCGGCCTTGCTGTCGCGCGCCGACCCGGACGACATCGGCGCGCTGGCCGAATGGCTGCAGCAAGTGCTGCAAGTGCCCGAGGCGCCGACGCCGGACGAGGAAGCGAGCCTGCAGCAGATGCTGGACGTCTTTGACCGGGCGGTCAAGGAGCAGCAATCGGTTGTGCGCGCATCCAGGACTGAACCGAAAGCCAAACCGGCCAAACACATTACCCCTGCCTAGAAGACCACGATGACTACTACCCAAGACGATGATCTGAATATCGTACGCAACCGCACCTTCGACCAGATCGCCATCGGCGACACCGCCAGCATCACGCGCACCCTGAGCATGGACGACATCGCCCTGTTCGCGGTGATGTCGGGCGACGACAACCCGCAGCACCTCGATACGGAATTTGCCGCCGCCACCCGTTACGAGGGCGTGATCGCGCACGGCATGTGGGGCGCGGCCCTCATTTCCGCCGTGCTGGGCACGCGCCTGCCCGGCGCAGGCACCGTCTACACGGGCCAGACCCTGCGCTTTTTGCAGCCAGTGCGCGTGGGCGATACCCTGGCCATCAGCGTCACCGTGACGGCGCTCGAGCCGCGCAGCCGCCACGTGACCCTGGTTTGCCGCTGCGTCAACCAGCACGGCGCCGTGGTGCTCGATGGCGAGGCGCAGGTGATCGCGCCCGCCGAGCAGATCGAACGCAAGCGCGCCACCCTCCCCGAAGTACGCCTGCATAACGGCGACGGCACGCGGCGCCTGCTGGAACACGCGCGCACCCTGGGTCCGATCAGGGTGGCCGTGATCCACCCCTGCGATGAACTGAGCCTGTCGGGCGCGCTCGACGCGCATGCGGCCGGCCTGATCACGCCCGTGCTGGTGGCGCCGCGCGCGCGCCTGGAAGCCGTGGCGCTGGAAGCGGGCCTGAGCCTGGAAGGCATCGCCATCGAGGACGTCGAGCATAGCCATGCCGCCGCCGCGCGCGGCGCCGAACTGGCGGGCAAGGGTGAAGTGGAAGCCTTGATGAAGGGCAGCCTGCACACGGATGAATTGATGTCGGCCGTGCTGGCCGCCAGCGCCGGCCTGCGCACCAAGCGCCGCATCAGCCACTGCTTCCTGATGCAGACGCCGGCGTATCCGCGCCCCTTCATCATCACGGATGCGGCCATCAATATCGCGCCCAACCTGGCCATGAAGGCCGACATCGTGCGCAACGCCATCGACCTGGCGCACGTGATCGGCGTGGCCTGCCCGCGCGTGGCCATCCTGGCCGCCGTGGAAACGGTGAACGCCGACATGCCGGCCACGCTGGACGCGGCCGCCCTGTGCAAGATGGCCGACCGCGGCCAGATCACGGGGGCGATTCTCGACGGCCCGCTGGCTTTTGACAATGCCGTGTCGATCGCCGCCGCTACCGTCAAGGGCATCGTCTCGGAAGTGGCGGGCCGCGCCGACATCTTGCTCGTGCCCGATCTGGAAAGCGGCAACATGCTGGCCAAGCAGCTCGAATACATGGGCGACGCGGACAGCGCCGGCATCGTGCTGGGCGCGAAAATCCCCGTCATCCTCACCAGCCGCGCGGACTCGCGCGCCAGCCGCATCGCCTCGTGCGCCATCGCCGTGATGCTGGCCAACCATTACCGGAGCACGCCGCCATGAACGCAGCAGTCCAACATGCCGATGGCACCCTGATCCTGGTGCTCAATTGCGGCTCGTCGAGCATCAAGTTCGCCCTGTTTGAGCAGGCGGGCGGCGTGCTGCCGCAGCAGGCGCAATGGAGCGGCAAGGTCGAAGGCATCGGCCGCGAAAACGCCACCTACCGCGCCGGCGGCCTGCCGGCAATCGCCTTGCAGCTCGATCCGGCGCAACCCCATCATGCGGCGCTCGAATACATCCGCGCGCAAGTGGTGGCGCAGCTGGCCGGGCGTCCGCTGCGCGCCGTGGCGCACCGCGTGGTCCATGGCGGCAGCAAGTATTTCGCCCCCGTACGCATCGATTTCAAGGTGCTGGCCGACCTGAAAAGTTATGTGCCGCTCGCGCCCCTGCACCAGCCGTTCGCGCTGGAAGCGATCGAGGTGCTGCTCGAATCGCGGCCCGACATCGCCCAGGTGGCGTGCTTCGACACGGCCTTCCACCACACGGTGCCGCAGGTCGAGCAGATGCTGGCCCTGCCTTACGATGCGTGGGAGCGGGGCTTGCGCCGCTACGGCTTCCACGGCCTGTCGTATGAATACCAGTCGCTGGTGCTGGAGCAGCGTTTTGGCGCGGTCGCGCGCGGCAAGGTCATCGTGGCTCACCTGGGTAGCGGCGCCAGCCTGTGCGCCATGGAGAATTTGCACAGCGTGGCCACCACCATGGGCTTTTCCGCGCTCGATGGCCTGATGATGGGCACGCGCTGCGGTTCGCTCGATCCGGGCGCCGTCATCTACCTGATGGAAATCGAAAAGCTGTCGCTGGAAAAAGTGGCGCATGTGCTGTACCACGAGTCGGGCTTACTGGGCGTGTCGGGCGTGTCGGCCGACCCACCCGTCTTGCTGGCGCAGCAGGACCGGCAGGACGCCACGGGTGAGCGCATCCGCGCCGCGCTGGCTTTATATATCCGCCGCATTGTGCGCGAGATCGGCGCCCTGACGGCCGTGCTGGGTGGACTGGACATGCTGGTGTTTACGGCCGGTATCGGCGAGCACAGCGCTGAGCTGCGCCAGCGCATCTGCGCCGAGCTGGGATTCATCGGCCCCGCGCTCGACGGGGAGGCGAATGCGCGCAATGCCAGCCGTATTTCCAGCGACAGCAGCCGTATCGTGGTGGGCGTGGAGCCGGCCAACGAGGAGTGGGTGGCTGCCCGCCATGCGGCGCTGGCCGTGGGTGCATGAGGTCCTGACGCTTACGGCAGCGCTCGATGGGAAGTTTGCCGAAATGCATATATTTCCCGTTGAGTGCGCTAACGCACTGTGTGGTTTGCCCGTTATCTTTACTATGAAGTCATGCCATTGCGCTACATCAAGAAACAGCGCGATGCCTGGCAAATTTTGAACATTTTGCCCGCCTTTAGTAAGAATAAAATTAAACCATATTGAAAGGTCTCATCATGAACAAATTACTCGCCGCCCTGATCGCTACCCTGTTTGCCACCGCTGCCATCGCGCAAACGCCAGTTACCCCAGCCGTTGCCAGCGCCCAGGCGTCTGCGCAGCATGACATCAACAAGGCTGCCAACAAGGAAGCCAAAGTCGATGCCAAGGCTGACGCCAATGTCGCCAAGGCTGAAATGAAGGCTGACGAAAAGAAAGCCGATGCCCAGCACAAGGCGAATAAAACCAAGGCCAAGGCCCACGACAAAGTGGTCGATGCCGATCCGGAAGACAAGATGAAGGCACAAGCCAAGGCTGACAAGGCTGCCGCCAAGGCCGATGCGAAAGCGGGCAAAACCGCCGTGAAAGCGGACGCCAAGGTCGCCAAGGAAAAAGTGGAAGCGAACGCCGATAAAGCCATCGCCGCCACCAAGACGGAAGAAGCCAAGGCCAAGGCCGACGCTGAAGTCAAGGCCGCCGCCGCCAAGTAATTCCCTGTTTGCGGGCCACGGCCTGCAAGCCCAAAAGACAGCTTCGGCTGTCTTTTTTTTCGTCCAGCACTTTTCCCTGGCGACGCTTGCCAGTCTTGATCTGGCGCAAATGCTCCTCTTTTCGCCGTGCCATAGTGAACTGGCAAACAGACGAAGGAGACATCATGAGCACCGCTAAAACGAAAAAAACACCGGCCACCGGTTCGGCGGAAGGCGCGCCAGCCATGTCCGCCACGCAGTCCATGCCGGTCGAGGGCGACATGCAGGCTGGCGCCGATGCGGCGGGCGGCGACGCGATGCCGGGACTGCGCCTGGGCGTGTCATATGCCGACCAGGCGGCGCTCACCCAGGGCGTGGCCGCCGCGGATACCGGCGCCATGCCGGGTGGTGGCGGCATGCAGCAGACGCCGCAAGGCATGGCGGGCGCCAGTTGCATGCAGATCGGTGGTGGCGGCATGGGCGGCGATGGTAGCGGAGGCAATGGCGGTGATGGGGGGCAGGGCGGCGGCACGCCGCGGACGCGCACCTGCGCCACGATGGACGTGCATCGGCGCCTGCTGACCGAAGACCCATCGTATGCGAACGTGCGCGTCGATATCGAAAACCTGGCCGGGTTGTACGAGGGCGATGCCAGCAGTGCCGGCCGTGCCGGCGTGACGCACATCCGGGTGGTCGTGCACATGGTGTGGAATACGGCTGCGCAGAATATTTCGGATGCGCAGATCGCCAGCCAGATCGATGTGCTGAACCGTGACTTCCGCCGCGTCAACCCGGACGTCAACAGCACGCCGGCGCCGTTCCTGCCGCTGACGGCCGATGCGCGCGTGGAGTTCGCGCTGGCCACGACCGATCCGCATGGCGCGGCCACCAGCGGCGTCGAGCGACGCCAGACGACGGTGACGTCCTTTGGTGCGGACGATGCCGTCAAGTCGCAGGCGACGGGCGGCATGGATGCCTGGCCGGCCGACAGCTACCTGAATATCTGGGTCTGCCAGCTCGGTGGCGGCTTGTTGGGTTATGCGCAGTTTCCCGGCGGCCCGGCCGCGACCGACGGCGTGGTGATCCTGCAATCGGCCTTTGGCACGACAGGCACGGCGGCGCCGCCGTTTCACCTGGGGCGCACGGCCACGCATGAAATTGGCCACTGGCTGAATCTGAACCATATCTGGGGCGACGACGGCACCGGGTGCTCGGGCACGGACAACGTGGCCGACACGCCGAACCAGGGCGGGCCGAACACGGGCCAGCCCTCGTTTCCCCAGGTGTCGTGCAATAACGGGCCGAATGGCGACATGTTCATGAACTACATGGATTACGTCGACGATCCCGCCATGTTCATGTTCACGGCCGGCCAGGTGGCGCGCATGCAGGCTTGCCTCGATGGCCCGCGCGCCAGCATCGGCACGGGAGGCACGGGCGCAGGCGCCACGCCGCGCCAGAGCTCCTCTCCCGTCGTGGCCTGGGGCGCGAACCGCCTCGACGTCTTCGTGGTGGGCACGGATCGCGCGCTGTACCACAAGGCATGGAATGGCACGGCCTGGGCGCCATCCGTCACCGGCTACGAGGGGCAGGGCGGCATCTGTACCAGCGCGCCACAAGTCGTGTCGTGGGCGCCGAACCGGCTCGACGTATTCGTCACGGGCACCGACAGCGGCTTGTTCCACAAATGGTGGAACGGCACGGCCTGGGGACCGTCCCTGACCGGTTACGAAGCCATGGGCGGCTTGTGCGTGGGCGACCCGCGCGCTGTGGCCTGGGGACCGAACCGCCTCGACGTGTTTGTCGTCGGCACGGACCGCGGCCTGTATCACAAGTGGTGGAACGGGGCCGCCTGGGGGCCGTCGCTGACGGGGTATGAAGCCATGGGCGGTATTTGCCTGGGCCAGCCGGAAGCCGTGGCGTGGGGACCGAACCGCCTCGATGTCTTCGTCGTCGGCACGGACCGGGCCCTGTACCACAAGTGGTGGAACGGCACGGCCTGGGGACCGTCGCTGACGGGCTACGAGCGTTTGGGCGGCATCTGCACCTCGTCTCCGAAAGCCGTGGCGTGGGGACCGAACCGGCTCGACGTCTTCGTCACGGGCACCGATGGCGCGCTGTACCACAAGTGGTGGGATGGCACGAAATGGGGGCCGTCCATCGACGGCTTCGAGCGTCTGGGCGGCGTTTGCGTGGGCGAGGTGGAAGCCGTGTCGTGGGGACCGAACCGGCTCGACCTGTTCGTCATTGGCACGGACAGCGCCCTGTACCATAAGGCGTGGAATGGATCTGCCTGGTCGCCCTCCGTGACGGGCTTTGAAAACCTGGGCGGTATCTGCACCTCGCGTCCGCGCGCCACGGCCTGGGCGCCGAACCGCCTCGACGTGTTTGTCACAGGCACGAATGGCGCCCTGTTCCACAAGGCGTGGAACGGCACGGCCTGGTCACCGTCCGTGACTGGCTATGAAAACCTGGGCGGCGTGGTATCGTGTTTCTGACGTCAATGGTTCAACGGGAGGCGGCATGCACGGCATGACAACGGCACTGCCCAGCGGCAGCTGGACGCACTCGTTCGAGGAGGATGCGGACGGTATCGAGGTGTACCGGCCCACGGCCACGTTCACCTTCCCGCCCAGCCGCAAGGGGCGCAAGGTGCTGGAGTTCGGCGCGCCCGCCGGCGCCACGGCGCAAGGGGAGGCGACCTTGACGTCCATGGCGCCCGGCCCCGACGACCGTCCCCGTGCCGGCCCCGTCACCCGGCTGCGGCCCCTGGGCATGGGCCGCTATGCGCTCGGTGATGGCGCAGGAGCGCAGGACGTGATCGATATCGTCGAAGCGACGCCCGACGTGCTGCGCCTGTCGCGGCATCAAGGGTGACCGCGCAGTTTGTATGCGAGCGCCGTGCGGTTGCCCACGCCCAGTTTCTGGTAAATCGCATGCAGCTGATTGCGTACGGTGGCCGGCGACTTGCCCAGTTCCCTGGCGATGCTTTTATACGGCAAGCCTTCGGCCGCCATGGCCGCCACCAGCCGCTCGGCCGGGGTCAGGCGCTGCATGGCAGCCTGCCTGAAACCTTGTTTGTCATCGTTGCTCTCCTGTCTGTGGGCGGCACGCCGGTGGCATGCCTGCAGGGATAACGAAAACGCGGCGCGTATCTGCAAAACTATCTGTAAAACTATTTTGTCCGCTGCGACAGGCGAAAAAAAAGACAGGCGAACCTGTCTTTTCGTGTGGCGCGATGCCGGTCAGCCAATGGCCGCCATCGACACCGGTTTCAGCTTGGCCGCCAGCGCCTTGCCCTTTTTCGCGCGCTTGCCGAAGTGCTCGGCCAGGGCCGTGGCGCCCAGCGACGCATCCTGCGGTTTCGAGGCCCGGCCGATGCCCGAGACCACCACGCCGCGCTGGGTGATCGGCTGCACGGCCAGCAGCTTGTCTTTCGCATCGAGGTCGATCAGCTTGACGCCGGTGCCGCCCTTGGACAGGGTTTTCATTTCATCGAGACCGAACACCAGCAGGCGCGCGCCTTCCGTCAGGCAGGCCAGGGCGCTGGTCGCCTCGGGGATGACTTTCGGCGCCAAAGGCACGTCGCCATCGTCCAGGGTGATGAAGGCCTTGCCGCCTTTCAGACGGCTCGTCATGTCGCCCGCCTTGGCGATGAAGCCGTAGCCTGCGCTCGACGCCAGCAGCAAATTGGTGGCGCCATTGCCCGCAAAGTAATGCAGGATGCGTACGGCGTTGCCGGGCGTACCGCCGCTCAGGTCGCACAAGGTCGTGATCGGCACGCCGTCGCCGCGCGCGTTGGGCAGCGCGGAGACGGGAACCGAGTAAATCTTGCCGTTGTTGCCAAAGCCCAGCAGGGTGTCGACCGTGCGGCACTCGAAGGCGCCATGCAGGGAGTCGCCCGCCTTGAACGTGAACTGCGCCGCATCGTGGCCGATGCCGGTACGTGCGCGCACCCAGCCTTTTTCCGAAATGATGACGGTGACCGGTTCATCGACCACCTTCTGTTCCGCCACGGCTTTTTGCGCTTCTTCGATCAGGGTGCGTCGCGCGTCGCCGAACTGCTTGGCATCCGCTTCGATTTCGCGGATGACGGCGCGCTTCATCGAGCCCGGGTTGTCGAGCAGGTCTTGCAAGGACTTTTCTTCCTTGCGCAGTTCGGCCAGCTCTTGCTGGATCTTGATCGTTTCCAGGCGCGCCAGCTGACGCAAGCGGATTTCCAGGATGTCGTCGGCCTGGCGTTCGGACAGTTTGAACGCTTCGATCAGGGCCGCTTTCGGCTCATCCGAATTGCGGATGATCTGGATCACCTTGTCGATATTGAGCAGGATCGCTTCGCGCCCTTCCAGGATATGGATGCGGTCCTTGACCTTGCCCAGTTTGTAGCCGGTGCGGCGCGTGACGGTCTCGAAGCGGAAGTCGATCCACTCGCGCAGGATGTCGCCTAGCCCTTTTTGGCGCGGACGGCCATCGCCGCCGATCATCACCAGGTTGATCGAGGTCGATGATTCCAGCGATGTATGCGCCAGCAGCATCAGCATGAATTCCGTCTGGTCCTGGTTCTTCGACTTCGGTTCGAATACGAGACGCACGGGTGCTGCACGGCCCGATTCGTCACGGATGGTGTCGAGCGAATTGAGGATCAGCGCCTTCAGGGCCACCTGGTCCGGCGACAGCGCCTTCTTGCCCAGCTTGATCTTCGGATTCGTCAGTTCCTCGATTTCTTCCAGCACTTTTTGCGATGAGGTGCCCGGCGGCAGTTCCGTCACGACGGCTTGCCACTGGCCGCGCGCCAGTTCCTCGATCTTCCAGCGTGCGCGTACCTTCATGCTGCCACGACCGCTCGCATACATGTCCTGGATTTGCGACGATGGGGTGATGATCTGGCCGCCGCCGGGGAAGTCGGGGCCGGGAATGATGGCCATCAGCTCCGCGTGCGTCATCTTCGGATCGCGGATCATGGCGACAGCCGCTTTCGCCACTTCCGCCAGGTTGTGCGACGGGATTTCCGTTGCCAGGCCCACGGCGATGCCGGAGGCGCCATTGAGCAGCACCATCGGCAGGCGCGCCGGCAGCAGCTTCGGTTCTTCCGTCGAACCGTCGTAGTTGGGCTGGAAGTCCACCGTGCCCATGCCGATTTCGTCCATCAGCAGCTTGGCGATCGGGGTTAGGCGCGCTTCCGTGTAACGCATGGCCGCCGCGCCATCGCCGTCGCGCGAGCCGAAGTTGCCCTGGCCATCGATCAGCGGGTAGCGCAGCGAGAAATCCTGCGCCATGCGCACCAGCGCGTCGTACACGGACTGGTCGCCGTGCGGATGCAATTTACCGAGCACGTCGCCGACCACGGCCGCCGATTTGCGGGGCTTCGCCGTGGAGTTGAGTCCCAGCTCGTTCATCGCATACAGGATGCGGCGCTGCACGGGTTTCTGGCCGTCGCACACGTCGGGCAGGGCGCGGCCCTTGACGACGGAGATGGCGTAATCGAGATAGGCGCGCTCGGCAAAGGTGGACAGGGTCAGCGCTTCGCCGTCGAATACCGGTTCATCCGGCTCGATCGGCTCAGGCTGGGCATCGTCAAATAAATTGGTTTGTGTGGACATGGCGCTTGTTTCGGTGTTAAGTGGTTGCGGTTGAATTCGTGGGGCTGATTATGACAGCCGTGATTTGGAAAAGGACTTGCCGTATGTCAGATACATATAGCGCAGGGTGAAATACAGCACAGCCAGGGCCAGCTCGACGCTGTGATGCATCATCGGCATGGCGCGGATGGCCGGGGCGTGGCCGGCCAGCACGACGCTGGCAAGGGACGGCACCAGCACCACCGGCCAGATCGTCTTCCATTTGAAATCGGTGGGGGAAAACAGCAAGCCGGCGCACGACCAGGCATACAGCGCGGCGCCGATGAGGGCGGCCGGCAGCTGCTGCACATACAGTAGCGACAGCAAGCCCGCGCAGCCGATCAGCCATGCCGCGCGCAGGCGGGGCAAGAGCGCCTCGGGGAAGCCGCCATCTCCATACAGGCCGGTGGCGCAGCGCAGAGCCAGCGCCGCCAGGCAAAATATCAATGGCATGGCCTCGCCGATGGCCAGCGCCGACGGGCCTTTGCCGCTCATGAACATGGCGGCGAACAGCGACAGGCCCAGACACAGGAGCAGCAGCATGCCATGCAGCAGCTGGCGGTTCATCGCATACGCGAGCAGGGCCGACGCGCACAAGCCGGCGGCGGTGACGAGGCGCATGGTCTCGCTGCGCTCGGGCAGGAACAGCAGCAGTGCCAGCACGAGGTAGGGTGCGATCCAGCCCAGTTGCCGCAAGCCGGGCCGCTGCCACAGAATGGGCAGGCGGTCCTGCAGCGCTTCTTGCAGCGATTCCAGGCGCGCGAACAGCGGCATTGGCCAGCGCAAGGCATGCATGGCCAGCAGGGAAAAGGCGAGGGCCTGAAAGCCCAGCAGGCTGGCATAGGCCGCTGTGTCGCCGAGCTTGAAGCCGGCAGCATCGAGCACGCCCGCGAGCATGAAGTGCAGCACGAAACCGAGGCCGCCCGAGGCCAGCGCCGTTTGCTTGAAGTAGCGCTTGGCATGGACGGCCTGTTCCCATCGTTCGAACAGGTCCGTATCGAGCTTCCAGGCCAGCATCTCGCCGTGCTGCCAGCGTATCGCGTGCAGCAGCTCGCGCAACTGCAGCGTGAATTTTTGGTCGAACAGCTGGCGCGCATAGGCCGATGGCGGTTGCTGCGACATGATGCAGTCCAGGCCCGGGTAGCTGTCGCGGTTGTCGCTGAAATGGGCGAACGAACGGTCGGCCCGGTAGCGCTGCACGGCAGTGCGCACCAGGTCCCCATGGCTGCGCGCCAGGTAGGAAAAATCACGGTCCCAGCCCAGCTGCTCGAACAGGGCCTGGCGCAGCACCAGGTCATACCCGGCGCTGGCACAGTAGCGCAGCGCGCACAAGTCGAATTCCTCGCGCACATCGAGGTTGAGCATGGCGTCGTCCTGCAGTATGCGGGCCAGCACGTCGCCGGCATCCGCGTGCCGCGTCAGCGCCAGGCAGCCTTGCCACAGGTTGGCCGCTTCCTGCGCCGGATCGATGGCGACCACGCCCCATAGTTCCGGTGGCGGTGCGGGTTCCCGGGCAATGATGCCCCACAGTTCCGCAGGCGGTTCCTGCGGTTCCTGCGCCTCCCGCGCGGGTTCGTCAATGACGCCCCACAGCTCGGCCGTTTCCATGGGCGGCGTTTCTACCGCTGCCGCTTGCGGTTCCGGAAATTCGGCGGCAAACAGGTGCGCATGGCGCAGCGCGTATTCATACGCTTCGCGCAGCTCCTGGAAGGCGGCCGGATCGTCTTCTGGACGCGTCACCTTCAGGCGCTTCGCGTACGCGCGCTTGAGGGCGCGCTCGTCGCCCGTCGGCTCCGTGCCCAGGATTGCCCACAGGCTGCGCTGTCCGTTGTCCATGCCGCCGTCCATCTACAGGAAGCTCTCGCTCTCGACCTGGCGCAGCACGTCATCCAATGCCTGGCGCGCCTTGCGGATGGTATTCGGGTCCTGCGTTTCCAGCGCGGCCTGGAAATTGGCCGTGTGCGCGGCCAGGTACTGGCGCACGTCGCCCAGCGACTGTTCGTACAGCCGGTCGGCGCGGGTGACCAGGGTACGATTTTCCATCTGCTCGCGCGGATGGATCTTCAGGTCGGCCAGTTCCGCAAAGCGCTGCTCGATCTGTTCCGGCGTCATCACGCCCGCGTTGTCGCTGATAATCATCTTGTGGCGTTCCTGCGTGGCCAGCACCGTCACTTCCGCTTCCAGCACGCCGCTGACGTCGTAGGTGAAGCGCACGTCGATGCCGATCTCGCCCGCCTTTTTCGCGGGGATCGGGAAGCTGATCTTGCCGAGGAAGACATTGTCGGCCACCAGGCGCGACTCGCCCTGGAAGATCGCCACGTTGATTTCCTTCTGGTTGTCGTGGATGGTGGTGATGTTTTCCGTGCGCGAGACGGGTACCACGGAATTGCGCTCGATGATGGGCAGGTAATGCCCGCCTTCATACTGGTTCGCGCCAACCTGGCGCGAAATCGAAATACCCAGCGAGTACGGCGCCACGTCCGTCATGACCACTTCGTCGAGGGCCGCGTCGCGCATCTTGAGGCCCGCCTGCACGGCGGCGCCCAGCGCCACGGCTTCATCCGGGTCGAGGTGGATGGCGGGGAAGCGGCCGAACATGCGCGAGACGAGTTTGCGCACCAGCGGCATGCGCGTGGCGCCGCCGGCCAGCACTACTTCATTGAGTTCCGCAGCGCGGATGGTGGCGTCGCGCAGTGCCCGCTCCACGGGCAGGCGCAAGCGGGCCAGCAGGGGCTCGCACAGCTGCGCCAGTTTGTCTTCGCTGATCTCCCAGCTGTATTCCTTGTCCTGGTAGCGCGTGGCCATGCGCACGGACGGCTGGTCCGACAGCAAGCGCTTGACGCGTTCGGCTTCATCGCGCAGCAACTGCTGCTGGCGTGGGTCGAACAGGCGGCTGCCGGCCGCATCGCGCAAGCCGCTGCCTTCCAGGAAGGCGTCGACCAGCACGGTGACGAAGTCTTCGCCGCCCAAAAAATTGTCGCCGGCCGAGGCGCGCACTTCCATCACGCCTTCGAACAATTCCAGGATCGACACGTCGAACGTGCCACCGCCCAGGTCGAAGACGAGGAATTTGCTTTCCTGTTCCTTGTCGCGGATGCCGTAGGCCAGCGCGGCGGCCGTCGGCTCGTTGAGCAGGCGCTCCACGCGCAAGCCCGCCAGCTGGCCGGCGATGCGCGTGGCCTTGCGCTGCGCATCGCTGAAATACGCGGGCACGGTGATGATGGCTTCCTCGACCTTGTGTCCGAGGAAGGCTTCGGCATCTTCCTTCAGCGCGCGCAGCACCATCGACGACAGCTCTTCCGGACGGAATTGCTGCGTGCCGAGGGTGATCTTCTTCTCGCTGCCCATGTAGCGTTTGAAGACGGCGGCCGTCAGCTGCGGGTGCGTCTGCAGGCGCTCGCGCGCGGCGCGGCCCACCAGCACGGTGCCGTCGTCATCGATGCTGACGCACGATGGCGTCAGGTGTTCACCGAGCGCATTCGGGATGATGGAAGCCTTGCCGTCGCGCCAGATGGCGACCAGGCTGTTGGTGGTGCCCAGGTCGATGCCGATGATCATCAGATATCCGCCTCCGCCTCATTGCCGTGTTCTTCGATCCAGGCGCGGCGTCCGGCCGCTTCGCCCTTGCCCATCAACATATTGAAGCGCGAGGCCGAGGCCATGTGGTCGATTTCCCCGAGCGTGACGGGCAGCAAACGGCGCGTGTCCGGGTTCATCGTCGTTTCCCACAGCTGCTCGGCGTTCATCTCGCCCAGACCCTTGAAGCGCGAGATCGACCAGGCGCCCTGTTTCACGCCTTCCTTGCGCAGCTTGTCCTCGATGGCGACCAGTTCGCCGTCGTCGAGCGCATAGATTTTCTGCATCGGCTTCTTGCCGCGCGCCGGTGCATCCACGCGGTACAAGGGCGGGCGGGCGATGCAGATGTGGCCCTTGTTGATCAGGACCGGGAAGTGCTTGAAGAATAAGGTCAGCAGCAGTACCTGGATGTGCGAGCCGTCCACGTCTGCATCGGACAGGATGCAGATTTTGCCGTAGCGTAGGCCCGACAGGTCGGGTGTATCGCCCACGCTGTGCGGATCGACGCCGATGGCCACTGCGATGTCGTGGATCTCGTTGTTGGCGAACAGGCGGTCGCGGTCCGTTTCCCACGAATTCAAGACCTTGCCGCGCAGGGGCAGGATCGCCTGGAATTCCTTGTCGCGGCCCATCTTGGCCGAACCGCCCGCCGAGTCACCCTCGACGAGGAACAGTTCATTGCGGGTAATGTCCGACGATTCGCAGTCGGTCAGCTTGCCGGGAAGGACGGCGACGCCCGAGGATTTTTTCTTTTCCACTTTTTGCAGCGAACGCTGGCGCGACTGCGCCTGCTTGATCACGAGATCGGCCAGCTTCTTGCCGTAATCGACGTGCTGGTTCAGCCACAGTTCCAGCGGCGGCTTGGTGAAGGTCGAAACGAGGCGCACGGCGTCGCGTGAGTTCAGGCGTTCCTTGATCTGGCCCTGGAATTGCGGGTCCAGCACCTTGGCCGACAGCACGAACGAGGCGCGCGCGAACACGTCTTCCGGCAGCAGCTTCACGCCTTTCGGCAGCAGCGAGTGCATTTCGACGAAGTTTTTCACGGCGCCGAACAGGCCGTCGCGCAAGCCCGATTCGTGCGTGCCGCCATTCGAGGTGGGGATCAGGTTGACATACGATTCGCGCACGATGGCGCCTTCTTCCGTCCACGCGACCACCCAGGCCGCGCCTTCGCCTTCGGCAAAGCCTTCCGAATCCGGGCCAGCGTACTGCGCGCCTTCGAACAGGGGAATCAGGGTTTCGCCATTCGATACCTGCGCCAGCGTTTCGGTCAGGTAGCCGCGCAAGCCTTCCGCATACTGCCACGTTTGCGTGTCGCCGGTTTTCGCGTTGGTGAGGGTGACGGTGACGCCTGGCAGCAGCACGGCTTTCGAGCGCAGCAGGCGTTGCAGCTCCGTTTGCGAGATATTCGGCGAATCAAAATATTTCGCATCGGGCCAGGCGGTGACGCGTGTGCCCGATTTCTTGCCGTCGCGCGGGGCAGGGCGGGAAGTCAAGGGCTCGATCACATCGCCATTCGCAAACACCATGTGGTGCAGGCCATTGCCGTCGCTTTCCTTGCGCCAGACGGTGATTTCCAGGCGCGTCGACAGCGCATTGGTGACGGATACGCCGACGCCATGCAAGCCGCCCGAGAATGCATAGGCGCCGCCAGAACCCTTGTCGAACTTGCCGCCCGCGTGCAGCCGTGTAAACACGATTTCCACCGTCGGCACGCCTTCTTCCGGGTGCAGGCCGACGGGAATGCCGCGGCCATTGTCTTCGACGGTGATGCTGCCATCCGTGTTTTGCGTGACGGCGATATGCGTGCAATGACCGCCCAGCGCCTCGTCGGAGGCATTGTCGATCACTTCCTGAATGATGTGCAGCGGATTTTCAGTGCGGGTATACATCCCCGGGCGCTGCTTGACGGGTTCCAGTCCTTTCAGGACACGGATGGATGATTCGCTGTAGTCGGATGCTGGTTTTTTAGTGGCCATACGTGTTCAAGCTAAGTAAAGACAGTGGTTGGAACGCCAGGCCAGGGCACTGCGGGGCGCAATGACAGCGGCGGCGATAACTGTATGAATATACAGTATATCCCGTCCAGCGTCACTGTGGGAGGGCAGTGCGGCAGGCTTGGCGTCCTTGTGCGGACGCTCGCGCATTCTATCTTGTCCCGCGAGCAATAGCGCTACTCCAAGGCAACAACAGTGCGCCGCGCGCGTAGTTTGGCGCCCATTGTGAAGGATTTTATGCGGTAAAGCGCCCGTTTTTACATCTTGTTTACAGCTGCCTCCCTAGTCTTTACGAATTTTTTAGACCCTTTTGGCTAATCTGCTCACTATCAAAACAAACCTGAATGAGGGTGGGAATGGATCTCGTGTATCTCGGCTTGATTGCCGTGTTTTTCGTCCTGGCGGCCGGCTTTGCCGTCGCCTGCGACAAATTAGGGAGCGTCAAATGAACGCGTTTTATGTGCTGGGCGCCGTCGTTTCGGCTGGCCTGCTCGTGTACCTGCTGGTGGCGCTGCTGAAGGCGGAGGAACTGTGATGACGACGCAATCGATACTGTTGTTGGTGGCCTTCCTGGCCGTGCTGCTGGCCGCCGGCTATCCGCTGGGCCTGTACATGGCCAAAGTGGCCGGCGATGCCCCCGTGCGCGGCCTGGGCTGGCTGCAAAAGCTGGAAAACCTGCTGTACCGCTGGTCCGGCCTGCCCGCCGACAAGGCCATGGGCTGGAAAAGCTATGCCATCGCCCTGATCGTCTTCAATACCGTGGGCGCCGTCTTCGTCTACGGCCTGCAGCGCCTGCAGGGCTTTTTACCGTTGAATCCACAGGGCCTGGGCGCCGTCAGCCCCGATTCCTCGTTCAATACCACCGTCAGCTTCGTCGCCAATACCAACTGGCAAGGCTATGGCGGCGAACAGACCATGAGCTATCTGACCCAGATGCTGGGCATGGCGTGCCAGAACTTCTTCTCGGCTGCCACCGGCATCGCCGTGATCTTCGCGCTGGTGCGCGGCTTTGCCTCGCGCTCGGGCAAATCGATCGGCAATTTCTGGGTCGACCTGGTGCGCTCCACCCTGTACATCCTGTTGCCGCTGTCCCTGGCCCTGTCCGTCGTCTTCATGGGCGAAGGCATGATCCAGAATTTTTCCGCCTACAAGGAAGTGACCCTGCTCGACCACGTGGCCTATGAAACGCCGAAGGTGACGGCCGACGGCCAGCCCGTGCTCGATACGGCCGGCAAGCCCGTGATGGAAGCGCAAGTGGCGACCACGCAGACGATCGCCATGGGTCCCGTCGCGTCGCAGGAATCGATCAAGCTGCTGGGCACGAATGGCGGCGGCTTCTTCAATGCCAATTCCTCGCACCCGTATGAAAATCCGACCGTGCTGTCGAACTTCCTGCAGATGCTGGCCATTTTCATCATTCCCGCCGGCCTGTGCTTCACGTTTGGCCGCATGGTGGGCGACCTGCGCCAGGGCTGGGCCGTACTGGCCGCCATGACCCTGATCTTCGTCGTCATGACGGCCGGCGTGATGAGCGCCGAGCAGCAAGCCAATCCCGCTTTGCAAGCACTGGGCGTGGACCAGCAGGCCAGCAGCCTGCAATCGGGCGGCAATATGGAAGGCAAGGAAACGCGTTTCGGCATCAGCTCCTCGACCCTGTTCGCGGCGGTGACGACGGCGGCATCGTGCGGCGCCGTCAATTCCATGCACGATTCCTACATGCCCCTGGGCGGCATGGTGCCGCTGCTGCTGATGCAGTTCGGCGAAGTGATCTTCGGCGGCGTGGGCACGGGTCTGTACGGCATGCTGATGTTCGCCATCCTGGCCGTCTTCATCGCCGGCCTGATGATAGGCCGCACACCCGAGTACCTGGGCAAGAAAATCCAGGCGTATGAAATGAAGATGGTCTCGCTGGCCATCCTGATTACGCCAGCCCTCGTATTGACGGGTACGGCGATCGCCGTGATGGTCGAACCGGGCAAGATCGGCGTGGCCAATCCGGGCGCGCACGGCTTCTCGGAAATCCTCTACGCCTTCACGTCGGCAGCCAACAACAACGGCAGCGCGTTTGCCGGCTTGTCCGCCAACACACCGTTCTACAACGTGATGCTGGCGATCGCCATGTGGTTCGGCCGCTTCGGCGTGATCGTGCCCGTGCTGGCGGTGGCCGGGTCGCTGGCGGCCAAGCAGCGCCTGTCGGCCAATGCCGGCACCATGCCCACGCACGGCCCCATGTTCATCGGCTTGCTGATCGGCGTTGTCGTGCTGGTCGGCGTATTGAATTACGTTCCCGCGCTGGCCCTGGGCCCGATCGTCGAACACCTGCAACTTTTCATCAAATAAGAGGCTACCATGTCACGCACAAGCCTGACTTTGTTCGATTCCGCACTGATCGGCCCCGCCGTCGTCGATGCGTTTAAAAAACTCGACCCCCGCACGCAGTGGCGCAGCCCCGTGATGTTCGTCGTCTATGTAGGCAGCATCATCACGACCCTGCTGGCCATTCAGGCCCTGAATGGCCAGGGTGAAGCGCCATTCGGCTTCATCGTCGCCGTCTCCGTGTGGCTGTGGTTTACCGTGCTGTTCGCGAACTTCGCCGAAGCGCTGGCCGAAGGCCGCAGCAAGGCGCAGGCGGCCTCGCTGCGCGCCCTCAAGCAAACGGTGATGGCAAAGAAAATGCAGACGCCGAAATACGGCACTTCCTGGTTGCCCACGCCGGCCACCGACCTGCGCAAGGGCATGACGGTGCTGGTCGAGGCGGGTGACGTGATTCCCGCCGATGGCGAAGTGACGGCCGGCGTGGCCTCCGTCGACGAAAGCGCCATCACGGGCGAATCGGCGCCCGTCATCCGCGAATCGGGCGGCGACTTTTCCGCCGTCACGGGCGGCACCCGCGTGCTGTCGGACTGGCTGCTGGTGCGCGTCTCCGTCAACCCCGGTGAAGCCTTCATCGACCGCATGATCGCCATGGTGGAAGGCGCCAAGCGCCAGAAGACGCCGAATGAGATCGCCCTGACGATTTTACTGGTGGCCCTGTCGATCGTGTTCCTGATCGTCACCGTGACCCTGCTGCCGTATTCGCTGTTTTCCGTGGCGGCGGCCGGCACTGGCACGCCGGTGACGATCACCGTGCTGATCGCGCTGCTCGTGTGTTTGATCCCGACCACCATCGGCGGTTTGTTGTCCGCCATCGGCGTGGCCGGCATGAGCCGCATGATGCAGGCGAATGTGATCGCCACGTCGGGCCGCGCCGTGGAAGCGGCAGGCGACGTGGACGTGCTGCTGCTCGATAAAACGGGCACCATTACCCTGGGCAATCGCCAGGCGTCGAGCTTCGTGCCGGCGCCCGGTGTGACGGAGCAGCAGTTGGCCGATGCGGCGCAGCTGGCCTCGCTGGCCGATGAAACGCCGGAAGGGCGCAGCATCGTCGTGCTGGCCAAGCAGAAGTTCAATATCCGCGAACGCGAAATGGCCAGCCTGCACGCCACCTTCGTGCCCTTCACGGCGCAAACGCGCATGAGCGGCGTGGATATCCCGGGCGAGCAGCAAGTGCGCCAGCTGCGCAAGGGCGCGGCCGACTCCATGAAAAAGTATGTGGAAGCGCTGGGCCAGCCGTATCCGGCCGAGGTGGGGCGCGCCGTCGACGACATCGCGCGCCGCGGCAGCACGCCGCTGGTGGTGGTCGACGATGGCCGCGTGATGGGCGCCGTGGAGCTGAAGGATATCGTCAAGGGCGGCATCAAGGAGCGCTTCGCGGAATTGCGCCGCATGGGCATCAAGACCGTCATGATCACGGGCGACAACAAGCTGACGGCTGCGGCGATTGCCGCCGAAGCGGGCGTGGACGATTTCCTCGCCGAAGCGACGCCGGAAGACAAGCTGAAACTGATCCGCAGCTACCAGGCCGAAGGCCGCCTGGTGGCGATGACGGGCGACGGCACCAACGATGCGCCGGCGCTGGCGCAGGCCGACGTAGCCGTGGCCATGAACTCGGGCACGCAGGCGGCAAAGGAGGCAGGCAACATGGTCGACCTGGATTCGAACCCGACCAAGCTGCTGGAGATCGTTGAAATCGGCAAGCAGATGCTGATGACGCGCGGCTCGCTGACGACGTTCTCGATTTCGAACGATATCGCCAAGTACTTTGCCATCATCCCGGCCGCCTTCGTGGGCACCTATCCGCAATTGAAGGCGCTCGACATCATGCACCTGGCCAGCCCTGCGTCGGCCATCATGTCGGCCGTGATCTTCAATGCCTTGATCATCGTCGTGCTGATTCCATTGGCGCTGAAAGGTGTGCAATACCGGGCCATCGGCGCGGCCAGCCTGTTGCGCCGCAACCTGCTGATCTACGGCCTGGGCGGCATCGTCCTGCCCTTCATCGGGATCAAGCTGATCGATATGCTGCTGTCCGCACTCAATTTAGTCTAAAGGAACCATCATGAGCACTATCGTACGTCCCGCCCTGGTCCTGTTTGCCGCGCTGACCGTGATCTGCGGCGTCGTCTATCCATTTGCCACGGCCGGCATCGGGCAGCTGGCTTTCAACGATGAAGTCAACGGCAGCATCGTCGAGCGTGGTGGAAAGCCCGTCGGCTCGACCCTGATCGGCCAGTCATTCACCTCGCCCAAGTATTTCTGGGGCCGTCCATCGGCCACCGCGCCGATGGCCAATAACGGTGCCGGCTCGGGCGGCTCGAACCAGGGGCCGACCAATCCAGCCCTGGTGGACGCCGTCAAGGCGCGCATCGCCGCCCTGAAGGAAGTTGACCCTGGCAATACGCGCGCCATCCCCGTTGACCTGGTGACGGCGTCGAGCAGCGGCCTGGATCCGGAAATCAGCCTGGCGGGCGCCCTGTACCAGGCGCCACGCGTGGCCCGCGTGCGCGCCGTGCCGCTGGCGCAGGTGGAAAACGCCATCGCCAAGGTGCAGAAAATCGCGTATATCGGCTTTTTCGGCGAACCACGCGTGAATGTGCTGGAACTGAATCTGGCGCTCGATGCGGCCGCGAAGTAAGATGATGCAGGGGCGGAGCCGCCGGTTTTGCCCCTGGTTTTGACATTAAAAGATGCCCATGCTCCCCAACGACAGCCAACGCCCCGACCCTGACACCCTGCTGGCGCAAGTGCAGGCGCAGGAAAAGAAAGCCGCGCGCGGCCGGCTGCGTATTTACTTTGGCGCCTCGGCCGGCGTCGGCAAGACTTATGCGATGCTGGCCGCCGCGCGCAAATTGCTGGCCGATGGACAGGACTTGCTGGTGGGCGTGGTGGAGACGCATGGGCGCCAGGATACGGCGGCCCAGCTGGACGGCTTGCCCGTGCTTCCGCTAAAAGCGATCGAGTACCGGGGCAAGACCCTGTTCGAGTTCGACCTTGACGAAGCGCTGCGGCGCGCGCCGCCGCTGATACTGATGGATGAACTGGCCCACTCGAACGTGGCCGGTTCGCGCCATCCGAAGCGCTGGCAGGATGTCGAGGAATTGCTGGCGGCCGGCATCGACGTGCTTTCCACCGTCAACGTGCAGCACCTGGAAAGCCTCAACGACGTGGTGGGGGGGATTACAGGCGTGCGCGTGGCCGAAACTCTGCCCGATACGGTGTTCGACCGCGCCGATGAAGTGGTGCTGGTCGATATTCCTGCCGATGAACTGCTGCGCCGCCTGAAGCAGGGCAAGGTGTATCAGCCGCTGCAGGCCGAGCGGGCGTCCCAGCATTTTTTCCGCAAGGGTAATTTGATCGCCCTGCGCGAACTGGCCTTGCGCCGCACGGCGGACCGGGTGCAGGATGACGTGCAAGCCTACCGCGTCGAGAAGTCCATCAATCCCGTGTGGAAGACGGGCGCCGCGCTGCTGGCCTGCGTGGGGCCGCATGCGGGTGGCGAACACGTGATCCGCAGCACGGCGCGCCTGGCCAGCCAGCTGAATGCGGAATGGCATGCGCTGTACGTGGAAACGCCGCGTTTGCAGCGCCTGCCGGCGAGCCAGCGCGAGCGCATTTTGAAAACCCTGAAACTGGCGCAGGACCTGGGCGCGCGCACGGCTGTTATGCCGTCCGCCGACATCGCCGGCGCCGTGGTCGAGTATGCGCGCAGCGCGAATATCTCGAAAGTCATCGTTGGCCGTGGTCGCGCCAATGCGCTGGCGCGCCTGTGGCAGGCACCGCCGGCGGCGCGCATGGCCAGCCTGGCGCCCGATATCGATTTGATCGAGGTGGGCTTGCCGCCAGCCGATGCGGCGCCGCGGCGCGCAGTCGGCGACGATGCGGAGGTGCCGCGCCGGACCTCGCGCCACTGGCGTTACATCCTGGCTGCCGGCGCCAGCCTGGCCACGGCCCTCGCCTCGGTACCGCTGCAGCCTTATCTTGACCTGGCCAATATCGCCATGCTGTCCTTGCTGACGGTGGTGCTGGTGGCCGTGCGCCTGGGACGCGGACCGGCGGCGCTGGCCAGCCTGGTGGGCGTGGCCTGCTTCGATTTCGTCTTCGTGCCGCCCCGCTTCTCGTTTGCCGTGGGCGATTTCCAGTATGTGATTACCTTTGGCGTGATGCTGGCCGTGGGTCTGATCACGGGCCACCTGACGGCCGGCCTGCGTTTCCAGGCGCGCGTGGCCTCGCACCGCGAAGCGCGCGCCCGCGCCCTGTATGAATTCTCGCGCGAGCTGTCCGGCGTGCTGCAGACGGAGCAGATTTTCGACATCACGAAAAGCGCCATCGAACGGGCTTTCCGCGCGCGCGCCACCCTGCTGCTGCCCGATGACGAGGGCAGCTTGCCGGCCCCGAATGGCGGCGAGCCGCTCGATATCGGCATCGCGCAGTGGGCCTTCGACCATGCGCAGGCGGCGGGAACGGGCACCGACACCTTGCCGGCGTCGCCCATTTTCTACCTGCCGCTGATCGCGCCGATGCGCACGCGCGGCGTGCTGGCGCTGCTGCCGCTCGAGGGCGCGCAGCGGGGGCGCTGGCTGCTGGTGCCGGAACAGCGCCAGCACCTCGATACCTTTGCCGCGCTGGCGGCCATCGCCCTCGAACGCGTGCATTACATCGACGTGGCCCAGGGCGCGCTGCTGCAGATGGAGTCAGAGCGGCTGCGCAATTCGCTGCTGGCGGCCCTGTCGCACGATTTGCGCACGCCCTTGACGTCGCTGGTGGGCCTGGCCGAATCGCTGGCCTTGTCCCGGCCTGCGCTGTCGCCCGCGCAGCTGGATATGGCGCGCTCGCTGCAGTCCGAAACCGTGCGTATGAGCGCCCTGGTGGCGAACTTGCTGGACATGGCGCGCATTGAAAGCGGCCAGGTGCGCCTGAACCTGCAATGGCAGGCGCTGGAAGAGGTGGTGGGCAGCGCGCTGCGCGCCAGCGGCCCGCAATTGCAGCAGCATGCCGTGCAGACGCAGCTGGCGCCGGACTTGCCGCTGGTGCGCTACGACGCCGTGCTGATCGAGCGGGTGCTGTGCAACCTGCTGGAAAACGCGGCCAAGTACACGCCGGCCGGCAGCACCATCACGGTCGCGGCCGGGGTGCACGGCCAGTTCCTGCAGGTGACGGTGTTTGATGATGGCCCAGGCTTGCCGCCCGGCCGCGAAGAAGCCATCTTTGAAAAATTTACGCGCGGCGAGCGCGAATCGAACAAGCCGGGCGTCGGGTTGGGGCTGGCCATTTGCCGCGCCATCGTCGAAGCGCACGGCGGCACCATCCACGCGCAGCCGCACACGCCGGGACAGGGCGCCGCCATCGTCTTCAGCCTGCCGCTGGGCACGCCCCCGGCGCCGCCGGAGATCGAGCTCGATGACGCCAACGACCATGAAACAGGAAAACCAACATGAACGAACCTTCCGCCACCGCCTTGCTGGTCGAGGATGAACCGCAAATCCGCCGCTTCGTACGCGCCGCGTTGGAAGATGAGGGCTGGCAGATTTTCGAATCCGCCACCATGCAGCGGGGCCTGATCGATGCCGGCACGCGCCGGCCCGACCTGATCGTGCTGGACCTGGGGCTGCCCGATGGTGATGGCATCGATTTCATCGCCGACATCCGCAAATGGTCGGCCGTGCCCATCATCGTGCTGTCGGCGCGGGTTGACGAGCAGGACAAGATCCGTGCGCTCGACGCGGGCGCCGACGACTATCTGACCAAGCCGTTTGGCGTGGGAGAACTGCTGGCCCGGGTGCGCGCCACCCTGCGCCGCCAGCGCCAGCCCGCCGCCAGCGACGATGGCGTGGTGCAGTTTGGCGATGTGCGCGTCGACCTGAAGGACCGCCTGGTGACGCGCAACAAGCAGCTGGTGCACATGACGCCGACGGAATTCCGCTTGTTGTCGGTGCTGGTAAAAAATGCGGGCAGGGTGGTCACCAATCCGCAACTGCTGCGTGAAGTGTGGGGGCCGTCGAACAGTGAAAACGGCCATTACCTGCGCATCTACATGGGCCATCTGCGCCAGAAGCTGGAAGCCGATCCGGCCCAGCCGCAGTACCTGTTGACGGAAACGGCCGTCGGCTACCGCTTGCTCTTGCCCCTTTAAATAGCTTTCTTTCCCCTGTTTGAAAATAGGCGCCGCGCGCGCCAGGGGGGCGCTTTACCTAAAATTTTTGCAGCGAATTTTTGCAGCGGCGGGCCAGCTGCGCCATGTTGGCAAAGGCCCATACCACCCATGAAGAAGAAAAAACCATGAATAAAATGCTACTTGCACTTGCCGTCGCCACAGCCTTTACGGGCAGCCTGGCCCACGCGGACGAGGCCAAGCCGGACAATGAAGTCAGTTTCAACGTGGCCGGCGTATCCGACTACCGCTACCGCGGCATTTCGCAGACGCGCTTGAAACCGGCGCTGCAGGGCGGCGCCGATTATGTCAATAATCCGACGGGCCTGTATGCGGGCGCCTGGGCCTCCACCATCAAGTGGACCAAGGATGCGGGCGGCAGCGGCGACGTGGAAGTGGACCTGTATGCGGGCAAGCGCGGCCAGTTGACCAGCGACGTTGGCTATGACGTCGGCGTGCTCGCCTATGTGTACGCGGACAATGGCTTGAAGCACATCGCCGGCCTGGCCGATGCGGATACGCAGGAAGTCTACGGCCAGCTGTCGTATGGTCCCGCCTACATCAAATATTCGCACGCTGTCTCGAACCTGTTCGGCATCGTCAACAGCAAGAACAGCGGCTACCTGGACATCGGCGCGACGATCGACCTGACGAGCGGCTGGACCGGCAACCTGCACGCGGGCCACCAGAAGGTCAAGAACAATGATGCATCGAGCTACACGGACTGGAAAGTGGGCGTCACGCGCGACTTCGGCTTTGTTTCGGGCGCGCTGGCCGTGATCGGCACGAACGCGGGCAAGTCGGCCTATGCCTCGCCCGTGAATGGCAAATTCATGGGCAAGACGGCGCTGCAGCTGACGGTCAGCAAGACGTTTTAATGGATTGAATTGACTGAAAGGAGAGGCGGCGCATGCGCCGCCTTTTTTTTTGCGTACTTACGCTGGCAGGTTGAAAACGGCGCAGTACAGCTGGCCCAGGCTGACCACGCGGGCGGCCGGAATCTGCGCGGCCAGGGCATGGGCGGGCGCCGTTTGCGCGTCCGCTGTCAGCAGCACGCGCAAGCCCGGATTGACGCTGCGCGCGTGTGCGATGCGGCGTGCCAGGCCTGCCTGCGCTGCGTCGTTGAGGACACCGTCGAGCGGTACTACCAGCACGCGCGCGGCGATCAGGGCCGAACGGCTGCCCATGGAGTCGCGGCCTTCGCTGTCGATGACGATGTCGTGGTAACAGTGCACCAGGTGCTCAAGCTCCGGTTGCAAGCCCTTCGCGCTGATGGCGCGCGCCATCAGGCGCGGCCGCGTCAGGCTGCCGTGCATGGCGCCGTCGTGCATGTTCCGGGCCTGCGCCATGGCGCCCTGGCGCGGATCGGCATCAAGCAGCAATACCTTGCGTCCGGCCAGCGCGCGGGAGGCGGCCAGCCGCCCGGCCAGGATGGATTTCTCCATCCCCCCGCGTTCATCCGTGATAGCGATGATCATCTTGGCGCACGGCTGGCATGATGTTGGCAGGGGAGACCAGCTGCAGCAGACAGCCTTCGCGTGGGGCGTCCCTGTCGCTGGCTGTCCATACGGGCAGTGCCATCAGGGGCTCGAGTGCCGCGGCCAGGGCGGCATGGCCGGCGCAAGACATCGACGTCATCGGCAGGCGCAATATGTCGCGCACCTTGCCCTGCATGGCCAGCGCCGCCTTGACGGGAGCGGGATTCGGTTCCGCAAACAGCAGGCGAATGACGGGCAGCATGGTCTTGAACAGGGCGCCGGCAGCGCCGTGGCGCCCCTGTTTGACCAGATGATATAGCTGCGCATACAGGTCGGGACGCACCTGGGCGGCGGCCGACATGGCGCCGTGGCCGCCCATGGACAGGCTGGCCAGCAGCAGGGCATCGTCGCCGCACAGCACGTCCAGGCGCGTGTCGAGCAGCAGTTCGCCCAGCTGCTGCAGCTTGCCGCCCGCTTCCTTGATGGCGACGAAGTGCGAGTCGCGCGCCAGCAGGGCGGCCGTCTGCGGTTCGATATTGACTCCCGTGCGGGCCGGCACGTTGTACAGCACGATGGACTGGTCGGTGGCGGCGGCGATGGCCTGGAAGTGGCGCACGATGCCGTCCTGCGAAGGGCGCACATACGCGGGGGCCGAGACCAGCAGGCCGGCCAGCGGATGGTCGTTGTAGCGCTGCACGGCGGAGACGACGCTGCGCGTATCGCTGCCGCCTATCCCCATCACGACGGGAAAGCGGGAACCGACGGCTTCGAGTACGCTGTCGAGCAGCATGGTCTGTTCGGCGGCGCTCAGCATGGCCGCTTCGCCCGTGGTGCCGCACACCACCAGGCCATCGATGCCGCTGGCGGCCAGTTCGCACGCCAGTTGCTGGGCGGCGTCGAAGTCGATGTCGCCATCGCCATCAAGGAAGGGCGTGACCATCGGCACCCAGATGCCCTGGAAGTGCGCGGTGATGCGCGAGGAAGACATCGCCTGGTCGCAGGCATACTGGTTCATAGCGATTTCCCCTGGCTGATGCGGCCAAATTCCGCGGCCGGCAGCAGGCGCATGACGGCATCCATGGTCAGGCGCAGGGCCGGTTCCGTCACGCACAGCCAGACTTTCATGCGTTCGGCATGGTCGACCGCCTCGACGCGCATGAACGACAGCATGCCGCCGCACGTCCTGACGACCAGTTGGCGCAGCTCGGCCAGGCAGGCTTTGTCGACCGTGATATGCATGAGGAAGGTGGGCAGGCGGGGATGGCGATGGGGCAGTGCTTGATGTGCTTGATGCGTTTGCAGGCGTGAATGGGGTTCCATGGTGGCTTTGCAGCGGTGGTTGAGGTACGTTCAAGATTAGCAGCGGGGGCGTAAAGATTCTCTAAAAAGCGGGGCCGCCGGCGTAAACGGGCCGTATGCGTCGGGCGCCCGCCTGTTGCGTGGACGCCCCGCGGGTATGCTTTTGTTACAAAATTGAATCGTGCTTTCGGAAGCAGGGGTTTATATTGAAACCGTTCTCCGCTTTCAGTCAGCCCCGCCATGTCAGACGAAAAAGATCCCCAGCTTCCCCCTTCCACCGATGCCGCAGCGTCGGCGCCGTCGCGGCCCGACCGGGTGGGCCGCCGGGCACCCGATGAGGAGCACCGTGCGCGCGACGCCGCTCCCCGCTACCTGAAGGATAACGACACGCCCCTGGCGCTGGCCTGGCGGGTGATCTCGTCGCGCTACCGCTCCATGCGCGACAAGGCCAGCCGCGATTTCATGCGACGCACCCTGCGCATCGGCATCTCGGCGCGTATTTTCCACCCGGAGCCGGGCGCCACTGGCCTGCGCAGCAAGAACCTGCAATACCTGGAAGAGTCGATCGCCCAATGGGTCATGTCGCGCGACGTGCTGGTGTTCATGATCCCGACCGTCAATACCAGTGGCCAGCTACATCCGAGTAACATCACCCTGCGCCACTATGCGCGCCACCTCGATGGCCTGGTGCTGCAGGGCGGCGCCGACGTCTCGCCGCAGACGTATTCCGAGGCGGCCACGCGGCCGGAATGGAACGGCGACCGCGCGCGCGACCTGTACGAGCTGGAATTGCTGCACGAATTCGTCGATGCGGGGAAACCCGTGCTGGGTATATGCCGCGGCTGCCAACTGATCAACGTGGGCTTTGGCGGCACGCTGTATCAGGACATCGCCTCGGACGTGGAAGGGGCCACCTCGCACGTCAACGACCTGTATGACCGCCACCGCCACACCATCGTCTTCCCGAAAGGCTCGTCCTTGGCGGGCATGTTTCCGAAGACGGGCGAGGCGCTCGTCAATTCCATCCACCACCAGTCGGTCAAGGACCTGGGACGCGACGTCACCGTGGAAGCATATTCGCAAGGCGACAATATCGTCGAAGCCATCCGCTACCAGCGGGCGCGCTTCGTCATGGGCTTGCAGTGGCACCCGGAATTCCATTCGGCGGGCGGCGTCGAACTGCTCGATTGCACGCCCATCCTCGATAACTTTTTGCGCGCGGCGCGGGAGACGCGGTTTTGAGTACGTATCTGATCCGCCGGCGCGCTGTGCTGGCCAGCCTGCTGGCGCTGCCCCTGGCGGGCTTGCGCGCGGCGCCGCGCCCGCATGAAGGCGCGCTGCCGTTTGCGCTGAGCTCCGCCGCGCGCGCCCGCACGCTCAAGGTGCGGGTGGCGCCGGCCATTGCGGAACAGGTGGTCAAGGCGGCGCGCAAGGATGCGGCGCGGCCCGTGCACCTGATGGCCGAAGTGCGCACCGGTGGCTTGCTGAAGGGAGAAGGCGGGCGCGAGACCAGCCAGCAGGCGCAGGAAGACTGGCGCCAGGCACGCTTGCAGGCGCTGGCCTGGCGGCTGTCGGGCGAGATGGGGCATTTCGAGGCGGCGCGCCAGCTGCTGCTGGCCTGGAGCGGCAGCTACCAGCCGTCGTTCAGTCCCGTCGACGAGACGGAGCTGGCCAGCCTGCTGATGGGTTTTGACCTGGTGCAGGAACGTTTGACCGGCGTCGAGCGCGAGCAGGTGCAGGCGTTTTGCCGCACCCTGGCGCACGGGTATCTGAGTGATCCCATCAAGGTGGGCGGCCCGTCCACGGCGCGCAACAACTGGCACAGCCACCGCATCAAGATCGGCACGGCCGCCGCGTATGTCACGGGCGAGACCTTGCTGATCGCGAGGGCGAAAGAGCGTTTCCTGGCGCACGTGCCGCGCAATATCGGCGCCGGCGGCGTGCCCTTCGACTTCGAGCAGCGCGACGCCCTGCATTACACCACCTACAGTCTGGAGCCACTGCTGACGACGGCCCTGATGGCGCAGGCGCATGGCGACGACTGGTATGGCGCGCCGGAAGCGAAGCGCCTGGCCGAGGCGCTGGCCTGGCTGGCGCCGTATGCGCAGGGCAAAAAGACGCACGAGGAATTCGCCAAAAGCGCCGTGCCCTTCGACCGCAAGCGCGTGGCGGCCGGCGAAAAGGGTTTTACGGGTAATTGGGAGCCGAAGGGCGCCGCCAATGTGTACCTGCTGGCGGCGCGCTTCGATCCCGCTTACCTGTCGCTGGCGCTGGATTTACGCCCGCCAGCGTGGGCGCTGGCGCTGTACTGCGCTTAGCTGGAACTTCGCGTTAAAACTTCGTGCGCACGGTGAACATCACATTGCGCGGTTCGCCATAAAAACCTGTTCCGAACAGGCCCAGACCCGTCAGGTATTTTTTGTTCATCAGGTTGTTGACGTTCAGGCTGGCCGTGACGTTCTTGCTGATGTCATAGCGGCCCAGCAGGTTGACCAATGCATAGCTGCCCTGCTTCAGGCGCGCATTGTCGTTGACGGCAGGATTCCAGACCTCGCCGTGGAAACTGCTTTGCCAGGTCAGGCCGCCGCCCACCGTCACTTTGTCCAGGCTGGCCGGCAGGCGCCAGCTGCCTTGCATTCTTGCCAGGTGGGCCGGCTGCGTGGTTTTCATCGTTTCTGCGAACACTGCCTTGCCATCCTTGTCGCGCACATGTGCATACGTGTAGCCGGCGCTCAGTTTCACATCCTTCAGCACCTCGCCCGTCACTTCCATTTCCACGCCGCGGCTGGTGACGCCATCGATGGCTGTATACGCTACTTCGCCGTTGACTTCACCCACGGAACTGGCCACATTGCTTTGACGGATATGGAACAGGGACGCGCTGGCATTGACCTTGCCATCGAGATACTCTGCCTTCACACCCGCTTCCACACCCTTGCCGCGCACGGGTGCGAGGAAGTTGCGCTTCACGTCGCGGCTGCTTTGCGGCGCAAAGATGCTCGTGTAGCTGCCGAACACGGAATAGGTCTTGTCGAGGTCATACACGATGCCCGCATACGGCGTGATGACGCCGCTTTCGTCCATGCGCGTATGGCTGGGCGTGGCATTGTCGAATAAGCTGCGCTTCTGGTCCATCTTGTAGTTGCTGATCCGCGTGCCGACGATTACCGATAGTGCATCGCTCGGGCGCAGGCGCACGGCGCCATACAGGCCGCTCTGGCGCGTGCTGTCGTTGTCGTTGCCCTGGTGTTCGAACGCCGGCTCCGCATACTGGCCGCGCCAGTCGAAGTAGCTGCCGTCCAGGGGCGGATAGACCGATTTGTAGACGGGGCCGTCCTGCTTGGCCGTCGATGAAGAATAACCCAGCATGGCTTCATGCTGGCGACCGAACAGGGTAAACGGGCCGCTGGCGTCCACGTTGAAGGTAGTCTGGCGGCGGTCGCCCGCGTATTTGCCCATGTAGAAGCTGGCGCCTTCCCCTGTGACGGGGTCAGGATAGCCGCCGCTGACCGAGCTCAACACGCTGTCATGCTTGCTGCGCAACTGGTTGGCGCTCAATTTCACTTTCCACGCGTTGGCGAAGCTGTGTTCCAGCGACGTGAATAGGGTGGTGTTCTGCATGTCGCGGCGGCTCCAGTCGGTGGCAGGATTCCACGAGGTGGGAAAGTTCGTGCGCGTGCCGTCGGAAAACATCAGGGGAAAGCCCGTCCAGGTGGAGCCGCGCGGTTTGTAATCCTGGTGCGTGAAGCCGGCCGTCAGCAGAGTGACGGGTGTCAGGTCCGCCTCGATGATGCCGTAGGCGACCGATTTCTGCTGCTTGTAGCGGTCCAGGTAGGAGTGTTTGTCCTGGTAGGCGCCCACCAGGCGGCCGCGCACCGAGCGGTTTTCATTGAGGGGGCCGGAGACATCGGCTTCGCCGCGGTAGTTATCCCACGATCCCGCGCCCAGGGTGGCCGAACCTTCGAAGCTGGCGGTGGGGCGCTTGCGCACCATGTTGACGGTGGCCGACGGGTCGCCCGAACCGCTCATCAGGCCCGTCGCGCCTTTCAGCACTTCGATGCGGTCGTAGATGGCCATGTCACTGTTCGTCGTGCCCCAGTCGTAGACGCCGTCATAGATGGCCGACACGCCGTCGTACTGGAAATTGGTGACGGCAAAGCCGCGCGCCTGGAAGCTCCAGCGATCGCTGTCGTAGTTTTGCACGCTCACGCCATTGACGTTTTTCATGACGTCGGAGACGGCGCTGCTGTTCTGGTCATCCATCTGCTGGCGCGTGACGATGGTCAGCGACTGCGGCGTTTCACGCTGCGTCAAGGCCAGGCCCGTGGCGCCGTTGGCGGGGCCGCCCGTATAGCTGCCCGTGCCGCTGGTGGCGGCGCTGCGCTCGGCCGTCGCCACCACGGTGACGCCGCCCATGACGGCCACGCCGCGGCTGTCCGCCGAAGGTGTGCCGCCGCTGGCGGGAATTTTTTGCAGCAGGTAGCCGCCGTTCGATTGCGGCACGGCTTGCAGGCCGCTGCCGGCCAGCAGCACGCGGAAACCATCGTGCACGCCATAGCTGCCTTGCAGGCCGGCGCTGCGCAAGCCCTGCGTGGTGTCGCTGGAGAACGACAATAAAATGGCGCTGTCGCTGCCGAAGCGCGTCAGCACGTCGCCCAGCGCGCCGGCCGGAATGCTGTAGACGCGCACTTGCTGGCTTTGCGCCTGGGCGAATGCCGGCAGGGCCAGGACCATGCCGATCTGCGACAGGGCGCAGGCCAGGACGGTGCGGGTGAGGAGGGAACGCGAAGCGTGGTGCATGGAATAAAACCTTTCGTGGATGCGCAAGATGGAGACTGCCTATCTTCCAAGTCACGCGAGCACGGCGAAACAGCTCACTTTGCAGAAAATATTTTTCAGTGGGCCGCCAGTTCGATGCGCACCACCTGATGGCCCCAGAAGCGCGTGACGGTATTGCGCCGCAGTTGCAGGCTGGCGCTGACGGCATCGAGGATGGCGCCGACATCGGCCAGCGGGTAGGAACCGGACACGCGCAAGCCGGCGATGGCGGGCGCGCAGCCCAGCGGATGGTCGCTGTAGCGCGACAGCTCGGCGAGGAAATCGGCCAGGCGCATGTCGCGCGCCACCAGCATGCCATTGAGCCACGCGCCGCCATACGGCGCCAGCGCCTGGCGGTGCAAGCCGGTGCCGTCGAAATGGGCGCCTTCGCCGGGACGCAGCACCAGGCGCTGGGCGCCATCATCGGCCAGCACGGCGACGGCGCCTTCGAGCACGCCGGCGCTGGCATAGCCTTCGTGCAGGCGCACGGTGAAGCGCGTACCCAGCGCCTGCAGGCTGCCGTGCGGCGTGCCGACGAAGAAGGGGCGCTGCTCACCATCCTTGCCGGTGGCGATGAAGATTTCCCCGGCCAGCAGTTCGATGCGGCGCTGCGCGCCGTCGTAAACGATATTCACGGCGCTGCTGGTGTTGAGCGTGAGTTGCGTGCCGTCGGCCAGGGTGACCACGCGGCGCTGGTTGACAGCCGTGCGATAGTCGGCCATCCAGCCGCGCCATGGGCTGCGGCGCTCAAACGCATACAGCGAGGCGCCGCAGGCCAGCAGCAGTGCCAGCGTCTTGACGGCGTGGCGGCGCGGCGCATTCGCCTGCACGCAGGCGCGCAGCAGGGTCGCGTGCATGGCGGGCGGCAGGTGTTCATGCTGCGTTTGCAGCTGCTGCCACGCCTGCGTGGCGCTGCCGGCCCGCTGCAAATGGCGTTTGACTGTCGCCAGCGAGATGCCGAGCTGGCGCGCGATGTCTTCCTGCGGCAGTTCGTCGAGCTGGCGTAGCAAAAAAGCCCGTTTCACGGGAGGCGGCAAGCCGTCGAGCATGCGGTCGAGTTCAAACACGGTGGCCAGCAGCAGCGCCCGTTCCTCGGGCGATGGCGCATGCCGGGGCGGCAGTTGCGCCAGCACGTCGAGGTAAGCCTGTTCCAGTTTCTGACGGCGGTAATGGTTGAACAGCACACGCTGCGCGACGGTGGCGAGCAAGGCACGCGGCTCGCGCGCGGCGACGGCGTCTTCGCGGTCGAGCAGGCGCACGAAGGTGTCATGCGCCACATCGGCCGCGCACGCCGTGCTGCCCAGCTTCTTGCGCAGCCAGCCCTGCAGCCAGCCATGGTGGTCGGCATACAGTGTCGCGATGTCCTGGCGTTGTAGCGGCTCTGCCAGCGGCATCGCGTTCCCCTTGCATGGCCGGTCCGGGTGGACTGGTATTTTTAAACAATAATAAGAATCATTCTCACTTATTGTAACAAGCGGGGGAGGTGGATGTAAATGACGGGGAGATGGGGTGTGGTTTTTTTGGGTTGAGGGGCGGGTAGGTCGGATTAGCGCGCAAGCGCGTAATCCGACGCCACCACCGGCGCTAACGATGTTGTCGGATTACGCGGCGTGCCGCCGCTAATCCGACCTACGTTACCAGGCAGAGCAACGTCAGTAGTTCATCGGCTCGCCGCGAAAACATCGAATCGCCGAATCGACCATCCCCTCGGCGCTGCCCTGCACATTGCGCTGCTTGCGCAGGTATTGTGCGTCGCTCCATTGCTTGGCCACGTCCGACAGGTGTTTCAGGGCCGGCGTGCTGCCCAGCGCCTCGGCGTGCGGTTCCATCTTGCGCAGGGTGGTCATGATGTCTTCGCGCAGCGACATCGTTTCGTAGGTTTTCGGATGCGTGATGGCGCCATCGAGGCCGAAGCGGCAAGCCTGGAAGCGGTTGTAGTTATATACGAGGTAATCGTCTTCCACCGGTGGGGTTTCGCGGCGTTCGAGCAGGTAGCGGCACAGGGCCTGCAGGTAGGCGGCCAGCGCGGCGGCCCGTTCCACCGTCAGCGGCGTGTCGCACACGCGCAGTTCGATGGTGCCGAATTCCGGCTTGGGACGGATATCCCAGTAAAAATCCTTCATGCTCTTGATGATGCCCGTGTTCTCCATCTTGGCGAAATACTCGTTGGAGAACTGGTCCCAACTGAGGGTGAACGGCGCCCGCCCGCTCATGGGAAACGCGAACACGGAGTTCAGGCGGGCCGAATCGAACAGGGTATCGCGCCCCTGCACGTAGGGCGAGGACGCCGACAGGGCGATGAAGTGGGGGATGTAGCGGTTCAGCGAATGCAGCAGGAACATGGCGTCGTCGCCTGAGGCGCAGCCGATGTGCACGTGCTGGCCGAAGATGGTGAACTGCTTGGCCAGGTAGCCGTACAGTTCCGAGATTTCCTGGAAGCGGGGCTTGGAAAAGATCTTTTGCGATGACCATTGCTGGAATGGGTGCGTGCCGCCGCCCGCGATGCCGATATTGAGCTTGTCGCCGGCCGTGATCAGGGTGTCGCGGATCTCCTGCAACTGCGCCAGCAGCGGGCCGTGATGCGTATGCACGCTCGAGTTAATCTCGATCATGCTCTCGGTGATTTCCGGCGTGACGTTGCCGGGGAACGGTTTTTTGTTCAGCAGATGCAGCAGGTCGGGGCTGGCGGCCGTCAAATCATAGTCCGACAGGTTTACCAGCTGCAGTTCGAGTTCGACGCCGAAGGTCAGCGCGGCCGATTGGCCAAAGGGTTCCAGCGGCATTTAGCGCTCCTTGATTTCGTGGGTTTCTTTGGCCAGCATCAGCACGCGCTGCACCAGCACGGGGCCGACCAGTTCCAGGCCCAGGGTGATGGCGGCCAGGGCGTTCAATTCATCGCCGAAGTTCACGCCATGCTGGCGCGCGTGTTCCAGCAGCAGGATGATGAAGACGGAGACGGGCGTCAGCGCCACGCCCGTCAGCACGCCCTTGCGCCAGGAAATGCCGCTCACATGCGAAAACGCGGCCACGCCGACGACCTTTGTCAGCAATCGTCCGCCGACGACGGCCAGGGCCAGGCCCGCGCCGGCCGCCACGCTGGCCCATTCCAGGGTCGAGGCGGCATACACGAACAGCAGCACCGTCAGCAGCTCGCCCAGCGCGCCGAAATTGCGCTGCGCCTGGCTGAAGGCGACCCTGCGGTGGCGCGCGACCAGGCCGAAGGTGAGCGTGGCCAGGAGCGGCGACAGGCTGGTGGTGTAGGTCAGGGCGACGAGCAGCATCACCGATAGCGCGAAGGCCACGGTGGCATCCTGCGCCATGTTGCCCAGTCGGCGCAGCATGGCCGGCACGACGATGCCGAAGACGGTGCCGGCGGCCACGGAAGCGGCCAGCACGGCGGCGCTGCTGCTGCTTGCCTCAATCAGGTCGGTGGAACTCTGGAACATCCAGAAGCCGACGATGATGTTGAACGTGAAGACGGCCAGCACGCAATTCAATGCGGTGAGGTGGACGATGCGTTCCGTGACCTGGCCCGAGCTGCGTTCCTCGTTGATGACGCGCATGATGGTGGCCGGCGAAGTGGACATGGCGAGCGATGCCAGCAGCAGCGCCGTCATCGAGGTGCTGCCGAATTCGATGCCGATGAAGTAGACGACGGCAAAGGTCAGCAAGGATTCGACCAAGCCTGTGACGGCGATCCACGGATTGTTCTTCAGCCAGCGCAGGTTGATGCGGTAGCCGACTTCGAACAGGATCAGGCCGAAGGCCACGTCGGCCAGCACCAGCATGGGGCCGGCGTCCGTCTGCGGCAGGATGCCCACCTGCGTCTGCGCGAGGACGAAACCGATCACGCCGTAAAAACTGATGCGCGGCAGGCCAGTCCAGCGGTGGCCGAATTCGCCCACCACCCAGGCCAGGGTGATGGCGAACGGCCAGGACAGGTCGGCGGCGATCGAGATCAGACTTTGCATGCTCATTCCTTTGAAAATGGCGCTGGCACCGGCCGGCAGCACGGGGGCTGGCGCGGCAATGTCGTGGTGCAGCGGTGGTGCATGGTTTGCGCAGAGCGATGCGCCGATTCTACCGGAGCAGAAGGCGCGCACGATGTGCGCAATCGAACAGTGTCGCGGCCATGGCGGCCGCGCACAGGATGCAGCAGGTTGGGCAGGGCTGGTATCAGCGTATGGTACCCGCCCGCAGCGGAGATGCTCCGCACGGTAGTGCCGTGTCGCAGTGTACGGCATGGCGGCCCCCTGCCGCCATGGACTTTTTGTTGCGCGTTTTTATTTACTGAGCAGACGCATGCCCCGTTCCAGCCCGTCGATCGACAGGGGGAACATACGGTTGTTCATCAACTGCCGCATCACGCCGATCGACTGGCGGTACTGCCACAAGCCTTCCGATTCGGGATTGAGCCAGATGAATTTCGGGAACGCCTGGGTAAAGCGCGCCAGCCACGTCGATCCCGCTTCCTCGTTGTTGTATTCGACGCTGCCGCCCGGCTGCAGGATTTCGTAGGGACTCATGGTGGCGTCACCGACAAAAATCAGCTTGGTGTCGGGCGGGTATTTGCGCAGCACGTCCCAGGTGGGAAAACGCTCGGCGTTGCGGCGCCGGTTGTTCTTCCACAGGTAGTCGTAGACGCAGTTATGGAAGTAAAAGAACTCCATGTTCTTGAATTCCGTCTTCGCCGCCGAAAATAGTTCTTCGGTGCGCTCGATATGGTCGTCCATGCTGCCGCCCACGTCAAACAACATCAGCACCTTGATGCGGTTCTTGCGTTCGGGCCGCATCCTGATGTCGAGGTAGCCCGCATTGTTCGCTGTCGCGGCGATGGTGGCGTCCAGCGCCAGTTCGTCTTCCGCGCCTTCGCGCGCGAACTTGCGCAGGCGGCGCAAGGCCACCTTGATATTACGCGTGCCCAGTTCGCGCTCGCCGTCATAATCCTTGTAGCTGCGCGCTTCCCATACCTTGACGGCCGTGCGGTTGCCGCCCTTGCCGCCGATGCGGATGCCTTCCGGGTTCGTACCGCCATTGCCGAATGGCGAGGTGCCGCCCGTGCCGATCCACTTGCTGCCGCCTTCGTGGCGCTCCTTTTGTTCCTTCAGCAGTTCATTGAGGCGGTCCATCAGCTTGTCGTAGCCGAACTTTTCCAGTTGCGCCTTCTGTTCCTCGGACAGCTCGCGCTGCATGCGTTTCAACAGCCAGTCGAGGGGAATCGCCGCGTTCGTGTCGAAGGCCGCGTTGACGCCCTTGAAGTACTGCGCAAACGCGCGGTCGAACTTGTCGAAATGGGCTTCATCCTTGACCAGGGTCAGGCGCGCCAGATAGTAAAAATCGTCCATCGAGGCGCCGATGACGTTCTTTTGCAGCGCTTCAAGCAAGGTCAGAAATTCCTTGATCGAGACGGGAATCTTCGCATCCTTGAGCGTGAAGAAGAAGTCGATCAGCATGGCGCGGGCTCTCCCGCGCGGGGCAGTGCGGCGATGGGGCGCTGCGCCAGCTTGTAGCGCAGATGGGCGGCAATCTCCGGCCACTCGCCGCGCGCGATGCTGTACATGACGGTGTCGCGCACGGTGCCGTCGCGGCGCAGCGCATGGTGACGCAGCACGCCGTCCTTTTTTGCGCCCAGACGTTCGATGGCCGCCTGCGAGGCGTGATTGAAATTATCGGTGCGCAGGCCCACCAGCGCGCAGCCGAGCGTGTCGAAGGCGTGCGCCAAAAGCAGCAATTTGCAGGTGGTGTTGACGTGGCTGCGCTGGCAGCGCTTGGCGTACCAGGTGTAGCCGATTTCCAGGCGTTTGATCTCCGGCACCACGTCGTGGTAGCTGGTGGTGCCGAGCACCTCGCCGCTGGCTACATCGATGACGGCAAAGGCGAAGCGCGAAGGGCGCATCTCGATGCCCTTGAAAATGTACTGATCCACCTGGTCCGGCTCGGGCACGGAGGTGACGCGCAGGTTCCACAGTTCGCCATCCATGGCCGCCGCGCGCAAGCCAGCCGCATGGTGCGGCGCCAGCGCTTCGAGGCGGATGCCGTGCAATTCCAGGGGGACGAAGACCTTGTCGGGGCTGATGTCGTTCACCGGCGCTCCTTAACGGTTGGTGCGCGACATGAACATCAGGCGCTCGAACAGGTGCACGTCCTGCTCGTTTTTCAGCAGCGCGCCGTGCAGCGGCGGCACGACGGCCTTGTTGTCCTTGCTGCGCAGCGCTTCGACCGGGATGTCTTCGGCCAGCAGGAGCTTGAGCCAGTCGAGGAATTCCGACGTCGACGGTTTTTTCTTCAGGCCCGGCACGTCGCGCACTTCATAGAAGGTTTGCAGCGCCTGCGCCAGCAATTCCTGTTTCAGGTGCGGGTAATGGACGGCGACGATCTGCTCCATCGTGTCCTTGTCCGGGAATTTGATGTAGTGGAAGAAGCAGCGGCGCAAAAAGGCGTCCGGCAATTCCTTTTCGTTGTTCGAGGTGATGATGACGAGCGGACGGTGGCGCGCCGTGACCATTTCGCGCGTTTCGTAGACATAGAATTCCATGCGGTCCAGTTCGCGCAGCAGGTCGTTCGGGAATTCGATGTCGGCCTTGTCGATTTCATCGATCAGCAGCACCACCGGTTCGGGCGCCGTGAAGGCCTGCCACAGCACGCCCTTGACGATGTAGTTCTGGATGTCGCGCACGCGCTCGTCGCCCAGCTGCGAATCGCGCAGGCGTGAGACGGCATCATATTCGTACAGGCCCTGCTGCGCCTTGGTGGTCGATTTGATATGCCATTGCATCAGCGGCATGTTCAGCGCGGCGGCTACTTCCTCGGCCAGCATGGTCTTGCCCGTGCCCGGTTCGCCCTTGATCAGCAGCGGGCGTTGCAGGGTCAGCGCCGCATTCACGGCCAGTTTCAGGTCGGCGGTGGCGACATAGCTGTCGGAACCTTCGAAGCGTTGGCCTTGCTGGGTGTGCTGTGCTTGCATGAGCGGTCTGCCAAAGTAGGGAAATGGTGAGTATAAACAGAACTGTGGCGCACCGCCACGCAGACGGCCTGTGCCTGCCTGCCTACAATGCGGGTTTTATAGGTGGACTTGCAAGAATATCTTGGCTAGAATCGGCAAGCAGCAGATTAATTGTCAACCTTAATTGTCAATACATAAAATCAATAAAAACCAGCTCTGGCGTTTCTCCGATTACCTTTGTTCACATTGCCACTATGAAAAAAATATTTGCACTTCTCGTGCTTGCCGGCATAGCAAATGCCGTCACAGCGGCTGACATTGTAGGAAACGCCAAGGCAGCCCCTGCCAAGGTGGAAATGTGTATCGGCTGCCACGGCATCCCCGGTTATAAGGCGACCTTCCCCGAAGTATTCCAGGTGCCGATGATCGGCGGCCAGCCGGCAAAATATATCGAGAATGCGCTGCAAGCCTACAAGAAAGGCGACCGCAAGCACCCCAGCATGAAGGGTATCGCCAGCAGCCTGTCGGAGCAGGATATCGCCGATGTCGCCGCGTATTATGCGCAACAAGCCAAGCCGAACTGAGGACCAGCCAGATGAAAAAATTACTCGCCGCCCTCGTTTGCGCCACCGTCTCGCTTGGTGCCAGCGCCGCCGGCAATATCAATACAGGTAAAGCCCTGGCCGAAAAATACAGCTGCGCCACCTGCCACGGCAAGGATTACGGCTCACCCATCGACCCGTCGTACCCGAAACTGGCGGGCCAGCACAAGGATTACCTGGAACACGCGTTGACGGCATATAAACGGGGCGACAAGGCCAACGGCCGCAACAACGCCATCATGACGGGCCAGGTAAAACCGCTGAGCAACCAGGACATCAAGGATCTGGCCGCCTACCTTCACAGCCTGCCGACCACCCTGGTGATCCACCGCTGAGTTTGAGTTCGGCTCAGGCCTTCAGCCCCACCCGGCGCGCCAGCTTGTGCAGATTGCTGGCGTCGAGTCCCAATTGCCGTGCCGCGGCGGCCCAGTTATCCTGATGCAGCACCAGCGCTTGGCGGATGGCCTGGCGCTGGCTCGCTTCCACGATCTGATGCATCGATAGCAGCGGCGCCGCCGGCGCCCCACATGCGGCCGACATTGGTGGCAGCGCGTCCGCGCCGGCCGGCGCTTCCAGCGCATCGAGGTCGAGCATATCCGTTTCCAGCGTTACTATCTCTTTGCGGTCCGCGCCGCGGATCACGGCTTTCAGCGCGGCCCGGCTGATCACATGTTCCAGTTCGCGTACATTGCCCGGCCAGCGGTAATGGCATAAGGCGTTTTCCGCCGCAGCGGACAGGCGCAGGCTGCGCAAGCCCAGGCGCGCGCGGTTCAGTTCCAGGAAGCCGCCGGCAAGCAGCAGCACGTCATTGCCCCGCTCGCGCAGCGGCGGAATCGGCACGGGATACACGGATAGACGGTGATACAGGTCGGCGCGGAACGAGCCGTCGCGCACATGCTCGCGCAGGCTGCGGTTTGTGGCGGCGATCACGCGCACGTTGACCCTGCGCGGCCGGTCCGCGCCCAGGCGCTGGATTTCGCCATTTTGCAAGGTGCGCAGCAGCTTGGCCTGTATCGACAATGGCAATTCCCCCACTTCATCGAGAAACAGGGTGCCCCCTTCGGCCGCCTCGAAGCGTCCGGGCCGGTCGCTGACGGCGCCGGAAAACGCGCCGCGTACATGGCCGAACAATTCGCTTTCGGCCAGGGACTCGGGCAAGGCCGCGCAATTGACGTGGATCAGGGGCTTGCCGGCGCGGCGCGACAGCCGGTGCAGGCGGTGCGCGCACAGTTCCTTGCCCACGCCCGTTTCTCCCAGCAGCAGCACGGGCAGTTCCGAATCGGCCACCACCTGCAATTCGTGCAGCAAGTGCGTGATGGCGCTGCTCTGGCCGACGAAGTCATGTTCCTCGCGCGGCGCCTGTGCATCGGCCAGCATGGCGCCGCCCGACAGGCGCAGGGCGCGGATTTCCGTCTCCAGGCGCGTCACGCGCACGGCCGCCTCGATGGCGCAGGCCAGTTCGCCCAGGTCGCGCTGCGCCTGCGTATCGAAGGTACCGACCTGCAGCGCGTCGAGCGTGATCACGCCCCAGCGTTCGCCTTCCAGGTCCAGCGCCATGCCCATGCAGTCGTGCACGGGCAGCGGCTCGCCGGCCCGCTCGGCGATCAGGCCATCGTAGGGATCGGGCAGGGAGCTGTCGTGATGGAAGCACAGCACGCCGCGCCGCTGCAGGATGGCGGCCAGGCGCGGGTGGTCGGCGACGGCGAAGCGGCGTCCCAGCGCGTCGCTGGCCAGGCCGGCCATTGCCACGGGGCGCAAGTGTTCGCCATCGAGCTTGAGCAAGGCCACGGCTTCGCAGCCGAAGTGCGCGCGCAGGCTACCGACGAGGCGCTGCAGGCGCACGGCCACGGGCAGGTCGGCGACCAGGTCGGTCAGTAACAGCAGGTGGATGGCAGTGGTGGTCATAAGTACCATGCAGGGTACAACGGACCACGTCCAAAGAGGGTCATACCGACCCTGCATTTTTCAAATCGTTGATTTAAAACAAGTTTTTCCTGGCACACGGATTGCCTAGGTAAGGGTGCCGAACCGGCATACAAGACCAAGGAAAGCTTGATGAAAACGACTCCCTCCCTCCGCGCCATCGCCGCCGCCGTCTGCGTACTGGCCATGCCCCTGTCCGTGCAAGCCCAGGCGAGCCTGCCTGCCAGCGCCGCCGCCACTGCGGCCAAACCTGTAGCCGCAACGCTCAAGCGCTATGAACTGCAAACCAATATCGTCGACGGCAAGATGGTGTTCATCGACGCCAAGGGCCAGGTCAACCCCGTGCTGGCGGCCAAGGTGGGCGACACGGTGGAACTCGTGCTGAAAAGCGGCGAAGGCGCCGAGCACGATTTGCTGATCCCGGAACTGAACGTCGCATCGGCCAAGTTCAGCGCCAATAGCGGCAGCACCACCGTGCGCTTCAAGGTCACGCGCGCCGGCACGTTCACCTATTACTGCTCGATTCCCGGCCACCGCCAGATCGGCATGGAAGGCAAGCTGGAAGTAAGCGGCACGTCGCTGGCCGAGACGGCGGCCCCGAAGGCCGCCAGCGAATCGAGCCAGGCCGCCGCGCTGGCCCTGTACACGCCGGCGCCGTCGCCGATGCGTGGCCCCGACCCATCTGCCGTCAACGTGGCGGCGAATCCGGCCTCCGTGCCGACCGCCATCGGCGCGCGCGCGCCGCAAACCCTGAAATACCGGATGGAGACGGTGGAACTGCCGGGCAAGCTCGATGACGGCACCAGTTTTACGTATTGGACCTTCAACCGGCAAGTGCCGGGCCCCATGCTGCGCGCGAAGGTGGGCGACACGGTGGAACTGACCCTGTTCAACGCCAAGGACAGCAAGATGATCCACTCGATCGACCTGCATGCGGTGACGGGCGGCCATGGCGGCGGACAGCACACGCAGGTGGCGCCGGGGCAGGAAAAAACCGTCACCTTCAAGGCGCTCAATCCGGGCCTGTTCGTGTACCACTGCGCCACGCCGCTGGTGCCGCAGCATATCGCGGCCGGCATGTACGGCATGATCCTCGTCGAACCGGAAGGCGGCCTGTCGAAAGTCGACCGCGAGTACTACGTGATGCAGGGCGAGATGTACACGGGCCGTCCGCACGGCGCCCCCGTGCACCAGGAGCCGAACCTGGAAAAAATGGCGAATGAGCTGCCCGACTACTACGTCTTCAATGGCGAAGTGGGCGCCCTGAGCAAGACGCACAAACTGCAGGCGAAAGTCGGCGAGACGGTGCGCATCTATTTCGGTGTCGGTGGCCCGAACAAGATTTCATCGTTCCACATCATCGGCGAGATCTTCGACAAGGTGTACAGCGAAGGCTCGATCAGCAGCCCGAAACACGACGTGCAAACGACGCTCGTGGCGCCGGGCGGCGCGACCATCGTCGAACTCAAGGTACAGCACCCTGGCAGCTATCTGCTGGTCGACCATGCGCTGTCGCGCGCCGGCAAGGGCGCCGTGGGCGTGCTGGAAGTGACTGGCGAAGCCGTGCCCGGCGTCTACCACGCGGGCGCCGTTCAATAACACCACCACATTCATCATCAAGGAGTATCTATGGAACTGATCGAACAATCCCTGGGCCAGCTGGCCCGCCGCATCCCCGGCGCCACGCGCCTGTTCGATGCGCACCGCCTGGATTTCTGCTGCGGCGGCAACAAGACATTGCGCGCGGCGGCCGAAGCGGCCGGCGTGGACACGGCGCCCATCGTCGAGGAACTGAAACTGCTGGCAGGACGGACTGACGCCAGCGGCGAGCTTGACTGGCAGGAGGCCTCGGCCACCGAACTGGTGGAGCACATCCTGGCGCGCTACCACGCCGTGCACCGCGAGCAGCTGCCCGAGCTGATACGCCTGGCACGCAAGGTCGAGCAGGTGCATGGCGACCGCGCCGACTGTCCGCACGGGTTGGCGGGACACCTGTCGGCCATGGCGCAGGAGCTGGAAAGCCACATGCGCAAGGAAGAAGACGTGCTGTTTCCGATGATCGTGCGCGGCCAGGGGCCCCGGGCCGGCGCGCCCATCAACGTGATGCGCATGGAGCATGACGACCATGGCGTGGCCTTGCGCGCCATGGAGGCAATGACGAACGATATCACCGCGCCGGCCGGCGCCTGCACCACCTGGCGCGCGCTGTACACGGGCTTGCGCACCTTCCGTGCAGACCTGATGGCGCACATCCATACCGAAAACAATATCCTGTTCGAGCGCTTTGCGCCGGCCGTGGTGCACTGACAAAGGAAAGACCCATGGGTCCCTACAAAAAACTCTGGTTCACCCTGATCGGTGTGCTGATCGTGACGTTTTCGCTGCTCGGCTACTACGGCACGGAAGTCTACCGGCAGGCGCCGCCCATTCCCGCGCAAGTGCTGGCGCAGGATGGCCGGCAGCTGTTCGACCGCGAGGGCATCCTCGATGGCCAGACGGCCTGGCAATCGGTGGGCGGCATGCAGCTCGGTTCCATCTGGGGCCACGGCGCCTACCAGGCGCCCGACTGGACGGCCGACTGGCTGCACCGCGAATTGACGGCCTGGCTGGAACTGGCCGCGCAAGAACAGCATGGCAAGGCGTACGCGGCGCTCGACGGCCCCGCGCAGGCGGCGCTACGCGAAGCGCTCAAGCTCGAATACCGGGGCAACCGCACCGATGATGCGCAAGTGCTGCGCCTGTCGCCGCGCCGCGTGCAAGCGATCGCCAACACGGCCCATTACTACGACCAGCTGTTCTCCGACGCGCCGGCGCTGCACGCCAGCCGCGAGCATTTCGCCATGAAGGAAAACACCCTGCCCAGCGCCGAGCGGCGCGCGCAGATGACGCAGTTCTTCTTCTGGACGGCGTGGGCCGCCGCCACCGAGCGTCCTGGCCAGAAAGTAACCTACACGAACAACTGGCCGCATGAACCGCTGATCGGCAACCAGCCCAGCGGCGAAAACCTCGTCTGGTCGGTCGCCAGCGTGGTGGTGCTGCTGGCCGGCGTGGGCTTCCTCGTCTGGGGCTGGGCTTTCTTGCGCGACCACGACGAAGCGCTGCCGGCCGCCGGTCCGCGCGATCCGCTCACCACGTTCGCCCTGACGCCTTCGCAGCGGGGACTGGGAAAATACCTGTTCCTGGTGGTGGCGCTGTTTACCTTCCAGGTCTTCATCGGCGGCTTTACGGCGCACTACACGGTGGAAGGGCAGCAGTTCTACGGCGTCGACGTGTCGCGCTGGTTCCCTTATGCGCTCACGCGCACCTGGCATATCCAGGCCGCGCTGTTCTGGATCGCCACGGGCTTCCTGGCCGCCGGCCTGTTCCTCGCGCCCCTGATCAATGGCGGCAAGGACCCCAAGTGGCAGCGCCTCGGTGTCGACGTGCTGTTCTGGGCCCTCGTCGCAGTCGTCGTCGGTTCGTTCATCGGCAACTACCTGGCCATTGCGCAAGTGATGCCGCCCGAGTGGAATTTCTGGCTGGGTCACCAGGGTTATGAATATGTGGACCTGGGACGCTTGTGGCAAATCGGTAAATATATCGGCATCCTGCTGTGGCTTGTGCTGATGCTGCGCGGCGTCGTGCCGGCCCTGCGCAAGCCGGGCGGCGACAAGAACCTGCTGGCGCTGCTGACCGCATCCGTCGGCGCCATCGGCCTGTTTTACGGCGCCGGCCTGTTCTACGGCGAACGCACGCACCTGTCCGTGATGGAATACTGGCGCTGGTGGGTGGTGCACCTGTGGGTGGAAGGCTTCTTCGAAGTGTTCGCCACGACGGCGCTGGCCTTCATCTTTTCGACCCTGGGCCTGGTGTCGGTGCGCATGGCCACGACGGCCAGCCTGGCGTCGGCCTCGCTGTTCATGTTGGGCGGGATACCCGGCACCTTCCACCACCTGTACTTCGCCGGCACCACCACGCCCGTGATGGCCATCGGCGCGAGCTTCAGTGCGCTGGAAGTGGTGCCGCTGATCGTGCTGGGGCATGAAGCGTGGGAAAACTGGCGCTTGAAGGAGCGCGCGCCGTGGATGGAGCAGTTGCGCTGGCCCATGATGTGCTTTGTCGCCGTCGCCTTCTGGAACATGCTGGGCGCCGGCGTGCTGGGTTTCATGATCAATCCGCCCGTGGCGCTGTACTACATCCAGGGTCTCAACACGACCCCCGTGCATGCGCATGCGGCGCTGTTCGGCGTGTACGGCTTCCTGGCGCTGGGCTTTACCTTGCTGGTGCTGCGCTATTTGCGGCCCGACTACCGCTTCAGCCCTGCCTTGATGAAGACGGCGTTCTGGGGCTTGAATGCGGGCCTGGTGCTGATGATCTTTACCAGCTTGCTGCCGATAGGCATCATCCAGTTCCACGCCAGCGTGACGGAAGGCCTGTGGTATGCGCGCAGCGAAGCGTTCATGCAGCAGCCGCTGTTGCAGAACCTGCGCTGGATACGCACCTTCGGCGACGTGGTCTTCATCGTTGGCGCCATCGCCATGGCATTGCAGGTGGTGCTGGGATTGATGGACAAGGTGAAGGCACCCGCGCTGCCACAGGCGGTACGGCCAGCCTGATCGGTTGCTGCGCCGTCGAGTGTTGTTGATCGATCTCCCGAAGCCGTGCTAGCCACGGCTTTTTTCATATAGGGCCAGGAAGACGAGACCGGCGACCAGCGGGATATTTTTCGTCAGCGGGCCGAAAGGGTGTATCAGGAATTCCGGCAGGAAGACGGCGATCACCAGTGTATAGCCGGCCACCAGCGCGCACTGCGTCCACCATAGCAACGGCCTGGCATGGAGCAGTGAGGCGATGCCCATGGCCAGGTCGGCCAGGCAGGAGGCGGCAAACACGTGTTCCGTATGCAGCGTGATGCCGCTACGGCGCAGCCATGCGAGCGATTCGGCATGCGGATACAGATACCAGGACACAAACGCCGTCCATAGCCAGATAAAGGCCATGCCGAGGCGCATGGCCCAGTACAGCCCTTGCAGCTTTGCTGGCGTCATGGCGCGGGCTTGGCAACCATCAGCCAGTAGACCAGCATGAGCGCGGCAAATGCGGGCACGCCGAGCCAGAACCAGTAGCGCGCATAGAGCCAGTACAGGCGCGGCAGCGGTGTTCCCATGTCGTCAGCCAGGCGGGCCAGGCTGCGCATGCGGATCTGCAGCCATACCACGGGTAGCCAGCAGGCGCCGGCCAGCGCATACAGCAGCATCGAGGCGAGGACCCAGCCGGACAGGATCGGATAGCCGGCCAGGTGCGCCAGTGCCAGTCCGGACAGCGGCTGGACAATGACGGCCGGCGTGGTGAACAGCCAGTCGGCCAGCACGGTCTTTTCGGCCGATAGGCGGATCGCACGCACCTCGCCGCCCCTGTCGTTGATCCACTTGAAGAAAGCGATGCCGATGCCGGTGCCAAACAGGATGGTGGCGCTGATGATGTGCAGCCATTTGACGAACAGGTACCAGCTCATGCCGGTACCTCGGTCACATCATGGCCTTGCAGCGCGGCCAGGTAATTTTCCACCGTGAGCAGGCCGATGCAGGGCATCGCGCCGCGCGGTAGCGGCGCGCCACCGCTGTTGGCGCTGGCCAACCGGTTCGCCAGCGCGATCGACGCGCCGCACGGGATATGCGGGCCGTGGTTTTGCGCCGCCAGCAATTGCCAGGTCAGCGTCAGTGGCAGGCCATCGAGTCCCGTGCCTTGCAGCGTCACGAACATCGCGCCTTTGTCGCTGACCAGCGGTTCCACCCATTGGCTAATGGCGTGCAATGGCCTGACCAGCGGCAGCAGGCTGCGCAACAGGCCCAGGCGCACCAGTTGCGCGGCGGCCCAGACGAACAGATGGCCGGGCGCACCGGCAAAACCGGCGTGAAAAGTGACGGTGTCGAGGCCCGGATAGCGTTGCGGGAACAGCGCCAGGTCGGGCACGTCGCAGCTGCCCAGCAAGCGCCGTCCCACGGGCGCGGCAAAGCGGTGGCGCTTCAGGTCGAGCCAGCCGTGTGTGGTCTGCTGGCTGCCGGCAACCAGGCGCTGGAACGGTTTGCCACAGTACGAGAAGATGCCGGCCATGGTGGCGATGCCCGGCGCGCGGGCGCCGGAGGCGATGCCGTGGCAGATCGATGTGAGCTGGCGAAAGCGCGGCAGGTAGCGGTCCACCACGGCCGAGGACAGCGCTGGCAGCGAGCTGGCGCCGCTGGTGATGAACACGCCGCGCTGGCGTGCCAGGTCGTCGAGGCTGACGATACCGGCGACAAAATCGCGACCGTCGGCCAGGTCGATATAGTTGGCACCGGCCTCGATCGCCGCACGGGCGACACGGTAATCCTGGCCCTGGAACGGGCCGGCGGTATGGATCAGCGTATCGACGCCCAGTTCGGTCAGGCGCCGCGCCAGATCAGGTGCAACGGCATCGAGCGCCAGTGCTTGCCGCGGCGGCAAGCCCAATTGCGCCACCAGTGCCCTGGCCCTGGCGGCGTCGCGCCCGGCCACCAGCAGATGGATATCCCGTTTGCCGGCTAGCGCCTGGCAAATGCGCGTGCCGAAAAAACCGTAACCGCCGAGTACTAGAATGGTGTGATGGGCCAAGATATCCTTCAGTGGCTGAGTTTCTTGGCAACATGATACTACCTGATCAGCGGCGCCGCACGCAGTCGATATACGCATCCGTGTCCGGCGGCAAACCCGAGCGTTGCGAAGCCCAGATCATCTGGCCCAGGCATTCCATCACTTCGTGCTGGGCTGCATGGGCCGAATCGAGGCGCTGGGTCAGCTGCTGGACGGCCGGGCGGATGCCGCGCGGCTGGTCCACCTGCACCTGCTCCGTGATCGACAGATGCATGGACAGGTGCAAGAACGGATTGGCTTGCCCCCCTTCGACGGAATAATCGCGCGCCAGCGCCGCTTCGACGTCGCTCAGCTCGTTTTCATACTCGGGGTGTTCGAGGATCCAGTCGAGCGCGATGGCTTCCATCGGCGTGAGGATGTCATGGGCGCGGTGCTTGCGCAAAGTGTCGCAAAAGAAACGGCGCACATCGTCGGAAGAGGGGTTGAACATGGCTGAAGGACTATGGCTAAAGGGCAGCCGGCATTGTACCGCGTACATAAATAAAGGGCATCGAGGATGCCCTTTTTGCCGTCTGGCGACCGCTGGCATGACCCGAGAGTCACTGTCATTTAATACCCTGCAGTAAGTATTATCCACTACCGCCACGGCCCGGCGGCGCCAAATAACGGTGATAAAATCGCCGCTCTTGATATTTGCACTGGACATGACGGCGATTTTATTGCCATTCCCCTGTTTCCATTGCCCGCACCTTTGCCACCAGATATTGCTCCAGGGATATCCCGGAGCGCGGCAGCATGCCTATCACCATCGACTTGACCTGTCCGGCCGCCCTGGCGTTCCGGCTGGCTGTTTGCATTTCATACAGCGATGGTGCCGCCACGGTGGCGCGCAAGAATCATCCTTCAGTATTCATAAACGGAGTTACGTATGCGTAAATCGCTATTACTTTTGATGTCGTGCCTGATCCTGGCGGCATGTAACAAGACCCCTCCGGCCTCGTCCGAAAAACCGGTCGACGTGCTGCTGATCGGCGCTGGCACCATGAGCGCCACCCTGGGCAGCATGCTCAAGGAACTCGATCCGTCGCTGACGATGGAAATGGTCGAGCGCCTCGATTCCGTGGCCGCCGAAAGTTCGGACGCGATGAATAACGCAGGCACGGGCCACTCGGCGTTTGCCGAGCTGAACTACACGCCTGAAGCGGCCGATGGCAGCATCGAGACCAAGAAAGCCGTTGCCATCAACGAGCAATTCGAAATTTCCAAGCAATTCTGGGCTTATCAGGTAGCCAACAAGCATCTGGGCGCACCGCAAACCTTCATCAACAATGTGCCGCACATGGCCTTTGTGTGGGGCGACGACAATATTGCCTTTTTGAAGAAGCGCTATGCTGCGCTGCAAAAGGAAAACCTGTTCAAGGGCATGCTGTTCTCGGAAGACCAGGCGCAGATCGAGCAATGGGCGCCGCTCGTCATGCAAGGCCGCGACAAGGGCCAGAAAGTGGCCGCGACGCGCATGGAAATCGGTACCGACGTCAATTTCGGCAACCTCACGCGCGGCCTCGTGAAATACCTGACGGACAGCCATGGCATGGTTCTGCACCTGCGCCACCAGGTGGAAGACATCCAGCGCGGCGCCGACGGTGTGTGGAACGTGACGGTGAAAGATTTGAACGCTGGCAAGGAAAAGACCATGCGCGCCAAGTTCGTCTTCATCGGCGCCGGCGGCGGTTCGCTGCCGCTGCTGGAAAAATCGGGCATTCCTGAAGCCAAGGGTTACGGCGGCGTGCCGGTCGGTGGCCAATGGCTGGTGACCACGAATCCGGAACTGGTGGCGGCGCATGCAGCCAAGGTCTACGGCAAGGCATCCGTCGGTTCGCCGCCGATGTCCGTGCCGCATCTTGATACGCGCATCATCGATGGCAAGAAAGCCCTGCTGTTTGGCCCGTTTGCCACCTTCTCGACCAAGTTCCTGAAAAACGGTTCGTGGATCGATTTGCCTGCCTCGATCGGCACGGGCAATGTGAAACCCATGCTGCAAGCCGGCTATGACAATATTCCGCTGACGAAATACCTGGTCGAACAGGTCATGAACACGCCGGAAGACCGTTTGAACACCCTGCGTGAGTATTTGCCGAACGCCAAGATGGAAGACTGGACCCTGCAAAACGCGGGCCAGCGCGTGCAGATCGTCAAGGATGATCCTGTCAAAGGCGGCTTGCTGCAGTTCGGTACGGAAGTCGTCGGCGCCGCCGATGGCAGCATCGTTGCCCTGCTGGGTGCATCGCCAGGCGCCTCGACCGCGCCGCCGATCATGATCAAGGTGCTGCAAACGGCATTCAAGAGCCGCCTGGCTACGCCGGAATGGCAAGCAAAGATGGTGGAAATGGTGCCGTCGTACGGTCAAAAGCTGAACAATGATCCGGCTCTGGCCAACAAGATTCGCCACTACAGCAGCAATATCCTGGGTCTCAAAGCGATTACCCTGGACGTTCCCGCCGCTGCGCCAGCGCCGGCAGCAAACTAAGTCAGCCTGACCGGCAGGGGAGTTTCCTGCCGGCATGAAAAAAGGGGCAGCCTGTTCAGGCTGCCCCTTTTGCGTGGGAGAGTGCGTTCATGGTGCGGCGGACTACTCCTTGCCTGGCAAAATCAGCTCCGGCGTACACCCTTCGGCGGCAATGCCGTCGCAAGGCTTGGCCAGTGCCGTACCATCCTGTGCCCGTGGCGCATGGGGCTGGCGCAGGTAGCGCGACGTGTGGCGGTGCGCTTGCTGTGCGTTGCCATGCACGGGCCAGGTCAGGAAGCGGGACAGCTCCTGCAAGGCGCGCTGGTAAACATCGCGTTTAAATTCAATGACGACATCGAGCGGGACCCAGTATTCATGCCAGCGCCAGGCGTCGAACTCGGGATGGTCGGTCAGGCGCAGATTGACGTCGTTATCGCGCGCGCACATTCTCAGCAGAAACCAAATCTGCTTCTGGCCACGGTAATGGCCGCGAATCTCGCGCTTGATGAAGTGGTCTGGCACTTCATAGCGCAGCCAGTCGCGGGTGCGGCCGACAATTTTGACGTGTTCCTGTCTGAGTCCGATTTCCTCTTCAAGTTCGCGAAACATGGCTTGTTCCGGTGTTTCGCCATATTTGATACCGCCTTGCGGAAACTGCCATGAGTGCTCGCGCACCCGCTTGCCCCACCACACCTCGTTCTGGGCGTTTAGCAGGATGATGCCGACGTTGGGCCGAAACCCTTCACGGTCGAGCATAATGCACCTCAAACTTTCTGCGACAGTGCGTCTTTTTTTACATAATTACCCACAACTTCGCAAGCCGGTGACCTTTTCGGGGTGCGAAAAGCGCCGGAATCGCACCAATTGAGCGCATTTGTGTAAAGTATGGACGCATCAGCCAGCTAATCCTTTAAAATTAGGTTGATTATAACCCTCTCTTTTTAAAAAGAATTCACCGTTATGCGCGCCTCCCGTTTTTTTATTTCCACACTTAAAGATGCACCTTCTGACGCGGAAATCGTCAGCCACCAATTGATGATGCGTGCAGGCATGATCAAACGCCTCGGTTCCGGCATCTATACCTACATGCCGATGGGCTTGCGCGTGATCCGCAAGGTGGAAGCCATCATCCGTGACGAGATGAACAAAGCCGCCGGCATCGAACTGCTGATGCCGCTCGTGCAGCCAGCCGAACTGTGGCAAGAGACGGGCCGCTGGACCAAGATGGGCGACGAACTGATGCGCGTGAAAGACCGCCACGGCCGCGAATACGCGATCCAGCCGACATCGGAAGAAGTCATCACCGACGTCGTGCGCACGGAAATCAAGTCCTACCGCCAGTTGCCGTTGAACTTTTATCACATCCAGACCAAGTTCCGCGACGAGCGCCGCCCACGCTTCGGCCTGATGCGCGGCCGCGAATTCACCATGAAGGACGCCTACTCGTTCGACCGCGACCTGGCCGGCATGCAAGCGTCGTACAAGGTCATGTTTGACGCCTACACGCGCATCTTCACGCGCTTCGGCCTGCAATTCCGCGCCGTGGCCGCCGACAACGGCGCCATCGGCGGTTCCGGTTCGCATGAATTCCACGTCATCGCCCACACGGGTGAAGACGCGCTCGTGTACTGCCCGACGTCCGACTACGCCGCCAACATGGAAGCGGCCGAAGCGCTGCCGCCAGCCGGTGAGCGCCCGGCCGCCGCCCAGGCGCTGACGAAAACGGCTACGCCGGACACCGTCAAGTGCGAAACCGTGGCCGCCTTGCTGGGCCTGGAACTGTCGCGCACCGTGAAAACCATCGCCCTGACGGTGGAAACGACGGGCAAGGATGAAAAAGTCACGAAACAGCATTTCATGCTGCTGCTGCGCGGCGACCATGAATTGAACGAGATCAAGGTGGGCAAGGTTGCCGGCCTGGCCGGTCACCGTTTCTCCACGGAAGCGGAAATCCTGGAAGTCTACGGCACGATTCCTGGCTACCTGGGCCCGATCGGCACGAAGGCACCCGTCACCGTGGTGGCGGACCGCACGGTCGCCCACATGAGCGACTTCGTGTGCGGCGCGAATGAGGCCGGTTTCCACTACACGGGCGCCAATTGGGGCCGTGACGTGGCCGAGCCTGCCATCGTGGCCGATTTGCGCAATGTCGTCGCCGGCGACGCTTCGCCGGACGGCCAGGGTGCACTCGCCATCGAGCGCGGCATCGAAGTGGGCCACGTGTTCCAGCTGGGTACGGCGTACTCGGAAAGCATGAAAGCCACCTTCCTCGACGAAAACGGCAAGCCTGCGCCGTTGCAGATGGGTTGCTATGGCATCGGCGTGACGCGCATCCTGGGCGCCGCCATCGAGCAGAACTTCGACGACAAGGGCATCATCTGGCCGGCGTCGATCGCGCCATTCGAGGTCGTGCTGTGCCCGATGGGCATGGACCGTAGCGAACTGGTCAAGGAAGAGACGGAGAAGCTGTACGCGGCCCTGCAAGGCGCTGGCGTGGACGTCATCGTCGACGACCGCGGTTTGCGCCCTGGCGCCATGTTTGCTGACTGGGAACTGATTGGCGTGCCGCACCGCATCGTCATCGGCGAGCGCGGCCTGAAAGAAGGCAAGCTGGAATACCAGGGCCGCCGCGACGCGGAAGCAACTGGCGTGGCACCGGACGAGATCGTCGCCTTCATCCAGGGCAAAATGGCGCAGTGAAGCGTCTATCAGTAAGCAAGACGGCTGGCGCGCTCGCGCTGGCCGCCTGCCTGGCCTGCGTCGCTCCGGCGCAGGCTGGCAACCAGAAGGAGGAGGCGCTGGCCGACTCCGTCCGCCTGGCCCTGTCGCACGCGATCCGCGACGAACGCCCGCCGCAGCCCAAATTTGCCACGCCCGCCGACTTGCAGCGCTACCAGCAATGGCTGGCGCAGATGTCGTCGCGCCTGCAGCGCAAGCTGCCGGACGCCCAGCTGCGCACGGAATTTCTGGAAACCGTCTGGTACGAAGCGCGCCGCGCGGGTCTGGAACCGGCCCTCGTGCTGGGCCTGATCCAGGTGGAATCCGCCTACCGCAAATATGCCGTCTCGCTGGCTGGCGCGCGTGGCTACATGCAGGTGATGCCGTTCTGGACGGGCGTCATCGGCGACAGCGACCGCAGCAAGTTGTTCCACATGCAGACGAATCTGCGCTACGGCTGCGCGATTTTGCGCATGTACCTGGATATGGAAAAGGGCGATTTGTACCTGGCGCTGGGGCGGTATAACGGCAGCCGGGGACGGGCCGAGTATCCGAATGCCGTGCGGGCGGCGTGGCGGCAGTGGGAATTCAAGCCGGCCGCTTGAACGGCAGGCAAAAAAATGCCCCGCTCGCAGTAAAGCGGCGGGGCACTCACACGGCGCGAAACGCCCTGTGCGTATCTGATTATTTCAAATGATCGGAGATCAGTTTCGTCATTTCAAACATGGAGACTTGGGCTTTGCCGCCGAAAACTGCTTTCAGCTTGTCGTCCGCATTGATCATGCGGCGGTTGGCCGGATCTTGCAGATCGAGTTTTTTGATGTAATCCCATACCTTTTTGGTCACTTCCGTGCGCGGCAGTGGTGCTGCGCCAACAACGGCGGCCAGCTCTTTCGATGGCGTCATTGCTTTCATGAATGCTGCGTTTGGCTTGCGTGGTGTTGCCGGTGCTGCCGCTTTCTTCGCCGCTGCTGGTTTAGCTGCTGCTTTGGCTGCGGGTGCTGCTTTCTTGGCGGCTGCAGGCTTGGCTGCTGCTGCTTTGGCTGGCGCTGCTACTGGGGTTTTTTTGGCTGTTGCCATCTTCGAGCCTCCTTAACAAACACATGGGAAATTGCGCAATTAATCGCACGGCTAATATTGGTGTGGATTTACCTTGTATGCAAGTGTTTTTCACGTTTTCACGAGGAAAAAGCAGGGAAATGGCAATGCTGTCGCCCGGGCGCACCGCTTGGGAGCGCAGAACGGCGTTTTTGCCCGTAAATGGCATGGTTGCTGGCTATGCGGGGAGGGGTACTGCGGGGAGGGCGGAAATGATGCCGGACGCCATGAAAATGCAATCCGGCATGATTTTATAACGGTGTTTCTTGACTTGAACTACGTCTCACGCGGCGTAAAAAAGGCCTTCAAAATCACAGCGAGCGGATGGTATTTGTGGCTGAGAAGCGCAACCGTACTTTAGTACGGTGAGCATCGCCGGCCGCAAAGACCACCGCGCAGTGGATTTTGAAGCCTTCCACTACCTCATGCCGGGCATCATACCCTTCATGGAACGCATCATCTTCATCATGCCGCCGCCCGACAATTTCTTCATCATCGTCTGCATTTGCTCGAATTGCGTCAGCATGCGGTTCACTTCCTGCACTTGCACGCCGGCGCCGGCGGCGATGCGGCGCTTGCGCGTGGCCTTGATCAGTTCAGGCTTGGCGCGTTCCTGCGGCGTCATCGAGTCGATGATGCCGCACATGCGGCGCACCTGCTTGTCGGCTTGATCCATGTTCTTGCCGCCTGCCGCCTGCTGGAACTGGGCCGGCAGCTTGTCCATCAGGTTGGCCATGCCGCCCATTTTCTTCATTTGGCCCAATTGCGCCTTGAAGTCGTTCATGTCGAACTTGCCGCCGACCTTGATTTTTTGCGCCAGGTCGGCCGCCGCCTTGCTGTCGACGCCCTTGCGCGCTTCTTCCACCAGGGCGAGGATGTCGCCCATGCCCAGGATACGGTTGGCCATGCGGGTCGGGTCGAACGCTTCCAGGCCGTCGAGTTTTTCCGAGACACCGGCAAACTTGATCGGCTTGCCCGTGATGTGGCGCACGGACAGGGCCGCACCGCCGCGCGCGTCACCGTCAAGCTTGGTCAGCACGATACCCGTCAGCGGCAGCGCATCATTGAAGGCCTTGGCCGTGTTGATGGCGTCCTGGCCCAGCATGGCGTCAACGACAAACAGGGTTTCGATCGGTTTCACGGCGCCGTGGACGGCGGCGATTTCGCGCATCATCTCTTCGTCGATACCGAGGCGACCGGCCGTATCGATGATCAGCACGTCGTGGTAATGCTTTTTCGCCCAGTCCAGCGCGGCCAGGGCGATATCGACCGGCTTGTCCGTGCTGCTGGACGGGAAGAAGTCGGCGCCCACCTGGGCGGTGACCGATTGCAGCTGGGCGATCGCGGCGGGACGGTACACGTCGGCCGAGACGGTCAGCACTTTCTTCTTCTTTTCTTCCTTCAGGTACTTCGCCAGCTTGCCGACGGTGGTGGTTTTACCCACACCCTGCAAACCGGCCATCAGGATGATGGCGGGCGGCTGTTGCGCAAAGCTGATCTGCGACGCTTCCGGGCCCAGGTCGGCGCCCATCAGGGCGGCCAGCTCGCGCTGCACCACGCCAACCAGGGCCTGGCCTGGCGTCAGCGAGGAAATGACATCCTCGCCCATGGCTTTTTCTTTGACTTTGGCGATGAATTCGCGCACGGCGGGCAGGGCGACGTCGGCTTCGAGCAGCGCCAGGCGCACTTCGCGCAGCATGTCGGCGGTGTTCGCTTCGGTCAGGCGCGCCTCGCCGCGCATGGTCTTGACGACTTTGGCAAGCCGTTGGGTGAGATTATCTAGCATGATGAACCTGCAATGAAAAGCTTGGGAGTGGGCGGCGAAAGCCGGACGATGGCCGTCATTTTACCTTATCGCGGTTGGCTGGCGGTCCTGCGCTGCATCGCCTGGCGGTTGGCCTGCTTTTGAATTAGTTGGTATTTCTGGCAATGCCGCGATTGCATGAAAGTCAAAAACACGGTTAAAATGAGAATAATTCTTATTTACATTCTCGGGTGCCGCACGCCTGAGCGGAAAGGGATGCCATGTCGGCCGCCGATTTTGCACAGCAACAAGACCTGCACGCGCTCTACAGCAGCCATCACGGCTGGCTGCAGGGCTGGCTGCGGCATAAGCTGGGCAATGCGGGCGACGCGGCGGACCTGGCGCAAGACACCTTCATCAGCGTGCTGACGGCCGATTCCGCGCCGCAGATCCGCGAAGCGCGGCCGTTTCTCGCTACCATCGCGCGCCGTCTGGTGGCGCACCGCTACCGCCGGCAAGTGCTGGAAGACGCGTATCTGGAGGCGCTCGCTTGCCTGCCGCCCGAGGTGGCGCCCGCGCCCGAAGAACGGCTGTTGGCGCTGGAAGCCTTGCAGGAAATCGACCAGGCCCTCGACGGCTTGCCGGCGCCCGTGCGCACGGCGTTCCTGCTGGCGCAACTGGAGGGCCTCAGCTATGCCGAGATCGCCGCGCGTCTGAACGTGTCGGCCAGCTCGGTCAAGCAATACCTGACGCGTGCCAACCGCCAGGTGTTTTTCTCCCTGCCGGCATGAGCACGGTGGCAGAACCCGCAGCCCCGGCAGCCATCCGCGAGGACGTGCAGCAGCAGGCGGCCGAGTGGCTGACCGTGCTGATGTCGAGCGAGGCCAGCAAAGCGGAACACGCCGCCTGGCAGCGCTGGCGCGAGGCCGACCCGGAACACGAACGGGCCTGGCAGCATATCGACGCTGTCACGCAACGGATCAACGGCTTGCACCGCGGTGCGGCCGCACAGGCGCTGGCCGGCACGCAGCAGCAAGCCGTCAACGGCAAGCGGCGCCAGTTGCTGGCGTGGCTGGGCGTGGCGGCCGGCGGCGGCATGCTGGCCGCGCAGACGGATGCCTGGGATGGCGTGCGCGCCCTGCGCGCCGACTACCGCACGGCCAAGGGCGAGCGGCGCGAGGTGGTGCTGGACGATGGCAGCGTGCTCAGCCTGAATACGGCTTCGGCCGTGAACGTGCGTTTCGACGCCAGCCGGCGCCTGATCGAGCTGCTGGCTGGCGAGATCCTCGTCACCAGCGGCCATGGCGCCGGCAGCGACGCGCCTTTGGTGGTGGCCACGCGCGAAGGCCGTGTGCGTGCACTGGGCACTCGCTTTGCCGTGCGCCAGCAGGATGGCTACAGCACCGTGGACGTGTTGGAAAGCGCCGTTGAAATCCTGCCCCGCGACGGCAGCGGCGCGCCCTTGCTGCTGGCGGCCGGCCACGGCGTGGCGTTTTCCCGTCAGGCGCCAGACGCGCCGCACGCCATCGATGCATATGCGCACGCCTGGTCGCACGGGCAGCTGATCGTCGACGACGTGACCCTCGGCGATTTCCTGGCCGACCTGGCCCGCTACCGCCCCGGCGTGATTCATTGCGCGCCGGAGGTGGCCCAGCTGCGCCTGTCGGGCGTGTTCCCGCTGGCCGACACCCAGCGCATCCTGAACATGCTGCCCAACTCACTGCCGGTGCAGGTGCGCAGCCGCACGCGGTATTGGGTCAGCGTCGAACCGGCGCCGTAGTACCCACAAAATATATTTGCAGCCGGACTGCCCGTTTTTTGTTTTCGCGGCACCTACAGAGTAGGCGCCTGTTTTTTACCGTCTGATGACGCCACCACTATCAGGAACTTGCATGTCGCACGCTTTGCCTTTTGTCAGTTTGCCATCGTCTCACTCCGCACTGCGTCCGCTGGCGCAGGCCGCGGCGGCCTTGTGCCTGGCCGCCAGCCTGCCGGCGCTGGCGCAGCAGGCCGCGCCTGCCATCCCTGCTGCCGAACAGACCATGCTTGGCGTGTCCGTCACGGCAGGGCGCGATGCGACGACGGAAGGCAGCGGCTCCTATACGACGGGCGTGAGCAATACGGCAACCAAGCTGAACCTGTCGCTGCGCGAAACGCCGCAGTCGGTCAGCGTGCTGACGCGCCAGCAGATCGACGACCTGGGCATCACGACACTGGACGACGCCGTGCAGTCGATCACGGGCCTTGTCATGCAAAAGGGCAACTTTACGGGCGATTCAGGCAGTTTCAGCGCACGCGGCTTTCCAGTCGAGAACATCCTGTTCGATGGCTTGCCTACCAGCCTGGGCGCGAACGGCACCTTCAATGGCGACAATGACGACCTGGCCATCTATGACCGCATCGAAGTGGTGCGCGGCGCCACGGGCTTGATGACGGGCAGCGGCACGCCCAGCGCGGCCATCAATATGGTGCGCAAGCGCCCGACGGCCACGCCGCAAGCGTCATTCTCGGCCAGCGTCGGCAGCTGGAGCAACTACCGGCTGGAAGCGGATGCGGCCAACGCGCTCAACGAAGCGAAGACCCTGCGCGGACGCATCGTCGCGACGGTGCAGGACAAGAATGATTTTGTCGACGTGCTGCATGGCCGCAATCACCAGCTGTACGGCATCATCGAGGCCGATTTGCGCCCCGACACCACCTTGACCCTGGGCGCCCACTACCGCAAGACGGATAACGACGGCATCGCGACGGGCGTGGTGACGGCCGCCGACGGCAGCTTTTTGAACTTGCCCCGCTCGACCTACCTGGGCACCGACTTCGATGACTGGCGCCAGACCGATAAAACCATCTTCGCCGAGCTGGAGCACCGCTTCGCCAACGGCTGGAAGGCCAAGCTGGCCGCCACGCGCAAGACGCCCGAGATCGACACGACGTTTTCCGGCATCAACCGCCGCGGCGACACCCTGCGCTTCAATTCGCAAAGCTACCGCGCCGAGCTGGCCAACACCAGCTATGACGCGTATGCCAGCGGCAGCTACAGCCTGTTCGGCCGCGAACACGAGCTGACGGTCGGCGCCAGCCACCGCCGTTCGTCGAAAAACAGCTATGGCGGCTGGGCCCCGTACAGCTGGGGCGCGGCGGCGCCGGTGCTCGACCCGTTCAACTGGGATGCGGGCAGCGTGGCGCGTCCCGTCATCAATTACGCGCAGTGGCGCACGGCCAGCATCACCGAACAAAGCGGCGTGTATGCGGGCACGCGCATGCGCCTGGCCGAGCCGCTGTCACTGGTGCTGGGCGGGCGCGTGAGCTGGTACAAGGACGATGCCGGCTACTCGGTGGCGCGCGAATTCACGCCCTACGCCGGTGTCGTGTATGACCTCGACAAGCAGCATTCCGTGTACGCCAGCTGGACCGAGATCTTCCAGCCGCAAGCGTCCACCGACGCCAATGGGCAGCCCCTGAAGCCGGTCAGCGGCACCAACTATGAAGCGGGCGTGAAGGGCGAATACTTCGGCGGCGCCCTCAATGCCAGCGCGGCCGTGTTCCAGATCCGCCAGCAAAACCGCGGCGTGGACGACCTGGCCGGCCCGAATCCCTGCCCTGGCAGCACCTGGGGCTATTGCCAGCGCGCGTCGGGCGAAGTGCGCAGCGAAGGCGTGGAGCTGGACGTGGCGGGCGCGCTGACGCCCGACTGGCAGCTGTCGGCCGGTTTTACGTATGTGAAGGCGCAATTTACGCGCGACAGCGATCCGGCCAATATCGGCAAGGATTTCAACAGCCGCTATCCGCGCCAGCAGCTCAAGCTGGCCACCAGCTACCGCCTGTCCGGCGCAGCGCAGGGCTGGCGCATCGGCGCTTCGGTGTACGGGCAGGGCGCGACCGAGTCGAAGGAAGGCGCCTACCATCTGCGCCAGGGCCGCTACGCGATCGTGGGTCTGAACGCCGCGTGGCAGATCGACAGCCGCGCCGAGCTGCGCCTGAACGTGAACAATGCGCTCGACAAGCGCTACTACCAGAGCATCTACTCCGATGTGGTGGGCAACCTGGTGGGCACGCCGCGCAACCTGATGCTGACCTTGAACTACACATTGTAAATAACCGCTTTTGAATGATCTATCTTGATGAAGGATGCATGGCTTATGGAAGTGCAGTTGAATCTGGCCCGCGATGGCGCGCGCCAGCGTATGCCGCGGGGAGCGCCGCGATGATGAAATCGGCCCACATGATGTTGTTCTCGCGCGTGCTGGCCGCCGTCTTTGGCGGCTATGCGCTGACATCCGGCGTGGCCGTGCTGCTGGCCGCCGTGCTGCCGCTGTCGCGCGCCGAAGCCGTGCTGACGGCGACCCTGAGCGCCTTCGTCGTCTACACCTGCGCCGTGATCTGGGTCTTTGCCGTGCAAGACCTGCGCCGTGCCTGGCTCGGCATGCTGCTGCCGGCCATCGTCTGCGGCGGCATCGGCATGCTGCTGTCGCGAGGTGCCGCATGAACGCCGTCAAGGTAGACAAAGTGGTGAAAACGCCGCAGCAGGGCGGCTTGCGCCAGGCCATGGCCTGGCTGCATACGTGGAGCGGCCTGTGGATTTCCTGGCTACTGTTCGCCATTTTCCTGACCGGCACCCTGGCCGTCTTCGACGACCCGATCGGCCACTGGATGACGCCCGAACACGCGCTGGAAGAGGCGGCGCACGCGAACGATCCGCCGCTGCCGAAGGTCACGGACCGCGCGCACCGCCTGGAACTGGCGCTCGACTTCATGGCGAAGGAACACCCGAAGGCGGACATGTGGGAGATATGGCCCGTGCAGCGTCCCGGCCACGGCCTGTCCGCCTACTGGTTTCAGCCCAGCGGCGGCTATGGCTCGGCGGACCTCGATCCGCTGACGGGCGCCGTCATCGAGCATGCGCGCGAGGCAACGGAGCGCGACACCATCGGCGGCCACCATTTCGTCGATTTCCATTACGAGCTGCATGCGGGACGCATCGGCGTATGGATCGTCGCCATCACCACCATGATCATGCTGGTGGCGCTGGTCAGTGGCGTCATCACGCACAAGCGCATCTTCAAGGATTTCTTCACCTTCCGCCCGGCCAAGGGCCAGCGTTCGTGGCTCGACGCGCACAACGCGGTGGCCGTGCTGACGTTGCCGTTCCAGTTCATGATCGCCTACACGGGCCTGGCCTTCTTCAGCGATGACTATGTGCCGGCCCCCGTGGTGGCGCAATACGGCATGGATAATCCCAAGAAGGCCTTTTTGAGCGACTGGAACGATGCGGGCAAGCCTGCGCGCTCGGGCCAGCCGCTGGCCATTCCCGCGCTGGAATCGTTCGCGCTGCGCGCCGAGCAGGCCATCGGCCAGGAAATCCGCGCCGTGGTGCTGGACAATCCGAACGATGCCTCCATGCGCGTCTGCATGTATGGCTGGAACGAGGACGCGGATTTGCTGGAACGGATCAGCGCCAATTCGGGCCGGGCCTGCTATGCGCTGGCCACGGGCGAGCAGGTTGCCTTGCGCCTGCCGGGCGAGTCGGACACGGGCGGCGCGGGCCTGACGCGCTCCGTCATGTCGAACCTGCACATGGTCGGTTTCGGCGGCACGCCGATGCGCTGGCTGTACTTCTTCTGCGGCCTGGCCGGTACGGCCATGATGGGCACGGGGGCGATCCTGTTCATGGTCAAGCGCCGCCAGAAGTCCGGCGGCGAGTTCGGCGCCTACACGCAGCGCGTGTACCGGGTCATCACATGCCTGAACGTGGCGGCGATCGCCGGCTTGGCCATCGCCTGCGTGGGCTTTCTGTGGGCGAACCGTTTGATCCCCGTCGGCATCGAGCAGCGCGCCGGCTGGGAAGTGCGCGCCTTCTTCGGTGTGTGGTTTGTGATGCTGGTGCACGCCTGCCTGCGCGGGGAAAAGCGCGCGTGGATCGAGCAATTGGGCTTGCTTGCTGCCCTGTGCCTGCTGCTGCCTGTATTGAATGTCCTGAGTACGGGCGACAACCTGGCGGCGCAGATCGCGCGCGGCGATTGGGAAAGCGCCGGCGTGGAACTGGGCAGCATGGCTTTCGGCCTGCTGGCCGCCTGGGGCGCGTGGAAAGTCCACAAGCGCAAGGAAAAACCGCTCAAGAAGGCTGCACCCAAGGAAAACGCTGCGCCCACGGCCAGCCTGCAAGTCAATACGGAAGGACAGTCATGATCACTACCATCCTTTGCGCGCTGGGCCTGTCGTATGCGGGCATGGCCAGCCTGTCGCTGGCGATGGACCGCCACCATGGCCAGGTCTGGGGCAGGGACGCGGCGCCGAACGTGCGGCGCGCGCTGCAACTGGCCGGTACCGTCCTGCTGGCGCTGGCCATCTGGCCCTGCGTGGCTGGCTGGAGCGCCACCGTCGGCGTGGTTGCCTGGTTGGGATTCATCGGGGCCGGCGCGCTGCTGGTGGCCCTGCTGCTGCCATATGCCCCCCGCTTGCTGTTTCGTAGTTCCCTGCTGGCAGCCGTCGCCGCGCTGGCAGGTCTTGTGACGTTCCTGCGGTGATGTTCACCGCCATTTTCAAGGATAGACCGATGTACTTTTCACGCCTGGCGACACCGATTGATGTTTTGAATGTATTGAAAGTGGTTGCCTGATGGCGGCCCGTCTGCCTTCCCGCCGCGCCCGCATCCTGGGCGGCGTGGTCTTGCTGGCGCTGTTTGGCGCCGGCGCCCTGTGGGCCACGCGCGGCCCGGCCACCGTATTCGACACGGCGCCCGTCAAGCGCGGCAATATCGAAGCGAGCGTCACGGCCATCGGCACCTTGCAGCCGCAAACCTATGTCGACGTGGGCGCGCAAGTGTCGGGCCAGATCACGCGCCTGCACGTGCAGCCCGGCAGCGCCGTGGAAAAAGGCCAGTTGCTGGCCGAGATCGACCCCAGCGTGCAGCAAGCCACGGTCGATGCGGGTCGCGCCGCGCTGGCGGGCTTGCGTGCGCAGCTGGCCGACCAGCAGGCGCAGCACCGCCTGGCCGGCCAGCAGCATGGCCGCCAGAAGCAGATGGCCAAGTTCGACTCTACGCCCTTGGCTGACCTGGAAACGGCCGAAGCCACGCTGGCCTCGGCCGGCGCCAAGATCGACCACCTGAAGGCGCAGATCGACCAGACCCAGGCCAGCCTGAAGGCGGACGAGGCGCGCCTCGGCTATACGCGCATCTACGCGCCGATGGCCGGCAAGGTGGTGGGCCTGGACGCGAAGGAAGGACAAACCCTGAACGCCACGTACCAAACGCCGAACATCCTGCGCATCGCCGATCTGTCGGCCATGACGGTATGGACGGAAGTATCGGAAGCGGACGTGCGCCGCGTGCGCCCGGACATGCCCGTGTACTTCACCACCCTGGGCGGCGACCAGCGGCGCTGGAGCGGCAAGGTGCGGCAAGTGCTGCCGGCCCCGCCGGTGCCCGGTGGTGCTGCCGCCGGCACGGCCCTGGCGCCGTCGACCAGCAAGGTGATTTTATATACCGTGTTGTTCGACGTGGATAACGCCGATGGTGAACTGATGCCGCAGATGACGGCGCAAGTGGTGTTTGTCACGGCCGCGGCGAACAATGTGCTGGCCGTGCCCTTGCCGGCCCTGAAACCCTCGACGGAAGAAGGCGCCAAGCCGGGGCAGTTCACGGCCCGCGTGATGGATGCGGACGGCAAGGTCGATACGCGCGCCGTCACCGTAGGCGTGCGCAACCGCCTCAGCGCGGAAGTGCTGCAAGGCTTGCGCGAAGGCGAGTTGCTGGTCACGGGCGAGCAGCCGGCCGGCAACGGCAGCAGCAGGTTCCAGCTGTGAGCGCGATGAGTGAGGCCGCGTCGCTGGGGCAACCCGGGCAGCCGGAGCAGGCGGCGCCATTGATTGAGCTTGCCGGCATCCGCAAGCGCTACGGCGGCCATGACGGCGCGCCGGCCGTGGAAGTGCTGCGCGGCCTGACCCTGTCGATTGGCGCCGGCGAATTCGTCGCCATCGTCGGCGCCTCCGGTTCCGGCAAGTCGACCCTGATGCATTTGCTTGGCTGTCTTGACCGGCCCAGCGACGGCATTTACCGCTTCGCCGGCCAGGATGTGGCCAGCCTGAATCCCGATGAACTGGCGTGGCTGCGGCGCGAAGCGTTCGGCTTCGTCTTCCAGGGGTATCACCTGATCGCCACCGAATCGGCGCGCGAAAACGTGGAAGTGCCGGCCTTGTATGCGGGCATGCCGGCGGCCGCCCGCCACGCCCGTTCGGAAGCGCTGCTCAAGCGCCTGGGCCTGGGCGAGCGGCTCGATCACCGGCCGAACCAGTTGTCCGGCGGGCAGCAGCAGCGCGTGTCGATCGCGCGCGCGCTGATGAACGGCGGGCGCATCATCCTCGCCGATGAACCGACGGGGGCGCTCGACAGCAGCAGCGGCGCCGAAGTCATGGCCCTGTTGGGCGAACTGGCCGACGCGGGCCACACCATCATCCTGATCACGCATGATCGCAAGGTGGCGGCCCAGGCGCGCCGCGTGATCGAGATCAGCGATGGTGAAATCATCGCAGACTCGGGCGCCATCGCCATTCCCGCCACGTCGACGGCCTTGCCGCCGCTGGACATGGCGCGCGCCGCGCACGATACAGGTGCGTCGCTGGGCACGGAATTGCTCGACGCGGCGCGCGCCGCCTGGCGCGTGCTGTGGATCAACCGCTTCCGCACGGGCTTGACCTTGCTCGGCATCGTCATCGGCGTCGCCTCGGTCATCGTCATGCTGGCCATCGGCCTGGGCACGCGCCAGCAAGTGATGGCGCAACTGGGCGCCTTCGGCTCGAATCTGCTGTACATGGCGTCGCGCGGCGAAAGTTCGCGCATCCCGGGGCGCAGCATCACCCTGGCCGATCTCGATGCACTGAAAGACGTGCCGGGCATTACCCACGTGCTGCCGAATGTCACGGGCAACAAGGTGATCCGCCATGGCAACCTCGACGTGCAGACCTATGTGCGCGGCACGGGGCCGGCCTTGCCGCAGATCCAGACCTGGCCCGTGGCCAAGGGCGGCTTCTTTACCGAGGAAGACGAGCGCGAGATGGCCACCGTGGCCGTACTGGGTGCGCACCTGGCGGAAAAGCTGATGCCCGACGTGCCCAATCCCGTGGGGCAGAGCATCCTGATCGGCAATGTGCCGTTCCAGGTGATCGGCGTGATGAGCGCGAAGGGTGCACTGACGGGCGAGAAGGATGAAGACGACGTGCTGCTGCTGCCGTTTTCCACGGCCGGCATTCGTGTCTTCGGTCAGCGCGAGCCGACGTACACCGTCATGGCGGTGGCCGACGTCAAGCGCGTGACGGAGGTGGAGGCGGCGGTCGACGCCACCATGTTCGAGCGCCATCGCATCCGCGACTACGGCATCAGCAACGCGGCCGCGTCGATCGCCGCCGAAGCCAAGACGCAGGACAACATGACCATGATGCTCAGCCTGATCGCCGCCGTCTCGCTGGTGGTGGGCGGTATCGGCGTCATGAACGTGATGCTGATGACGGTGCGCGAGCGCACGCGCGAAATCGGCATCCGCATGGCGACGGGCGCGCGCCGGCGCGACATCCTGCGCCAGTTCCTCACCGAAGCCGTGCTGGTGTCGGTGGTGGGCGGCGTGGCCGGCATCGTGGTCGGCGTGACGGTGGCCGGCTTGCTGCTGGTATGGGACGTGCCGGTGATCTTTTCCCTGAGCGCCATCGCCGGCGCGTTTGCCTGCGCCGTGGTGACGGGGCTGGTGTTTGGCTTCATGCCGGCGCGCAAGGCGTCGGGCCTCGACCCCGTCGTGGCGCTGGCTGGCCAGTAAGGCCGGCTGTTGTAAAAACGCCGGCGCAATGCCTGCCATCGCGGCCAGGCATTGCGCCGGCGTTGTTGTTTCGGCTAAAATGAGAATAATTCTTATTTGCATTGGTGCCAGGCGCCTGACAGGAAAGGATGCCCATGTCGGCCGCCGACTTCGCCCTACAGCAAGACCACTCTTCTCCCACGCATGCCGCCCAGGCGCTGTACCAGCAGCACCACGGCTGGCTGCATGGCTGGTTGCGCTACAAGCTGGGCAATGCCGCCGACGCGGCCGACCTGGCGCACGACACCTTCATCCGCATCCTGGCGCGGCGCGACCTCGGCGCCATCAGCCAGCCGCGCGCCTACCTGACGACGGTGGCGCGCGGCATCCTGATCAACTGGTACCAGCGCCAGGCGCTCGAACGCGCCTATCTTGACGCCATCGCCCTGCTGCCCGAAGCGCAAGCGCCTTCATGCGAAGAGCAATTGCTGATCCTGGAAACCCTGCACCAGGTCGACGCCATGCTCGACTCCCTGCCGGCCGTGGTGCGGCGCGCCTTTCTGCTGTCGCAGCTGGAAGGGCTGACGTATGACGCCATTGCCGTACGGCTGGACGTGTCGCTGGCCAGCGTGAAGCGCTATATGAAGCAGGCGTTCCTGGCGTGCCTGCGGCTCGATGGCGACTAGCTTGGGGACCCGTGTCCCCATCGATCCGCGCGTGCTCGAGCAGGCGGCTGACTGGCTGATGCAACTGCACTCGGGCGCGGCCAGCGCGCAGCAGCGGCGCGAATGCGAACGCTGGCGCGCAAGCGACCCGGAACATGCGCGCGCCTGGCAGCGTGCCGAAGCGCTGCTGGGCAAGCTGGGTGGCCTGCCGCCGGAGTTGGCCATGCCGGCGCTGGACCGGTCCCGCGCATCGCGAACCTCGGCGCGCCGCGCCGCGCTGCTGAAACTGGCGGCCCTGCTGGCCGTGGTGCCCGGCGCCTGGCTGCTGATGGAGCAGCAGGGCTGGCGCCACGATTACCGGACGGCGACGGGCGAGCGGCGCAACATCGTGCTGGCCGATGGCAGCCGCATCAGCCTCAATACGGCCACCACCCTGGACGTGCAATTCGATGGCGCGCAGCGTCTGCTGACCCTGCGGCGCGGTGAAATCGCCGTGCAGACGTCGCCCGATCCACAAGGCCGTGCGTTTTTCGTCGCCACGGCCGAAGGCCGGCTCGAAGCGCTGGGCACGGTATTTTCCGTGCGCCAGGAGGAGGGCCGGACGGCGCTGGCCGTGCGGGAAAGCCGCGTGCGCGTGCTGGCGCACAGCGGTGCGCAGCACATCATTGCGGCGGGTTCGCAGGTGGCCTTCACAGCGGCGGCTATCGGCGAACCGCGAGCGCTGGACGCCGGAGAGCTGGCGTGGCAGCGCGGCATGCTGCTGGCCGACGCCATGCGCCTGCACGATTTTGCGCTGGAACTGGGCCGCTACCGGCCCGGCATCGTGCGCTGCGATCCCCGCGTGGCCAATGTGCGCGTCTCGGGGGCGTTTCCCATCACGGATACGGATGCGGCGCTGGTGATGCTGGTGTCGACCTATCCCGTGGCGGCGCGCACGCGCCTTGGCGGCTATTGGGTCACCCTGGATGCGCCTGAATAAATAGTTTTCAAAACCTGACACTTTTTTCGCGCCGGGCTGGCAAGGGGAAGAAGATCCCATTGCCATGTAAAGGAAACGTCATGCCCGCAGCTCCCTTCCGTTCCATCGTTTTTCTCTCCGTCCACCTTGCCATGCTGGCCATGGCGGCACCCGCCCATGCGGCGTCGCTCGACGCGCCCGTCGCGCGCAGCATCGAACTGCCGGCCGGTCCTTTGGGCCGCAACCTGTCCACCGTGGCCGTCGAAGCGGGCATCGCCCTGTCCTTCGATCCGGCCCTGACGGCGGGGTTGAACAGTCCCGCGCTGAGCGGCAGCTATACCCCGCGCGCAGCGCTTGCGCGCCTGCTGGCCGGCAGCGGCCTGGAAATCACCGGCCGCAGCGACGGCAGCTATACTTTGCAAAAAGTTGCGCCCGCGACACCTGCAGCCGCTGCTGCGGCTACCACCGCCAGCGCCGCCGGCGAGCAAACCCTGGCCGCGATCCGCGTGCGCGCGCGCCGCTCCAGCGATGGCAGCACGGAAGGCACGGGTTCCTACACGAGCCGCGTCACCAGCATCGCTTCCAAGGGCGACCAGTCGTTCCGCGAAATTCCCCAGTCGGTGTCCGTGGTGACGCGCCAGCAGCTCGATGACCAGGACGTCAAGGATATCGGCGGCGCCATGGCGCTGACGCCGGGCATCACCTCCAAGCGCGTGAACGGCCACGCCTACAATTTCTATTCGCGCGGCTTCCAGATCGACAGCATGCAGATCGATGGCGGCGCCCCCTTCAATATCGGCAGCTATACCGCGACGGCAATCCAGGATATGGCGATGTATGACAGGGTCGAGGTGATGCGCGGCGCGTCCGGCCTGCTGGCCGGTGCCGGTGATCCGGGCGGCATCATCAACCTGGCGCGCAAGAAGCCGCTCGAGCACCGGCAACTGACGGCTGCCTTGTCGGCGGGCAGCTGGAGCAATTATCGCGCCGACATCGACGCCACCGGGCCGCTCGCGTATGACGGCCGGCTGCGCGGCAGGGTGGTGGCCATGTATGAAAATGATGGCTCCTTCATGCGCCACTTCCGCACGGAAAAGGCGCTCGTGTACGGCGTGCTGGAAGCGGATCTGCCCGCGGGATCGCTGTTGACCGTGGGCGCTTCGCAGGCCAAGCGTGATACGACTGGCAGTGGTTCCGGCTTGCCCCGCTATGCGGACGGCGCCGATGTGCAGTTGCCGCGCTCGACCAACCTGAGCCAGCCCTGGGGTTATGTTGACAACGAGGTCACGGAACTGTTTGCCCAGCTCGAACACCGTTTTGCCGCTGGCTGGAAGCTGAAAATCAATGCCAGCCATGTCGAGCAGAGCTCCAAGGGGCGCGGCACGTTTACCACTGGCGCCGTGGAACCTGGCGGCAGTGATGGCGTCGTGTGGGCCGGCACGCGCAACAATGCCTGGAATCACCAGAATGTGCTGGACCTGAACCTGACGGGCAATTTCGGGCTGCTGGGACGCACGCATGAGTTGCTGCTGGGGGCAGACCGGCAGAAGGTCACGAGCTACTGGGATTCGGCCCGGCAGACGGGGGCCGGCACTACCCCGGCCAATCCCTTCGATCCCGATGCCACGCCCTGGACGGGTGGCGATAATGGCCCTGTCTGGTACCGTTTCCATCCATGGGAGCAGGAACAATATGGCGCTTACGGCACCGTGCGCCTGCATCCCAGCGACCAGCTACACGTGGTGCTGGGCGCGCGCCTGGCCCGCTACAAGTTCAAGCAATACGTGGCATCCCTGGACGGCGACACGGGAAGCTGGTCGCCCGATTCGGACAGCCGCTTCAGCGAGCCGACCAAGCTGACGCCGTATGGCGGCATCATTTACGACCTCAATCCACAGTGGTCGGCGTATGCCAGCTATTCCGCCATCTTCAAGCCGCAGGCGCTGTACAAGGCGGGGCCAGTGCCGGGCACCTCGCTCAAGCCCATCACGGGCAAGAGCTATGAAGGCGGCCTCAAGGGCGAATTGCTTGAGGGCCGCCTGAATGCCACCTTCAGCCTGTTCCATGTCGAACGCAGTGGCGAGGCCGTGCTGGACCCTGGCTATCCGGAAGAAACCGACCTGTATGCTGGCAATTGCTGCTATTTGCCGCAGGGCAAGGTGACCAGCCGCGGCGTGGATATGGAAGTGGGCGGCGAACTCTTGCCCGGCTTGCAGGCCGCCGCCGGCTATACCTTTAACCACAGCAAGAATAACAGCACGGGCTTGCCTTTCAGCAGCATCACGCCCAAGCATCTGTTCAAGCTGTCGACGGCGTACACCTTGCCTGGCGCCTGGTCGGCCTGGAAGGTGGGCGGCAATGTCGCCATCCAGAGCGCCAACTACACGAGCGGCACGGTGGTCACGCGCGATGGCGGCGAGCAGGACTTCCAGTTTACGCAGGGCGGCTATGCCGTCTGGAGCGCTCTGGCGCAGTACCGCATCGATCCCCGCTGGTCGCTGGCCCTGAACGTCAATAACGTCTTCGACAAGCGCTACTATGAAAAGACGGGCTACACGGGGGGCGGCAACTGGTATGGCGCGCCACGCAATGCGAGCCTGACCCTGCGCGCCACGTTTTAAGCAGGATGGGCTGGCTAGGGCAAAAAAATGTTGCCCTGGCTCCAACACGCGGTACTATCTCCTGATAATAAAAGCAGTGTTTCGCGTGCCCTTGCGGGCACACACCAACCACCACAGGAGAACCCGATGCAGAAAAAATCAACTTTGAAGACCGGTATCGCAGCCGCCCTCGTGCTGGCCTTCGGCATGGGCGCCGTGCAGGCGCAGGCGCAGGAAGTCGTACGCCTGGGCAATCTGAAATTCGCCCATTACGGCGCCGTGTCGTACATCAAGGAAATCGCGCCCAAGTGCGGCATCAAGGTCGAAGAGCATATCTTCGCCAAGGGCCTCGACGTGATGCAGGCGATTATCGCGGGCGAGCTGGACGTGGGGGCGACGGCGTCGGAAGCGGCCATTTCCGGCCGCGCCGGCGGTGCGCCGATCTATGTGGTGGCCGGTTTTGCCAAGGGCGGCGCGCGCCTGGTTGCGGGCGCCGGGCAAAAGATCGCCAGCGTCAAGGAACTCAAGGGCAAGCGCGTGGGCGTGACGCGCGGCGGCATCCAGGAAGTGTTGCTCTTGGCCGAGCTGTCGCAGGCGGGCCTGACGTATTCCGAAACCAAGGGCAAGGATGTGCAGCTGGTGTTCCTGGCCTACGCCGACTTGAACCAGGCGCTGATGGGCAAGAATATCGACGCCATGATGCAGTCGGAGCCGCAATCGTCGCAGGCCATCAACAAGGGTTTCGGCAGTGAAGTCATCAAACCGTACGACACGCCGATCGGCGAGCCCGTGCGCACCATGGTGATGACGGAAAAGTTCTACAAGGAACGCCGTCCCGTGGCGGAAAAATTCATGCGCTGCTTCGTCGAAGCCACCAAGACCTTTATCGACAACAAGGCGACGGCGGAAAAGTACGTGCGCGAAGTGGTGTTCCGCGGCCAGATCACGAAGGATGACTTCGACGACGCGATCAGCAATTCGCCGTATTCGTATGACATCTCGCCCGAGCATATCCAGATCACCACGGACGTGATGGTGAAAACGGGCGTGGGCCGCATGACGAAGCCGCCTGTGGCCAAGGACTGGGTCAAGACGGACTTGCTGGAACAGGCGAAAAAGAGCCTGAACGTGAAGTAAGCCGGATATTGGCAATACCCGATGGCCCGCTTAAGCGGGCCATCATTTTTTTGCGGCATACTAATATATATAAGCAGGCGGTGCGAAAGATTGCCGAAATCTTGAGGGTGCGCCACCCCGTCATGCCTCAGGCGCGATATCATGGCAGGCTTGCGGCATTGGTTGGCGGCGTCGTGCCTGTCACCGGGCTGTCGCCTGAATCGCGCTTGTCGGCTATGGTGTAAACTTAAACTATGCAGATCTATTTCTTTTTCATCGCCGCCCTGTTGTACGCGGTGTGCGCGGTGCTTCCCTCGTCTCGTGCCCGGCTCATTGCCGGCCTGACCGGCGTCGCCTGGCTGGCGCACGCCGCCACCCTGTGGTTCGACCTGATGGCGCCGGGCACTTTGCGCTTCGGTTTTTCCGCCATGCTGTCGGCCGCGCTGTGGGTCTCGGTGGGCGCCTACTGGATAGAGAACCGCAACTTCAGCCTGGACGGACTGCGCCGCATGGTCATGCCCAGCGCCGTCCTCGCCATCGGCCTGGCCTGGGCCTTTCCTGGCAGCCAGGTCAACATGGAAGGCAAGTCAGCCGTCTTCGGCTGGCATATCGCCGTCGCCGTGCTCGCCTACAGCACTTTGACGATTGCCGCCTTTCACGCCGTGCTGATGGCGCTGCAGGAATCGCGTCTGCATACGCGCAGCGAAAGCCGTGGCTTCATCGGCACGGCGCTGGACCAGTTGCCAGCCCTGCTGACGATGGAAAAGCTGCTGTTCCGCATGATCGGTCTGGGTTTTATTTTGCTCAGCCTGACTGTGCTGTCGGGCATCGTGTTTTCCGAGCAATTATTTGGCAAGGCGCTCAACTGGGATCACAAATCCGTGTTTACCATGCTGTCGTGGCTGCTGTTTGCCTCGCTGCTGGCAGGGCGCCGCTTCCGCGGCTGGCGCGGCAAGACGGCCCTGAGCTTTACCCTGGCCGGTTTCGCCACCTTGTTGCTGGCCTATGTCGGCAGCCGTTTTGTACTGGAAGTGGTTTTACACCGAGGATTCGCATGACACGTGTTTTATTCTGGCTGGCGCTGGTGTTTCTGGTGCTGTTTGCTATCCGCAGCAAGATTCGTGGCATGCAGCAACGGGCCCGTGCGCAACAGCAACAGCGGCCGAATCCGTTTACGCCACCGGTGCGGCCGCAGGAATTGCCGGATGCCGAGCTGATGCTGTGCTGCGCCCATTGCGGCGTGTACTACCCGGCCTCGGAAAACGTGCAGGCCAAGGGCCACGACTACTGCAGCCACGCGCACGCCACGGTGTAAGGGCGGGCCCGCAGGTTCGCGCGCGTTGCTCATCCGTATCGTAACGTCCTCCGGCATCCGTCCGGCGTAGCATCTGCAACAGGCGGTTCGCCGCCGCCATTGCAGAAAGGCGCGCCTCATGTCCCGTCCCAACCCCAGTCCGCATACCGCTGCCAGCATGCCGCCGGCGCCACAATTGAGCGGCAACTCGCTGCCCATGCAGGCGCTGCGCGCGCAGATCGGCCGCATCGCCCGCTGTGGCGCGCCGGTGGCCATCCGCGGCGAATCGGGCACGGGCAAGGAACTGGCGGCGCGCGCCATCCATGCGCAGGGCGCGCGCGCCAGCTTCCCGTTTATCGCCGTCAACTGCGGTGCCATTCCCGAAGCGCTGATGGAAGCGGAATTCTTCGGCTGCCGCCCGGGCGCCTATACGGGCGCGCTGCACGAACGCCAGGGCTTGTTCCAGGCGGCCCATGGCGGCAGCCTGCTGCTCGACGAAGTCGATGACCTGCCGCTGACCATGCAGGTAAAACTGTTGCGCGTGCTGCAAGAGCGCCGCGTGCGCAAGCTGGGCGGCAGCAGGGACGAGGCCGTCGACGTGCGCATCCTGTGCGCCAGCCAGCATGGCCTGGCGCGCGGCGTGGCCGCCGGCACGTTTCGCCAGGACCTGTTTTACCGCCTGCATGTGATCGAGCTGGCGCTGCCGCCGCTGCGCGAGCGGCGCGGCGATCTGCAGGTATTATGTGAGGTGATCCTCGCGCGCCTGTCGCCGCACCGGACCGTGAGCCTGGCGCCACCGGTGCTGGCGGCCCTGGCCGCGTACGCGTTTCCCGGTAATGTGCGCGAACTGGAAAACGTGCTGGAGCGGGCGCTGGCCTTTGCCGACGGCGGCGTGATCGCGCTCGACGGGCTGGCCTTGCCCTCCGCGGCGGGCAGCATGCCCTTGCGCGCGGCAGCGGCATTGCCGGATTTGCCGGAACGGCAACTGTGCCTGCCCGGCACGGCGGCGCATGGCGTGGCCAAGGTCCTGCCGCTGGACATGTATTTGCGCCAGGCCGAGCGCGACATGATCGTGCTGGCGCTGGTGCAGGCGCGCTACCACCGTGCGCGGGCGGCGCGCCAGCTGGGCCTGAGCGTGCGCCAGTTGCGTTACCGCATGCAGAAATTGACGATACAGGAAGCCCTATTTGATGAGCGCATGGATGATAGATGAAGACGGCTGGTGCGACGGCGCGTTGCGCTATGACTCGCCGTACCACGATGCGCGCCCGGACGGGGTGCATGTCGATTTGCTGGTGATCCATAACATCAGTTTGCCGGGTGGCCACTTTGGCGGACCGCATGTGTCGGACTTGTTTACGGGCCGGGTAGATTATAATGCCGATCCTTCTTTCGCCGACCTGCGTGGCTTGCAGGTGTCGGCGCACTTTTTTGTGCGGCGCGATGGTGCGCTGTTGCAATATGTTTCTACTGATCAACGTGCCTGGCATGCGGGCGCGTCCACCTTCGAGGGACGCCCGCAGTGCAATGGCTATTCCATCGGTATCGAAATGGAAGGCGCGGACGATGTGCCCTTCCAGCGGCGGCAATATCATGTGCTGGCGGCGCTGACGGCGGCACTGGTGGCGCGCTACGGTCTGTCCCAGGTGCGCGGCCACGAGCATATCGCGCCGGGAAGGAAGACGGATCCGGGGCCGTTTTTCGACTGGTATTTTTACCAAGAGTGCTGGCTGGAAACCTTGCGCGGGCAAGCTGCGTTAGCGCTTACTTCGCGGGGATTGGGCTTTCCATCCATGCCCTGAAAAGTCAACCGAAATCGTATATGAAAATACAAAAAATTACGCCCGCGGATGCCGGAAAACTATTGCATCCCCCTCCGATGGGCACTACAATTAGTGCAGAAGTTGGATGTAAAGACTATATGTAGTGCCATCACAGACGTTTTCAGAATTATTGTCAAAGCTACCCGGATTGCTGATAAAGCACTGGAACTGGCGGTTTATCACCCTTGATCGTGTTTTGCGCCAGCCGGGCAGTGCGGTGTGGCGAGATGGATACTGACCTGTTTTATGCATTATAAATTTACTATTTAGCAACAAATACCTGAAGAAACCCTGACCATCGGGCGTTCTATTCAACAACACACGCGGCAGCAAAACTGCAGGCTGACTTTAGCTGACAACGGGAGCTTCAATGCAATCACCACAAGATATTTCCATCCATCCAACGCCAGTATCGCCAGCGCCAGGCGCGGCCAACAGCGTAGCGAGCACGGGCGCGGCATTGGGCGACTATCGCATCATCCGCCGCAACGGCGCGGTGGTGGCATTTGAGCCTTCGAAGATCGCCATCGCCATGACCAAGGCGTTTTTGGCCGTTAACGGCGGCCAGGGCGCAGCCTCGGCACGCATCCGCGAACTGGTGGAACAACTGACCGACGGCGTGGTCGCCGCGCTGGTGCGCCGCCATCCGGGCGGCGGCACCTTCCATATCGAAGACGTGCAAGACCAGGTGGAACTGTCGCTGATGCGTTCGGGTGAGCACGACGTGGCGCGTGCCTACGTGCTGTACCGCGCCAAGCACATGGAAGAGCGCCGCCTGCAGAAGGAAGCGCAGGGCGCTTCCGCGCAAGTTTCCGCACCACAATTGAACGTGCTGGATAACGGCGTGCGCCGCCTGCTGGACATGCAGGAAGTGCGCGACCTGATCAACGCCGCCTGTGCCGGCCTGGAAAAGCACGTCGATGCCGACGCCATCCTCGCTGAAACCGTGAAAAACCTGTACGACGGCGTGCCTGTCGAAGAGCTGCACAAGTCGGCCATCCTGGCGGCGCGCGCGCTGATGGAAAAAGACCCGGCCTACAGCCAGGTCACGGCCCGCATCCTGCTGCACACGGTGCGCAAGGAAGTGTTCGGCAAGGAAGTGCCGCAAGCGGCCGCTGCCGCCGAATACCTGACGTATTTCCCGCAATACATCGCCAAGGGCATCGCCGCCGAGCTGCTGAACCCGGTACTCGCCAGTTTCGACCTGGAGCGTCTGGCAAAAGCCATCGTCGCCGACCGCGACTTGCAGTTCGGCTACATCGGCCTGCAAACCCTGTATGACCGCTACTTCCTGCACATCCAGGACGTGCGCATCGAAATGCCGCAGGCGTTCTACATGCGCGTGGCCATGGGCCTGGCGCTGAACGAAGCGGACCGCGAAGCGCGCGCCATCGAGTTCTACAGCCTGCTGTCCTCGTTCGACTTCATGAGCTCGACCCCGACCCTGTTCAACTCGGGCACCCTGCGTTCGCAGCTGTCGTCGTGCTACCTGAGCACCGTCTCGGATGACCTGGAAGGCATCTACGACGCCATCAAGGACAACGCGCTGCTGGCCAAGTTCGCCGGCGGCCTGGGTAACGACTGGACGCCAGTGCGCGCCCTGGGCGCCCACATCAAGGGTACCAACGGCAAGTCGCAAGGCGTGGTGCCGTTCCTGAAAGTAGTCAATGACACGGCCGTGGCGGTCAACCAGGGCGGCAAGCGCAAGGGCGCCGTCTGCGCCTACCTGGAAACCTGGCACATGGATATCGAGGAATTCCTCGACCTGCGCAAGAACACGGGCGACGACCGCCGCCGCACGCACGACATGAACACGGCGAACTGGATTCCCGACATGTTCATGAAGCGCGTCATGGAAAAAGGCGATTGGACCCTGTTCTCGCCGTCGGACACGCCAGACCTGCACGACAAGGTCGGCAAGGCCTTCGAACAGGCTTACCTGGGCTACGAAGCCAAGGCTGCCGCCGGCGAAATCCGCGTCTTCAAGAAGATCGCCGCGCTGGACCTGTGGCGCAAGATGCTGTCGATGCTGTTTGAAACGGGCCACCCATGGATCACGTTCAAGGATCCTTGCAACATCCGCAGCCCGCAGTCGCACGTCGGCGTCGTCCACAGCTCGAACCTGTGCACGGAAATCACGCTGAACACGGGACCTGACGAAATCGCCGTCTGCAACCTCGGCTCCGTCAACATGCCGGCGCACATGAAGGAAGGCAAGCTCGATCACGTCAAGCTGGCCAAGACCGTGCGCACCGCCATGCGCATGCTCGACAACGTCATCGACATCAATTACTACGCCGTCGAGAAGGCGCGCAATTCGAACATGCGCCACCGTCCGGTCGGCATGGGCGTGATGGGCTTCCAGGACTGCCTGCACATGATGCGCATCCCGTTCGCCTCGGACGCCGCCGTGTCGTTTGCCGACACCTCGATGGAAGCCGTCTGCTACTACGCCTACCTGGCGTCGACGGAACTGGCCGAAGAACGCGGCCGCTATGAATCGTACGCCGGTTCGCTGTGGGACCGTGGCATCCTGCCACAGGACTCGGTGAAACTGCTGGCCGAAGAGCGCGGCGGCTACCTGGAAGTCGATTCCTCGTCGGCCATGGACTGGACCCCGGTGCGCGAACGCATCGCCAAGTTCGGCATGCGCAACTCGAACTGCGTGGCGATCGCCCCGACGGCGACGATTTCGAACATCATCGGCGTCTCGGCCTGTATCGAGCCGACGTTCCAGAACCTGTACGTGAAATCGAACCTGTCGGGCGAATTCACCGAGATCAACGGCTACCTGGTGCGCGACCTGAAGGCACGCGACCTGTGGGATGAAGTCATGATCTCCGACCTGAAGTACTTCGACGGCTCGCTGGTGAAGATCGACCGCATCCCGCAAGACCTGCGCGATATCTACGCCACCGCCTTCGAAGTGTCGCCAAGCTGGCTGGTGGAAGCGGCTTCGCGTCGCCAGAAGTGGATCGACCAGGCCCAGTCGCTGAACATCTACATGGCTGGCGCCTCGGGCAAGAAACTGGACGAGACCTACAAGCTGGCATGGCTGCGTGGCCTGAAAACCACCTACTACCTGCGTACCATCGCCGCTACCCACATGGAGAAATCGACCTCCAAGACGGGCGCCCTGAACGCCGTGGCAGTCGACGGCGGCATGTCGGCCAGCGCGCAAAGCGCCCAGGCAGCCGTCGTGGCGGCAGCAGCGGTGGCCGTGGCGCCGGTAGTGGCAGCGGCAGCGGACGACGCCGATGGCGAAGCTTGCTACCTGCGTCCGGGTGATGACGGCTTTGAAGAGTGCGAAGCCTGCCAGTAAGATTTTAGTTGTCAGCCCGGCACGGTCGGGCTGATTCAATGTTGTCAATGTCCGCATTGTCCGATACAACGGGCCTGTTGCGGATCGCCGGCTCGCCGGCATGGAAAGGAAGAAGAATATGTCGTTGTCATGGGATGATGAAACCACGTCGGCAGCTGTGCCGCGTCCGGCGCAGCAAGCGCCACTGGGTAATACCGAATTGAACCTGCCGGCAGGTGCCGAGCCGTCCGAAGCGAACGCCGAGCAAGTGGCGCGCCGCGTGAATGCCGACGACAAGCGCATCATCAACGGCAAGACGGACGTCAACCAGCTGGTGCCGTTCAAGTACAAATGGGCCTGGGACAAATACCTGGCCGGCTGCGCCAACCACTGGATGCCGCAGGAAGTGAACATGCAGCGAGACATCGAGCTGTGGAAGAACCCGAACGGCCTGACGGACGACGAGCGTCGCCTGGTCAAGCGCAACCTGGGCTTCTTCGTGACGGCCGACTCGCTGGCCGCCAATAACATCGTGCTGGGCACCTACCGCCACATCACGGCGCCCGAGTGCCGCCAGTACCTGCTGCGCCAGGCGTTCGAGGAAGCGATCCACACGCACGCCTACCAGTACATCGTCGAATCGCTGGGCCTGGACGAAGGCGAGATCTTCAACGCCTACAACGAAGTCAAGTCGATCCGCGACAAGGATGAATTCCTGATCCCGTTCATCAACACCCTGACCGACCCTGCGTTCGTCACCGGCACGGTGGAAAACGACCAGAAGCTGTTGAAATCCCTGATCGTCTTTGCCTGCCTGATGGAAGGCCTGTTCTTCTACGTGGGCTTCACGCAGATCCTGGCGCTGGGCCGCCAGAACAAGATGATGGGCGCTGCCGAGCAGTACCAGTACATCCTGCGCGACGAATCGATGCACTGCAACTTCGGCATCGACTTGATCAACACGATCAAGATGGAAAACCCGCAGCTGTGGACGGCCGAATTCCGCGAAGAGATTAAAGTGTTGTTCATGCAGGCCGTGGAACTGGAATACGCATACGCGGAAGACACCATGCCGCGCGGCGTGCTGGGTTTGAACGCGCCGATGTTCAAGGGTTACCTGCGCTTCATCGCCAACCGCCGCGCGCAGCAGATCGGCATCGAGCCGCTGTTCGCCCAGGAAGAAAATCCATTCCCGTGGATGAGCGAAATGATCGACATGAAGAAGGAGCGTAACTTCTTCGAGACGCGCGTGACCGAGTACCAGACAGGTGGTGCGCTGAACTGGGAATAAGCCTTTTTCAGTCAACGCCAAAAAGCGCCGTCATCGTGACGGCGCTTTTTTTTCGCGTGCATGGCGGCGGCAAAATGCGTCCATCATCGGGCCATGCGACGCGGCTTGCGCCAGGATTTTCGGCTGCCGCAACTGGCCGCATCGCGGGCTCAAAAAATCATTTCCGGAGACGCTGGCGGCGGCATTTGCCACGCGATTGTGCGATAGCACGCGTAACGTGCAAAAAAGCGGGCGAAAACGTGTCGTGCCGGTTGCGCATTGACAAGGTTTTCGTGTACTTTATGAGATTGCAAATGCGAGCGTTAGAATGCGGGGTTTTTTAACCAGCGCGGTAGCGAAAAAACCTCGCAAAACAGGGATACAGATTTACACGGATATGCACAAAACCACACCGTTTTCGTCTGCCGCCGTGCCCGAATTTTTTCAGGCATGGCGGTTTTTTATTTGACGCATGGGTGTTGTGGCGAGCGCGATGCGAGGAGCGAAAAAACGCACGGCATCGAAAACGAATGACCGAATTCAGACTTTGCCACCAGCTGCGAGATAAAGCAGGGTGGCACCGACGATGGCTGAAGTGCTGCAAACGTGAGGAGTTGCAGCAGTTCAGCTGGTGCCGAATTCATTAGCGCAAACGACCGTTTGTGCCGATGAATAATTCGCCTGGCCTATCCCTGTGGTGGGTCGGACGGGTTTAAATCTTGTAGCTTAAATTTCTCATCTCAGATGAAGGAGAGACAAATGGCAACAGCCGCTAAGAAATCAGAAGTAAAGAAACCAGCCGCCAAGGCTGCTCCTGCCGCGAAGAAGCCGGCAGCCGCAGCAAAGACGGTTGCCGCTAAACCAGCTGCCAAAGCCGCAGCGAAACCAGCCGCAAAACCAGCCGCCAAAGCCGCAGTCAAGCCTGCAGCAAAAGTGGCTGCCAAGCCAGTAGCGAAAGCCGCAGCGAAACCAGCGGCCAAGGCAGCAGCAAAACCGGCAGCCAAGCCGGCAGTGAAAAAAGCTGCAGCGAAACCTGCAGCCAAGGCAGCAGCCAAGCCTGTCGCGAAAAAAGCCGCAGCCAAACCGGCAGCCAAGCCAGCAGCAAAAGCCGCAGCAAAACCAGCCGCCAAAGCAGCAGCGAAGCCAGCAGCAAAAGCTGTAGCCAAGCCAGCAGTGAAAAAAGCCGCAGCGAAACCTGCAGCCAAGGCAGCAGCGAAACCGGCCGCCAAGGCAGCAGTCAAGCCAGCAGCAAAAAAAGCCGCAGCAAAACCAGCAGCCAAGCCGGCCGCCAAAGCAGCAGCCAAGCCAGCAGCTAAGCCAGCAGCAAAAGCTGCAGCCAAGCCAGCAGTGAAAAAAGCCGCAGCGAAACCGGCCGCCAAAGCAGCTGCCAAGCCAGCAGCGAAAAAAGTCGTCGCCAAGCCAGCAGCAAAAGCTGCAGCGAAGCCAGCCGCCAAGCCAGCAGCCAAGCCAGCAACTAAGGCTGCCGCCAAGGTAGCAGCGAAGCCAGCAGCAAAAGCGGCAGCCAAGCCAGCGGCCAAGGCAGCAGCGAAGCCGGCAGCAAAAGCGGCAGCCAAGCCAGCGGTCAAGGTAGCAGCGAAGCCGGCAGCAAAAGCGGCAGCCAAGCCAGCGGCCAAGGTAGCAGCGAAGCCAGCAGCGAAAGCAGCAGCGAAACCTGCCGCCAAGGTCGCAGCAAAACCTGCAGCCAAGCCAGCGGCCAAAGTAGCAGCGAAGCCGGCTGCAAAAGTTGCAGCCAAGCCAGCTACCAAGGTAGCAGCGAAGCCGGCAGCGAAAGCAGCAGCGAAACCTGCCGCCAAGCCAGCCGCAGCGCCAGTTGTGGCAGCCGCACCAGCAGCAGCGCCGGCAGCAGCTCCAGCGGCACCAGCCGTCGTGGCAGCCAAGCCAGCCGCCAAGAAGGCCGCGCCTAAAAAGGCCGCACCGAAGAAGGCAGCTCCTGTCGCCAAGCCGTCGGCGCCTATCGCACCTGTAGCAAAAACCGTGTTGGCACCGGCTGCAGCCTGGCCATTCCCAACCAGCACCCGCCCATCGTAATTCCTGCGATACGGGTGCCTGGATGAGGCAACACGCCGCTGTGTGACTCAATCACACAGCGGTTTTTTTTTGGAGAATTAGTCGTGCTGATCGTTATCCTTACATTGATCGTTGATACCATCGCTACCTTGCTGGGCGGCGTGTTGCTGCTGCGCTTCTGGATGCAGGCGGTGCGCGTGCGGCCGCCCTCGTCGGTGGCGCAATTCACGTTTCAATTGTCCGACTGGCTGGTGCGCCCCCTGCGACGCGTGGTGCCGGGCGTGGGCGGGTATGACTGGGCCAGCCTGATCGGCGCCTTCCTGATCGTTCTGCTGGCCAGCTCGGTGCTGTTTATTGCCGGCCATCCCGTCGAAGTGGTGCTGCTCAAGTCGCTGCAACGCTTCCTGCAATGGATACTCTACGGTTTCATGGCCTTGCTGATCATCGAAGCCATCTTCAGCTGGGTCAACCCGCATGCGCCGCTGGCGCCGTTTGTACGGGCCCTGAACGAGCCGCTGCTGCGTCCGATACGCAAGGTGGTGCCGCTGGTCGGCAGCCTGGACCTGTCTTTGCTGGTGGCTTTGATCTTGCTGCAGATTGCGCAAGTGCTGGTGGGGATGATTATTGTACTGAGGTAAAGCGAGAAGGTCGGCTTGGCGCTTGGGTGCAAGCCGACCGGGTTACATATTAATAGCGGTAACCAAACGCCGCTTCAAACTGGTCGGCGATGCTCTCTGGCGTAAACACATGGTTTTGCGCGCCCTGGGTGGCGATCTTGATGGCGCCCAGCAGGCTGGCCAGGCGGCCGCTGGTTTCCCAGCCCAGGTCGTTGGTGATGCCGAACAGCAAGCCGGCACGGTAGGCGTCGCCGCAACCGGTCGGGTCCAGCACTTCTTTGGCGGTCACGACAGGAATGTCGATGCGCTTGCCGTCCGTATAGATTTCCGATCCTTTTTCGCCGCGCGTGACGATCAGCGCTTCCAGGCGGCTGGCGATGTCCGGCAGGGTCAATCCCGTGCGTTCCATCAACATTTCCATTTCATAATCGTTGGCCGACACATACGTGGCTTTGTTGATGAAGTCGATCAACTGTTCGCCGTTGAAACGTGGCAACTGTTGGCCTGGGTCGAACATGAAGGGGATGCCCAGCTCGGCCAGGTCGGCGGCGTGCTTGAGCATGCCCTGGTCGCCATCGGGCGAAATGATGGCGACCTTGGCCGGGCCCGCATTGGCGATCGGGTTTTCATGCGCAAACGCCATGGCGCCCGGGTGGAAGGCATTGATCTGGTTATTGTCCGCGTCGGCCGTGACGAAGCACTGCGCGTTGTAGCTGTCGGCCTTGATCAGGATGTTGGCGGTGGAAATGCCCAGCTTTTGCAGGCGCTCCAGGTAGGCGGCGCTATCTTGCCCCATGACGCCGACGATGCGCGGTTCGCCGCCCAGCATTTTCAGGCTGTAGGCGATGTTGCCCGAGCAGCCGCCGAACTCCGTGCGCATGGTGGGCACGAGGAAGGAGACGTTCACCTTGTGCAACTGGTCGGCCAGCAGGGATTCGCCGAAGCGGCCAGGGAATTGCATGATGGTGTCGGTGGCAAGCGAGCCGCAGATCAGCGATGTTTTGGTCATGATAGTGTCTGTTAAGGGTAAAAGATGGCGATATGGTAGCCAGACGCCGTGAGCTGGTCTAATGCAAAATACAGTTTGATGGTTTGTTCCGAGCGCGGCGCAAACCCCGCACTCACGTCGATCGTGGCCGGCAGGTAGTCGCGCGGCGCGATCACGCGGCGCAAGACCGGCTTGTCGTTGGCGTCGTTGAGTATCAGTTCGATGCTGGGCCAGGCTTGCACGCTGCGGCCCTGGTTGCGCAGCAGCGAGACGTACGAGAAGGTTTGGTCCTTCAAGGTCTGCAACTCGCCTTGCTCGATGGCCAGCGCCTCGATCTGTGCCGGCAAGTCGACCTGGCAGCCACTGAGCTTGCACAGCGCGACCAGGGTTGGCTTCCACTGCGGAAATTGCGCCGCCAGCGGATTGCGGAAGGTGGTCATTACTTGCAGGAATAGCAGCAAAAGCAGTACTGTCGAGCCGAGGGCCATGGCGACGCGCAAGGCCTTGCCGCTCTGTTCGCGGCGCCGGCCCAGGGTCACAAAGGCCGGTTCGTCGTCGGCTGGCGGCTGGACGGGGTCTTGCTGCTGCTCTGCCGCCTCCGGCGCAACGGGAGCGGCGGGCAACGGCGTGAAGGAATGGTCGGCCAGCGTGGGTTCCTGGCGCGCGGGCACGGGCTTGTCCAGACTGATCTTTTCGGCCGCAGGCATCACCGGTGCGGCGCCAGCTTCCAGATTCGGTTCGCGGCGGCTGTCGCGCAAATACGTGGCGAAGGCGGGCGCCTCATCGACCTGGCGGCGCTTGAAGGGCGCCATCGGCCGGGGTAACGGTGGTTCGGGCAGTGCTGCCGGTGCTTCTACCGGTGTTGCTTCAGGTTCAGGTATGTCGAGCGGTATGTCGAGTGGTGCGGCGGCCGGCGCCTCGTCGGGCAGGGCCACGTCGAGGTCCAGCTCGATGTGTTCGCCATCGTCTGCGTCGTCCTTGAGCTGCGCCGTTTCCGGCAGGATGCCGAACGGGTCGAACGAGGTGTCGAAGTCGAGGGAATAGATGGGTTCGTCGTCCGTGGCGGACGGCAGGCTGGCGTCAAGCGGGTAATCGGTCGGCAGCGGGGCGGCAATGCCGGGGGCGGAGGTTAAAAACGGCGATGCTGCGGCTGGATCGACCAGCGCGGCATTGCCGTCAAACACTTCCCTGCACGTGCCACAGCGCACGATGCCCCCACGTAACTTCAACTGGTCAGCAGCAACCCGAAATATCGTGTTGCAATGGGGGCATTTGGTGGCGAGGGCCATTGCTGTGCTTATGCACCTTCCGCGCGGGGCGCAGGCGCTTGCGTGGTGCCTAGGCGGCCATGCAGGGCCACCCAGCCGTCTTGCTCGGCCCACACACCCAGCTGGATGAATGGTGCATAGGCAGCGGCCACTTCTTCCGCCTGGCGTGCCAGCACGCCGGACAGGATCAGGGCGCCGCCGTCGGCGACACGGCCCGACAGCATCGGCGCCATCAGCTTCAATGGGCTCGACAGGATGTTGGCGACGACGATGTCAAACTTGGCCGTGGCGTGTGCCGAGGTGGCAAACGTGTCTGGCAAGAAATATTCGATGTCGCACTGGTTGCGTTCGGCATTATCGCGCGCCGATTCGATCGCCTGCGGGTCGATGTCGACGCCGGCCACCGTTTGCGCACCGAGTTTCTTGGCCACCATGGCCAGGATGCCGGAGCCGCAACCGTAGTCGAGCACGGTCTTGCCTGGAGCGGGGTTCGCTTCCAGCCATTCCATGCACAAACGCGTGGTCGGGTGGCTGCCCGTGCCGAAGGCCAGGCCTGGGTCCAGCTCCAGGATCAGGCCGTCAGGATCCGGTGCCTCGTGCCAGCTGGGTACGACCCAGATATTCTTGCCGATGTGAATCGGCGCGAATTGCGACTGGGTCAGGCGCACCCAGTCCTGCTCTTCCACGGGGCGCATGGTAAAGGCGGGAACTTCCGCCATGCCGACCGCTTGGGCGGCGGCGGCCACGATGGCGGCTTGGTCGGCGTCGACGTCCGTCAGCGCCACCACGCGGCTGCGTTCCCATGCCGCTTCCTTCGGTTCCATGCCGGGCTCGCCAAACAGGGGCTGCTCGGCATCCGTGCCTTCATCGGCGTCTTCCACCGACACCGACAGGGCGCCCGCTTCCATCAACGCGTCGGACATGGCCTCGGCGTTGTCACGGGCGATTTCGATGACGATTTCCGTCCAGCTCATGCGCCCGCCTTGATTTCGGATTTCTTGGCGATGCTGGGGCTGCCGCCATTCAGGTTCTTGCCCAGGTCCGGCATGTCGGCCAGTTTCTGTTCCAGATAGTGAATGTTGGTGCCGCCTTCGATGAAGCGCGCGTCGATCATCAGTTCGCGGTGCAGGGCGATATTCGTGTTGATGCCTTCGACCACCATTTCGGACAGGGCGATCTGCATGCGGCGGATCGCTTGCTCGCGCGTGGCGCCGTAAGCGATCACTTTGCCGATCATCGAGTCGTAGTGCGGCGGCACGTAGTAGCCGGCGTAAGCGTGCGAGTCGACGCGGATGCCAGGGCCGCCCGGTGCATGCCACGACACGATCTTGCCTGGCGATGGCGTGAACTTGAATGGATCTTCGGCGTTGATGCGGCACTCGATGGCGTGGCCCGACAGCAAGACGTCGCGCTGGCGGAAACGCAGTTTTTCGCCGGCGGCGATGCGGATCTGCTCTTGCACGATGTCGATGCCGGTGATCATCTCGGTGACGGGATGTTCCACTTGCACGCGGGTATTCATTTCAATGAAATAGAACTCACCGTTTTCGTACAGGAATTCAAACGTGCCGGCGCCGCGATAGCCGATCTTGCGGCAAGCTTCGGCGCAACGGTCGCCAATTTTCTCGATCAGTTTGCGCGGGATGCCCGGCGCTGGTGCTTCTTCGATCACTTTCTGGTGGCGGCGCTGCATGGAGCAGTCGCGCTCGCCAAGCCAGACGGCGTTCTTGTGTTCGTCGGCGAGGATCTGGATTTCCACGTGGCGCGGATTTTCCAGGTACTTCTCCATATACACTTCAGGGTTGCCGAAAGCCGTGCCGGCTTCCGTCTTGGTCATCGCCACGGCGTTGATCAGGGCCGCTTCCGTGTGCACCACGCGCATGCCACGTCCGCCACCGCCACCGGCGGCCTTGATGATGACCGGGTAGCCGATCTTGCGGGCAATTTGCACGATCGCTTTCGGATCGTCCGGCAACGCGCCTTCCGAGCCGGGGACGCACGGTACGCCAGCCTTGATCATGGTTTGCTTGGCCGACACTTTGTCGCCCATCAAACGGATCGATTCGGAGCGGGGGCCGATGAAGACGAAGCCCGATTTCTCGACGCGTTCGGCAAAGTCGGCATTTTCCGACAGGAAGCCATAGCCTGGGTGAATCGCTTGCGCATCCGTCACTTCAGCGGCGCTGATGATGGCGGGCATGTTCAGGTAGCTCAGGGACGACTGTGCCGGGCCAATACAAACGGATTCGTCGGCCAGCTTGACGTATTTTGCGTCCTTGTCGGCTTCGGAGTGGACTACAACCGTTTTAATGCCCATTTCGCGGCAGGCGCGCTGAATACGGAGGGCAATTTCACCACGGTTGGCAATCAGGATTTTTTCAAACATGGTAGGTTCGCGTATGTCTGTGAGAGCCGGCGAGCCGGCGAAACAACAAGTGTGAGGGGCTAAAACTGCAAACGGCCGTTGCCGGCCGTGTGGACTGGGTTTTAGCCGATCACAAACAAGGGTTGACCGAATTCGACCGGTTGGCCGTTTTCGACCAGAATCTGGGTCACGACACCGGCTTTATCGGAGTCGATTTCATTCAGGAGCTTCATCGCTTCGATGATGCACAGGGTATCACCTTCCTTGACAGTCGAGCCCACTTCAACATAGGCGGCGGTGCCAGGAGCGGAGGAGCGGTAGAAGGTACCGACCATCGGCGACTTGACCACATAGCCCGTTGGCTCGGCGGCGACCACGACGGCAGATGCCGCAGCGGGGGCGGCGGCTGGCGCGGCTGGCTGGTATTGGGCTTGCATGCCTTGCGGCTGCATCATGACCATCTGGTTTTGCGGCATGGCCGACGATTTGACGATGCGAACCTTGCTTTCGCCTTCGGTAACTTCCAGCTCTGCGATATCCGATTCGGCGACCAGGTCGATCAAGGTCTTGAGTTTTCGTAGATCCATGTAAAACCCCTAGGAATGTAGTTTGTTTTATGAGTGATGCGGTGATGTCCAGAACCTATCGCCGCGCTAAATGCGTGCAGATCGCGTAGATTAACGTTTTTTAAGCGCAAAGTCGATGGCAAACCGATATCCATCGATACCCAGGCCGCAGATCGTCCCCTGCGCGATCGCGCTGAGAAATGAGTGATGTCGAAACGTTTCGCGTTGATAAATATTCGAGATATGGACTTCCACGAACGGGATGGCGACCCCGGCCAGCGCATCGCGCAAGGCAACGCTGGTATGGGTCAGGCCGCCCGGATTGATGACAATGGCATCGATCCCTTCCGCTCGCGCGGCATGGATGCGGTCGATCAGCGCGCCTTCATGGTTGCTTTGAAAGCAAACCAGGTCGGCACCGGCCGCCATGGCTTGCGCCATTGCTGCCTGCTCGATATCGGCCAAGGTGCTGGCGCCGTAGACCTCAGGCTCGCGCGTTCCCAGCAAATTCAGGTTGGGACCGTTGAGCAGAAGGAGGTTTTTTGCCATGTATGGAAGACCGTTTTAGCGAAAGTTCCGCATTTTGCCGCCAAAGATACGCATTGGCAAGAGAAAAAAGCACGCTCCGAATTTACAATTTATCCAGATCGGCGCGCAACTGATCAAATTTCAAGCGGCCCAGATAGGTCTTTTTGACTTCGCCATCGGCGCCGATCAGCACCGTAAAGGGCAAACCGCCCGTGGCATTGCCAAAATGACGCGACAGGTCGGTACCGCTCATGCCGGACACATACACGGGATAGGCGATCTTGACCTTGCTGGCAAAAGTGGCAATATTGCTGGCCGAATCGATACCGATGCCGATCACCTGCAGGTTTTTCGACCCGTAGTGAGCTTGCACTTCGGATAACTCCGGCATTTCTTCCACGCAAGGAGGGCACCACGGTGCCCAGAAATTGACCAGCACATTCTTGCCTTTCCATTGCGACAACGCCTGCGTGGCACCGGCCGCGTCGGGCAGGGACAGCGCATACAGCTCGTTGACGGGACCCGTCGCGCCTGGCGCGATGGCAGTCGTCTGCGGTCCCGCTTCCTTCGCTTTTTCCTTGCTCAAACCGACGTATGCACCCATGCCGCCAAACATCAGCGCCACGATGGCGCAGGCGATCCAATTCTTTTTTGTCATAACTTTATCTATATCAATGTTAGTCGGCAGCCGGCACGCCATCGGCGAGGCTGGCGGCCAGCAGGCTGCGCAGCCCGGCGATATCGGTGCGCAGCACCTTGCCGTCCGCCTTGGCTTTCAGCGCGCCGCGCATATCGTCGAGCTCATACATGGCCGCGTGCACGCCTTCGTTTTTCCACAAGAAACTGGCTGTCTCGACCGCATCATAACGCGCTCCCTTGAAATGCGGGCTTTCCGACATGTCGAGCACGACATTTTTATTCAGCAGGAAGATGTGAATTTCCTTGGCGCTCTCGGCAAACAGCTGCAAATAGATCTCGTCATGGGGGCCGGCCGTGCCGTTCAGCACGGGGCCGCTGAGCAGGGGATGAAATTGTTGCAAGGCTTCCATCACCTGCAGCGCAATCGTGCGCAGCTGGAACAATCGCGCCGGCTGGCTGTCGGCCAGGAACAGGGCATTGTATTGCCGCACCTGTTCTTCGATCATCTCGTTGTCAGGCAGTATATTGGGCCGATTCGTGGGCCGGTTCGGTGCGTCGCCGAGGACTTGCCGCGCCGCCTTGCGCTTGGCGCTGCCATAGTCGGCGCCATCCTGCGCCACGAGGCGCGCGGCAGCGGCAGCGATTTCCAGGCGCAACTGCGCGCTATCGTCAAATGCATCGTTTGTCATGAGCGAGATGATACTCCGAAGCGGAAAAAGTCATGGCGTCAGGTAAAATCCTGCACTTGCTGTTTTTTATCTCACCGTCTTACTTACTTAAGCGTGCACCTTTCGCACTGATCACATGCATATTCATATTCTCGGCATTTGCGGTACCTTCATGGGCGGCCTGGCTGTCCTGGCCAAGGAAGCCGGCCATAAAGTCACCGGTTGCGATGCCAACGTATATCCGCCGATGAGCACCCAGCTGGAATCGCAGGGAATCGAACTGATCCAGGGCTTTGATCCGGAACAAACCAAACTGAACCCGGATTTGTATGTGATTGGCAATGTGGTCTCGCGCGGCAACCCGCTGGTGGAAGAAATCCTCAACCGCAGCCTGCCGTATGTATCCGGCCCGCAGTGGATCGGCGAACATATCTTGCGCAACAAGTGGGTACTGGCCGTGGCTGGCACGCATGGCAAGACGACAACATCGGCCATGCTGGCCTGGATACTCGAAGACGCGGGCTACGCGCCGGGCTTCCTGATCGGTGGCGTGCCGATGAACTTTGGCATTTCCGCCCGCCTCAGCGGCAAGATTGACGGCAAGAGCGCCGAGTCGGACTTCTTCGTCATCGAAGCCGATGAGTACGACACGGCCTTCTTCGACAAGCGCAGCAAGTTCGTGCATTACCACGCGAAGACGGCCATCATGAATAACCTGGAATATGATCACGCCGACATCTTCCCCGATCTGCACGCGATCGAGACGCAATTCCATCACCTGGTGCGCACGGTGCCCGGCATTGGCCGCCTCGTGTTCAACGGCGACGAAGCGTCGTTGCAGCGCGTGCTGGCGCGCGGTTGCTGGAGCGAAAAAGAAAGTTTTGGTCAAGATGCTAATTGGCAACTGCAAGAGCAGGCCGATGGCAGCTTCGACGTGTTCTTCAATGGAAAGCAGGAAGGCCAGGTGGCGTGGGCCCTGACGGGCAAGCACAACCGCAGCAATGCGCTGGCAGCCATCGCCGCCGCGCGTCACGTGGGGGTGCCGATTGGCCAGGCGTGCGCTTCGCTGGCCACGTTCGAGAGCGTCAAGCGCCGCATGGAAGTGCGTGGCGTGGTCAACGGCATGACCGTGTACGACGATTTCGCGCATCACCCGACGGCCATTGCCACCACCGTGGGCGGCCTGCGCCAGAAGATAGGCAACACCGGCCGCATCCTGGCCGTGCTGGAACCGCGGTCGAACACCATGAAGCTGGGCGCCATGAAAGATGCGCTGCCGGGCAGCCTCAAGGATGCGGACCTGGTCTTCGGTTTCGGCAGCCATGCCGCGCTGGGCTGGAGCCTGGGCGACGCGCTGGCGCCGCTGGGCAAGATTGCCAGCGCTTATGAAGACATCGATACCCTGGTGGCGGCCGTGGCGGCAAGCGCCCGTCCCGGCGACCAGATCGTGGTCATGAGCAACGGCGGCTTTGGCGGCGTGCACCAGAAGTTGCTGGAGGCGCTGGGCCGATGATTCTGTACCTGCATGGATTTCGCTCGTCGCCCCTGTCGATGAAGTCGCGCTTGCTGGTCGCGCAGATGCAGGCGCTGGGCCGCGAAGCACAGTGGCTGTGCCCGCAATTGCCGGCCTCGCCCAAGCTGGCCATTGAGTTAGCCTTGTCATTGGTCAAGGATGTGGCGCCGACCGAGCTGACGATTATCGGCTCCTCGCTGGGCGGCTATTACGCCACCTGGCTGGCCGAGCAGCTCGGTTGCCGCGCCGTATTGCTCAACCCCGCCATCGTGCCCTTGATCGACCTGGAACAGCATGTGGGCGTGACGACCGAGTTCCATTCGGACAAGCCATTCGAGTTCAAGCGTGAATACATCGATGAGCTGCGCGCGTTTTCCGTAGAGAAAATTACTGAGCCGCAACGCTATTTCCTGATTGCCGCCACGGGCGATGAAGTGCTCGACTACCGCGACATGGTGGCGCATTATCAGGGGGCGCGGCAGTTGGTCATCGATGGCAGCGACCATGGCATCAGCGAATTTGCCGACTACCTGGCGCCCGTGCTGGCCTTTTGCGGCATCGATGCGGACGCGGCCAAGTGAGGCCGGGTTCGCTGCGGCAGGCGCAATGGCATGCGCACGTGAATGCCGTCAATGCGCCGCCGGCCTTGCGTCACTGGCTCACGGGTGGCGGCTCGCTGACGGCCAAGCTGAAAGCGCACAGCAGCGCGTTTCGCGTGCAATGTTTGCATCAGGAAACATCGCGCTGTTTGACCGATGAGTCTGCCATCATCGGTTTGCACCGCGCAGGCCGGGTGTGGGAACGCGAAGTGCTGTTGCGCTGCGATAACAAACCGGCCGTGTTTGGCCATACCGTCGTGCCCATGCAGGCGACGGCCACGGACTGGCCCTTGTTTTCCGCGCTGGGCGAGCGTTCGCTGGGCACGACCTTGTTTGGCGACCGCATGGTACGGCGCGGGGAACTGGAATTTGCCCGCTTGCGTGCCGGGCACCCGCTGGTGCAGCGGGCGCAGGCGGCGCTGGCAGGGGATGGGAGGCGCGCCGACGAGCAGGCGCTGTTTTTTGCCCGCCGCTGCCTGTATCAGCGTCACCAGGGATTGCTGCTGGTAACCGAAGTATTTTTGCCGGCGGTGCTGGAGTTGACGTCCGTCACTCGCACTGTTGCAACCGACACATTAATAAACAAAGCATAACAATGAATCTATTTTTTGAAGAATCCGGCGATTTCAAGGTCGGCACGGTCCTGTCGCAAGCGGGTGAAGCGTACCAGGTCGAAATGGCCAGCGGCAAGCGCACCAAAGTCAAGGTCAAGGACGTGCTGCTGCAGTACGAAAAGCCGGCCCCGGCCGAGCTGCTGGAGCAAGCCAAGGCGGTTGCTGCCGAGATCGATCTCGATTTCCTGTGGGAAGTGGCGGGCGAAGACGAGTTCGGCTTTGCCGAGCTGGGCGCCGAATATTTCGGCCACGCCCCGTTGCCGCCGGAAGCGGCCGGCCTGATCCTGGCTCTGCATTCGGCACCCGTGTATTTCTACAAGAAGGGCCGTGGCCGCTACAAGGCGGCGCCGGAAGCGTCGCTGAAGGCGGCATTGGCCGGCATTGAAAAGAAAAAGCAGCAGGCGCTGGTGCAAGCCGCCTATGTGGAAGAGCTGAAACAGAACCGCTTGCCCGCCTCGATGCAGCCCATGGTGCTGCAACTGCTGTTCAAGCCCGACAAGAACACGATCGAATACAAGGCGCTGGAAGCGGCGTGCACGGAATTGCACACGACGCCGCCGCGTTTGATGCTGGCTGTCGGCGGTATTGCTTCACCGAAAGACTTGCACTTGTCGAAATTCCTCTTCGAGAATTTCCCGAAAGGCGCCGGTTTTCCGAACGTGCCCGTGCCCGCCGTGACGGCCAAGCTGCCGCTGGCCGACGTGGCCGCCTTCTCGATCGACGACGTGACCACCACCGAGATCGACGATGCCTTCTCCGTGCAGCCTTTGCCGGACGGCACCGTGACAGTGGGTATTCACATCGCCGCGCCGGGCCTGGGCATCCGTCCGGAAGACGTGATCGACAAGATGGCGCGCCAGCGCATGTCGACCGTCTACATGCCGGGCGACAAGATCACCATGCTGCCGGACGAAATCGTGAATGCTTTCACGCTCGCGGAAGGCACGACGTGCCCGGCCCTGTCGCTGTACGCGACCCTCGACCCGAAAGCGGACTGGGCGGTGGTCAGCACGCAGACGCGCGCCGAGCTGGTGCCGATCGCCAGCAATTTGCGCCATAACCAGCTCGACGACCTGGTCAACGAGGAAACCCTGGCCAGCGGTGAAGGCGAGTATCCTCACAAGGCCGATTTTGCCGTGCTGTGGCAATGGGCGCAGCAGCTGGAACAGGGCCGCATGAAGAAACGCGAAGCGTTTGGCCTGAAGCCGGAACAGAATAACCGTGTCGATTTCAATTTCTATGTGGAAAATGACATCGTCACCGTGGCGCGCCGCAAGCGTGGCGCTCCGCTCGACAAGATCGTCGCCGAACTGATGATTTTTGCAAACAGCACGTGGGGCAAGATGCTGCACGACCATGGCGTGCCGGGCATTTACCGCAGCCAGGGCGGCGGCAGTGGCAATAGCTGGGCGGCAAAGATGCAGGTGCGCATGGTTACCCATGCGGCGCCGCACCAGGGCCTGGGCGTGGATCAATACGCGTGGAGCACCTCGCCCTTGCGCCGCTATACCGATCTGGTCAATCAGTGGCAAATCATCGCCTGCGCCGAGCATGGCGTGACGGCGCCGCTGGTGGCCCCGTTCAAGCCGCGCGACGCGAATTTGTTCGCCATCGTCTCGGCCTTCGATGCTGCATATGCCGCGTATGGCGATTTCCAGTCGAACATGGAACGCTACTGGTGCTTGCGCTGGCTGCACCAGGAAAACGCGCGCCAGGTCGATGCCGTCGTGCTGAAAGACGAGATTTTGCGCCTGGTCGACATTCCGCTGGTCATCAAGCTGCCGGGCATGCCATCGGTGGCGCGCGGCGCCCAGGTGAAACTGGACTTGCTGCGCTGGGATGAAGTTGACCTGAGCATTGAAGCGCGCCTGCTGGAAATCGCCGCCGTGCCGGACGCTGCGGCCGATGCCGAGCTGGACTATGAGGAAGAGTCGGGCGACGAAGGCGCGGAAGAGGGTGACATGGCGCCGGAAGCGGCAAACCAGGTCGGCGACGCCGAGGCGGAAGTGGCGGAGCTGGCCAGCGAAGACGTGGTCAGCGAACCCGAGGTCAAGTAAGGCCGTCGTCACGCCATCAAGGAGGTGCTGAAAACTGTTGCCGGCACCGCCCTTTGACGTAGAATTCAGCCATCTTGTATGGTGTGCTTGTTGCGAACTGGGTTGCGCGTGAAGTCTTTCCGAGAGAATCGTTTTCTGATGATAGCCGTGGCGGTATCGCTGCTGGCGCACGGCGCCTTGCTGGCGATGCATTTTGTCGCCCCGGCCCCGCAGCGGGCCGTCGCCACGGATCCCGGCCTGGAAGTGATACTGGTCAATGCCAAGCATGCCAACAAGCCGCTGAAGGCCGAGGCCCTGGCGCAAGCTAACCTCGACGGTGGTGGACAGGCCGACAAGGGCCGCGCCAAGTCGCCCTTGCCCGACATGCGCAAGGTGGAAGAGGGCGACAGCGTCAAGGCCAGCGCCCGGCGCATTGCCGAACTGGAACAAAGACAGCAGGAATTGCTGACGCAGGCGGCCAAGCCGACGCCTTACAGCGCCGCGCCCGTCACTGAAAAAGACAAGCCCAATCCCCTGGCCAGCGGCTCAGACTTGATGGAAAGCAGCAAGGCCATCGCGCGTATGGCGGCCGAGATCAGCCAGACCGTGGAAGACCAAAATAAACGTCCGCGCAAGACTTTCATTACGCCCAGCACGCAGGAAGTCGGCTACGCCATGTATTACAAGACCCTGCAAAAGCGCATCGAGGAAATCGGCACCCTGAATTTCCCGCAAAAGAATGGCCGCAAGATGTATGGCGAGCTGGTCGTCTACATCCCCATCTTCCAGGACGGCACGATTTACCAGAAAGAGGGCGGCGCCCGCGTGGAGAAAAGCTCGGGCAATCCGGCACTGGATGCGGCGGCCCTGGCCATCGTGCGCCGCGCGGCGCCGTTTGGCCGTTTCCCACCGAACATGTTGTCGAGTGACAAGGATGACCTGTGGGTCGTCATCACCCGCTTCAAATTTACGCGCGAAGAAAAAATGGAAGCTAACCTGACTGGCGGCAGCAATTGAACAAGCAAGAAATGAATCCTGATCAATATTGTGTCTTCGGCAATCCCATCGCCCACAGCAAGTCCCCCCTGATCCACGCCGCCTTTGCCCTGCAGACAGGCCAGGCCATGGTCTATGATCGCCGGCTGGCGCCGCTGGACGGCTTTGCCCTGGCGACCCGTACGTTTGCCGCCGAGGGCGGCAAGGGTGCAAACGTGACGGTGCCCTTTAAACTGGACGCGTGCGCGCTGGCCACCGAGTTGACGCCGCGGGCTAGGGCCGCCGGCGCCGTCAATACCCTGCGTTTCGATGGCGACACCATTCTTGGCGACAATACCGATGGCGCGGGCCTGGTGGCGGACATCGTGCGCAACGCGGGCGTGAGCGTCGCCGGCAAGCGCGTCCTGCTGTTGGGCGCGGGCGGCGCGGCGCGCGGCGTCGTGCTGCCCTTGCTGGAACAGGGACCGCAGGAAATCTTCATTGCCAACCGCACTGTGGCCACGGCCGAGGCGCTGGTGGCGCAGTTTGCGGATGCGGCGAGTCACGCTGCTCAGCTGCGCGCCGGCGGCTACACGCAGCCCGAGGGCGTTTTTGATATCGTCATCAATGCCACCTCGGCCAGCCTGGCGGGCGATTTGCCGCCCGTGCCGCCGGGTATCTTCGGCGATCACACGCTGGCGCTGGACATGATGTATGGCGCCCAGCCCACCGTCTTCATGGACTTTGCCGCGCAGCATGGCGCGCAGGTGCGCGACGGCCTGGGCATGCTGGTGGAGCAGGCGGCCGAAGCGTTTTACGTGTGGCGCGGCGTGCGGCCGCAGACGCAGGATTTGCTGGCGCAATTGCGCGGTGCCCTGTGAGCGGCGGCAAGAAGGGCGCGCGCAAGGGCGCCAGCCGCTACGGCTGGATCAAGTGGCTGTTCATCGTGCCCGTGCTGGCCTTTATCGTCGTGCAACTGTATTTCTTCCTGCAAATCTGGTGGTGGGTCGATCATAACCCGTCCAGCACGGCGTTCATGCGCGAACAATTGTCTGTCTTGCAGGACAAGAATCCCAACGCCACCATCAAGCAGACGTGGGTGCCGTACAACCGCATCTCGAACAATCTGAAACGGGCCATCATCGCCTCGGAAGACGCGAATTTTTCCGAGCACGAAGGCGTGGATTGGGAAGCCTTGCAAAAAGCATATGAAAAAAACAGCAAGAAGCAAAAGGTGGTGGCGGGCGGCTCCACCATCACGCAGCAGCTGGCGAAGAATCTGTTCCTGTCCGGTTCGCGCAGCTATGTGCGCAAGGGCCAGGAACTGATCATCACGTATATGCTGGAAAACCTGATGGAAAAGCAGCGCATTTTCGAGATTTATCTGAACGTGGTGGAGTTTGGCACGGGCATCTTTGGCGCCGAAGCGGCGGGGCGCCACTATTACCGGGTCAGCGCAGCGGGCCTGAGCGCCGGACAGGCGGCGAAACTGGCCGTGATGCTGCCGAATCCCCGCTTTTATGACCGTCACCGTGATACGGGCTACCTGAACCGGCGTACCAGTGTCATCCTGCGCCGCATGGGGGCGGCGGAGCTGCCTTGAGGGCAGCGGGCTTTCTTTGCATAAAATCAAAGCTGCTTGATTGGCACTATTGCGGCGCAGTATCTTAATCGGCCCCGGTTGGTGCAACGCCGCACTTTTTCCGTGAAAAAGCGGTGCCGGGGGTGGTCGTGAAAAGGCCTTTGCGGGTACACTTGCGCTGTTTTCATTTTTGGCGCCAGCGCCAGCACATCACGATAACCCCACATCCGGCTGAGAGCGCGCATGATCAATGTCTTTGTATTACAGAATGGCCGGCTCAACCAGGTGCCGATCGACAGCCGCGCAGACCTCGAAAATGCCGAACCGGTGTGGGTCGACCTGACCGACCCCACCGATGATGAACGGGCCTGGGTCAAGGCCATCTACAACGTCACCCTGCCGGGCGAAGATGAAGTCAAGGATATTGAAGCGTCGGCCCGCTATTACGAAGCGGAAAACGGCGACTTGCACCTGCGCACGGACTTCCTGCGTGAAGAGGACGACGGTCCCTCGCGCGTCATTACGGTAGCCTTTATTCTTGCCCGCAAGATTTTGTTTTCCATGCATACGGACGACCTGCCCGTGTTCCGCCTGGTGCGCATGCGCGCCCGCTCGCGGCCAGGTTCGATTGCCGACTACATGGACGTGCTGCTCGACCTGTACGCCACCGATGCCGAATATTCGGCTGACGTGCTCGAAGGCATCTACCAGAACCTGGAAGAAGTCAGCACGCGCGTATTGCAAAAGGAATTTACCGATGCGCACGCGGCCGAAGCACTGAATGCCATTGCCCACGAGGAAGATTTGAATGGCCGTATCCGTCGCAACATGATGGATACGCGCCGCGCCGTGAGTTTCCTGATGCGCGGCCGCTTATTGAATTCGGAGCAGTTCGAGGAAGCGCGGCAGATTTTGCGCGACATCGAATCGCTGGACGGCCATACGTCTTTCCTGTTTGATAAGATCAACTTCCTGATGGATGCCACCGTCGGTTTCATTAACATCAACCAGAACAAGATCATCAAGATCTTCTCGGTGGCCAGCGTGGCCTTCTTGCCGCCGACCCTGATCGCCAGCGTATACGGCATGAACTTCAAGTTGATGCCGGAACTGGAATGGTCGTTCGGCTATCCATGGGCCTGGGGCTTGATGATTACCAGCGCCATCGCGCCCTTCCTGTATTTCCGCCACCGTGGCTGGCTGAAATAAGCCGCAGCGCAGCATCGCCGGGGCGCTTCCGCGTCCCGGTTTCAAGACGAACGCAGCAATTTCAAAAATCAGCGATAATCACTGGTATTGCGTGGTATTGAATTGGTATTTGTTCGTCGCCGCCTGCCTGGCGCCCGATTCTTTCCCCCGCTGGCTGCCTGTGGCAGAAAAGTATCGTCATTCAGACGTTTTCTGCGTGGTAGCGTCCGCCTGTTCCACCTATGATCGTTGCGATGCCAGCCTTGGCTGGCTGGCCGCCGCATTTCCCGTCACTGTTGCCTTCTGGAGAGTCCATGCCTGATACCGCCACTACCCCACCGCGCTTCACCCACCTGATCAGCGACTGCGATGGCGTGCTGATCGACAGCGAAGCCGTGGCCCTGCAAGCGCTGCTGGAATTGCTGGGGCCGCGCCTGCAGAACCTGCCTGAGGGCATCACCCTGCAAGGTTTGATCGAGCCGCGCCTGGGGCAGCGCCTGGTGCCGCTGATGCAGGATATCTACAAGGAGCTGGGCTTGCCGCAATTGCCGGCCGATGACATCATGGCCATCGGCAACGCGGTCGATGCGGCCTGCGACGCGCAATTGCGCGCCGTGCCCGGCGTGGCGCAAGCGCTGGCCGCCATTCCCCTGCCCAAGGCCGTGGCCTCGAACAGCGTCAGCGCGCGCGTGCTGTCGGCGCTCGAGCGGACTAGCATGGCGCCGTTGTTCGATCAGCGTGTATTCACGCCGGACCTGGTGGGCCATGCCAAGCCGCATCCGGGCCTGTACCTGGCAGCGGCGGCCGCTTTCGGCGTGTCACCGGGCCAGTGCCTGGTGCTGGAAGACAGCGTCACGGGCGTGACGGCTGCCGTGGCGGCAGGCATGACGGTCTTGGGCTTTATCGGCGGCGGGCATATTGCCGCCGGCCAGGAAGCGCGCCTGAAGGCGGCTGGCGCGCATGTCGTGTTCAGCGACATGGCCAGCCTGCCGGCGCTGGTGGCGGTCCTGCTGCAGCCGGCCACCGAGCCGCAAGTTGCTTAATTGCAAGTGATTTAGCGGCAGGTATAGCCGCCATCGATCGGCAGGCTGACGCCGCTGATCATGGCGGCGGCGTCGCTGAGCAGGAACAAAATGGGGCTCGCTACCTCTTCCGGGGTGGCGAAACGGCGCAGCGGAATGGCCGCCAGCATGGGAGCGCTTTTTACCGGGTCGCTCCAGTCCCTTTCCGCCATCGGCGTCAGGGTCACGGTCGGGTTGACGCTGTTGACGCGGATGCCGTGCGGCCCCAGTTCCAGACACAGGCTGCGGGTGATCGCATCCATGGCCGCCTTCGAAGCGCAATACGCCAGATGATGTTCGAGCGCCACCAGCGCCGCCTGGCTCGAAACGTTCACGATGCTGCCCTTGTGTCCTTCGCGCAGCATGCCTTGCGCCACATGGCGCGCCATCATGGCCGCGCTGCGCGCATTGACCACCATCACGCGGTCAAAGCTGGCCGCGTCGACTTCCAAACTGGGCCCCAGCTGCGAGATGCCGGAGCAATTGACGAGGCCATCGATGTTGCGCAGCGGCGCCAGCGCAGCAGCCATGGCGTCGCTGTCGCTGATGTCGAGCTGCAGCGGCTCGCAACCGGTTTCGTCGGCCAGTGCGGCCAGCCGTTCGGCGTTTTGTCCGATGGCAATGACGCGCGCGCCGGCCGCGCTGAGCATGCGCGCCGTGACGAGGCCGATGCCGCTGGAAGCGCCCGTGACGATGAATTTCTTGTGGCGGAAATCGAATAGCATGGTATTCCTCAGGTCTGGTTGTCGTTATTGATGCGGTGCATCAGGGGCCGCAAGGCGGGATAGGCATCGCGGTACAGGGCAAAGGTGCGGCGGTACACCTCGCTGGCCTCCGCTTGTGGCTTGCTGCGCGGCACCAAGGTGACCCAGCCCCGCTGGGCCGCTTCCTTGGTGACGAGGCCGGTACCCAGCGCCGCCAGCAAGGCTGCGCCCAGCGCCGCCTCGACGTTTTCCGCGATGGTGTAGACGGGATAGCCCGTGATGTCGGCAATGATCTGCATCCATAGGGGCGAGTGCGCGGCGCCGCCGACGACGATCAGCTTGTCGTCGAGCGCCACCGTGCCGGTACCTTTGGCGCCCGCCTCGATATTGTGTTTCAGGGCAAAGCTCACGCCTTCGAGCACGGCGCGGTACAGATGGGCGCGGCTGTGGTACAGGCTCAGGCCCAGGAAGGCGCCGCTGGCCCTGGCATCCCAGATGGGGCTGCGCTCCCCCATCAGATAGGGCAGGAACAGCACGCCTTCCGCGCCGGGCGGTACCGCTTGCGCCTGCTCTTCCATCAACTGGTGCGCATCGGCATGGCCCAGCCGTCTGGCCGCCTCCACGTCGGCCTGGCAAAACTCGTCGCGGAACCAGCTGACGGACGCGCCGGCCGTGATGGCGCCGCCAAACACATACAGGTCGCACTGGCTGTTGAACACGTGCGGCATGCTGATCAGGCCGTGGCGCGCATCGACTTGCTGGTGGATATAGCCCCAGCACATGCTGGTCCCGATCATCGCCACATGCTGGCCCGCGCGGCTGGCGCCGGCGGCGAAGGTGGCCACGGCCGCATCGACGCCGCCGGCGATGACGGGCGTGCCTGCCAGCAAGCCCAGCTGCTGGGCCGCCAGCGGCAGCAGGGCGCCCACCACCTCGGACGAGTCGACCAGGCGCTCCGGCATCATGCGCGCGGGGATGCCGAGTTCCTCCAGCATAGGGGCCGACCAGCTGCGTGCGGCCAGGTCGTACACGCCGCCGATATTGCCGGCCGAACTATGGTCGACGGCCACTTCCCCCGTCAGCAGATAGTTGATGTAGCTGTTCGGCGGCAGGAAGTAGCGCGTGCGGTCCCACACTTCGGGACGGTGGCACTTGAGCCACAGCATCTTGGTATAGCCGTAATAGCTGTCGACGCCGTTGCCGGTCGTCGCGTACAGGCGTTCCAGGTCGACGTGCTGATTGACCCATTCCACCTCGTCGGTGGCGCGCCGATCCATCCAGATCAGGCACGGGTGCAGCGGCTGCATGGCGGCATCGACGGGAATGCCGGAACCGCCATACAGGCTGCTCACGCAGAGGGCCTTGACGCTCGCGGCCGGCACGCCGCTGGCATGCAGCACTTGCCGCACGCACGCCACCACGGCGTCGTACCACACGGCTGGCCATTGCTCGGCCCACAGTGGCCGGGGCGTGTCGACCTGGTAACCGTGCGCATGCTGGGCCACGAGGGCGCCGTCGCTGGTGACGAGCAGGGCCTTGGTGCTTTGCGTGCCGATATCGACACCGATGACGTAATCCATGCCGGTTTCCCCGTTAATGTTGTGGTTGTGCCGGTTTCAGCAAGACCTTGATGGAATCGAGCGAGTTGGCCAGTGCGAACGCCTGTTCCCAGTCTTCCAGCGGAAAGTCGTGCGTGACGATGCCTTTCGAGGTGACCAGGCCCCGTTCCAGCAGGTCGATGGCGACCGGGTAGCAATACGGTCCCAGGTGGGCGCCGCGCACGTCGAGTTCCTTGCGGTCGCCGATGATGGACCAGTCGGCGCTGGTTTCCTTGCCGAACACGCTGAATTCGACGAAGCGGCCCAGCTTGCGGATCAGGTTCAAGCCCTGCGTCACGCCGGCCGGCACGCCCGTCGTCTCGATATACACATCGCAGCCGTAGCCGTCCGTCAAGCCGTGGATGATGGCCAGCGCGTCGTCGGTGGCGGGATTGATGGTGATGTGGGCGCCATATTCGCGCGCCAGCGCCAGGCGTTCCGGCACCATGTCGATCACTACCAGTTTTTTTGGCGTCTTCAGGGCGGCGATCTGCGCCATCATCAGGCCCAGCGGCCCGGCCCCGGCGATCACCACCACGTCGTCGAGCTGCACTTCGGCGCGGTTGACCGTATGGATGGCGCACGCCATCGGCTCGATGATGGCGGCGTCTTCCAGCGAAATGCTCTCGGGAATTTTATGCACGAGGGCCGTGGGCGGAATGCGCATGTATTCGGCCATGCCGCCATCGGCCACTTCGCGCTGGAAGCCGAAGATGTTGTGCACTTCGCACATCCAATATTTGCCCGATTTGCAAAAACGGCACTTGCCGCAAGGCACGATCTGCTCGGCAATGATGCGGTCGCCCACTTTCACGCCGAAGTGTTCCTCGCCGTTTTCTCCCGCCTCGACCACGTAGCCGAAGAATTCGTGGCCGGGGATCACGGGCGGCTTGACCCATGACGGCTGGCCGTCGCCGCCCCAGAACATGGCGGCGCCCGAGTGGCATTTGCAGTCGCTGGCGCAGATGCCGCAGGCGGCGATGCGGATCAGCAACTCGTTCAGGCGTGGCTTGGGGCGGGTGATCTTTTTCAGGCGGTAATCTTTCGGACCGTGGCAAACGACGGCTTGCATCTCGACTTCGGTGTACTTCATGGGAGGCTCCAGGTGATAAAGGTGGTGGTCAGGCGCGCTTGCTGCTGTTGCGGCTGATGTAAATGGCGAGCAGGATGATCACGCCCTTGATGATGTTTTGCAGGTAGGGCGAGACGCCCATCATGTTCAGGCCGTTATTCAGTACGCCGAGCATGACGGCGCCGATCAGCGTGCCGACGATGGAACCGCGTCCGCCCGTGATGGCCGTGCCGCCCATGACGACGGCGGCGATGGCGTCCAGTTCGAAGCCGATGCCGGCGTTCGGCTGGCCGCTCATCAGGCGCGACGTCAGCACCAGGCCCGCGATGGCGGCCGTGCCGCCGCTGATGGCATATACCAGCAGCTTGTAGCGCGCCACGCGCACGCCGCTCAGGCGCGTCGCTTCCTCGTTGCCGCCGATGGCGTAGATATAGCGGCCCAGCGGCGTATGGTCGAGCAGCACATAGGCGACGAGGAAGACCAGCAGCATGGTCAGGATCGGCGTCTGCACCCCCAGCACCGTGCCGCGGCCAAAGAATTCGAACCAGTCCGGCAAGTCGTTGATCGGGTAGCCGCCCGTGTACAGCAGGGCCAGCCCGCGCGCGATGCCCATGGTGGCCAGGGTGACGATAATTGGCGGCATCCTGGCGTAGGCGACAAAGAAACCATTGCCCACGCCAAAGGCGATACCCACGGCCAGGCCGGCCGCGATGGCCAGCCCGGGCGGCAGGCCCGCCACCATCAGGCCCGCCGTCAAGGTACCCGTCAGCGCCATGACGGAGCCGACGGACAGGTCGATGCCGCCGCTGAGGATGGCGCACGTCATGCCGACGGCGATGATGGCGTTGATCGACACTTGCCGGGCGATATTGACCAGGTTATCGCTGGAAAAGAAATGGTCGGTGGTGGCCGCCATTGCCGCCGACACCAGCAGCAGGCCCAGCAGCGGCAGGAAGGCGGACGACTGTTTCAGCATGGCCGACAGCCGCCTGGCTGACAGGGGAGGGGCGGCGCGGCGTGGCGCCGCGAGGGGTTCAGTGTTGACCGGCTGTTGCATGGCGCATTACCTCGCTGGAGTGAATGGACGTGCCTTCCAGCATGGCCACGATGGCGCCCTGCTTGAACACGGCGACCCGGTCGCACATGCCGGTGATTTCCGGCAGTTCCGATGAAATCAGAATGATGGAATAGCCATCGCTGGTGAGGGCGCGCATCAGGCGGTAGATCTCCGCCTTGGCGCCCACGTCGATGCCGCGCGTGGGCTCGTCAAAGATGAGGATCTTGCAGTGATGGTTGAGCCATCGGGCGATCACCACTTTCTGCTGGTTGCCGCCGCTCAGGGTGCCCACGCGCGTGCCGGGACCGGGCGCCTTGACGCCCACCTTGGCCATCATGGCCCGCGTGGCGGCCAGCTCGGCCGGGCGGCGTATCAGGCCCGCACCCGTGTATTTCCCCAGGTTATTGATGGACATGTTTTCCCTGATGTCGAAATCGAGGATCAGTCCTTCGGTCTTGCGGCTTTCCGGCAACAGGCCTATGCCGTGCCGCAAGGCATCGGCCGGATCGCGCAGGCTGGCGCGTTTGCCGTGGATGCGGATGTCCTTGTGCCAGGCCGGATGGGCGCCCATCACGGCCAGCGCCAGTTCCGTGCGGCCGGAGCCGACGAGGCCGGCAAAGCCGAGGATTTCGCCCTGCCGCAGCTCGAAGCTGTTGACTGGGCCATCCCTGGACAGGCGCACGTCGCGGGCCTCGAGCACGATGGCGGGCGAGGCGGGAGGCGCCGGCTTGGCGGGGAAGTTGGCTTCCAGCTTGCGCCCCACCATCATCTCCACCAACTGGCCGATATCGGTGGCGGCCACGTCCGTCATGCCCACGTATTGGCCATCGCGCAGGACGGTGATGCGATCGCACACGTCGAAGATCTCTTCCATGTGATGCGAAATGAAGATCATCGCCACGCCTTGCTGGCGCAGTTCGCGCATGATGGCGAACAGGTGCCCTGCTTCGCTGGGCGTCAGGGTGGCCGTCGGTTCGTCGAGAATCAGAATGCGGGCATTGAGCGAGAGGGCCTTGCCGATTTCCACGAATTGCTGCTGGGCAATGCTGAGCTGGCGGACCTCGGCCGACAGGTCAATCTCGATGTTCAGGCGCGCGAAGATGGCTGCCGCTTCCTGCCGCATGGCTTTTTTCGACAGCAGGCCCAGGGCATTCGTCCGCTCGCGTCCCAGGAAGATGTTTTCCACCGCATTCAGGTAGGGAACCAGGGAAAACTCCTGGAAGATGATGGCGATGCCGGCGGCGATGGCATCGTTGTAGCTGTGAAAATAGCAGGGCTGGCCATCGACCACGATGCTGCCCGCATCGGGCCGGTAGATGCCGCTGAGAATTTTCATCAGTGTCGACTTGCCGGCGCCATTTTCACCGAGCAAGGCGTGGATTTCGCCCTGGCGGATGCTCAGGTTAATGTCGTTCAAGGCCTTCACGCCGGGGAAACCCTTGGTGATGTTTTGTAGCTGCAAGATCGTCTGCATGATGGGATCCGGAATAACGGTGAAGCTCCCGCAGCCAGGCCGCGGGAGTGGGCAAGCACGGTGGCTGCGACGCTTACCAGCTGAAGGACTTGGCGCCGGCCTTGTCCACCAGCTTGACGTCGACCGGCACCTGCGCCGGCACGTTGGCGCCCCATTTCTTTGCCATGGCGATGGCCAGCGCCAGGCGCACCTGGTCGCGCGGGTACTGGGCGGCCGTGGCGATGAACCTGGAATTGGGCTTGAGCATCGCCTTGATGGCTTCCGGCGCGCCGTCGACGCTGGTCAGTTTCACGTCCTTGCCGCTCGCCTCGATGGCTGACAGCGCGCCCATGGCGCCGCCATCGTTGACGCTGAAAATGCCTTTCAGTTTGGGCTGCGCCTGCAGGATGTTTTCCGTGACCGTCAAGGCCTGGTCGCGTTCCTGCTTGCCGTTCTGGGTGCTGACGATCTTGATGCCAGGAAAGGCTGCCAGCGCATCCTTGCAGCCGCGCACCCGTTCCAGGATGGGCACGACGGGGATGCCGTCGAGGATCGCCACGTCGCCCTTGCCGTCCAAACTCTTGGCCAGGTAGGTGCAGGCCAGCTGGCCCGCATTGAAATTTTTCGAGCCGACAAAAGAATCGACGGGGCCGTTGGCATTCGCATCGACGGCGATGACGATCACGCCAGCTGCCTTGGCCGCCTTGACGGCCGACTGGATGCCGACCGAATCGGTGGGGTTGAGCAGCAGGATGTCGATCTTTTTCTGGATCATGTCTTCCACGTCGCTCGTCTGCTTGGCCACGTCGTGGCGCGCATCGGTGATCACCACCGTGGCGCCGATGCTGGCGGCCGCCTCTTCCAGCGCCTTTTTCATGGTGATGAAATAAGGATTATTCAGTTCCTGGAAGGACATGCCGATCTTCAGCGGCGCGGCGCTGGCGCTCACGGACAGGCTGGCGGCGCACAGGGCGGTCGTGGACAGGGCCAGCAATTTTCTTTTCAACATCATCGTCTCCTGATTTTTAGTATGGATTTTGGGTGTCGTGGCAGCCTTGCCTTGCCTGCTGCCGGGGCATGAAGCGGGAAGAAGCGAACTCAATTGCCTGGCGCCGCCGTTTTGAGGCCGTCGTAGCGGCGGAATTTCGACGGGGAAATGCCCTTGTGCGCGAGGAACTGGCGGTTGAAATTGGACAGATTGTTAAAGCCGACCTGGTAGCAGATGTCCGTGATGCTCAAGGCGCTGTTGCTGAGCATTTCGCAGGACAGTTTGATGCGCAGCAAGTTCACGTATTGCACAAAGGAAATTCCCGTGTGCTTGCTGAACGAGCGCGAGAAGGAGCTGACGTTTTGTCCGATCAGTTCGGCCAGTTCCGATTCGCGCAGGTCGGTCGACAGGTTCTTGCCGATATAGGCCAGCGCCAGGTTGATCTTCGACGCCATATAGCTGTGCGGATCGGGCAGGTAGCTGGGGCTGGACAGTTTGCGGCGCTCGCTGTCGTGCAGCAGCAGTTCCAGCAGCGACAGGAACAGCATGACCCGGCGGCAGCCGCGCGCTTCCAGCAAGGCTTGCATCAGGGGCAGCGCGGCGGCGCCTGCCTCCGGCGTAAACAACAGGCCGCTGCGCGATTCGGCCAGCAGGGTGGTGACTGGCTGCAATTCCGGGAAGGCGGCGATGGCCTTGGCCATGAATTCGGCCGTGAATTGCAGGATCAGGCAACGCTGCGGCACCGGCTGGTTATCGGGCAGCTCGCTGACCCAGTTATGCGGCAGGTTGGGGCCGGACATGACCAGGTTGCCCGGCTCGAAATCGCCGATATAGTCGCCGACGAAGTACTTGCCGCTGGTGTCGGTGATCAGCTGGATTTCATATTCGGGATGAAAGTGCCAGCGCACGGTACGGTAGGGGTAGCCGTGCGACCAGGCTGTAAACGATTCATCGGCGGGCACGCAGACGACTTCGAGATCGGGATGCATGGCGGGCTCCGCGCGGGTCAGGCGAGGCGGGGAACAGCACGGCAGGAACGGGGCGTGGCGGCAAGGCGGATGCGTGTCATGGCGTGTCTCCTGCTGGGTTACCGTGCGCTCCAGCCATGTTGCCGGCTGGGCGGGTTATTGGTTTATGTCCCCATTCTATGCAGGCGAGCGCGGCAGGGCTACCGATTACATGTGCTGAAACCGATACTTTTTTTGCATTTGCATGGCCGGAGGCGGTCCAGGGTCAAATTTTGTGCATTGCGTCAAATGATTATGAGCAATAACGCGGCAGGGGGATGGCAGGGCGGGGAGGCGCGCAGCGGCCAGGCGGGCCGCTGCGTGGTCAGGCAGACAGGTGCAGCTTAATGATGCAGCTTAGGCCAGCGTGGCAAACACCTTGCGCGCGGCAGCGATGGTGGCGTCGATGACGGCATCGTCGTGCTGCGCCGAGACGAAGCCCGCCTCGAAGGCGGCTGGCGCGAAGTACACGCCTTCGTCCAGCATGGCGTGGAAGAAGGCGTTGAACTTGCTGCGGTCGCCCGCCATCATTTCCGCGTAGCTGGTCGGTGGCGTGGCGCTGAAATAAATGCCGAACATGCCGCCGATGTAGTCGGCGCAGAAAACCACGCCCGCTTCCCTGGCGGCGGCGGTCAGGCCTTCGGCCAGGCGCTTGGCCGTGGCGCCCAGCTGCTCGTAGAAGCCGGGCTGCTGAATCAGTTTCAATGTCGCCATGCCGGCCGCCACGGCGACCGGGTTGCCGGACAAGGTGCCGGCCTGGTAGACGGCGCCCAGCGGCGCCATGTGGTGCATCAGCGCCGCGCTGCCGCCGAAGGCCGCCACCGGCATGCCGCCGCCGATCACCTTGCCCAGCGCCGTGAGATCGGGCTTGATGCCGTACAGCGCCTGCGCGCCGCCCAAGGCCACGCGCAAGCCGCACATGACTTCATCGAAAATGAGCAGGGCACCGTGCTGCGTGCACAGTTCGCGCATCGCCTGCAGGAATGCCGGCGTGGCTTTGACCAGGTTCATGTTGCCGGCCACCGGTTCGACGATCACGCAGGCGATTTCCGCGCCGAAGCTGTCGAAGGCGTCTTTCAGCTGTTCCACATTGTTATAGTCGAGCACCAGGGTGTGCTTCACGAAATCTTCCGGCACGCCGGCCGACGTCGGGTTGCCGAAGGTGAGCAGGCCGCTGCCCGCTTTCACCAGCAGCGAATCGGCGTGGCCGTGGTAGCAGCCTTCGAACTTGACGATCTTGTCGCGCCCCGTGGCGCCGCGCGCCAGGCGCAGGGCGCTCATGGTCGCTTCCGTGCCCGACGAGACCAGGCGCACCTGTTCGATCGACGGCACCAGGCGCGTGATTTCCTCGGCCATCAGCACTTCGCCTTCCGTCGGCGCGCCGAACGACAGGCCCAGCGCGGCCGCATCCTGCACCGCTTTCACCACTTCCGGGTGGGCATGGCCGACGATGGCCGGGCCCCAGGAACCGATGTAGTCGATATAGCGCTTGCCGTCCGCGTCCCAGAAGTACGGGCCTTCGGCGCGCGTGATGAAGCGCGGCGTGCCGCCCACGGAGCGGAAGGCGCGCACGGGCGAATTGACGCCGCCTGGCGTGGTTTTTTGTGCGCGGGCAAACAGGATGTCGTTCTGTGAAGTCGTCGTCATGATAATCGTGCCTTGAAAGTGGATCGTTGTCTGTGTCGTGATTACTGTGCGCCCGCCAGGCGCCGGAACAGCCGGTTCGGCACCAGCTTGCCCATGCCGTGGCGCTGCGCGTGGGCCAGCGCGCCGGCCGTGAATTCCTGCGCCGCCACGACTATCTGCGGCACATCGTCTTCGTTTTCCGCCAGGGCCAGCAGGGCGGTGGCCGCGGCCGACAGGGTGCTGCCGGCGCCGTTGAAGATACCGGGCAGGTGCTGCCATTCGTCGTGGCGCACCACGCCGTCTTCGCCGAACAGGGTATTGGCGCGCAGCTTTCCTTCGGCCGTGCCGGACTTGCTGGCGTCGGCCGGCATGCCGGTGACGAGCACGTATTCGCAGCCCAGCGCCACCAGGTAGTCGACGTCGTTTTGTAATGTGTCGTCCGGGTCGGCGTCGCGCCAGGTCTCGGCCAGGCGTTCCAGCTCCACCGGCGAGAGCACCAGCAGGGTCGTTTGCGGGATCAGCAGCTGGCGCACGGCCGTGAGGATGTCTTCGTCGTCCATGCCCTGTTCCGGCAGCGCCGAAATGAAGGGATCGAGGATCAGCGGCACGTTCGGATAGTCGGAGACGATTTCGGCGATGGCCGTGACGTTTTCCACGCTGCCTAGCGCGCCGATCTTGATGGCAGCCACGGACATGTCTTCCAGCAGCACGCGCGCCTGGTCGGAAACCCAGTCCGGGTCGACCGCCTGCACGTCTTCCACGCGCGCCGTATCGCTGATCAACAGGCCCGTAGTGACGGACAGGCCATGGCAGCCGAAGGCTGAAAAGGTGGCCAGGTCGGCCTGGATGCCGATCGCGCCGACCGGATCGGACACGCCGAAGCTTAATATGAGGGGAGAAGTTTGGTTTTGCACGGCGGGTAGATTAAGATACCTAATTCAGCATTTTACTTGATTGAAGGGTGGCAGAACGTGAGTAGCAACGAAACAACGCAGCAATTCCAAACGTGGATGTGTCTTATTTGCGGCTGGGTTTATGATGAAGCGGCCGGTCTGCCCGACGAAGACATCGCTCCCGGCACGCGTTGGGCCGATGTTCCGATGAACTGGACCTGTCCTGAATGCGGTGCGCGCAAGGATGATTTCGAGATGGTGGCGCTGTAATTAATCGAAGGCCATGGGATGCCGCTGCCGCACGCAGGTATCGCGGCTGCCTGTGCTATGGTATGAAAGATTGTCGAATAATCACATGACGCGTCCCTTTTTGCCCGAGGCGCCGTCCGATGCCGTGACGATACTCGTCATCGACGACAGCGCGACGATACGCAGCGCCGCCGCGAAGATACTCGGCGAGGCCGGTTATCGCGTGGTGGTGGCGGAAAACGGCTTCGAGGCCCTGGCCAAGATCGCCGACTGCCAGCCAGCGCTGATCGTGTGCGACATTGTGATGCCGCGCCTGGACGGCTACCGCACCTGCGCGCTGATCAAGGCCAGTGCGGCTTTCCACGCCACGCCGGTGCTGATGCTGTCGTCGAAGGAGGGCCTGTTCGACCGCGCGCGCGGCGCCATGGCAGGCGCCAGCGCCTGCCTGGCCAAGCCGCTGGCGCGCGAGGCGCTGCTGGAGGCCGTGCGGCGGCACCTGGCCGGGCATTTTGACTAAGTGGTTTTATTGATTGACAACGCAGCAAGGAAGCAGATGGCCATACACACAATTCTGATCGTCGATGACTCGCCGACAGAACGCTATTACCTGAGCGAGATCCTGGTGCGTGCCGGTTACGCTGTCCTCACGGCGCAGGACGGCGCCGACGCGCTGGCGCAACTGAAGCAGGCCAGGCCCGACCTGATCCTGATGGACGTGGTGATGCCCGGTGCGAATGGCTTCCAGATCACGCGGGCGATCGCGCGCGATCCCGAACTGCAGGACGTGCCGGTGATTATCTGCTCCAGCAAGAGCCAGGAAACGGACCGCATCTGGGGCTTGCGCCAGGGCGCGCGCGATTACCTGGTCAAGCCGGTGGTCGAAGCCGATCTTCTGGCCAAGATCGCCGCGATTTCCTGAGCATGCACACGATGCCAGGTCACGGCGTGTCCACTGCGGCCTTTTCGCCTGCCGCCGCCATGCCATCCTTCGAGACGGGCGCGCGGCAGGGCCGCTTGCGCCAGTATCAGCTGCAATTGATCGAGCGGATACAGGCCGCGCGCAGTGGCGCGCTGGCCGCGCGCAAGGAACTGGGCGTGATGCTCGGTGGCCGGCCGTGCCTGCTCGACCTGACGCAGCTCGGTGAAATCGTCATTGCCGCCGGTGTGCAGATCCAGGGCGTGCCGCTGGCGCAGGACTGGTACCTGGGCCTGGCGGCCATGCGCGGACGCCTGACGGGGGTCGTCGACCTGGCCCGCTACATGGGCGAACCGGCTTGCGCGCCGGGCAATCACTGCCGCATCATCACCTTTTCTCCCCGCCTTGGCCTCAATTGCGCCTTGCTGGTCGAGCGCGTGCTGGGCTTGCGCCAGTTGCGCGCGATGCAATCCGTGCCCGTTCACGAGGCGGCGCCGGGCGTGCTCCCATCGTGGGCCGCGCAGGCGCTGCGCGACAGCGAAGGGCAGCAGTGGCTGCGCCTGGACCTGGCGCAGCTGGCGCAAGCGGAACGCTTTCTCGATGCCGGCTTTGGCGGCTTCCCCATGCACAAGGACATTTGCTGATGGGCGCCCATTCCCCCATTCTGGCGGCCGGCATGCCCGAAGCGCAGCACGCGCCCGGGGACCCGGCATCGGCGGCCGACCTGCCGCTGCGCCTGCGCGACGCGCTGGGACGGCGCAAGTCGCTGGCCAGCGCACCTGCCGGGGACTGGAAGCTGCCACTGATTGGCCACTTTCCGCTGCAAAAACAATTGAGCATCCTGTCGACGGTGATGGCCCTGAGCCTGGCCGCCAGCCTGCTGTTCGTCGGGCTGAACACGCGCAGCGGCAATATCGCCTCGGCACAGACGCAGCTGGCCAGCGATGCGCTGATGCATTCGCAGCGCATCGGCAAGGCCGCGCCGAATGCCGTGCAAGGCAATCCGGAAGCCTTCCGCCAGCTCGAGGAAAGCCGCAATGAACTGAATCAGGATTTTCGACTGATGCTGCGCGGCGGGACGTACCACGGACGCGATATCGGCGAGTCGCGTTCCGCCCTGCTGGCGGCGGTGGCCGATGCGCGTAAAAAATGGGCCAGCAGCGACCGCGCGGCCAGCACGATCTTGCGCCTGAAGCCGGAGCTGGGCGAATTCGACAAGACCTTGCAGCAATTGAACGCGCTGTCGCCGGCGCTGCTGGCGCAGGCCGAGGAAATCGCGGCCCTGAAGGTGCAGCGTGGCGGCAATGCGCGCGATCTGGCCGTCATCGGCCGCCTGATGATGCTGAGCCAGCGCATGAGCCGCAGCGCCAGCGAGTTCCTGTCGTCTGGCAGCATCAGCTCGGAAACGGCGTTTTCGCTGGGGCGCGACACGACGTATTTCCGCACCGCCGTCGAAGGCTTGCTCAATGGCAGCGTGTCGCTGCAACTGGCGCCCACGCGCGACGCCGAACTGCGCGACCGGCTGGTGGCGCTGAAAGCCAGTTTCGACACTTACCAGAAGCTGGTCTCGTCGATACTCGACCGGCTCGATAAATTCAGTTCGGCGAAAAGCGCGGAACAGCTGATCTTCAACGAGAACGAAGACCTGCGCCAGCGTTTGACCTTGCTGCAGAAGATGTACCACGTGAACCAGGAAACCCTCGGCATCGCCTTCTGGATGATGGTCGGCGGCGTGTTGCTGACCCTGATCGCGGCGGCCGGCATCGGCAGGGTGCTGCTGCAGGACTCCGTCAACCGCACGCGCGATGCCGAGCGGCGGCGCCAGGAAGCGGAAATCCTGCGCCTCCAGTCGCAGGGAAAAGAGGAAGAGGCGAAGGCCAGGAATGAGCAGAACCAGGCGGCCATCCTGCGCCTGATGAATGAATTGCAGAAGGTCGCCGACGGCGACCTGACGGTGCAGGCCACCGTATCGGAAGACATCACGGGCGCCATCGCCGATTCCGTCAACTACACGGTCGAGGAATTGCGCGGCCTGGTGGGACGAGTGACGGCGACGGCGGAACAGGTCAACCGGGCCTCGACGCAGGCGCAAAGCATTTCCAGCAAGCTGCTGATCGCGTCGCAGCAGCAGTCGCGCGAGATCCAGGGCGTCAGCGCCACCGTGGTCAAGATGGCCAATGCGATTACCGACGTGTCGAAGTCGGCCAGCGTCTCGGCCGACGTGGCACGCCAGTCGGTGGCGGCCGCGCAGCAGGGTTCGACGGCGGTGGAAAACGCCATCAAGGGCATGCATGAAATCCGCGAGCAGATCCAGGATACGTCCAAGCGCATCAAGCGCCTGGGCGAATCGTCGCAGGAAATCGGCGAGATCACCGAGCTTATTTCCGACATCACCGAGCAGACCAACGTGCTGGCGCTGAACGCCGCCATCCAGGCCGCCTCGGCCGGCGAGGCGGGGCGCGGCTTCTCGGTCGTGGCCGAGGAAGTGCAGCGCCTGGCCGAGCGCTCGGCCGCCGCCGCCAAGCAGATCGGCGCGCTGGTGCGCACCATCCAGGCCGATACCCAGGATGCGACGCGGGCGATGGAAACGTCCACGCAGGGCGTGGTCGAGGGCGCACGCCTGTCCGACGCGGCCGGCGCGGCCTTGAACGACATCAGCCAGGTGTCGAAACACCTGGCTGAACTGATCCAGGGCATCTCGTTCGCCACCGGCACGCAGGCCGGTTCGGCCAGCGGCGTGGCCTTGAATATCCAGCATATCCTGAGCGTGACGGAGCAGACGCAGGATGGCACGCAGCAAACGGCGCAGTCGATCCATAAATTGTCGATGCTGGCGCAGGAACTGAAAAATTCGGTGTCGCGCTTCCGCGTCGCCGCCTGAACGCCGCGCCAGTCCAGGCGATTTCCTTACCGAGGCATGCATGAGCACACCAGATAGTCCACAGCAGTCCAAGCCGTTCGACAGCGAACCTTTGTCGTGGGTGATGGTGGAAATCCGCGAAGCGCTGGGCCGCTCGAAAACAGCCCTGTTCGAGGCGGGTGGCCGCGAGCGCGAGGAACGCGCCACGGCCCTGCAGCATGCGCGCTCGCATCTGCACCAGGCGCATGGCGCACTGGTGATGGTGGACGTGGCCGGCGCCAGCTTGCTGACGGACGGCGCGGAACAGGCGCTGGCGCGTTTTCGCGACGGCAGCCTCGAATACACGCTGGACCATGCGCAAGTTGTCGCCGAACTGTATCAGGCCCTGACCGAATACCTGGAAGACCTGGTGGCCGGCACGCCGCCGCAGCCGACGCGTTTGTTTCCCTATTACCGCGATCTGCAAACCATGCTGGGCGCCGGGCGTATCCACCCGGCCGACCTGTTTTTCCCGCCCGCGTCGACGCTGGAAGGGCATGCCATCGCGCTGGCCGACGCGCCGCCGGCGGCTGACTATCCGGCCTGGCGCGGGCGCTTCGAAAAGTCTTTGTTGCCCTTCCTGAAGGCGCAGGATGACGCAACGCGGCGCCAGCATGCGGGCGACTTGCACGCCACCTTGACCCTGGTGGCCGATGCGCAGCAGGAAGCGCCTGCGCGCACCTTCTGGTTCGCCATGCAGGCGTTTTCCGGGCTGGAGGCCAGCGGCGAAGGCATGGGCACGCTTAACGTCAAACAGTTGTTCGGCCTGATCAACCTGCAATTGCGCCGCCTGGCGCAGGGCACGGCCAGCCTGCCCGAAGCGATGCTGCGCGACGCCCTGTTTTTCATCGCTGCGGCACACGAGCCCACATCTGAGGCGCGCCAGCTGCGTGCCGCTTTCGTGCTGGAGGGGCAGGTGCCCGCCGACGTGGAAACGCGGCGCTACGGCCAGGTCGACCAGGATGCCTTGCAAGGCGCCCGCACGGCCCTGGCGCAGGCGCGCGCCTGCTGGAATCGCCTGGCGCAAGCCGACCTCGATCCTGCCCTGGGTACGGAGTTTGAAGCGTCGCTGCAACAGGTGGCGACACATGTGGAGTCCCTGAAACAGCCGGCCCTGGCCAGCCTGCTGTGCGAATGCGCGGCCGTGGCGCGGCAAGCCGTGGCCAGCGGACGCAGTGCGGCCCTGGAAAATGAAATCGGCATGGCGCTGCTGTTTGCCGACACGGGCCTGGAGCAGCTGCGCCGCCTGCCAGACGATTTCGCCGGCAATGCGGAAACCATCGCCGCGCGCCTGCAGGCGCTGCTGGCTGGCGAAGCGCCGCCGCCCGTCACGGCGGGGGAGCTGTCGCGTCAGATCGAACAGGGCCAGACGGTGGCCACGCTGGCCGAGGAAATGAAGACGGGCCTGCGCCAGGTGGAAAAGGTGCTCAACGCGTATTACGCGGATGCAGCGGGGACGGGGACGGGAACCCTCGACCGCGTCGCGCCCGTCCTGGAACAGTTGCAGCAGCAGCTGGCCGGGTTGGGACAGGAAGACGCGCGCGCCGCCGTGCTGCACGTCGATGCGGCCGTGCGGCAGCTGGCCGGTGGCGACGCCAAGGCGGAAGCCAATGCGGATGCGCGCGCCGGGGCGCTCGACGAGATCGCGCAAAATGTCAGCGCACTGGGCTTTTTTGTCGATATGCTGGGCCGCAACGCGCAGGCGGCCAGCGGGCGTTTCCATTTCGATGCCGCCGCCGGCACCTTCCGCGCCCTGCCATTTGAAAAAGTCGCCGCCGCCGGCGCCGTGCCCGTGCCCTTGCTCGACCAGGCCCTGGCGCCCGCCGCGCCGGCCGGCATGGATACCGCGTCGGCCGCGACCGATGTCGATGCGGAGATGCTCGACATTTTCATGGCCGAAGCGCGCGAAGTGCTGGCCTTTATCGACACCACCCTGGCCCTGCCGCGCGAGCAAGCCGCCAGCGGCGACCACCTGGCCATGCTGCGCCGTTCGTTCCATACCCTGAAAGGCAGCAGCCGCATGATCGGCCTGGCGCAGTTTGCCGAAGCGGCCGGCGCCATCGAGCGCGTCATGAATACATGGCTGGCCGAGGCGCGCCCCGTCAGCGACGATCTGTTTACCCTGCTCAATTACGGTTGGTACCAGCTCAGTGAATGGTTGGCGGAACTGGAAGGCGGCGCAGGACGCGAGCGTGAAGCCGGCATGCTGCTGGCGGCGGCCGAGCGCGTGCGCGAAGGCGGACCGTTCGAACTGCGCAAGCCTCGCTCGGCATCGGCCGCACCCGTGGCCAGCAATGGCAATGTGATCGGACTTCCCTTGGCCACGGCACCCGCGCTCCACGAAGCGCCGGACGATCACCTCAAGCACGTGGGCGAACTGCGCATCAGCCTTCCCTTGTACAACATCTACCTGGCCGAGACGGATGAATTGCTGCGCGTGCTCACGCGCGACTTCGGCGAATGGCGCCATGAACAGCGTGCCGTCAGCGCGGAAGCGCTGCAAGCCGTGCATACCCTGGCGGGGACGTCGGGCACGGTCGGCTTCCAGTCCCTGCGCGACCTGGCGCACGCGCTGGAAACGGTGATTGAAACGGTGGTGCCTCCGCTGGCCGGCCTGCGCGCCGAGCAGCACGACGTGCTGGAACAGGCCACGCAGCGCATCGGGCAAATGCTGCAGGCGTTCGCGCTGGGCGACCTGGCGCCCACGCAGCCGGACATGATCGAAGCGCTCAACACTCTGTGGCGCGCCCTGACGGCGCCGCCCGGCGAGAGCCAGGAAGAGCGGCTCGACGCCCTGTTTGCGGAAGCTTACGCCAGCATCGTCGGCGCGCCGGCGCAGCCTGCGGAAGCGCTACCCGACGTGGTGGCCGAGGTTCCTGTGCCGCAGCTCGAGACCCTGTTCGAATCGACATATGCAAGCATCGTCGCCGACGCGCTGCAGCCTGCTGCTGCCGAAGTACCTGTGCCGGCGCCGGTGCAGGATAGCGGCGTAAGCGACGACCTGTTCGACGCCGGTTTCGAACACGCGCCGCCGTTGGAGCATGCGGCGCCGGAAGCGCCGGCGCCCGCCATCATGCCGGCCGATGCGGCCGCGCTGCTGGCGGCCAGCGCCGGCATCAGCGATGAACTCGACCTCGATTTGTTGTCCGTCTTCCTGGAAGAGGGGGCCGACCTGCTGCCGCAGATCGGCGAGGCGCTGCGCAGCTGGCAGCAGCAGCCGCACGACAGCGGCCAGGCGCAGATGCTGTTGCGCACCCTGCATACGGTCAAGGGCAGCGCGCGCATGGCCGGCGCCATGCGCCTGGGCCAGCATGCGCATGAAATCGAGACGCATATCGAAAACATGCTGCACGCGGGCACCGCCACGCCGCAGGCCTTCGAGGAATTGCTGGCCCATTACGACCATGCGCTGCACCTGTTCGAACAGCTGCAGCAACCCTTGCTGCCCTTGCCGGGCATGGAAGACACGCCGGCCGCCGAACCGAAGGCGGCACTGGTGCGTGTGCGCGCCGATATCCTCGACCGCCTGGTGAACCAGGCCGGCGAAGTGTCGATCACGCGCTCTAAAATGGAAAATGAAGTGGGCGTGCTGGGCGCTTCGCTGTCCGAGTTTTCCGACAACCTGGCGCGCTTGCGGCGCCAGCTGCGCGAAGTGGAAATGCAGGCCGAATCGCAGATCGCCTCGCGCATGGCCGTCGGCAGCGAGCGCGATTTCGATCCGCTCGAATTCGACCGTTTTACGCGCCTGCAGGAACTGACGCGCATGATGGCCGAAAGCGTCAACGACGTGGCCTCGTTCCATGAAAACCTCAGCCACAGCGTCGACGCGGTGACGGACGACCTGGTGCTGCAGGCGCGGCTGACGCGCGAGCTGCAGCGCGACCTGATGCAGATCCGCATGGTGCCGTTTGCCAGCATCGCTGAACGGCTGTTCCGCGTGGCGCGGCAAAGCGCCAAGGAAGTCGACAAGCGCGTCAACCTCGACATCCGCGGCGGTGGCGTGGAAATCGACCGCAGCGTACTGGAACGCATGGCGGCGCCATTCGAGCACCTGCTGCGCAACGCCATCGTGCACGGCGTCGAGCCGCGCGACGCGCGCCTGGCCGCCGGCAAGAGCGAGACGGGCGAACTGCTGGTGCAGGTCAGCCAGCAGGGCAATGAAGTGGCGATCGCCTTTTCCGATGATGGCGCAGGGCTGGACCTGGAACGCATCCGCGCCAAGGCGCACGGCGCCGGTCTGGTGGCGACGGATGCACCATTGACCGATGCACAGGCGGCCGAGCTGATTTTCACGCCTGGCTTTTCCACCGCCGACAGCCTGACGGAATTGGCCGGGCGCGGTTTTGGCATGGACATCGTGCGCTCCGAAGCGCTGGCCCTGGGCGGGCGCGTGGAAACGCTGACGCAGGCCGGCCTGGGCATGCGCTTCACCATCCACCTGCCGCTGACCTTGGCCGTCACCCAGGTGGTGCTGCTGGCGGCCAGCGGCAAGACGTATGCCTTGCCATCGGTGCTGGTGGAGCAGGTGCTGCACCTGAAAGGCGAACAGCTGGAGCAGGTGCGGGCGGCCGGGCGCATCGAGTCGCACGGGCAGTCGCTGGCGCTGCACCACCTGTCGGCCATGCTGGGCGAGACGCCGTCGGCGCAGGCCACGCAGCGCTATGCTCCCGTGCTCCTGCTGCGAAATGGCAATGACAGGCTGGCCTTGCAGGTCGATGACGTGGTGGGCAACCGCGAAGTCGTGGTCAAGCACGTGGGTCCGCAGCTGGCGCGCATGCCCGGCATCGCCGGCGCCACGGTACTGGGCACGGGCGACATCGTGCTGATCCTGAACCCGGTGGCGCTGGCGCAGCACCTCGAGCATCATCCGGAACTGCTGTCGCAGTATGCGCTGGCCAGCAGCGAGCAGCATGCCGCTTCCAGCGCGCTGGCCGTGCCTGCCGTGCGGGTGATGGTGGTCGACGATTCGCTGACGGTGCGCCGTGTGATGCAGCGCCTGTTCGAGCGCGAAGGCTACCAGGTGCTGCTGGCCAAGGATGGCGTCGATGCGCTGGAACAGCTGCATGCGCTGGAACCGGCTGCCATGCCGGCCCTGCTGCTGGTCGACGTGGAAATGCCGCGCATGGATGGTTTTGATTTGACGCGCAATGTGCGCAGCGACGACAAGACGCGCGCCATCCCCGTCATCATGATCACCTCGCGCAGCGCCGACAAGCACCGCCAGCATGCGCTGGAACTGGGCGTGAATGCGTATTTCGGCAAGCCGTTCCAGGAAGAGGAATTGCTGGCGGAAGTGCAGCGCTTGCAAACGGAGGCTGGTGCCGAAACACCTCGGCAACCATAACAGGTGTGCATCGCCAAACCAGGAAAACTATGAGCCTTCACGCCAAACTGAAAAAACTCGAAGACAAAGCCATGGCCAAAGGCGAGCATGCGGTCGCCGCGGCCGCAGCCCATCTGGTGCAGGATATTGACTCCATGGACAGGCAAATCAACCTTGTCGGGGCGCTGCACGAAGTGGGCTACCTGCAGAACTCGCTGAAGCCCTACTGGAATGCGTTCAGGGCCGATGAGCCGGCATGGATAGAACGCTGCCTGACCAGGCTGCTCACTGCCGATCATGACTATTGGGCACTCGCCGCGCTGCTGGGGTGCGATGGTCCGGCCACCATCGGCATCGCCATGGGCAAGGGGTTCAAATCCGCCGCGACGAGGCAGCATGAACGTTTTGATAAGCCCGATGTCCATGTCGATACCCTGTATTTTTCAGGCATGGGCAAGGTGTTGCACCCCATATTGGAAGTCGGCTATGACACCAGGGAAATGATCAATATCGACGTGGGAAGGGCGCGGGCACTGAGTTTAGAAAACCAGCAATGGCAGCCAGGTGAACCGTTGGGAACGGGCGGACTGTCCCTTTCCATGCAGGCGAAACTTCCGCACGGCGCCTGGCGGTCGGTGTGGACGCCGTTCACCACACAGGAAGCCGGCGGCCTTACGTGACCACTTTGACCACTGCATAGCGCTCCAGGGTCTCCTTGCGCGCCTCGTCGTGCTGCACCAGCGGTTCCGGATAATCGCGCCCCAGCACGATGTTTTTTTGTTCGAGCAGCATGCGCGGCACCAGCCAGGGGGCGTGGATTTCCTTGTCGCCCAGCGCCTTCAGTTGCGGCAGGTAGCGGCGGATGAAGCGCCCGCTGGCATCGAATTTTTCCGACTGCGTGATGGGGTTGAAGATGCGGAAGTAGGGTTGCGCATCGCAGCCGGACGACGAAGCCCATTGCCAGCCGCCGTTGTTCGAGGCCAGGTCGAAGTCATTCAGGTGCAGCGCGAAATACGCTTCACCGCGGCGCCAGTCGATGCCCAGATCCTTGATCAAAAAGCAGGCTGTGACCATGCGCAGGCGATTGTGCATATAGCCCGTCTGGTTCAGCTGCGCCATCGCCGCGTCCACCAGCGGATAGCCGGTACGCCCCTCGCACCAGGCGGCAAACGCGGCATCGGCCTCGGGTCCCGTTTCCCATGCGATGGCGTCGTAGGCGGGTTTGAAGGCGCCGCCTTCCACATGCGGGTTCTGGTACAAAATCATGGCGTAAAAATCGCGCCAGATCAGTTCCGCCAGCCACACGGGCGCGCCATCGCCGCCGCCGCCCCGGTCCATCAGGTCGACGATGGTGCGCACCAGGTAGCGCAGCGACACGGTGCCGAAGCGCAGATGCATGGACAGATACGACGGTCCCTTCAGGGCGGGGAAATCGCGCGCCACGTCATAGCGGGCCACGCGCGGCAGAAAATCCTCGAACAGCTGACTGGCGCCCGACATGCCGGTGGGAATGGCCAGTTCGGCCAGGTTGCTGGCCTCGAAACCCAGTTCGCCCAAGGTAGGCAACGGCGCTGGCGTGCCGGCGCGCGGCGGTGCCAGGCTGGCCGCATGCGGCTCGATAGCGAACGGCGCCAGGCAACCGGGTTCGGCGCGCATTTTCTTCAGCCAGGCATTTTTATACGGCGTGTAGACGGTATACGGCTTGGCGGAAAGCGTCAGCACCTCGTCCTTTTCAAAGATCACCTGGTCCTTGAAGCTGAACCACAGGCGCGCGTCGCGCGTGAGCGCGGCGGCTACCGTGGCGTCGCGCGCGATCGCTTGCGGCTCGTAGTCGTGGTTGGCAAAGACGGCGTCGGCGTTCAATTCGGCGGCCAGGCGCGGGATGGCCTCGGCCGCGTCCGCGTGCAGCACGATCAGGTCGCCACCGAGCTGGCGCAGCTCGGCGGCCAGCTCGGCCACGCTGGCATGGATGAAGTCGACGCGCCGGTCGCGGCGCGGCAGGGCGGCCAGGATGGCCGTGTCGTAGACGAAGACGCAATGCACGGCCTGGCTCTGGCGCAGGGCGTGATGCAGTGCAGCATGGTCAAACGCGCGCAGATCGCGCCGGAACCACACCAGGGAAGTCTTGATTGTCATTATTTCGCGTGTTCAGGGTCAAAGATAGGCCATTTTTTGCCGCCAACTGGGCTTTATGGCCGCTCGCGTCGCGCCTTTGGCGTCGCTGCGGCGGCAATTCAGTGTAAACTACCGGGTATGTTCATGGTGCTTTATGTGCGACAGCGATTTTGCAATCAATTTTACAATTGGCATGGAAATGCGCCTGCAGGCAAAGCGAATGGATCATTAATTTATAACATAACAAGAATAGCGCCTGGCAACACGGTTCTCGCCGCCCAACGTTCGCGGCAGGATGCGCCAGTCGTACGATAGCGGGGTAAGCGAGACTTGCCAGCAAGCCCACAGAGAGAGCATCGCGTATGAAAAAGAGTAAAATCGACCAGACTCTACCAGGACATCGTCTGATGCAGGGTGTGGGAGAGCCGGCCGCGACCGGTTCCTCCACCCTGAATCTGGCCAACCATTTCCTGATTGCGATGCCGGCCATGCAAGATCCGATCTTCGGCGGCACGGTCGTGTACGTGTGTGAACATAATGAAAACGGCGTCCTGGGTGTCGTCATCAACAAACCCACCGACATGACCATGGAAGTGCTGTTCGACCGCATCGACCTGAAACTGGCGGCCGGCAGCGACACGCCCATCATCAACGAACCGATCATGTTCGGCGGCCCCGTACAGGACGACCGCGGCTTCGTGCTGCATACGCCGGGCGCGCGCTACTCCTCGTCGCTGACGGTGACCGATGAAGTGGCGTTTACCACCTCGATCGACGTGCTTGAAGCCGTCGCCAAGGGCGATGGTCCCGAGCGCATGCTGGTCTCGATCGGCTATTCGGGCTGGAGTCCGGGCCAGCTGGAAGACGAAATCGGCCGCAATGGCTGGCTGACGGTAGGCGCCTCGGCCGACATCCTGTTCGATTTCCCCATCGAGCAGCGCTACGTGGCGGCCATCAAGTTGCTCGGCATCGATCCCCTCATGCTGGCGAGCGAGGCTGGCCACGCATGAGCGGAGACGCCATCGACACCATCCTCGCCTTCGATTTCGGCTTGAAACGCATCGGCGTGGCCATCGGCAATACCATGATTTGCCAGGCCAAGCCGCTCAGCGTGATCACGGCCACGGCGAACGAACCGAAGTTTGCCGCCATCGATAGCCTGATCAAGGAGTGGGGCGCGAGCCGCATCGTGGTGGGCTTGCCCAGCCATCCCGATGGCACCGAACACGAGATGAGCGCGCGCTGCCGCCGTTTCGCCAACCAGGTGCACGGCCGCTTCAACCTGCCCGTGGAACTGGTCGACGAGCGCTATTCCTCGGCCGTCATCGCCGCCAAGCGCGGTGAAGTCATCGACGACCGCGCCGCCGCCATCATCCTGCAACAGTATTTCGACGCGAATTATTAATCCGACCTTAGACCCATTCCTGAATGATCAAGAACTCTATGCCGCATCCTACGAATCCTTCCCAACTCGACGCCGAGGCCCTGTACGCGGTCTTGCTGCAACAGGTGCAGAGCGGCCTGGCGGGCATCCCCAACGTGGCCATCGTTGGCATCCATTCGGGCGGCGCCTGGCTGGCGGAACGCCTCGCGCGCGACCTGAACCTGCCGGGCCGCCTGGGCGTGCTCGATGTCTCGTTCTACCGCGACGACTTCGCCCAGAAAGGCCTGCATGCGGACGTCAAGCCGACGCAAATCAGCTTTGACGTGGCCGGCGCCACCATCCTGCTGGTCGACGACGTGCTGTACACGGGCCGCACCACGCGCGCGGCCATCAATGAATTGTTCGACTATGGCCGCCCGGCCAAGATCATGCTGGCCGCCCTGGTCGACCGCGGCGAACGGCAGTTGCCGGTAGCCGCCGATTTCGTGGCCGCCTTCACTGCCGTGCCGGCGGGCCAGGCCCTGGTCCTGAAGCAAGCCGACGATGGAAAATTCACGCTCACCATAGATACCCACCATGCTTAATCCGCAACTGAATAAACACGGCGAACTGCAACACCTGCTGACGATTGAAGGCTTGCCGAAGTCTATCGTCAACCACATCCTCGATACCGCTTCCTCGTTCGTCGGTATCTCCGACCGCGATGTGAAAAAGGTCCCGCTGATGCGCGGCAAGAGCGTTTTCAACCTGTTCTTTGAAAACTCCACGCGCACCCGCACCACCTTCGAAATCGCGTCAAAAAGGCTGTCGGCCGACGTCATCAACCTGAACATCCAGGCCTCGTCGGCCAGCAAGGGAGAGTCCCTGCTCGACACCATCGACAACCTGTCGGCCATGCATGCCGACATGTTCGTCGTGCGCCACGCGCAGTCGGGCGCGCCCTACCTGATTGCCAAGCACCTGATCGACACCAAGCAGCCGCATGTCCACGTGGTCAACGCGGGCGACGGTCGCCATGCGCACCCGACCCAGGGCTTGCTCGACATGTACACGATCCGCCACTACAAGAAGGATTTCACCAACCTGACGGTGGCCATCGTGGGCGACATCCTGCACAGCCGCGTTGCCCGTTCCGACATCCACGCGCTGACCACCCTGGGCGTGCCGGAAGTGCGCGCCATCGGCCCGCACACCCTGCTGCCGGGTGGCCTGGAGCAGATGGGCGTGCGCACCTTCACGAACATGGATGAAGGCCTCAAGGGTGTGGACGTGATCATCATGCTGCGCCTGCAGAATGAACGCATGAGCGGCGCGCTGCTGCCGTCGGCGCAGGAATATTTCAAGAGCTACGGCTTGACGCCCGAGCGCCTGGCGCTGGCGAAACCGGACGCCATCGTCATGCATCCGGGCCCGATGAACCGCGGCGTGGAGATCGATTCGGCTGTGGCCGACGGTCCGCAGGCGGTGATCCTGCCGCAGGTGACCTTCGGTATCGCCGTGCGCATGGCGGTGATGAGTATTTTGGCTGGTAATCAGGGCTGATAGCCCAAGGACGAGTAAGCGAGCATGACGACACTACATATCAAGAACGGCCACCTGATCGACCCTGCCAACGGCATCGATGGCTTGCAAGACCTGTTTATCGCCGATGGCAAGGTGCTGGCCGTGGGCAGCGCCCCGGCCGGCTTCAAGGCCGACACCACGTTTGACGCGGCCGGCCTGGTGGTTTCCCCCGGCCTGGTCGACCTGTCCGCGCGCCTGCGCGAGCCGGGTTACGAATACAAGGCGACCCTGGAATCGGAATTGCAGGCGGCGCTGCAAGGCGGCGTCACGAGCCTGGTCTGCCCGCCCGATACGGACCCCGTGTTGGATGAGCCGGGCCTGGTGGAAATGCTGAAGTACCGCGCCAAGACGCAGAACAAGGCCCACGTGCACCCGCTGGGCGCACTGACCATGGGCTTGAAAGGCAAGTCGCTGACGGAGATGGCCGAACTGACGGAAGCGGGCTGCATCGGCTTTGCGCAGGCGGAAGAGCCGATCGAAGACACCACCGTGCTGCTGCGCGCCATGCAGTACGCGAACACCTTCGGCTACACCGTCTGGCTGCGCCCGCAAGACCCGCACATCGGCCGCGGCGGCATCGCCCATAGCGGCCCGCTGGCCTCGCGCCTGGGCCTGTCCGGCGTGCCCGTGATGTCCGAAACCATCGCGCTGCACACGATTTTCGAATTAATGCGCGCCAGCCGCGCGCGCGTGCACCTGTGCCGCATCTCGTCGGCGGCGGGCCTGGAACTGATCCGCGCGGCCAAGGCCGAAGGCTTGCCCGTCACCTGCGACGTGGGCGTGCACCATGTGCACCTGACGGATGCCGATATCGGCTTCTTCGACCCGAATGCGCGCGTCACGCCGCCATTCCGCAGCCAGCGCGACCGCGATGCGATCCGAGCCGGCCTGTTTGATGGCACGGTGGACGCCATGTGCTCGGATCACACGCCCGTCGACGACGATGAAAAACTGCTGCCGTTCGGCGAAGCGTCGCCCGGTGCCACGGGCCTGGAACTGCTGCTGTCGCTGGCCCTGAAATGGGCCGACGACTATGCGCTGGCGCAGCCGCAAGCTGGCGCCCGTCCGCTGGCACGCGCCGTGGCCAAGGTTACGTCCGACGCGGCCCGTGTCGCCGGCATCCCGGCCGGCAGCCTGGCCGTGGGTGAAGCGGCTGACATCTGCGTCTTCGATGCCGCCGCGCGCTGGACCGTGTCGTCGGCATCGCTGGCCAGCCAGGGCAAGCACACGCCTTTCCTCGGCTATGAGTTGAGCGGCATCGTCAAGGCGACCATCGTTGCCGGACAGGTGGCGTTTCAGCGTTAAAAATCAGATCCATGGACCGGGGGCACGCTGCCCCGGCACCCCTTGTCTGCTCCCGGATTTCGGTTCTGGTTTATTTGTTGGTGTGATTTGAAACTTCTGCTTACCTACCGCCTCGCGCGCATCGCCATTCACCTGGGCTGCGGCATGGCCAAGAGCGCCGTGCTCTTTCCCTGGCTTGACCTGGAGGGGCGCAACCGGCGCATCCGCCGCTGGTCGACACAGCTGCTCGACATCTGCGGCGTGCACGTGGCGCAGCCGGCAGACAGCGTGCCGGCGCTCGACCATGCGATGGTGGTGGCGAACCACGTTTCGTGGCTCGATATTTTCGTCATCAACGCCGTCCACCCCTGCCGTTTCGTCGCCAAGGCGGAAATCCGTGCCTGGCCGATCCTGGGCTGGCTGGCGGGACGCGCCGGCACCATCTTCATTTCGCGCGGCAGCAAGCGCGATTTGCGCCTGATTTTCCAGGGCCTGGTGGATAAGTTGACGGCGGGCGAACGCATCGCGTTCTTCCCCGAAGGCACGACCGCCGCGCAAGGACAGATCCTGCCGTTTCACGCCAACCTGTTTGAGGCGGCCATCGACGCGCAAGTGCCGGTGCAGCCGTTCGCGCTCGTGTATGTGGATGACAAGGGGGCCTTGCACCACGCCGTCGACTTCATCGGCGACATGAGCTTTGCGCAAAGCATGGTGGCGATCCTGAGCGGCCCGCCCATCACGGCGCGCCTGACCTGTCTGGCGCCGGTGGCGACGCTCGATGCGCACCGCCGCGAACTGGCAGCGGCAACGCAGGCGACTATCGCCGCTGCGCTGCGCTGCCGCTGGAGAAGGTAGCTTAATTCTTCACATGCAGCCAGCGCGCATGCGCGGCGCGGGCCAGGTAGTCGAGGATGAAACCGAGTATGCCGATCAGCACGATGGCGGCCATCAGTTCCGAATACGCGAGCCGGTCGCGCGTGTCGAGGATGAAGTAGCCGAGGCCCGCTGACACGCCCAGCATTTCCGCCGGCACCAGCACGATCCAGATGATGCCGATGGCCAGGCGCACGCCCGTCAGGATATCGGCCGTGATGCCCGGCAAAATCACCTTGAAGACGATTTCGCTGCGCGTGGCCGACAGGCTGCGGGCCAGCAGCAGCCAGTTCGGATCGAGCCGCGCCACGCCGGCCGCCGTATTGAGCAAAATCGGCCAGACGGCCGCAAACGCCAGCAGGAAGTACACGGGCGCGTCGCCGACACCGAGCACCATCACGGCGATCGGCATCCACGACAGCGGCGAAATCATGCGCAGCAGCTGGAACAGCGGCATGGCCGCGCCGGAAAAGCTTTTCGACATGGCCACCAGCACGCCCAGCGGTACGCCGATGACGATCGCCAGTCCCAGGCCGACCGCCACCCGCTGCAGGCTCAATACCACGTGCAGCCAGATATCCGAGCCGCCGACCATCTCCTGGAACGCCAGCGCCGTAGGCAGCGGCGCAAAGGCGGTGGCGATGGGCGTGGATTTCTCCAGCGCCGTCACGCCCATGGACCACAATAGCAAGGCACAGGCCAGCCCCACCAGGGGCAGGCCGAACTTCGTGAACAACTTGCTTGCCATCGTCAGACCGCCACGGTTTCGCTGCGCAGCAGGTTGGCCGGCAAGCCGAATGCGGCCGGGCCGCCGACTGCCGTGATGGCCTTGCGCACGAAGCGGTCATCGACCAGGTCGCGCGCGGCGAACTTCGGATCGAGGTTGGCCAGGAAGCGCGTGTCGCCCTCGACCTTGGTGCGGCCGATGGCGCGCACCAGTTCTTCCGTGTACGAAGCAAATGGATACGGCTGGAAGTCGATGCGGCGCTGCTGCCAGTTCTTGTGCACGATCAGGCCCTGCTTTTCATAGCCGGCGTAATCGGTGGTGGCCAGCACCTTGGTCAGCACCTGCAGTGGATGCGGCGTGTAGCGGTGCTCGCCCACGTTCGACAGCAGCTTGGCCGTATCGACCTGGTTCGAGCGCGTCCACAGCTGCGCCTTGACGATGGCATTGGTGACTTTCTGTGCCCATTCCGGACGCGTGTTGATGTCGCGCTCGGACAGGAACGTGACGCAGCACGCATGGTTTTTCCACACGTCGCCCGAGAAGCGCAGGATCTTGCCGATGCCGGCGTTTTCCGCCGCCGCATTGAACGGCTCGGCCACGATGTAGCCGGCAATCGACTTGCTGGCCAGGGCCGAGACCATTTCGGCCGGCGCCAGCACGATCAGGTTGACTTCATTCGGCTTGATGGCCGCGTTGCGCGCGCGCGTGACCGGGGTCAAGCCGTTCGAGGACAGAATCTGCTGCAGCAGGATATTGTGGATCGAGTACCAGAAGGGAATCGCGACCGTGCGTCCGCCCAGGTCGGAGACCTTGTTGATCTCGTTGGCCACCGTCAGCGCGGAGCCGTTGACGTGGTTCCAGGCGACGACTTTCGCGGGGAACTTGGCGCCGTAGCGCACCCACAAGGTGGCGGGCGACAGCAGGTGGATGACGTTGACCTGGCCGGCGACGAACGCTTCGATGATCTGTGCCCAGCTGCGGAACAGCCGTGGCGTTTCCGCCTGCAAGCCTTCCGCTTCGAACAGCTTGCGCGCGTGGGCGACGAGCAGCGGGGTGGCGTCGGTGATCGGCAGATAGCCGATTTTCACGGGCTGGTCGTCGCCTTTCGGGCCTTGCTGGGCCATGGCGTCGCCGGCGAACAGCAGGGGCGAGGCGACGCTGGCCGTGGCCAGGGCCGACATGCGCAGGAAGTCGCGCCGCGTCAGGCCGCAGTCGCAATCGGACGAGGCGCAGATGTGCAGGGGGTTGTTATTTTCTGGGAAGGACATGAAGTGCTCCGATTGGTTATAGGGGGGCGAAGGCAGGCGTTTGATCCTGCTTTTGCAGCGCCTGCAGGGCGTCGAGGATGTCCATCTTGAGGGCGATCACTTCGGCGCTGTGGCCGATGCGTGGCTGGTCGATGGCGACGGGCCATTCGCGCACGATGTTGCCCGGCTTGCCGCCCATCAGCAAGATGCGGTCGGCCACGAGGATGGCTTCATCGATATCGTGCGTGACGAGCAGCACGGCCGTATGCCAGCGGTGCACCACGTCGACCAGCAAGGATTGCATCTCGGCGCGCGTGATGGCGTCGAGGGCGGAAAACGGTTCGTCGGCGAACAGCAGTTCCGGTTCGCGCGCCAGCGCGCGGGCCAGGGCCACGCGCTGCGCCATGCCGCCCGACAGGGCGGATGGGTACAGTTTTTCGCGGCCCTTCAAGCCCACCGCTTCGATGGCTTGCGCCACGCGCGCCTCGTGCGCTGCGCGCGTGAGCTGCGGCTGGTGTTTGAAATCCAGGCCGAAGCCGGCGTTGCCCGTGACGTTCAGCCAGGGCAGGAGGCTCGCTTGCTGGAACACGAGGGCGCTGCGCGGGTCCGGTTCGCGCATGGGAGCGTCGAGGAACTGGATCTCGCCCGTCGACGGCTGCTGCAAGCCGGCCAGCACGCGCAGCAGGCTCGATTTGCCGCAGCCGCTGCCGCCCAGCAGGCAGACGATTTCGCGCTTGCGCACGCCCAGCGAGACGTGCTGGAACACGGGCGCGTTGCCCGCATAGGCATAGCTCAGATCCTGCGCCTGCAAGGCCCAATCAGCAACGCTCATGCCGATGCTCCCGCCTTGGCCGCCTGCTGGCTGTCGAACAGCTGCAAGGCCGCCTGCAATTGCGTCAGGCTGGGGGTGACGATGGGGATGAACGACGATTCGCGCCAGCGGCGGGCAAAGCCCTGCTGCTCGGCGTTCAGGTAGGCGCGCCCACCCATCGCTTGCAGTTCCAGCATCAGCGCCTGCTGCAGCACGTCCGCCAGTTGTATGCGCAGGCGGAACATGGCTGGTGCCTGCGTCTGGAAGCGGCCATCGTGCACGCCGGCCAGCAGGGTCGCGACGGCACTTTCCAGGGTCGCTTGCAGCGCTTCGATGCGCGGCGTGAGCTGGTTGCGCGAGCCGGCGGAAATTTGCGCCGCTTTGGCCAGGCTGGCGCGCGCCAGGCCGATCGACAGGCCGCACTGCATGCCGAGGAACGAGGGGCGTACCTGCGGCAGCCAGGCCGGCGCGTTGTCGCTGATGATGTCCGCGGCGGGGATGTGCACCTGCGCCAGCTTGACGGAAGCCGTATTGCTGCCGCGCAGGGCGATCAGGTCCAGGTCGTCGCTGCGCTTGACGCCTGCCGTGCCGCTGTCGAAGGCGACGATGACGGGTGGCGCGCCGTCGTCCGGCGCCACGGCGGCGGCCGCGACGAAGCCCGCCTTGCGCAAGTTCGTCACCCAGGCCAGGCCGCCGTCGACGAGCAAGCCGTCATCATGGCGCGCGCCCGTGATTTGCAGCTGTTCGATGCCGGACAAGAATTTCATGGCGTTCGACAGGCCGCTGGCGCCTGCCTGCGTGCCTGCCAGCAGGCCTGGCAAGCGGCGCTCGGCCAGCGCGCGGTTCCCGCTTTGCAGCAGGAATTCGATGAAGCAGCGCTGGCCCCAGAAAACAAAGGCCGCCGTTACCGATTGCTCGGCGACTTTGGCGATGGCGTCGATGGCGTCGCGCACGTCGCCGCCCGCGCCGCCGTGTTCCTGCGGCACGCCGATGGCCAGCAGCTGGTCGCCAGCGAGTGCCGGCAGGACGGTTTCAGCCAGTTCCGACGATTGGTCGAGCTGGTCGGCATGCATGTGCAGCCAGTGATTGAGTTGGCCCATGTCAGACGGCGCCAGGCAGGTAGGGCGTCAATTGCGGATTGACGGGCGTGCCGGCCAGGCTGTTGGAGAAATTGCACAGGGTCGCCAGGCTGATGCCCAGCACGACTTCCAGCGCCTGCTGTTCGTTGTAGCCGGCGGCCAGGAAGGTTTGATACTCGGCGTCGCTGACGGCGCCGCGCGTGGCGATGACGGCCGTGGCGAAGGCGGCGACGGCGTCGAGCTTGGCGTCGTTCGTCGGCTGGCCGTGCTGCAGGGCGCGCACCGTGTCCGGCGTCTGGCCCGCTTTTTTCAGCGAGATGGCGCTATGGCCGGCGATGCAGAAATCGCAGCCATGGATGCGCGCGGCCGTGATTTGCACCACTTCGCGTTCCATTAACGTCAGGCTGGCGCGCGCATTGATGCCGGAGACGGTCAGATAGGTTTCCAGGGCCAGCGGGGCATTGGCCAGCACGCCGATCAGGTTGGGCAGGAAGCCATTGTTGGCGATGGCCTTTTCCACGAAGGGGCGGCTATCGGCCGGGGCGGTATCGAGAGTGTGCAGCGTCAGACGGGACATGGGGTACCTTGCTAAGTTGGTAAGTCACCCGGCCATTATATCGGCCATGCCGTGCACGCAACAGACGTCAGCGTCGTCCTTTTGTGCTCGTTCGTCTGCGATTGCGTGATCCTTGATTTCAGCTGGCCAGTTGGCGCTGGCGCTGGTCGCGCCGGTAGGCGCCCGGCTGCTCGCCCGTGACCCGTTTGAAGGCGCGCGTAAAGGCGGCGTGCGAGCGGTAGCCCACCAGTTCGGCCGCGCGTTCGACGGAGACGCCATCGTGCAGGCGCCGCGCGGCGATCTTCATGCGCAGCAGGAGCAGGAACTGGGCCGGCGAGTGGCCGCTGGCGCTGGCAAAATGCTTGCAGAAGCTGGCGCGCGACATGCACGCGGCCTTGGCCATGTTCTCGATCGACCAGTCGTCGGCGGGCGCGTCGAGCATGCGTTCGAGCAGCGGCGAAAACGCGGGCTGGTGCAGCAGCGACAGCAAGCCGGCCGCCACCTGCTCGCCCTGCGCCACATGGCGGATCAGGTAAAAGAACAGCAGTTCGACCAGGCGCGCGATGAGGGGTGACGGCTGCTCCGGATCGCCGCCCGCTTCCGCCAGGATCAGGTCGAACAGGGCGGCAGCGGCGCTGAAGGCGGGCGCGTCGCCGCGTATCAGCAGGTACGGCGGGAAGGAGTCGACGATCAACGCGGAGAGGGCGCCGCGAAATTGAAAGAAGCCACAGGCCAGCGCCGTCGCCGGCTGGTCCGTGGACGCTTGCAGCGGCAGCATCGCTTGCGCGCTCACCGCCTGCAGCGGGTCGCTGTGGGGGCTGAGGAAGTGCGGCAAGTCGCGCAGCAGGAAGACGCCATCGCGCGGGCCGAGCGCAATCGGCGCCGCCCCATCGAGGTGCAAATAGCAGTGGCCATCGAGCACCAGGTGAAAGCTGCCCAGTTCCCGGCCCGCCGTGGAAGCGCGCCAGCGGCCGCAGTACTGGCCCACATGCAGGACGGCGGTGTCGAGTTCCAGGCTGCCGAGCAGCCAGCGCGCCAGTCTGTCGGTATCAGGATGCATGGGATAGCAAAGGCAAAAGCTGCATCATACGGGCTGCGCGCGGCAAGGCCAACGACCGATTTCGACTAAGCATATGCGCGCCATGCTTGCCATTTAGCGCTTGCCGCTGTGCTGCTGGAAGGCGGGGCAATCGACTTGCAGCAAGGAGCGGTCTTCCAGGCACACGGCCGACAGTTTTCCACCCCAGACGCAGCCGCTATCGAGGCCGATCAGGTGTTCCCGCAACTGCAGTCCCAGCGCCGACCAGTGGCCGAAGACGATGGTGTCGCCGGCGCTGCGCCGTCCCGGCACGTCGAACCACGGCAGCAGGCCGGAGCCCGGTGGCGGGCTGCCGCTCTCCTTCATCTTGAAGTCCATCACGCCGTCCGGCGTGCAAAAACGCAGCCGCGTCATGGCGTTGACGATGCAGCGCAGCCGGTCGGCGCCCTGCAGGTCGTCGCGCCAGGCGGCCGGCTCGTTGCCGTACATGGTGCGCAGGAAGGCCGCCCACTCGTCGCTGCGCAGCATGGCGGACACTTCCCCGCTCAGGGACAGGGCCTGGGTCGCGCTCCATTGCGGCAGCAAGCCCGCATGCACGAGCACGTGGCCATCGTGTTCCAGCGCCAATGGTCGCTGGCGCAGCCAGTTGATCAACTCGTCGCGGTCGGGCGCGTCGAGGATCTCGGCCAGCGTATCGGACGCATGCTCGGGGCGGATGCCGTTGGCCACGGCCAGCAGGTGCAAGTCATGGTTGCCCAGGACACTGTCGGCCAGGCCCTGTTGCGCCAGCGCGTGCACGTGGCGCAGGGTGGCCAGCGAAGCCGGGCCGCGGTTGATCAGGTCGCCCGCGAACAGCAGGCGGTACGGGCCATCCGCTGCCGCCTGGATCCGTTCGATCAGTTCGACGGTTTGTGCATGGCAGCCTTGCAGATCGCCGATAAAGTAAGTTTTCATATGTGCCGGGGTGAAGTGAACTATGCGCCTGCATTATAAGCATGCCTGCCGTTTGGCGTTGGGTGCATTCCTGGCCGGTACCCGATTGCACGCATGGCCGGCAGGAAGAAAAAACGGATGCCGATTATGCTGCTTGGTGATTTAATCGGGCTGCATTTCCCGCTGGCGTATAGCGATAATAATGCACCAGCGCGTTTATCGGAATGGATCGCCGCGCCACGCCAGCCTTGCAAGCGGCCTGCACAGGAAAGCTGGAATGCCACTCATCCATGTTTATTTATGTTTCACGCGCACTTTCGGCATATTCCTCATTGAATCTTAATGTTGAGCAGATAAATAAGTCGATGGCCGTGATTCAATAGAGGATCGATTATGCAACGCTGCGCAAATATTTATACAATGTAGTATATTTCACGCTTATTTTATTATTTAAATTAATGTAAAGGATGTACGGGATGGATCTGTCGACGATGACGATGCTGGAATTGCGCAAGCTGGAAGATAATGTCAAGCAGGAATTGAGCGGCCGCGAACGTGAAGATTTGAACAAGGCGCGCGAACAGATCATGGCCATCGCGCAGCAGGCGGGCATTCCGCTGAAACAGCTGATACTCGACGGTTTGCACCCGCGCACGGGCAAAGTCGCCGTGCGTTACCGCCATCCTGACAATGCAGCCGAGCAATGGACAGGCCGTGGCCGCCAGCCGCTGTGGGTCAGGCAGTGGGTGGAATCGGGCAAGTCGATCGATCTGCTGCGCGTATAATTCGGTATACTCTTGGCGCAGTAGCAAGCTGTCAGCCCCGCGCTGCACCTCGCCAGGCACCCTATTGACCCTCTTATACCGCCCACACCATGCTTCCATTGTCCAGAACGATCTTCAAGGCCTACGATATTCGCGGCATCATCGCTAAAACCCTCGATGCCAGCGTGGCCCACAAGATCGGTCAGGCATTTGGCCAGGCTGCCCTGGCCAAGGGCGAGCAGCGAGTCGTGATCGGCCGCGATGGTCGCCTGTCGGGACCGGAATTGACGGCGGCGCTGGCGCAGGGCTTGCAAGCGGCAGGCGTCGATGTGATCGACCTGGGCGTGGTGGCCACGCCGATGGTGTACTTCGGCACGAATGTGCTCGACACGCGCTCGGGCATCATGGTCACGGGCAGCCACAATCCACCCGACTACAACGGCTTCAAGATGGTGCTGGCCGGTGAAGCGATCCACGGCGAAGCGATCCAGGCCCTGTATCACAGCATCGTCGCGCATGACGGTAGCGCCAGCGCCACGCCGGGTAGTTATGCCACGCATGATATCCGCGCCGCCTACCTGCAGCGCATCCTGGGCGACGTCAAGCTGGCGCGTCCGATCAAGATCGCCGTCGACTGCGGCAATGGCGTGGCCGGCGCATTCGCGGGCGACCTGTTCCGCGGCATGGGCTGCGACGTCATCGAACTGTTTTGCGAAGTCGATGGCAATTTCCCGAACCACCACCCGGACCCGGCGCATCCGGAAAACCTGCAAGACCTGATCCGCTGCCTGGCCGAGACGGATGCCGAAATCGGCATCGCCTTCGACGGCGACGGCGACCGCCTGGGCGTGGTCACCAAGGATGGCCAGATCATCTACCCTGACCGCCAGATGATGCTGTTCGCCGCCGACGTGCTGACCCGCCATCCTGGCGCGCAGATTTTGTACGACGTCAAATGCACGCGCCACCTGGCGCCGTACATCACCAAGCATGGCGGCGTGCCGCTGATGTACAAGACGGGCCACTCGCTGGTGAAAGCCAAGCTGCGCGAAACGGGTGCGCCGCTGGGCGGCGAAATGAGCGGCCATATCTTCTTCAAGGACCGCTGGTACGGTTTCGACGACGGCCTGTATTCGGCCGCGCGCCTGCTGGAAATCCTCACGCGCGAAGCCGATCCGTCAAGCCTGCTGAACTCCCTGCCGCAGTCCGACAGCACGCCGGAATTGCACCTGGAACTGAAGGAAGGCGAGAACGTCGCGCTGATGGACATGCTGCGCCGCGACGCCGTCTTCCCCGGCAATGAACAGATCATCACCATCGACGGCCTGCGCGTGGAATACGCGGACGGCTTCGGCCTGGCCCGCTCGTCGAACACCACGCCGGTGATCGTCATGCGCTTCGAAGCGGAAACGCCGGAAGCCCTGGCGCGCATCCAGGGACAGTTCAAGAGCGTGATCCTGGCCGCCAAGCCAGACGCCGTGCTGCCGTTCTGACAGCATGGCGGCTCAACCTGGCGCACAGGCGCCCTTGAAAATCCTGCTGGTGCGGGTGTCTTCGCTGGGCGACGTGCTGCATAACCTGCCGATGGTGGCGGACATCGCCCGCCATTTCCCGAACGCGACCATCGACTGGGTGGTCGAGGAGGGCTACACGAGCCTGGTGCGCCTGAATCCGCGCGTGGCTACCATTTTCCCGTTCGCGCTGCGGCGCTGGCGCAAGAGCCTGGGCAAGAAAGAGACGCGCGCGGAAATCGCCGCCTTCTTCCGCAGCCTGCGCCAGACGCAGTACGATTATGTGTTCGATACCCAGGGCTTGCTGAAGACGGGCATCATCATGGGCGCGGCGCGCCTGGCACCGGGCGGACAGAAAGTCGGCCTGGCCAATGGCAGCGAAGGTTCCGGCTATGAAGGCATCTCGCGCCTGTTCCACACGAAAAGCATTCCGCTCGATCCGCGCACGCATGCGGTGGCGCGCGGCCGCTTGGTGGCGGGCGCGGCACTCGGTTACACGGTCGACACGCCGGCCGATTTCGGCTTGCCGGAAGTATCCGGCAGCGAGCCGCGCCCGGACTGGATGGGCGAGGCGCCTTACTGCGTGTATTTCCACGGCACGGCGCGCGACGCCAAGAAATGGGCGCCGGAACACTGGATCGCCCTGGGCCAGGCGCTGGCACCGATGCCGATTCTGCTGCCCTGGGGTTCGCCCAAGGAAAAGGCGGAAGCCGAACAAGTGGCGGCCGGCTTGCCGAATGCGCGCGTGCTGCCGAAGCTGTCGATGGGCGACGCCACCCTGCTGGCGCGCTACGCGGCGCTGGTGGTCGGCGTCGACACGGGCCTGACGCATATCGCCGCCGCCTTCGTGCGTCCGACGGTGGAAATCTATGCCGATTCGCCGCTGTGGAAAACGGAAGGCAACTGGTCGCCGAAAATCATCAACCTGGGCGACAAGGGCGCGCCGCCAGGCGTGCCGGACGTGCTGGCCGCGGCGCAGCGCCTGCTGGCCGACTATCCTCCCGCCTGACTTCAACATTAAACAAACATGCGACTTCTTTATACCCTTGCCTGGTGGCTGGCCTTGCCCCTGGTGCTGGCGCGGCTGTGGCTGCGCGGACGCCAGGAACCCGGCTATCGCCAGCACTGGGGCGAGCGCCTGGGCTTTTACGGCCGCCAGGCCACACCGCTTCCTGACACCATCTGGCTGCACGCCGTCTCCGTCGGAGAGACGCGCGCGGCCGAGCCGCTGATCGATGCGCTGCTGGCCGCATGGCCGGCGTGCCGCATCGTGCTCACGCACATGACACCGACGGGACGCGCCACGGGCAAGTCCCTGTTCGCCAAACACGGCGCGCGCCTCGTGCAAAGCTACCTGCCATATGACACGGGCGTCATGCCGGCCCGTTTCATCCGCCATTTCGCGCCGCGCATCTGCATCCTGATGGAGACGGAAGTGTGGCCGAACCTGATCCACCAATGCAATCGCTACAAAGTGCCCGTGGTGCTGGCCAATGCGCGCCTGTCGCAGCGCTCGCTGGGCAAGGCGCAGCGCCTGGGCAAGCTGATTGCCGATGCGGCGCGCGGCATCACCCTGGTGGCGGCGCAGACGCAGGACGACGCCGATCGCGTGCGCCAGCTGGGCGTGCAGGAAGTCGTCGTCACGGGCAGCATCAAGTTCGACGTCGTCGTGCCCGAGGCGGCCCTGGCGACGGGCGCCTGGCTGCGCGGCGCCATCGGCCAGCGTCCCGTGCTGCTATGCGCCAGCACGCGCGAAGGGGAAGAGCAGCTGATTCTCGATACCTATACCCGTGCCAGCTTGCCTGCGAATGCGCTGCTGCTGGTCGTGCCGCGCCATCCGCAGCGTTTCGACGAGGTGGAAAAACTGGTCGTGGCGCAGGGCCTGGCCGTGCAGCGCAGGTCCGGCCTGGCGCAGGACGATACCGTTTCTGCGGGCACGCAGGTGTTGCTGGGCGATTCGATGGGCGAGATGTTTGCGTATTACGCAGCCTGCGATTGCGCTTTCGTCGGCGGCAGCCTGCTGCCGCTGGGCGGGCAAAACCTGATCGAGCCGGCAGCCCTGGGCAAGCCCGTGCTGATCGGCCCGCACACCTTCAATTTCGCGCTGGTCACCGAGCAGGCGATTGCCGCAGGCGGCGCCGCGCTGGTGGCGGATGCCGATGCGCTGATGGCGCAGGCATCGGCGCTGCTGCAAGATCCTGCGCGTCTATCGTCAATGGGAGAAAAAGCGCTGGCGTTTGCGAACCAGCACCGGGGCGCCACGCCGCGGACCGTCGCGGCCATCCGGCCTTTGCTGCCAGCTTAATTGAACAGGACTGGCAGCTCCTGCGAGCGTTTTCTGAGTGCCTGCTTGGCGCCATCGTAATCGGGATAAATCGATTCCACGGTGGCCCAGAAGCGGGGGCTGTGGTTCATTTCCAGCAGGTGCGACAGTTCATGCGCCACCACGTAGTCGATCAGCGGCAGGGCGAAGTGGATCAGGCGCCAGTTCAGGCGGATCTTGCGCTCGATGGTGCAGCTGCCCCAGCGCGTGCCGGCCGACGACAGCGACAGCGAGTCATAGCTTACGCCCAGCTTGTCCGCATACACGTCCAGGCGCGCCTCGAACAGCTGGCGCGCTTCATGCTGGAACCAGCCCTTCACTTTTTCCTTCAATTGCTGCTCGCTGCCCGTGGGCGTGACCCATACGTGCAGCTCATTCGTCTCGCGCTGGAAGCTGGCGCGGTGGCGCGGCGCCTGGTGCAATCTTAAGGTGATGTCGCCGCCGAGGTAGGGCAGCACGGCGCCGTCGACCCAGGCCACGGGCGGGCGCTGCTGGCGCTGCACCTTGCGCTCGCCCCGTTCCAGCAGTTTCGAGACGATCCAGCCTTGCTTGGCGCGGATGGCGTTGTCGATTTCGGCCAGGGTGACACGCTTGGGTGCCGTCACGCGCAAGCCGTTATCGTCGATCATGAAGCCGATGGAACGGCGCGTGGAACGGCGCAGGGCGAATTCGACGAGGTGGCTGCCCAGCTGCAGCTGGCGCAGCGGCGGGCCATCGGCGGTGCGTGGCGGGGAGGGAAGGACAGGGCGCGCGGGAGGCGTGGCAGGCGCCGGTGGCGGCGCCAGGGGAACTACAGGCTTCGCCTCCACGGGCGGCGCTGGCGGTGCCGTGGGGCGCACCGCCGGGGGCGTGCTGGTCGAGACGTCATGCGCGAACAAATCCAGTTGCTGGTCGCCGACCTTGATGGTCTTCATCTGCTGGCGCAGTGTCGGCTCCTGGATGACCGCGCTGATGCCGTCTAGCCAGCGTTGTAGGCGTGAGGCGAAATGACGCGCATTTCTGATTCTATCCAATTTTCCACCTGTTGCATCATGCTGTCCGGGGTTTGCCCTTCCGGCGAAATCGGTTTGCCTATCGAGACGGTGATCAGTCCCGGGCGTTTGAGGAATGACTGCTTGGGCCAGCACTCGCCTGAATTGTGCGCAATCGGCACCACCACGGCACCCGTGGCAATCGCCAGACGCGTGCCGCCGCTCTTGTACTTGCCCGCCTGGCCGACGGGAATGCGGGTCCCTTCAGGGAACATGATAATCCATTGGCCATCGGCCAGGCGGCGCTTGCCATGGGCCACGACGCTCTTGAACGCATGCTTGCCCTGCTTGCGGTCGATGGGGATCATGCGCAGCAGCGCCATGGCCCAGCCGAAGAACGGGATGTACAAAATCTCCTTCTTGAACACATACACGAGCGGGCGTGGCAAGCTTGGCAGCAAGAAGATGGTTTCCCAGGCCGACTGGTGCTTCGACAGCACGATGGCCGGCGCATCGGGGAAGTTCTCGGCGCCCTTGACTTCGTAGCGGATGCCACAAATGACCTTGGCACACCACAGGATAAACACGTTCCAGCGCGAGGTGACCCAATAGCGCTTGTTGTAGCTCAATGGCGCGGCGAAAAAGCACACGCAGGCCCAGACGATGGTGGCCACGATCATGATGATCATGAACAGCAGGGATCGCAGGAACAGGGAAATATTACGCAATGCGGTTCTCCGAAGATTAGATGCTGAATGCCACGGCGGGCGCCGATGCTGCGGGCGCCTTGAGCAGGTGGCTGACGACGGCGGCCAGGTCGGGGAAGACCTGGGTGCCAGGCGGCAGGCCACCCGTTTCGTTGGTCTTTTCGCCCTTGCCCGTCAACACCAGGTAGGGCACGCAACCGCTGATGAAACCGGCCTGCAGGTCGCGCAGCGAATCGCCGACCGTGGGCACGCCTTTCAGGCCGGTGTTGTAGCGCTGCGAAATTTCATGAAACATGCCCGGTTTCGGCTTGCGGCAGTCGCAATTGTCCGCGCCCGCGTGCGGGCAAAAGAAGATGGCGTCGATATCGGCGCCCACCTGCTGCGCCAAGGTATGCATCTTCTGATGGATCGCGTTCAAGACCGTCATGTCGAAGTACTCGCGCGCGATGCCAGACTGGTTCGAGGCGATGACCACGCGATAGCCAGCCTGGTTCAGGCGGGCGATCGCTTCGAGCGAACCGGGTATCGGCAGCCATTCGGCAGGCGACTTGATGAAGTCCGGCGAGTCATGATTAATGACACCGTCGCGGTCGAGAATAATCAGTTTCAGCGCCGGCGTGCCCATTATGCCGCCAGCTTGGAAATGTCGGCCACACGGTTCATCATGCCGTGCAAGGACGACAGCAAGGCCAGGCGGTTGTTGCGCAGGGCGACATCCTCGGCCATCACCATCACGTCATTGAAGAAGCCATCGACATCGTCGCGCAGCTGCGCCAGCGTTTGCAGGGTGCTGGTGAAGTCGCCCTTGGCAAAGGCCGCGTCGACTTCCGGCTGCACGCGCGAGACGGCGGCGGCGAGTTTTTTCTCCGCTTCGTCCTGCAGCAGCGCCACGTTGACGCCACCGGCGGCGACCTGGCTCACGGCTTCCTCGTTCTTTTTCAGGATGTTCGTGATGCGCTTGTTGGCGGCTGCCAGCGAGGCGCTTTCCGGCAGGGCGGCAAACGCCTGCACGGCTTCCAGGCGTTGCACGATGTCGTCCAGGCGGTCCGGGTTTTGCGCCACGACGGCTTCGATTTCATTCGGTGAGAAACCGCGTTCGCGCAGGATGCCGCGCAGGCGATCCAGCATGAAGGTGGTGACATCCGCGACCGGATCCTTGAAGCCTGGTACGGCTGCGAACTGCGTAGCGGCATCCGCCAGCAAGCCCTGGATCGACAAAGGCAAACGTTTTTCCAGCAGCATGCGCAGCACGCCCAGCGCATGGCGGCGCAGCGCGAACGGATCCTTGTCGCCTGTCGGCGCCAGGCCGATGGACCAGATGCCGACCAGGGTTTCGAGCTTGTCGGCCAGGGCCACGGCGGTGCCGGTGCCGGTGGTTGGCAGGCTGTCGCCGGCAAAGCGCGGTTGGTAATGCTCGGAGGCGGCCAGCGCCACTTCTTCCGGTTCGCCGTCATGGCGCGCGTAGTAGGTGCCCATGATGCCTTGCAGCTCGGGGAATTCGCCCACCATGTCGGTCAGCAGATCGGCCTTGGCCAGCAGGGCGCCACGTTTGGCCAGGGCCACGTCATATTGCAGCTTGGCGGCGATGGCGCCGGCCAGCGACTTGACGCGCTCTGTGCGGGCCGCTTGCGTGCCCAGCTTGTTGTGATAGACGACGTTGGCCAGCAGCGGCAGACGCGATGCCAAGGTCTTCTTCTTGTCTTGCTCGAAGAAGAACTTGGCGTCGGACAGGCGCGGGCGCACGACGCGCTCGTTGCCGCCGATGATGTGCTCGGGCGTGTCCGTCTCGATGTTCGAGACGATCAGGAAGCGCGAACGCAGCTTGCCTTCGCTGTCCGTCAGCGCGAAATATTTCTGGTTGGTCTGCATGGTGAGGATCAGGCATTCCTGCGGCACGGCCAGGAATTCTTCCTCGAAGTGGCATTCATACACGACCGGCCATTCGACCAGGGCGGTCACTTCATCGAGCAGCGCTTCGGGCATCAAGACCTGGTCGGCGCCCGCCTTGTCCAGCAACTGGGCGCGGATGCGTTCCTTGCGTTCCTCGTTGCTGGCGATGACGCTGGCGTTGAGGATCAGGGACGGCGCATAGTTTTCCGCGTGCGCGATGGTGATCGGTTCGCCGTCGGTGAGGAAGCGGTGGCCCAGGGTGGTGCGGCCGGCCGTCAGTCCCAGCAGTGTCAGGGGCAGGATATTGATGCCATGCAGGGCGATCAGGCTGTGGGCAGGACGCACGAATTGCACGGTGCTGCCGTCCGGGCGCTGATAGCTCATCAGCTTTGGAATCGGCAGCTTGGCGGCCGACTCGGTCAATGCTGCCTGCGCGCCGGTGGCGAGCTGGCTGCCCGGCGCCGTGTAGGTGTAGAAGAAGCTTTCGGCCTTGCCGTCGGCGGCGCGTTCCAGCTCGGCCACCGTCAGGTCGGGGAAGCCCAGCGCGGCCAGTTTCTTGGCCAGCGGCGGCGTGCCGTTGCCGTTCGCGTCCAGCGCCACGGAGACGGGCAAGACTTTTTCACGGATCGATTTGTCTGGCGAGACTTCGCGCACGTTGGTGATGGAGACGGCCAGGCGGCGCGGCGAGGCATAGCTGGTGGCGACGCTGTCAGCTTCCAGGAAGTCGCGCGATTTCAGGCCGTTGACGATGCCGGCCGTGAAGGCGGCGCCCAGTTTGGCCAGCGCTTTCGGCGGCAGTTCTTCGGTCAGCAGTTCGATGAGCAGTGTTTGGTTCATGGTGTTCTTGTCTGGTACGGCGGTGTATGAGCTAGGCGATCAGGCGGCGGCGGGTTGGTCTGCGGCGGGCAGCATCGGGAAGCCGAGGCGCTCGCGCGAGTCGTAATACGCTTGCGCCACCAGGCGCGACAGGGTGCGCACGCGGCCGATATAGGCGGCGCGTTCCGTCACCGAGATGGCGCCACGTGCGTCCAGCATATTGAAACTGTGCGAGGCCTTCATGATTTTCTCGTAGGCGGGCAGGGTCAGTTGCAGCTCAATCAGGCGCTTCGCTTCCGCTTCGTAGTTGCCGAACTGTTCGAACAGCAGGTCCGTATTCGCGTGCTCGAAGTTGTAGGTCGATTGCTCCACCTCGTTCTGGTGGAAGACGTCGCCGTAGGTCAGCTTCTTGGTAATCCCGTTTTCTTCCCACTCGGTCCACACCAGGTCATACACGTTTTCCACGCCTTGCAGATACATGGCCAGGCGTTCGATGCCGTAGGTGATTTCGCCCAGCACGGGCTTGCAATCGAGGCCGCCCACTTGCTGGAAGTAGGTAAATTGGGTCACTTCCATGCCGTTCAGCCAGACTTCCCAGCCCAGGCCCCAGGCGCCCAGGGTAGGGCTTTCCCAGTCGTCTTCGACGAAGCGCACGTCATTCTGCTGCAAGTCCAGGCCCAGCGCGGCCAAGGAACCCAGATACAGGTCGAGGATGTTTTCCGGCGCCGGCTTCAAGACCACCTGGTACTGGTAGTAGTGCTGCATGCGGTTCGGGTTTTCGCCATAGCGGCCATCTTTCGGGCGGCGCGACGGCTGCACATACGCGGCGCGCCACGGTTCCGGGCCGATCGCACGCAGGAAGGTGCCGGTGTGGAAGGTGCCGGCGCCGACTTCCATGTCGTAAGGCTGGAGCAGGGCGCAACCTTGCTTGTCCCAATAGGTTTGCAAGGTCAGGATAATTTGTTGAAATGTGAGCATCGTATGAGTTCGCCGCGCGGGAGACTGCGCGCTGTTAAGGTTTGCTTGAAGCCCGGACGCTGTTGGGCTAGCGTCCGGGCCGGGGTTTTGCTAATTTTAGCGGTTTTTACGGACCCACTGTGACTCTTCGGGCAATATCGGCCGCTTATTGCTGCGCGGCGCGGCCACGACGGGCGGCGCGCGACAGCAGGAAGGCCGCCAACAGGGCCAGCGCGGCCAGGGCCAGCACCAGTTTATTGCCGTAGAGAATGTATGGCGTCATGCCGCCCATGCCTTGCACCTTGGCCGCCAAGGTGGCTTGCTGTTCCGGCGGCAGCAGGCTTTGCACCACGCCCTTGCCGTCGATGACGGCCGTGGCGCCCGTGTTCGTCGAGCGCAGCATGGGGCGGCCCGTTTCCAGGCTGCGCATCTGCGAAATCTGCAGATGCTGCGGGATGGCGATCGAATCGCCAAACCAGGCCAGGTTCGAAATATTCAGCAGTACGGACGCCGACTGCTTGCCATGGCGGTGGGCGCTGGCCAGCTGGCCGGCGATTTCCTCGCCAAACAAGTCTTCGTAGCAGATATTCGGCAGCACCAGCTGGTCGCGCACGGGCAAGGGCGCTTGCACCTCGGCGCCGCGGCCCATGTCGCCCAGCGGGATGGCCATCATGGCAACGAACCAGTGCAGGCCAGGCGGCACGAATTCGCCGAACGGCACCAGATGGTGCTTGCGGTACTGGTAATACGGTCCTGGCGTGCCGTTGGGTGTGATCCCCAGTGCCGCATTGTAGAAGCGCTGCTGCTCGTCGAGCACGGGCATGCCGACCAGAATCGTGCTGCCCGTCTGCTGTGAATACGTCGCCAGATTGTCCAGATAGCCGGGTGGCAGTTGGTGCGGCAGCACGGTAACGGCCGTTTCCGGCGTGGCGATCAGGTCGGCCGGCGCGCTGGTGATGGCGCTCTGGTACATCTGCAGGGCGCCCAGCACGAAGCCGGGATCGAATTTCTGCTGTTGCGGCACGTTGCCCTGCAACAGGCGCACCGTGATCGGGCGCCCGACCGGGTGCGTCCACGCCACGTACTGCAAGCCGATGCCGGCCGCGTACAGGGCGATGACGCCGCCCAGCGCAAACCAGCGCGTGCGGTGTGTGAGCAGCAGCAGAGCGCCGGCGGACAGCGCCGCCAGCCAGCCCAGGCCATACGCGCCGACGATGGGCGCAAAGCCGGCCAGCGGGCTGGCATTGTGGGCGTAACCGGTGGCCAGCCACGGGAAACCTGTAAACAGCCAGCCGCGCGTCCATTCGAACAGCGTCCAGGTAGCGGGCAGCACCAGCAGGGTCATGGCGGGCAGGGACAGCACCCAGCGCTGGCGCAGCCAGGCGGCAGCGCCCATGGCCAGGGCCACGTAAATGGCCATCAGGAGGGCCAGCAGGGCCACGGCTATCACCGCGATCGGCGCGGCCATGTCGCCATAACGGTGCATGGAAATGTACAGCCAGTGCGTGCCGGCCGCGCACCAGCCGAAGCCATAGGCCCAGCCGATCAGCGCGCCGCCCTTGACGCTGGACGACCGCAGCACCTGATAGAACAGCACGCCCAGGCTGAGGATTTGCAGGGGCCAGTAGCCGAAAGGGGCGAACGCCAGCACCGCGACGGCGCCGGCGACGGCAGCAGTCAGCATGCGCGCCCACGTGCTGCGGGGCGGTTTGGCGGGGGCGTTGGGGTCAGCGCGTCTGAAACGCATCTACAGCACGCGCATGTCAGAGTTCCAGTTCCGGCACGTTGGGCAGGCGCTCGACGAGCAGCACGTGCACCTGGCGCGCATCGGCGCGCAGCACCTCGAAGCGCAGATTGCCCAGGTCGAAAATATCGCCCTTGTGCGCCATGCGGCCCAGGTACTTCGACACGAGGCCGCCGATGGTGTCAACGTCGTCGTCCACCAGGTGGCTGCCCACTTCTTCGTTGAACTGTTCGATCTCGGTCAGCGCCTTGACGCGCCAGCGGGGACCGAACTGGCCTTCCTTGAGCGAGAGGATATTGTCCTCGGCTTCGTCGAAGTCGTATTCGTCCTCGATGTCACCGACGATCTGTTCCAGCACGTCTTCGATGGTGATCAGGCCGGCGACGCCGCTGTATTCATCGACGACGATGGCCATGTGATTGTGGTTGGCGCGGAAATCGCGCAGCAGCACATTCAGGCGTTTCGATTCGGGGATGAAGATGGCGGGGCGCAGCATGTCGCGTACGTCGAAAGTTTCTTCTGCGTAATAACGCAGCAAGTCTTTCGCCAGCAGGATGCCGATGACCTTGTCGCGCTCGCCTTCGATCGCGGGGAAGCGCGAGTGGGCGGTGGACAGGACTTCCGGCATCCATTCCTCGATCGGCTTGCTGATGTCGATGACATCCATTTGCGAACGGGGAATCATGATGTCGCGCGCACAGAGATCCGATACCTGGAACACGCCTTCGATCATCGACAGGGCGTCGGCGTCGATCAGCTTGCGTTCATGCGCATCGTGTAGAACTTCGAGCAATTCTGCACGGTTCTCTGGCTCGGGGGAAATGAGTGCGGTCAGGCGTTCAAACAGTGACCGGTGGGGCTTGACGTCAGTTCTGACGCCACTAGGGTGCTCGGGCATAGGAGGCGTGAGCCGTTGTTGCGAAGGGATATAGGATACACCAAAAGTGGGGGAATACCGGATTTCCCCTCTTTTGATGCAAATTTAATACGTTGAAGTGCGCCGTTGCCCGACGTTTCAGGCGTCCGGGCCCAGCACACGGGCGCGCAGGGCCGCCACGTCGGCCTGCCAGTCGGCGAAATGCTCGCTGTCCTGCCACAGCTGGCGCAGTTCCGACGACTCCGCCATGATGCGCTCGAAGGCCCGGCGCGCTTTTTCCAGCAGCGGCGGCGTGACTTTCTTCTTGCAGGCGGCCACCCATTCGTCCACTTCCGCGGTGGCCGGGTCATCCTCGCCCGGCTTGCCTTGCAGGCGCGCGATCACGTCCAGCGCGGCCAGCGCTTCGGCGGCGAACGGTGCTTCGAGTGCCGCTTCCTGGCTGTCGATGACGTTGTCGAGCGTCGTCTCGACCAGTTCCAGGGTTTTATATTCGTGCAAGTCCTGCGCCCAATCCATGGCGTAGTCGTTGCCGAAGGCGTCAAGTGCCCAGGTTCCCATGCGCTTATTCCTTGTACGGGTCGGTGATGCCGAGCTTTGCGAGGATGTCCGTTTCCAGGCCCTCCATCTCGGTGGCTTCCTCGTCATCCATGTGGTCGTAGCCCTGCGCATGCAGCACGCCATGCACGATCAAATGGGCCGTGTGCTCTTCCACGCTCTTCTTTTGTTCCGCCGCTTCCTTTTCCAGCACGTCCGTGCACAGGATGATGTCGGCGCGCGTCGGCTCGTCGTCATGCAATTCTTCGCCTTCGTTGTAGGCGAACGTCAGCACGTTGGTGGCGTAATCCTTTTCGCGGTAGTCGCGGTTCAGGCTGCGGCCTTCTTCCGCGTCGACGAAGCGGATGGTGAATTCGGCCGGCGCGAACAGGGCCGCCTTGACCCAGCGGCGCACTTTCGAGCGCGTGATCAGGGTTTCCAGGCGGGTATCCGGGTATTGCACGGACAAGGACAGTTTATTTTTTTCGGACATTTTTGGCAGCAGCTGGTTTCAATAAGGGAAGTAACTGGGCGGCGTCGGCACTGGCCGCCTGCGCCGTTTCATAGGCGTCGACGATGCGCGCGACGAGCGGATGGCGCACCACGTCGGTGCTGTTAAATTGCGTGAAGCCGATGCCGCGCACGTCTTTCAAGACGTGCACGGCGTCGATCAGGCCGCTCGTCTGGCTCTTGTGCAGGTCGACTTGCGTGACGTCGCCCGTCACCACGGCCTTGCTGCCAAAGCCGATGCGCGTCAAGAACATCTTCATCTGTTCGACGGTGGTGTTTTGTGCCTCATCGAGGATGACGAACGCGTGGTTCAGGGTGCGCCCGCGCATGTAGGCCAGCGGGGCGATCTCGATCACCTGTTTTTCAAACAGTTTTTGCGTGCGGTCAAAGCCCAGCAAATCATACAGCGCATCGTAGAGGGGACGCAGGTACGGGTCGACCTTTTGCGCCAGGTCGCCCGGCAGGAAGCCCAGGCGCTCGCCCGCTTCGACGGCGGGGCGCGTCAAAATGATGCGCTTGACGGCGTCCCTTTCGAGCGCATCGACGGCGCAGGCGACGGCCAGATACGTCTTGCCCGTGCCGGCCGGGCCGACGCCGAAGCTGATGTCGTGTTCGAGGATGTCGCGCAGGTAGGCGATCTGGTGCGGCGTGCGCCCGCGCAAGTCGGAGCGTCGCGTTTTCAGCACGGGGCTGGCGATGTCCGGCTCGACGAAGGTGCTGGCGGGCGCGTTGGCGTGGTGTTCCGAGGCGGCGGACAGGCCCGCGCGCTGTTCCACCAGGGCTAGCTGCACTTCTTCCAGCGGCACGACCTTGTTGGCGATGGCATAGAACTGTTCGAGGATTTCCACGGCGCGTTCGGCATTGCTGCCGCCGACGATGAATTTCTCGCCGCGGCGGAAGATCGTTACGTCGAGGGCGGCGGAAATCTGGCGCAGGTTTTCATCGAGGGGGCCGCACAGATGCGCCAGGCGCGTGTTGTCGAGCGGCTCGGGGATGAAGTAATGCGGCTGTATCGGGGCTTTGGTTTTCAACTGGCTCTTTTCAATGCGGGTGCGCTGGCGACGAGTTCGCCGCGCAGGGTGTAGGAATGGCTTTCGGTGATGCGCACGTCGACCAGCTGGCCGATCAATTGCAAACCGTCGGGGCCGGCGTCGAAATTGACCACGCGGTTGTTCTCCGTGCGGCCTTGCAGTTCACTGTCATCGGTGTCCTTCTTCGAACGGCCTTCGACGAGGATGGTTTGCACCGTGCCCACCATGGCCAGGCTGTACTTGCGCGTGTTGGCGTCGATGGCCGCCTGCAATTGTTGCAGCCGGGCCAGCTTGACTTCATGCGGCGTGTCGTCTTCCAGGCTGGCGGCCGGCGTGCCGGGGCGCTTGCTGAAGATGAAGCTATAGCTGTTGTCGAAGCCCACGTCGGCGATCAGCTTCATCATGGCGTCGAAGTCGGCCTGGGTTTCTCCAGGGAAACCGACGATGAAGTCCGACGAAATGGCCATGTTCGGGCGCACGGCGCGGATGCGGCGGATGATGGACTTGTATTCGAGGCCCGTGTAGCCGCGCTTCATGGCGCCGAGGATCTTGTCGGAACCGTGCTGCGCCGGCAGGTATAAATGGTCGACCAGTTGCGGGATCTTCGCGTAGGCGTCGATCAGGCGCTGCGTGAATTCCTTCGGGTGGCTGGTGACGAAGCGCATGCGTTCGATGCCGGGGATATCGGCCACGTATTCGAGCAGCAGGGCGAAGTCGGCGATGTCTCCGCCTTCCATCGCACCGCGGTAGGCGTTCACGTTTTGCCCCAGCAGCGTGATTTCCTTGACGCCCTGGGCGGCCAGGCCCGCCACTTCCGTCAGCACGTCCTCGAAGCGGCGCGACACTTCCTCGCCGCGCGTGTAGGGCACGACGCAGTAGCTGCAATATTTGCTGCAGCCTTCCATGATGGAAACGAACGCCGAAGCGCCTTCCACCTTGGCTGGCGGCATGTGATCGAACTTTTCAATCTCCGGGAAGCTGATGTCCACTTGCGAGGCGCCGCTGGAGCGGCGCAGTTCGATCATCTGCGGCAGGCGGTGCAGGGTCTGCGGGCCGAAGACCATGTCGACATACGGCGCGCGCTTGACGATGGCGTCGCCTTCCTGCGACGCCACGCAGCCGCCCACGCCGATCAGCAGGTGCGGCTTGGCCAGTTTCAGCTCGCGCAGACGGCCCAGGTCGGAAAACACTTTTTCCTGCGCCTTTTCGCGCACTGAGCAGGTGTTGAGCAGGATCACATCGGCGTCTTCCGGCGTGTCGGTGCGCACCAGGCCATCGGAGGCGCCCAGCACGTCGGCCATCTTGTCCGAGTCGTACTCGTTCATCTGGCAGCCGAAGGTTTTAATGAATACTTTTTTCTGCATGGCGTCGGGCGCTTATCGGTAAGTGTGGCGGCAAACAAGATGGTTGGGCAGGATGCTGCAGCGCAGGGGGCCGCTCAGGGTGGGGCGCGGTGGATGACCGGCCGGGCGCCTCTGGCTGCCCGGTGGCAGGCTCGCTGCAAGTTCAGGCCATAGTTTAGCGTAAATCGCCGGGGCGGGCCATGTTGTGCTTACCTTGCCGACAAGGTTGCCGCCTGTATATGCCGCCCTGGGCCGTGGTGCCTAAAAGAATTTATTGCCGTGCGACACCATTGATTTGTAACAAGTTGCTGCAAAGCCTTGTGTGCGCCCGCTGGCATCCTAATGTGTTGAAATAGCATCGTTGCCAAGCCAACCAGCAGCTTGATTGATATTTAACAATCAGGAAGTTTGCGCGAGGCGCAGATGCCGCGTGTTTGGGCTAGTATATTGTCTTATATGCAATTCATTTCAGTGAATTGCACGTGTTTTTACTCACGCGGCAAGTTGCGTACGTTGGCTGGGCGTGGCAGTGCGAGTCCTGGCAGGCAGTGCGATAAGGAGGGAGGGTTGAATTCGATGGAGGACGTTTATTTGAACACTCTAAGCCAGCCTTAAGTTCGTATCGGCATTATTTTCTACATTCACCAGACGAGGAAAAATCATGGCACATCATGCATTAGCATCGCAAGAGAGTTACAACCCGAACCACCTGCTGGACATTCTGCTGAGCAAGATGCAGCTGAAAAACGATGCAGCCCTGTCGCGTCTGCTCGAGGTGGCGCCACCTGTCATCAGCAAGATCCGCCACCACCGCTTGCCGGTCGGCGCCTCGCTGCTGATCCGCATGCACGAAGTGACGGGCATGAGCATCCGTGACCTGCGCGACTTGATGGGCGACCGCCGCACCAAGTATCGTCTGTCCGACGCCCAGGGCCGTCCAAAAGCGGAAGACCGCGGCGATGCGCAAGAATCGAATTACGCGCACTGATGTGGCGGTTGCGCGCTGACTGTGCCGCTTGCGTAGCTGCTGGCGGCAACAGGCTGGCGTGGACCGGGCAGCATGGACTGGGCAACATGAACGTATTGCAGTACCCCTAACGGCTTTCGCCTCGCAGCGAGAGCCGTTTGCGTTTGCGGCAGTGTTTAGCTCAGCAGTGCCGAGGTGATTTCGTCGTAGCGCAGCTCCGTTTCGCGGAACAGTTGCAGATACGTGTCTTCGCCCAGGCCCAGCGCATCCCAGGCCACCGGCGAGACGCGCGGCACCATGTCGTCGCCCGCCTGCGCCAGGTCCAGCGCGCAGACGACGGCATTGGCCACGTGGATCAGCGACGCGAGGAAGCCTGCCCCCGGCGTTTCCGGCTGCAGGTAGTTGCCCAGCGCCAGGCGCATCGTGTCGGAAAAGTTCCAGTGCTCGGCCAGCGCCACGCCAGCCTGCACGTGGTCCACGCCCAGCACGGTTTGTTCCGCTTCGAGCAGGCTGCAATCGTGCGCTGCCTGGTGCGCGATGACTTGCGCATAGTGCGCGGGAAAACTGCTGACCAGCACCAGGCGGCCGATGTTGTGCAGCAAGCCGGCCGTGAAGGCGTAATCCTGGTTGAAGCGGATCTGCCGCGCCAGCACCTTGGCGCAGGCGGCTGTCGCCACCGAATGGCGCCAGAAGGCCTTGTCGTCGAAGCCGGGGCAGCGTCCTTCCGGGAAGCAGCCCGTGATGGCGGCCGACGTGATGAGGCTGCGCGTGGTCTGGAAGCCCAGGTACGTGATCGCCTGCTGGATGGTGGTGGCCTTCACTTGCAAGCCATATTGGGACGAGTTGGCCAGGCGCAGGGTTTTTGCCGTCAGCGCCTGGTCGTACGACACTTTTTTGGCCAGCACGGAAATATCCACGTCTTCCTGGTCGATGCTGTTGAGTAGTTCCATCACGACGGCGGGCAGCGAGGGTAAATCATCGAGGTGGGCGACGATGTCGTCGAGCGTCAGCTGGGTGCTCATGCGGCCTCTCCCGTGCCCAGACGGTAAGCTGTGACATAGGCGCGCAGCAAGGTGGTGGCCGCGTCTTCGGGATTATCCGGGTCGTGCTTGCGGAACAGGTAATCGAGCCGTTCGCTGTCGGCAGCCTGTTGCGCGGCGATTTCTTCGGGCGAGGGGGGCGGCGCCTGGATCGGCAGCATGTCGATATTGTGTCGGGGCATCAGGGCCAGCATGTTTTCCGTCAATACCGCGCCTTGCGGCAACAGCACTTGTCCATGCGCATCGAGCAAGACATCCGACAAGACCATGCCAGGACGAACTTGTTCCAGGGGTAGATGTTGATGCATGACCGCCATGACGACTCCTTAGATGATTGCGGGATATTACCATTGCCATGACGCAATGTCTCAACCTGTATCAAGGCCTGGTGGAAAACGGCATTGCTGTAAATCTTGCCAATAAGCATGTCATACCGTACATTTGATTCAGGCTGTTGTCCGCTGACGTTTGTGCGCCCGCGCCGCGGGCCGGCGGCCTGGCCCGGGGAGTATTGATCGATGGTGAGTATCCAAGTCCGGCTGACCCTGCTTTTTGTCGTGATCGTCACCCTGGTGCTGGGCATTTCGGGTAGCTATACCCAATATACCTTGAGCAAGGAACTCGAATCGGGCAGCGCGCGCCTGCGCAGCGGCGTGCTGACGCGCTTGCAGACCAGCTTGCCTTCCGCCCTGTGGGACCTCGACAAATCCAAGGTCGACAGCATCGTCGCGGCCGAAATGCTGCCGCCGGAACTGGTCGGTATCCGCGTCTACGACGCCTCCGTCGGTCTGTTCGCGGGCGAAGTGCGCGACGCGGCCGGCACCCTGGTGCCGTTGACCGCCGACGTGGCCATGGGCGGCACGCCCGTCGAGGCGCCGCTGGTGTTCCGCGACGCCGTGGCCGCAGCCACGGGCGGCAAGCCGGTGATCGTCGGCAAGGTCATCGTCAATTTCAGCCGCGCCCAGATCGATGCGGCCCTGCGCGGCGAAGTGCGGCGCAAGGTGCTGGAAGTGTTGCTACTTGACATCATTTTGGTGGGCGCCCTGGCGCTGAGCCTGCGCATCGTCTTCGGACCCTTGAAACAGTTGCGCGACGGCTTGTTCGACCTGGCGACGCGCGGCAGCGACGAGGTCGAAGAGCTGCCGGAAAACCGGCGCGACGAGCTGGGCGACGTGATCCGCGGCTTCAATGCGGTGCAGCGCAAGCTCAAGTCCATCATCGAGGGCAGTCGCGAGGCGGAAGACATGGCGCGCCGCTCGCAGCAGGCAACGGCGCAGGCCATGGACGAGCTGCGCCGCGCGCAGGAATCGTTGCTGCAGTCGGAACGCCTGGCCTCGCTGGGCAGCCTGGTGGCCGGCGTGGCGCATGAAATCAACACCCCGGTCGGCATCGCGCTGACCAGCGCCTCGGTGCTGAAGGAAGCCACCGATGAGATCAGCGCGGCGGTGGCCGGCGGCAGCGTGAAAAAGACCGATATCGTGCGCTACCTGGAAACGGCCGGTGAGAGCGCGCGCCTGATCATGAACAATGCCTACCGCGCCGCGCACCTGATCCACAGCTTCAAGCAGATCGCCGTCGACCAGGTCAGCGAGGCGCGCCGTTTATTTGAATTGCGCGACTATATCGGCGAGGTAATCTCGAGCCTGCAGCCGACCCTGAAAAAGACGCGCATCCGCATCGATATCGATTGCCCGCCCGGCATCATGCTCGACAGCTATCCGGGCGCGCTTGCGCAGGTGCTGACCAACCTGGTCCTGAACTGCGTCGAGCACGCCTTTGATGCGGACACGGACGGCCATATCCATATCGGCGTGCACGGCGACAACGACTGGATCGCCATGCAGGTGCGCGACAATGGCCGCGGCATCGCGCCCGATATGCTCGACCGCGTGTTTGACCCGTTTGTCACCACGCGGCGCGGACAGGGCGGCACGGGCCTGGGCTTGAATATCGTATTCAACTTGATTGCCAAGCAGTTTGGCGGCACCATCACGGTCAGCAGCACCTTGGGGCAGGGCGCGACGTTCCTGCTGCGCCTGCCCAAGGTGACGCCATTGCCGGAAGGCGCCGCCAGCGTTCCTGCCGGCCAGGCATAGGCAAGGAGGCAAGATATGGCACAGATGGAAAACAGTCAGCAAGTGGCGCTTTTGCGCGGAATCAATGTGGGCCGCGCCAAGCGCGTGGCCATGGCCGACTTGCGCAAGCTGCTGGGCGACCTGGGTTTTGCGCAGGTGCGCACCGTGCTCAACAGCGGCAATGTCGTGTATGACGGCGGCAAGGTCGCGCCGGCCGACGCCGCTGCCCGCATCGAGGAAGCGCTGGTGCTGAAGCTCGGTGTGGCGGCCAGGGTGACGGTGCTGTCGGCCAGCCAGTTTGCCGAATTGATCGAACAAAACACGCTGGCGCCGGCGGCCGACGCGGCGCGTCTGCTGACCTTGGTGCTGAACAATCCGGCCGACATGCAGCGCCTGGCGCCCTTGCTGCAACGGCCGTGGCAGCCGGAAGTGCTGGCGCTGGGCCAATGGGCCGCGTATGCCTGGTGTCCCGATGGCGTGTTGGCCAGCAAGGTGGTGGCGGCGCTGGGCGTGTTGCTGGGCGATGGCGTCACCTCGCGCAACTGGGCCACCATGCAAAAATTACATACGCTGCTGAACGGGCCGGAGGCGGCCGCTACCTCTTCATTTGCAAAGGAGCACTGATGCCTACCATTACAGGCGAATTCAATGTCACCATCACGCCGGAAACCTTGTCGGATACGGCCGCGCAATCGGGGCTGGGACGCTTGTCGCTCGACAAGCGCTACCACGGCGCCCTCGACGCCAGCGCACAGGGCGAGATGCTCAGCGTGCGCGCCAGCGTGGCCGGCTCGGCAGGCTATGTGGCGCTGGAGCGGGTGGAAGGCAGCCTGGACGGGCGTCATGGCAGTTTTTATTTGCAGCATAGCGGCACGATGACGCGCGGTGCGCCCGCCTTGTCGGTGACGGTGGTGCCCGATACGGGGACGGAACAGTTGCAAGGACTGTCGGGCAGCCTGGCCATCCGCATCGAGGGCGGCAAGCATTATTATGATTTCACGTACGAGATCGCTGAAGCGCCATGAACTGGGATATCGTCAAGGGCGTGCTGATCTTGCTGGTTGCCGTCAGTGCTCTGGGCACGGCCTTCGTGCTCATTTCCGCCTCGGGCACGGACAAGGCGGCCTGCATCGCGCGCGCCCTGAAATCAGGCATTCCTGTGGGTAATATCGAACGGGTGTGCCGCTTGCTGGACAAGTGAGACCTGACGAATGACGTGGCCAAAAAAATTCCGCGCAAGGCGGAATTTTTTTACTGAGGCAGCATCGGCCGCCGAATTGGGGTCAGCTATCGAATTTTTCCTGTTTTTCACCGTGCATGCTAAAGGCCAGCAAGCCCAGTCCCACCAACAACATCGAGACCATGCTCGCTTCCGGCACGGGCGGCGGCACGTTCGCCTGCTGTACCGCAGGGATGGCGGCCGCAGGCGGCGGCAGTGCGCCCTGGCGCGCACCGGCGCTGCGCCAGCGCGGGGTGACATTGAGCGTCGTGCCCTGCGCCAGCAGGCGCGCATACGGCAAGTCCTGTGTATCCCAGCCGGGATTGTTCGCAGTGTTAGTGAAACCGAGACTTTCGTCGCTCACGACATGCGCGCGTGCTGTGGGCGGGGGACTGGCGCTGGCCGCCACATTGCCGGCACATGCCGACAGCGCCAGCATGGCCATGCCTAGCGGCTGAAGTATCTTCATCTTTGACTCCCTGGTTCACCGTGCGGTGCGGCCGAAACCGGCCTGCGCCTGGACGGACAATGCGCCTGTACGGGGGCGTATCACGATTTTTCTGATGAGGCCTTATTACAGCACAAATCGTGTCAATTTTGCTACGTATATTTGCTTTAAATTACGAATATTTATCATTTTGATAGCGCGAAGGCTATCGCTGCCGCACACTTGGCATGAGCACGCTATCGTCGAAAAACACTGTTGTTTTTTTGTGCGAATCGCCAGCAGGAAAACAGTATATTGATTAGTATATTGTTTATCGCATGATGATTAATATGACCGCCTGTGGGAGGGCAAGATGGAGACAGTTGCAACACAACACGCCGAATACAACCTCGACGCCATGCGTGGCTCGGCCTACAAGGCCAGCTCGCTGCTCAAGGCCATGGGCAATGCCGACCGTTTGATGCTGCTGTGCCAGCTATCGCAGGGCGAGCATTGCGTCAGCGACCTGGAACAGAAAGTGGGCATTGGTCAGCCGACCCTGTCGCAGCAGCTGGGCGTACTGCGCGAAGAGATGCTGGTGGCCACGCGGCGCGACGGCAAGCAGATCTATTACCGCGTCGCCAGCGCGCCCGTGCTGGCCGTGCTGCAAGTGCTGTACGCGCAATTTTGCGCCCCGCGCGCCACCTTCAACGACGAAGCGGATTGATACTGCCATGAGCATAGCCTGGCAGCACTTCACGCCATGGGCCTCGCTGGCCGGCGGCATGCTGATCGGCCTGGCCGCTGCCTTGCTGATGCTGTTCAATGGCCGCATCGCCGGCATCAGCGGCATTGTCGCCGGGATGCTGCGCCCGCGCAGTGGCGACCTGGGCTGGCGCATCGCCTTTCTTGCCGGCCTGGTCGGCACGCCCCTGCTGTATCAGCTGTGGCATGCCTTGCCGCCCGTGCAGATCGACGCGGGTACGCCCGCCCTGATCGTCGCGGGCCTGCTGGTGGGTGTGGGCGTGCGCTACGGCGCCGGCTGCACCAGCGGCCACGGCGTATGCGGCCTGTCGCGCCTGTCGCCCCGTTCGCTGGCGGCCACGTGTGCCTTCATGGCGGCCGGTTTCTTCACCGTCTATCTGTTGCGCCACCTATGAGTAAACTACTCCTTTCCCTGTTGAGCGGCCTCGTCTTTGGCTTGGGCCTGATCGTCTCCGGCATGAGCAACCCGGCCAAGGTGCTTGGTTTCCTCGACTTGGCGGGCGCCTGGGACCCGTCGCTGGCGCTGGTGATGTGCGGCGCCATCGGCGTGGCCCTGCCGGCCTTCTGGCTGGCGCGGCGGCGCACCAGGTCGCTGCTGGGTGAACCCATGCAATTGCCGGCATCGCGGCGCATCGACCGGCGCTTGCTGCTGGGCAGCCTGGCCTTTGGCGCGGGCTGGGGCATCGCCGGTTTCTGTCCCGGCCCCGCCCTCGTGTCCCTGCTGGCGGGCCAGCCGAAGGCGTGGCTGTTTGTGAGCGCGATGCTGGCCGGCATGGCCCTGTTTGAAGTGCTGGAGCGCCGCAAGCTGCCCGCGCCGGCCTGAGACGGTACAATCTGGCGCATCGCCACTTTGGATACTGCTTACATGACAACCGTGATTTTCCGCGCCGGCGCGCGCGCCGCCCTGCTGTGCAGCGTGCTGGCGCTGGCCGCCTGCGGCAGCTTGCTGAAGAAAGATGCTCCGCCCGCTCCTGTGCCCGTGGCTGACACCTTGCCCAATCCGCAAGTGTTGCTGCTGGGCGAAGTCCATGACAATGCGCAAGGCCAGCGCCTGCGCGTGGAGGAATTGCGCCGCCGCCTGGCGACCGGCTGGCGTCCCGTAATTGTCATGGAACAGTTCGACCGCGAAAACCAGGCCTTGCTGACGCGCGCCGCGCGCGATTGCGCCGACCCCGATTGCATCATCCGCGTGATGGAACAGCCGCGCTGGGACTGGAGCTTGTACCGCCCCGTGCTGGACCTCGTCATCAGCTACCAGCTGACCCTGGTCGCCGGCAATCTGTCGCCCGCCGATGCCTCGCGCATCGTACGCGACGGCATCCAGTGGTCGATGCCGCCCGCCATGGTGGCCACCTACCTGGCCGCGCCCGTGCCGGCCGATATCCTCGACGGGCAACAGAAGGAAGTCCAGGCGGCCCGTTGCAACATGCTGCCCGACATGATGATCAAAGGCGTCGTCAACGCCCAGGTGGCGCGCGATATCTGGATGGCCAAGCTGATCCGCGACCAGGCGCCGCGCGACGTGGTGCTGATCGCCGGCAATGCGCATGTGCGCAAGGATATCGGCGTGCCCCGCTGGCTGAAACTGGCCGACCCGCAACTGAACCTGCGCAGCATCGGCTACCTGGAGCAGGGTAGCACTGGTTTCAAGGGCACGTTTGACCTGACGCAAACGATGCCGGCGCAACCGCGCCCGGACCCGTGCGCCAAATTCAAGAAATAAGGTTCAAGCAATAAACGCTACTGCTGCACCCGCACCAGGGCGCTGACCCGGCTGGCCGTATCGAGCAGTTTCGGCAGGCTGTGTTCCAGCAGATGCGCCACGGACGGCCCCGCCGTCTGGCCGCTGACGTTGATCGCTGCCACCACCTTGCCGGCCCGGTCGAACACGGGCGCGGCCAGGGCGATCAAGCCCTGTTCCAGTTCTTCCTGCACCAGGCACCAGCCCTGGCGTCGCACTTGTGCAATCTCTTCCATCAAGACGTCGATATCGACCTTGGTCGCCGGCGTGATTTTCAGCAGCGCCATCTTCGATAGCCGTTCACGCAGCACGTCGGGCGCCAGGCCCGACAGTAAAACCCGTCCCATCGAGGTGCAATAGGCGGGTAGCCTGCTGCCAATGCCCAGGTTGATCGACATGGTGCGGTGTGCGGACAGGCGCACCACATACACGATGTCGTCGCCGTCGAGCACGGTGGCTGAGCACGACTGGCGCAAGGTCTGCATCAATTCTTCCAGCAGCGGCTGCGCCTGCGTCCACACGGGCAGGGATGACAGGTAGGCGTAACCGAGGTCGAGCACCTTGGGCGTCAAACGGAACAGCCGCCCGTCCGCTTCCACGTAGCCAAGATGCAACAAGGTGTGCAGGATGCGCCGCGCGCCCGCGCGCGTCAGCTGCGCCCGTTCCGCCACTTCACTCAGGGTCTGTTGCGGCGCATCCGCGCCAAAGCTGCGCAGCACGGCCAGGCCCCGCGCGAACGATTGCACATAGCTGTCGCCAGGGCGCGGTGCGCCATCGGCATCGACGGTGTCTTCGGCGGAGAGGGAGGTGCTGCTGCGTGCGGTCATGGCAATTCCAATTGATCAAGGTGGCAATTATAGCCATGGCGCTGGCGAAAACGGCAAATTGACAAGCGCCCCGATCAGGCATATTCTCACGAATAAGTTCTAAATACGAATATTTGTTCGTTATACGAACAAATGGCTGATGGGTTTGATTTGGAGGAGACAGCAATGATCGACAAACTGCGGTCCAGCGTGCTTGATGCGCTGGCCGATATCCACGATGGCGCCACCGTCATGATTGGCGGCTTCGGCGGCGCGGGCCAGCCGGCCGAGCTGATCGACGGCTTGATCGCCCAGGGCGCGCGCGACCTCGTCATCGTCAACAATAATGCGGGCAATGGCGACACGGGCCTGGCCGCCCTGCTGAAAAACGGGCAGGTGCGCAAGATCATCTGCTCGTTCCCGCGCCAGGCCGATTCCCACGTCTTCGATGCCTTGTACCGCGCGGGCAAGCTGGAGCTGGAACTGGTGCCGCAGGGCAATCTGGCCGAGCGCATCCGCGCCGCCGGCGCCGGCATCGGCGGCTTTTTCACGCCCACGGGCTATGGCACGGACTTGGCCAAGGGCAAGGAAACGCGCGAGATCGATGGCCGCATGTATGTGTTCGAGTCACCGATCCACGCCGATTTCGCGCTGATCAAGGCGGAGCAGGGCGACCGCTGGGGCAACCTGACTTACCGCAAGACGGCGCGCAACTTCGGTCCCATCATGGCCATGGCCGCCAAGGTCAGCATTGCCTCCGTGCATGAAGTTGCCGAGCTGGGCAGCATCGATCCTGAACATGTCATCACGCCGGGCCTGTTCGTGCAGCGCCTCGTGCAAGTGCCGCGCACGGCCACCGGCCCCGCCGGCTTCAAAGCTGCCTGAGGAGTATCAAGTGAATAAATGGAATCGAGATCAAATGGCGGCCCGCGTGGCGGCTGACATCCATGAGGGCAGTGTCGTCAACCTGGGCATCGGCTTGCCGACCCTGGTGGCGAACCACTTGCCGGCTGGCGCCGACATCATCCTGCACAGCGAAAACGGCGTCATCGGCATGGGCCCCGCGCCCGCGCCGGGCGAGGAAGACTATGACCTGATCAATGCAGGCAAGCAGCCCGTCACCCTGCTGCCCGGCGGCAGCTATTTCCACCATGCCGACAGCTTCGCCATGATGCGCGGCGGCCACCTGGACATTTGCGTGCTGGGCGCGTTTCAAGTGTCCGCCACGGGCGACCTGGCCAACTGGCACACGGGCGCGCCGGACGCCATTCCCGCCGTGGGCGGGGCCATGGACCTGGCCATCGGCGCGAAAAAAACCTGGGTCATGATGGAATTGCTGACCAAGACGGGTGAAAGCAAGCTGGTGCAGGCGTGCAGCTACCCGCTCACGGGCATTGCTTGCGTCAGCCGCATCTACAGCGACCTGGCCGTGCTTGACCTGGGCCCCGCCGGCGCCACGGTGGTCGAACTGGTGGACGGCTTGAGTTTTGAACAGTTGCAAGCGTTGACGGCCGTGCCGCTGACGGACGGACGTTAATTCAACACTTTCTTGGAGGAGAGAACATGACTCACGCATACATTTGCGACGCGCAGCGTACGCCGTTTGGCCGCTACGGCGGCGGCCTGTCCGGCGTGCGCGCCGACGACCTGGGCGCCGTGCCCATCCGTGCCTTGATGGCGCGCAATCCCGAGGTGGACTGGACTTTTGTTACCGACGTGCTGTACGGCTGCGCCAACCAGGCGGGCGAGGACAACCGCAACGTGGCGCGCATGGCGGCCCTGCTGGCCGGCTTGCCCGACAGCGTGCCGGGCGCCACCCTGAACCGCCTGTGCGGCTCGGGCCTGGACGCCATCGGCAGCGCCGCCCGTTTCATCAAGAGCGGCGAAGCGGGCTTGCTGATCGCCGGCGGCGTGGAAAGCATGAGCCGCGCGCCATTCGTCATGGGCAAGGCCGACAGCGCCTTTTCGCGCAGCATGAAAATGGAAGACACGACCATCGGCTGGCGTTTCATCAACCCCTTGATGAAGGCCCGGTACGGCGTCGATTCGATGCCGGAAACGGCGGAAAACGTGGCGTCCGACTTTGGCATCAGCCGTGCGGACCAGGACGCGTTCGCGCTGGCCAGCCAGGTCAAGGCCCTGGCGGCGCAGCAGGCAGGCGTCTTCGACAGTGAAATCTGTCCTGTCAGCATCGCGCAAAAGAAGGGCGACCCCGTCGTTGTCAGCCGCGACGAGCATCCGCGCGCCACCACCCTGGAGATCCTGGCCAAATTGAAACCCGTCGTGCGCGCGGACGGCACGATTACCGCCGGCAACGCTTCCGGCGTCAACGATGGTGCGGCGGCGCTGCTGCTGGCCGACGAGGCGAACGCGGCCCGCTTTGGCCTGACGCCGCGCGCGCGTGTCGTGGCCATGGCCACCGCCGGCGTGGCGCCCCGCATCATGGGTATCGGCCCCGCGCCCGCCACCCTGAAAGTGCTGGCCATGACGGGTTTGACCCTGGCCGACTTCGACGTCATCGAACTGAACGAAGCGTTTGCCGCGCAAGGCCTGGCCGTGCTGCGCCAGCTGGGCTTGCCCGACGACGACCCGCGCGTCAACCCGAACGGCGGCGCGATCGCCCTGGGCCACCCGCTGGGCGCCTCGGGCGCGCGCCTGGCCATGACGGCCGTCAACCAGCTGCACCGCACGGGCGGGCGTTATGCGCTGTGCACCATGTGCATCGGCGTGGGGCAGGGCATCGCGCTGGTGCTGGAACGGGTCTGATTCCACGCGCCCGCAGGGAAAAAAAGTTGCCCGTCATACGTATTAACGCGTATGCCGGGCGGCTTTTTGACCCGGATCAAGGGCGTATGATGCAAAACCAGCCTGGGCAATCCGGCTGGCGTTGGCTTTTTCACACGAACAAGAAGACTGATATGACATCCCACGATACTCCGCATGACGTTGCGCAGCTGACTTCCCAGCAGCGCATCAAGGCCATCATTGGCGCTTCCTCCGGTAACCTGGTCGAATGGTTCGACTTCTACATTTACTCGTTCTGCGCGCTGTATTTCTCGCACGCTTTCTTCCCTTCCGGTAACCCGACGACGCAGTTGCTGCAGACGGCCGGCATCTTTGCCGCCGGCTTCCTCATGCGTCCGGTGGGCGGCTGGCTGTTCGGCCGCATCGCCGACAAATACGGCCGCCGCCAGTCGATGATGATTTCCGTGCTGATGATGTGCGGCGGTTCCCTGATGATCGCCGTGCTGCCCACGTATGAAACCATCGGCGCCTTCGCCCCGTTCCTGCTGCTGGTGGCGCGTCTGTTCCAGGGCCTGTCCGTAGGCGGCGAATACGGCACCAGCGCCACCTACATGAGTGAAGTGTCGGAATCGGGCAAGCGCGGTTTCTTTGCCTCGTTCCAGTACGTGACCCTGATCGGCGGCCAGTTGCTGGCCTTGCTGGTGCTGGTGGTCTTGCAGCAACTCTTGACCCTGGAAGAATTGCGTGCCTGGGGCTGGCGTATCCCGTTCGTGTTTGGCGCCCTGGCGGCCCTCGTGTCGCTGAACCTGCGTAAATCCCTGACGGAAACGACCACCGCCAGCGAGCGCAAGGACAAGGACGCGGGCAGCCTGCGCGGCTTGCTCAAGCACAAGCGCGCCTTCATCACGGTACTGGGCTTTACTGCCGGCGGCTCACTCGTGTTCTACACGTTTACCACCTACATGCAGAAATACCTGGTCAATACGGCCGGCATGGATACCAAGACGGCCAGCGCCGTCATGACCTGCGCCTTGCTGGTGTACATGATTTTGCAACCGGTGTTCGGCGCCCTGTCCGACCGCATCGGCCGCCGCACGTCGATGCTGTTCTTTGGCGGCTTGGCCACCCTGTGCGTGTTGCCAATCATGCATGCCTTGAAGGACGTCACCAGCCCGTACGCGGCGTTTGGCCTGATCATCATCGCCCTGGCCGTGATCAGTTTCTACACGTCGATCAGCGGCTTGATCAAGGCCGAAATGTTCCCCGTCGAAGTGCGCGCGCTGGGCGTGGGCCTGTCGTATGCGGTCGCCAACGCCATGTTCGGCGGTTCGGCCGAATACGTGGCGCTGCAGTTCAAGGCCTGGCACGTGGAAGAATATTTCTATTGGTACGTGACCGTCATGTGCCTGATTTCCTTCATCGTCGCCATCCGCATGCCGGACCCGAGCCGCTCGGGACTGTTGAAGTAACGTTGTCGTAAAATGGGGGACACTGCGGTGTCCCTTTTTCATCACCGTCTTTTTATCGTGCCGATCAGGAGTCTTCATGTCGTATGTCATTCCCGCAGCCATCCAGCCCAGCGTTCCCGTCACCGGCAGCGTTGATACGTTCCCTGTCCACCGCATCTATTGCGTGGGCCGCAACTATGTCGACCACGCCAAGGAAATGGGCCACACGGGCCGCGAGGCGCCGTTTTTCTTCATGAAACCAAACGACGCCGTGCTGCCCGTGCCTGCCGGCACGACGGGCGAACTGCCATATCCGGCGCAGACGCAGGATTTCCAGCACGAGATGGAGCTGGTGGTGGCCATCGGCAAGGGCGGCAGCGACATCGGCGCCGAAGAGGCGTTGAGCCACGTGTGGGGCTATGCCGTGGGCCTGGACATGACGCGCCGCGACGTGCAGGCCGCAGCGAAAAAACTGGGCCGTCCGTGGGACACGGGCAAGGCCTTCGAGCATTCGGCGCCCATCGGTCCCATCACCCCGGCCGCGCAGGCGGGGAATATTGGCAGCGCCGCCATTACCCTGCACGTGAACGGTGAGTTGCGCCAGGGCAGCAGCATCGACATGCTGATCTGGAACGTGGCGGAAACTATCGCCGACCTGTCGACCTACTTTACCTTGCAGCCGGGCGATCTGATCTACACGGGCACGCCGGCCGGCGTGGCGGCCGTGCAGCGCGGCGACGAGCTGGTGGGGGCCATCGACGGCCTGGAGACCTTGCGCGTAAAAGTGGTCTAAGCTGTCTGGGAGACTGGCATGATGCACGACACGTATTCTGTAGCACAACCCACGCGCGCCGAGATCGACGCCTTGACGGGGCCGGCCCTGCTGGAATTTGGCACGGGCTGGTGCGGCCATTGCCGCGCCACCCAGGCGCCGCTGGCCGCCGCGTTTGCGCAGCACCCCGCGGTACCACACCTGCGCGTGGAAGACGGCCCCGGCCGCGCCCTGGGGCGCGCGTTCCGGGTGAAGCTGTGGCCGACCTTGATTTTCCTCAAGGATGGCCAGGAAGTGGCGCGCCTCGTGCGCCCGCTCGACAGCGCGGAAATCGGCAAGGCGTTCGCCCTGATCGAGGCCTAGGTGATTTCCATCATTTCTTGCCGCACTGCACCACTGCGCGTATCATAAGCCGCTTACAGCAAGATCAACCGCATCCTTCGTGATGCAGCGCGATGATCGCCGGCCCGCTCCACCCGGAGGGGCCGCAGGCAAGGATTCACCACAAATGACCGATGCCGCGATGCCGACGCGCGGGTCTGGTACGGAATGCCTGGCGATACGCCGGGCCTGATACACGTCGCCCATCCCCTGACGCCTTTCCTGCCGTGCCCCGGGTAACCGGATGGCGCACGACCGTTGTTTCTCTAAATCAGCACTGATCACGGCGCGATAGCGCGCGTTGGTACACCGTTGTCTGCCGTTAACAACGGCGTGTTGCGGCATGGAATTTGTTTGCGAATTTAATAGCAAATTCGCAGCAATTACGCCCGCGCACAGCTATGATATGTGAACCGCGCGCCTAGACACCGTGCTGTGCTGCTGCCTGAAAAAACATCCAGAGAATGGCCTTTAGACACCCTCCCCAAGGAGCGCAGTAAATGAGCACCCCCCCCAAGAAAAATTCCCCCGGCACGGTGCTGTTCGCCAGCCTGATCGGCACCACCATCGAGTTCTTTGACTTTTATATCTACGCCACCGCCGCCGTGCTGGTGTTCCCGAAACTGTTCTTCCCCGCCGGCGACCCGTCGGCCGCCGTGCTGCAGTCGCTGGCCACGTTCGCCATCGCCTTCTTCGCCCGCCCCATCGGTTCGGCCGTGTTCGGCCACTTCGGCGACCGCATCGGCCGCAAGGCGACCCTGGTCGCCGCCTTGCTGACGATGGGTATCTCGACCGTCATCATCGGCTTGCTGCCGACGTATGCCGCCATCGGCACCCTGGCGCCGCTGCTGCTGGCGCTGTGCCGTTTCGGCCAGGGCCTGGGTCTGGGCGGCGAGTGGGGCGGCGCGGTGCTGCTGGCGACGGAAAACGCGCCACCCGGCAAACGCGCCTGGTACGGCATGTTCCCGCAGCTGGGCGCGCCGATCGGCTTCTTCCTGTCGGGCGGCATCTTCCTGCTGCTGAGCGAAACCATGACCGATGAGCAATTCTTCAGCTACGGCTGGCGCATCCCGTTCCTGGCCAGCGCGCTGCTGGTCATCGTCGGCCTGTACGTGCGCCTGAAGATCACGGAAACGCCGGACTTCCAGAAAGTCATCGACAAGAACGAGGTCGTCAAACTGCCCGTCGCCACCGTGTTCCGCCAGCATGGCCGCATGCTGTTCCTGGGCACCATCATCGCCCTGGCCACCTTCGTGCTGTTCTACCTGATGACGGTGTTCGCGCTGAGCTGGGGCACGACCAAGCTGGGCTTCACGCGCAAGGAATTCCTCGTCGTGCAGTTGTTTGCCGTGCTGTTCTTTGCCCTGACGATTCCATTCTCGGCCGTGCTGGCCGACCGCCGCGGCCGCCGCGCCACCCTGATCTGGGTTTCCGTTGCCATCGCCATCTTCGGCCTGGTGCTCGCGCCCATGTTCGGCTCCGGCGTGACGTGGGAAGTGACGGTCTTCATGGCCGTTGGCCTGGGCCTGATGGGCATGACCTACGGACCGTTGGGCACGATGTTGTCCGAACTGTTCCCGCCCGAAGTGCGTTACACGGGCGCCTCGCTGACGTTCAACCTGGCCGGTATTCTGGGCGCCTCGCTGGCGCCGTACATCGCCACCTGGCTGGCTACCAACTACGGCTTGCAATACGTGGGCTACTACCTGTCGCTGGCGGCCGTGCTGACCCTGGGTGCGCTGCTGATGGTGGGCAAGCCACGCGAAGGCAAGGAAGCCTGGCAGTAACTGCTTTCTGCTCGAAGTTCGAAAGCCGCCAGCTGCCCAGCTGGCGGCTTTTTTATTGCGCCGCCACGTGGCCGTAGCAGGCTTTGAGCCCCGTGTAATCATAGAAGACGCTGCCCGGCGCGATGCGGGCACTGTCGCACGATGGCTGGAACGGCGTTTCCTTTTCGTTGTACAGCAGGCGCACGATCAGCTGACCGTCGCCGTTGCGGTACACGTCCCACTGCATGTTGGCCGCCAGCGGCGAGACGGTCTGGCCGCGCCATGGATTAGTCTCATAACTGTAGCTGGCCGAAGCCGGCAGCGGCTGCTGCAAGCCCATGGCCGATGCCAGCGGGATGATCATCTCGGCGTGCGTGAAGCGCAGCTTGGCCGCGTGGCGCAGGTCACCTGCGGCCAGCGCATCGACTTCCTTGAAAAAGTCCTCGCGCAAGGCCAGCGCGAAGCGCCAGGTCACGCCGGCGCTTTCCGTGGTGGCCGGTCCCTTCTGGTAAAAATCCTCGTGGTCGGCGATATAGGCGTAGTAATGCGCATCCTCGGCGGGCATGTAGCGGCTGAAATCGACCGGCACCTCATGGCGCATGCCGGCGGCGATCGCGTACAGCGCATACAGTTGCGTTGCGGCCGCATTCAGGCTGCGGATGACGGTCTTGCCGCTGCCCGTCATGGTGCGCGTGAGTTTGCCGTCGTCGCTGGTGAAGGTGTAGTTGCCCGTGTCGGCATAGCTGGCGCCGCCGCGCTCAAGCTGCTTGAGGAAGGCGGGTGAAAACAGCCGTTCGAGCACATGGCGCGCGTGCATCGCCGCTGCCGGCAGCCGGGCGGGCGCATCCATCAGCGCGTGCAGCTGTTTCGTTCTTTCATAGTACTGGTAAGCCTGGCTGGCGGCATAGGTGGCGTAATAAGGATGGGCCGGATCGGTGACCCGGTCCGTCTGCGGCGACAGCTTGTGCGCGTACAGCAGGAAGCGGTTGACGCCATCCGCTTGTAATATCGGCTGTACCGCGGGCGCGTGTTCGAGCAGCGATTGCGTGAAAAAGCGCGCACTGTCGCGTGCGCGGTCCACGCCGGAATGGATGGTGACGAGCTGGCGCGGCGCCGTCGCGGCATCTTGCCCCACTTGTGCAAACAGGGTGGGCAGGCGCGCCAGCATGCGCGCGGCCAGCTGCCGGTGTTCCTCGATGCCCGTTTGCGACAGGTTGCCGTAGCCGGGCTGCTCGATGCCGGCCACGCCATAACCGAGCAAGGCGTTCGCCCGCATCAGGGCCAGGATGTCGGGACCCAGTGCGCGTCCCAGCGGCGTCAAGCCATCCTGCGCGGCCGCCTGCTGCCACATCGCGTACAGGGCCGCGTCGCCCTTCATGCTCGTCAATCCGCGCGCACCGTGGCGCGCCACCAGCTGCGTGAAAATTGGCTGGAAGCCGGCCGGCGGCGCGGCATAGGTGGCCGGATCCTGCTGCGGCGCGTACGGTGTCTTGGTCTGGTAATGGCCGTCGAAGGCGAGGGCGGAACTGGCGTGCAGGGCCAGGGCCAGCGCAATGCTGGACAGGGTAAGCTGTTGGGACATGTTTTTTTTGCGGATGGTTTCTTGAATGCAAGCCTAGCACTGAACGAAAAAAAGGCGGGCACGGCTGAATGCCGTGCCCGCCTGTGCTGTCAGCGCAGTGCGTCAGCCTACCATTTCGGCGTGTACTTCAAGGTGAACTGCACGTTGCGCGGGTCGCCATAGTAGTTGTTCGACCCGGTGGTGTTGTAGGCCGGGATGATGTAGCGCTTGTCGAGCACATTGTTGACGTTGAGCGACAGGGCTACTTGCGGCGTGGCTTGCCAGGCCAGGCGCGCGTTCCAGATCGAGAAGCCGGCAACCTTGAACGTGTACGCGGTATCGAGCGTATGGCTTTGCGTGTTGACGCCGGCGCCCACGCTGAATTTGTCCCAGGCGCCGGGCAGGGTGTAGCTTGACCACACGCGCAGCATGTGTTTCGGCGTCCAGGTGGAAAAGACCTTGCCCTGATTGTCCGGGTCGTTCAGATAGGTCGTCGTCGTGTAGGCGTAACCGGCCGACAGCTGCAAGCCGCGTGCCACTTCGCCCGATACTTCCGCTTCCATGCCCTGGCTGCGCACCTTGCCCGAGGCGCGCGAGCAGTACTGCCCGTCGCACGGGAGGTCGGCAGCATAGTCGGTGACGGAGCGGTTCTTGTGGTCGTAGCGGAATACGGCCAGCGAGGTGTTGACCTTGCCATCCATCAGTTCCCCCTTGATGCCCGCCTCGTAGTTGCTGCCCGTGATGGGCTTGAGGACCTTGCCTTGCACGTCGCGGATGCTTTGCGGCGTGAAGATATCGGCATAGCTGGCGTAAGCCGACCATTGCGGATCGAGCGCGTAGATCAGTCCCGCCGATGGCGTGAACTTGGCGGTGGCGTTGAGTTGTTCTTCGGAACCTGCGGGCGTCGCATACAGGAAGTCATACCAGCTGAAGCGTCCGCCCAGCACGGCTTTCAGCTTGCCGGTCAACTGGCCATTCCAGCTGCCATACAGGCCTTTCTGGCGTATTTCGTAGGTGCTGTTGCTGGTCACGCCCATTGGGCGCGCGGCGATGCTGTCGATATCTTGCCATGGGCGGTGGTGCTTGATGTTGAAGACGTTCGCCCCGGATTCCCAGGCGCGCGCGTAGCGGTCGTCCGACGCCAGCGTGACATAGCTGGCGCCCACGAGCACTTCCTGCGCCATGCCCAGGCCGTCGAATTTGCCGCGTACGTAGGTATCGATGCCGCGCTTGCGGTTGTCGAAATCCATGCCAAAGTCGCCATAGCTCGCGCCGCTGCCGTCGGGCTGGATGGCGGAAGCCAGGCGCTGGTGCACGGAGCCGGTGTTTTCCTTCATGTTCACGGCCGATGCCTTCAGGCTCCACTGGCTGTTGAAGTGGTGCTCCAGGTCGAGATACACGTTGGTTTGCCGGGCTTCGCTGCGGTTCCAGTCGGCGCCCGTGAAGGTGGAGCGGGGCAGATTCAGTGCGCTGCCGTCCACGTAGCGGGGCAGGCCGATGAAGGTGGGGCGGCCGTGGTCATTGACGTTGCTGATGGCCAGGCCCAGGGTGGTGGCCGGACCCAGGTCATAGTCGAGCGCCGCGTACAGGGTGCGGTTCTTGCTCCACACCTGGTCGATGAAGGAGTGGGTATCGTCTTCATCGACAATGACGCGTCCGCGCAGGCTGCCGTCCGCAGTCAGGGGGCTGCTGACGTCGAGCTGCGCGCCATAATGGTCCCAGGATCCCGCGCGCGCCGTCATGCTGACACTGCGCGTGGCGCCCGGGCGCTTGCGCACCAGGCTGACGGAGCCGCCGGGGCTGCCCGTGCCAACGAGCATGCCCGAGGCGCCGCGCAGCACTTCCAGTCGATCGTAGATGACCATGTTTTCCTGGCCCCAGTTACCCAGCGCATAGGTGTTGCGGTCGATCGGTACGCCATCGTACTGCCATTGATCGATCTGGAAGCCGCGCGCCGTGATCACCACGCCCGGCCCCACGCCATGCACGCCCACCACGCCGGTGACGTTATTGACGGCTTCGCGCAAGTCCGTGATGCCCTGGTCGTCCAGGCGCTGGCGCGTCAGCACGCTGACCGATTGCGGGATGTCCTTCATCGCCTGCTCGCCCTTGCCGATGGTGAGCTTGCGCGCCGTGTAGGAGCCGCTGCCTTCCGTGGTGGCGCCTTGCTCGGCCTGGCCGACGATGGTAATCGAGGGCATGGTGCGTTCGGTCGCCGAGGCGCTACTGGCCGCCGCCGTGGGAGCGGCGACTGCAGGCGCGGCCACCAGCACATAGCCGGTGGGCGTCTTGCCGATCGCATAGCCGCTGCCGCGCAGCAGCACGGCGAAACCGTCATCGATGGCGTAGCTGCCTTGCAGGCCGGCGCTGGTCAAGCCCTGTACCTTGGAGGCGTCGATGACGATGGACACGCCCGCTTGCTGCGCATAGCGGTTCAGGGCTCCAGCCAGCGGGCCGGCGGGGATGGCGTAGCTGGCGACAGCCGGCACGGCCTGGGCGATTGCCTGGGCATGCAGGCCTGCGCCAGCGAGCAGCATGGCCGCCAGGGCCAGCGGACGCAAACGCGTGCGCAAGGGATTCTGGGACGAAACGGGAACGGCAGGAGCGTACATGGTGACAGCCTTTTTTGAATGATCTCAGCTGCCTTGACGCACGAGATGCGCCAACACGAACCTGCGTGGCACATTATTTTTTTGCGGTGCCAGTGTTTGGCGCATCCACCATCACCAGGTAGCGTGTCAACATGCGGATGCGCAGCTGGGGGAAATTGTCGATGAGTAGCTGCAGCGCCTTGTCCGTGTCGTCCAGCGGCAGCACGGCGGCTACGCGGATGCCGGCGATCTGCGCGCGGTCGTAATGCAGCTGGCCGGGGCGGTGGCGCGCCAGCTCGTCGAGCACCTCGGCCAGCGGCAAGTCGTCGACCACCAGCCGGCGTGCGCGCCACGCGTCCTGCACGCTGGCCGCATCGATGGCCGTGATGGGGCCCACGCCATCGTCCGTGATGCGCGTGCGCTGGCCCGCCTGCACCACGACGGCCGGATGTTGCGGCACCTGCGCCAGCACCTTGGACTCCAGCATGCTGAGGATGGTGGCGCCGTCTTCCCTGCGCACGCTGAAACGCGTGCCCAGCGCGCGGATCGCCGCCTGGCCGCTGTCGACGATGAAGGGGCGCTGCGCATCCTTGGCCACGTCGACGAGGATATCGCCGCGCACCAGTTCCACATGCCGCTCGCCCCCATTGAAATGCACGTTGACGGCGCTGTTGCTGCCCAAGGTCAGGCGGCTGCCATCGGCCAGGGTGTGCGTCTGCCATTGTCCGGTGGGGCTGCGCAGGTCGGCCAGCAGGTAGGCGGGGCGCTCGCTGATGACCAGCGCCCCGGTCAGCGCGAGCACGGCCACGGCGCTGGCCGCGGCCAGCTGGCGCAGACGCTGGCGGGGACGCTTTGGGGCGATGGCGGCCAGGGCGGCGCGCGCGGGCCTATGGTCGCCGCCGGCCGGCTCGCGCACGGTGTTCAATTGACGCAGCAGGTTTTCCATGCCGGCGGCCGCGCTCGCGTGCAGCGGGTCGGCCGCCTTCCATGCGGCAAAGCCGGCCTGCGCGGTGTCGCGTTCGGCCGGGTCGTCGGCGCTGAGCTGCACGATCCAGCGGGCAGCCTGTTCGGCGGCGATATCCGTACGGGGGCTATTCATGCGGCCATGGCCGGGCAGGCATGGCGGCAGGCCAGCAAGGCTTGCACCAGGTATTTTTGCACCATACGCGTGGAAACGTTCAGCTGCGCGGCGACGGCGGCCTGCGATTGCTCTTCCAGGTAGTGCAACAGAAAGGCGTCGCGCGCCTTGGCGGACAAGCCGGCCAGCGCCGTGGCGATCTGTTCGAGCGCCTGCACGGCCATCAGTATCTCGTCGGGCGAGGGCGCGCCGGGCAGGCTGTCGGCCAGCAGGGCAAGTTCCGCCAGGTAGCTGCGTTCGAGTATCTGGCGGCGCGCGCGGTCAAGCAGCAGGCGCTTCGCCGTCGTCGACAGGTAGGCGCGCGGTTCGCGCATGCCGAACAGGGCGTCGCGCGAAGCGATGATGCGCACGAAGGTATCTTGCGCCACGTCGGCCGCGCCATGCGGGCAGCTGAGTTTTTTGCGCAGCCAGCCGACCAGCCAGCCGTGATGCTCGCTGTAGAGCGACTGCACTTGCTGTTGCAGGCTGGGCTGGCTGGTGGACATGGGTGATGAATAACATAAATGAGAATTATTCTCATTGTAAGCGCCAGTGGCGGCTCGCCACAATCCCCGATTGCATGTGGAGGGGGCAGGTGTTGCGCGCAGGCCGCACGCGCGGCGGTGCCGGAAATGAAAAAACCCGCCGCTGCACGGTGCAGGGGCGGGTTCTTCATACTGCTAATTCTTGGTGGTGATAGGTGGACTTGAACCACCGACCCCAGCATTATGAATGCTGTGCTCTAACCAACTGAGCTATATCACCAAACAGACCGGTCAGACCGGATGCTGGTTTTGACCAGTAAAAAACCTGATCGATGTTCTTTGGTGGTGATAGGTGGACTTGAACCACCGACCCCAGCATTATGAATGCTGTGCTCTAACCAACTGAGCTATATCACCCAACAGCCGAGCATTATCCAGTCTTCCCATTTCCTTGTCAATGCCGGCGCAAAAAAATGTGCGGTTTTTTCACGCGCCGGCGCCGGCATGATTATTTTTGTAACGGCATCAGCAAGGGCTGGATCTGCGCCAGCATGGCCGTGGCCGGATCAGCTCCCAGGCAATCGATGACGATGCGTTCCGGCATGGAGCGCAGCCAGGTCAGCTGCCGCTTGGCCAGCTGGCGCGTGGCGATGATGCCCGTCTCGCGCAGGGTGGCGCGGTCGATACGGCCATCGAGATAGTCCCAGGCCTGGCGGTAGCCCACGCAGCGCATCGAGGGCAAACCCGGGTGCAGGTCGCCGCGCCGGCGCAACCCATCCACTTCATCGAGCAGGGCATCGTTTTTCAGCATGAGGTCGAAGCGCGTGGCGATGCGCGCGTGCAGCACGGCGCGATCCGACGGTTCCAGCGCGAACGATTGCAACTGGAATGGCAGCACCGTCTTTTCGCGCCGGTCCAGCAGGGCCGACATGGGCTGGCCGGACAGGGCGATGATTTCCAGCGCGCGGCCGATGCGCTGCGCATCCTGTGGCGCCAGGCGCGCGGCCGTGACGGGATCCTGTTCGGCCAGGCGCGCATGCATGGCGGGCCAGCCGATGGCGGCTGCGTCTTCTTCCAGCTGGGTGCGCAGCACGGGATCGGCGCCGGGCAAATCGTCGAGGCCATCGGCCAGGCCTTTAAAATACAGCATGGTGCCGCCGACCAGCAGCGGCAGCTTGCCGCGCGCGGAGATCTCGCTCACCAGGCGCAGGGTGTCGTTGCGGAACTGCGCCACGGAATAGGCGTCGAGCGGGTCGATGATGTCGATCAAATGATGCGGCACCTGGGCCAGTTCTTCCTTTGACGGTTTGGCCGTGCCGATATCCATGCCCCGGTAAACGAGGGCGGAATCGACGGAAATGATCTCGGATGGGATGGCTTGCGCGATGGCCAGCGCACTGGCCGTCTTGCCGCTGGCCGTGGGGCCCATGATGGCGACGGCCAGGGGGAGGTGTGGGGTGTTTGTCATGGTGCTTTTTTGATGTGCTTGCGATGGGGACCCCAAGGCAAAGGCTGGGGTCAGTCTCTTCGAGATCGGGATACGTCCCATTGGGGAGTATCCCCCCGGCGGGTCTGACCCCGGAATTTTATTGGCCGCGCAGGAACAGTTTATCGAGCGCGTTGATCTCGACCTGCACCCACGTGGGCCGGCCATGGTTGCACTGGTCGGCGCGTTCCGTGCTTTCCATCTGGCGCAGCAGGGCATTCATTTCCTGCACCGATAATATCCGGTTGGCGCGCACGGCCGTGTGGCAGGCCAGAGTGCCCAGCAATTCGTTCTGGCGCTCGATCAGCACGCGCGAGCCGCCGTATTCGCGTACGTCGCGGAGCACGTCGCGCGCCAGGGTTTGCGCATCGGCGTTTTTCAGCAGGGTCGGCACGCTGCGCACGGCCAGCGTCGTGGGCGACAGGGCGGCGATGTCAAAACCCAGCGCTTTTAACGTGTCCTGGTTTTCATTCGCCGTCGACACTTCGATGGCGTCCGCATAGAACGTCACGGGGATCAGCAAGGACTGCACCTGCATGTCCTGGCCCGAGACCTGCGCCTGCAGCGCGTTTTTCAGTTGCTCGTACAGGATGCGCTCGTGCGCCGCGTGCATGTCGACCAGCACCAGACCCTTGGTATTTTGCGCCAGGATGTAGATGCCGTGCAGCTGGGCCAGGGCAAAGCCCAGCGGATACTCTTCGCGCGCCATCGCTTCGGGCGAGGCGATGTACGGTTCCACCTGCGTGATCGGCGAGGATGCAGCAGCGCCGCCGAACAGGGCGCCGTAGGCCGCTGTGTCTTGCCCCACGCCTGGTGCATCGGCAAAGAAGGGGCGGGCCGCGCCGGGCGAGGCGGGCGCGAAGGTATTCGTGAATTGCGCGCCGAACGACGTCTGCGTCTGCTCGCGGCGCCAGATGCCGGGGCCACCCAAACCCGCGCCAGCGGTATCGCCGCTCAGGGTGGAGGCGGCCGGCAGGGGCGCCGGCACGCTGCCGAATGCCGTGGCCGACGTCTGCGCCAGCGCGCGCTGCACCGCGTGGAAGACAAACTGGTGCACGGAGCGGCTGTCGCGGAAGCGTACTTCGATCTTCGACGGGTGCACGTTGACGTCGACCAGCGCCGGGTCGAGGTCGAGCGCCAGCACGTACGAGGGAAAACGGTCGCCGTGCAGCACGTCCTGGTAGGCCATGCGCACGGCGTGCACCAGCAGCTTGTCGCGTACGAAGCGCCCGTTGACATAAAAGAACTGGCCATCGGCGCGCGCCTTGGACGCTGTCGGCAAGCCGGCAAAGCCGTGAATGCGCAAGGTGCCGGCCGATTCGTCCAGCGCCAGGCGCGCTTCGGCGAAGTCATTGCCTAGGATGTGGGCGCTGCGCTTGGCCAGTTCGCTGATATTCCACTGGTCGATGGTGCGGCCATTGTGCGACAGCGAGAACGACACGTCCGGCCGCGCCAGCGCGATGCGGCGCACGACTTCGGCGCAATGGCCGTATTCCGTCTGCTCCGATTTGAGGAATTTGCGCCGCGCGGGCGTGTTGAAATACAGGTCTTGCACGTCGACCGTGGTGCCGTGCGCGCCCGACGAGGGCGAGACGCTGCCATTGTGCGAGCCGACGATTTCCCACGCATGCGCCGCGTCCGCCGTGCGCGAGGTCACGGTGACGGCGGCCACCGAGGCGATCGAGGCCAGCGCCTCGCCGCGAAAACCCAGGGTGCCCACGTTTTCCAGGTCGTGCAGCGAAGCGATCTTCGAGGTGGCGTGGCGCGCCAGGGCCAGCGGCAGCTGGTCCTTGTCGATGCCGCGCCCGTTATCGGTAATGGCGATGCGTTTCACGCCCCCTTCTTCCAGCCGCACGGTGATCTGCGTGGCGCCCGAGTCGAGCGCGTTTTCCAGCAACTCCTTGACGACGGCCGATGGCCGCTCGACCACCTCGCCGGCGGCGATTTGCGAAATCAACTGGTCAGGCAGGGCCTGGATCGGGCGGTGGGGCGTGATGGGAGCGTTCATGCCCTGATTATAACGGTTTGCGAATTGCCGGGCATCGGCTACTTCGCCACCTCCCGCACCGGTATCGGCGCATTGCACAGGTCGACATGGCCGGCAGTGACCTTGCTCCACGGGCCGCCGCGGTGGCGCTGGGCTTCCAGCACGGCCTGATAGGCGGCGCTGTCGGTGCGCATCACTTCCAGGTTGCTGCGTTGCCCGGCCGGTACGCTGGCGGCCAGGCGGATGGCCTTGATCGGCACGTTTTTCTCGGGGCTGTCATAAAAACCCATGGGGCCCGTGCCGCGTGGCAGGGTGGACAGCAATGGCATGCCGGAGACGACCCTGCCGACGACCGTGATGTCGCGGTCCAGGTGGCGCGGCGACTGGCCGATGACGGCGTACAGCTCCGTGCCACCGCCGCTGTCGCTGGCGCTGTCGCGCCCCACGCCCACGGTGGCATAGCAATGCGTGAGCCAGGCCGTGCCGGTTTTCGGATCGCGCGCGGACGGGAAGCCGTTCGAATGGCCCACTTGCGGCGCATAGCCGTCGACGTCCGGCAGGCGTGTGAAGCTCTTGACGTTTTTCAAGGGTACCGTAAATTCGCCGGGCAGGGTGCGCTGCGCATGCTGGATCGGTTTTGGATTTTTCTCGTTCGGATCGCCCCACTGTGCCACCCAGTTGTCCTGCGCACGGGTGATGGCCAGGCCGTCGTAATACTGCTCGGCCACCAGGGCCTTGATGTTGGCCACGTGTTTCGGCGCGAAGTCCGGCGCCAGTTCGATCACCACGCGGCCGGCGGGAATGTCCAGGTACAGGGTGTTGTCCGGATCCAGCGCACGCCAGTCGGACGGTTTCGAAGCCTTGATCACGTCGGCCAAGGTCGCCTTGGCGGGCAGTTCGGCGGGCGCCTTGATCTGGACGGGCGCTGCGTGGGCGGTCAGATGTGCAAGGCCCAGTACGGTGGCCATGATCAGGCCGCTCAGTGGGTGTCGATACATGTTTTCTCCTGGTCGACGCGGGTTGCGCCGTGCAGAAAGTGTATACCGGAATGCCAATATTTCGTTGGAAAAACATTGCATGTGGCAATCCTGACAGTTGCCTGCCGATAAGGCGTTTCCTTAACCTTTACTTAAAATGCCACACAGCCAAGGGCGCTGCCGAATTAATCACGAAATATCAGCCCGGGGACTGCCGTTGCGCCGGTCGGGTGGTGTATGATTCCGCCGCTACCTTTAGGGAAAAATATATGGATTTTGTGCAATTCCTCGACATGATCGTGCATGTCGACAAGACGCTGGGTCTCTTGATCGAGCAGTACGGCACCCTCGTGTATGCGGTGCTGTTCGCCATTATTTTTTGCGAGACAGGCCTCGTGGTGCTGTTTTTCTTCCCTGGGGATACCTTGCTGTTTATCGCCGGCGCGTTTTGTGCGACGGGACAAATGCACCTGGGCTTGCTTATAGCCTTGCTGGTGACGGCCGCCGTTACGGGCAACACGCTCAATTACTGGATAGGCGAGGCCATCGGGCAAAGGGTGTTTACCCACGATTATCGCTGGATCAACAAGGATGCCATGCGCCGCACGCATGAATTCTTTGAAAAGCACGGCGGCAAGACCATCATCCTGGCCCGCTTCGTGCCCGTGGTGCGCACCTTCGCGCCGTTCGTGGCCGGCATTTCCGACATGACGCATGCGCGCTTCCAGATGTACAACGTGACGGGCGCCCTGCTGTGGGTGGTCGGTCTGGTGACGGCGGGCTACTTCTTCGGCAATATCCCGTGGATCCGCGACCACCTGACCTTGATCGTGCTGATCGGTGTCGGCGCCGCCGTCGTGCCGGTGGTACTGGGCGGCATGTGGAAACTCTACAAGCGCATGGTCGGCAAGTCGGCGTAAGGCCGCATGGATACGGGGCAAGCGCGCTGCGGCACAGTCCGCAGCCGGCCCCGGATCCCGTTTTCCCCTGCCTCGTTTCTGTTTTACTCCCGCGTTGATTCAAGTTTTGTTGCTTTCCAGCCGTAAACCAGAGGGTATTCTCACTTTCTGGATTTCCATGCGACATTTGAGCGCCCTGTTAGCTTGCAGCCTTGCCGCGATGACGGCCATGGCAAGCGCCAAAGATGCCCCCGCCTCCGCGAGCGCCACCGCATCCGCGCCGATGTCGGCGTCGGCGCGTGCGGCCGCCATGAAAACCCTGACCGAATCGGTGAAGGGCAAGGAGGCCAAGGCGCCAGTCGTCGTTGCGCCCACGGCGCGCGAAAAGGAAGAAGCGGCCGAAGTCGACCTGTCCGAACGCATCGCCGCGCGCCTGGCGGAAATGCGCGCCACCCAGGCGGCCCGCGCCGCCGCCCGTGCCAAGCGCGCCGCCGTGGTGAAGGCCGCGCCGCCGCCACCGCCGCCTGTGCCGCGCGGCACGCACTGGTCGTACGAAGGCGACAGCGGCCCGGCCCACTGGAGCAAGATCAATGTCGACTGGGCCAAGTGCGGCAATGGCAGCCGCCAGTCGCCGATCGATATCCGCGACGGCATGAAGGTGGAGCTCGAGCAGATCAGCTTTGACTACCATCCGTCGTCGTTCAACGTGGTTGACAATGGCCACACGGTGCAGGTGGGCGTGAGCGGCGGCAATTACATCACGGTGCAGAACCGCATGTTCGAGCTGCAGCAATTCCATTTCCACCGTCCGTCCGAAGAGCGCATCAATGGCAAGGCGTTCGAGATGGTGGTGCACCTGGTGCACCGCGACGCGGAAGGCCGGCAAGCCGTGCTGGCGCTGCTGCTGGAGCGGGGGGCGCCGCAGGCGACCATCCAGACCGTGTGGAACAATTTGCCGCTGGAAAAATTCGAGACCATGCAGCCGACCATCCTGCTCGACCCGGCCGAGATGCTGCCCACGCGGCGCGATTACTACACCTACATGGGATCGATGACGGAGCCGCCTTGCAGCGAAGGCGTGCTGTGGATGGTGATGAAGCAGCCGGTGCAAGCCTCGCCGGCGCAGATGGCGCTGTTCAGCCGCTTGTATCCCTTGAATGCGCGCCCGATTCAGCCTACGAACGGCCGCATCATCAAAGAGTCCAATTAAACGAATGCGAGGCGCTGGCGGCCGGTCCATTCGGCGCCGGCGGCCAGCAGGTCGGGCTGGATCAGGGCAGGCTCGATGCAGATGAAGCGCGGCTGCTCGTCGTCGGCCAGGTCGGGCAGGGCGGCCGCGTCTTGCGCGCCCGGGTTCCACACGACGGCGTCCGTAAAGCCCTGCTGCTCCAGGCGCAGCGTATGGCTGCCAGACTGCAGGCTCAAGGTGCCCGGCAGCTGGTAGTAGATGCGGTCCAGTTTGTCCGAAAATTGCAGTACTTCTTCCGCCTGCAAGGCGTCTTGCGGCGTCTCGTCCGAGTAGCGCACGCGCTGCAAGCCGCCAATGCGCGCTTCGCTCAATTGATCAATCGCAAAATAACTGTGCAGGGCGGCCGAGAATGGAAACGCCTGCTCGCCCGTGTTGTGCACGGACAGGTGCAGCTCCAGTGATTGGGCCGTGACGGCAACGCGCAGGCGCAGGGTGAAGTTGTATGCCCAGCTGGCGGCGATCGCTTCCGGCAAGTCAGCCTGGGTCAGGACAAATTGCGCCCATGCGGCACCATCAGCCTCACCGCTCGATTCCAGCTGCCAGGTCGCCACGCGCGCAAAGCCGTGGCGCATGCCCGTGCCGCGCGCGCCGAACTGGGGAAAGATCACGGGCACGCCGCCCCGGATGGCGCGGCTGCCGTCGAGCGCGGAATCTCGGCTGCAGAACAGGCGCTCCTGGCCATCGCTGGTCTGCCACGAGACCAGGTGGCCGCCGTACAGGGTGACGGTCGCTTGCGCGCCATCGGCGGCGCGGATGGTCACGGCCGGCAGCTCGCCAAAGATACTCTCGCTCATGCTAGGCTTTCATGTCAGGTCAGGCGGCTTTTCGCCAGCGGCGGATTCTTCGCAAAGTAATTCTTGATGCCCGTGACGATGGCGTCGGCCATCTGGTCCTGGTAGCCGTTGTCGGTCAGCTTGGCTTCTTCTTCCGGATTCGAGATGAAGGCCGTCTCGATCAGGATGGAAGGGATGTCGGGCGCTTTGAGCACGGCGAAGCCGGCCTGTTCGACGGAGCCCTTGTGCAGGCGGTTGATGCCGCCGATTTCGCGCAGCACGGCCTTGCCCAGCTTCATGCTGTCATTGATCTGCGCCGTCGTCGACAGGTCGAGCAGCACGCTGGCCAGCTGCTTGTCGTGGTTCTTCACGTTCACGCCGCCGATCAGGTCGGCCTGGTTTTCCTTGTTGGCCAGCCAGCGCGCGGCCGTCGAGGTGGCGCCCTTTTCGGACAGCACGAAGACGGACGAGCCGCGCGCCGTCGGCTGGATGAAGGCGTCGGCGTGGATCGAGACGAACAGGTCGGCCTGCACCTTGCGCGCCTTTTCCACGCGCATGCCCAGCGGGACGAAGAAATCGGCGTCGCGCGTGAGCATGACGCGCATGTTCGGCTGCAGTTCCAGCTTGGTCTTGAGGCGCTTGGCAATGGCCAGCACCACGTCTTTTTCGCGGCTGCCCCGGCTGCCCATGGCGCCAGGGTCTTCGCCGCCGTGACCGGGATCGAGCGCGATGGTAATCATGCGCACCACTTTCTGGCCCGGCAGCGGGCGCGTTTCGGGGCGCTGTTCCGGACGCACGTCGGGAACGGGCGGCACGATGGGCGCTGCCGGCGGCGCCACGGCGGCCACGGGCGGCTTGCCGCTCTCGGGCAGGGGCAGCGCGGGCGGCGGCGTATGCGTGCCGGCCATGGGCGGCTTGGCGGGGTCGCTCGACCAGTCGCCCTTTTCGATCATCTGCGCGATCAAATCCGGCTCGCGCACGGGATACAGGTCGAAGATCAAACGGTGGTTGTAGGAGCCGGCCGGCGGCAGGGTAAACAGCTGCGGCGTGACCTCTTCCTTCAGGTCGAACACCAGGCGCACGACATTGGGCCGGTTCTGGCCCACGCGCACCTGCTTGATATACGGGTCGTTCGACTGAATCTTCGCCACCAGGCCCTTGAGCGTGGGATTGAGTTCCAGGCCTTCGATGTCGACCACCAGGCGTTCCGGGTCCTTGACGATGAAGTGGGTCGCCTTGAGGATGCTGTCGTTTTCCAGGGTGACGCGGGTGTAGTCCTCGGCCGGCCAGACGCGCACGGCGAGAATTTGCGCCGCCATCGCCGACATGGGCGCGAACACGGACAACAGCAGGGTGCCGCCGGCCTTGAGGACCGTGCGCCGGGTGATGGGCGAGGAGATCAAAGGTTCGGGGCGAATTTGAGACGGTGAAGGCATGACAGACCCAATTCAGAAGACGCTTGCAATTCTACATCACGTCCTGTACCCGCAACGTTCAAATAAATATTCAGGTCGGCCGGCGGCAGCACCGGTTCGGCTTTCTCCGGCCATTCGACGATGCAGATATTGCGACCGTCGAAGTCTTCGCGAAAGCCCGCGTCGAGGAATTCCTCGGCACTGCCCATGCGGTACAGGTCGAAGTGGATGACGTTGACGCGCTGGCCATCGAGTTGCACCGTGTACGGTTCGGACAGCGTATAAGTGGGGCTTTTCACGTGGCCAGCATGGCCGGCCGCGTGCAACAGGGCGCGCGTGAGGGCCGTCTTGCCGGCACCGAGGTCGCCGTGCAGGTAGATCGCCAGGCCCGGCGCCAGCGTGCGCGCCAGCGCGGCGCCCAGTGCGGCGGTGCCGGCTTCGTCGTGGAGGTGGGCTTTGAAGTGTTCGGTCATGATCTTCGGTATCGCATAAAATGGAGGCTGCTGTCATTGTAACCGCCCGCGCGCCTGCCGTTTTCCGTAAAGTCCCCTATGTCCGCCACCATCACCGATCTCGCCGTCCTGGCGCGCACCATCAAAGAATGGGGGCGCGAGCTGGGTTTTGCCGAGGTGCGCATCGCCGACGTGGACCTGTCGCACATGGAAGCGCCCTTGCAAGCCTGGCTCGATGCAGGGTACCACGGCGAAATGGATTACATGGCCAGCCACGGCATGAAGCGCGCTCGCCCGGCCGAACTGGTGCCGGGCACGGTGCGCGCCATCAGCGCGCGCATGAATTATCTGCCGCCGGCGCTGGGGCCCGACTGGCGCGAACGCGAGGCGACGCGCGATGCCGACCCTGCGGCGGCCGTGATTTCCGTGTATGCGCGGGGCCGCGACTATCACAAGGTCATGCGTTCGCGCCTGCAGCAGCTGGCCGAGCGCATCAAGGGCGAGATCGGCGACTTCGGCTACCGCGTCTTCAGCGACTCTGCGCCCGTGATGGAAGTCGAGCTGGCGCAAAAAGGGGGCCTGGGCTGGCGCGGCAAGCACACCTTGCTGATCAACCGCCAGGGCGGTTCCTTCTTTTTCCTCGGCGAGATCCTCATCGACGTGCCGTTGCCCGTCGACCCGCCGGAGACCCCGCGCTGCGGCCAGTGCTCGGCGTGCATCACGGTGTGTCCGACGCAAGCCATCCTGGGGCCGTACAAGCTTGACGCGCGCCGCTGCATCTCTTACCTGACGATCGAATTGAAGGGCGCCATTCCCGTCGAGATGCGCCCTCTGATCGGCAACAAGGTGTACGGCTGCGACGATTGCCAGACCGTCTGCCCGTGGAACAAGTTCGCCCAGCGCGCCGTCGTGCCCGATTTCGACGAGCGCCACAGCCTGGGCAGCGCCGGCATGGTGGAGCTGTTCGCCTGGACGGAAGAAGAATTCAACCGCCGCATGGAAGGCAGCGCGATCCGCCGCATCGGCCACGAACGCTGGCTGCGCAACCTGGCCGTCGGCATGGGCAACGCGGCCGCCAAGGCCCGGGGCCAGGCCGACATCGTCGCGGCCCTGCTGTCGCGCCGCGAGCATCCATCGGCCATCGTGCGTGAACACGTCGAATGGGCGCTGGCCTTGCACGGCATCGCCTAGACCCTTTTTAAGCCTGCTTCAGGCGCAGTGCCGACCACTCACTATCGATGGCGACCATGGCCACGCTGTCGAGGCCTACGGTGTGCGCAAAGTCGCGGATATCGTCGCGGTGGATGTCGCTGCCCGCTTTGATTCCGCCCTTGCGGTATGCCACCCAGACGGCGCCGCCGGGCGCCAGGCGCGCCTGCGCCATCGGCAGGAACTGTTCCAGTTCCGCGCGGCTGCGTGCGAACAGCAGGATCCAGTCGGCATTTTCACCTTCCCGCACCCGCCGTTCCGCCGGCAACTGCGCCAGCAATTCTCCATGTTCGCCGCCGTCATTGAGCACGGCCAGGGAGCTGGCATTTTTCACATACATTTTCTCAAGGGCGGATTTGTCAGGCATGGCATCGGCGTGTGGATGGTGAAAAGACGAGCATAACAAATTTCTCCTTGACTTATCGATATATCGTTATAAAATGACGATACCTACTAACGATATATCTTTAAAGAGAAAACATGAGAAACTCACACCACGCAGAACACGGCCAGCATGGCCATCACCATCATCACGGCCATTGCGGCCAGCATCACCACCACCATGGCGAATACCGCCACGAATACTCCATGCACGGCCGCGGCCCGCGCGGCTTCGACGAGCGCGGTGATGGCATGGGCCATGGAGGCCCCGGTGGCCCAGGTGGACGAGGGCGCGGCGAACGGGCCGAGCGCGTCTTCGGCCGCGGCGACCTGCCTCTGATCGTGCTGGCGCTGATCGAAATCAGCCCCCGCCACGGCTATGAAATCATCAAGGCCATCGAAGAGCGTTGCGGCGGCGCGTACGCCCCCAGCCCGGGCGCCGTGTATCCGACCCTGACCTTGCTGGAAGAGCAGGACCATGTCACATCGTCCGAAAGCGCCAGCGGCAAGAAGCTCTACACGATCACGGACCTGGGCCGCGCGTATCTCGACGAGAACCGTGCCCAGGTGGACGGCATCCTGGCCCGCCTCGACATGTTTGCCCGCGTCCAGGCGCGCAACGCCTTGCCCGAGCGCGTGCGCCAGGCCATGCACACGCTCAAGCATGCGCTGTTGCTGAACAAGACCAGCTGGAGCGACGCGGAAGCCGAGCGCGTCTCCGCCGTGCTGGAACAGGCGGCGAACGCCATCGTCGACGGCCACTGAGCCCACTTTACAAGGATAAGCCATGACTACTGCATCACCAGCAACACCACGTCCGCATGCCATCGAGCGCGTGCGGCATGACTTGAAACTGCGCGTGCTCACCGTCGTGCGCACCGAGCAGCTGACGCCGCACATGCGCCGCATCACCCTGGCCGGCGACGACCTGGACGGCTTTGTCTCGCCGGCGCATGACGACCACGTGAAACTGTTCTTCCCCGCCCCGGGGAAGGCTACGCCCGTGTTTCCCGTGCTGGGCAATGGCCCGAATCCCATCCAGTATGCGGAAGGCGCGCGCCCGATTGCCCGCAATTACACGCCGCGCCGCTACGACGCCGAACGGCGCGAGCTGGAAATCGACTTCGTGCTGCACGGCGACGGCCCCGCGGCCACTTGGGCGGCGCAAGCCGCGCCCGGCCAGACCCTGGGCGTGGGCGGCCCGCGCGGCTCGATGGTGGTGCCGCTCGATTTCGACTGGTATGTGCTGGTGGGTGACCAGACGGCCTTGCCGGCCATCGCCCGCCGCCTGGAGCAGTTGCCGGCCACGGCGCGCGCGATGGCCGTGATCGAGGTCGTCGAAGATGGCGAACAGATTGCGCTCGAGTGTGCGGCGCAGCTGGACGTGCGCTGGGTGGCGCGCAATGGCCGCAGGGGATCGCTGCTGCTGGAAGCTCTGGCGCAAGTGGCCTTGCCGCAGGATGGCGACGGCTATGTATGGGTGGCGTGCGAGCATGCGCAGGTGCAGGGCTTGCGTGGGCACTTTATTGACGCCGGGGTGCCGAAGCAGCATCTGCATGTGGCCAGCTACTGGAAGCATGGGGCGGCCGAGCATCATGAGCATCACGATGAGTGATTACTGACCCGCCTCGACCCGCCAACTGGCGGCCCGCATCGCGCATGAGATGATTGTCTGGTTTTTAACTTTCCAATTGCATATAATTATTTTTTTGAGAAATAATGTCCAGGGGGAAATATTGAAATTACTATCTATGGGCGTGCTGGCCGTTGTGCTGATGGGGTGTTCCACTCCGCGTCCGCCTGTTGTCATGCCAGTATTCCAGCAGGCGGAATATGATGCCTTGAGTAAAACCGGCAGTGGCGGCGTCAAGGGTCAAGCTTTCATGAAGACCAAAGGCGGCGAATTCAAAAAGGCTGGTGGCGAGAAGGTCACCTTGCGTCCGAAGACGGAATATGCGCGCAAGCTGGCGATGCTGCCGGCGTCGCTGTACAAACGCCAGGTAGTCGGCACCGTCAGTCCGAAGATCCGTGACTACGACCGTACGACCATGGCCGACAGCGAAGGCCGGTTCGAATTCACGGAAGTCCCCGATGGCACCTATTACGTCACCACCAACGTGAGCTGGTCGGTGTTCTATCCCGGCGCGTTCACCCCCGTCGAAAGCAAGCAAGGCGGTACGATTACGACGGAAGTGACCGTGGCCGACAGCAAGGTCTCGACGGTCATGCTGACGCGGTAAGCCGCCCTTTCCGTTGTCGCCAACAACCGCGCCAGTTTCACCGCCGTCTTGAGCAGCATCTTGTCGACGATACGTGGATGAGGAATGGCGGTGGTGGTGTCGATGGTGGTGTCGGCTTACGCGCGTTGCGCTAAGCCGACCTACGCCGGCCTGCTTTGCAAGTGGCGTAGGTTGGATTAGCGGCGCGCCAGCGCCGCGTAATCCAACATGACGGTCATTATTTCAACAACCCCGCCAGCTCCACCGCCGTCTTGACCTGCATCTTGTCGAAGATATGCGCGCGGTGGACTTCCACGGTGCGCATGCTGATGCCCAGCTTGTCGGCCACCACCTTGTTCATCTTGCCCGCCAAAATCAAGTCCAGCACTTCGCGTTCGCGCGTCGACAGGGTGGCCAGGCGCGCGTGCACGGCGGCCAGTTCGCCCGCCTGGCGCGAGTTGGCCAGGCCTTGCTGCACGCGGTCCATCAGGTCGTTGTCGTTGAACGGCTTTTCAAAGAAATCGAAGGCGCCCCGTTTCAGGCTGTCGACGGCCATCGGCACGTCGCCGTGGCCGGTGAGGAAGATCACGGGCAGGCGCGCCGTCAGGTCGCGCTTGACCAGCTGGTCAAACAGGGCGATGCCGTTCATGTCGGGCATGCGCACGTCGAGCAGCACGCAGTCGCCGGCGGCGTCGAAGCTGCCATCGAGGCTATCGAGGAATTGCTGGGCGCTGGCGTAGTTGCGCGCCTCGATGCTGCGCGAGGCGGCCAGCCAGGACAGGGAGTCGCGTACGACCTCTTCGTCGTCAATGATGTGCAGCATGGTGTCTCCGGATTGTCGTTATGCGTTATTCGTTATTGCTTGGTGCGGCGCGCGGCGCGGCCGGTACGCTGAATGTAAAGATCGTACCGCCTGCGGGGTTGGCGCCGAAGGTCAGCGCGCCGCCGTGAAATTCGATGGCGGTGCGGCAGATGTTCAGGCCCATGCCCATGCCTTCGGACTTGGTCGAGAAAAACGGCGAAAACAGCCGCTCGGCCACGTCCTGCGGGATGCCATGTCCATGATCGATCACGTCCACCGTCACCATGCCTTGCTGCGCGTCGTGGCTGGCCCGCAGGCGCATGATACGCCGTCCCGGCGCCGCGTCCTGCATGGCCTCGATGGCGTTGCGCGTCAGGTTCAGCAGCACTTGCTCGATCATCACGGGGTCGGCGCGCAGCAGCGGCAGGTCCGGCGGCAGCTCTTCCTGGATGGTGACATAGTATTTGCGCGCCTGCAGGTCGATCAGCGCGCGGATGCCGTCGATCAAGGTGCGGATGGCGATATCCTGGCGCTGCGGCTCGCTCTTGCGCACGAAATCGTGCACGCTGCGGATGATCTGGCCGGCCCGCTGCGCCTGCGCGCTGGCCTGTTCCAGCGCCGGTTTCAAGGTGCCCGGATCGACGGGAGCGTCATGCTCGATGGCGCGGCGGATCAAATTCAAGGCGCCCGTGGTGTAGCTGGAAATGGCCGCCAGCGGCTGATTTAATTCATGCGCCAGCATCGACGCCAGCTCGCCCATGGTGGCCAGGCGCGAACTCGTTTGCAGCTTTTCCTGCTGCTGGCGATTCAGTTCCTCGACCCGCTTGCGGTCCGAGATATCGAGCACGGAACCCATCCAGCCCGTCTGCTGGCCATTCTTGTCCACCAATGGCGCCTCGAAGATCAGTACGGCCACGCGCGTGCCATCGGGACGCTGGAAATAGGTTTCGAACTGCGGCGTGGGGTTGCCGGCCAGGGCCTTGACGAAGCGCTGCTGGTATTCCTCCAGCGCCTCGGGCACCCAGTAGGGCATGGGCGGCAAACGGCCCAGGATTTCCTCGGGCGGATAGCCGACGATCTGGCAAAACGCGGGATTCACGTAGGTGACTCTTCCTTCCAGGTCGCGCGCGCGCATGCCCGTCACCAGCGAGTTTTCCATCGCCGTGCGAAACAGCATCTGCTGGCGCAGCGCGCCTTCGGCCACCAGGCGGCGCGAAATGTGGCGCCACAGGGCCAGCAAGCTCCACAGCAGCCCCAGCGACAGGGCGATGACGGAGCCGACCAGCAAATTGGGCAGCAGCTTGGGCTGGCTTTTCACGCTGTCGGTAAACAGGGTGATGGTGGCGCCGGGCACGTCGAGCGCGCGCTTGTGTGTGTACACGCCGTGGCCGGGACCGGCGGCGGCGCGCCGCGCCAGCACCTTGTCGTCGCGGTCGATCAGCGAAATCTGGTTATCCTGCGCAAACCACCACGGCACCATTTCATCGAGCAGGCTGCTGATCTGGTAGGTGGCCACCAGGCTGCCCACGTAGCGCTGGCCATCGAACAGGGGCTGGTGGTAATCCATCAGCATGGCGCCGGGCGGCGCGTCGGGAAAGCCGCTCTGCTGCGAAGGCTGGGCGTACTGGCCACGGTGCAAACGGCGCGCATTGTCAGCCGCCGTCAGCGAGGCGGGCGAAAACGACAGGGCATGCGGCAGGCTGTTGTCGCTGGTGGCCAGCACCTTGCCGCTGGTATCGAGCCACAGCACGCGCTGCAATTCACGGCCATTGCGCAACATCTGCTGCAGCCGTTCGTGCACTTTTTCCGCCGATAGGGAGCTGCTGGCGATGTCCACGCCCAGGTTGAACAGGCTTTCCTCGTTGCGCGCCAACTGGAAGCGGATGGTCTGCTCCACCCACAGCGTATCGGCGATCAGCTGCTCCTGGCGCTCGTTGCTTTCCATCTGACGCGCCTGCCAGGGCAGCCAGAACAGGATGGACAGGAACAGCAGCAGCAGGATGACGGGCAGCAGCCAGCGCATCGGGCTCGATAGCTTGAAGCGGCGTGCAAGGGTGGGGGGAGTCGGCATGGCTGGCAGGGTAGCGGCTTATCGGGAGCCGGCTATTGTGGTTAACCACAATAGCGGCGGCAGTTTCTTTGGCACAATATCCAAGTAGACAAATAATAAAGTTTTTCAAAAACCACTCAGGAGACAATAATGCAGATGAAAACCATGTTCGTCGCGCTGTGCGCGGCCATAGGCGCCACCGCCGGCGTGCACGCTTACGCGCAAGCCCCCATCGTCATCAAGTTCAGCCACGTCGTGGCGACGGACACGCCGAAAGGCCAGGCCGCCGAACGTTTCAAGCAGCTGGCCGAAAAAGCCACGAATGGCAAGGTCAAGGTCGAACTGTACCCGAACAGCCAGCTGTACAAGGACAAGGAAGAACTCGAAGCCCTGCAGCTGGGCGCCGTGCAGATGCTGGCACCGTCGCTGGCCAAGTTCGGCCCGCTGGGCGTAAAGGAATTCGAAGCGTTCGACCTGCCCTACATCTTCCCTACCAAGACGGCGCTGTACAACGTGACCGAAGGCGAAATCGGCAAGAGCCTGCTGAAAAAACTGGAACCCAAGGGTATCACGGGCCTGGCTTACTGGGACAATGGCTTCAAGGTGATGTCGGCCAACAAGCCGCTGCACAGCCCGGCCGACTTCAAGGGCCTGAAAATGCGCATCCAGTCGTCGAAGGTGCTCGACGCGCAAATGCGCGCGCTGGGCGCCAATCCGCAGGTGCTGGCCTTCTCGGAAGTGTATCAGGCGCTGCAGACGGGCGTGGTCGACGGCACGGAAAATCCGCCATCGAACATGTACACGCAAAAGATGCATGAAGTGCAAAAGCACGTGACCGTGTCGAACCACGGCTACCTGGGCTATGCCGTCATCGTCAACAAGAAATTCTGGGATGGCTTGCCGCCCGATATCCGCGGCCAGCTGGAAAAAGCCATGCGCGAGGCGACCACGTTTGAAAAAGCCATCGCCCAGCGCGACAACGATCAGGCCCTCGACGCCATCAAGAAGGCGGGCAAGACGCAGATCTACACCTTGACGGTGCAGGAACAGGCCGAGTGGCGCAAGGCGTTGGCGCCCGTGCAGAAGACCATGGAAGCGCGCATCGGCAAGGACCTGATCTCGGCCATCAACAAGGAAAGCGCGAAGTAATCGCGCTGGCCGCGCCACCCGGCGCGGCTGTCAGGGGCATCCCTGTCTTTCTGCAGCAACGGCACCTGCGCGTCCTGCGCGGGTGCCAGCGTACCCGCATTCTTTGAAAGTCCACCATGAAATTTCTGGATCACCTGGAAGAGTGGCTGATCGCGACCCTGATGGGCGCGGCCACCTTCATCATCTTCGTCGCGGTCGTGCACCGCTACCTGGCAGGCTTGCCTATCCCCGGCCTGCAAGACTTCCTGATTCAAATCAATACCAGCTGGGCCCAGGAACTGTGCATCTACATGTTCGTCTGGATGGCCAAGTTCGGCGCCGCGTATGGCGTGCGCACGGGCATCCACGTGGGTGTCGACGTGCTGATCAACCGCATGAATCCGCGCTGGCGCGACCGTTTCATCGTCTTCGGCCTCGGTGCCGGCGCCCTGTTTACAGGTATCGTTGGTACTTTGGGCGCCAGCTTCGTGTGGTCGATTGGCCACACGGACCAGACTTCGGCCGACATGGAAGTGCCGATGTGGCTGGTCTACCTGGCCGTGCCGCTCGGTTCCTACCTGATGTGCTTCCGCTTCCTGCAGGTGATGGTGCATTTCATCAAGACGGGCGCCTTGCCGAAACACGACCATTCGCACGTCGAGGGCCTGGAAGACGAACTGACGGCTGAAGAAAAAGGAGCCAAGGCATGAACGCGCTGATCATTTTTGTATTGCTGCTGGCGCTGATGCTGACCGGCATGCCGATCTCCATTTCGCTGGGCCTGACGGTACTGACGTTCCTGTTTACCATGACCAGCGTGCCCATCGAATCGGTGGCCCTGAAGATTTTCACGGGCATCGAGAAATTCGAGATCATGGCCATCCCGTTCTTCATTTTGGCGGGCAACTTTCTCACGCATGGCGGGGTGGCGCGGCGCATGATCAACTTCGCCAGCTCCATGGTGGGCCACTGGCATGGCGGCCTGGCGCTGGCCGGCGTGATGGCGTGCGCGCTGTTTGCCGCCGTCTCCGGTTCCAGCCCTGCCACCGTGGTGGCGATCGGCTCCATCATCCTGCCGGCCATGGTCAAGCAGGGCTACCCGCGCGGTTTCGGCGCCGGTGTCATCACCACCTCGGGCGCGCTGGGCATTTTGATACCGCCATCGATCGTGATGGTGATGTATTCCGTCAGCACGAACACGTCCGTTGGTAAACTGTTCATGGCGGGCGTGATTCCCGGCATGATGCTGGCCATGCTGCTGGGCCTGACCACGTGGTTTTTGGCGCGCAAGCACAATTATCCGCGCATGAAAAAGGCCAGCTGGGGCGAGCGCTTCGTCACGTTCAAGAAGAGCGCCTGGGGCCTGCTGCTGATCGTCATCGTCATGGGCGGCATCTATTCGGGTGCCTTCACGCCGACGGAAGCGGCCGCCATGGCTGCCGTGTACGCCTTCATCATCGCCGTCTTCGTCTACAAGGACTTGAAGATCAAGCAAGTGGGCAAGGTCTTGCTCGATTCGGCCGCCATGTCGGCGATGCTGTTGTACATCATCACCAATGCCGTGCTGTTCTCGTTCCTGATGACCAGTGAAAACATTCCGCAAGCGATGGCCGAGTGGATTACGGGCAAGGGCCTGGGCGTGATCAGTTTCTTGCTGGTGGTCAACGTGCTGCTGTTGTTGGCTGGTAACGTCATGGAGCCGTCGTCCATCGTGCTGATCATGGCGCCGATTTTGTTCCCGGTCGCCATGAAGCTGGGCATTGACCCTGTGCACTTCGGCATCTTGATCGTGGTCAATATGGAGGTCGGCATGTGCCATCCGCCCGTGGGCCTGAACCTGTACGTGGCGTCCGGCATTACGAAGATGGGCATCTCGGAGCTGACCGTGGCCGTGATGCCATGGCTGCTGACGATGCTGGCCTTCCTGGGCCTGATTACCTACGTACCACAAATCTCGCTGTGGCTGCCAAATTTAATTTACAACTAAAACAGTTGTCCCCGTCATGGTGCAAAAAAAGTCGATCCGGCCGAATAAATGCGCTATGATGGGCAGCCTTAAGGGGAAACACGTATATGCATATGCGCCTCGGTAGCAAGGCTGAAATACAGAATTGGCAACAAGGTTAGTGGGGGAGTGGTCTATAAAAACGGTATTGATACCGGGGATATATTGAGGAGACACACGTTTCACAGAAGTTGTTGAGTCATAGCTGTCTGCGGCCACAAGCCGGCACCGGCGGACCCAAACGACCGGGAACGTGAAGCAATATTTGAAGCGCACCGACTGGTGCGCTTTTTTTTCGTGCGCGGGAAACGTCCGCCGGCACGCCCAAAGACGGTGCATAATTCCCGTGGTGCGGTTTCCCGCGCCGGCAGGTTGCATATATGCCACACTTGAACAATGATCAGCAGATGAAAAAACAACAGGGCAGTGAACTGTTCAGCGCCATCGTGGCCGCGCCGTTCGGCGCCATGGGCGTGCGCGCGCAGGATGGCCAGTTATGCGAACTGGTCTACCTGCCGCCGCACTTCGCGGAAAAAGACGCGCAGGATGCCGTTTCCGAGCGGGCGTGCCAGCAGCTGGCGCGCTATTTCCGCGATCCCGATTATGTCTTCGACCTGCCGCTGGCAGACGCGGGCAGCGCTTACCAGCAACAGGTCTGGACGGCGATTCGCGGCATTGCGCGCGGCCAGGTGCGCACCTATGGAGACGTGGCGCGCCTGATCGGCTCGGCCCCGCGCGCCGTGGGCCAGGCTTGCGGCGCCAACTGGTTTCCCGTGGTCATACCCTGCCACCGCGTGACGGCCGCTGGCGGCCTGGGTGGCTTTGCCCACCACGACGATGCGACGGGCTTCCACCTGGGCGTGAAGCGCTGGCTGCTGGCGCACGAAGGCGTGGCGGCTTACCTATGATGAACAGCCTGCTGGCGCCCGACAACGCTACCCTGATCGACGAATTCTGCGACAGCCTGTGGCTGGAAGACGGCTTGTCGAAAAACTCGCTCGATGCCTACCGGCGCGACATGCGGCTGTTTGCGCGCTGGCTGGAAGTGGCGCGGCCCGGGCGCGAAGGCCTGTACGACGTGTCCACGGCCGATATCGAGGCGTATTTCGCGGCCCGCCACGACGAGAGCAAGGCCACGTCGTCGAACCGGCGCCTGTCCGTGCTCAAGCGCTTTTACCAGCTGGCCTTGCGGCACAAGCATATCGCCGCCGACCCGTGCCTGAAGATGGTCTCGGCCAAGCAGCCGGTGCGCTTCGTGCATACCCTGAGCGAAGCGCAGGTGGAAGCCTTGCTGGCGGCGCCCGACGTGAACACGCCGCTGGGCTTGCGCGAGCGCACGATGCTGGAACTCATGTATGCGAGCGGCTTGCGCGTGTCGGAACTGGTGGACTTGAAATCCGTCGAGCTGAGCCTCAACGATGGCGTGCTGCGCATCACGGGCAAGGGCAGCAAGACGCGCCTGGTGCCGTTCGGCGAACAGGCGCGGCTGTGGATAGAGCGTTATCTGAAAGAAGCGCGCGGCGTCATCCTCGACGGTCAGATGGACGATGCATTGTTCGTCACGCGGCGCGGTGGCGCCATGACGCGGCAAATGTTCTGGGTCATCATCAAGAAACACGCGCTGAACGCGGGCATCACGGCGCCGCTGTCGCCGCACACCTTGCGCCATGCGTTCGCCACGCATTTGCTGAACCATGGCGCGGACTTGCGTGTTGTGCAATTGTTACTGGGGCACTCCGATATTTCCACCACGCAGATTTACACGCATGTGGCTCGCGAACGGCTGAAACTGCTGCATGCGCAGCATCATCCGCGCGGCTAAAAATTTTGTATTTGCTCCAACTGCGTCATAATGTGCCCTATGTGCTTATCTGTAACAATAAAAAACTAAAGAGGTAGTAAATGGCCAAGACAAATTTCCAATACGAAAAACGGCAAAAAGAGCTGGAAAAGAAGAAGAAAGCCGAGGAAAAAGCCAGACGCAAGCTGGAAGCGAAGAATAATCCGAAGCCGGCCGATGGCAGCGAGGGCGATGAGCCGGAAGCGGACGACGCCGACGACGCCGATGATGCAGATCCGGCCGCCGAAGGCGACGCACCCGTCCAGCCCCAGTAATTCCCCGTTCCTGACGACCGGTGCGGCATCGCCGCGCCGGCATCTCCTCGTTCTACCCGTTCTCTCTTCCCTTCCGCTACAAGCGCGGCCGCTGGCCAAGCGCCAGTTGCAGCTGTGTGCTGGCGATGGCCGCATCGGCGCGCGCCTGCACATAGCCCTGGTACGCTTCATCGGCCGAACGCTGCGCCGCCAGCCATTCCAGCAGCGAGGCATTGCCTTTGACGTAAGACAGGCGCATGCCATCGACCACCTTTTGCGCATCGACCAGCACGCCATCGCGGTAGCGTGCCAGCCTGTCCTGCGCTGCACGCAGTTGCCGCTGCGCCGTGCGCACTTGCGTCTCCGCTGCCAGTTCCGCCTGGCGCAGGGCCAGCATCGCCTGCGTCACACTTGATTCCGCCTGCACGATGTCGCCCGTGTCGCGCCGCGACAGGGGAATGGGGATGGCCAGCGAGATGGACAGCGCGCGCGAACGGGCCGCGCCTTCGACGGGATTGCCGCTACCATCGATGCCGTCATGGTAGCCGCGCGCGGCGGCCAGGCCCACGGTGACGGTCGGGTCGACGGCGCGGTTGGCGCGCACCAGCGCCGCGCCATCGCGCAGATTGTCCAGGGTGGCGCGAGCGATGCGCACGTCGCTGCGGGCGTTGAGCGCCTGCGGCACCAGCACCCTGGCATCCTGGTCGGCATACGCGGCGAGGTCGCACGCCAGTTGCGCGTCCGGAAACAGAATCTCGAACTGGCGCCCCAAGGGCGGCGACAAATTCAACATGGCGCTGTCCGCCTCGCTGCGCGCCTGCGCCAGCTCGGCCTGGAACTGGTCGCGTTCCACGCGCGACTGCAGCAGCTCGATGCCGCCCACGTCGCCCGCCTTGCGCCGCACTTCGTTCGCTTCCACCACTGTCGACAGGGCCGCCATGGTCTGCTCCTTGCGCGCGATGACTTCGCGCGTGCGGCACGCTTCCGTGAACGCGGCGGCGGCCGTGCCATACAGTTCGCTCTTGAAGCCGGCCACCGTTTCCTCGGCCAGCGCGACATTGCTGTGCGCCGCCTTGATGCGCGCGGCGCGCTTGCCGCCCGTCTCGATGGCCATGCTGATGGCCGGGTTCCACGTGACGGGACGGTGCTCGACGCTGCGCACGGTGTCGCGCGTGGCGCCCAGCGTGAACTCGGGATCGGGACGCAAGCCGGCGATGCCGACGCCGGCCCTGGCCGCAACGATGCCTTCTTGCTGCGATTGCAGTTCCAGGCTGTGGCTTTCCACGGCGGACAGGTAGGTGTCAAAGCTCAAGGGCGTAGCAAGGGCGCATGGCGCGATCAGCCAGGCCGCCAGCAATACATTAAAACGTGTCATGGGTCTCTCCTTCGGTGTGCGTCTGGCGTTTTTGCAGGTGCGCCTCGATCAGGTAATACAGGGCCGGCAACAGCAGCAAGGTCAGTGCGGTCGCCGTCACCAGGCCGCCCACCACGACGGTAGCCAGCGGACGCTGCACGTCGCTGCCCAGGCCTGTCGCCAGCATGGCCGGCGTCAGGCCCAGGGCGGCCACGGTGGCCGTCATCAGCACGGGGCGCATGCGGTCGCGCGCGCCTTCCAGCACGGCCTCGCGCAAGCTCTTGCCCTCGTCGCTGCGCAAGCGGTTGATCTGCGCCAGCATCAGCACGGCATTCAGGACGGCCACGCCGAACAGGGCGATGAAGCCGACGGCGCTCGACACGTTCAAGGTCATGCCGCGCAGGTGCAGCGCGGCCAGGCCGCCCAGCATGGCCAGCGGCACGGCCAGCAAGACCAGCGCGGGCTGGCGCAGGTTGCGGAACTGGCCAAACAGCAGCAAAAACATGGCGCCCAGGGTCATCGGCAGGATCAGCGCCAAACGGCTTTGCGCGCGCTGCAGGTTCTCGAACTGGCCGCCCCATTCGACGCTGATGCGCTGATGCTCGTTGGCCACGGCTTGCGCCACCAGCGGGCGCGCCTCTGCCAGAAAGCCGGCCAGGTCGCGTCCGCGGGCGTTCAGGCGCACGATGATGTGGCGCCGTCCCATTTCGCGCACGATCACGCTTTCGCCCGAGGTGGTGCTGATTGTCGCCACCTGCGCCAGCGGAATCCTCGCGCCATTGGCGGCCGTCAGTTTCAGGCTGGCGATGGCGTCCGGGCTGGAACGCGTAGCCGGCGGGAAGCGCACGGCGATGTCGTAGCTTTTTTCGCCCACGTACACCTGGCCGATGGGGGCGCCGCCGATGCCGGTGGCAATCAGGTCGGCCACGTCGGCCGCATTGATGCCGTAGCGGGCTGCCTTCGCGCGGTCCAGTTCCACCTTCAGGTTGGGCAGGGGCGGCTCGACGTCCACGGCCACGTCGGAGGCGCCATCGACGGTCTTGAGGGCATTGGCCACCTTGCCGGCGATGGCGCGCACTTCATCGAGGTCATTGCCGAAGATTTTCACCGTCAGGTCGCTGTGCGCGCCCGACAATTTATCCTGCACGCCGTCGATCATCGGCTGCATGAAGGCCACCGTAAAGCCGGGCATGCGGGAGAAGCGTTCATTCATCTTGGCGATCAGCTGCTGCTTGCTCATGCCGGACTTCCAGCTTTTGTACGGATGCAGTCCCACGCTCGCCTCGATGTGCGACGGCGTCCAGTAATCGGTGCCGTCGTCGTTGCGCCCCGTTTGCGTGACGATGGTCGACACTTCCGGAAATTCCAGCGCGGCGCGGCGCAATTCGCTGGCCATCTCGGACGCCTTGTCCAGGGTGATCCCGGGCGGCATCTGCACCTGCAGCCACAAGGAGCCTTCATCGAGGTAGGGCAGGAAGTCGCGCCCGATACTGCCGCCCAGGATGGCAAGCGCTGCGAGCGATCCTGCGCACACCATCGCCACCCAGCGCTTCTTGCCCACCATGCGCTCGAGGAAGCGGCCGTACGCGCCCGCCAGCGTGTCCAGCGCGCGGTTGTGGAAGGTGCGGCGCGGCTTGCGCAAGGCCAGCCAGGCCAGGCCCGGGATCAGCACCAAGGCCACCACCAGCGCGCCCAAGAGCGCCGCGCCGACCGCATACGCCATCGGCGAAAACAGCTTGTATTCGATGCGCTGGAAGGCGAACAGGGGCAGGTAGGCGGCGATGATGACGGCCATGCCGAACATGATGGGGCGCGCCACCTGCAGGGTGGCGTCGATGGCGTCCTGCAGGGTCAGGGGCCGCTCCTGTTCCCGTTCGCGGCGGCGCAGCATATTTTCCAGCACCACTACGGAACCGTCGACGAGGATGCCGAAGTCGATCGCCCCCAGCGACAGCAGGTTGGCGGGAATCTTAAAGTGGTGCATGAAGATAAAGGTGATCAGCAGGGCCAGCGGGATCGTCAGCGCGACGATGGCGGCGGCGCGCGGGCTACCCAGATACAGCAGCAGCACCAGGGCGACGAGCAGCATGCCTTCGCCCAGGGTGAATCCGACTGTGTGCAGGGTGGCGTCGATCAGCGAGCTGCGGTCCAGGTAGGGCACGACCTTGACGTCCTTCGGCAGCAGGTTGGCATTCAAGTCATCCACGGCCGCATGGATGCCGGCCAGCGCTTCGGACGGATTGAAGTCCTTGAGCAGCAGGGTGATGCCTTCAATGGTGTCGGGATTGTCGTCCTTGCCGAGGATGCCGCGCCGCTCCACGTTGCCGTAAGCGAGCTTGCCCAGGTCCTTCACCAGCACGGGCACGCCGTCCTTGCTGCTGACGACAACGTTGCCCATGTCGTCGAGGGTATGCAGCAAGCCCACGCCGCGCACCACGTACGATTGCTGGCCGCGGTCGATCACGCTTCCGCCGCCGCTGATGTTGTTGGCGTTGATGGCGTCCTTGACCTGCGCCAGCGAGAAGCCGTAGCTGTCCAGTTTTGCGGGATCGAGTTCCAGCATGAACTGCGTGGTCAGGCCGCCGAAATTGCTCACGTCCGCCACGCCGCGCACCTGCTGCAGGCGCGGGATCACCGTCCAGAACTGCAGTTCGGACAGTTCGCGCAGGGTGCGTGTTTTCGATTCCAGGGTGTAGCGGTAGATCTCGCCCGTGGGCGAGGTATAGGGATCGAGCCCCGGCTTGGCGTCGTACGGCAGATTGACGCTGGCCAGGCGCTCCTGCAGCCGTTCTCGCGTGAAGTAGCCGTCGCTGCCATCTTCGAACACCACGGTGATCAAGGACAGGGCGAACAGGCTGCGCGTGCGCAGTACGTGCATGCCCGGCGTGCCGAGCAGGGCGCGTTCCAGTGGAATGGTGATCTGCTGCTCGATTTCCTCGGCGCCCAGGCCCGGCACCTGCGTGACGATCTGCGAGGTGACGTCGGCGATGTCGGGATAGGCTTCGATGGGCAGCTGCTTCCAGCAATAGACGCCGTAGGCGGCGACAAACAGCAGTACCAGCCAGACGATGCCGCGCCGCTGGCAGCAGGTGGCGATGAAACGGTCAATCATTGAGCAGCACTCCTTCCTTGACGACGATGCGTTCGCCGGCCTTCAGGCCTGAGACGATTTCCACCTGTTCTCCATGGCTGGCGCCCACTTCCACCGTGCGCGGTGCGAATACCAGCGCGCTGCGCTCGACCATCACGCGCGTCGATGGCCCGCTTTGCAGCACGGCGGCCGCGGGCACGAGGAGGGCGCGGCGGGAAGCGCCGGCGAATCCAGCGTGGGCGAACATGCCGGGCTTGAAGGCGCCGGCGCGGTTGTCGATGGCTACACGCACCTTCACCGTGCGCGTCTCGGGATCGAGCACGGCGCCCACATACGCGACCTTGCCCTCGAAAGCCTTGCCGGGCCAGGCGTCGACGGTGATGCTGGTCTTTTGTCCCACGGCCACCTGCGCCAGGTCCCGCTCGGCCACGTTGGCCGACAGCCATACGGTGGACAGGTCGGCCACCGTCATGACGGGCGCGTTGATATCGTTCCAGTAGCCGCCCTGGGCGCCTTCCATGGCGATTACGGTGCCAGCGATCGGCGAACGCAAGACATAGTCGCGGCGTGTGCCGCGCGCGCCGGCACCGTACTGGGCCAGCTTGTCGGCGCTGGCCTGCGCATCGCTGCCGGCCTGCGCAAAGGCCGCCTGCGCCGCTTCGTATTCCTTGCGAGCGGCGATCTCCGCGTCGAACAGGGTTTTCTGGCGTTCCAGCTCCTGGCGCGCCTGCAGCAGGGCGGACCTGGCTTTGCTGTCGTCCGCGTAGGCGGCGCTCAGCTCCGCCGAATCGAGCGTGAACAGCGGGTCGCCCGCTTTCACGCTGTCGCCAAGGGCGCGCTGCAAGCGCGTGATGCGCCCGGCCAGCGGCGGCGTGATCTTCACCAGTTTTTCCGGCATGGCTTCGATGCTGCCCGGCGCCTCCGTCTGCGTGGCGATCTCCTGTTCCTGCACGGCGGCGATCTGCAGGCGCTGGCGCAGCGGCGACATCTTGTCGACGGCGATACTGCCATCGTCCAGGTGCATCGACTGGGCGGGCGGCGCGGCTGCCGCCGTCGGCTTGGCGCAGCCGGCCAGGGCCGAGCAGGCGAGAGCGAGGGCGCAGCTGGTGCCCAGGGCGTTGCGGGTGGTCGTGTTCATCCCGTGTTTCCTTGTTATTGATGGTGATGGGGCATGCGTGGATGCCGTGCCCAGGCGGGCAATGAGAGGGACGCAGTGGCGCAGGCAGCGTCACTACAGCGCCGGGAAAGCATAGCAATGTGCTCCTGAAGAAGCGCCCAAGAACGCCTGAATCATTCTTCAGGTTCGGTGCGCGCACGGTGGGGCGCGGTAAAATGCAAAGCATGGAAAACAAGGCGCGACGCGAAAGGCAGGCATGAGAATCCTCCTGGTGGAAGACGACCGCAAGGCGGCGCGCCTGCTGGCGCGGGGCTTGCAGGAAGAAGGCTTTGTCGTCGACGTGGCGCACAGCGCGGAAGAGGGCGAGGATGAAAGCTACGCCGTCGACTATGACGCCATCGTGCTGGACTGGATGTTGCCGGGCAAGCAGGGCATCGACTTTTGCCGCGACTTGCGCGCGCGTGGCATCCAGACGCCCGTGCTGATGCTCACTGCGCGCGACGCCACGGCCGACCGGGTGGCGGGCCTGAACACGGGCGCCGACGATTACCTGACCAAACCGTTTGAATTCGAGGAACTGCTGGCGCGCATCCGCGCCTTGCTGCGCCGCTCCGACATCAGCCGCCCGCTGGTGCTGGCGCTAGCCGACCTGACGCTCGACCCCGTCAGCCACCAGGCCACGCGGGCCGGCATGCCGCTGGTGCTGACGCCCAAGGAGTACGCAATTTTATTGATCCTGCTGCGCCAGGCGGGCGAAGTGGTCAGCCGCGCGCGTCTGGCCGAGCAGATATGGCAGGCGGACCTGATCGGCATCGATAACCTGATCGACGTCCACGTGCGCAACCTGCGGGGGAAAGTGGATGCGCCAGGCTTGCCGCCCTTGATCCATACGGTGCGCGGACGCGGCTTTCGCCTGGCGGAAAACAACGGTGGCTAGCTTTCGCAAACGATTGCTGCTGGTGCACCTTGCCGTCATCCTCGCCATCGTCGCCTGCACGGCGCTGGCCGGCTACTGGGGCCTGTCGCGCGCCGTGCATGGCCAGCTCGATGCGGCCCTGCTGGCGCTGGCCGAGACGGAAATGGCCATGCTGCCGGCCGCGCCGCGCCAGCCCGTGCAGGTGCACGAGGTGGCGCCGGGCCTGGCGCAGCCCTCATTGACGCGCCTGGACCGCTTGGTGCAGATCATCGATGGCGAAGGCCGCGTGCTGGCGCGCAGCCGCAACCTGGAGGCGGCGCAGCTGCCGGCGCCGACCGCCCTGCTGGCGCGCCTGGCGGCCGGCGAGACTGTTTTCGAGACGCTGCCCAAGTTCGGCGAAGAGCCGCTGCGCATGGTGTCGATTCCCGTGCCCACGTCCGGCGCGGGCCTGGCGGTGCAGGTGGCCGGTTCGCTCGACGACACCAATCACGTGCTGGCTGCGGCCACCGTGCTGTTTGGCGCCATGGCGCTGGCCTTGCTGGCGGCCGTGGGGTTGGCCGGCGAAATGCTCACGCGCCGCGTGCTGGGCGCCATCGACGACGTGGTGGACCAGGCGCATTCGATCGGCGAAGCCAGCCTGCACCAGCGCCTGCCCCATCCCGGCACGCAGGACGAAATCGGCCGCCTGGTCGATACCCTGAACGCCATGCTGGACCGCCTGGAACACGGCTACGATGCGCAGCGCCGCTTCACGGCCGACGCCTCGCACGAATTGCGCTCGCCCCTGTCGCGCCTGCGCACGGAAATTGAAATCACCCTGCGCCGCCCGCGCGAGTCGCCCGAGTATGTCGACGCGCTGGCGTCCTGCCTCGATGAAGTGCAGCGCCTGACGACCCTGGTGGAAGAATTGCTGATGCTCACGCGCCTGGACGTGGGCCAGGAGCGCAATGCCGTGGAAACCATCGCACTCAATCCGCTCGTGCAGGCGGCCGCGCAGCGCCTGGAAAAGGCGGCGGTGCAGCGCGGCATCCGCATTGTCTTCGATGGCAGTGTGCCCGTGCAGGCGCGGGTGGCGGCCGGCCCCGTGGATCTGGTGCTGGCCAACTTGCTCGATAACGCCGTGAAGTTTTCGCCGCCCGACAGCATCATCACTGTGCACGTGGCGCGCGAGGGCGAACAGGCGATCGTCGGCGTGGCGGATGCAGGACCGGGCATCGGTGTGGAAGACTTGCCGCATCTGTTCGAACGCTTTTACCGGGGCGCCCAGGCGCGCGCAGGCGAGGCGCCCGGCTTTGGCCTGGGCCTGGCCCTGTCGCAAGCCATCGTGCATGCGTATGGCGGCAGCATCGAGGCGCAGAACCGCCCGCAAGGCGGCGCCCTGTTCCTCATGCGCCTGCCGGCCTCAGATTGACGGCGCGACGCCTTCCCAGCGCACTTGCCGTACTTGCGGCCAGGCGCCCGCGCGGTTGACGAAGCGCACCAGCACGGCGCGCTGCACGGCCTGGCACAGCACCGTGGCGATCAGCTGCACCACTTGCCGGGCTTCGTCCCAGCTGCGCAGCATTTGCGACGGGGCCAGGCCCGCGCCTTTGAGTTCGGCCAGCAGCAGGCGCACCACGTGGTCGGCTTGCGCGGCAGGGCAGGTGACGGTCAGGCGGTAGGTGGCCACGACAGGCGCTTGCCTGGCAAACCAGTGAAAGAATTTTTTCATCATCAGACTCCCCGTTCGGCGACAAATTCCGCGTTGTTGACCAGCGCCCAGCGCACGGCCGAGACGCTGCCTTCCAGGCTGACCTGGCTGACGATCTGCTCCAGCAATCCCAGGCTGGACAGGGGCGTGAGCAGGTCGGCGCGCACTTCGATGCGTCCCGCGTGCGCCGCGTCTTCGCTGTGCAAGGATTGCAGCATCAGTGCCGGCATGCCGCTGATCATGCGCAGCATGAGGTTGCGCACCTGGACTTCCTGCTCCGCCTCGCACACGGCCGTGACGCGGTAGATGCTTTCCGTCTCTATGCCCGCTTCGCTGCCGTGCGCGTTGATGCGTTGCGCCAGGTGGCGCAGCACCAGGTTGGCGATCAGCACGAAGCCCGTGCCGATGGCCGCTTCCAGCGCGAAGCCCAGGCCGCACAGGATGCCGATGGCGGCCGAGCACCACAGGGTGGCGGCCGTGTTCAGGCCGCGCACCGTCATGCCTTCGCGCATGATGACGCCGGCGCCAAGGAATCCAATGCCGGACACCACCTGCGCGGCGATGCGCATATGGCCGGCGCTATCGCCTTCGAGCACGGAAACCATCACGAACAGCGAGGCGCCAACGGACACCAGCGCATTCGTGCGCAAGCCCGCCATGCGCTGGCGCAGCTGGCGTTCGGCGCCGATCATGGCGCCCAGGGTCAAGGCTGCGGCAACGCGCAGCGCAAAGTCAAATACCACCATCAGTTTCTCCCGGCTGGGGAGGAACAGGCGAGTGCAAGGGCGAAGACAATTCGCCCCGAAAGGGGGCAGCAGACGATAACGGTGGAACGATGAGGAGGGAAGTGGCGACGAGAGAGTACTGTCGCTGGTAAAACCACACCTTGCCATGGGCAGGGCGGGCGGAATGCGCGCGTCCTGCCTAAGGCCGATCGCCGATGGTCAATCGACTACTGTCACTGGAACAAGCACCCACGAGTCACTCCATATCATTGATAACGGGGACAGTCTAGCCAGTGGGGCAGTTTTGGTCAACTGAAGCTCTCTTCAGGTAGCCGCCGCGTCGTCCCCGCCAATGCGGGGACGGTGAAGGCGACCGGTAGTTCAGTGGGCGTGTGCCTTGCCGTCGTCGGCGGATTCGGCGTGCGCATGCTCGCCGCCGCCAAAGAAGCGCGCGGCGCGCTTGCCCAGGCTATCGAGGTAGGTGTAGGCGACGGGCACCACCACCAGTGTCAATAGCGTCGAGGTGATCACGCCGCCGATGACGGCGCGCCCCATCGGCGCCTGCGATTCGCCGCCGTCGCCCATGCCGATGGCCATCGGCAGCATGCCGAAGACCATCGCCAGGGTCGTCATCAGGATGGGGCGCAAGCGCACTTGCCCCGCTTCCATCAGCGCCTCGAACTGGCCCAGCCCTTCGCGCTGGCGCTGGTTGGTGAAGTCGACCAGCAGGATCGCATTCTTGGTGACCAGGCCCATGAGCATGATGAAGCCGATCACGGAGAAGATGTTCAGGGTGCTGCCCGTAATCAGGAGTGCGGCCAGCACGCCGATCAGCGACAGCGGCAAGGACACCATGATGGCGATCGGCTGCAGGAAGCTGCCGAACTGCGATGCCAGCACCAGGTAGATGAAGATCACGGCGATCCCCAGCGCCATCATGGCGCCGCCCATGGTTTCGGCCATCTGCTGCGCATTGCCGGCCACGTCGAAGCGCACGCCCGGCGGCAGGTCGATGGACTTGATGGCTTTCTGCACGTCGGCGTCGACGTCGCCGGCAGGGCGGCCCTGCGTGCCCGCATAGATGGCGACCCGGCGCTGCAAGGCCTGGCGTTTCAGCACTTGCGGGCTCGATGACGGCACGAAGTCGACCACCTGGCGCAACGGAATCATGACGGGCTTGCCGTTCGCATCGAGTTTGCTCGACGCCAGCGACAGGTCGGCCAGGTCGGCCACTTTCTGACGGCCCGACTTGGGCAACTGCACGTTGACGTCGTAGTTTTGTCCGTCGGACGCCAGCCAGTGGCTGACCGTGTCGCCCGCCACGAACGGCCGCAGGGCATTGCCGATCTGCTGCACCGACAGACCCAGGTCGCTGGCCAGTTCGTTATTGATCTTCACGGTGGTCGATGGATTGGCGCCTTCCTGGCTGTATTCCATGTCGGCCAGGCCCTTGATGTTGCGCATCTTGTCCATCAGGGTATGTGCCACCGCATCGAGCTTGCCTTCATCCGTGCCCAGGATGGCGATGAAGATGGGGCGCTGTCCGACGGACAGGGTGATGCCGGCAATCGGCGCCAGGCGTTCGCGGATCAGCTTTTCCAGTTCCTGCTGCGAGCGGCGCTTGTGCGTCTTGATGTCCGTCAGCTTCAGGTTCACCTCGGCCGCGTTGCGTCCATCGGGCGTGCCGATATTGGCCACCAGGCTGTCGATTTCGGGAAATTCCTTCAGCGCCGTTTCGATCTGGCGCACCTTGGAATCCGTGTATTCAAGGCTGGAGCCGACGGGCGTCTTGAAGCGCAGGTTGACCCAGCCCTGGTCCGTTTCCGGGAACATCTCGCCGCCGATCATGGGCACGAGCATCAGGCTGCCCGCGAACAGGGCCAGGGCGGTAGCCAGGGTCGTCTTACGCCAGCGCAGGGCCACCTTCAACACCTTGCCGTACCAGACGTGCAGGCGGTCGATGCCTGTCTCGATCCAGGCCATGAAGCGGCCCAGCCACGGAGCGTACTTGAAGCGGTCCTTGACGGGGTCGCGCCAGACGGACGACAGCATGGGGTCGAGGGTAAAACTGACGAACAGCGATACCAGCACGGCGACGGCCACGGTGATGCCGAATTGCAGGAAGAAGCGGCCGATGATGCCGTCCATGAAGGCGACGGGCACGAACACGGCGACGATGGCGAACGTGGTGGCCATCACGGCCAGGCCGATTTCATTGGTGCCGTCGTTGGCCGCCTTGTAGTGGTTCTTGCCCATGCCCAGGTGGCGCACGATGTTTTCGCGCACGACGATGGCGTCATCGATCAACAGGCCAATGCACAGCGACAGCGCCATCAGGGTCAAAAAATTCAGGGTAAAGCCGAAGGCCTTCATGGCGATGAAGCTGGCCAGCACGGAGATCGGCAGTGTCAGTCCCGTGATGATGGTCGAGCGCCACGAGTGCAGGAACAGGAAGACGATCACCATGGTCAGCACGGCGCCTTCGATGATGGTGCGCTTGACGTTATTGAGCTGGCTTTGCACGCGTTCCGATTCGTCATCCAGCACGCGCAGCTTGATATCGGGCGGCAGCGTCTTTTGCAGGTCCGCCGCCACTTTCAGGATGCCGGTGCCCACTTCGACCACGTTGGCGTCCTGCACTTTAGTGATTTCCATCGTCACGGCTTGCTGGCCGTTCATGCGCGAGATCGACAGTTCTTCCTGCTCACCGTCGACGACGGTGGCCACCTGGTCCAGGTAGACGGGGCCGATGGCGCGGCGCGCGACGATGATCTTGCCGAATTCGCGCGCATCCTTGATCTTGCCTTCCACGCGCACCAGTTGTTCGGCCGCGCCATGGCTGATCGAGCCGGCCGGCAAATTGGTGTTCGTGGCCTGGATGGCGCGAATCACTTCATCGACGCCGATGCCCTGGGCATTGAGTTCGATCGGCTTCATGCTGATGAGGATCTGGCGCGCGCGCAGGCCGCGCAGCTTGACTTGCCCCACGCCGGCCACGCCCTGGAAGCGCTTGCTGATGATTTGCTCCGTCATGGTCGACAGCGAGCGCAGGTCATGTCCGGTGGAGGTCAGCACGATGGTGGCGATGGGGCGTTCGTTGTCGCCCTCGGCGCGCGCGATGAACGGGTCCTTGGCTTCCTTAGGGAAGCGGGGGCGCACCAGGGCCACCTTGTCGCGCAAGTCCTGCATGGCCTTGTCCATATTCGTCGACAGCTCGAATTCCAGGTAGACGCCGGCCCGTCCTTCCCACGAGTTGGCGCGGATGGTCTTGATGCCGCTGACGGTGTTGACGGCGTCCTCGATGGGGCGCGTGATATCGTTTTCCACGGCTTCGGGCGAGGCGCCCGGGTAGTTCACTTCAATGGCGGCGAACGGGAACTGCACGCTGGGCATGCTTTCCACGCCCAGACCCCGGTAGGAGAAGATGCCCAGCACCACCAGCGCCACCATGACCATGGTGGCGAAGACGGGGTTTTGAATACTGACTTTGGTCATCCACATGGCTTAATCCTTCCGTGCCAGCACGGCTGCCGGCGCGGCGGGCACGCCTGGCTGTGCGGCGAAGGTCACGCTGTGGCCCGGCTTGACGCCATCGAGCTTGGCGATGATGACTTTCGCGCCCGGCACCAGGCCCGATGTGACTTCCGCATAGCCTTCATCCTCGTTGCGCAAGCCCAAAGTGACGGGCTGGGCGACGACCTTGTTGTTCACCAGCGCATACACGACGGGCCCCTGCTTTTCATTGCGCACGGCCGTCAGGGGCACCAGCGGCGCCACGCTTGATCGCTCGGTGACGATGCTGCCCTTGGCGAACATGCCGCCGCGCAGCGCGCCATCGCCATTGTCGACGGCGATGTAGACGAGCATGGCGCGCGAGCCGCTCTCGGTGGTGGGGTTGATGCGCGTGACCTTGCCGGCGAAGTCGCGCGCGCCGAAGCCGTCGACCTTGAAGTGCACGTCCTGGCCCAGCTTGATGCGGGGGATTTCCGCGCTGGGCACGGGTGCTTCCAGGGTCAGCTGCGCCAGGTTGACGATGGTGTAGACGGGCATGTCGGGCGAGACTTTTTCGCCAGCCTGCAGGTGGCGCTTGCTGACGATGCCGGCCATCGGCGCGCGGATCACCGTGTCGGCCAGCGCGATGCGGGCGATGTCGACCATCGCGGCGGCGGACTTGACGTTGGCGCGCGCCAGGTCGACGGAGTTCTGCGTCGTGTCGTATGCCGTTTGCGAAATGTATTTTTGCTTGAGCAAGGCCTGGCTGTTCGCTTCATTCTTGCCGGCCATCGACAATCGCGCCTGCGCTTCGTCGAGCATGGCTTGCTGCTGCGTCAGGCGGGCGCGCAGGTCGGCCGCGTCCAGGCGCACGAGGATTTGCCCATTGGCCACTTGCTGGCCTTCCTGCAAGGTGGTTGCCTCGATCACGCCGGAAACCTTGGCCTTGATGGTGGCCTGGGTCACGGGCGCCAGCGAACCGGACAGGGGCAGGCTGATGGACAGCGCGCGCGCGGCGATGGCGGCCACGTCGCCCTGCGCCAGTTCGTGCACAGGCGTCTTGGCCTGCTCCTTCTTCTTGCTCGCTTGCAGTTCGGCAGCCTTGGCGGCTTGCTGCTTCGATTGCATCACCATCCAGCCGCCGCCGGCCAGGCCCAGCACGACCAGGATCAGCACGGGGGTGCGCCAGCGCCGGCGGCGCGTGGCTGCAAGGGGGGAGGCGGGGGGCAGGGTCTCGTTTTTCATAGGTATTCTTGGTCAGGAGCGGCGCAGGGGTTCGGCGCCAGGTCTCGGTGCGGACCCGGCCTGTCTCTGGCCGGGGGAATTCGGGTAGCGCATCACCGTGGCGGCCGCAGACAACACGCCTGCCGCTGCGGCCGTTCACGGCGATGCGCATGTTGCCACTTTAGGAAGATTCAAGTCCGGCCGCCATCGCCGTGCGACAGATTGCACAAAATCGGGGCTGGAATGCAAAAAACGGCGACCGAAGACAGTGCCGGCATCGAGGCCGTGCACGTCACGATGCTTGCGCATCCTCAAGAAGCCGATTCGCCGGCGCGCAAGAATGGGTGGGATGGTTGCGCTACCGGACAGGCCATACGCCTGCCGGTTGCCGTGCGGCCGCGCCACGGGGGGCTGATGTCTGATCGGATTGCCGGAGCCGCCCCGTCGCCGGGCCGTTTGCTGACTGCTGCCGAACCGCAGGCGGGAGCGGCCGTCAAGGCGCTGGACTTGCTGTCCATCATCGTTGCCGCCGTCGAGCAGGCACCGGGCCTGGCCGTGCGCGGCATCGACCGCGATGGCATCGTGCGCTACTGGAGTCTTGGTGCGGCGCGCCTGTATGGCGTGACGGCCGAGCTGGCGCTGGGCCAGCCGTGGGCCAGGGTGGCCGCCGCGCTGCCGGATGCCGCCACTGTGGCCGGGGAGCTTGCCGGCGAATTGGCGGCCGTGTGGGACAGCGGCAAGGCGCGCAGCACGCGCCTGTGGAAGCTGGGTGCCGACGGGGCCGCACCGCGCTGCATCTGTTCCACCGTGTTTCCTGTCATACAGTCCGGAAGAGTGCGGCAAGTGGTCTGCATCGATGTCGACATCACGGCCAGCGGCCAGGATGGCGCCGCGCAGGGCGCCTTGTTGCTGATGGGCGACAATTTCCGCCAGTTGTACGAGAAATCCGCCGATGCCATCCTGCTGCTGCGCGACGAGCATATCGCCGACGCGAATCCCGCCGCTATTGCTCTGTTTCAATGCGAAGACCGACAACGGCTGCTGGGACGCCGCCTCAGCGACTTTTCGCCCTTGCGCCAGCCCGATGGCGCATTGTCCTCGTTGCACGGCACGCAGCTGGCGGCGCAAGCCCACGCGGACGGCAACTGCCGCTATGACTGGCGCTATCAGACGTGCACGGGCGAACTGTTCTGGGGCGAAGTGCTGCTCACTTCCGTCACGCTCGACCATACCTATCTGTTTTATGCCGTGATCCGTGATATTTCCTCGCGTAAACTGGCTGAGCGGGCTCTGTACCTGTCGGCACAGGTGGTCGAGCATGCGCGCGAGGCCATCGTCGTGCTGGACCCGCAGCAGCGGGTCGTCAGCATGAATCCCGCGTATAGCGAGATCAGCGGCTACAGCCTGGACGACATGCTGGGCAAACCCTTCGTCCAGCACGGCGTGGAGCCGGACGCGCCGGCGTTTTTCGACCACGTATGGGACGAGGTCGAGGCCAACGGTTATTGGCAAGGCGATATCGTCGGCCAGCGCAAGGCGGGCGGGCGCTACCCGGCCTGGCTGTCGCTGACGGCCATCCGCGACCCGCAGGGGCAATTGAGCAATTACCTGGCCATCCTCAGCGATATCAGCGAGCGCAAGAAAAACGAGGAGCACACGCGCCACCTGGCCGAGCACGATTTCCTCACGGACCTGCCGAACCGGGTGCTGCTGCTGGACCGCCTGTCGCTGGCCTTGGCGGCCGCGCGGCGCAAGCTGAGCATGCTGGCCATCCTGTACCTGGACCTCGACCATTTCAAGCACATCAACGACAGCATGGGCCACCACGTGGGCGATTTGCTGCTCAAGGAGGTGGCGCGGCGCCTGGTGCGCTGCGTGCGCGGCGTCGACACGGTCAGCCGCCATGGCGGCGACGAGTTCGTCGTCATCCTGGCCGAGGTGGGCGGCATCGACCAGGTGGCCCATGTGGCGTTCAGCCTGCTGCATGCCGTCACGCAGCCCTATCAACTGGGCGAATACGAATTGCATGTGTCCACCTCGATCGGCGTGGCCATCTTTCCCAGCGATGGCGACAACATCGATAGCCTCGTGCACAACGCCGACATCGCCATGTACCACGCGAAGGAAAGCGGGCGCAACAATTTCCAGTTTTTCAATGCGGAGATGAATGCGCAAATCGTCGAGCGGGCCAGCCTGGAGCAGGGCTTGCGCGAAGCGCTGGGCAAGGATGAATTCGTGCTGGAATTCCAGCCCGCGCTCGATGTCGCCAGCGGGCAGATCCTCGGCGCCGAAGCGCTGTTGCGCTGGCGCCACCCGCAACTGGGCGTGCTGCCGCCCGAGCGCTTCATCGCCGTGGCCGAGGAATGCGGCTTGATGGTGTCGATTGGCAATTGGGTGCTGCGCCACGCCTGCCTGCGCGCGCGCGCCTGGCACGATGCGGGCCATGCCTGGCGCGTGGCCGTGAATCTGTCGCCGGCGCAATGTCTGCACAATAATTTATTGCTCAGCGTGCAAGAGGCGCTGGCCGTGTCGGGTTTGCCCGCCGCCTGCCTGGAACTGGAAGTGACGGAATCCTTGCTGATGAAGGGGGGCGCGCGCCTGGCCGGCGTGCTGGCGCAACTGCGCGCGCTGGGCGCCAGGCTGGCCATCGACGACTTCGGCACCGGCTATTCGCGCCTGGCCAATCTGCGCCATTACCCGGTGGATAAACTCAAGATCGACCCATCGTTCCTGCCCGCGGCCGCGGACGGCGCGGTCGGCGAATCCGACACGGCCGTGGCCGCCACCATCATCGCCATGGCGCGCGAGCTGCAATTGACGGTGATCGCCGAAGGCGTGGAAACGGCGCAGCAGCTGGCGTATCTGCGGGGACAGGGCTGCCAGCAATACCAGGGGCGCTATGCCAGCGCGCAAGTGGAGGGCAGCGCGCTGGCGAAGTTGCTGCATTAGTGACTGAGTTAGTTAATGTTTCCCAGCAGCCTGATGCGCGCCAGCACCTGGCCATGGTCGGATGCATATGGCAAGCTCAGCAGCAAATGGTCGTTGAGATAAGTCACTTCCTGCAGCACGCCGATGGCGCGCGGCGAGGCGTGATGAAAATGCTCGGACACGAGGATGTGGTCGATCGTCATGTAGGCACTGTCGTGGATATTCGTGTAGCCCACGTGGCGCAGGGCGTCCTGGCGTTGCTGGATGGCGTTGGCGTCGTACAGGCGCGCGCGCATTTCCATGCCTGGTTCGCACGGCGCGCCCGCGCCCATGACGATGGCCGTGGTGACGGCATTGGCGATGTCGTTGAAGTCGCCCAGCACGATGCGGGGACGGCCGCTGTGCCCCAGTTCGCTTGCCAGCATGCGCAGGGCCACGGCTTCCGCGCCGCGCCGCTGCAGCGAGCGCAGGTTGGCCAGCGCGTAGCTGGCCGCATCGTTGCCGTCGCCATGGCGGTAGTCGGGCCGGCGCGATTTCAAATGCACCACGACCACGTCGATGAGTTGTCCGCCAGGCAAGATAACCTGGACATGCAGCGGTGCGCGGGCGAAGCGGCAGGGATTGTCCTCGGCAGGCACGCTCACGCCGGTGGGGAAATCCGCCCAGGCAACACCGGCGCCGGCCAGCGGCAGGCGTGAGACGAGCGCCACCGTGGGCAGCATGCGTCCGGCGGCATCGATCGCATCGTAGCCGGCCTGGGTGGCTGCGCGGTAATGGCGCGTGCGCGACAGCACGTCGCGCAGGGCCGCTTGCGAGAAAATTTCCTGGAAACCGATCACGTCGGCGTCGAGCAGGTCGATTTGCCGCGCCGTCCATTCCGCCTTGGCTTCGTATTGCGCCGGGCTCAACGGTTCCAGGTTGTCATACAATTTCGCCCCGGCGGGGGCCAGATTGCAGACATTGAATGTGGCAAAGCGGATTTCTTCCTGCATAATTAGCACTCCTCACTGAACGATCAGCGTATCACGCATGGCTAAAAAAGAGCATATTTCCGAAACCCAGGCGACGCAGTTGCTGCGCAAGCATCAAGTTTCCTTCGAAGAACACCCGTATCCGTATGAGGAGCATGGCGGCACCAGCGTTTCGGCGCGCGAATTGAACGTGCCAGAACATGCGGTGATCAAGACCCTGGTGATGCAGGACGAGGCGGCCAAGCCGATGATCGTGCTCATGCATGGCGATTGCAAGGTGTCGACCAAGAATTTGGCGCGTGGCATCGGCTGCAAGTCCGTCGAGCCGTGCAAGCCCGAAGTGGCGCAGCGTCATTCCGGCTACATGATCGGCGGCACCTCGCCGTTCGGCACGAAGAAGGCCATGCCCGTGTACGTCGAGCAATCGATCCTGGACTTGCCGCGTATCTACATCAATGGCGGGCGGCGCGGTTTCCTCGTCTCGCTGGCGCCGCAGGTGCTTGTTGATTTGTTGCAAGCCAAGCCGGTGCAGTGCGCCCTGCAGGATTAAGAAAACTGGATGCCGCCCTGTCCGTTGACTGGGCGCTGGTGTATATTCTGCTGCGCCAGCCTCGATGCTGGTGTAATAAACACAATAAAGGGAAGAAATGAATCCAGTAATCACAACCGTGGCAATGACAGTGGCCGCTTACTTGCTCGGCTCGATATCGTTTGCCGTGGTGATGAGCAAGGTCTACGGCATTGCCGATCCGCGCACCTATGGCTCGAAAAATCCGGGCGCGACCAACGTGCTGCGCAGCGGCAACAAGGGCGCCGCCATCATGACCCTGCTGGGCGATGGCGCCAAGGGCTGGCTGGCCGTGTTCCTGGCCGACCATTTTTCCACAGCGCTCGGTGTGGGCGACACGGCCGTGGCCCTGGTGGCCATCGCCGTTTTCCTTGGCCATTTGTGGCCCGTGTTCTTCCGCTTCGTCGGCGGCAAGGGCGTGGCCACGGCCCTCGGTGTGCTGCTGGGCATCAATCCCTGGCTGGGCCTGGCGACCCTGGCCACCTGGCTGATCATTGCCTACGCATTTCGCTACTCCTCGCTGGCAGCCCTGGTGGCGGCCCTGTTCGCGCCGTTTTACTATGGCTTGCTGTTCGGCGTCGATCCCATCTTGCTGTCTGTGATTGTCATGAGCGTGCTGCTGGCTTACCGCCATAGCCAGAACATCGCGAACTTGCTCTCTGGCAAGGAAAGCAAGATCGGCGGCAAGAAGGATGCGGCCAAGGCCGCTGGCAAGAAGAAGTAAGCGCTTGATTTCCCGCGCGCCGCACGCATATGCTGTGTTTGCGGCGCCGCGCGGTGCGGCCGCCCCCGACTCGCGCAAAGGCTGCCCACCATGACTGTTTCCACCACCTCCGCCACACCCGTCCCCGTCCGTATCGATTTCGTCTCCGACGTTTCCTGCCCCTGGTGCGTGGTCGGCCTGAAATCGCTGGAGCAGGCGCTGGACAAGCTGCAAGACACCGTCCAGGCCGATATTCACTTCCAGCCCTTCGAACTGAACGCCAACATGCCGCCCGAAGGCGAGGATATCGGCGAACACATTGCCCGCAAATATGGTTCCACCCCGGAACAGATGGCGCAGTCGCGCGAAGCCATCCGCGCGCGCGGCGAGCAGCTGGGCTTTACCTTTGCCATGGACAAGCGCGGCCGCATCTACAACACGTTTGACGCGCACCGTCTGCTGCACTGGGCCGCTCTGGAAGGGCGCCAGAAAGAACTCAAGATGGCGCTGTTCGATGCCTACTTCACGCAGGGACAGGATCCGTCTTCGCACGAAGTGTTGCTGGCCGTGGCCGGCAAGGTGGGCCTGGACGCCGTCAAAGCGGCCGCCGTGCTGGCCTCGAACGCCTATGCGGACGAGGTGCGCGCGCAGGAACAGTTCTACCAGCAGAATGGTATCAACTCGGTGCCCGCCGTCATCATCAACGAGCGCCACCTGATTTCCGGCGGCCAACCACCGGAAGTGTTCGAGCAAGCCTTGCGCCAGATCATCGCCGGCGCTTGAGCAGGGCGCCAATGGCGCGCGCCATGGCGGACTTTTTGCGCTACACTCGGCGCAGGAGGAGGATAGTCAAATGCCAACAGCCAGCTGGAATGGCGCCGTCATCGCGCAAGCGACCGATGCGCAGGTGCAAGTCGTTGAAAACAATGTATATTTTCCTTTGTCAAAGGTGACGCAGGACTACCTGCGTCCCAGCAGCCATACGAGCATCTGCCCTTGGAAGGGCACGGCCAGCTATTACGACGTCGTTGTCGATGGCGCCGTCAATGCCAACGCGGCATGGTATTACCCTGAGCCCAAGGACGCCGCCAGGCAAATTGCCGGCCACGTCGCCTTCTGGCGCGGCGTGAGCGTCGAGCGCTGACCTGACTCCCCCAATTTCCTGACAAAGAAAGCAGACGATGGATTTACGCCTCGCCGTGTACCAACTCGCCTCGGACCATGCGCTCGATGCCCAACAAACCCGGCAGTTGCAGGAAGTGGCCGGTTTCCAGCGCGAACCGGCGCGCCTGGCCTACTGGCTGCCGCGCGGCGTGGCCGTGCTGGGCGCTGCGCTGCTGGGCATGGGCTTGATCTGCTGGGTCGCCGCCAACTGGGAAGACCTGGGTCGCATGGGCCGCTTTGCCCTGCTGCAAGGCATGCTGGCCGCCGCCTGCCTGGGCGCGTTTGCCGTACCCAGGGCGCGCGTCCCTTTGCTGCTGCTGGCTTTGCTGACCATCGGCGGCCTGTTTGCGTATTTCGGCCAGACGTACCAGACGGGCGCCGATCCGTGGCAACTGTTCGCCCTGTGGGCCGTGCTGGCCTTGCCCCTGTGCTTGGTCGCGCGCAGCGACGTGCTGTGGACGCCGTGGATGCTGATTTTTTCGACGGCCGCCGCCCTGTGGATGCAGGCCCATGCGCACCACAGCTGGCGTATCGATTCCAGCGATCTGCCCATTTTCGTCAGTGGCTGGCTGGCCGTGCTGCTTGCCTGTGCGTTTGTCTCGCCCCTGCTGGCGCGCTGGACGGGCGCGGGCAGCTGGGCCCTGCGCCTGGGCCTGGTGCTGGCCACCATTCTCATCACGGGCACGGCCGTCAGCGCCCTGTTCGGCAACGATATCGCATCGCCGTACTGGGCCGGACTGGGCTTGCTGGCCGTCGCCGGCGTCCTGCTGGCCATGCGCAAGTTTTTTGACGTGTTCGGCCTGAGCGCCGTCGCACTGGGCCTGAACACCTTGCTGGTGGGTGGCCTGACGCATGTGCTGTTCAACGGCCATGGCGATGGCGTCGGCGCGCTGACCGTGCTGGGATTGCTGGCCGCCGTGCTGCTGGCGTTGACCGTGCAAGGCATACTGTGGCGCACGCGCCAGGAGGCGGCATGAACACTATTCATAGTCAACGAGCCGATGCGCTCGCCACCCTGATCGACGACGCCACGCGCGCGGGCCTGTTGCCGCCGAATGCCCCCCGTCCCGTGCAGGATGTGCGGCCGTGGCCGCTGGTGCTGATGACGGCTTTCGGCGCCTGGCTGGCCGCCATTCCCCTGATGATTGCGCTGGGCGCGGGTCTGGAAAGCGTTGTGCGCCACGGTCCCGGTGCGTATGTCGTGGCCGCCATCGTGCTGGTGGTGGCCGTGCTGCTGATACGCACGCGCGGCGTGGCGCTGTTTGTCGAGCAACTGGCCGTGCCCTGCCTGCTGGTGGGCGGCGGCTTGCTCGGTTATGCCCTGTACCGCGACTATTCCACGCAGACGGCATCGCTGCTGCTGTGCATGGCATGCCTGGTGGTGGCCGCCGCCTTGCCGCGCGACTGGCTGCGCGTGCTGCTGGGACTGGTCGCCTGTGGCTTGCTGGGACTGGGCATCATCGATAGCACGCGCGACTGGATTTTCGAGAACGATCCCACGCAACTGTATCTGGCCTGGATGCTGGCCCTGGCATGCTGGCTGGCCGCCCACTGGCTGCAGAAGCAAGCGTTCAACGACGGGCGCGGCGCGCCTGTCGCCGCCTTCCTGGAGTCGCTGTCGACGGGATGGGTCCTGGCAATCTTGCTGGGGCTGGTCTTCTGGTCCGGCATGACCTTCATGCTCGGTGGCGCCTTGGGCGGTGGGTTTGCCGGCGACGTGGCGCGCGAAGTGACGCGGCATCAGGGTATTGCCTGGTATGCGCAGGCCTTGAATGGGGTCTCGCTCGTGCTGGCCACGGCGGCCGCCGCCTGGACGGGATGGCGCTGGCCGGCATTGCGCCAGTTGCCCGCTATCGGCGTGGCGCTGGTGCTGATCGTGCTGGCGTGGTTCATGCCGGCGCTCGGTCCCGTGCTGCTGATCCTCGCGTATTGCCTGACGAGCGGGCGTTCGCGCGTGGCCGTGGCGGCCGCGCTGGCGGCGGCGTGGATACTCGGCAGCTTTTATTACCAGCTGGCCTGGCCGCTGGCCAGCAAGGCGGCGCTGCTGGCCGTGGCCGGTGCCGTGCTGTGCGCCCTGTCGTGGCTGGCCATGCGCGGCGCCGTGTTGCACCTGGTGGAAAGCAAGCCGGCGGATGTGGTCCTGGAGCGCCGCGCCGCGCGCCTGGGCGTGCTGGGCGGCTTGCTGCTGGTGTTGCTGGTCGCCAATGGCGGCATCTGGCAAAAAGAGCAGCTGATTGCCAAAGGACAAGCGATCTTCGTGGCGCTGGAACCGGTCGATCCCCGTTCGCTGATGCAGGGCGACTACATGCGCCTCAATTTCGTCAACCTGGGCGTGCTGTCCACCCTGGCCAGCGTGGAGCGGGCGCCCGGCCGGCCCCTCGTGGTGGCGACGCGCGATGCACGCGGCGTGGCGGAACTGCTGCGCCCGTACACCAAGGAGGCGCTGGCGCCTGGCGAATTCCTGCTCGAACTGACGCCGAAGGATGGCAACTGGGTGCTGGTCAGCGATGCCTGGTTTTTCAAGGAAGGCGAGGCGGCGCGCTGGGAAAAGGCCCGCTATGGCGAGTTCCGCGTGCTGCCCGACGGCCGCGCCTTGCTGGTGGGCATGCGCGGTCCGGAGCTGGAGAAGCTGTAGCGCAAGTAGCAACGCAAGAGCGCGCCGGGGCGGGCATCCTGTAAAATTGCCCGATGGATAATATTACGCATTCGGTCATCGGCCTCGGGGTCGGCGAACTGGTACACCGCAGCCTGCCGCCCGAGCCGCAGGCACCCGCACAGCGCACCCGGCGCGCGCTGTTTCTGTTTACTGCCTGGTTTGCCAGCAACGCGCCCGACCTGGACCTGGTGCTGACAAAACTGTTGCCGCGCCCCTTCGGCTACATGTTGCACCACCGTGGTCACACGCACACCTTGCTGCTGGCCTTGCCGCAGGCGCTGCTGTTGCTGGCGCTGCTGTGGCTGTTGTGGCCCGGCGCGCGCCGCTTGCTGAAAAGCAGCGTGCCCGCCCGCATCGGCCTGGCGGCCTGTCTGCTGCTGGGATTCTGCTTGCACATGGGCATGGATTTCCTCAATTCCTATGGCTTGCACCCGTTTTATCCATTTGACAGCCGCTGGCTGTATGGCGACATGGTCTTCATCGTCGAGCCGATGTTCTGGGTGCTGCTGGGCGTGCCCGTGATCATGTCCTTACATTACGGCATCGTCAAAAGCGTGTTGCTGGCGGGACTGGCGGCGGCCCTGTGTTTCTTTACCTATAAAACCTATCTGGCGCCCGCTTCGCTGGTCGTTCTGCTGGGGCTGGGCGTGATCCTGGCCGTGCTGCAAGGGAGAGCCGGCGAGCGGGGGCGGGGGCCGCTGCTGCTGGCCTTCGCGCTGGCCGCCACCTTTATCGGCACGCAGGGCGTGGCGTCGGCCCTCGGCCGTGCGCGCATCGAGGCGGCCGTGCAGCGCGTGGATCCCGGCACGCGCGTATGGGACGTGGCGATGACGGCGTTTCCCAGCAACCCCCTGTGCTGGATCTATGTCTCGCTCGACAGCAAGACGGACGTGTACACCTTGCGGCGCGGCACCCTGAGCCTGCTGCCCGCATCGCTGGCGCCCGCCGCCTGCCCGGCGGGGCTGGCAGAAACCAGCAAGCAGGGCCGGCAACTGGCGCCCGGCATTGCCGTCTCCGCCCAGGCGGCAGGCAGCTTGGCCGCCTTGCGCGCTTTGCAGGAAGACAATTGCTATGTCGACGCCTGGTTCCGCTTTGCCCGCATGCCCAGATTGAATGCGGACAAGCTGACGGACGTGCGCTTCAACCCCGGCATGCTGCCCAATTTCACCACGGTGGAACTGCAGCAGTTCCGCAACCGGCCGTGTCCGGCCTATGTGCCGGGCTGGGATCGTCCCCGCGCGGACATGCTGGCGCCGCCGCCAGCCGTGCGTCCGTAGCGGATTTGTTGCCTTGTGGAAAAATATTGCATGTGCGCCTGCTTTGCCATGGCCGCGCATGCGACACTGTCAATTCAGCAAGAATAATATTTAGTTAGGATTATCTTGGAAGAGCAACACGCCTTACCTTATCTGCGGGAAACCCTGCTGTTTCTCGCCCTGGCCGGGATTTTTATTCCGCTATTGCAACGCCTGAAAGTCAACCAGGTGCTCGGCTTCCTGGCCGTGGGCGCCCTGTTCGGCCCGTTCGGCTTCGGCCTGTGGGCCGGCGACTTCACGTGGCTGACGTATTTCTCGTTCGTGCGTGCCGAGCAGGTCAGCGGTCTGGCCGAGCTGGGCGTGATGTTTTTGATGTTCATGATCGGCCTGGAACTGTCGACGGAACGGCTGTGGGCGCTGCGGCGCTGGGTATTCGGCGCGGGCGTGGGGCAGGTGGCCGTCAGCGCCTGCCTGATCGGCGGCGTGGCGTATTACTTTGGCCTGTCGCTGGAAGCGTCCATCGTGCTGGGCCTGGTGCTGTCGCTGTCGTCCACGGCCGTGGTGATGCAATTGCTCACGGACCAGCGCTCCCTGCAGACGCCGGCCGGCCAGGCGGGCTTTTCCATCCTGATGTTCCAGGATTTGATGGTGGTGCCGCTGTTCATCCTGATCGACGTGTTCGCCAGCGGGCGCAGCGACGACCTGGCGTATCTGCTCAGCTTTGCGGCCGTGAAGTCGGCCGGCGCCATCCTGCTGATCTATCTGCTGGGGCGCCGCGTGATTCGCCCGCTGTTCCAGTTTTTCGTCAAGAAACGCCAGCCCGACGTCTTCATGGCATTGACCCTGCTCAGCACCCTGGGCATCGCGGGGCTGACGTACCTGGCGGGCCTGTCGATGGCGCTGGGCGCCTTGCTGGCCGGCTTGCTGCTGGCGGAAACGGAATTTCGCCATGAAGTGGAAGTGACGATCGAGCCCTTCAAGGGCTTGTTGATGGGCCTTTTCTTCATGTCGGTGGGCATGCAGATCGACGTGCGCGAAATCCTCAAGTCGCCGGTCTTGATTCCCCTGGCCGTGCTGAGCCTGTTTGCCTTGAAAACCCTCGTCATCAGCGTGATTTTCCGCCTCGGCGGCTTTCACTGGGGGCGCGCAGTGGAAACGGGCGTGCTGCTGGGGCAGGGCGGCGAGTTCGCCTTCATCGTTGTCGCGTATGCGCTCGGTACCAAGCTGATCGGCCCGCAAGTGGCGCAGTTCGTCATGCTGGTGGTGGGCCTGAGCCTGTTTGCCACGCCGGCGCTGGCCAAGGCGGCGCGCGCGTTCGGCAACTGGTGGGAACGGCGCCACCACCATCAGCTGGCCGACCTGGCGCACGGCGCGCCGCCGCCGCAGGGCAGCACCGTCATCATTGCCGGATTCGGCCGGGTGGGGCAGTTGCTGGCCAAGGTGCTGACGGAGCAGGACATCGCGTATGTGGCCATCGAAAACGATGCGCGCCTGGTGACGACCCTGCATCCGCGTGGTTTCCCCGTGTATTTCGGCGATGCGTCGCGTGCGGAATTGTTGCAAAAGGTCAATGCTGACCGGGCCGCCGCCGTGGTGCTGACCATGGACCATGCGGCCTCCGTGCTGCATGCCGTCAAATCGATCCGCCGCGAATATCCGCAGTTGCCCGTGTATGCGCGGGCGCGCGACGAGGCGCATGCCGTGGCCCTGATACAGGCGGGCGCCACCCTCGTCGTGCCCGAGGCGCTGGAATCGGCGCTGCAGCTGACGGCCACCGTGCTGCACACGGTGGGCCTGTCGGAAGCGCGCACGACGGACATCGTGCAAGCCGAGCGTGACCGGCGCAATGCCGTGTTGCTGGCGAAGAAGCTGTCGTAGTGCAATCGTGCGTGTCGCCGTGCTTTGTAAATTATCTATACAATAATAGTATATGAGCACACTACCCACATGAAAGCCGCGACGAAGAGCGGCGCGGCGCCCTTGACGCCGCAGCAACTGGCGGCGCAGGAAACGCAGCAAAAATATGGCAAGCCCGAGCGGGGCTGGCGCGAGCAGGTGTACACCGTCATTTTCGAGGCGGAAACGCGCACGGGCCGCGCCTTCGATTTGCTGCTGATCGCCGCCATCCTGATCAGCGTGACGGTGGTCGTGCTCAGCAGTGTCGCTTCCGTGGCCGAGCGCTATGGCACCTGGCTGACGGCGCTGGAATGGTTTTTCACCATTTTATTTACCGTCGAATATTTCGCCCGCCTGGCGTGCCTGCAGCATCCGGTGCGCTACGCCAAGAGTTTTTTCGGCATCATCGACTTGCTGGCCATCGTGCCGACCTACATCGGCTTGCTGCTGCCGGGCGCCCACGTGCTGATCGACGTGCGCATTTTGCGCCTGCTGCGCATGTTCCGTATCCTCAAGCTCACGTCGTATGTGCATGAATACACGGTGCTGGGGCGTGCCTTGCTCGCCAGCCGGCGCAAGATCCTCATTTTCTTGTCTTTTGTCATGATGGTGGTCTTTCTGTTGGGTACTGTGATGTACGTGGTGGAAGGGCCGGAGAACGGTTACAGCAGTATTCCCACGTCGATATACTGGGCCATCAGCACCATGACCACGGTCGGTTTCGGCGATATCACGCCGCGCACCGACATCGGGCGCACCATCGCATCGCTGATGATGCTGCTCGGCTGGGGCATCCTGGCAGTGCCTACCGGCATTATCAGCGCGGAAATGACGGTGCAGCGCAGTTCCAAGCTGGTCACCACGCGTACCTGCCCCACGTGCCTGAAAGAAGGGCTCGATGACGATGCCAGTTTTTGCAAGAGCTGCGGCGTTGCATTGCCGCCATTGGCACGCGATTAGCGCATAGATCCTTCATCAACCGTATTTACTTTACTTTTTTAAGGCCAACATGATTCCAGTTCGCCTGATCGCGACGGGCAAAGCCGTGCCGTCGCACAGCGTTACCTCCGCCAGCCTGGACCTGACATTGGGCCATCCGGCCGGCTATACCCTGCGCAAGAGCGGCGTGCTGTCGCGCTTTGTCGCCGCGCCCGATGAATCGCAAAGCCAGCTGGGCGCCGCCGCCCTGCTCGACGCGCTGAAGAATGCGAGCCTGCGTCCGGCCGACATCGATTTGTTGATCTGCGCCAACGGCGTGCCCGAGCAGGCATTGCCGAACACGGCCTGCTTCGTTGCCGAACATGCGGGCTTGCCGCCAGGCACGCAAAGCTTTGACGTCAACGCCAGTTGTCTCAGTTTCATGGCCGCCTTCCGCGTGGCCGCGTCCATGCTGGCCGGCGGCGCCTACCGGCGCATCGCCATCGTCTCGTCCGACCTCGCCTCGCGCGGCGTCGACTGGAGCGAGCCGGAAGCATCGATGATCTTTGGCGACGGCGCCGCCGCCGTCATCGTCGAGCAGGGCGACGGCAGCGCCGGCATCCGCGCCTACAAGATGGGCACGTATCCGGAAGGGCGGCGTTACTGCGAAATCCGCGGCGGCGGCACCGAGCGCAACCCGCGCAACGGCTGCGAACCGGGCGATTATCTGTTCCGCATGGATGGCAAGGCCGTGTTCCGCCTGGCCGTCAAGGTGATGCCGGATTTCCTCGCGGAACTAATGCAGGAATCGGGCGCGGGACTGGAAAAAGTCGACGTGGTCGTGCCGCATCAGGCCAGTCCGCTGGGACTCGCGCATGCGGCGCGCATCCTCGACGTTCCCGATGCTAAAATCATCAAGATCTTTGAAACGCACGGCAACCAGGTGGCCGCGTCCCTGCCCACCGCCCTGCACGAGGCGGTGATGACGGGGCGGGCCGTGGCAGGCCAGCGTTTGCTGATGATGGGCACGGCCGCTGGCCTGACCATCGGCGGCATGATACTTGACCTGTGAAGGTGGTGTGATGAGGCGGATACTGGTCACGGGAGCGACGGGCGGCTTGGGGCGCAATGCCGTGCGCACCCTGCTGGCGCAGGGCGTGGAAGTGCGCGCCACCGGCCGCAACGCCGCCGTGGGCCGCGAACTGGAGCGCATGGGCGCGCAATTCGTGGCGCTTGATCTGGCACAGGCATCGCCGCGCCAGGTCGATGAGCTGGTGCGCGGCATGGACACCGTCTGGCACTGCGCCGCGCTGTCGTCGCCCTGGGGCGCGGAGCGCGACTTCATCGCCGCCAACGTCACGGCCACGGCGCAGCTGCTGCGCGCGGCCGCCAGCCTGCACGTGGCGCGCTTCGTGCACATCTCCACGCCAGCCATCTATTTCGATTACCGCAACCACCTCGACGTGCCGGAAACCTTCCGCCCCGACGCCTTCGTCAACGCGTATGCGCGCAGCAAGGCGATGGCGGAAAAATTGGTGCAGGATTGCGTCGACCGCCATCGCGGCATGACGTGCGTGATCCTGCGCCCGCGCGCCATCTTCGGCCCGCATGACCAGGTGCTGATTCCGCGCCTGGCGCGGGTGCTGGAACAGCGCGGTGGCAAGCTGCCGCTGCCCAACGGCGGCGCGGCCAGCATCGACATCACCTATGTCGACAATGTCGTGCATGCGATGTGGCTGGCCACCGTGCACAAGACCATCGCGTCCGGCGCCGCCTTCAACATCACGAATGGCGAACCGGCGCGCCTGTGCGACATTTTGCGCACCCTGTTCTGCGAGCATCTGCAGCAGCCGTTCGAAATCGTCAGTGTGCCGTATCGCGTGCTGGCGGTGGTGGCGCGCCTGATGCAGTTCGCTTCGCGTTTTACGGGGCGCGAACCATCGCTGACACCCTACAGCATCGGCGCGCTCAGTTTCGACATGACGCTCGATAATGCCAAGGCGCGCAAGGTGCTTGGCTACCGTCCCATCGTCAGCCTGCAGGAAGGCATCGCGCTGACGGCGCAGTGGATGCGCCAGGAAGCGGCGGCGCACAAGGTGGGCAAGGAGCGCAATGGCTAGCATCACCGCGTTTCGCGTCGGCCACTGCACCCATCCTTCGTGCATGGTCTTGAAAGGCAGCGGGCTGGCCAGCCGCTGCTTCCCCTCGCGCGCCTACCTGATCGAGACGCGCGCGGGCCTGTACCTGTGGGACACCGGCTACGCCGAACACTTCCGCGCCGCCACGTCGAAGGGCGTGTACCGGATGTACGCGTGGGTGACGCCGATTTTCTTCGACGAAAACGAGTCGCTGCAGGGCCAGCTGCGCGCGCATGGCGTGTCGCCCGGCGACATCCACACCTTGCTGCTGTCGCACTTCCACGCCGACCATATCGCCGGTCTGCGCGACTTTCCCGGCGCGCGGCTGATGGCTTCCAAAACGGGCTGGGACGCCGTGCGGGGATTGTCCGGCGTGGCCGCCGTGCGCCAGGCCTTCGTGCCCGAACTGCTGCCGAACGATATTGCGGATCGATTGAGCTTTGTCGACAGCGTGCCCGAAACGGCCCTGCCGTCGGCCCTGCTGCCATTCACGCACGGGCGCGACGTCAGCGGCACGGGCGAGATCTACATCGTCGACTTGCCCGGCCACGCCGTCGGCCATCTGGGCGCCTTCGTGCTGCAGGATGGCGGCTGGACCCTGCTGGCGTCCGACGCGGCCTGGGTGCCGGAAAGTTTCCAGCAGCTGCGCGGCCCGTCGGAACTGTCATTCATCATCCAGCACAAGCGCGCGCCGTATTACGCCACCCTGAGCCGGCTGCACCAGTTGCACCGGTCCGGCAATGCGCAGATCCGCATCACGCATGAAGACACGGTCGACTATATCGCTGTGGCGGGCCGCCCGTGAAGCGTCTTGTCTGGCTCTTGCTGTCGTACTGGCGCACGCGCCGCCTGCGTTTTACAAGCCGCGCGCAGCTGGACGCCTACCAGCAGCGGCAGCTGGCCCGTTTCATCGAGGTGCTGTGTGCGCGCAGCCGCTATTTCGCTCCCTATCGCGCGCTGCCCCTGGCGCAGTGGCCGACGATGAACAAGGCGCTGATGCTCGAGCATTTCGACGCCATGAACACGGCAGGAATCACGTTGGCGCAGGCGATGGACGCGGCCATGGCGGCCGAGCATAGCCGCGACTTCACGCCGTCCGTGGGCGAGATCACCGTGGGGCTGTCGTCGGGCACCTCGTCGCGGCGCGCCGTGTTTACCGTCAGCCCGCGCGAAAAGGCCCAATGGGCGGGCGTGATGCTGGCCAAGGCGCTGCCCGACGGCCTGTTTTCCGGCGAGCGGGTCGCGCTGTTCCTGCGCGCAAACAGCAATCTGTACACGGCCGTGCGTTCGCCGTGGCTGACCTTTGCGTTTTACGATCTGTTCCAGCCCTTCGACGCCTTGTGCGCGCAACTGGCGCAATATCAACCTTCCGTGATCGTCGCACCCGCGCAAGTGCTGCGCCAGCTGGCCTTGCGCGTCATCGATGGCAGCCTGGCGCTGGCGCCGAAAAAAGTCATCTCGGTGGCCGAAGTGCTGGAAGCCCAGGACCGGGCGCTGATCGTGCAGGCGTTTGGCGCCGTGCATGAAATCTACCAGGCCACCGAGGGTTTCCTTGCCAGCAGCTGCGAACACGGCGTGCTGCATTTGAACGAGGAATACGTGCACATCGAGCCGCAGTGGCTCGACGCTGAACAACGTCGCTTCGTGCCCGTGATTACGGACTTCACGCGCATTACGCAGCCCATCGTGCGCTACCGCCTGGACGACATCCTGATCGCGCGCGCCACGCCATGCCCGTGTGGCCGCGCCACGCGCGCCATCGACGGCATCGAAGGGCGCTGCGACGACATGCTGCTGCTTCCCTCCGCGCGCGGCGGCGCCCCCGTCGCCGTGTTTGCCGATGTGCTGACGCGGGCCTTCGCGCAAGCCTTGCCGCCGGACGCCGACTACCGCCTGGCGCAAGCGGGCGAAGCGGCCTTGCAGCTGCATGCGGCGCTCGACGATGCCGGCCTGGCCGCCCTGCGCGCGCACCTGGCAATGGTGCTGCAGGGCCTGGGCGTGTCCGTCGATGGCCTGGCCTGGACGACGAGCGCCGAACTGCCTCCCTTTGACCCCACCATGAAACGGCGCCGCATCCGGCGCCTTGCCACCGCATGAACCCTTCTTCCATGACCGTACGCGGCCGCCTGCTGCATTTGCTGGCCGGCTGGGGCAGCGTCGGCCTCGTGTATTTTTCCAGCGACTTGCTGCAAGGGCAGGGGGTACTGCTGCCGGAAACGGCGCTGGATCGCGCCATTCCCTACACGGATGCCGCCATCTGGCTATACCTGTCGTTCTTTATCCTGATCCCCTACGCCTACCTGGCGGCCGATGCGGCCCGCGTGCGCTGGCTGGCGCGCGCCATGGCGCTTTCCGCCGTCATGTGCGGCGTGGTCTTCCTGCTGTATCCGACCACGCTCGCCTACCCGCCCGTGGGCGACGGCAGCGCCTGGAGCACGCAGGCGCTGCGCATGCTGCAGGCGGCGGACTCCACGCAAAACTGCCTGCCGTCGCTGCATGGCGCCCTGACCTTGCTGTGCGTGTGGGCCTTGTGCGACAAACGCCACCTGCTGCGCTCCACGCTGGCCGTGGTGCTGGGCGTGGCCATCTGCTACGCCATCATCGCGCTGCGCCGGCACGTGAGCATCGACCTGGCCGCCGGCCTGGCTGTCGGCATCGCCGGCGGCATGCTGGCGAAAATGCAGGTATCCTTGGCTGCCCGCCGCGCCGTTTCCATCAAAACCGCACCATGATGAATCCATTTGCCCTGTCGTTCCTGATCATGCTGGCCTTCGTGCTGGCCGAACTGCTGATCCTGAAATGGGTGCGCAAGACACCCGTGCCGTGGAAGGACGTGATCTTCAACCTCAATTCCGGCCATATCCTGATGTGGGTATTTCGCGGCGTGGAAGTGGCCGCGTTTGCCCTGCTGCTGCGCCATGTGAACCTGCACCTCGTCGATCAGTGGCCCGTGGTGGCGCAATGGGTGTTCGCGTTTTTTGCCTGGGACTTGTGCTTTTACTGGATGCACCGGCTGCACCATAAAATCCCCTTGCTGTGGGCCGTGCACGTGGTGCACCACCAGGGCGAGCATTTCAACCTGTCGCTGGGCGTGCGCAATTCCTGGTATTCGTCGCTGACGAATTTCCCCTTCATCGCCATCCTGGCCGTGCTGGGCGTGCCGCTGGAAATCTTCCTTGTCGTCTCGTCGCTGCATTACACGGTGCAGCTCTACAACCACAATGCATTGGTCAAAAAATCCGGCATCCTCGATAGCTTCATGGTGACGCCGTCGCACCACCGCGTGCATCACGGCACGGACAAGCGCTATATCAACCGCAATTTCGGCGGTACCTTGTTGATCTGGGACAAACTCTTCGGCAGCTTTCAGCCCGAACTCGAGGGCGTGGAAATGCGCTATGGCGTGAAGGGCATGACGCCAACGCACAACCCGCTCCTGGCCAGCAACGGCAAACTATTTACCTGGCTGCGCGCGCGCTTTCCCCACTGGCAGTCGCGCGGCACTTTCGAGGTGCCCGAGCTGTTCATCGGCATCGGCGGCGTGATCCTGTTTGGCCTGGTGATCCATTACGTCAACCACGAAGCAGTGCTGGCGGGCGCGCAGCAAGTCATCCTGTTCGCGCTGATCTTCGGCGGCACCCTGGCGCTGGGCGGCTTGTCCGATGCGCGGCGCTGGGGCGCCATCGCCTGGGTGGCCATCGCGCTGGCCATGCCTGCCCTGTATCTGGGCTGGTATGGCGCGCGCGATGCGTGGGGCACGGTGTTTTTGACCGCACTGCTGGCGCATGGCCTCGACGGCGCGCGCCGCCTGTGGTGGCCGGCAGCGGCCGGGACGCGCGCGTGAGCCAGCTGCCGCCGCTGCGCTTCCGGCCCGCACGCGATTCCGCCTTCCGCCGCGAATTGCGCGCACGCGCCGACGCCTACCTGGCGGACGAAGGAAAACACCGCTTCGGCGACGCGCGCCTGCATGCGAAAACCGCCTTCCTGGCCGCGCTGACGGTGGGGCTGTATGCGCTGGCGCTGCGCGCCGTCAGCACCTGGCCGTTTGTCGCCAGCTACGTGGCTTGCCTGGTCGCGGCCATGGCGCTGGCCATGAATACCCTGCACGATGCGGCCCACAGCGCCATCTTTCGCCAGGGAGCCTGGAACCGCGTGCTGATCCGCCTGGTCGGCTTGCCCGTGGGCGTGGACACGGATTTCTGGACCATCCGCCACGTGCACTTCCATCACACGTATGCCAACGTGGAAGGCTATGACCTCGACACGGAGCCGAATCCGTTTTTGCGCCAGACACCGTTTCAACGCTGGTCGCCGCAGTACCGCTACCAATACCTGTATTGGCCCGTGGTGGCGGCCCTGTCGCTGCCGTATTTGAACTGGTATGGCGACTGGCTGGACCGCTTCGGCAAGACGCCCGTGGCCGCGCACAGCCGTTTGCAGGGCTGGCGCGGCTGGCTGTCGTTCCTGGGCTGGAAGCTGGGCCATGTGGCGCTGGTGCTGGCGCTGCCCATGTGGGTGCTGCAGCAGCACGGCATCGGCTGGGGCGTGGTGCTGGGTGCGTATTTTGTGGGCCAGATGATCGCCTCGTGCGCGCTGGTGGCGCTGATCCTGGGCACGCACTGGGCCGAAGTCGAGTTTTTCCAGCCGGGGCCAGACGGCACCCTGCCGCACGACTGGTACCAGCACACGTTTTATACGGCCTGCGACTGGACGCCGCAACCGCGCGCGCTGCGCTGGCTCGGTTACTGGCTGGGCGGCTTGAATCTGCACCTGACGCACCACCTGTTTCCCACCTGGAACCACCGCCACTATCCGGCGCTGGCGCGCATCCTGGCCGAACTGGCGCCACGCCACGGTCTTGTCTACCGCGAACTCGGTTACGGCCAACTGCACGCCTCGCAGCAGCAATTCCTGCGCGCCATGGGCCGCCGGCCCGCACAGTCCTGACGAATCGCGCTTGACTCGGTTTCCGTTCCGTCTTACATTTCTGTAACGACAGAAATAAGAGAAAATCATGGAATTGAGTCCCACCACGCAAAAATATATTCTCCACTGGGGCGAAATGGGCACCCGCTGGGGCGTCAACCGCACGGTGGCGCAAATCCACGCGCTGCTGTTCCTGGCGAACGAACCGCTGACGGCGGAAGACATCGCGGCCAGCCTGAACGTGGCCCGCTCGAATGTCAGCAACAGCCTGAAGGAATTGCAAAGCTGGGGCCTGGCGCGCATCACGCACGTGATGGGGGACCGGCGCGACCACTTCGTCGCCCTGCAGGATGTGTGGGAAATCTTCCGCGTCATCATGGAAGAGCGCAAGCGGCGCGAGATCGATCCCACGCTGACGGTGCTGCGTGAATGCGCGATCGAGGGCGAACACGATGCGGCCATTCCACCGGCGACGCTCGAGCGCATGGGCGAGGTGCTGGCCTTCCTGGAAATGCTCAGCTCCACCTACAGCGACTACAAAAACCTGCCGCCGGCGACCCTGCAGCGCATGTTGTCGATGGGCGGCAAGGTGGCCAAGTTCCTCAGCCCGGAAGACAAGCCTGGCAAGCGCGCAAAATCATGAACGGCCCGTCCGAAGGAGAGCTGTTCAGGAAGGTGATGGGCAAGCAGTGGCTGACCCTGCACCCGGACATCCGCCGCCGCTTCGAGAAAAATCCCGCGCCGGGCCAGCCTTTGTACTACCGGGGCGAACTGCGTGAACTTACCAGCTCGCGCTTGGGGAAGTTCCTCGGCTGGCTGACGCGCCCCTTCATCGATGGCGCCCTGATCCCGTATGACGACGCGGATTTCCCCGTCGATATCGAAGTCTATTCGCGTCCCGGCTGCCCCTTCATCTTCAAGCAGCGCACCTACCGCCTGCATGGCCGCGCGCCGATCCGCTTCACCTCCTACATGGCGGAAAGCGCGAAGGGTGAAGTGCTCGAATACGTGGGCATGGGCCTGGGCATGAAGCTGGTGCTGCACGTGGAAGACGGCAATCTGTACTTCACCAGCGATGGCTATTTTTGGGATCTTTTTGGCTGGCGCATGCCGCTGCCCGGCGTACTCACGCCCGGCAAGACCTATCTGTGCCACCGCAATGAGACGCCGCAGCAGTTCAATATCCGCATCGAGATTCGCCACGTCCTGTTCGGCACCACGTTCACCCAGGCCGGCGTGTTCCGCGAATCGGCCGCGCCGGAAATCAAGGAGACACCATGAATACGCATTTGTTGGCCCTGCAACTGATGGCGGCGCAAGGCTGCCTGGGCGCCTTCGACACCATCTACCACCATGAAATCACGGAGGCGCTGCCGCAAAAGGCGTCGGCGCGCCTCGAATTGACGATCCATGCCACGCGCGCCCTGATCTACAGCCTGCTGTTCGTCGGACTGGCGGCCTGGGAGTGGCATGGCGCCTGGGCCTGGGTGCTGGTGATCGTGTTTGGCGTGGAAATCGTGCTGACCCTGTGGGATTTTGTTGTGGAAGATCAAACCCGCCTCCTGCCTGCCACGGAGCGGGTCACGCATACGGTGCTGGCGATTAATGCGGGCGCCTTCATCGCCCTGCTGGCCCTGAACAGCAGCCAGTGGGCCAGCTTGCCGACGGCCCTCGTGTGGCAGCCGTATGGCTGGCTCAGCGTCTTCCTCGCCCTGTGCGGCGTGGGCGTGGGCTTGTCCGGCCTGCGCGACGCGTATGCCGTGTGGCAACTGGGACGGCGCAAGGTACAGGAGACGGCAGAGCAAGAGGAGCACCTGCGCTTTGCCGCCGCGCCGCAGTCCGTGCTGGTGACGGGTGCCACCGGTTTCATCGGCCAGCAGTTAGTCAGCGCCTTGCTGGCCGACGGCCATGCGGTGACGGTGCTGACGCGCCAGCCGAAACAGGCCGCGTGGACCTTTAATGGCCAGGTGCGCTGCATCCAGTCGCTGGACGCCTTATCGGATGCGCAGCGCATCGACATGGTGGTCAACCTGGCCGGCGCGCGCATCGTCGGAAAGCGCTGGACGGACGCGCGCAAGGCGGCCCTGCGCCGCAGCAGAGTGGCGCTGACGCAGGACCTGGTGGCGTGGATCGCCCGCGCGCAGCACAAGCCACGGGTGCTGCTGTCGGCATCGGCCATCGGCTATTACGGCGTGCAGCCGCAGGACGATCCGACGCAATTGGCTGAAGACAGCGCGCCGCAGCCTATCTTCATGTCGCAGCTGTGCCAGGAGTGGGAAGCGGCCGCGCGCCAGGCGGAGCAATTTGGCGTGCAGGTGGGCTGCATGCGCTTTGGCCTCGTTTTCGGCCACCAGGGTTCGCTGCCGCAGATGCTGCTGCCGATACGCTTCGGCGTGGGCGGCCCGCTGGGCAGCGGCAAGCAGTGGGTCACGTGGGTGCATGTGCGCGACGTGATCCGCGGCATCGCCCACCTGGCGCGCCGCAGCGAAGCACAGGCAGTGGGCGGCGCGTATAACTTCTGCGCGCCGGAAGCCATCGCGCAGCGTCGCTTCGCCCAGGTGGCGGGCGCCGTGCTGCACCGCCCCAGCGTCATGCCCACGCCGGCCTTCCTCATGCGCGCCTTGCTGGGCGAGCAGGCGGACTTGCTGGTGGAAGGCCAAAGGGTCGCGCCGCGCCGTTTGCTGGCCGACGGCTTTGTCTTCCGCTATCCGCAGCTGGAAGGCGCGCTGCGCAGCCTGTAGCCTGGCGTAGAATGGGCCATTGGGATGCCTTGGAGCACAATCTATGCCCCGCTTCAGCCATACGATAGACAGCCATGTTTACCAGTTCGCCAGCCTGAAAGAGCTGCTGGCGAAGGCCACGCCGCCCCGTTCGGGCGATGTGCTGGCCGGTATGGCGGCATCGAACGCGCGCGAGCGGGTGGCGGCGCAGCTGGCGTTGGCGGACGTGCCGCTGTTGACCTTTCTCAATGAGGCGCTGGTACCGTACGAGGACGATGAAGTCACGCGCCTGATCATCGATAGCCATGATCGCGCCGCGTTTTCCCCCATCGCGCACCTGTGCGTGGGCGACTTTCGCGACTGGCTGCTCGATGACGCGACGGATACGCAAACACTGTCCCAGGTCGCCGCCGGCATCACGCCGGAAATGGCAGCCGCCGTCTCAAAAATCATGCGCCTGCAGGATCTGGTGCTGGTGGCCCGCAAGTGCCAGGTCGTCACGGCCTTTCGCAATACCCAGGGCCTGGCGAGCCGTCTGTCCACGCGACTGCAGCCGAATCATCCGACGGACGACGCCACGGGGATTGCCGCCTCCATCCTCGATGGCCTGCTGCTGGGCAGCGGCGACGCCGTGATCGGCATCAATCCGGCCACCGACAATGTGGCGCAGGTGGTCTCGCTGCTGCACCTGCTCGACGCCGTCATTGATCAATATCAGATTCCCACCCAGTCATGCGTGCTCACGCACATCACCAATACCATCGAGGCGATACGCCGCGGCGCGCCCGTCGACCTGGTGTTCCAGTCGGTGGCGGGCACGCAGGCGGCCAACCGCAGCTTCGGCATCGACCTGGCGCTGCTGGCTGAGGGCCAGGCGGCGGCGCTGTCGCTGGGGCGCGGCACGGTGGGCAACAACGTCATGTATTTCGAGACGGGGCAGGGCAGCGCGCTGTCGGCCGGCGCCCACCACGGCATGGACCAGCAGACGTGCGAGGCGCGCGCGTATGCGGTGGCGCGCGCGCATCAGCCGCTGCTGGTCAATTCCGTCGTCGGTTTCATCGGCCCCGAGTACCTGTATGACGGCAAGCAGATCATGCGCGCGGGGCTGGAAGACCATTTCTGCGCCAAGCTGCTTGGGCTGCCCATGGGCTGCGACGTGTGCTACACCAACCATGCGGAAGCGGACCAGGACGACATGGATGCCTTGCTGACCATGCTGGGCGTGGCCGGATGCAATTTCATCATGGGCGTGCCGGGCGCGGACGACATCATGCTTGGCTACCAGAGCACTTCGTTTCACGACGCGCTGTATGCGCGCCGCGTGCTGGGCCTGCGCCCGGCGCCCGAATTCGAAGCCTGGCTGGCGCGCATGCGGATCACGGATGCGCAGGGCCGCTTGAGCGAAGCGCTGGCGCCGGCCTTCCAGGCGGCCCTGCTGCGCCTGGACGACTAGGAGGACGCATGGACGGGAACCATCCTTGGCAGGCGCTGCGCGCGCATACGGCAGCGCGCATCGCGCTCGGGCGCCGCGGCGTCAGCGTGCCGACCAGCGCGCAACTGGCGTTCCAGCTGGCCCACGCGCAGGCGCGCGACGCCGTGCACCTGGAACTCGATGGCGAGGTCCTGGCGCGCGCCTTGGCCGCGCAGGGGCAAGGCTGCGTGCCGCTGCACAGCGAGGCCGCCACGCGCGCCGAGTATCTGCAACGGCCCGACCTTGGGCGCCGGCTGGACGACGCTTCACGCGCGCGGCTGGCCGGAGGTAGCAAGGGAGTCGACCTGGCGCTGGTGGCGGCCGATGGCCTGTCGGCGCTGGCCGTGCAGCGCCACGCGGCGCCGTTCCTGGCCGCCTTGCGCGAGCGACTGGCGCGGGAAGCGTGGACGCTGTCGCCGCTGCACATCGTGGCGCAGGGACGGGTGGCCATCGGTGACGAGGTGGGGCAATTGCTGCAGGCGAAGGCCGTGCTGGTGCTGATCGGCGAGCGGCCGGGCCTCAGTTCTCCGGACAGCCTGGGCCTGTACCTGACGTGGGCGCCCAAGGTGGGGCTGCTGGACGAGCGCCGCAACTGCATTTCGAATGTGCGCCCCGAGGGGCTGGCGTATGCGCAGGCGGCATACCGGCTGCACTACCTGCTGTCGCAGGCGTTCAGCCGGCAGTTGTCGGGCGTGGCATTGAAGGATGAAACGGTGGAAGAGGGCGCGGCCCTGGCGGGGGCGCGCAATTTCCTGCTGGAGTGATCAGACTTCGCGGATTTCGTCCAGCGGCCAGCGCGGGCGCACATTGAACGAGTAATCGTGCTTGGCGGCGTCGGGATTGATCTGCAGGCGCATGGCGCCGGCAAAGGCGATCATGGCGCCGTTATCGGTACAGAATTCCAGCTCCGGGTAATACACTTTAAAACGCTTCTTGGCGGCCGCCGCGTTGAGCGAGGCGCGCAGTTGCGCGTTGGCGCCCACGCCGCCGGCGATCACCAGGCGTTTCAGGCCCGTGTGCTTGAGGGCAGCCACGCATTTGGCCGTCAGCACGTCGACGATGGCGTCGACGAAGCCGCGCGCGATATTCGCCTTGTCCTGTTCGCAGATGTTCGCGATGACTTTTTCTTCATGGTTCTTGACCACCGTCAGCACGGCCGTCTTCAAACCGGAGAAACTGAAATTGAAATCCTTCGAGTGCAGCATCGGGCGTGGCAGTTTATACGCGAGCGGGTCGCCGAATTCGGCCAGGCGCGAAATGGCGGGGCCGCCAGGATAACCGAGTCCCAGCAGCTTGGCCGACTTGTCGAACGCTTCGCCGGCCGCATCATCGAGGGTTTCGCCCAGCATCGTGTACTGGCCCACGCCATCGACGCGCATCAGCTGCGTATGGCCGCCCGACACCAGCAGGGCGATGAAGGGGAATTCCGGCGGCTCGGACGCCAGCAATGGCGACAGCAGATGGCCTTCCAGGTGATGGATGCCCAGCACCGGCTTGTTGATGGCCAGGCCCAGGCTGCAGGCGACCGAGGAACCGACCAGCAGCGCGCCGGCAAGGCCCGGGCCTTGCGTGTAGGCGATGGCGTCGATTTCGGGCAGGGTGATGCCGGCCTTGGTCAGCGTTTCTTCCAGCAGCGGGATGGCGCGGCGGATATGGTCGCGCGACGCCAGTTCCGGCACCACGCCGCCATATTGCTCGTGCATGGCGACTTGCGAATAGAGGGCGTGCGACAGCAGGCCGCGTTGCGTGTCGTACAAGGCCAGGCCGGTTTCGTCACAGGAGGATTCGACGCCAAGAACAATCATGAAGGTGCTAAATAGGGAGGAGTAATCCGCCATTGTAAAGGAAAGCCGGCCAGTCCACCGTGCGGCCGGCGCACCATTTCGGCGGCAGTGTGCACTTGCGCAGTGCGCCGCGGTGCCGTTTTTCCCGGATGTCGGCCATTTTTCGCCTGCATCGGCACTGGCACCGCTCTTGCTTAGACAGGCGTGTGCCTTTCTCAAGGGAGCTAGCGATGTCGGAACAATGGAAAATGATTTGCCGCCTGAAGGATATGCCGCTGGCGGGCGCGCGCATGGTGCAGCGGGGACTGGCGTGGCAGGACTTGCCGGGCGTGGCGCTGTTCCGCGCGACGGACGATACGGTGTACGCGCTGCTCGACACGGTGCCTTGCCTGGGCGGCCCGCTGGCGCAAGGGGTGCTGATGGAGAAAAACCTGATGGGGCCGAAGAACAGCTGGATCATCGAGCTCGATTCGGGCCGTCTGGTGGCGCCCGTGCAGGGCATGGCGCGCACGTACGCCGTGCGCATCCTGGACGGGCGCATCTACCTGGACGTCAATGAACTCAATATCCCGGCCAGCAAGGCGGAACAGGCGCTGGCGGGATCGTACGCCGTGCTGCCGCATGTGCAGATGGCATAGGTGTTTGGGGTCAGACCCTCAATGCCGCTAACGCCAGGTTCAGCGCCAACGCAAGAGGGGGTCTGACCCCAGCTGTTTACTTCGGGCGGTTCAGCAGGTGCGCATGCGCGTCGCGCAGCATGGTGGCCGTCGTGTCCCAGTCGATGCAGCCGTCGGTGACGGAGCAGCCGTAGGTCAGTTGCGACAGGTCTTGCGGGATCTTCTGGTTGCCGCTGACGATGTTCGATTCGATCATCACGCCCACCAGCGAGCGGTTGCCCTGGCGGATCTGATTGACCACGTCGGCCATCACCAGCGGTTGCAGTTCCGGCTTCTTGTAGCTGTTCGCGTGCGAGCAGTCGACCACCAGGTTGGCGGGCAGCTTGGCCTTGGCCAGCGCCTGTTCGGCGATGGCGATCGAGACCGAATCGTAGTTCGGACGGCCGTCGCCGCCGCGCAGCACGACGTGGCCATACGCGTTGCCGCGCGTGCGCACGATGGCGACGTTGCCTTCGCCGTTGATGCCCAGGAAAGAGTGCGGGTGCGCCGACGACAGGATGGCGTTGACGGCGATGCTGATGTCGCCATCGGTGCCGTTCTTGAAGCCGACTGGCGTCGACAGGCCCGACGACATTTCGCGGTGCGTCTGCGATTCCGTCGTGCGTGCGCCGATGGCGGTCCAGGCGATCAGGTCGCCCAGGTACTGCGGCGAGATCGGGTCCAGCGCTTCGGTGGCGGTGGGCAGGCCCAGTTCGCACACGTCGAGCAGGAACTGGCGCGCCTTTTCCATGCCTTCGTTGACCTTGAACGAGTCGTCCATGTACGGGTCGTTGATATAGCCCTTCCAGCCCGTGGTGGTACGCGGTTTTTCGAAATACACGCGCATCACCAGCAGTATCGTGTCCTTGACTTCCTCTTGCAGCGCTTTCAGGCGGCGCGCGTAATCGAGGCCGGCGACGGGGTCGTGGATCGAGCACGGACCGACGACGACGAACAGGCGCTGGTCCTTGCGGTCGATGATGTTGCGCAGCGCTTCGCGGCCGCGGCTGACGGTGTCGAAGGCGCTTTCCGACAGGGGCAGCTTGGCGTGCAGTTCGGCCGGTGTCGGCATGGGCGCGAAGGAGGTGACGTTGATATTTTCGATGTCTGGCGTATTCATGATTCTGGCTCGGCTTTCGCTATTGCGTTCTTTAAGAGGCAATAGTGTAGCGGAAATGCGGCCTGGCGGCGGGGATGGGGCCAAAACGGGAATGCATCAGTTGTTTTTATGGCAGTGCCGGCGCGCCACCGGCCCCTTGCTGCCGGACGCTCAATGACCGCCGCCCAGGCTGGCGCCAACGCCGTAGCGGGCGATGCGCTGGTCGTTGCCAGCCAGCTCGGGCGGCCGGGGGAGGCCGGGATTGCGCCGCACGTGCGCGAGGATGGCGCTTTCGTGCTGGCGTATCTGTGCGTCCAGGCAGGCGATTTGCCGGCCCAGCAGGGCGTGCAGCGCCTGCTGGCCAGCCCGCAAGTGCGCATCGAGGCGCGCCGATTCCTGCTGGCGCACGCCTTGCATGGCGTGCAGGCGGCGCAGCCACAGGCGCAGTTCCACGTAGGCGGGCGAAGGCGGCGTCCACCGTGCGGGGCGCCTGTGCTGGCAGTAGTTGGCCAGCACCACGGCGCTGTGCGCCGCGTCTCCGGGCAAGCCATGGCCACGCAGATAGTCTTCCAGCTGCGCGGGCTGGGCGTCGCAGACCAGCATGCCCATCTCGGCCAGCATGCGGGCCGGCGCCTCGCTGTACGGCATATCGAGGCGCATGCAGACGCGTAAGCCCATGACGGGCACGTCGTTCCTTTGCAGCCAGCTGCGCAGCCAGCGGTAGCCGGCCACGTCGTTTTCCAGCACCTTGCACAGCATTTCGCCGCCCGAAAGCAGCACGGCTTTCAGCTGCAGCTTGCTCGTTTCGATGCCGACGAAGGCAGTTTCCTGTTTGACCGCGTGTTCCATGATGAGTTCCCCCTGTGCAGTCTTATACGCAGCGGTGGCGCCTTTGGATGCAGGCGCGCAGCAAATTCGTGAAAATAGCTGGAAAGATTGTTGCATCGGCGCCTATGGCATCCGCCAGCCCCTCTGCAAGGGGAAAATTCCGTGTAAGCTGGCGCCATGACGACTGTATCCATCCCCCATACCGATGTGGCCGGTGAGCCATTCCCCGCAGCACGTTTCATCAAAGAAATAGGACGCGGCAAGAACGGCGCGCGCAGCATGACGCGTGATGATGCCCGCGCCCTGTACCGCGCCATGCTCGAGGGCCGCGTGTCGGACTTGGAACTGGGCGGTATTTTGTTGTCGATGCGCATCAAGGGCGAATCGGTCGACGAAATCGCCGGCTTCCTCGACGCCGCCGAAGCATCGTTCAGCCCGCTGGCCGCGCCGGCCGGCGAATTTGCCCCGATCATCATTCCCAGCTACAACGGCGCCCGCAAGATGGCCAACCTGACGGCCTTGCTGGCGCTGCTGCTGGCGCGCGCCGGGGCACCCGTGCTCGTGCATGGCGTGACCAGCGATCCGGGCCGCATCACGACGGCCGAAGTGCTGGCCGCGCTGGATGTGCCCGCTTCGCTCGACCATGCGCAAGCCGAGGCCGCCATGGCGCGCGGGCAAGCGGCCTTCCTGCCTATCGAAGCGCTGGCGCCGCGCCTGGCGCACATGCTGTCGTTGCGGCGCGTGCTGGGCGTGCGCAATTCCACGCATACCCTGGTGAAAATCATGCAGCCGTTCGCCGGTCCCGCCCTGCGCCTGGTGTCGTATACGCATCCGGAATATCTGGAAATGCTCGGCGAATATTTCCTGACGGCATCTCCGGCAGGGCGCGGCGCCGCTTTCCTGATGCGCGGCACGGAGGGCGAAACGGTGGCCAACGCCAACAAGGCGCAGCAGATCGACTGGTTCCACGGGAGCGAACGCACGGTGCTGGTGGAAAAACAGTTGCTTGTCGAAGAGTTGCCGCATTTGCCGGCCGAGCGCGATGCGGCCACCACGGCGGCCTGGATCGCCGCCGTGCTGCGCGGCGAGGTGCCCGTGCCGCCATCGATCGCCGAACAGGTGGCGCAATGCCTGATGGCATCGCGGCAGATTGCAGCACGGCCGCGCTAGCCGCGTCGCCGCAGTTTACAATGGCGTCTTTGTAATCAGCGGTGACCGGAATTCTTATGGCAAAACAATTTGATGTGGCAGTGATCGGCGCGGGCGCGGCCGGCATGATGTGTGCGGCTGTTGCCGCCCAGCAAGGCAAGCGCGTGGTGTTGATCGATCACGCGGCCAAACTGGCCGAAAAGATCCGCATCTCCGGTGGTGGACGGTGTAATTTTACCAATATTAACGCCACCCCGCAAAATTTCCTCTCGGAAAACCCGCATTTCTGCAAGAGCGCATTGTCGCGCTACACGCCGCAGGATTTCCTCGCGCTGGTGAAAAAATACCGGATCGGCTACCACGAGAAGCACAAGGGCCAGCAATTCTGCAATGAGTCGGCCGAGCAGATCATCGAGATGCTCAAGGACGAGTGCGCCGCTGGGGGCGTGCACTGGCGCATGCCGTGCAAGATCGACAATGTTGTCCAGCAAGATGACGGTGGCTTCGTGCTGCAGACCGATAGCGGCGACATCGAGACGGCCAGCATCGTCATCGCCACGGGCGGCCTGTCGATCCCGAAGATCGGCGCCACAGATTTTGCCTACCGCATCGCCAAACAATTCGACTTGACGATGGTCGAACCGCGTCCGGCCCTGGTGCCGCTGACGTTCGATGCGACCAGCTGGGCGCCGTTCGCGGAATTGTCCGGCATCGCGCTGGAAGTGGATGTGGAAACGGGCAGCCTGAAAGGCCGCAAGACAACGGGCGCGCGTTTCCGCGAAGATTTGCTGTTCACGCATCGCGGCCTGTCGGGTCCGGCAATTTTGCAGATTTCCAGCTACTGGCTGCCGGGCGAACCCATCGTCATCAATCTGCTGCCGGAAGTGGACGTGGCGCAGACCTTGATTGAAGGCAAGGGCACCCTGAAGAAGCAGCTGGGCAATATCGTCGCGCAATGGCTGCCGCAGCGCCTGGCCGACTGCCTGCTGGCCGTCAACGGCCTGGCGCCGGACGCGCGCATCGCCGATATGCCGGACGCGCAGCTGCGCAAGCTGGGGCTGGCCATCAATGCCTGGTCCATCGTGCCGAACGGTTCCGAAGGCTACCGCAAGGCCGAAGTGACGCGCGGCGGCATCGACACGCGCGAGCTGTCGCAGCAGACCATGATGGCCAACAAGGTGCCTGGCCTGTATTTCATCGGTGAAGCGGTTGACGTGACGGGCTGGCTGGGCGGCTACAACTTCCAGTGGGCCTGGGCTTCCGGCGTGGCGGCAGGTATTGCCTTGCAGTAAGCAAGTCTGTAGGATGGGGTTCTGGCGCCCGGTGCGCCGGTCCCGGTGCGTGGTTTACGCCACATTCCGGCAGCGACCGCAGGCTGCATGCCGCACGCAAGTGGGGGAGGGGCTTCCCTTTCCGAATAAAAGCTGCTACTATCTATCTCTTCCTATACACCACCTCAACGGTTTGAATTTTACATGACCACTATTCGCCTTAAAGAAAACGAGCCGTTCGAAGTCGCAATGCGTCGCTTCAAACGCACCATCGAAAAAACGGGTCTGCTGACCGAATTGCGCGCACGCGAATTCTACGAAAAGCCAACAGCTGAGCGCAAGCGCAAGCTGGCAGCTGCTGTAAAGCGTCATTACAAACGCATCCGCAGCCAACAACTGCCGAAAAAATTATTCTAAGACTGTTCAGTCAGAACCAACCCGGGTAGTTCGGCGCATTGTTCGCCACGGGTTTTGTTTTGATTCGCCTGGAGTGATACTTCAGATGAGTCGCATACCCGCTCCGGTTCGCCGCAGCGGGTTTTCGCTTTTGTGGCCCGCTGATGCTAGCCGCGCACGAGCACCCACCTACTGACCAACGAGGATTGCCATGAGCTTGAAAGAACAAATTACCGAAGACATGAAAAACGCCATGCGCGCCAAGGAAGCGGGCAAGCTGGGTACGATTCGCCTGTTGCTGGCGGAAATCAAGCGCAAGGAAGTCGACGAGCGCATCGAATTGACGGATGCCCAAGTGACGGCCATCGTGGAAAAGATGATCAAGCAGCGCAAGGATTCGATCACCCAGTTCGAAGCCGGTGGCCGTGCCGACCTGGCCGACATCGAAAAAGCCGAACTGGTGCACCTGGCGGGCTACATGCCTGCCGGCCTGTCGGACGAAGAAGTGGCGGCCGAAGTGGCTGCCGCCGTGGCCGCCTCGGGCGCCGCCGGTCCGCAAGACATGGGCAAGGTCATGGCCATCGTCAAGCCGAAGCTGGCTGGCCGCGCCGACATGACGGTGGTGTCCGCTCTGGTCAAGAAAGCCTTGACGCCGGCAGCGTAAGCATACAATAGTAGCAAGGGCTGCCCGCCGTCGCGCTGGCAGCCTGTTAACAGCCCACACGTTGACCTGGCTCAACCTCAGGCCACGTGCGGTAGTATAGTCTGACCTATAACAAGACCCGCCCTAGCCAGTGATACCTCAATCCTTCATTTCCGATTTGCTCAACCGCGTCGATATCGTCGATGTCGTGGGCCGCTATGTGCAACTGAAAAAAGGTGGCGCCAATTTCATGGGCTTGTGCCCGTTCCACAGTGAAAAATCGCCTAGCTTTACCGTCAGCCCCACCAAGCAGTTCTATCACTGCTTCGGCTGTGGCGCGCATGGCACCTCGATCGGCTTCCTGATCGAGTACTCGGGCATGGGTTTTGTCGACGCCGTCAAGGACCTGGCGCAGAACGTGGGCATGGTCGTGCCGGAAGCGGACGACAAGATCCCGCCGGCCCAGCGCGCGCAGATCCAGGCGCAAAGCATGGCCCTGTCCGACGCCATGACGCAGGCCTGCGATTATTATCGTGGGCAATTGCGCCACGCGCCGGAAGCCATCGCCTACCTGAAGAACCGGGGCTTGACGGGCGAAGTGGCCGCTCGCTTCGGCATGGGTTTCGCGCCCGGCGGCTGGGACAATCTGCGTTCCGTCTTCCCCGATTACGACGTGGTGGCCCTGGCCGAAGCTGGTCTCGTGATCGACAAGGTCGATGAAGAGGGCAATAACCGCAAGCGCTACGACCGTTTCCGCGAACGCATCATGTTCCCGATTCGCAATACCAAGGGGCAAGTGATCGCCTTTGGCGGCCGCGTGCTCGACCATGGCGAACCGAAATACCTGAACTCGCCGGAAACCCCCTTGTTTTCCAAGGGTTTTGAACTATATGGGCTGTTCGAGGCGCGCCAGGCCATCCGCGACGCCGGCTACGTGCTGGTGACGGAGGGTTATATGGATGTGGTTGCCTTGGCGCAAATGGGTTTCCCGCAAGCAGTAGCCACCTTGGGCACGGCGTGCACGCCCACCCACGTGCAAAAACTGCTGCGCCAGACGGATAACGTGATTTTCAGCTTCGACGGCGACAAGGCCGGCCGCCGCGCCGCCCGCCGCGCGCTGGAAGCGAGCCTGGCCCACGTGTCGGACAATAAAACCATCAAATTCCTGTTCCTGCCGTCGGAACACGATCCGGACAGCTATATCCGCGAATTCGGCGCCGAAGGGTTTGAACAGCAAGTGCATGAAGCCATGCCGCTGTCGCAGTTCTTGCTGAAGGAAGTGTCGGGCGAGCATGATCTGTCGGAACCGGAAGGGCGCGCCCGCGTGCAGTTCGACGCCAAGCCGCTGCTGCAACTGATGGCGCCGTCGTCTTTGCGCCTGCAGATCGTGCGCGGGCTGGCCCAGCTGACGCAGTCCACGCCGGCCGAGATCGAAGCCCTGTTCGAGCTGGCGAAACCGGTTGCCGTGGCGCGCCGCGCGCCGCCGAAGTCGGGCCGCCCCGTGCCTGTCGGCCTGGAGTTGAAGATCATGCGCATGCTGGTGGCGCATCCGCCGCTGACGATGCGCATCGACGAGGCCGCCTTGGCCGCCTTCCAGCACCTGGGGCCGGATGCCGCGCACAGCCTGGGGCAGCTGGTGGCTGTGGGCCAGGCCTTGGGCGAGCACGGCAGTTTTGCCGCGCTGGCGCAGCAGTTGAAGGAGCTGGGCAGCGAATACGACGAGATCATCGGCGAGATAGCGGCCGGCACGGAATCCGATTACGACAGCGAATTGTCGTGGCTGGTGAGCACCATCCGCGAGATCAAATTGAATGCCTTGAAGGCGGAATTGCAGCAATTGTTTGCGTCGGGTTTGCCATCCGAGAAAATTGGTGTACGCTACCGCGAAATCATGCAGGAGCAGGGGGCGCTGGAACGCGAGCGCGATGCCGAGTTGGTGAATCGCTAACCTTGTCTTGAGGGTATGGCGCGCACTGGAAAAACATTTTTCGCGTGCTATAATTAAATGCTAAGTATTGTGTGCTTTGGCAAGCTAGTTCTGTTTCGTAAATAGTATTTGTTTTCAGTAAGTTAGGCTCTTGATCGGCGCGGTGGATCGTGTCGGCAGCCAGGGCCAACTGGCGTTTTCGGCGTTGCGGGCAAGGCTCGCAGACGCTGGCAAGCCGCGCCAGGCTCTCGCTCCCAACGCGGTCGATGCAGGAATTTTTGCCGAGACGGCTGGCAACAGCCGGTGGACAGGAATTGCTGCGCTTCCCGCGGATCGTGGCCGATGAGGTGTAAGTAACGTAACAGTGTCGAATTTGCGTAGTCGGCAGGTTCGAAGATGGTGGTTCCCGCAGGTAGACAGGGAACTGGCAGCAAACTTTATCCTAATCCACCGTAAAGCAAGTCGTTGTGTAATCGAAAGCGCCTGTGCCAATCAAGAAACCCGAATCCAAAGCGGCTGTAAAGCCCACTAAAGTTACCACGAAAGCCGAAAAGGCGCTCGACCGGCCAGAAGCGCGCGTCACCAGCGCGCCTGTGGTCAGCCAGACCACCGACGCTGCCACCCTGGCCGCGATCGATACGTCCGGTTATGTCTTGCCGTCGGTAAAAGTGCCAGGCCGCCGCGGCCGCAAGCCAAAAGAATTCCAGCCAGAAAATGATGAAGTCGCCGCCCTGAACGCCGTCGAGCGGGCCGAACTGAAGGCCGTCGACAAGGCCAAGGCCAAGGACCGCAAGGCGAAAGAGCGCGCGCTGCTGAAGGATGCGTTCTCGTCCGACACGGAAGCGAGCGAGGAAGAACTCGAGCGCCGGCGCCAGAAACTCAAGACACTGATCAAGTTCGGCAAGGAACGCGGTTTCCTGACCTACGCGGAAATCAACGATCACTTGCCCGAAAACATCGTCGATCCGGAAGCCATCGAAGGCATCATCGGTACCTTCAATGACATGGGTATCGCCGTCTACGAGCACGCGCCCGATGCGGAAACGTTGTTGCTGTCCGATAACGTTGCCGTCGTCACCAGCGATGACGAGGCGGAAGCGGCAGCCGAGGCGGCATTGTCGACCGTCGACTCCGATTTCGGCCGCACCACCGATCCCGTGCGCATGTACATGCGCGAAATGGGCTCGGTCGAGTTGCTGACGCGCGAAGGCGAGATCGAGATTGCCAAGCGCATCGAAGATGGCTTGAAAGACATGATCCAGGCCATTTCCGCCTGTCCCGTGACGATCGCCGAGATCATCGCCGCCGCCGACCGCATCGCCAACGAAGAGATCAAGATCGACGAAATCGTCGACGGCCTCGTCGATGAAAACGAGCCGGTCGCCGCAGCCCCTGTCGTGGCCGCACCCGTCGAAGAAGACGAGGAAGAAGGCGAAGCGGAAGAGGAGGAAGTCGAAGAAGAGGAAGAGGCGAGCGCTTCCGGTGCGGCCGGTTTCTCGGCTGAACAGCTGGAAACCCTGAAACGCACGGCGCTGGAAAAATTCGCCATCATTTCGCAGCAATTCGACAAGATGCGCCGCGCCTTCGAGAAAGAAGGCTACAACTCGAAACCCTATGCCAAGGCGCAGGAAGCCATTTCGCAAGAGTTGCTGGGCATCCGCTTCACGGCCAAGGTCGTGGAAAAGCTGTGCGACACCCTGCGCGGCCAGGTCGACGAAGTGCGCCATATCGAGAAGCAGATCCTCGACGTGGCCGTGAACCGCTGCGGCATGCCGCGCGCCCACTTCATCAAGGTCTTCCCGGGCAATGAAACCAACCTCGACTGGGTCGATGGCGAAGTCAACGCAGGACACGCGTACAGTGCCATCCTGGGCCGCAACATTCCGACCGTCAAGGAACTGCAGCAGCGCCTGATCGACCTGCAGGCGAGGGTCGTCTTGCCGCTGCCGGACTTGCGCAACATCAACCGCCAGATGGCGGCCGGTGAAATGAAGGCGCGCAAGGCCAAGCGTGAAATGACGGAGGCCAACTTGCGCCTGGTCATTTCGATCGCCAAGAAATACACGAACCGCGGCCTGCAATTCCTCGATTTGATCCAGGAAGGCAATATCGGCCTGATGAAGGCCGTCGACAAGTTTGAGTACCGCCGCGGCTACAAGTTCTCGACGTATGCCACCTGGTGGATACGCCAGGCCATCACGCGCTCGATCGCCGACCAGGCGCGCACGATCCGCATTCCCGTGCACATGATCGAGACGATCAACAAGATGAACCGCATCTCTCGCCAGATCCTGCAGGAAACGGGCGCGGAACCCGATCCGGCCACCCTGGCGATCAAGATGGAAATGCCCGAGGATAAGATCCGCAAGATCATGAAAATCGCCAAGGAACCGATCTCGATGGAAACGCCGATCGGCGACGACGACGATTCCCACCTGGGCGACTTCATCGAGGACAACAACACCCTGGCACCGGCCGACGCGGCCCTGCACGCGTCCATGCGCGGCGTGGTCAAGGACGTGCTCGATTCCCTGACACCACGCGAAGCGAAAGTGCTGCGCATGCGTTTCGGCATTGAGATGTCCACCGACCACACGCTGGAAGAAGTGGGCAAGCAATTTGACGTGACGCGCGAGCGCATCCGCCAGATCGAAGCCAAGGCGCTGCGCAAGCTGCGCCACCCATCGCGCTCCGACAAGCTCAAAAGCTTCTTGGAAGGCAACTAGAAGCCAATAGGGCTTGACGTGCGCCCCTGATACCCCTATCCTCGCGTGTCCGTTTCCAAAACGGCCGCGCGAGGCGGGCATCAACAGCGCCGCCACGCCGCAGTCCCCCGGGCCTCTAGCTCATGCTTGGTTAGAGCAGCGGACTCATAATCCGTTGGTGCCGTGTTCGACTCACGGGAGGCCCACCAGAATTTGCAGCAATAGATCAAGCCCCGGCGGGCCACTGCCGGGGCTTTTTTCGTGCTGTCGTACAATCGCGGCATTGCGATTGATGAGGGATGGAACGAGATGACGGCTGAAGTGAAGATTGACGATATCGTCGTCGGTGATGGCAAGGCGGCGGTGCGTGGTGCGCTGATCACGGCCCACTACCGGGGCTGGCTGGAAGATGGCACGGAGTTTGACTCGTCGCACAAGCGGGGTGAGCCTTTCCGCTGTGTGTTGAGCAATAACAAGGTCATCCAGGGCTGGATTCTGGGTTTGCACGGCATGCAGGTGGGTGGCACGCGCAAGTTGTGGGTGCCGGCGCATCTGGCGTATGGCGAGCGGCAAATGGGTTTGATACCGCCACATTCCAATTTGATCTTCGAGATTGAGTTGCTGGAAGTGCTGACGCGCGATTGATGTTTGGATGGTGTCATCAGGCCGATACGACGCCGGCTTTTTTCAGCAGCAATTGCTCGACATCGGCGCGCAGCGCCTGCTGCGTAGGGAAGTTCGCATAGCGCAAGGTGACGTAGCCGGCCAGCCTGAGCATCGCGTCGCGCTCCCTGTCCTGGCGCTCGCGGCCGTTGTGGCTGCTGTCGTCGAGCTCGATGACGGCGAGCACATTCAGTTGCTTGCTGCACAGAACAAAATCGGCCACCTTGCGGTCGAAACGGTTTCTGTTGGCCCATCCTTTCGCCGTCACCAGCGCGGAAAACGCCACTTGCGCCAGCACCGTGCATTCCGGCAATGCCGTCTGCAGCAAGTGGTACATCTGCTGTTCGCGCGCCGTCATCACGGGTTTTCTGTGCAGGCGCAGCGGCCTGCGCGACTTGGCCGTCTGGCGCGTGGCCAGCATGGCAAAGAACAGGATCAAGGCCGCGATGGCGAGCAGGACTGTGAAGGGCGGCATGGGCTGGCATCAGGATGGACGAGTCCTGATGGTACGCGAACAGCGGCATGTTTCGTGCCGCTGCCAGCGTATTTCAGGTGGTGCGCTTGTGGAAGATCAAGCCTGTTTCAAGTTCACCTGCATCACGTCCAGTGCAGGCACGATATCGTGCAGGCTGCTCACTTCACAGGTGGGGATGGCGGCCGAGGTATTGGCCATGCTGTCCGGGTTGAACCAGCAGCTGGCTATGCCGTAGCGGTTGGCGCCGAGGATGTCGGCGTCCAGGCGGTCGCCGATGATGATGGTTGTATCCTTGCTGAATGCGCGCGCCATGTTGGCGGCATATTCGAAGAAGCGCACGTCCGGCTTGGCGTGGCCGCACGCTTCGGAAGTGGCGACGAAGGAGATGTAGTCGCTCAGGCCGGAGGCGGCGATGCGGCGGTTCTGGATGGACTCGACGCCGTTGGTGATGATGCCCACTTCGCCGATGCGCGACAGCGTTTCGCACACTTGTTTGGCGCCATCGATGAGCACGACCGTGTCCGGCAGCGATTCCAGATACAGACGGCTGGCCAGTTCCGAATCGATGGCGATGCCGTTCAGCGCAAACGTCTTGCGGAAGCGTTCCACTTTCAGGAAATCCTTGGTGACGTCACCCGTCTCGAAACGTCTCCACAGGTCGACGTTGATCGCCTGGTATTGGGAAAACAGCGCGTCGATGCCGTCGCGCAAGCCCAGTTCGTGCATGGTGTGCAGGAAGGAGCGTTTTTCGGACGCCCGGAAGTCGAGCAGGGTATCGTCCAGGTCAAACAGGAATAGCTGGTAGGTCATGGTATGTATTGAAAGGAACTTGTCTTGCATCGTAGCACGTAGCGATGAGTTCGGTTGGCCGTGCCCTGCGCGGGCGATCCGCTACAATCGCTGCCAGACTCGTCACTTTCACTTCGCCCTCCCATGACCCAGCTTTCCGTCAACGTCAATAAAATCGCCCTGCTGCGCAATTCGCGCGGCCGCAACTTCCCCGATTTGCTGGCATTTTCCACGCGCTTTCTCGACTTGGGCGCCGCCGGCATCACCTTGCACCCGCGTCCGGACCAGCGCCATGCGCGCTACGATGATGTTGCCCCGTTGCAGCGCCTGTGTGCGGAGCGGGGACGCGAGCTGAATGTGGAGGGCTATCCGGCGGCGGAATTTCTGCAAGTCGTAAAAAGCGCGCGCCCCGCGCAATGCACCCTGGTGCCTGACATGCCGGGGCAATTGACTTCCGATCACGGCTGGGACATTGAACAGCACGCAACGCTGTTGCGTCCCGTCATTGCGGAATTGAACGACCTGGGCATCCGCGTCAGTCTGTTTGTCGATGCCGATTACCCGGCGCTGGAATGGGCGCGCGAGGTGGGGGCGGCACGGGTTGAGCTGTACACGGAGCGGTTTGCGGAGAGTTATGGCGGCGCGCAGGCCGATGCCGTGTTTGATACATATCTGCAGGCGGCGCGGCGGGCGCAGGCGCTGGGACTGGGCGTGAATGCGGGGCATGACCTCGATTTGCACAACCTGGCGCGCTTCCTGGACATTCCCGGCATCCTGGAAGTGTCGATCGGCCATGCGCTGGTGGTCGAATGCATCGAACTGGGCATGGACAAGGTGCTGGGCCGCTACCTTGAGATATGTCAATCGTAGGGGACTTGGGTGGCGCCGCTGGCCGGCCGCTGCAGCCTGAGCCGGACTGGCCCTTCTTCGATGCCGACTTTGCCGTCACGGCACAGACGCTGGCGCAGGTGCAAGCGCTGACGTCCGATGCGGCGGCGCAACTGTGGACGCGCCATGTGTCGGCCCATCCCGACGAGACGCACCCCATGCAGTTGCGTGAGGGGCATCGCCTGCAGACTACGGTGTCGGGGCCGGACTGGCTGGCCGAGTTCGATGCCGTTTCCAGCGAACACTTGGCACAGGATGGATGCGTGGCAAGGTTTCTCTCTTCCCATTTTCACGCTGCCGAGGCGGCGCCCGTCTTTTTCATGGCCAGCCGGGCGCGCGCCTATGCGCTGACATCGGCCGCGCTTGCCGCATGCTGGCCTTGCTTGCTGGCCATTTCTGACGAGGGCCCCTTGCTGTACCAGCCTGTCACGGGCAAGTTCGCTTATTTCTCGCCACAGGGGGCGCTGGCGGGTGGTGAGGAAGGTTTGCAGCCTGTTTAACGGGATGCGCCCATCCTGTGGCGATAAGCGCTACGGATGAATGCCAGCCGCGTTGCTTATTTGCACTGAAACCTGACTATTTTTGTTCGCTGTTTAACGGTTGCGACGCACTGTTTGACTCCTGGCAAATCCATGCGCAGGTAGCGCTCGGTAGTGGCATACAGGCAATCCACCTGAAACAGATAGCGTGGGGCATCGAAATTGATATCCCAGCGTTGATACAAGGTACCGGCACTTGTCCACTCCCTGATCGGGGCCAGGATGGGCAAGGCCTCGCCGTCCACCGGCGGCCGATCCGCCGGATAGGACAGCACGCGCACGCTGTCGAGCCTGGCGGCTGGCAGGTTCCAGGTAGAGGGAGCCGCTTGTGGGCAAGAAACGGAGACAACGGGGGCTGCGGCAGCGTACTGCATCGCCATGCCCGCGATGGAAAATGCCAGCAGTGCGAGCGGCTTCATTCGAAAGAGTTCGGAGCGATCAAAGCGAAGAGTCAGTGGCGCCGGTAAGGTGCCTGACCAGAGTGACGCACTCGCCATTTCCTACGATCTCTTTTTGCTTTGCATAGTCGGCACTCGCGATGTAGGGCATGGCATTTCTCTCTGTGGCTGAAGGTAGAGAGAGCGTACGCAAGATGTGGGCAGGTATCTTGATGTGCGCCAGGGCAATACGGGGCATTGACACGTGTCATGGCCCCGTCTGGCGCACGGGCAACCTTACATATCCACCCACCAGTTAAGCAAGGTTTCATCATCATCGTCATCGAGGTTGACGTAGATATTGGCGAAGTACCATTCCACGCCCGTCGCCGCGCGGAAGGCGTCAAAGGGACCGTTGACGTTGTAGATGCCGTGGTGTCCCGGCACGCTGAAGGTGAGGTTGCCCTTGTACTGGCCATCCAGGGTGCCGCCCAGCTGGCTTTGCACGTCGCGTTCGAGTTGCTCCACCGCTTCTTGCGACACATCGTCGGCATAGATCTGGATGCAGAAGTTGCCGCCGCGCTTTAAGACTTCGGCGGGGGCCAGCGGGTCGGCGATGTTGACGATGTCGCCGCGCGCCAGGTTCAGGGTCAGGCCGGGCGAGGCCAGCAGTTCGTAGACGTGCTCGTCGATCTGGCGCGCGGGCAGGGTTTCATACACGGGGCCGTCGGTGTTTTTGCCTGCCAGTACGCGGATATGCGGCAAGCCTTCGCAATTGATGTCTTCCATTCATTCTTTCATAGTGCCGGCGCGATGCGCTATGGGTCGCGCCAGGTTGGGGGTTATGGCAATATTGTACCGGGTACGTGCCAGCTGGCGGGGTACGCAACGGTGCAAACGAGGAGAGGCAATGGAGAATGTGGTGCAAACAGGTGGCTGTTTATGTGGCGTGGTGCGCTTTGAAGTGACAGGCGAGGGCGGCAATCCGCACAGCTGTTCTTGCCGAAATTGCCAACAGCACACGGGCGCGCCGACGGTAGCGTGGGTGGAGTTTGCGCGCGATCAAGTGCGCTGGACGGGTGCGGCCGGTGCGCCGGCCACCTACCGTTCTTCCGAGTATTCCAGCCGGGCCTTTTGCACCGCCTGTGGCAGTTCCATCGGCGCCATCGACGATGCGCCCACGGTGGCTTTGCTGGTCGGCAGTTTTGATGATCCCACCCAGGCGGCCTTTGCGCCCGAATACCACTCGTTTGAAGATGGCAGGCCAGGCTGGTGGCTGGCCGCCGGTGCGGATGTTGAGGCGGCGCGTCCGGTTTGCAGCGGAGCCAACATCCCGGAATGAAAAAAGCACGCCGAAGCGTGCTTGCGCGGATGACTTGGCGCTGAGTACTTAATTGTGTGCGCTGATGCCGCTACGGAACTGTTCGAAACCGGCGCGGGCTGCCTTGTAGCAATTGCCGGCGGCCGCTTCCAGGCCTTCGCGGTCGAGCACTTCGACGGTGCCGCGGCGGTACTGGATCAAGCCTTCGTCCTGCAGCTTGCGGGCCGTGACGGTGACACTTTCGCGGCGCACGCCCAGCATGTTGGCCATGGTGTCTTGCGTCACCTTCAGCTCGTTCGACAGCGAACGGTCGAGGCGGTCAAGCAGCCAGCGGCACAGCTTTTGTTCTATGCTGCAATGGCGGCCGCCCACCACGTTCTGTGCCATTTGCGCAAACATGGCGCTGGTGTAGCGCATCAGCAATTGTGCCAGCGCGCCGCCTTCATTGAACACTTCGCGCAGGAAGGCTGTTTTCAGGCGATAGCCGTAACCGGCCGTTTGCACGATGGCCGTGCAGGTGGCGCGCTCGGCTTCGTACAGCACCACGCCGGCCACGCCTTCGCGGCCGATGACGGCGATCTCGGTGGTGGCGCCGTCTTCCATCACATACAGCAGGGAAACGATGGCGTTGGTGGGGAAGTACGTGTATTCAATCTTGCCGCCACAATCGAACAGGTGCTTGCCGGTAGGCAATGCGACCAGTTCCAGTTGGCAGAACAGGCGCTCCAGGTCGGCGCGCGACAAGGCGCGCAGCAATTCGTTCTGTTGCGCGCCCGTGATGCTGATCATGGGCGTGGCGGGAGCGGCTTGCCAGTTGTGCTGGGCGGCGGCGTGGGTATGCGTGGCTGGTGTCAGGTTGCTATAAGCTTTGTACATGGTAGGGCCTCGTCTTCTGATTTTGTTGGATGGCGCTGCTTTTCTGGCTTGCTAGCGTTGTGCTGAATCTTGTATCCACTATAGAACCAGGGGCCGCGGACGGGCATCGGATGAGCCGACGCGCTTATGTAGGCTAGGAACATTGCCTCGTGTCATCCGACTCCTACGCCTGTTCCTTCATTTTTCCCAGTGGAAACAGCCATGCTTGAATAAAAAAATACGCCACGCTGCCCGCTACCCGCGAACTTTGGCTGAATGCCTTGATCAAACCACTCTGTGTCGTCTTACGACGGTGATAAAATGTTGCATTGCGGAAATTTGACTCGTGTGTCGGGATGAGCCGTTGCCCTTGCTCTCCCTCACTGCTTCCTTCCGCTGCTGCCTGCGATGCCTTCCTTGGTCGCCCCACTGCCCGCGCCGTACCTTTGACTGCGCGTGGCTGTCTTGTCCCGTTGACCCGTTTAATGAAGGAAAGCAACGCATGAAATGGTTTTTTGATCTGAAAATTGCCACCAAGCTGATCTTGTCGTTTGGCGCCGTGCTGCTGTTGACGGCCGCGCTGGGCGTGTCGGCGATCTTTTCCATGGCGCGCATCAATACCGCGTCGACCGACTTGTCTGACAATTGGATGCCCAGCGTGCTGGCGGCTATGTCCATGCGCAGCGACGTCAGCGATTTCCGTCGCTGGGAACTGGCGCACATGCTGGCCGCGCAGGATGCCGACATGGCGCAGAATGAAACGCGCATGACGGAAACCCAGGCCAAGCTGAAGGTAGACGGCGACAAGTATCGCAGCCTGATTTCCGAACCGGGTGAGAAGGAAGTGTTCGAGCGCTTCCTGGCGCTCAACGATGAATTCATGCGCCTGCATGCAGCCATGCTGAGCCTGTCGCGCGACATGAAAAAAGAAGAGGCGCGCGCACTGGCCGTGGGGCCGTCCGCCAAGGTCATGGCGGACATGATGGTGCTCCTCGATAAACTGGTGTCGATTAATACGGATGGCGGCGTGCGCTCGAGCGCCAGCGCCGACGCAACGTATGCGGCCTCGCGCGCCAGCCTGATCGGCTTGGTGGTGGGCATCGTCGTCGTTGGCATGCTGCTGGCGCTGTGGGTGGCACGCAGCGTGGCGCGTCCGCTGATCGCGGCCGTCGGCGTGGCGCGCCAGGTGGCGGCCGGCGATTTGACGGCGCATATTGTTGTGCAATCGCAAGACGAAACGGGGCAATTGATGCAGGCCCTGAAAGACATGAATGCCAGCCTGCAGACGCTGGTGGGCCAGGTGCGCAGCGGCACCGATACCATCGCCACGGCGTCGAGCCAGATTGCCGCCGGCAACCAGGACTTGTCGTCGCGCACGGAAGAGCAGGCCAGTTCGCTGGAAGAAACGGCCTCGTCAATGGAAGAGCTGACGTCGACCGTGAAGCAGAATGCGGACAATGCGCGCCAGGCCAACACCATGGCGCTGACCTCGTCGAGCATCGCCATCGAGGGCGGCAAGGTGGTCGGTGAGGTGGTGGGCACGATGGCGTCGATCAATGCCTCGTCGCGCAAGATCGTCGACATCATCGCCGTCATCGACGGCATTGCCTTCCAGACCAATATCCTGGCCCTGAATGCGGCCGTCGAGGCGGCGCGTGCAGGCGAACAGGGACGCGGCTTTGCCGTCGTGGCCACGGAAGTGCGCAACCTGGCGCAACGTTCGGCCGCGGCGGCCAAGGACATCAAGATCCTGATCGGTGATTCGGTCGAGAAAGTCGAGGCGGGATCGAAACTGGTGGATCAGGCGGGCCGCACGATGGATGACATCGTTGCCAGCATCACCCGCGTGACGGACATCATGAGCGAGATCACGGCCGCCAGCAGCGAGCAGAGCGCCGGTATCGAACAAGTTAACCAGGCCATCGCCCAGATGGACCAGGTGACGCAGCAAAATGCAGCCTTGGTGGAAGAGGCGGCCGCGGCGGCCGAATCGATGCAAGAGCAGGCTGCCAGCCTGAGCGAAGTGGTCAGCATCTTCAAGCTCGACGTTGCCAGCGCCGCAGCAAACCGGCCGCGTGCGCCTGTCAAGGCGGTCAAGGCGCCGGCAGCCGTGACGCCGGCAGCTGCGCCACGTCAACTGGCCGGCACGGCGCGTCGCGCAGCGTCAGTGGATGAGTGGGAAAGCTTTTAATTAGGCGCGCTTACGCGGTTTCTTGACGCCCTGGGTGACGGGCGCGGCAGCGGCTTGCTGGCGCTGCTGCCAGGCTCTCAGGGCGTCTTCGTAAGCGGCCAGGTCTTCCTGGTACATTTCCAGCACGCAAAAGGTGCAGCCGCTGTGGCAGCACTCGTCATTGCCCGGTTTGTTGGGCGGCTGCGGTTGCGGATCGTGGGGCAAGGGCGGGGTGGGCATGGTGAGGGCAGGGGACGGCGGAGCTGGCATCGGAGCACGCATGATACGGCATCCCGGCGTGCCGTTGCTGGAACGCTTTTTGCTCAAAAATCACGGTTTCCGTGTACAGTTGCGGTGAATTAGGGTATCGTTTACAGCACTGATATTGTATCTTCTGCGCGCGATGTTCCGCCGGCGCGATCTCCGCCGCCATCGCAGCACATCTCTTCGACGCTCCCGCATACGCCCTACAGCATGTCCCGGAGCACGGAGGTGCCGCAAGAACAATGATCCATGGCTTGCAAGACGGAGCTGCCTGTGCCCCGAAATGTTGTTTATTGAGAAAGCATGGCTTCCGCAGTGCGGAGGCACACCAGAAAATTTATGTCTGAAACCGAATCGACTCCTACGCCCAGCCCGGCGATTGCCCCTGACGCGGCGCCCGTCGCCGCTGCGCCTGCACCAGTACCTGCCGCACCCGCTGCCCCCAGCCTGACTTTTGCCGACTTTGGCCTCGCGCCTGAAATCCAGCGCGCACTGACCGACCAGGGTTACACCCATCCGACACCGATCCAGGAACAAGCGATTCCCGTCGTGCTGCAAGGCCGCGATGTGATGGGTGCTGCACAAACGGGTACCGGCAAGACGGCCGGTTTTTCCTTGCCGATCATCCAGTTGCTGATGGCGCATGCCAGCAGCAGCATGTCGCCGGCACGCCATCCGGTGCGCGCACTGATCCTGACGCCGACGCGTGAACTGGCGGTGCAGGTGGCCGAAAACGTCAAGGCTTACGCCAAGCATACGCCGCTGCGCTCGACCGTCGTCTTTGGCGGCATGGACATGAAGCCGCAAACCGTCATCCTGCGTGGTGGCGTGGAAATCGTCATCGCTACGCCGGGCCGCTTGCTCGACCATATCGAGCAAAAGAACATCAGCCTGAGCCAGGTGCAGATGCTGGTGATGGATGAAGCCGACCGCATGCTGGACATGGGCTTCCTGCCAGACTTGCAACGCATCATCAACTTGCTGCCTAAGCAACGCCAGAACCTGATGTTCTCGGCCACGTTCTCGCCAGAAATCAAGAAGCTGGCCGCCACCTTCCTCAACGATCCGCTGACGATCGAAGTGGCGCGCAGCAACCAGACGGCCGACAAGGTCACGCAAGTGGTCTACAAGGTGACGGAAGACCAGAAGCATGCCCTGGTCGCCCATCTGTTGCGCCAGCGCGACCTGAAGCAGGTCATCGTGTTTTCGAACACCAAGATTGGCGCCTCGCGCCTGGCCCGCGTGCTGGAACAGGAAGGCATGAGCGCCACGGCGATTCACGGCGACAAGAGCCAGCAGGAACGCATGGCGGCGCTGGAGTCGTTCAAGAAAGGCGAGATCGACGTGCTGGTGGCCACCGACGTGGCGGCGCGCGGCCTGGACATTTCCGACTTGCCTTGCGTCATCAACTTCGACTTGCCGTACAACGCGGAAGACTATGTGCACCGCATCGGCCGCACGGGCCGCGCCGGCGCCTCGGGCGACGCCATTTCGATCTACTCGGATAAAGATGAGCGCTTGCTGGCCGATATCGAGAAACTCATCAAGCAAAGCATCAAGCGCGGCGAATTGACGGGTTTCAACCCGGCTCCTGCTCGCAGCAATGACAGCGAGCGCCGCCCGCCGCGCCGCAGCGAAGGTGGCGAGGCGCGTCCCGCGCGCGCTCCCGAGAGCCGCCATGCCGGCGAGAGCCGCGACAGCCGCTCCGCCGAGCGCGGTGCGCGTCCCGCCTTTGGTCCGGGCGCCCGCCGCGAAAAGGCCGATCCCTGGTTCCTGAAGCCATATGAGCCCGCCAAGGCAGCAGCCCCGGCTGCCGCCAGCATGGCGCCTGCCGCGGCCAAGCCGAAGCAAAAGGTGGCCGCGTTGCTGGGTGGCTTGTTGAAGCAATAGTGGATGACTGATGGTGCCTGTACGCCGGGCATTAACAATATCCTGTATGAAAATGCCGGATATTGTTGAACGGAAATAACCCGATGCAGGGTAACGTTGAACGGCCTGATCGCCTTGTGCGATCAGGCCGTTTTTCATTCTGCAGCACATGCAGCATTCTGGTGCTGCAGTGTGCGAGGAGCGTAATGCCGGCGCGGTGCGCGCTCAATGCCAGCTATGTCGCCGTGCACGTCAGGGAACGGTGCTGGAGAAGGGGCATGGCATCGCCAGGGGCAGGAACACTGCGAGCACGAGCGAGTGAAGTCGTGGCGTAGAGTGGTTGCTGGCAAAAAAATGCCGCTGAGTTATTACTGAGCGGCATCTCGGAAGGCTGGTCGGGCAGATTGATGCCAGACTCAGGTCTTGTTAAACATTTTGCGTCCGAAGATGACGGCCAGGGACAGGATGAAGCCGGCAAACAGGCTGAACAAAATGGTGACCGACAGACGCAAGGACAGATTTTCTGGCAAGCTAGGACCTGCAATGAAGCGGCTTTTTTCCAGGTACTGGCTGATGGCTGTTTGATTGTCGATAGTGATCTGATTAAAGACCTCCTTGACTGTGTCGTCTTCCATGTTCTTGTTTTTGAAGACTTCAACCTTTACCGGTTCCAGGCCGCGCAAGATATCTTCGCCGGATTTCGTATTGTCGACCAAGATTTTTGCCTTGTCGTAATACTCGCGCAACAGCACGTTCTGCTGCTGTTCGCGGCGTGCCTTATGGATTTTTTCGGTCGCTTCCGATGCCAGTACTTCTGTGGTCATCAATTGCGTGACTGGCGGCAGATAGCGCGCTGTTTCATCATTGACCGAAACGATCTGTCGCGAAGCCTGGCCAGCTATTTCTGGATAGCGCGATACAATTTTCTTTAAATCATCACCGCTGCGACGGAAGTACGCAAGGCGCTCATTATTGACAATAATTTCATTTTCCAACGCCGTGATCTTGGCTGTCATTTCGACATGCTTGAAGCGCAGGATATCCGTGTAAATGATATACACAATGGTATCCATCGTGTAGCGGCCCAGCAGTCCAACGATGTTTTGTGCTACTTTCGGATCCTTATCGTCATAGCTGATGCGTAAGCCAATGACGTTGTTGTTGCCGTCCTTGGGATCTTCCAGTAATTCCTTGGCATCAAGTTTGGTAAACGGGAATACCGGATCGATCCACTTTGAAATGCCTTCGCGCGAGGCAAAGGACCGGCGCAATGATTCGGTGCTGGTGCCTTGTTCCAGTTTGTGCTGAGCCAGGAAGTCCGTAAAGCGCTCGTTCGATTTGAACGCCGCAGCATAGCGTTTGTAGTCAGCCAGTTTGATGCCAGGGCTTGGCTCCTTTTCCTTTTCTTTTTCCTTGTCAGTGGTTTTCTTGACCATGGGAATAGCCCCGCCAAACTGGAAGAAGCCTTCACTCTTGTATTCGGAAAATAACATCCGGCCTGCCAGGCCTGCGGCCACAGCAAGCAAGGTAATTGCCAGCAAAGTGCGGCGTCCTTGCCATACGGTCGTCAGCAAATCGGTGACGGGAAGAATATTTTCATCGATCTCATCCCCTTCAATCATTTTTACTTCTTTATGCATAATTTCTCATTTTAATAAATGCTTGCGGCAGGAGTTTCAAGTATGTGGTTTATATTTGGGGCGAGGCCCATGGTGCTGATTCCACCTGAGCTTGCCTTTGTTATGTCGATGCCTGACAGGCAGAGAGTAACGTTGTCATGATGGCTAAACAACGCGCAATTCTCTACATTATAGCGTTTCAATTCTGCTGGGCCGTGCCAAATTGTGACAGTTTGTACAGACTCACTGTCTGGCGCGATCCGGAGTTTGCGCCAGCCAGCCTCGCCAGTGTTACAGCATGACGGATGCGCCAGGGGTCTCCAGCAGTGGACGAGATTGTTGCGTACGCTGCTCCAGCCAGATGAAGTCTTCAATGCCACATTGCGGGGTGTATTCCTTGATGATGGTGCGTAATGAGGCACGTACCCCTTCGTAGTCGAACTGGCTGCAGGCGCGATCCATTTCTTGCAGCATGCCGTGCAATTCGGCCCAGGCAATTTCTGACTCCTGGGCACGCATGATCAGGGGGTGGCTGGTCCCTTCGACATTGTCGCCGATCAGCAATTCCTCATATAGTTTTTCACCTGGGCGCAAACCTACATGTTCAATGGCAATACCATCCGGCGCCGTCTTGCTGCGCACTTCCATGCCGCTGAGATGTATCATCCGTTCCGCAAGGTCGATGATCTTGACCGGTTCGCCCATGTCCAGCACGAAGACATCGCCGCCTTCTCCCATGGCGCCCGCCTGCAATACCAGCTGCGCCGCTTCAGGGATGGTCATGAAGTAGCGCGTGATTTCAGGATGCGTCAAGGTAATGGGGCCGCCCGCCTCGATCTGTTTGCGGAAGAGGGGCACGACGGAGCCGGACGATCCCAGGACGTTGCCGAAACGAACCATGCAGAAGCGGGTGTGCTTCTGGTTGCGGGCGAATGCCTGCAAAATCAGTTCGGCCAGGCGCTTGGTCGAGCCCATGACATTGGTCGGCCGCACAGCCTTGTCGGTGGAAATGAGCACAAAGCATTTGACGCCGCTGGCAATGGCCGCATTGGCGATGCTCAAGGTCCCGAACACATTGTTGCGTACGCCTTCGATCGGGTTGTGCTCGACCAGCGGCACGTGTTTGTAGGCGGCCGCGTGGTACACCGTATCGACGACGTAGGTCGTCATGATTCTCTTGCATTTCTCGGTATCGAGCACGCTACCAAGAAACGGCAGCAAATCAAAATGCAATCCATGGGCCGACTTTATGCCCAGCAATTCCTGTTTGATGGAATACAGGGCAAATTCTGACATTTCCAGCAGGATCAGGCGCGTCGGTCGCAGGGTAACGATCTGACGGCACAGCTCGGAACCGATCGAGCCCCCCGCGCCGCTCACCATGACGCATTTGCCGGTAATGCAGGCGGCGATCAGTGCGGCGTCGGGCGTGACCTGGTCGCGTCCCAACAAGTCTTCAATCTCGATGTTGCGGATATCCTGCAAGCGCAGCTCACCGCTGACCAGGCTTTCCACCGGAGGCGTGACCTTGATATGCACTTTTAAAGGTTCGAGCTTGTCGAGGATGCGCTTTTGCCGGCTTTTCGAAATGGATGGCATGGCCAGCAGAATTTCGCTGATGCTGGTGCGGGCGATCACATCAGCCAAGTCGGAGGTGCCGTACACTTTCATGCCAGAAATGGTAATGCCATTCAGTTCGCTATTGTCGTCAATGAAGGCCACCGGCAGGTAGTCATGGCCAGCACGCAAGGCGCTGGCCAGTTGTGTGCCAGCCCGGCCGGCGCCATAGATGGCCACCCGCACCATGCCTTGGCGTTTGCTTGGATGCAACAGGAAGCCGCGCGCCAGGAAGCGGCTGGCTACCACGTAAGCGATGGCACTGATCCAGTAAATGCCGAACACGCCGCGCGACATGCCGACCATGTGGGTCATGAAGGCCGCCAGTGCGACCAGCAGGGCTACTGAAATCGTGACGCCGAGAATGACCGAGAAAATGATTTTCTGATCGATGAAGCGTATCACCGCGCGGTACAGTCCCAGTCGTATGAATATGGGCAGGGAAACGAGCGGCACGGCGACGATCAGGTAAAGATAACTCATGAACAGAGCCGTATTGACCGAATCGTAGCGCAGCAGGATGGCGATGCAGAACGTAATCGGCAGAAGAATTAAATCTGCCGTTGCCGCAATCATCTGCTTATGGAACCGAGATAAATCAAGAATGGATTTCATTGTTTGGCTAATAATTATTGTGATTCGACTCGATAAGCCTGATTTCTTCTGCGCAATACCTGCACATGGCATATGTCAGAAGTATTATCGATGTAAACATCAAGGTAAGAAAGGGGCGATTCAATTCTCTTGATGTTAAAAAACTTTCAATGAATATTCTTCACCGAATAAATTCAAAAAAAGTATGGTGATTGCAACCAGGCAAGGAAAAATTCTTGCGGCATGTGCAATCACACTGGCGTGCATGTTAATGGAATAGCCGAGGAGATGGCGCGCCTGACTGCTAGCCTGGCGCCTGGCTGCGCACCTTGGCCAGCAACTTGGAGGTCGAGCGGTCATGCTGGAAATCGATCGCCACCGCCTGCCCGCCATAGGCGAGTACTGCCTGCCCTTCGGGAATGGCATCCATCTGGTAATCCCCGCCCTTGACGTAAATATCCGGATGGGCCTCGCAGACGACTTGTAGCGCGGTATCGTCATCGAATGCCACGACCAGGCTGACCGATTCGAGCGCTGCCAGCACCGCCATGCGGTCCGGGCAGGCATTCAGCGGGCGGTCATCTCCCTTGTTCAGGCGCTTGACGGAAGCGTCGGTATTCGCCGCCACGACCAGCGAACCACCCAGGGCCCGTGCCTGCGCCAGATAGGTTACATGTCCGCGGTGCAGGATGTCGAACACACCGTTGGTCATGACGACTGGCTTGGGAAGGGCCGCAACGCGCTGTTTCAGCTGTTCCAGGGAGGCAATTTTATTTTCGAATTCAGGCATGGTAGACAGAGAGCTAAGTTAAAGACACCTGCCGCGCGGAGGCGCAGCAGGTCGTGTCAATGTGTGACGCCGTCGCGTTTGATCACTTTCAGGAACGTCAAAAAGATGATTTTGATATCCAATGCCAGGGACTGCTGTTTCAGGTATGCCACATCGAGTTGCACTTTTTGCGGGATGGGCAAGTCGTCGCGGCCATTGATCTGGGCCCAGCCCGTCAAGCCCGGCAGCAACTGGTCGACGCCGTGCTCCGTGCGCAAGGCGATCAGGTCATCCTGATTGAACAGGGCAGGCCGCGGTCCGACAAAACTCATGTCGTTGACCAGGATGCTCCACAGTTGCGGCAGTTCATCGAGGCTCGACTTGCGCAGGAAGGAACCGACGGGCGTGAGAAATTGCGCAGGATTCTGCAACAGGTGGGTGGCGACGGCCGGTGTGCCGATACGCATCGTGCGAAATTTCGGCATCTTGAAAATACGGTTGCGTTGGCCCACGCGATCCGACCAGTACAGGACGGGACCGGGGGAGGTCAGGCGTACCGTCAGGGCGACGATGAGCAACGGCAATGCGAGGATGACGGTCGCAATCAGGGCCAGCAGGAGGTCGAATAGTCGTTTCATGATGTGTGTGTGTATTCTTTACCAGTTTTAATCAAGGCCTCGGCCGTTGTATAGGGTGCTTGCCATGCCAGCTGCTGCTGTGCCTTGGCGATATCGACAGTCAATCCGGCATCGAGCTTGTCAAGCATCTGGCGCTTGCCAACCAAGGTGCAGGCCAGCGCAAGCAGTGACCTGGGAATGGCCGGCAGGCGCGCGGTCTTGCCCATGCCGATGGCCAGATGGCGGAAAATCTCGGGCAGGGTCACCGTTTGCGCATCCGCTGCCAGAAAAACGTCGTGCAGCGCTTGCGGGCAAGTTGCGCAGGTGCGCAGGAAATCGGCCAGGTTCCACACGCTGATCAGGCTGCGTTTCGACTGCAGGCGCCCGAACGGCAGCGGCCAGCCTTTTGCGGCCAGCTTGAGCAGAGTGCCGAAGTTGCCGGGGGCTTCCGGTCCAAAGACGAGTACTGGCCGTACGATGGCATACTCCATGCCGCATTGTTGCGCCATGTCCTGCACCAGCTGTTCGGCTTCCAGCTTGCTGACGGCATACAGGTCATGCGGCGCTGGCGTGTCCTGTTCCGAAAATGGCGTGATATTGCTGTTGCCGTTGACGCCGATCGAACTGACAAAGACAAAGCGCTTGACGCGCGCATCGGCTGCGCGTTCCAGCAAGCTCCTGGTCAGCCCGACATTCACGCGGCGAAATTCGCCAAGCGGATCGGCGGCGGTGTCGCGCATCACGTGGGCGCGGCCAGCCAGGTGGATCACTGCATCGCACTGTGGCAGCAGCGTATCGAGCGCGTCGAGGCGGGTGAAATCGGCAATGCACACTTCCTGCGCCACGCCAGGGATGGCGCGGCCGCCGGCACGCACCAGGGCGATTACACGGTGGCCATGCCCGGCCAGGTGGCTGCAGAGCCGGCGTCCCACAAAACCCGTGGCGCCGGTCACCAGGATGGTCTGGCTGGCGCTCATGGCGCCACCGAAAAAACGTCGCGCAGCCAGCCATCGATCGAGTATTTGTCATACAGCGCGGCAGGCAGGTCGACATACGGCGTGGTCAGGAATGCCGGATCGACCAGCGGCGTTTCCCTGTCGATCACGGCGATGTTTTCCGGCCGATAAAAATCGTACTTCCTGACATTTTGATTCGTCGTGATCAATTTCTTCCGGGCGCCCACCATTTCGATGGTGCGCATAGTCAGGCCGATCTGATTCGGATGCTGGAAATCAAGAATGACATTCGACTTGGCGATGGCTGCCATCACCTGCGCCTTGTTCATCGGCGTAAAGGAAAATTCGGAGATTTTCGATTTGAAGAAGGCTGGCACGAACAGCTTTTTCAAGCGGTAGATCACGACGCTGGGAATGAACAGGAAAAAGAAATTCGGCTTGTCATTGGGTGGCAGCGCGGCGCTGATCTTCTTCACCAGCGCATAGCGGTCGCTGTGCGCCGTGCCGATAAAGGTGACGTTATAGCCGATGTCCGTGCGCGGCAGATCGCGGTATTCGTTCAGGAAGAACAGCGGCCGCAGGCGGATGCCGGGAATCGTCTGGGCATCCTGGTCATCGAAGGTAAACGCGCTGTCGAACTGCCCCACGGATTGCCTGAAATTGCCATTGTTTTTCAGCGAGTCATACGAATAGTAAATGAACTTGGCTTTCGCATTTTTTTCGCGCAAGGCTTGCAGGATATCGGCCGGCATGCATTCCATCTTGATGATGAACACAAAGTCGTAATTGCCGTGGTTGCTATCGAGCAGAACGGAAAAATAGCGGTGAATCGCCTGCTGTTGCGTACGGGGCATGACACGGATGGCGAACTTCGACCAGGCGCTGGTGGACGGACGATCGTCGTGATAGTCGACGTGCGCGCCCAGCTCTTCGAGGCGTTTCTTTATTTCGCGTTCATACCCAAAGAAAGCCGGGGCGATAAACAGGATTTTTTTCCCGTTAAAAAAATTTTCCACTGTACTTAATCAATCAATTATTTAGATGGGTGCGGCGGGAATGCCGACCACGGTCAAGCCAGATGCCACATCCTTGAGGACCACAGCGTTGGCGCCGACGCGTACGTTGTCACCGAGGACGACGGCGCCGAGCACCTTGGCGCCGGAACCGACGATCACATTGTCGCCGACCACCGGACGCGAAGCGTCGTGGTAGCCAATATCGATTTCCCGGGCGCCAAACGTGACGTTATGGTAAATCGTTGCATTCATGCCGATGCGCAGGGCGCCGATGACCGTGCCCTGCGTATGCGGGAAATACAGGCCTGGACCGATTTCGCAACGGACGGCGATTTCCAGGCCGAAGACGACGAAATTAATCAGGGACACCAGCTTTGCCAGCGGCGACAAACGCTTCTGGAAAAACCAGTGAGACAGGCGAAACAGCACCACCGGCATGAAACGCGGCGAGAAAGACGTCAGCAGCAGGCGTCCGAAAGTCGGTTGCCGGTCCGGCTGGCCGGCATAAAAATATTGCCTGGCCAGATCGGCATACAAGGTGGTGCGCAGACTCATGACATCATCTTACGTTTTTTCAGCTCTTCATTTGCTTTGTCCAGGCCGTCTTCCGGCAAGGGCTGGGAGCTGACCCAGGCAGCGAATTCCTCGATACCGCGCGTCAGCGACACCTGCGGCGTGAAGTTCAAGGTCGCCTTGATCTGGCTCAGATCGGCGTAGCAATGGCGGATGTCGCCCAGGCGATACTGGCCGGTCACTTCCGGACGGACGGTGCCGCCCAGGGCATCGACGAGCAGATTGGCGATGTCGAGCACCGAGGTCGGCTCACCGGCGCCAACGTTGAGCGTGGCGCCGCTGGCGGCGTCGCTTTCCATGGCCAGCTGAATCGCTTGCACGATGTCGTTGACGTGCACGAAATCGCGGCTTTCCAGGCCGTCCTCGAAAATCGGCAAGCTCATGCCGCGGCGGATGCGGGTCGAGAAAATGGACAGGATGCCGGTGTACGGATTGTTCAGCGACTGGCCTGCGCCGTAGACGTTCTGGAAGCGCAGGATGGCGGTGCTGATGCCGAGCGAGTCGCCAGCGATGCGGATCAGGTCTTCCTGTGCGTACTTGGTTGCGGCATAGATGGATGCCGGGCTTGGGCGCGCTGTTTCCGGCGTAGGAATGGCGCGCAATGGGCCATTGCAGGCGGGGCAGAGCGGATCCCACTGGTGGTTTTTCAGCTGTGCCGCACTGCGGGCGCCCGGATAGACCGTGCCATGGGTCGGGCAGGCATACGCGCCTTCGCCATAGATCGAGCGCGACGAAGCGAGGACGATCTTTTTCACCGTATTGGGTTTGTTCGCCAGGATGTCGAGCAATTGCGCGGTCGCCTGCGTATTGACTTCATTGTAGTGGGCGATCTGGTACATCGATTGCGCGGTGCCGGTTTCGGCCGCCAGATGGACGACCGTGTCGACCGTTTGCAAGGCTTGCTCGAGCACGCCGGACTGGCGCACATCGGCGCGAATGAAATGGATGCGGCCGTCGCGCAGCATGGCCTCATCGAGTTGCGGATAGGCGCCGTGAATTTGCGGCGACAGATTGTCCAGCACGGAGATACGATAGCCGTCGGCCAGCAATTTGCGGCTGAGATTGGTGCCAATAAAACCGGCGCCACCGGTGATCAAGATATGTTTGTTCATGCGGACTCCCATTTGCCGTAACCCAGGTTTTTTTCGATCATGGCACAGATGGTGTGCCCGATGAAGATATGTGCTTCTTGAATGCGTGCCGTGACATTGCTTGGCACGATCATCGGAATATCGACCATGCTGGCCAGTTTGCCGCCATCTTTGCCAAGCCAGCCGACGGTTTCAATGCCCATCGACTTTGCCATGTCGACTGCATTCATAACGTTTTGCGAATTACCCGACGTGGAAATACCGATCAGCACATCACCGGGCTGGCCCACGCCGGCCAGTTGCCGCGAAAATACGTGATCATAGCCATAGTCGTTGGCGATACAAGTGAGGGCAGAGGTATCCGTCGTCAGCGAAATTGCCGCCAGCGCACGGCGGTCGTCCACCAGACGTCCGACCAGCTCGGCGGAAATGTGCTGCGCGTCGGCAGCAGAACCACCGTTGCCACAGAAAATGACCTTGCGCTTATTGCTGATGGCCGTGCTGCATACGTCGGCAATCTTGATAATTTCATTCTCAATTTGCGGCAGGCGCTGGAAGAGTTCGATATGTTGTGTTATGAATTTTTGTAACATTTTATTTGAAAAATTTCTTTTGAATTGAATAAAGAATAAAAGGAATCAGGAAAGAATTTTCGAAAATATTCTTCACGATGGATACGGAAAATGGATCGCGGTTGAACGTGAATGTCATGCAGGCACAGATCAAGCTATAGATTACGATTTTCTGAATACTGACGGTTTTCCTGTAATTTCCCATCAAATAGCCAACCGCCGCAAAAAATACGGCGGCGCCTGCGATGCCAAAATTGATCAGTAGTGATACGAAAACATGCAGGCCGCCGAGCGGCATGGCAAAGTCATAGCCAAAATCCAGAGGATTGAGCAGATAGTTAATCTTCCCCGGAAAAATGACCGAAGGAATCAGGTTAATGAAATCACTGATCAGAAACGAGGGGAAATTGATTAATGGAAGCTTTCCGCTGGTTAAGAATGAAAAGGATGAAATAGAGGTGAGCAGCGGTTCTTGCGCAAGATTCAACGCCATGTTGAACAGCGAAAAATCACTGCCTGCCCTCAATACCCCCCACATTGCTGCGCTGCCGATACCTGCCAGCCCCAGCACGAAAAATTCGCTGAGCTTTACTCGCCAGGAAAAATAGGTCGAGAAGAAGATAATTACAGTGAGCATATTGGTTGCAAAATACAGGCGTCCTCCCAGGGAGAGCGCCAGGATGGCAAAGAAATAGTACGCCAGCATGAATGGATCGGTCAGTACAGGCAATATTTTTTGCAAATGCCCATGCTTCATGACAGCGCGCATGAAGGCCATGGAAAACAGAATCGAGGTGGAGGCGATGAATGTTCCACGTGGCAAAGCGTCCTGCACCACACCGTCCTGATAGTTTTCAAATAATGCAGCGTCATAGCCAGTAAAGAAATAATGCTTGATCGGGATGGCCATCAACACTGCCAGGCCAATACCAAGGCAGCTCATGATGGACCAAAAATGTATCGCCCGTTCCGATTTTTGGCTGATCGGCTTGCGCGACGACTTGCCATTGAAGCTTACATAATAAAAAAACAAGAAAATGGCATAAAACAGGAAGGACAATAGCAAGTATATCAGGCTGGTTTCATCGGTAATCGAAACAAAGCGCTCAATGACTATCTGTAATTCTTCCGGCGCCGTCGAACCTAACAAAGACGATAGGAAATAAGGCGTCAGCCAATAGTAGGCATAGCCGACGGAAAAGAAGAAAAATCCGTTCAGGCTGATGGTCCCATTTTTTACGCAAAAAATATAAACTGAAAACAGGATCAATAGATAATTTATCAGGCACAGGACTATGATCATTTGTATATCGCCTTCATGATCGTCGGTGGCAATAAATCATCCATGCATTTTGGTGACGCATAAATGCAGGTATTGCAACGATCTATTATGTGGCCACGCCCGCAGGGACCGCACGCCAGTTCCAGCGAGACTGACTGGCAGCGTTGCCCCCACGCACTGAAACGATGATGGCAGCTGGAGCCAAATATGCCCGTGACATTGATGTTCGACGCTGCCGCGATGTGCATGGCGCCAGAATCATTGCCAATGAAGCGATCACAGTGCCTGAGCAGGGCCGCCATCTGCGCGATGCTCGTCTTGCCGATCATATTGATGACTTTACCGGGGAAATTCGCTTCGAATTGCGCGCCTAAAGCCGTGTCGTCCTTGCCGCCGACGAGCAAAATGGTGAGTTCCCGGTCCTTGTGCTTTTCTTGTAACAGGCAGGCCAGCTCCACATAATACTGCAGTGGCCAGCGCTTCAGGATGGAATAGCCGCCGGACAAGCCCAGGCCGATGAGCATGCTGCCTACGGGGACGTGCTCGTTGAGGAGCTGTTGCGCATAGGCCTCATCCGGCGCGGCACCCCAGAATTCCAGTGCCGTATCGGCCGGCTGAAAGCCCAGGTGGCGCACGATATCGAGATTGCGCTCGACCTCATGCTTCAGGCCAAGCGCAGGCAGGATTTCAGTGTACAGCATGTCAAAGCCGGCATTGAACACCTGCTTGCGTTGCGTCGCTTTTTCCGTATAGGCAATACGCCGCTTTGCCCCGCTGAAGAGGGCGATAAAGCCCGCATGATGATCTTCGTCAAAGCGCGGGACGATGGCAATATCCGGCTGTTGCAAACGGAAGTGGGTCCAGCCGAACTTGAGGCTCAACCAGTGCCGTACCAGCAAGCTTTTCGGCAGCGAACTGCCCCAGTCGTACGTCGCGATATGGTTGACGTACGGGCAATGCTGGACCATCGCCTGGATGCGCGGATGCACGACCAGCGTGATGTCGGCGTCCGGATAGGCATGCCTCAGTTCGCGCAGCAATGGCGAATTCATGGCGCTGTCTCCCAAGGTCTGGTCCAGGCGCACGACGAGCAGACGCAAGCCGGCATGGGGCTGCCGGCGCACCAGCAGCGCCAGGATGCGCGCGCAGAGCAGGCCCAGGAGGACGCTCAAGACCATGAAAGTACGGATAGCGGTATTTTTAATCATCTTTATTGTTGCTCTTCTGCAATTTTCTTAAAAGAATATTTTGAATAAGAAAATTAAGCGATTCCATTGCCAGTATCGAAAACAAGGCGCCATAAGCACCGAAGCGGGGTACCAGCAGCACCATGGCAACGGACAGGAAGGTAAAGTTCCAGACCGCGACCGAGGTGATGAATTTATATTTCCCATGTGCCTGGATGGCAGCGGTACTGATCAAGTTGCCGCACTTGAAAATCAAGATACATCCGGTCACATTCAGCATCGCTTGCGCGGCAGCATATTGTTTAAACGTGTACACCAACAGGACATTCGCCAACACCAGTACCGTCAACAGGGCCAAGCCGGCGTACAGGGCCATGACTTTGCGGTAACGGGCATTCACTGCCGATGCCGCCGCCACCGACGTTTTTAACGATGTGGCGATATGGCCATAGGCATTGACGGCCAATGCACCCGCAATAAATTGAAACGGTTCCACCAGGCGTACGGCAAACGCATAGAGTCCCAGTTCTTCAGCGCTACGGAATTTCTCCAGGAAAAACACATCCATGCGTCCATAGGTAATGCCCAGAATGGTCGCGGCGGCAATCGGCAAGGTCATTTTCAGCAGCTTGAGCATGCCCGGGAAATTCAGGCAGGCCAGGCTGCCGCGCATGACGGGAACCTTGGCAATCAGGAACAGGCCAACCAGGGCTTCGGCCGCAGGAATGGAAAAGAATGCCAGCGCCGGATTGCTGGCAAACGTGAACAAGCCATAAAAAACACCGAGTGACAACAATCCTGCCATGGCCACGAAAGGCGCGATATGGCGCCCACGCATCTTGGCGATAAAAAAATTGATCGGCAAGTTCATCAGCAGCGGCGACATGACCATGAGCGCAAAGGGCAAGGTCGAGCCAAGCTCGCCAGGGCGCAAATGCAGCATGACTGCCATGCTTGCGATGGCCACTAGCAAGCCCAGCACCAGCTTGGCGCTCATCGCCGCACCTATCGTCTGACGCAGCACCGCCTTGTTGCGATGCGATGCGTACTCGCGCATGGTGTACGTGTCGATGCCGAAGTCGGCCAGCAGGCGTCCAATTTCGGCAACCGTAAAGAACAGGGCAATAGTGGCAAAATATGCCGGTTCCGAATAGCGTGCCGCAATCAGGAGAGCGAATATCCGCACGCCGAATGAGGCACCCCGTATTAATGCTGTGAGTATCGAGTTTTTTAGTATATTCTTTAGCAAGATAATCTCATCGGGCGTGCAGCCAGTTCCGGATGTACCGGCTCACTCCCTCCGAGACGGAGTAGAACGGCGCGTCATAGCCGGCTGCCCGCAGGCGCGAGATATCTGCCTGGGTAAAGGATTGATACTTGCCGATCAATGCATCGGGAAACTTGATGTATTCCAGCATGCCTTGTGCGACCATTTCCTCACGGGTCAGTGGTGCCAGCGCATCGAGTTCGCGGCAAGTGTTGACAGCCGCGACGGCGATGTCGTTGAACGGTTGCGATTGGCCGGTACCCAGATTGAAAATGCCCGACTGTTGCGGATGGTCCAGGAACCACAGATTCACCTTGACGACATCCTCGACGGAGACGAAGTCGCGCAACTGCCCGCCATCGGCATAGCCATCGCGGCCTTCAAACAGCTTGACCTTGCCATGTTCGCGGTATTGATGGTAATGGTGGAATGCCACCGATGCCATGCGTTGCTTGTGCTCCTCGCGGGGGCCATAGACGTTAAAGTAGCGGAATCCGACCACCTGGGAAGTCAGGCTGGCCATGCGTTCACGTACGATCTGGTCAAACAGGAATTTCGAATAGCCATAGATATTCAACGGCTTTTCAAACTCGCGCTCTTCCTTGAAGATGCTGCCCGTACCATACACCGAGGCGCTGGAGGCATACAGGAAGGGAACTTTATTTTCCTGGCAATAATCGAGCAGGGCCAGCGAATAACGGAAATTGTTTTCCATCATGTATTTGCCGTCGGTCTCCATGGTGTCGGAACACGCACCCTGGTGAAAGACGGCGCTGATCTTTCCTGCGTACTCAGGGCTGGCCAGCTTGCTCAAGAACTCGGTCTTGTCGATGTAGTCGCTGATATCGCAATCGACCAGATTGCGGAATTTATCGCCGCGCGTCAAGTTATCGACCGCGATGATCTGGCGATGGCCACGCGCATTGAGCGCTTTGACGATATTGGAACCAATGAGTCCTGCGGCACCTGTTACAACGATATACATACTTTCTCCTAGCAGAACAGTTCTTCTTGGCTTACCACTGCCGTGCCCAGCTTGCCGACGACGATGCCGGCCGCGCGGTTGGCGATGCTGATAGCTTCTTCATAGTCATACCCGGCCGCCAGCATCAGGCCGAGCGTGCCGATCACGGTATCTCCGGCGCCGGAAACGTCAAAGACCTGGCGCGCAACCGTGGGCTGGTGCAAGACCTCGTCCTTCTGGTAGAGGGACATGCCTTCTTCGCTGCGCGTCACCAGCAGCGCATCGAGCTGGAGCTCCTGGCGCAGCGCCTGGGCTTTTTGGGTCAGCGCGGCTTCGTCGGACCAGCTGCCCGCCACGGCCTGGAATTCCATGCGGTTAGGCGTGAGCAGTGTCGCTCCCTTGTAATGGCTATAGTCGCTACCCTTGGGGTCGACGAGGACCGGCTTGCCCAGCGCACGCGCGGCAACAATCATTTTTTCCGCATAGCGCAGGCATCCCTTGCCATAGTCGGACAGAATCACCAGATCATGTTCGCTAACCAGCTTGGAGTAGATTTCGAGCTTGTTCGTCAAAATCTCGTCCGTAGGAATTTCCTCGAAATCAATGCGCAGCAATTGCTGTTGACGAGACAGCACGCGCAATTTCACGGTTGTGGAAATATTGCTATCCCGATATAGCTGTGTATTAACGCCATTTTCTTTGAGTAAGCTTTCCAAGGCGTCGCCTGCCTCGTCCTGGCCAATGACTGAAAGTAACGTTGCCTGGCCGCCCAGGCTGGAAATATTACGCGCCACGTTGGCCGCGCCGCCCGCACGGTCTTCGCGATGGGAAATCTTCGCGATGGGAACCGGTGCTTCCGGGGAAATGCGATTGACTTGTCCAAACCAGTAGCGGTCGAGCATGACATCGCCGACGACTAGAATCTTTGCTTTGGATAAATTGTCTTTATAGCTATGGTTAACCATGATATGAGTAATTGGAGTATGCGATGCCGGAGGCCGCTGAGCCGACGAGCGGCAGGCAGGGGCAGAATCAGGATTGACACAACCTTAAAGCGGCATCCCATTGCGGTAAGGGGCCAAAGCGGTCGATCAGCTTGGCGCAAGAGAGCAAGGAATACATGGGGCGCTTGGCGGGCAAGGGATAATCGGCCGTGGCGATGGCTTGAACGTGTACGGGGGTGGCTGGCGGGGTGTTGCGCAGGATTTCTTCCGTGAAGCCGGCCCAGGAGGTGCTGCCTTGCGACGTTAGGTGATACAGTCCGCCATTGTCGCGCCACCAGCCATGGTCGCCGGTACGCGACTGGCTGACGATGTGCGCAGTCACGTCGGCAATCGTGCGGCACCAGGTGGGCGAACCGGTTTGGTCGCCGACAATGCGCAGTTCGCTGCGGTCCTGCGCCAGACGTTGAACGGTCAACAGGAAGTTCTTGCCGCGCATGCCATATACCCAGCTGGTACGCAAGATCAGGTGCGCTGCGCCCGAGGCGGCGATGGCTTGTTCGCCTGCTAACTTGCTCTTGCCATAGACGTTGAGCGGATTGGTGGCAGCCGTTTCGACATAGGGTGTCGTGGCCGTGCCGTCAAACACATAGTCGGTACTGTAATGGATGAGGGCTGCACCCAGCCGTGCGGCTTCCTCCGCCATGATGCCTGGCGCCTGCGCGTTCACGCGCATGGCCAATTCCTCGTCGGTCTCGGCCTTGTCGACAGCCGTGTAGGCGGCAGGATTGATGATCAGGTCTGGCTGGATTTTGCGGATCACGTCGCGTACCTGATCCAGGTCGCTCAAATCCATCTCGCTGCGGTCGACAGCGATAATATGACCGATGCCCTGCAGACTGCGTTCCAGTTCATAGCCGACCTGGCCATTTTTTCCGGTGATGAGGATTTTCACGCGAATACCTCGGCGTCCGCCAGCAGTTTGCCCAGCTGGTCTTTGCCCGACAGCATGGGTTCACCTTCGCCTGGCCAAGTGATGCCCAGGGCCGGATCGTTCCAGAGTATGCTGCGTTCGAATTCAGGTGCCCAGTAATCGGTGGTTTTATAGAGAAACTCGGCCGACTCGCTCAGGACGATGAAACCATGCGCAAAGCCTTCCGGAATCCAGAGCTGGCGCTTGTTCTCGGCCGACAGCGTGACACCGACCCATTGCCCGAATGTGGCCGAGCTGGCGCGCAAGTCCACCGCGACGTCAAAGACTTCGCCTGCGGTAACGCGCACCAGCTTGCCTTGCGGTTGCTGGATCTGATAGTGCAGGCCGCGCAGGACATTCTTGCTGGACTTGGAGTGGTTATCCTGGACGAAATTAGCCGTAATGCCCGTCAAGTCGGCAAAACGCTGCTGGTTGAAGCTTTCGTAAAAAAAGCCCCGGTCATCGCCAAATACTTTGGGTTCGAGGATCAATACGTCGGGAATGGCAGTGGTTTGAATATGCATGGCTTAAAAAATCTTATCATTCAACAGGCGTAATAAATATTGTCCGTAACCGTTCTTTTTCAGCGGTTGGGCCAGTTGTTCCAGCTGGGCGGCAGTGATGTAGCCTTTGCGGTAAGCAATTTCCTCAGGGCAGGCAACTTTCAAGCCCTGGCGGTGTTCGATGGTGGCAATAAATTGGCCGGCTTCGAGCAGCGACTCGTGCGTACCCGTATCGAGCCAGGCCATGCCGCGGCCCATGCGTTCCACCTTCAGCGTGCCGCGGTTCAGATAGACGCGGTTGACATCGGTAATTTCCAGTTCGCCCCGTTCGGACGGCTTGATCGATGCGGCGATGTCGGCAATGTCCTTGTCGTAAAAATACAGACCGGTGACGGCATAATTCGACTTTGGCTGCAAGGGTTTTTCTTCGATGCTGATGGCTTGCTGATTCGCGTCGAATTCCACCACGCCATAGCGCTCCGGATCTTGCACATGATAGGCAAACACGGTCGCGCCTTCCGTGCGCTCGGAAGCGGCAGACAGGCTCGATTCGAAATCATGGCCATAATAAATATTGTCGCCGAGGATTAATGCCGAGGGCGCATCGCCCAGGAACTCGCGGCCTATGAGGAACGCCTGTGCCAGACCATCGGGTGACGGCTGTACCGCATAGCTCAGGTTAATCCCCCATTGGCTGCCGTCACCGAGCAACTCCCGGAAACGGGGCGTATCGGCGGGCGTGGAAATGATCAGGATGTCGCGCATTCCCGCCAGCATCAACGTTGTCAGCGGATAGTAAATCATCGGCTTGTCGTACACGGGCAGCAGTTGCTTCGAGACCGACATGGTCACGGGATACAGTCGTGTGCCCGAACCCCCGGCCAGGATAATGCCCTTGCGGGCCAGTTTGGCTTCCATCAAGCCTCCGTTTTCTGTTCGGCGCGGGCCGTATAGTTTTTTTCCAGCCATGTCATGTAGGCACCGGATTGGACGTCGCGCACCCATGCATCGTTGTCCAGATACCACTGCACCGTCTTGCGGATGCCCGTATCAAAGGTTTCTGCCGGCTTCCAGCCCAGTTCGCGCTCAATTTTGCGCGCATCGATGGCATAGCGCCGATCATGGCCTGGCCTATCGGCAACATAGCTGATTTGTTCGCGATAGCTGCCGCCAGTTGCCTTCGGTTGCAGCTCATCGAGAATATCGCACAGGGTATGGACGACGTCGAGATTGGCTTTTTCGTTCCAGCCGCCGATATTGTAGGTTTCTCCGGTGCGTCCGCTTTCCAGTACCCGGCGAATGGCCGTGCAGTGATCGCTGACATACAACCAGTCGCGCACCTGCTGGCCATCGCCATAGATCGGCAAGGACTTGCCTGCGCGCGCGTTGGCAATAATCAGGGGAATCAGCTTTTCCGGGAAGTGGTACGAGCCATAATTATTCGAGCAATTGGTGGTCAGCGTCGGCAAGCCATACGTGTGATGATAGGAGCGCACCAAATGGTCCGACGCTGCCTTTGTTGCCGAGTAAGGGCTGTTGGGCGCATAAGGCGTGGTTTCTGTAAATGGCGCATCGTCCGGTCCCAGTGTTCCGTACACCTCATCGGTCGAGACATGCAGGAAGCGGAATGCTGCGCGTTCTGCTTCAGGCAGTGCTTGCCAATGGGCGCGCACCGCTTCCAGCAGGCTGAAGGTGCCATTGATATTGGTGCTGATGAATTCTGCTGGCCCATGAATCGAACGATCGACATGGCTCTCCGCCGCGAAATGCACGATGGCGCGTGGCTTATGCTGTGCCAATAACTGTGCCAGCAAGGCGCCGTCATTAATGTCGCCTTTGACAAACAGGTGGCGTGGATCGTTCTGTACTGTCAGCAAGTTATTCAGATTTCCTGCATACGTCAGCTTATCCAGATTAATTACCGGTTCATTACTTTGCGCGAGCCAATCCAGAACGAAATTCGATCCGATAAAGCCTGCGCCACCTGTCACTAAAATCATCTGAGCTTCCTGTGCAAAAAAAATACAAATAAGAGATGCTGCTTAATTCATTTCTTTAATAATAATAGTAGGCAACGAGAATCTGTCTATCCAAGATGCGTATATTTCATGATGTTAATAACTGAAAACATCAATCAATCCTTAACTCTTGATTATAATTCAGAACCCCTTAAATTGCCATGTTTGCAGCAGTTTTGGCGCGTCCTGGTCAACGCTTTCCGCAAGGTATGTTGTTCTTTTCCCATAGGCAAGCGGCATGTGGGCAGGTCGGCATGAAGCCGCCGCCGGTTGAATTTTCCGCATGACTCACTGAGCCAGGGAAAGCTAGTGTTTATGAGAATGGCAAACAAATCCAATATTGTTACATTTGTTTGCTTTTTGAGCCGCCTGGACACTGCCAAGCCTGGCAGAGAAAATGCTGATCAATTGCCAATGTGCAATTGATTTTTTTGAAAGATGTCGCCGGGGAAATGGCGACATCGTAAGCGCATCAAGGCATCGTCTTATCGTAGCAGTTTGGGCAAGACACCTCATACACATATTCCGGCGCCAATTGCTGGCGCGGCGTGACGACGGCGCGGCAGACGAAGCATTGCACGGTTTCCGTCGGTTCCAGTTTCGGGTTCAGCGCCGTGCGGTAGTCGAAGACGAAGCAGTCGCCCGTGTAGTGCTCGCCGCCCACTTCTTCGAAATACTTCAGGATGCCGCCGTCAAGCTGGTACACGCTGTCGTAGCCGATTTCCTTCATGTGGATGGCGGCCTTTTCGCAGCGGATGCCGCCCGTGCAGAAGGTCACGACGGTCTTGCCTTCCAGTTCATCCTTGTGGGCGGCCGCCACGGCCGGGAACTCCGTGAACTTGTCGATGCGGTAATCGAGCGTATTGTTGAACGTACCCACGTCCACTTCAAAAGCGTTGCGCGTTTCCATCATGACCACGGATTTGCCCGCATCGTCGACGCCGGCATCTAACCAGCGCTTGAGCGTGTGCGCGTCGACGGACGGGGCGCGGCCCAGTTCCGGCTTGATCAGCGGCATGCGCATGGTGATGATTTCTTTTTTCAGCTTGACCAGCATGCGCTTGTGCGATTGCTCGTTCGACAAGCTTTCTTTCCACTCGAGGTCGGCCAGACGCTCGTCGCTGCGCACCCAGGCGAGAAAGGCATCGATATGCTCGCGCGTGCCGGACAGGAACATGTTGATGCCTTCCGGCGTCAGCAGGATCGTACCCTTCAGGTCCAGCGCCAGGCATTGCTCCTGATACAAGGGGCGCATGGCTTCCGTATCGGCTAGCGTAATGAATTTATACGCGGCGATATTGACAAACGTGGCGGCGAGCGGGCTGACGGCGGCGGAAACGGCGGGTGTTGCTGGGGTGATGGCTTGCATGATGGCGATCGGGTTAGACTGAACAGCCGATATTATAAGCCCGACAGGCCAGGCGGGATACCCGGCCAGCCACGTTTTGCCGTGCCGGCGGGCTGTGCACGGCAGGAATTTCTTGCCCGCAACCGAGGGCCGCACCGCCGGTCCGCACCCGCGACGCGGTAGAATAGACCCCATTGAATTTTGCACGAAACGGTACACAGGATGGAAATGGTAATGCAAGAGGCCGGCGCTCCGGCAGGTTCACAGCAAGCGATGCAGCCCGGTCCTGCCTTCGTCCACTTGCGCGTGCACTCGGAGTACTCGATCGTCGATGGCCTGGTGCGCATCGACGACGTGGTCAAGGCGGCGGCGAAGGACAAGCAGGTGGCGCTGGCCGTCACCGACCTGTCGAACCTGTTCGGCATGGTCAAGTTCTACAAGGAGGCGCGCGGCAAGGGCATCAAGCCCATCGTCGGCGTCGACGTGTGGATCACGAATGACGACAACCGCGAAAAACCATCGCGCCTGCTGTTGCTGGCGAAGAACCGCATGGGCTATCTGCAACTGTGCGAACTGCTGTCGACGGCCTGGCTGACGAACCAGTACAAGGGGCGCGCCGAGCTGCGCATCGAGTGGCTGCAGGCCCTGGCGACGAATACCTACGACTTGTACCCGGGCGAAAGCGCGGCGAATGGCTTGATCGTGCTGTCGGGCGCGCACTTTGGCGATGTCGGCATCGCTATCGAGAATGGCAACCTGGCCCTGGCCGAGCGCAACGCCCAGCGCTGGGCCGAGATTTTCCCTGGCCATTTCTATGTCGAGATCCAGCGCGGCGGCCAGGCCAACCAGGAAGCGCAGGTGCGCCATGCGGTGGCCCTGGCGGCCAAGCTGGGTTTGCCCGTGGTGGCCACGCATCCCGTGCAATTTATTTCTCCAGAAGAATTTATTGCCCACGAAGCCCGCACCTGTATCGCCGAAGGCGAAATGCTGGCCAACGCCAAGCGCGTGAAACGCTTTAACGACAGTCAGCGCTTCCTGTCGCAGGCTGACATGGCGGAACTGTTCGCCGACTTGCCGGCCGCGCTGGCCAATTCCGTGGAAATCGCCAAGCGTTGCAACTTGACCCTGACCCTGGGCAAGCCGCAGTTGCCGAATTTCCCCACCCCGCCCGGCATGACGATCGACCAGTTCCTCGTCGCCGAATCGCAGGCCGGCCTGGAAAAACGCTTATTGCAGCTGTATCCCGATGCCGAGCGCCGTGAAAAGGAGCGCCCGCGCTACGAGTCCCGCCTGAAGTTCGAGACGGACACGATTTGCAACATGAAGTTCCCCGGCTACTTCCTGATCGTGGCCGAGTTTATCCAGTGGGCCAAGGAAAACGGCGTGCCTGTCGGTCCGGGCCGCGGTTCGGGTGCGGGTTCGCTGGTGGCGTATTCGCTGCTGATTACCGACCTTGACCCATTGCAGTACAACCTGCTGTTCGAGCGCTTTTTGAATCCCGAGCGCGTCTCGATGCCCGACTTCGATATTGACTTTTGCCAGGAAGGGCGCGACCGCGTCATTCAGCACGTCAAGGATTTGTATGGCAAGGAGGCGGTCTCGCAGATCGCCACCTTCGGTACCATGGCGGCCAAGGGCGCGATCCGCGACGTGGGCCGCGTGATGGACTTCGGCTACAACTTCTGCGACGGCATCTCCAAGCTGATTCCGTTCAAGCCGGGCAAGCCCGTGTCGATCGCCGATGCCATCGAAGAGGAACCATTGCTCAAGGAGCGCCTGGAAAACGAGGAAGAGGTCAAGCAGCTGCTGGACCTGGCGCAGCAGGTCGAAGGCATCACGCGCAATATCGGCATGCACGCGGGGGGCGTCCTGATTGCCCCGGGCAAGCTGACGGATTTCTGCCCGCTGTACACGCAGGGTGGTGACTCGGGCGTCGTGTCGCAGTACGACAAGGATGACGTGGAAGCCGTCGGCCTCGTGAAGTTCGACTTTTTGGGTCTGACGACCCTGACGATTCTCGACCGCGCCGTGCGCTACATCAAGCAGCTCGATCCGGCGCAAGCCAATTTCGATCTGGCAACGTTGCCGCTGAACGATAAGCCATCGTATGACTTGCTGACCAAGGCCAAGACCGTGGCCGTGTTCCAGCTCGAGTCGCGCGGCATGCAGGGCATGCTGAAAGATGCGCGTCCCGACCGCTTTGAAGATATTATCGCGCTGGTGGCCTTGTACCGTCCGGGCCCGATGGACCTGATTCCCGACTTCTGCAAGCGCAAGCACGGCGAACGTTTCGATTATCCCGATCCGCGCACGGAATCGATTCTGTCCGAAACCTACGGCATCATGGTGTATCAGGAGCAGGTGATGCAGATGGCGCAGATCGTCGGCGGCTACTCGCTGGGCGGCGCCGACATGCTGCGCCGCGCCATGGGTAAAAAGAAGGCCGAAGAGATGGCCGAGCACCGCGAAATCTTCCGCGCCGGTGCGGCGAAAGATGGCTTGACGGCGGAAAAGGCCGACGAGATCTTCGACTTGATGGAAAAGTTCGCCGGCTACGGTTTTAATAAATCGCACGCCGCCGCCTACGCCTTGCTGTCGTACCACACGGCTTACCTGAAAGCGCACCATACGGCCGCCTTCATGGCCGCCAACTTGTCGCTGGCCATGGACGACACGGACAAAATCAAGATCCTGGTGGAAGACTCGCTGGAAATCTGCAAGCTGACCTTGTTGCCGCCGGATATCAATGAATCCGATTACCGCTTCATGCCGAGCGGCGCGGCGCCGTCCGTGAGCGGCAAGAAAGTCACGCAGATCCGCTATGGTCTGGGCGCCGTGAAAGGCTCGGGCCAGAACGCCATCGAAGCCATCATCGCCGCGCGCGAGGCGGGCGGGCCATTTACGAGCCTGTTCGATTTCTGCAAGCGCGTGGATAAAAAGCAGATCAACCGCCGCACCATCGAATCCCTGATCCGCAGCGGTGCCTTCGATTGCCTGAAGGTCGACCGCGCCATCCTGCTCGCGTCCGTGGCGTTCGCCATGGAATGCGCCGACCAGGCGGCCAAGGCCGCCAACCAGGTGAGCCTGTTTGGCGGCGACGACAGCGACATGGTGGCGCCGCCCGAGTACGTCAAGGTGCCCGTGTGGAGCGACAAGCAGCGATTGACGGAAGAAAAGATTGCGCTGGGCTTTTACCTGTCCGGCCACCTGTTCGATTCGTATGCGCCCGAGGCGCGCCGTTTTGCGCGCACGAAACTGTCGGAACTGTCGCCGTCGCGCGAACCGCGCATGATGGCTGGCGTCATCACGGGCTTGCGCACGCAGATGACGCAGCGCGGCAAGATCCTCATCGTCACGCTGGACGACAAGAGCGGCACGGTGGAAGTGACGGTGTACGGCGAACTGTTCGACTCGAACCGGAAAATCTTCAAGGAAGATGAATTCCTGGCCGTCGTGGGCAAGGTGTCGGAAGACCGTTTTTCGGGCGGCTTGCGCATCACGGCCGAGAGCGCCTTTGACATCATCTCCGCGCGCGTGCAATATGGCCGCCAGCTGGGCTTGACCTTGCCCACGACGCTGGACATGAAACGCATCAGCGACGTGATCATGCCGCACCGGGCGGCGGACGGACTGCCGATCGCCGCCAAGGTCAGCCCGCAAGGCGTCAGCTGCGTGCTGCAGTTTGGCGACGAATGGAAAGTGGCGCCATCGGATGAATTGCAGATGGCGCTGGAGCAGATGCTGGGCGCGCAAGAAGTGGCGGTCGAATACTGACCGGCACCGCCCGGCGCAGGCAACAAAGCCAAACCGCAGACATGCTGGTTTGGCTTTTTTCGTTTACATGTCTTTCAGGCCTGTGATCGCATAGCCTTTGGCGGCGATCTGCTGGTGCGGCTGTTCGATATGGTAGCTGGGCAAGATCTCGGCATCGTCGGCCACTTCGCTGGCGCGTACTTCCAGCTGCCAGTCAGTATTGGTAACTTCTTCCGGAATGAGCTTTCCTTCCGGCACGGCGAGATAGGAAAAAATGCCGTCGTGCTCGGCCCGGCGGTAGATGTCTACGCGCATGAGTGCCTCCTAGTAAGCGTTGGGGGAACCGGCGCACCGCAGGGCATGCCGATAGTGCTAGCGTAACAGGATTGCGCCGCGCATGGGTTGAAGCGTGTGCCGCAGGAGCGCCATCGCGCGGTGGCCAGGGGACTCAGGCGACAGCGGAGGCGTAGTCGTCGTCATCCAGATCGACCGCTTGCCGTACCTCGTTGGCGGCTGTCGCAGCGCCTGCCGTGGCGACCTGCACCGGGCTGCGATGGGTATCGAGGCCGCTACGCAGGCTGCTGATCATGGCCAGCGTCAGTTCGTGGCGTTTGCGTGCTTCCGAGCGCTTTTTCGAGGGTATGTCTTCCAGGACAGGCAGGGGCAGGTTTTCGCATGGCAGCTCAAAATCGCCATCCTTGCGTGCCTGCGCGCCAAGTTCTTGCCAAAGGGAATTGTAATCGGCGAACAGCCGGCCCTTTTTTGCGGAATGGTGGACGGCGCGGTTGGCGTTGCCTACAAGCACCATATTGCGGCAGCCATGTTCATGTCCCAGCTGGCGCACCAGGCGCACCATCAGGGCCTTGGGGCGCATGCCATGCAGGTCGCGGGTTGCCTCGCGTACGCGGCGCAAGCCTTCCGCGCCGCGCGGACCCTGGATGCAGCCTATGCCCACGCCCATGCTGGCGCGCGCGCGGGAACCGAAAAAGGAAAACGCGACCGAGTAGATCACGTCATCGCCATGCGCCAGTTGCAGGACCATCTCGCCTTCGCGGTCCATCGGTTGTAGCGAACACAGCTGCAGGTGGTAGGGCGCGCCCGATTTTCCCGGTACGGTACCCAGCCGCACGGGCGCGCGCGCCGCCTGCGTCATCAACTTGCCCCAGCCTTGTTGCAGGATGAAATGATAGTGCTCGACCAGCAAGGCGACGCGCTGGCGGCATGACAGGTTCGTGCTCAGGTAAGGGCGGTACACCTTGTGCATCAGGCGCGGGTAGGCTTGCAGCAAGTCCTGGAACACGGGGTGGGAATTGAGCAACTGCAGCCAGATGCGCGTCTGCCTGCGCTGCAGCTGTGCCCGCAATTGCAGCTTGAGCAGCTCGCGTACGCGGGAAATGCCTGGTGGCATATTGCTCAGGCCCGCGTGCAGGGTAATAGCTTGTTTCATCAAAGAGTTTTCATGTGGATGTGGATGGGCCTGGCGCAGGGTGCTGGCTGCGCTTCAGGCCGGCGGCGGCCCGCTCATGCCGTCGGTGTCGGCCAGCAATACCGTGGCGCTGCGCGTGGCGCGCGCCAGTTTGCGCGCCAGCGCACCGGAAAAACGGCGCTGCCAGGGACTATGGCGCAGGGCTGGCAGGACGATTTCGTGGCAACCGAGCAGTTCGGCCGTATCGAGGATCGTAAACAGCAGCTCGCCGGCAAAAATATGCGTGCTGAAGGCGAGTTGAGAGCGGCTCAGATACAGTCCCGCCTCGTGCATCATCTGCTGCGTGGCCAGGTCCAGCGCATGGCATGCGCCGGCGCTGTGCTGGGGCAAGCCATCTGTCCGGCGCGCTGGCGCCGGTGTCACGTGCAGCAGGCTGACGCTGACCTGGATGCCCCATTCCTGCAGGCGCCTGGCGTAGCGCGCACCGTAGATGATGTCGCTGGCGCGCTTGACGGGCAAGAGCAGCAGCAAGGTATCCTGGCCCGGCTTGCCGCAGGCGCCCGCGGCGCTGTCCGGGGCGCGGTGGCGTTGCGGGGCAAGGCGCGATGCATGCATGGAAGGAGTGGCCGTGGTGGAAAAACCAGTTCATCTTATCCATGCCCCCGCGCCCTGTAAATTGGCGAAACAGCGTACGGGTTCCCCTTATGCCGCGCTTGTTTTAATAGCGGTAGGTGACATACACGGCACCGATCGGGGAGGTCTTGCGCTGCACGATGGGGCTCTTGGCCGCGTCACCCAGGCGGCTCTCGACGCCGACCAGGGTATTGATGCCCCAGCGCGCATCGAAGCGGTGCTCCCAGTTGACGGTGGCCTGGGCTTCATAGAAACCACCCTTGGGCGTGTATTGCTTGAACGAGGTATTCGCAGCCTGGGTGGCCGTCACGCCATACATGGTCTGCACGTACTTGCGCTCGCCCCAGCCCAGCTGGCCGCCGATGCTCACGCTGTCCTTTTGCATGCCCTTGGCATCGGACCTGCCGTAGACCTGGCCCGTCGCGCCGAAATGCACATTCGCGCCATTTTCGCGATTCGACAGGGGAATGTCGCTCGACACGCTCAGCGACAGGCCCGGCAAGGGCGAATAGCCCGCGCTGAGCAGGGCGCTGGCGTTGCCCTTGACTTCGCCCATGCCCTTCAGATAATCGCTGCCGCCGAAGCCGTTGATGCCCGTGCGCTTGTGGTCTTCGCGCTTGCCGCGGTAGCCCAGCGCGGCGCTGTAGCTGAAGGGCCCGGCCTGGCCGCCATAACCGAGGCCGCGCGAGGTGCTGATGAACAAGCCATTGGCCATGGCGTAATCAAGGATGATCAGGGGCGAGGCCGACAGCTTGTCGGCACCGGAATAGCTGGACACGGCAGCGACGCCGCCGCCGATGGTGAAGACATTTTCCGCGGCGGGTTCGGCCGCCGCGGCGGCCAGCGGGTTGAGGATCATGCCGCTGGCGAGTGCCAGCGCGGTCAGCAGGGTTGTGGGTGCGTGCATGGTGTTTTCCGTCAGGTGGAGAACCGAGGCCGGAGTGGCTCGATTGACTGCCGACAGTATCCATCCTTGCCATGAAGGAAAAATGAGCCTTTTATTAAGATTGCATGAAGAGCGCTTCTTTACCCATTCTTCAGCTTGCGGTGGTTTAATACTCACCATGAAGATACTGCTGATTGAAGACGATATGGACCTGGGCAATGGCGTGCGGATCGCCCTGCGCGACCAGGGCATGCAAGTGGTCTGGGTGCGCAGCCTGGAGGATGCGGCGCGCAGCATCGAGCACGACAGTTGTGAGCTGGTGTTGCTGGACCTGGGCTTGCCCGACGGCGATGGCCTTGATTTGCTGGCCCGGCTGCGCGCGGCGCGCCTGCCGGTGCTGATCCTCAGCGCCCGCGATACGCTGGAACAGCGCTTGCGGGGCCTGGACGGCGGCGCCGACGATTACCTGGTGAAGCCCTTCGTGCTGGCCGAGCTGTTGTCGCGCGTGCGCGCCCTGGCACGCCGCAGCTATGGCTTCGATGGCGACACCATCGAATTGCGCGGCCTGCTGCTGCAGGTGCCCACGCGCCGGGTCAGCGTGCATGGACGGCCCGTGGAGTTGACGGCCAGTGAATATGCCCTGCTGAAGACCTTGCTGATGCGCGCCAATCGCGTCATCACGCGCCGCGTGCTGGAAGAGCATATCTTGCCCGGCGGGCTGGCGAATGCCAGCAATACCCTGGATGTGCATATGGGCAACCTGCGCCGCAAGATCGGCGAGGGATATATCCGTACCGTGCGCGGTGTCGGCTATGTCATCGACCAGCAGGGCGAGACATCCACTTCGCCCGGTGCCGGCGCATGATGGGGCGTTTCTGGGCCATGCTGCGCCGGCCCACCCTGGTGCGCCGCCTGATGATGGCGCAAATGCTGATGCTGACCGTGCTGTGGAGCCTGGCCGTGGCGTATGTGCTGTTCGAGGGAACGAGCGAAGCGAGTACTGTGAGCCGCGGCGTCTTGCACGCCATTATCAGCGTGGCCGATAACCTGGCGGAGCAGCCGCAGCGCCAGGAACAAAGCTTGCGCGCCATCGACGAAGCCTTGCGCGAGGAATTTGAAATGGGGCAGGTGCCGGAGCTGGCGCCGCGTATCCTCGTCTGGCGCGAAGGCAAGCTGGTCTACAAGTCCCCCGCAGCGCCCAGCGGCATCCGCAGCGCCGGGCCCGAGCAGATGGAGGTGGTGTATATCAAGGGCCAGGCCTGGCGCAGCCGCAGCCTGTCCGAAGGGGCCACGCGCGTGACGGTGCTGGAGGTGGGCGGCGCCTGGCAATTTTTCATCACGATCAATTCACGCGGCTACTACCTGTTGCCGCTGCTGATCAGCCTGCCGTTCCTGCTGGTGCCGGCCTGGCTGTCGATTCGCCTGGCCATGCGCCCATGGCGCAAGGTGGCGCAGGAAGTGGCGGCGCGCGGACCGCAGGATTTGCGGCCGCTGGCCTTCAAGCCGCCGCATGGCGAACTGGCGGCGCTGGTCGACAATATCAATGCCCTGCTGCAGCGGGTCGATGCCAGTGCGGCGCGCGAACGCAGCTTCATCGCCGACGCCACGCATGAGCTGCGCACGCCGCTGGCGGCCATGCGCGTGAATGTCGAAGCCTTGCAGGGGCAGGCGCACGATGCACGCCAGCAAGAGCTGCTGGACGGTATCTTGAACAGCGGCAACCGCGCCACCCGTCTGGTAGGCCAGCTGCTGCAGCTCACGCGCAGCGAAGTGCAGGCGGGCGGGGGAGAGTTGCCGCGGCGGCAGGCGCTCGATACTTTGCTGCAAGACCGCCTGGCGGCTCTGTCCGGCCTGGCCCAGGCGGGCGATATCGAGCTCGAATTGCAAGCCAGCGTCTCGCTCAGCGTAGCCGGACAGCGCGAGAGCCTGGTCTCGCTGATCGACAACCTGGTGGAGAACGCCATCAAGTACAGCCCGCGCGGCAGCAGCGTGACGGTGTCGCTGCATGCGGAGCGGGGCCAGGCCGTGTTGCATGTGGCCGATCAGGGACCGGGCATCGCGCCGGCGCTGTATGAACGCGTATTCGACCGTTTTTTCCGCGCGCCGCAGCAGGCGCAGCCGGGTAGCGGCCTGGGCTTGTCCATTGTCGCGTCCGTCGTGCGCCAGCACGGCGGCACGATTCAGTTGCACAGAGGCAATGGCGGTCTGGGCTTGCTGGTGGAGGTGCGCTTGCCGCTGGCCGAGGCCTGACTGCGCTGGCGCCCCTTGCGGCATTGCATGAAGATTATTTCATGTGCTTATAACGCAAGATGGCATGGCGTGGCGCACGCTTGCGATGCATAATGCGGGACAGTTAAAAAACACCGTTATGCGCCCATTCCTGTCCCGCTACCTGCCGTATCCCGCCTTTGTCGGCCTGTATCTGCTATTTGACTGGGCCACGTATATCGATCCGATGTACGGGCTGAACATTACCCCCTGGAATCCGGATCCCGCGCTGGGCTTGGTATTTTGGCTGATCCACGGCCGCAAGGCGGCGCTGCCGTGGTTTATCGCCCTAGTGGCCGGCGAGGTGCTGGTGCGCGGCATGCCGGCAGGCCTGCCCCTGACCTTGCTCTGTTCGGCGTGGCTGGTGCTCGGCTATGGCGGTATGGGCGCAGTCTTGCGCCGCAGTTTCAGCAGCAGCGACATCTTCGACAACCGGCGCCGCCTGAGCGCCTGGGTTGCCATCGTGCTGCTTGGCACCGTGCTCAATGCGCTCGGCTACATTTCCCTGCTGTCGCTGACGGGACGCATCCCGGCCGGCGAATGGGGGACGGCAGTCTGGCGCTTCGGCATCGGCGACATGGTCGGCATGCTGGTATCGATGCCGCTGATCTGGGTGCTGTTCAGCGAACGGGGGCGTGAGCGCCTGCATGCCGCCGTGTGGCGCTGGGAAACCCTGGCGTATCTGGCCCTCGCCAGTTTCGTGCTGTGGAGCCTTTTCGGTTCCATCGTGCGTTCCGAATACAAGCATTTCTATTTCCTGTTTCTCCCCGTGATCTGGGCCGCCTCGCGCCAGGGCTTGCATGGCGCCGTGCTGGCCGTGTTTGTATTGCAACTGTGCATCATCACCCTGGTGAAATGGACGCATGCGGTCGATATCCAGTTTTATGAATTGCAGCTGCTCGATGCCGTGCTGGCGCTGGTGGGATTTTTTATCGGCATCGTCGTCGATGAAATGCGCCAGGTGGCCGACGAACTGAAACACACGATGCGCCTGGCGGCCGCCGGCGAGATGGCGGCCGCGCTCGCGCATGAGCTGAACCAGCCGCTGACGGCCTTGTCGACCTATGGCAAAGCGTGCGAATACTTGCTGGAACGGGGAGAGACGGGCGCCTTGCTGCAGGGCGCAGTGGGGCACATGATCGTGGAATCGGGACGCGCCGCGGACGTGGTGCGCCGCCTGCGCGACTTTTTCCGCACGGGCGCGATGCAGCTCGAAGCGGTGGAGGCGGGCGCCTTGATCGAGGGCATGGCGCGCCAGTTCACGCCGCTGTTCCATGAGCATGGCATCGAGCTGATGCTGGCGCCGCCGTCGCCGCTGGCCGTCAATGCCGACCGCCTGCAAATCGAGCTGGTGTTGCGTAATTTACTGGCCAATGCGCAGGATGCGGTGATGGGCCAGCCGCGCGGCCGGCGCCGCATCACGGTCTCGGCCGAGCGGCTCGAAGGCGGGCGGCTGCGCCTGTCCGTGGAGGATAGCGGGCCCGGCATTTCCAACAGCCTGGCGGCACGCCTGTTCGAACCGTTTGTCTCGACCAAGGCCAGCGGCCTGGGGTTGGGGCTTGTGCTCAGCCGCAGCATCGTCGAAGCGCATGGCGGCCAGCTATGGGCCGAAGTGGGCAAGCATGGCATTTTTCGTTTTGTCCTGCCCCTGGCGCGCGCCAGTGCGGCCGCTACAGGAGAGTATGGTGACAAGTAATTTGACGGTGTTTATCGTGGATGACGATCCCGCCGTGCGCGATGCGCTGGGTTTGCTGCTGGGCATACGCGGTTACCGCACAGCCCTGTTTTCCTGCGGCGAGGATTTCCTGCACAGCTGGCGGCCAGAGTGGGCCGGCTGCCTGCTGGTCGATATCCGCATGTCGGGCATGGATGGCCTGAGCCTGCAGCGCCGCTTGCTGGAGCTTAAATGCATGCTGCCCGTCATTATTATCACGGGACATGGCGACGTCACTTTGGCGCGCCAGGCTTTCAAGGCGCAGGCCAGCGATTTCCTGGAAAAACCGTTTGACCACGACAAGCTGCTGGCAGCCATTGAGGAAGCGTTTTCGCGCGAGGCGCATGCGCGCGGCCAATTGCTGCGCCAGGTGGAGGGGCAAGCCTTGCTGCGCGCTCTGACGCCACGCGAGCGGGAAGTGATGCAACTGGTGGTGACGGGGCAGCACAACCGCGATATCGCCCCTGCACTGGGCATTTCCGTGCGCACGGTGGAAGTGCACAAGGCGCGCCTGATGGACAAGCTCGGTGTCGATAATGTGGCCGACCTGGTGCGCATCAGCATGCTGGGCAGCGGCTAGCCGCTGCGGCGTGGTCTAGGCGATGGTCTGCAATACCTGATCGACCGAGATCGCCTTGACCCAGTCGCTACGTCGCGCCACCGTGATGACGGTGCTGTTGGCGCTGTCGAACGGCGCCCATTCCGGATTCTTCTTGCGCATCAACGCCACCACGGGCACATGCACGGCGTTCGCCAGGTGCATGATCGACGTTTCCACTGAAATGATCAGGTCGCATTGCGCCAGCATGGCTGGCAGCTGGAAAAAGTTGTCGACAGCGCTGAAAGCTTGCGTGCGCGGCAAGCCATGCGCCTGCACGATGGCATCCACCTTGGCCAGTTCCTGCGGCATGGCATTGATCAGGAAACAGGCATTTGCCCACTTCGGCATCGCCTGCATGCGCGCGATCAGCTCGACGATGCGCTCCAGCGGCCAGCCGCGCTTGTGCGACTTGGCAAATGGGTTCAGGAGTACGAGCGGACCCTGGCGCGGGGCAAAGTTCCAGGCGGCCAGCTGCTCTTGCGCCTGCTGCAGCGCGTGCTCGGGAATATGCACGAAGGGATAGCGTTCGGCCACGGGAATGTCGAGTCCCGTCAATTGATGGAACCAGTCCGCATACACGCTGCTGATATGGTGCTCGCCCGCATCCTGTCCTGCATACGAGGCCAGTACGGCATCGATCTTGCGGTAGGCCAGGTAATGCCAGGGACGTAGCGGGCTGAACGGTTTGCGCGTGCCGATCACCAGCCCGTGCGGGCTGATCGCGCGGGCAAGATCCGCGTACTGCTGTGGCCGTACGTGGGCCAGCGACACGACGACGGGATAGTGTTCCGCCTTGGCTTCGCGCAGTGACTCTTCGTACAGCGCCGGGCTGTAGGTCTTGCGGTATACCTTGGCGAACAGACCCGATTGCTCTACCCAGTCGTACAGCGAATAGGTGCGCAAGCCTTCCCATTGCTTGGCGTCGGACGTGCGGCGGACTTCGTCGACCCACAGGTGGATCTGGATATGCGGATAGGCCGCGGCAAAGGCGCGGAAACCGTTTTGCAGGTAGGTAAAGTCTCCCAGCGCCAGATGGGCGATGAAAAGAATTTTGTCCGACTTTTGTAGAAGTTCGGCGGGAATCAAAGGCGTCATGTATCAGTACGATTTCAGGTATTCATTCGATGGTGTCAAACCACTTGCTGGGAAAATTGCAGGCGATGCAGATTGGCATACGCGCCGTTGGCATCCAATAATTGCTGGTGACTGCCGGTTTCCATTATTTTCCCGTGTGACAATACCACGATACGGTCCGCACGTTCAATTGTTGATAGTCGATGAGCAATAACTAAGGTGGTTTTACCTTGCATCAGGTGCTCCAGTGCCGCCTGCACGGCCCGTTCCGCCTCCGTATCCAGTGCCGAGGTGGCTTCATCGAGGATCAGGATGGGCGCATCCTTGTAGATGGCGCGGGCGATGGCCACGCGCTGGCGCTGGCCGCCGGACAGGCGCGAGCCGTTGTCGCCCAAACGCGTTTCCAGGCCATCGGGCAAGCCGTCGATGACGTCCGACAGGAAGGCGGCCGCGGCGGCCGCTTCGATGCGCTGCCGGTCCGGCGTCGCATCGCCATATGCGATATTCGCGGCCAGGGTATCGTCGAACAGCACCACCTGCTGGCTGACCATGGCGATCTGGCTGCGCAGGCTGGTCAGGGCGATGGCGTCGATATTCTGCCCATCGAGCAAGATTTCGCCACTGCTGGCCGAGTAAAATCCGGGCAGCAGGCTGACCAGGGTCGATTTGCCGCCGCCGGACATGCCGACAAAGGCGATCGTTTGTCCTGGCGCGATGCTCAGATCGATATGCAGCAGGGCCGGCTCCTGATGTCCTGGGTAGGCAAAGCTCACGTCCCTGAATTCGATGCGGCCACTGCAGCGGCCAGCGAGCGGCTTGCCGCCCGTGCGTTCCGGCGTCTTGTCGATCAGCTGGAAGACTTCCTCGGCGGCGGCCATGCCGCGCTGCAGGGGGCCGTTGACTTCGGCCAGCTGTTTTAACGGTGTCAGCAGCATGAGCATGGCCGTGATGAAGGAGACGAAGCCGCCGACCGTGATTTGGCCCTGCTCCGACTGGAACAGGGCCATCACGATGACCAGGGCCACGGCGGCGGCCGTGATTACCTGGGTGATGGGCACGGTGGCGGAAAAGGTCGTGGTCATGCGCATGCTGTAGCGGCGCAATTGCTCGGCACGCTCTTCGAAGCGCGATTTCTCGTAGTCCTGGCCGCCGAAGATCTTGATTACTTGCTGGGCGCGCGTGGTTTCCTCGATGACCTGGGTCAGCTCGGCATTGACGGCCAGCGAGTCGCGGTTGAGTTTTTTCAGGCGCTTGCCCGTGGTGCGCACGACGATGGTCAGCACGGGCAGCAGCACCAGGGTGACCAGGGTCAGCGCCCAGTTCAGATACAGCAGCCATGCCAGCAGGCCCAGCACGGTCAGCGAGGAGCGCACGATCGAAGTGAACACCTTGGTCACCATTTCGATGATCTGCTGCACTTCAAACATGATGGAGTTGATGACTTTGCCCACCGTGTGCGTGTTGTAGAAGTCGATGGGCAGGTTCAGCATGCTGGCGAACATCCTGCGCCGCAACTCGTTGAGAATGCGCGTGGAGACATAGCTCATCAGGTAGCTGCTGGCAAAGGTGGACACGCCGCGCATGGCAAAGATGCCGATGACGATCAGTGGCACCAGCCAGAAGGAAAAATTCACCTTGCCGCCAAAACCATTGTCGAGCAGTAGCTTGAGCGCATATGGCAGCAGCGGTTCCGTGGCCGCCGTGACGACCATCGCCAGCAAGGCCAGGGCCAGGTGTTTCTTATAGGGCGCGTGCAGCGCGGTGAGGCGCTTCAGGTCGGGCGTGAGCATCGGTATGGTTCCTTGCAGGGACAGCAAAAACGGTCAGGCGAAAAACGAGTTCAGGCAATGCGTTCCTGCTGACGCAGCATGGCCCACAGTATCACCATCGGGAAGACCAGCATGATGATGCCGATATTCAGGGTGAGAGAGCTCGTCGTCAGGCCGAAAATCATGTAGCACGTGCATAGCACCACGCCGGCCAGCGCATAGGGCTGGGCCGCAGCGCCACCGCGCCGCAGGGCCCGCGCGAAAAGCGCCAGCGGCACCAGGAACAGGGCCAGCAGGGCCAGTACGCCGGTGATGCCGCGCTTGATCAGCACATCCAGATAATCGTTATGGGCATTCGTGTAGTTACGGATCACGGCGGTCATTTTCCCCTCGTCTGCCAGCGCATATTTTCGCGCCAGGTAGCCCGTGCGTCCCATGCCTGCCCACATATTATGCGCGTCGACCATTTGCACGGTCATGCGCCACATTTCCATGCGTTCCCCGACGGAAGTGTTGATCGTGTCATTGTCGTCGAACTTTTCCAGCTCGCTCATGGCGGTGGTCGCGCGTTCGCGTAATGTCGAGTTCGGCATGAGATACGCTGCGGCCCCCAGGGCAAGCACGAGCGCCAAGGCGCCGCCAAGGTAACGTTGTCCATGTGCCTTGACGTAGTGGACGGTGATGAAGCAGATACAGATGGGCAGGGCGAGCCAGCCGCTACGGCTGCCGCTGATAAGGGAGCCAAGGATGCCTGCCAGGCCGCCAGCGAGCAATAGAAGCGTCCAGACCGTGCGCTGGCTCTGCGCGCGCGCCCAGCCAAGGCCGCATAGTGCAAGCATACCGAACAGCATGCTGACATTCCCGTAATGGATGGCATTGCTGGTGGCGGCCAGAGGACGTTCCATCTGCAGCGCGAACAGCTGCCAGGTCGCCAGCATGACGCCAGCGATGGCACCGATGGACAGGCCGCCCCACCAGGCAGCGGGCGCGGGTGGATAGGCCAGCAGCAGCAGCAGGACCGGCACGGCCAGCAGCGCCCTCAATGGTATGTCGAATTCGCGTCCAGGATCGCCGTGGTACAGCATATTGGCGGTGAAAATAAGGAAGTAGGCCAGCAGGACACCCATCAGCAAATAGTCCTTGCGCTGCAATGCCGAGTTCGGGCGTTTCCACAGCAAGGAGATGCTGGAAAGCAGCAGCACCAGCGCGCCAAGGGAATACCCGCTGTTGACAGCCAGCGCCAATGCCGAAAAGAGAAAAACACAAACAGTGGTCAGGCCGAGCATGTATATCCTTGGTAACGCATGTCGTCGCCATTATGGCAACTGTAGCAACATAAAGTAGGCGTCATTGTAATCGAAGGTGGCAACAAAAACGTTCCAGGAAATTTACTCTTTGATAACTGTATTGGCGATCTCAAGGGGGAAATGAAAAAAACCATGGTTTTTAGTCATGGTTTTTTTGTAAGCAATGGTAACTTGCTGTTATTTTGCCAAGACCGGCAGGCCGGTCATGCGTCTCAGGCGTTGGCTGGCACGCGGGTGGCCACGCCGGTGGCGATGGCCGCTTGCGACACGGCTGGCGCGACCCAGCTGCGCAGGCGCTCGTCGAATGGCGATGGAATCAGTTGCAGCGGCGTCAGCGCGCTGGTGGTATGGCCCGGCAATGGTTCCTTGGCCAGCGCGGCGATGGCGCGCACGCAGGCCAGCTTCATCTCCTCGTTGATGGTGGTGGCGCCCACGTCGAGCGCGCCGCGGAAGATGTACGGGAAGCACAGCACGTTGTTGATCTGGTTCGGATAGTCCGAGCGGCCCGTGGCCACGATGGCGTCGTCGCGCACGGCATGCACTTTTTCCGGGGCGATTTCCGGATGCGGATTGGCCAGGGCGAAGATCAAAGGCTTGGCGGCCATCGATTCGACCATCTGCGCGCTGACCACGCCGCCCTTCGAGACACCGATGAAGATGTCGGCGCCAACCATCGCGTCGGCCAGGTCGCGGTCGCTGGTGTCGTTCGCGTAGCGTGCCTTGTTCTCTTCCATGCTGGCATCGCGGCCCGGGTAGATCACGCCCTGGCTGTCGCATACTTTCAGCAGCGACTTGTTCAGGCCCAGCGAGACGAGCAAGTCCAGGCAGGCGATCGACGCCGCGCCGGCACCCGAGACGGCCACTTTCACATTGCCGATATCCTTGCCCACCAGTTCCAGGCCGTTCAGGATGCCGGCCGCGACGATGATGGCCGTGCCATGCTGGTCGTCGTGGAAGACGGGAATGTTCATGCGCTTGCGCAATTGCTGTTCGATATAGAAGCAGTCCGGCGCCTTGATGTCTTCCAGGTTGATGCCGCCGAAGGTCGGCTCCATGCGCACCACGGTGTCGATAAACAGGTCGGGATCGTTCTCGGCCAGTTCGATGTCGAACACATCGACATCGGCAAATTGCTTGAACAGGCAAGCCTTGCCTTCCATTACCGGTTTGCTGGCCAGCGGACCGATATCGCCCAGGCCCAGCACGGCGGTGCCATTGGTGATCACGGCCACCAGATTGCTGCGCGACGTGTAGATGCCGGCTGTGCGCGGATCTTCCACTATCGCTTCGCAGGCGAAGGCCACGCCTGGCGAGTACGCGAGGGTCAGCGCGCGCGCGTCGCCCAGCGGTTTGGTTGGCGTGACGGAAATCTTGCCTGCACGAGGTTCGGCGTGATAGGCGAGGGCGGCTTCTTTCAGGTTGAAAGTTTCGCCGTTCTGTTCGGCGTGCTTGCTGTGCGAAGTAGACATAAGAATTCTGGGAAGGGCAACCAGGCCCGAGTGGTCAATCCGGGCCATGTTATGCAAGCGTTTGCACGCTGTCAAGGCTGGATTGTACTTAAGAGTCTCAAAACCGCTTTGGGCGACGGTATTATTTCAATGCAAGCGTTTGCTCGGTTTTTGACGGGAAGAGGAATTTTTACGATAAAATCACCACATTGCGATCCGGGAAGCCCATGACAAACAAGAACCCCACCTTAAGCGACGTCGCGCGGGCCAGCGGCGTGCACTTTTCCACCGTCTCGCGTGTGATGAACCCGGCAACGCGGCAAATGGTCAGCGTCGAGGTGGCCGCGCGCGTGCTGGCCGAAGCGGGTCGGCTCGGCTACCGGCCGAATCGCGCCGCCTCCACCCTCGTCACGCGCAAGTCGCGCATCATCGGCGTGGTCTTGCCCGATATTACCAACGCGGTGTTCCCGCCTATCCTGCTGGGCATCGAGGAAGGCTTGCGCAAGCATGGCTACCTGGCCATCGTCGCCAATGTGGGCGCCGACGAGGAAGAGCAGCTGTTCGTCATCAACCGCCTGCTGGGGCAGCAGGTTGATGGCCTGATCCTGGCGACGGCGCGCCGCGACGATCCCGTCATCAAGATGTGCATCGACCAGAACGTGCCCGTCGTCACCGTCAACCGCAGCGACGAGACGGGCGTCGCTTCCTGCGTCGTCAGCGACGACGTGGTCGGCATGCGTTTGGCCGTGGAACACTTGCTGGCGCTGGGCCACCGCCATATCGCGCACATTGCCGGCCCGGAAAACCTGTCCACGGGCCACGTGCGCCGCCTCGGCTTCCTGGCCGCCATCCAGGCCAGCGAACTCGATCCCTCGCAAGCGTTCGTGTTTGAAAGCAGCGGCTATTCGCGCGAATGCGGCAAGGCGGCCCTGCTGGAACTGCTGCGCCAGTCGCCGCGGACGACGGCCGTGGTGACGGGCAGCGACCTGGTGGCCCTCGGCTGCTATGACGCCATCCGCGAACTGGGCATGAGCTGCCCCGAAGATATTTCCGTGGTGGGCCATAACGACATGCCCTACATGGACATGATCCGCCCACCCCTGACCACCATCCGCATCCGCCACCACGGCATCGGCACGGAAGCGGCCAGGCTGATCCTGCAAACCATCGACTCGCCCGATTCCCCGGTGCTCGACGTGCGCCTGAAACCTGAACTGGTGGTGCGCGAATCGACGGCCGTTCCCCGGGGCTGAGGCCGCGCCTGGGGCCGCGCCGCTGCAAGGTGGTACACTGGCGCCCCTCAACGTATTTTGCCCCTCTATCGCCATGACCAAAACCAACACGCCTTCCCCGAAACGCCGCGAAGAGGGCGTCGCCAAGCTGACCGTCAATCCCTTCCTCGACGCCGAGTTTTACGCGCGCATGCGCGACTACACGGAACGCGATGCGGCCATCATCAAGGAACTGAAGGCGATCGCTGAAATTCGCGCCGGCAACAAGCAGCCCGATCCCCGCCTGGCGCCGTCGCTGGAGGCCCTGCGCAGCACCGTCAAGAAAGGCTTGAGCTTTGGCGAGATGCTCGAGCGCATGGCGGCCGGCAAGGAAAAGGGATTGTGGGAGCCGTGGATGACGACCTTCGGCATCGAGATCCGCGCCGTCAACTACGGGGCCGGTCCGCGCAACGCCTGCCTGGTGCTGGACCTGGCCGCGAATGCCCCCGCGCACGCGATGTTCGCCAAGGCGGGCATCCAGAACTGGCGCAGCCTGGCTGCCGACGACTGCTCCGTGGTGCGCTCGGAAAAAGCGACGGAAACGACGCCCCTGAAAGTGTATGCCGTGTTTTACCTGGACCCGCTGCCAGCCTGAACTTCCAGTCCCCGTGCTGCCAATCCGGCCATGTTCCTGGTCTGATTTGCCGCGCAGGGGCGCAGCACCTTCGTCAGCCCATGCGCGCGGCGTCCGCGGTGCTGGCGCCCGACAGGAATAGCTGGTCTACCATGGCCGGGATGCCGACCGTGGCAATCTCGCCTTTTTGCGCCGACTCGGCCGCCGCATACAGCAGGAAGTCATACGCTTTCGCCAGCCATTTGGCCGACATGTCGACGCGAAACACCCCCACCTTCTGGCCATTCAGGAAGTACGCTTCCAGCGCCGCACTGTAGAACGACGGCGTGTAGCCCGTCACTTCATCGTTTTTCGCATCGTGCAAATCGCTCCATAGCGACGCGCTCCAGAACAGATACAACTCCTTGCCTTGCATGACGCCTTCGGTCAGCCTCTGCAGCGCCGCCGCGAAAGGGGCTTCGTCCAGCCTGGCTTTTTCCAGCGCGCTGCGCATATGGTCGCTGGCACGCGTCGCCAGCAGTGCGACGACAGCTTCGCGCGTGGGAGCGATGCGGTACAAGGTGGCCTTGCTGATGCCCGCCAGCGCGGCGAGTTGTTGCAGATTGGCTCGGGGGTGCCGTGCCACCGCCAGCGCCAGGGCGTTGGCCAGTTTGTCGTCGATCACGCCCTGCATGGGCAGGCTTTCCATGGACAAGCTTGATTCATCCTACCGTCCTCCGCTCAAATAGCCATTGTCGCCCAAGACAGACGAAGTCGCAATGCGCCGGAGAATCCAATGCAATCAAAATGAATCGATATTGACTCATTTTGATTTTTATAGGATCATTCATTTCCTGTGCACGCGCAAAGACGCGCGATGTGGGCGTGAATCTTTTGGGAGAAAACAATGATCTGTGTGACGGGAGCGACAGGGCAACTGGGCCGGCTGGTAATAGGGGAGTTGCTCAAAAGTGTGCCTGCAGGCCAAATCGTGGCCGCCGTACGGCGTCCCGCGGCGGCCCGGAACCTGCGGCAACTGGGCATCGTCGTGCACCAAGCCGATTATGCCCAGCCGGGCCATTGGCCGCTGGCGCGCCATGGATTTCCGCCGGCAGTCGCGGCCACTCTGGCCAGTGCCGATGCGGGCGTGGCGCACGGCGATATCCTTGGCGACAGCCGCGATTTGAGCGCATTGATCGGCAGGCCTAGCACCTCGCTGCAGTCCCTAGTGGCGGCAGCGTTGGCGGGCGGAAAGGGGGATGCATGAACAGCTATGTGTATCTGATCCTGGCCATCCTGGGCGAGGTGGGCGCCACCAGCGCCCTGAAGGCATCGCATGGCTTCAGCAAACCGTGGCCATCGCTGGCCTGTGTGCTCGGTTATGGCATCTCATTCTATTTTCTATCACTGACCTTGAAGACCCTGCCGATAGGCATCGCCTATGCCATCTGGGCCGGCGTGGGCATCGTACTGACTGCCGCCATCGGTTATGTTGTCTTTGGCCAGAAACTCGATGTGGCGGCCATGCTGGGTATCGCGCTGATCGTCGCGGGCGTGCTGACGATTCAGCTGTTTTCCGGCGCCGGATCGCACTAGCGGTCTGCGGGGGCGCGGCGCTCAGGCTGCGCTTCTGCCCAGATCAACCAGCAGCGCTGCCGCCAGAACGATCAGCATCACGCCCGATAGCCGTTCCAGTGACGGCAGCGCGCGCGCAAAGCGCTGCCGCAGGGCGCTGCTGCCGATGGCCAGCGCCACCGCCATATCCCACGCCAGCACGGCAAACACCATCCACGCGCCATACGCCGCCATCGCAGCGGGACTCGTCTGCCTGGCGGCCAGCACGGTGGCCAGGCTGACATAGAACAGCGCATTCTTCGGGTTCAGGATGGCCGAGACAAATCCCACCAGCACACCGCCGCGCCAGCGCGCCTTGCCGCTGGAAGGCGCCGCTTCCAGGCTGGTCTTGCCCGCATGGCGCAGGAACAGCCAGCCCAGATACAGCAGATAGGCGCATCCTGCCAGCCGCACCACCATGAATGCCGTACTGCCCGCCCGCAGCACCGACAGTCCGCCAAACGCCGCCACGATGAACACCGCATTGGCTGCGGTAATGCCCATGCACGTGCCGGCGGCACCGCGCCAGCCGTGGGCCAGCGAGGTGCGCGCGATCAGGAAAAAATCGGGACCGGGCGATAGCAGGGAAAGAAAGTGGGCGGCGGCGATGAATAAAAAGTCCTGCATGGCTTGCGCTCCTGAACGATATGGAGGCGAGTATGCAATGGTGCCGCTGGCGCGTATTGAAGAAAATTGCAGGCTAGCGATAGCGTCCCGGCGTGATGCCAGCATGCGCCTTGAAGACGCGTTGCAAATGGCTCTGGTCGGCAAAGCCCAGCTCATGCGCCAGCTGGGCCAGCGCCGTCCCCGCCTGCAAGCGGCTGCGCGCGCGGTTGACGTGGGCATTCAACTGGTAGGCGTGCGGCGTCAGGCCCGTGGCGGCGCGAAAGGCGCGGATCAATTGATAAGGACTCAGGCCTGCCGCTTGCGCCAGTTGTCGCAGGCTGGCCGAGGGCTGCGCCTGCAGCGTTTCGAGCACGGGCGCCAGTTGCTGCGGCAGCGGCTTGCGTTCCGACGGCAGCGGGTCTGCACAGGCGCTGAAGCAAGCGCGCAGAAACGCCAGCAGCGCCGCATTTTTCTCTGCCGCGCCGGCCGTTGAAAACAGCAGCGCATTCATGGTGCAAAACTGCGCGTACAGCAGCGGGCAGTGCAGTACCGCCGCCGTATCGCCATCGAGCCCCGGCGCGTGTGCTTGCAGCCACTGCGCATCGAGATGCAGCATCTGGTAGCTCCACAGGGTGTCGGGCAGGGGATTGCAAGCGTGTACGCAGCCGGCCGGCACCAGCACCAGGCTGCCATTGCCGAGGGCGACCTTGCCGTCTTTGCTGCCCGTAAAGATGCTGCCGCCAGCGTCGACGGCGCCGATGGAAAACGTGGGATGGCTGTGCGGCTTGTAGCACGCCCGGCTGTGGCAGGCGCGCCGGCTCTCCACGTGGGGCATGGCTGGATCGCGCCAGAAGGCAGTGGTGTTATTGCTTGCGTACATAGGCGTCAAGCAGCCGGCGCGGGCGGGCGCAAATACAGCATTTGATGCTGCAGGTCGAACAGCACAGGCATTTGCCTGAAGAAATCCGTGCCCAATATGCCATCTGCCTTGAATTCATCCGGCAACGCCATCAACAGGGGCGAGATGCTTTTTCCTCCCGGCAGCGGCAGTGTGATCGTGCGGCAGGGAAGCCCGGGCCCCAGCTTGAAAGCGCATTTTTCCACGCGAGAAAACGCTTCGGCTGCCGAACTTTTTATAATGGAAATGGAGGCGGCCGTGTCGAGCACCAGGCGATAGGTTTTCTTGCCGTCGGCCAGATGCAGCAGCAAACCTTCATCGATGCGCTCATATGGCACTGCCATCCATCCGGCAGGTGGCGCGGCGCCATCGCTGGCGCTGATCTGCAGAGTGCCTGCTGGCAGGTCGAACACGACCCGCTTGCCAGCAAAAAAATTCAATCCCAGCACGGACATATTTGCCGGCAAGCCCTTTTGCTCGCCCAGCGACAAGCCCCATGGCGTCAGAATGACGCCTTGCATGGCAGCGAATGGCAAGCCGTTGACGGTCAGCGCGGGGACGAGAAATTCGTCCGATGCATGAACCTTGCCAGCCAGGTCGATGCTTTTGCGTTGCCGGCCCGTGTAGGCCAGCCCCGGCAGCGATTGCGCGACCTCCGGCGTCAGGTGCAGGCTGGTGCTTGCACCCGTGTCGAGCACGAACGGCAGCGTCTTGCCGTTCAGGTCCAGTTGCACCACGGGCGTACCCTTGGCGAGGGTGACGGGGAGCGTGGCGTTGGCAGCGGCCAGGGCCGCCGATGCGCACAGCAGCAACAGGCACAGGGCAGCGTTTGTTTTCATGGTCAGCGTGCGCAATGGACTACATCAAAATCACGTCGTATTGCTCCTGGTGGTAGGCATTCTCCACCTGCAGCGAGATTTTCTTGCCGATGAAGTCACCGAGCATGGCCAGGTGCTGCGATTCTTCTTCCAGGAACAGATCCACAACTTCCTGCGAGGCGAGGATGCGGAATTCGCGCGGGTTGAACTGTTTTGCTTCGCGCAGCAGTTCGCGCAGGATTTCATAGCAGATCGTGCGCGAAGTCTTGACCTGTCCTTTGCCGGCGCAGGCGGGGCACGGTTCGCACAGGATGTGGGCCAGCGATTCGCGCGTGCGCTTGCGCGTCATTTCCACCAGGCCCAGTGGCGAGAAATTGCTCACCGAAACCTTGGTGCGGTCGCGCGACAAGGTGCGTTTCAGTTCGGCCAGCACGGCGTTGCGGTGCTCGGCGTTGTCCATGTCGATGAAGTCGAGGATGATGATGCCGCCCAGGTTGCGCAGGCGCAGCTGGCGGGCGATGGCGTGCGCCGCTTCCAGGTTGGTCTTGAAAATCGTGTCGGCGAAATTGCGCCCGCCCACAAAGCCGCCCGTGTTGACGTCGATGGTGGTCATTGCTTCCGTCTGGTCGACGATCAGGTAACCGCCCGATTTCAGGTCGACCCGGCGGCCCAGCGCGCGCAGGATCTCTTCTTCCACGCCATACAGGTCGAACAGCGGGCGCTCGCCCGTGTAGTGCTGCAAGCGCGTCAGCTCGCTGGGCGTGTAGATTTCCGCGAATTCGCGCAATTTCACATAGTTTTCGCGCGAGTCGACCTGGATGGTGGCCGTTTCATCGCCGACGAAGTCGCGCAGCACGCGCTGCGCCAGGCTCAAGTCCTGGTGCAGCAGGCTGGTGGCGGGACGCGTGCGCGCGCCGTGCGTGATGGTGCTCCAGGTTTTTCTCAGGTAGTCGACGTCCGCCTTCAGGTCCGCGTCAGATGCATCCTCGGCCATGGTGCGCACGATGTAGCCGCCCTTTTCGTCGGGCGGCAGCAGGCTTTGCAGGCGCACGCGCAACTGCTCGCGCTCCGCTTCCTTTTCGATTTTCTGTGAGATGCCGATGTGCTTGTCCTGCGGCAGGTACACCAGCATGCGCCCGGCGATGGAAATCTGCGTCGACAAGCGCGCGCCTTTCGTGCCGATCGGGTCCTTGATCACCTGCACCGTCAGCACCTGGCCATCGAAGAGGATTTTTTCGATCGGCGCTGGCGTGGCGTTCTGGCCGTCGTGGCCGCGCGCTTCCCAGATGTCGGCCACGTGCAAAAAGGCGGCGCGTTCCAGGCCGATGTCGATGAAGGCCGACTGCATGCCCGGCAATACGCGCACCACCTTGCCGGAATACACATTGCCGGCCAAGCCGCGCGTGAGCGTGCGCTCGATGTGCAATTCCTGCACGGCGCCCTGCAGGATGAGGGCGACGCGCGTTTCTTGCGGCGTGATATTGATCAGGATGTCTTCGTTCATGGAGGCGCGGGAGTGGAGGCAACGAATGACATCATACTCGGGATCAGGGCAGGGGCAAACCTGCTTCACGCAGCAATTGCGCCGTCTCGTACAGGGGCAGGCCCATGATGCCGGAATGGCTGCCTTCGATGTGCTCGACGAACAGCGCGGCGCTGCCCTGGATGCCGTAGGCGCCGGCCTTGTCGTACGGCTCGGGCGTGGCGCAGTAGGCGGCGATCGAGGCGGGCGAGAGCACGCCGAAGCGCACTTGCGACACCTGCGTGCGCTGCTCGGCGAAATCCTTGTAGTGGACGGCGATCGAGGTGAGCACCTCGTGCGTGCGGCCCGACAGCTGCTGCAGCATCGCCACTGCTTCCGCCCGGTCGGCCGGTTTGCCGAGGATGACGCCGTCGATGGTGACGGTGGTGTCGGCCGCCAGCACGGGGCGCGGGGTCAGGTGGCGGCGGCGCACCAGGTCCCAGGCGAAAGCGGCCTTTTCATTCGATACGCGGGCAACATAGTCGAGCGCCGATTCGCCGGGCAGGACTTCCTCGGTGACGTCGGCGCCGCGCGGGCCGTCGCTGCGCAGCAGCAGCAATTCGAAATCGACGCCGATCTGGCGCAGCAGTTCGCGCCGGCGCGGACTTTTGGAGGCGAGGTAGATCTTGTGATCAGCCGTTTTCATGGGGGAGTTCAGACGCGGTGATAGGGGTGGTTTTGCGTGATCGACCAGGCACGATACAGCTGCTCGGCGAGGATCACGCGCACCACGCCGTGCGGCAGGGTCATGCTGGAAATGCGCAGCATGCCTTCGGCACGTGCCTTGAGTTGCGGATCGAGGCCGTCGGCGCCGCCGATCAGAAATGCGGTGTCGCGGCCATCCTGCTGCCACGTCATCAACTGCTGCGACAGGCCGACACTGGTCAGGTCCTTGCCGCGTTCGTCGAGGGCGATGATGCGCACGCCCTTGGGCAGGACGGCTTCGATGCGTTCGCGTTCCAGCGCCATCGCCGTGGCGGCGGTCTTGCTGCCAGAACGCTCCACCGGCTTGATTTCTTTCAGCACGATGCGCAATTCCGGCGGCATGCGCTTCGCGTATTCCGCGAAGCCCGTCTCTATCCAGGCCGGCATTTTATGGCCGACCGCAGCGATGATGAGCTGCATCGAGGCTTACGCTTCGACTTTTTTGATACGCTTGATCACGGTTTTTGCCGGTGCAGCATCGGCTGCCGGCTTGGCCGCGCGTGGGGCGCGCACTTTTTTCTCTGGCAGCGCTTTCAAGGCTTTGACGGCAGCCGCTTCGGTCTTGGTTGGCGCGACTTTCACGGTCTTGCCGACGGCTTTGGAAGCGGTGGTTTTCTTCGCCGGGGCTTTCTTGGCGGCGGTGGCTGCCGTGGCTTTCTTGGCCGGTGTCTTTTTCTCGATCACGGGCGAAGCTTCCACATTGGCCTTGCTCGCTGCCAGATGGCCGCTGACCTTTTTCGGCTCGTCGCCGGCCGCTTTTTTCGGCGCGCGCTTGGCGGCACCCAGTTTGATCGGGGTGTCGCCCCAGATTTCTTCCAGGCGGTAGTAGGCGCGGATCGGTGCTTGCATGATGTGGACGATCATGTCGCCCAGATCGACCAGCACCCATTCACCGGTGTCCTCGCCTTCCATGCCGATGATGTCGCCGCCGGCGTCCTTGACCTTGTTGCGCACCGAGGCGGCCAGCGCCTTGGTTTGACGGTTCGAGGTACCGGAGACGATCGCGATGCGGTCGAACAGGCTGGTCAGGTGACTCGTTTCGAAGACGGCGATGTCTTGGCCTTTGACGTCTTCAAGGGCGTCAACGACGAGGGTTTGCAGTTTTTTGATGTCCATTTAGCTTTTGTATAAATTATGTTGTTCAATATAGTCTAGCACTAGCGGGGAAACAAGCGAGTTTGCCCGATTCCCCCGTTGTAATGCCGCACGTATTTCGGTGGCGGAGATATCCACCGCGAAGTCCTGTGCCAGATAAGTCAGACCGTGCGGCGTGTTGCGGATGCTGTCCAGTGACCCCAGGCGGCGCGAAAATTCTTCGGCGACCACTTGCGGCACTGCGGTGTCATTCAGCGCGAAGCCGGGGCGGGCCGCGACGCAGATATGCGCGTATTCAAATAATTGCTGCCATTCGCGCCATGTCGCGAGCCGCTGCAGCTGGTCGGCACCCATCAGGAAAACGATGGAAGCGCGCGCTCCCAGCTCGGCGCGTACCTGGCGCAAGGTATCGATGGTGTAGCTGGCCTGGCCAAGTTCGCTGCGCTCGATTTCCTGGCGGTCGATCACGACCGGCAAGGGCAGGCCCGTAAACGCCAGGCCGGCCATCTCGGCGCGCTGCTGGCCGGTGGCGCCCAGATTGCCCTTTTGCCAGGGCGCGCCGGCCGGAATCACGCGCAGTTCATCGGCGTGCAGCAGGCTGGAAAAATGCGTGCCCAGCGCGACATGGCCCATATGCACCGGATCGTAGCTGCCGCCCAGCAGCGCCACGCATGCCCTGCTGCCTGGGTTCACGCCTGAAGCCAGTCGCGATGCACGAGGAAGTCAGTATACAACGCCGCTTCGGGACTGCCCGCTTCCGGGTGCCAGTCGTAGCGCCACTTGACCACGGGCGGCATCGACATCAGGATCGCCTCGGTGCGTCCGCCCGACTGCAGGCCGAACAGGGTGCCGCGGTCGAACACCAGGTTGAACTCGACATAACGTCCGCGCCGGTAGCACTGGAAATCGCGTTCGCGTTCGCCGTAGGGCGTATCCTTGCGGCGCGCCAGGATCGGTACATACGCGTCGATGAAGGCGTCGCCGGCGCTGCGCATCATCGCAAAGCTGTCGTCAAAGCCCAGGGCATTGAAATCGTCGAAGAAAATGCCACCGGCGCCGCGCGCTTCGCGCCGGTGCTTCAGGTAGAAATAATCGTCGCACCACTGCTTGAACTTCGGATGCAGCTCCTCGCCAAATGGCGCCAGCGCATCATGGCACACCTGGTGAAAGTGCTTCACGTCGTCCGCGTCGCCATAATACGGCGTCAGGTCCATGCCGCCACCGAACCACCATACGGGTGCGCCATCGGCATTCACGGTGGTGAAGAACCGTACATTCATGTGCACCGTGGGCGCATACGGATTACGCGGATGCAGCACCAGCGACACGCCCATCGCTTCCCACGCCTTGCCACCCAGTTCAGGGCGCGCGGCCGCTGCCGATGGCGGCAATGCGGCGCCGGTGACGTGCGAAAAATTCACGCCGCCACGCTCGAACACATTGCCTTCCTCGATCAGCCGCGAAATGCCGCCGCCGCCTTCGGGGCGCTGCCAGGCATCGGTCAGGAAGGGCTTGCCGTCCTGCGCTTCGAGCGCCTGCACGATACGGCTTTGCAAATCGAGAAAATAGGCCTTGACGGCCGAAGGAGAGGGAGTTGACGACATCGCGTGGGCCGACGAGGCCGAAATAAAAAAGTAAGGACGGATTGTACCCTGTTACGCGTTTTTGTGATAGGGCGGCGCTTGCGCTGTGCGTTTGTGTTGTGGTTCAGCGCGCGGGCGGCGTGGCGTCGTCCTGCACCACCGTGATGGACAGGTCCGCGCTGGCGCCGGGCAAGCGCGCACTTTCCACTGCGTGCGCGGCGCGCTGCTGCAAGTCGGGCCGCTCTACGCCTTGCCCGGTGACAGGGGCTGCGGCGGGAGAGGGCGCTTGCCTGGCCACGATGGCGCGGCCGGTAAAGGCCAGTACCAGCACCAGCAGCGCGGCCATCACCCACGTTCCCGGACGCGCATAGGCGGGGCGCTCCCGGCGCGCCTGGCGCGCGGCGCCATCGACGATGATGCGTCCCAGCTCCGAGCCGTGCTGGCGCGTGCGCAGTACTTCGAATTGCTGCGCCGTCATGGTACCTTGCCGGAGCATCTCGCGCAGGGCGGCGATCGGCGAGGCAAGCAGGCGGTCCGCGGGCAGGCTGGCGTGGGCGGCGTCGCGCTGCCACTGGTTGATCAGGTCTTCGTCGTACAGGGTGTCGATGGCCTGGCGATTGACCATATTGAGCGCGTCGGCGGCCAGTTGCTGGCGTTCGAGCAGGGCCGCGCCGCCATGTCGGCGCGGCAGATCCTGTACGCGCCGCAGGAAGTCGTCCTGTGGCAGAAGGTCGGTGCGCAGCAGCCATGCCAGTGCCTCGGCGGGACCTGCGCCGGCGGCCAGCCGCGGCATGTCGACGTCGTCTTCCTCGTCCAAGGCGAGGATCTCCAGTTCGTCGGTGGCGTCGTCGAGCTCATTGCCCGTGATCAGGCTGAGTCGGCGCAGTTCGGCGAGGGCAGGATGGAGGTGACCGGTCATGGGCTGAAACTTTGTCTGAAAGGCAAAATCTTAGCGCAAGGTCCGTTTTCCCGGCGCGCCAATCAAAAACAGGGCCGGGGCGGATGTATTCCGCGCCGGCCCTGCCGTTTGCCACCAAGGGGCGTGCTTAGTGCTTCAGGCCGCGCCAGCCGATGTCGCGGCGGTACTGCGCGCCGTCGAAATGGATTTTTTCCACGGTTTCATATGCCTGCTTCTGCGCCATCTTGATGCTGTCGCCCAGGCCCACCACGCACAGCACGCGGCCGCCGTTGGTGACCAGGCGCTCGCCCTCGATGCGGGTGCCCGCATGGAAGGTGACGGAGTCCGGCGTTTCGGCCGGGATGTCGCCGATGGACGTGCCCTTGACGGGATCGTCCGGGTAGCCGGCGGCGGCCATGACGACGCCAACGGCCGTGCGGCGGTCCCATTCCAGTTCCACGGCGTCGAGGGTGCCGTTGACGGCGTGCTCCATGACAGTCACCAGGTCGGTTTTCAGGCGCGCCATGATCGGCTGCGTTTCCGGGTCGCCCATGCGGCAGTTGAATTCCAGCGTCTTCGGCGTGCCCTTGTCGTCGATCATCAGGCCCGCATACAGGAAGCCCGTGAACGTGATGCCATCCTTGGCCATGCCCTGGATGGTCGGCACGATGATTTCGCGCATGACGCGCGCATGCATGGCCGGCGTGACGATCGGCGCCGGCGAATACGCGCCCATGCCGCCCGTGTTCGGGCCCTGGTCGTGATCCTTCAGGCGCTTATGATCCTGGCTGGTGGCCAGCGGCAGGATGTTCTTGCCGTCGCACATGACGATGAAGCTCGCTTCTTCGCCGGCGAGGAATTCCTCGATGACGATGCGCGCGCCAGCGTCGCCAAACTGGTTATCGGCCAGCATATTGTCGACCGCCTGGTGCGCTTCTTCCAGGGTCATGGCGACGACGACACCCTTGCCGGCGGCCAGGCCGTCGGCCTTGATGACGATCGGCGCGCCCATGGCATCGACATAGGCGTGCGCGGGAGCGACGTCGGAAAACGTCTGGTAGGCGGCCGTCGGGATGCCGTGGCGCTGCATGAAGGCCTTGGCGAAGTCCTTCGACGATTCCAGCTGCGCCGCTTCTTTCGTCGGGCCGAAGATTTTCAGGCCGCGCGAGCGGAACAGGTTGACGATGCCCGCTGCCAGTGGCACTTCCGGGCCGACGACGGTCAGGCCGATGTGTTCCTGTTGAACGAAGTCGGCCAGCAATTGCGGGTCGCTGATGTCGAGATTGACCAGGCGCGCATCGCGCGCGGTGCCGCCGTTGCCCGGCGCGACATACACCATCTGTATGCGTTCGGACTGGGCCAGTTTCCAGGCCAAGGCGTGTTCGCGGCCGCCAGAGCCGACTACCAGAATTTTCATAGGGACCGTTCGTTCAATGTGGGTTGCAGGGCGGCGGTGCCGCCCTTGTTTAACATATTGCCTGGCACGCGGTAAAAATGTTCAGGGCAAGGCGCATGGCCGAAGACAGTACGGCTAGTACGGCGAGGCCATGCAACGCCGCCATGGACTTTTTTACCCCGTGCCTAGTTCTCGATCAGGGCGTTGGTAAATACTTCCTGGACATCGTCCAGCAGTTCCAGCGCATCGATCAGCTTTTGCATCTTGATGGCGTCGTCGCCCGAGTACACCGTTTCCGTCGCCGGCTTCATGATGACTTCGGCCACTTCGGCCTTGAATCCTGCCGCTTCCAGCGCTTCCTTGACGGTGGCGAAATCGTGCACGGGAGTGAGCACTTCGAAGCCGCCTTCCTCATCGGCGATGACGTCGTCGGCGCCCGCTTCCAGGGCCGCTTCCATCAGTTTGTCTTCGTCGGTGCCCGGCGCGAACAGCAGCTGGCCGCAGTGCTGGAACATGAAGGCGACCGAGCCTTCGTTGCCCATGTTGCCGCCATTCTTGTTGAAGGCGTTGCGCACCTCGGCCACCGTGCGCACCTTGTTGTCGGTCATGCATTCGACGATGACGGCCGCGCCGCCTACGCCGTAGCCTTCGTAGCGCACTTCTTCATAGTTGGCGCCATCGACGCCGCCGCTGCCGCGGTTGATCGCGCGCTGGACGTTGTCTTTTGGCATGTTCGCATCGGCCGCCTTGTCAACCGCCAGGCGCAGGCGCGGATTGGTGATGGCGTCGGCGCCGCCCATGCGGGCCGCGACCGTGATTTCCTTGATCAGGCGCGTCCAGATTTTGCCGCGCTTGGCATCGGTGGCAGCCTTTTTATGCTTGATATTGGCCCATTTGCTATGTCCTGCCATGTCGAATCTTCCTTAGACGGGTGTTCAATTGTGGCCGACATTTTAGCATATCGGCCCCCTGCGAAGCGGCATGGCCCCGTCATCAGGATGACACAATCTGTTGCTAAAGTGACGCGCTTTCACCATATCGAGGGCGCGACATCATGGCAAGTCAAATGGACAGGCGGCAATTTCTGAAATTGGGCGGCTTTATTACCGTGTCGGTGGCCACCGTCGGCCTCGCCGCGTGCGGCAGCACCGATTACAGCGATCCCGGCGTGCCGCTGGCCTCGGGCAGCGACTGGAAATTCCCGCAAAGCGTGGCCTCGGGCGATCCGCGCGCCGACAGCGCCATGCTGTGGACGCGCGTCGTGCCCGCCAGTTTTGACGCCGTCGCGCCTGCCGTGGCCAGCAAGTCGGACGTGGCCGTGCGCCTGATTGTCAGCGCCAGCGACAATACGGCCGCCCTGGGCGGCAATACGGCCCTGGCCGGCACACCCATCGTCGATGCGAAATTGCCCCTGAAAGCCGATTTCGACAATACCCTGCGCCACAAGGTGACGGGCCTGCAGCCGGGCCAGGTGTATTTTTACCAGTTCATCGCCGGCGACGTGCGCTCGAACGTGGGGCGCTTCAAGACGGCGCCTGCCGCGACCAGCGACGTGTCGCAGCTGCAGTTTGCCTACCTGACGTGCCAGGACTGGAGCATCAACCACTGGGGTGCGCTGTCGCACATCGCCGCCAACGAATCGCTCGATTTCATCGTCCACCTGGGCGATTACATCTATGAAACGGTGGGCGAGGCGTTCCAGAGCGGCGCCGTGGAAAGCCGCCACGACCAGCTGAAATTGCCCGACGGCACGTTCAAAAGCGGCACATCCGGCGCGAAATACGCGACCACCGTGGCCGACTACCGCTACCTGTACAAGAAATACCGCACCGATGCGCGCCTGCAAGCCGTGCACGAGCGCTTTGCCTTCATCGCCGTCTGGGATGACCACGAATTCACGGACGACGCCTGGCAGGACGCTTCCACCTATGAAGGCATCGTGGCGACGGACGGCAGCGATTTGCACCAGCCAGCCCGCCGCCGCAGCGCCAACCAGGCGTGGTTCGAATACATGCCGGCCGACGTCACGTTCGATAGCGCCGCGACGACGTTCCAGAACATCCAGATTTACCGCGATTTCCAGTTCGGCAAACTGATGCAGCTGGTGATGACGGACGAGCGCCTGTACCGCGCCGACCATGCGATCGCCGAGTCGACCATCAATCCTGCCACGGGCAAGCCGCTGGGCAGCATCGGCAGCCGCTACCTGGTGCCGCAAGCGCTGTTCGACAGCGTGGAAGGACAGAAAATGGCGGCCGCCACCAAGGCCGGCGCCGATCCGCTGGCGGCCGTCGGCATGCTGGGCACGACCCAGCGCGACTGGTGGAAAAGCAAGATGAAGGCGGCGACCTCGACCTGGAAGCTGTGGGGCAATGAAGTGTCCCTGCTGCGCATGGGTCTCAATGGCACGGATGCGATCGCCACCTTGCTGGCGCTGAGCGCTATGGCCAACGTGGGCAAGGCCATCGCCAGCACCTTGCCGTTGGTGGGCGGCAGCGTGCCGCTGGCCTCAGGCATCGTGGCCGCTTCGACGGCGGGCGCATCGACGACCGTGGCGCAAGCGGCGGCGATGGCCATTGCCGGCGCCGCAGCCAATGCCGGCGCGCAGGGCGCCGCTGCCGTGGGCGCCGGCTTGAGCGCGGCCCAGGCCGGCATCACGGTGGCTGCCTACAACAGCGGCTCGCCGGCCGCCGCCGCGCAAGTGATCGCCTTCGGCTGGATCAAGCCCGACGTGCAGGCCAAGGGCGCCGCATCGAGTTTTGTCGCCGCTTCCGGCCAGCAGGCGGCACTGGCACCATTCTTTACACGTTTCCTGCTCAATTGCGACCAGTGGGATGGTTACAACAGCGAGCGCAAGAACCTGATGGCGCACCTGAAAACCAATGCCATCGGCAACGTGGTGGCGCTGACCGGCGATATCCACTCGTTTTTTGCGGGTACCGTCAGCGACGACTTTGACGCAGCCGGCGGCGGCACGCCCGTCATGGTCGACCTGGTGTCGGCTGGCGTCAGCTCCGATTCCTTCTTCAGCTACCTGAAGTCGGCTGCCGGCGCCATGGGCGATATCGGCACCCTCGTCAGCTATCCGCTGGCCATCCCCGTCACGGGCCTGGGCACGGTCAATCTCGACGTCAACTTGCTCGACTACACCATGGGTAAGGCGGCGCCCACCGTCGACAGCCTGCTGGAGCAATTGCGGGTGCAGTTGCGCGGCGCCCTGGCCGCCAAGGGCGTGCCGGAAGCGCAACTCGATGCGACGGTAGCAGCCGTGCAGGCTGGCTTGAAAGCGAGCACCGACTTCAGCGTGACCCTGCTGGGCTTGGCGCAGCAATTGTCCGGCCTGGGCAACAACCCTTGGATCAAGCATTTGAATACGGATGCGCAGGGCTACACAGTGGTCACCTTGACGCCGGGCAAGCTGGTGGCGCAGTTCAAGCAGGTGAATAAACTGGTCGGCACGGCCGCGCCGGCGAACGTGATTGCGCGGGTGACGACGGCGACAGTGACGGCGGGTGCGGCGGCGGTGGCGGTCTCGTAATCCGCCGTCGGTTTTATGTGGGGTCGGACGGGGACGCCGGGTCCCGCCGGGTCTGACCCCGGCTTTTGCCTTACAATCTGGGCATGAGCTCCAGTTCCCCGCAAGCCACCCCTCCATCTATTCCCCGTTCCGTCTACCTCGGTGGCCTGGCCATCGCCGTGGGCGGGGCGGTGCTGTTTTCCACCAAGGCCATCGTCGCCAAGCTGCTGTACCGCTACCAGATCGACGCCGTCACTCTGATCGCCTTCAGGATGATCTTTTCGCTGCCCGTGTTCGCCGTCATCGCCTGGTGGAAGATGCGCACGGAGCCGCCGCTATCAAACCGCGACCGCTGGCGCCTCGTCGGGCTGGGGCTCGTCGGCTACTATCTGTCCAGCTATCTGGACTTTCTTGGGCTGCAATACATTTCCGTGGGGCTGGAGCGCTTGATCCTGTTCCTCACACCCACCTTCGTGCTCCTGATTACCACCGTGTACTTCAAGCAGAGCATCAGCCGCTTGCAGTGGCTGGCCTTGCTTACCTCGTATTGCGGCATCGTACTGGTGTTCGTGCACGACTTGCAGGGCGGCGCCAGCAATGTGGCGCTGGGGTCGACGCTCGTGCTGGGCTCGGCCTGTGCGTATGCCGTGTATCTGCTGGGTTCGGGCGAATTGGTGAAACGCATCGGTTCGATGCGGCTCGTTTCCTACGCGATGTGCGTGGCCAGCTTTGCCTGTATCGCCCAATTCTTCATCCTGCGTCCCGTCGAGCTGCTGATCCAGCCCATGCCCGTGTATGGCTTGTCCTTGCTCAATGGTATCTTTTGCACGGTGATGCCCGTCTTCATGACGATGATCGCCGTCGAGCGCATCGGCGCGCCCGTCGCTTCGCAGGCTGGCATGATCGGCCCCGTGTCGACCCTGTTCTTGGGCGCCATGATTCTCGATGAACCGATCACCAACTGGCAACTGGCTGGCACCAGCCTGGTATTGGCCGGGATTTACTTGCTGTCGAAAAAGAAATAATTCCTCCACCTACTGAAAACGTCCTCACCATGAAAACACGCATCGCCCTGATTGCCCACGACAAGAAAAAAGATGACATGATTACCCTGGCGGGCGAATACCTGGACTTTTTGAAGGGTTGCGAACTGTCGGCCACGGGCACCACGGGCGGCCGCCTGATCAATGAGCTGGGCTTGCAGGTGGAACGCAAGCATTCCGGTCCGTTCGGCGGCGACTTGCAGATCGGCTCGCTGCTGGTGGAAGGCTTGATCGATTGCGTGATCTTCCTGCGCGACCCGATGACGCCGCAGCCGCACGAGCCGGACATCAATGCCCTGGTGCGGGCCTGCGACGTGCACAACGTGGCGTGCGCGACAAATCTGTCATCGGCGCACCTGGTGCTGTCGCAACTGCAGGCGCAGGCCAACGCTGCCGCCTGATTCACCGAGACAAGGAGATGAGCATGAGCGCAACGATTACCACCAAGGCCATCCGCGTACAGCGCGTGGGCGGCCCGGAAGTGATGGAGTATGTGGACGTGGAACTGCCGCCGCCCGGCCCCGGCGAGGCGCGCGTCAAACACGAGGCCATCGGCCTCAATTTCATCGACGTGTATTTTCGCACGGGCTTGTATCCGCAGCCGCTGCCCAGTGGCCTCGGTGTCGAGGGGGCGGGCATCGTCGAGGCGGTGGGCGAGGGCGTCACGGAAGTGAAAATCGGTGACCGGGTGGCGTATGCGGCGCGCATCAATGGCGCGTATGCGCAGCAGCGCAACCTGCCAGCGGCCCTGCTGCTGGTGTTGCCCGAGCGCATAGCTTTCGACACGGCCGCCGCCATGATGCTGCAAGGCTTGACGGTGCAATACCTGTTCCACCGCACGGTGGCCCTGAAGGCGGGCGATACCATTCTGTTCCACGCGGCCGCGGGCGGCGTGGGCCTGATCGCCTGCCAGTGGGCGAAAGTGCTGGGCGTGAACCTGATCGGCACGGCCGGTTCCGATGAAAAGGCGGCGCTGGCCAAGGCGCATGGCGCCACCCACGTCATCAACTACAACACGGAAAACTTCGTCGAGCGCGTGCGCGAGATCACGGGCGGCAAGGGCGTCTCCGTCGTCTACGATTCCATCGGCAAGGATACGTTTACGGGTTCGCTCGACTGCCTGGCGCCGCTGGGCATGATGGTCAGCTTCGGCAACGCCTCCGGTCCCGTGCCGGCCTTCACCCTCAGCGAACTGGCCTCGCGCGGTTCCCTGTTCATCACGCGCCCGGCCCTGTTCAGCTATGCGTCGAACCGCGCCAACCTGGAAGAGATGGCGGCCTCGCTGTTCGGCGTCGTCAGCAGCGGCGAAGTGCAGATCGAGATCAACCAGCGCTACAGTCTGGCCCATATCGCCCAGGCGCATGCGGACCTGGAAGGGCGCAAGACGACCGGTTCGACCATCATCGTGCCATGAGCGGCGGCAATGACGGCACGCCGAAGTTCGGCCGCCTGCTGATCGTGCTGTTATTGGCCGTGGCCCTGATCGGCGCGCTCACCTTTGCCGCCGAGGCGTATTATTCGTAGGTGAAAAAAACCGGCTGGTGCATTGCTGCACCAGCCGGTTTTTTTGTATTGCCACCTGATTATTCGATTTTGACTTCGACTTTCCGGGGCACGCCGCTCTGGCCGGGGAAATCGGCAAACGCGCTGGCCACCATGGCCGGCATCACTTGCGACGTGGCGCGCTTGTTGCTCGTCGATTGCACGGTCACGTCGTACAGTTTCTTGCCGTTGCGGTCATTGATCGTCACGCGCAATTCGCGTTCATATTTATGGCGCACGCTTTCTTCCACGTCCATCGGGCCATACCAGTAGGGGTTGTAGCCAAAGCGGCCATAGCCTGGCCATGCGCCGTAGCGGTAGCCGTAGCGGCCAGGCCAGTAGCCAGGGCCATACCAGAATGGATCGGACGCCTGCAGCACGCGCTCAGGATAGTCGACGGTGGAAAACTGCATCGCCACGCGCAAATTGGCTGCCGCCGGGCCGGACGCTTCGCCGAAGCCGTGCTTGGCCAGTTCCGCGCGCACCAGGTTCTGGTAGTTGCGGTATTCCAGCGTGTCGTTTTCCGCCGCTGGCGCTTCAAACGCATACGATTTGTCCTGCAATTGCGCAGGCCACTCGTGGAAGACGGTCACATCGCTGCGTATGGTGGTGGCGCATCCGGTCAGCAACACGGTCAATGCGGCCATCATGATGGTGAGATAACGTTTCATTGCATGACCTCCTGATAGTAGACACAATTCATCGCTTAGTATTATAAGAATAGTTCTATTTGTTTCTATTCATTATTACAGAATGTTACCGAGCATGTCGGCGTGTAAGGGAATCCAACATTCCTGGCCTGAATCGCGACTATCGGGGGCTGGTGTTGGTAAAATAGGCTTTTGCCTCCGCTCCCACCCAAATCCCTATGCGCACAGACAGCCCTCAGACGATTTACCGCAAAGATTACACGCCGCCCAGCTTCCTGGTTGACAGCGTCGAACTTGGTTTCGATCTCGATCCCGCCCGCACAGTGGTGGCGAGCCGGATTCACATGCGCCATAACCCGGCCAGCACCAGCCGCAGCATCGAATTGCACGGCGAACACATCGAACTGGTGCAAGTACGCCTGAACGGCAAGCTGCTGAAACCGTCGCAGTACAAGCTGACGGCCAGCATGCTGAGCATCCCCAAGGCTCCGGACGATGTTACGCTCGATATCGAAACCGTGCTGGCGCCGCAGGACAATACCTCGCTGTCCGGTTTGTACGTGTCGAACTATAATTTCTTCACGCAGTGCGAAGCGGAAGGCTTCCGCCGCATCACCTTCTTCCCGGACCGCCCCGACGTGATGGCCAGGTATACGGTCATGCTGCGCGCCGACAAGGACAAGTATCCGGTGCTGTTGTCGAACGGCAACCTGATCGAAGAAGGCGACCTCGGTGATGGTCGCCATTACGCCAAGTGGGAAGACCCGTTCAAGAAACCTTCCTACCTGTTCGCCCTGGTCGCCGCGCGCCTGGTGTGCCAAGAAGAGCGCTACACCTTGAAATCGGGGCGCGAAGTGCTGCTGCAGGTGTGGGTGGAAGACGGCAACCTCGATAAAACCGACTACGCCATGCAGTCGCTGAAAAATTCGATTCGCTGGGACGAGGAACGTTTTGGCCTGGAACTGGACCTGGACCGCTTCATGATCGTCGCCGTCGGCGACTTCAACATGGGCGCCATGGAAAACAAGGGTTTGAACATCTTCAATACCAAGTATGTGCTGGCCAACTCGCGCGTGGCGACCGACGTCGATTACGCAGGCATCGAAGCGGTGGTGGGCCACGAATACTTCCACAACTGGACCGGCAACCGCGTGACGTGCCGCGACTGGTTCCAGCTGTCGCTGAAGGAAGGTTTGACGGTGTTCCGCGACCAGGAGTTTTCGGCCGACATGATCGGCACGGACACGGGCCGCGCCGTCACGCGTATCGACCAGGTGCGCACCCTGCGCCAGGCGCAGTTCCCGGAAGACGCGGGTCCGATGGCCCATCCCGTGCGTCCCGACTCCTTTGTCGAGATCAATAACTTTTATACGGTCACGATCTACGAAAAAGGCGCCGAAGTGGTGCGCATGTACCAGACCCTCGTGGGCCGTGACGGTTTCCGCAAGGGCATGGACCTGTATTTTGAACGCCACGATGGCCAGGCCGTCCAGTGTGACGACTTCCGCGCCGCGATGGCCGATGCGAATGGCCGCGACTTTACCCAGTTCGAGCGCTGGTACAGCCAGGCCGGCACGCCCATCGTGCAAGCTTCCACGCGCTACGATGCTGACAGCCGGACGTTCGAGCTGACCCTGGCGCAAAGCTGCCCCGCCACGCCGGGCCAGCCGAAGAAACTGCCGTTCCACATTCCCGTCACCGTCGGCTTGCTGGCTGCCGATGGCAGCGACCTGCCGTTGTACGTGGATGGCGTGGCGTCGAACGGCGCCACCAGCGTCGTGCTGGAACTGACGCAAGCGTCGCAGACTTTCCGCTTCACGCAGGTGGCGCAAGCCCCCGTGCCTTCGCTGCTGCGCGACTTTTCCGCGCCCGTGGTGCTGGAGTACGGCTATACCGACGCCGAACTGCTGCACCTGTTCCGCCACGACAGCGATCCCGTCAACCGCTGGGAAGCTGGTCAGCGCCTGGCCATGGAGCGCCTGCTGAAACTGACCGGTGCCGTGGCTGCTGGCGAGACCCTGGTGCTGGACGACACCTTCATCGCAGCGCAGCGCGCCTTGCTGGCTGACGAAGCGCTCGATCCCGCCTTCCGCGAGCTGGCGCTGATCCTGCCGTCGGAAACCATCATCGCCGAGCGCATGGCGCAAGTCGACCCGCAAGCGATCCATGCGGCGCGCCAGTTCATGCGCCGCACCATCGCCACCGCCCTGAAGCCTGAACTGCTGGCGCAATACCACGCCAACCAGACGCCGGGCGAATACAGCCCTAACGCCCTGTCGGCCGGCAAGCGCGCGCTGAAAAACCTGGCGCTGTCGTATCTGCTGATCGCGCCCGAAGCGGCGGAGCTGGACCTGGCGCGGCTGCAGTTCGACAATGCCGGCAACATGACGGACCGCGCCGCGGCGTTGGCGGCGCTGATTCATTCCGGCTCGCAGCCGCATGCGCAGGCGGCCTTGACCAGCTTCTATACCGACTTCGAGAACGAAGCGCTGGTGATCGACAAGTGGTTCGCCATGCAGGCGGCCGCGCCAACGACCGATGTGCAAGCCGTGCGCCAGTTGATGACGCATCCGGCCTTCACCTTGAAAAATCCGAACCGCGCGCGCAGCCTGATCTTCAATTTCACCAACGGCAATCCATCGCAATTCCATGCGGCAGATGGCAGCGGCTACGCCTTCTGGGCCGAGCAAGTGATCGCGCTCGACGCCCTGAACCCGCAAGTGGCGGCCCGCCTGGCGCGTTCCATGGACCGCTGGCGCCGGTACGTGCCTGCGCTGCAAAGCCACATGCGCGAGGCGCTGGAAAAAGTCGCCGGCCAGGCCAGCCTGTCGAATGACGTGATGGAAGTCGTCAGCAAGGCATTGGCCAATTAACACCGCAATAACTCATCAAAACAAAAGGGATTTCATGAAACGCATCAGTCTTACGCAATACCTGGTTGAAGAGCAGCGCTCGAACAACAGCATTCCGGCCGAACTGCGCCTGCTGATCGAAGTCGTCGCGCGCGCCTGCAAAACCATCAGCCACGCCGTCGGCAAGGGCGCGCTCGGCGAAGTGCTGGGCACGGCGGACACGGAAAACGTGCAGGGCGAAGTACAGAAAAAACTCGACATCATCTCCAACGAGATCCTGCTGGAAGCGAACGAATGGGGCGGCCACCTGGCTGCCATGGCGTCGGAAGAGATGGAATCGATCCACCCGATCCCGAACCGCTATCCGAAGGGCGAATACATGCTGCTGTTCGATCCATTGGATGGCTCGTCGAACATCGACGTCAACGTCTCGATCGGTACCATCTTCTCGGTACTGAAGGCGCCGGACGGCATGGGGCAGCCGACCGAGCAGGACTTCATGCAGGCAGGCAGCAAGCAAGTGGCGGCCGGCTACGCCGTGTACGGCCCGCAAACCATGCTGGTGCTGACTTTCGGCAATGGTGTGAACTGTTTCACCCTGGACCGTGAAATGGGTTCGTGGGTGCTCACGCAAAGCAATATGCAGATCCCGCCGACGACGAAGGAATTCGCCATCAACATGTCGAACGCGCGCCACTGGCATCCGCCCGTGAAACGCTATGTCGACGAACTGTTGGCCGGCGACACGGGCCCGCGTGGCACCAACTTCAACATGCGCTGGATCGCCTCGATGGTGGCCGACGTGCACCGCATCCTGAACCGCGGCGGCATCTTCATGTACCCGGCCGACCTGCGCGACACCTCGATGCCGGGCAAGCTGCGTCTGATGTACGAAGCGAACCCGATGGCCTTCATCGTCGAGCAAGCCGGCGGCGCCGCCACCGACGGCCAGCAGCGCATCATGGACATCGCCCCGCACAAGCTGCACCAGCGCGTGCCCGTCTTCCTCGGCTCGAAAGACGAAGTGGCCCGCGTCACGGCTTACCACGCGGAGTAAAAGCCGCACTTTTCCACGATTTTTAGCGGCCCGCAGCCGGGCCGCCAAAAAAATGCAAAAAAGTTCGCGTTGACACTAGCAAATTTTGTGCATTGTTTGTAGAATGTGGGTCTTCGCCGTTGTAGCTCAGTTGGTAGAGCAGCACATTCGTAATGTGAAGGTCGCCAGTTCGATTCCGGCCAACGGCACCAAGTTTCATCAGAAAACCCGCTTGACTTGCAAAAGTCGGCGGGTTTTTTGTTTTTTGTCATCCTTCCGGCTTCATATCCACTGATCGTTCTGCACAGTGCGCTCATCCGCGTCGCCATCGCCCGTATTGACCACGCCGCGCGGCTCGATCAGCAGCAGCCGGGCTTCGGCAAGGGCGCACGGTTTGTGCTCGACGCCACGGGGCACCACCGCCATCTGGCCGGCACGCAGCACGATGGCATGTCCTTCCGCGTAGCCAGGGCCGCGCAGGGCGATGTGCAATTCGCCTTCCAGCACGATGAAGGTTTCGTCCGTGTTGGCATGCCGGTGCCACTGGAATTGACCGAGTACCTTGACGACCTTGAATTGGTAGTCATTCATTTCGGCGATGACGCGCGGTTGCCAGTGCCCGTCGATCAGGGCGATCTTGCCTGCCAGGTCGATGGACTGGCCCTGGCCGCGCGTGGTGGTGGTGACGGTAGTGGTGGTGTCTGGCATGCTGTGCTCCGTTCAAGTGGCGATGCAGCCAGAATACGCAGCTGCTTGCCGGCCGTATTGAACGATCGTGGGTGTTTTCAGCGTGTGCTGGTGCCACCGGCGTAACGCAGCCAGCGGCCAGGCGTGATTCCATGGGTTTTCAGGAAGTGTCGCGTCATGTGGCTCTGGTCGGCAAAGCCCGCGGCCATGGCAGCCGATGCGAGCGTGCTGCCTGCCAGCAGCAGGCGCCGCACCATTTCCAGGCGCCGCATCGTCAGATAGCGGTATGGGCTGGTGCCATAGAAGACGCGAAAGTCGTGCGACAGGCTCCAGCGATCGCGTCCCGTTGCCGCTTCAAGTTCCGCCAGGGTGACGGCGCGCGTGCAGTGCGCCTGCAAGTAGTCGCGCGCGTGCCGCGCCGCCAGGAAATCGCCTTTTGGACGCTGCGCCGGCGTGCCGGCCACCGCCGCCAGCGCATGCGCCAGTTTTGCCAGCGCCTCGCTTTGTTCCAGCGCTTCGAGCGGGTGGCCGTCGTGCGGCAGCAAGGCGCAGGTGGCCGCCGCCAGGCGGGGATCGGTCGACACGCCGCCTTCGATGAAGGGCAGCGCGCTTCCGCCCAGCACGTCCTGGAACAGCGCCGGCTCGATATACAGCATGCGGTAACGGAAGCCGGCGTCGGTGCCCGCCTGGCCATCGTGGGCCTCGTCGGGATGCAGGATCATGGTATTGCCGGGCAGGCTGTTGCGCTGCCCGCGGCGGTAGCTGAAACGCTGCACACCCGCCAGCGTGCGACCGATGGCGTAGGTGTCGTGGCGGTGCATGGCATAGGCCTTGCCCTTGAACCACGCCTCGATGCGTTCGATTCCTTGTACCGGTTCGGCGCACCTGACCCAGTCGCTGAGTGCTGGCGTTGATGCTCGCTTCATGGTGTCTGTTCGCAGATGCCTGCCCTGGTTGACGAATTCAGACTGTACTCGCCGCGCATAGGGCTGTCCACGAAAACCGCGGCTCAGAAGTTGTGCTTCAGAAGTTGTGTTTGATACCCAGCGCCACGCCCGACAAGGTGGCGCCCCTTGTTTCTGCATCGCGTCCGAGGCTATTGATGGCAAAGTCGGCGATGCCGTTGCGGCCGTTGGCCAGGAGCGTGTAGTAGGCATACAGGCTGCTGCGTTTCGACAGCTGGTAGTCGTACCCGGCGGTGGCGTGGGTGGCGCCCGTACCGCTGCCGGCGCGCACGGTGCCGATGGTTTCCAGCGCGCTGCCGGTGGCGCTTTGCGCGTGGGCCAGGCCGAAGCGCAGGCCATGGCGGCCGAACTGGCGCGTGGCGGAGACATACACCGTGCGTCGGCGCAGCTCGCCCGTGGCCGTGGCGTAACGCAGGCTTTCCAGCGCCACCGCCAGTTGCGTGGCGCTGTCTATCCTCCATGCCAGGGCCAGCTTGCTGCCACGGTCGGAGAGTCCCCGTCCCTGGTAGTCGTGGTGTTCTTCCTGCGCCAGGCTGGCATACAGGGAGCCGCCGTCGTAGAGCAGGGCGGCCGACGTCAGTGCGGGATGCGCGCCGTTGGCCGGCCGTTCTTCTGCCATGCCGCGCGCCACGCGCAGCGACCAGCCCTGCCACTGCGGTGTCCAGTAATGCACGCTGTTTTGCTGGCGCCGGTCGAACGAGTACGCGTTGCTGGTATTGCTTTCGGTGGCGCCCGCGCCGTTGCCCATCAGGCTCATGTAGCCGGCCGTGGTGGGGTAGAACGGGTCGAGCGTGGAAGTGGCGCTGTTGTAGGGCAGGGTCCAGTTGCCGGCAAACAGGGTGCCCCACGGGCCGGCTATGCCGGCACGCGTGTCGCGCGCGGCGATGGATCCCGCGCCCGTGTCGGGAGCCAAGGTGCCCTCGACCTGGAACAGCGCCTGCCAGCCGTCACCCAGGTCTTCGCTGCCGCGAAAACCCAGTACCGAACGGTTGTTGGAGACGCGCTGCACGCTGTCGCCGCTGCCGCCACCATGCAGCGCTTCGAGCGCCACGTTCAGGCGGCCATACAGCTGCACATTGTCCTGTGCCGCGGCGGGCATGGCTGCCGCCAGTGCCAGGGCACCGGCGGCGCATGAAAACACGCGCGTCATACGCACCTCAGAACGCAAAGCAGCTGCACCCCAGCGCGCCCCAGAAGCCGGAATGGCTGGAGACGGGCACGGAACTCTTGCGCGCCACGTCGTGCGCGTGGGCGTGCACACCGCAGGCGCCTTGGCACTGGTGCTGCTGCATGACGCTGGCCGTTTGCGGCGGCGCGGCGCGGTAGTGGCCGGCCACGTTTTTCACGGGCGACCAGTCGGGCAATACGGGGATAGGAGGTGGCGCCAGCTTGGTAAATTCCGCCTGGCCGTAGACGATCTTGCCGCCGACGATGGTGAGCACCGATTCGATCGATTTGATCGCCTCTTCATCGATGCTGAAAAAATTCGCGCTCAACACGGCCAGGTCGGCCAGCATGCCTTCCTGGATGCGGCCCTTCTTGCCTTGCTCGCTGGAGAACCAGGCGCTGCCCGCCGTCCACAGTTCCAGCGCCGTGTCGCGCGACAAACGGCTGCCCGCGTCGTACAGGCGCAAGCCGCCCACGGTGCGGCCCGACACCAGCCAGTACAGCGCCGTCCACGGGTTGTAGCTGGCGACCCGGGTGGCATCGGTGCCGCCGCCCACCGGCACGCCCGAGGCAAGCATGCGCGCGATCGGCGGCGTGGCCTTGGCCGCTTCCGCGCCGTAGCGGTCGACAAAGTATTCGCCCTGGAAGGCCATGCGGTGCTGGATGGCGATGCCGCCGCCCAGCGCCTTGACCCGGTCGATGTTTTTCGGTGTGATGGTTTCGCAGTGGTCGAACATCCAGTGCAGGCCGTCGAAAGGGATATCGCGGTTGACCTTTTCAAAGACCGTCAGCATGCGGGCTATCGATTCGTCATAGGTGGCGTGCAGGCGGAAGGGCCAGCGTTTCGACACCAGGTGGCGCACGACCTTTTCCAGTTCGTCGTCCATGCCTGGCGCCAGGTCCGGGCGCGGCTCGAGGAAATCTTCGAAGTCGGCGGCCGAAAACACGAGCATTTCGCCAGCGCCGTTATGGCGGTAGTAATCGTCGCCCTGGCCCGGCGTGACCATCTCCGTCCATTTTTCAAAATCCTCCAGTTCTCGGCCCTTGTTTTGCGTGAACAGGTTGTAGGCGATGCGGATGGTCAGCTGCTCCTTTTGCGCCAGCTCCTCGACCACCGCGTAGTCTTCCGGATAATTCTGGAAGCCGCCGCCCGCGTCGATGGCGCTGGTCAGGCCGAGGCGATTGAGTTCGCGCATGAACTGGCGCGTGGAATTGACTTGCAGTTCGCGCGGCAGGGTCGGACCCTTGGCCAGGGTCGCATATAAAATCATGGCGTTCGGACGCGCGATCAGCATGCCCGTGGGGTTGCCGGCAGCGTCGCGCACGATTTCGCCGCCCGGCGGATTCGGCGTGTTCTTGTCGTAGCCGACCACGCGCAGGGCGGCGCGGTTCAGCAGGGCGCGGTCGTACAGGTGCAGGATGAAGACGGGGGTGTCGGGCGCGGCCGCGTTGATTTCATCGAGGGTCGGCATGCGCTTTTCCGCGAACTGGAATTCGTTCCAGCCGCCGACGACGCGTACCCACTGCGGGTTCGGCGTGCGCAACGCCTGTTCCTTCAGCATGCGCAGGGCGTCTGCCAGTGACGGCACGCCTTCCCAGCGCAATTCCAGGTTGTAGTTCAAGCCGCCGCGGATCAGGTGCAAGTGCGAGTCGTTCAGGCCGGGGATCACGGTGCGGCCACCGAGGTCGATCACGCGGCTGTCGGGCGCGCGGTGGCGCATGACATCATCGGCGTCACCGACGGCAAGGAATTTGCCGTCGGCGATGGCCACCGCGCTCGCTTGCGGGCAGCTTTTATCGACGGTATGAAAACAGCCGTTGAGCAGGATCAAGGGTGCGGTGGCGGGGAGGGTGTGTTCTGGCATGGTGCAGCTCCATGGTTGCAGTGCGGGAGGGCCGGCGTGCGCGGCGCGAAAGTCACGTCGGCCAGTGTAGCGGACGTCCCGCGCCTGAACACGGGCCAAAAGATCAGGTGGAACGTGGCGCACTGGCCGAAGGACGGGGGCGGCGGCCTGCCGCATGGCTTACCATGCAGGCAGCGGCGCCGGGGAGCTGGCGCGTTTTTCGTTTTTAGTGCATTGCACGGTATCAGGAGTCATTCGATGGATCAGCCACCACACACCCGCCTGTTCGGCACCAGTCTGGGATTTTTAGCCGGGTATGTCGATACCCTGGGTTTTATTGCCCTCTTTGGCCTGTTTACGGCCCATGTCACGGGCAACTTCGTGCTGATCGGCGCCGCCCTGGCGGATGCATCGCGCGTGTCCATCCTGCTGAAGTTTCTCGCTTTTCCCGCCTTTATCGCCGGCGTCGCCATCACACGCCTGATGGTGCTGGCCGTCGAGCGCCGCGCCGGCCCGTCGCTGACCCTGGCGATGCTGCTGCAGTGGGCCTTGCTGGCCGGCTTCATGGTGTTTGGCATCCTGGCCGAGCCGATCGGCAAGGATGTCAGTTCCATGGCCATGGCGGCCGGTTTGCTGGGCACGGCCGCCATGGGCGTGCACAGCGCCACCAGCCGGCTGCTGCTGGCACACCTGGCGCCCACTTCCATGATGACGGGGAATGTGACGCAGATCGTCATCGACACCGTCGACGTGCTGCGCGGCGCGGCCGATGCTGCCACCCATGCGCGCTGCGGGAAGTTCTTCTGGCCGTTGCTGGCCTTTGCCCTGGGCGCCATCGCCGCCGCCTTTGCCTACCTGGCCTTCGGTTTCGTGGCGCTGGCCTTGCCGTTGATGCTGCTGGGGGGATTGATCGTCGTGCAGCAGCGTAGCGGCCAGCCGGGCGTGCCGGCGGCCTGAGCGTACTGGCGCGGCTCAGGCGTCGAGGATGCCGCGCCGTAGCGCGATCGTGACGGCGTGGGTGCGGTCACGGGCGCCCAGCTTGGCCAGGATGGTGCTCATGTGCGCCTTGACGGTTTCTTCCTTGATCTGCAGCAGTGCGCCCGTTTCGCGGTTGGAATTGCCTTGCGCAACCTGCTTGAGCACGTCCAGTTCGCGGTTCGACAGCACGTCGCTGCAGGCGTACAGCGCCAGTTCCGCCTCGATCTCGGGCGTGATGTGGCGCCGTCCCGCATGCACGTTCTGTATCGCCGCCAGCAATTCGTGGCGCAGCGCGCTTTTCAGCACATAACCACATGCGCCCGCGCGGATGGCGCGCAGCACTTGCGTGTCGCCCTTGTAGGTGGTCAGCACGATGATGCGCGCCTGCGGATGGCGCGCGCGGATGGTGCCGATGGCGTCAAGGCCGCTCATGACTGGCATCTGCAAATCCATCAGCGTGACATCGGGCTGCAGCGCGTCAAATTGCTGCACCGCCTGCTGGCCATCGGTGGCCTGGCCCACCAGCGCCACGCCGGGAAAGGCGCGCAGCAGGGCCGCGATGCCGTCTAGCAGCAACTGGTGGTCGTCGGCGATGAGGATGCGTATCGGCGCCATATCGCTGCGCATGATGTTGCCTGGCAAAGAGGAGTTATCGATCAAGAGTCGTCGGAACATGGTGAGCAAAAGGTATTTTACCGCAGCGCTCACCGGGCTGCAGGGGGGATTCCCCAGAGGAAAGCTCCATGCCAGCCTATATTTAGATAGTGGTGCGGGCACGCCGCCAGGCATACGATGCACGGCAGTACCCACTCAACCCTGTCTTCATGGATGACATCATGACCAATCCGAAACTGGAAGTCCTTACCCCCGACAATTGCCAGATCATTTTCATCGACCAGCAGCCGCAAATGGCGTTCGGCGTGCAATCGATGGACCGGCAAGCGCTGAAAAACAATACCGTGGGCCTGGCCAAGGCCGCCAAGGTGTTCAACATCCCCACCATCATTACGACCGTCGAAACGGAAAGCTTCTCCGGCCACACCTATCCCGAGCTGCTGGACGTCTTCCCCGGCAAGGATATCCTCGAGCGCAGCTCGATGAATTCCTGGGATGACCAGAAGGTGCGTGATGCGCTGGCCGCCAACGGCAAGAAGAAAGTCGTCGTCTCCGGCCTGTGGACGGAAGTGTGCAACAACAGCTTCGCCCTGTGCGCGATGCTCGAAGGCGACTACGAAATCTACATGGTGGCCGACGCATCCGGCGGCACGTCGAAGGAAGCGCACGACTACGCCATGCAGCGCATGATCCAGGCCGGCGTGGTGCCCGTGACATGGCAGCAGGTGCTGCTGGAATGGCAGCGCGACTGGGCGCACAAGGCAAGCTACGACGCCGTCATGGCCATCGTGCGCGAACATTCGGGCGCCTACGGCATGGGCGTCGACTACGCCTACACGATGGTGCACAAGGCACCGCAGCGCATCCATGGCGAACACGCCACCCTGGCGCCGGTGCCGGCCAGGTAAGCGCCACGCGGCATTGCCATGCGCCGCGCGCCTGAGCGTGCGCGGCGTTTTTTTCATCGAAAGGAATGCGCCATGAAGTTATATGTGATTTCGCTGGCGGTGGGCTTGCTGGTTGGCGTCATTTACGCCGTCCTGCAGGTGCGCTCGCCGGCGCCGCCCGCCATTGCCCTGATCGGCCTGCTGGGCATGCTGATCGGCGAACAGATCGTCCCCGGCGTCAAGCGCCTGATGGCGGGAGAAGCCATCACGGTGTCGTGGCTGCGCAGCGAGTGTGTGCCGAAGATCAGCGGCGTGGAGGCGAAACCAACGCTGGCCAAGGCCGAACCGCAGCAGAAGGACGACAGCGCCGCTTGATACCGTGGCGTCAGAACGCGCCCAGCAAGCCGCGCCGGGCGGCCACCGTGGCCGCTTCGGTGCGGCTTGATACGTTGAGCTTGGTCAAAATGTTATTTACATGAAATTTGACGGTGCCTACCTCGATGCCGGCGTTGCGCGCGATCATCTTGTTGCTCTTGCCTGCGGACAGGTGCAGCAGGATGTCGTGCTCGCGTTTCGACAGGCGATTCGCCTCGATGCGACTGGCTTGCTGCGCCGCCAGTTCCGGCGGCAGGTAGTGCCTGCCGGCGGCCACCTGGCGGATGCACTGCGTCAGTTGCAGGAAGCCGGAATCCTTCAGCAGGTAGCCGCGCGCGCCGGCGTGCAGGGCGCGGTGCACATTGTCTTCGCCCTGGTAGGTGGTGAGGATGATGATCTTCGCTTGCGCGTCGTCTGCGCAGATGCGTTCGATCGCCTCGACGCCATGCATTTCCGGCATGTTCAAATCCATCAGCACCACGTCGGGCCGTAGCTCCCGGTACAGCTCTACGGCGGCGTAGCCCGTGCCGGCCTGGCCCAGCAGGAGGAAACCTGGCAGTGACGCGATCAGCGAGGCCAGTCCCGCCAGGATCAGCGGGTGGTCGTCGGCGATCAGCAGGGTAATCGACGGATCGGCCGGGGGCAGGGTTGTGTGCATGGCTGTGCTCATGGCGCTGACAGGGTGAAGTGGAAAACGCTGCCATGGGGGGCGCCGGGGGCATGCCACAGGCGCCCCCCATGCGCGTCGACGATGCGGCGGCAGATGGCCAGGCCCATGCCCATGCCGTCCGGCTTGCTGGAATACAGGGCGTGGTACAGGCGGCCAGCTGCCTGCGGCGCGATGCCGGCGCCATTGTCGGCGATGCTGAAATGCTGCACTTCCCCATCCAGGCGCGAGGACAGCAGCACCGTGCGCGGCCGGCCGCTGGTGCTCTGCAGGGCTTCGATGGCGTTCATCAGCAGGTTCAGGATGACTTGCCGAAATTGCACCGGGTCGGCGTGCAGCAGCGGGCGGCCCGGCGCCAGCTGCGTTTCCAGGCGGATGGCGTGGCGTTGCAGTGGCGCGCACAGCAGCGGCAGCAGGTCTTGCACGGCGTCGTCGGCCACAAAATGGCCGTGGCTGCCCGGCGCGTTGCAGGCCAGGTCCTGCACGCTGCGCAGCACGGCGCTGGCATGGCTGCCGGCGCTGGCGACCAGGGCCAGCGCCGCGCGCGCCTCGTCGAGGCGGGGCGGATCGTGATTGAGCCAGCGCAGGGCGGCATCGGCATTGAGCGTGATGGCCGCCAGCGGCTGGCGCACCTCGTGCGCGACCGATGCGGCAAATTCGCCCATGCCGCCCATGCCGCCTAAATGATGGGCCTGCGCCAGGCCGGCGTCGTTTTTTTGAAGGGGATAATGCATGCTGGCCATCGCCGTGCTCCTGTCGCTGTCGCGGCGTATGCCGCGCTGCAACAAGTATGCATGGCCCGGCAGGCAAGGCAGTTATACGAATGGGGGAGGCGGGCGTTTTTTTTGCGCGCTGGGGAGAGTGAAACACCGCCGGGCGGGCCGGCGGTGCGGGGAGCGCAGAACGGTCAGGACTTGATAAAGGCTAGCAAGTCGTCGTTCAGTCGGTCCTTGTGGGTGGCCGGCAAGCCGTGCGGCGCGCCTTCATAGACGACCAGCCTGGCGTTCTTGATGAGCTTGGCCGCGGCCTTGCCGGAAGCGTCGATCGGCACGATCTGGTCGTCGCCGCCGTGCACTACCAGGGTCGGCACGGAGATTTTCTTCAGGTCTGCCGTGAAATCCGTCTCGGAAAACTGTTTGATGCAATCGTAGGCGTTCTTGATGCCGCACTGCATGCCCTGCAGCCAGAAGGTGTCGCGCATGCCTTGCGATACCTTGTTGCCGGGACGGTTGGCGCCGAAGAACGGCACGGTCAGATCCTTGAAGAATTGCGAGCGGTCGGCCAGCACGCCGGCGCGGATGCCGTCAAACACCGACATCGGCAAGCCGCCCGGATTCGTCTCCGACTTGACCATCTGCGGCGGCACGGCGCCCACCAGCACAGCCTTGGCCACGCGTTTTTCGCCATGGCGGCCGATGTAGCGCGCCACTTCGCCGCCGCCCGTCGAATGGCCGACCAGGGTCGCGCCCTTGATGTCGAGCGCGTCGAGCAGGGTGGCCAGGTCGTCGGCGTAGGTATCCATGTCATTGCCCTGCCATGGCTGGCTGGACAGGCCGTGGCCGCGGCGGTCGTGCGCGATCACGCGGTAGCCGTGGCTGGCCAGGAACATCATCTGGTCTTCCCAGGCGTCGCCCTGCAATGGCCAGCCGTGGCTGAAGACCACGGGCGTGCCCGTGCCCCAGTCCTTGAAGTGGATGACGGTGCCGTCCTTGACGGTGACGCTATTGACGGTGAGCTTGCCCGGCGCTGCAGCGGCGGCGGCTGGCTTGGCGGCGGCGCTGGCGCCACCGGCGGCCAGCAGGCCCGCGCCGGCGGCCACGCCGGCGACGCTGACGAGCAGCTTGCGGCGGGAGTTGACTTCTTCGGCTTCGATTTTCTTCGGCATGATGCATTTCCTTCGGGGATGGGGGAGGGGCCAGTGATGGCAACAGCGAGTCTAGGCCTTCGCGCGCGCTGGCGCCTCTGCCAAAAGACCAGTCGCGCCGAGTCTCCCGCCTGCCTATGATGGCTGGCAGCGGCGCCCCGCGCCGCCTGGCTTTCCCACTGGAGTAATCATGAAGAAAAACTCGATGGCGGCACTGGCCGGCCCCTTTTTACCCGACGCGGGCTTGCTGTTTGCGCGCGTGGCGGGCGCGCTGCTGGTGCTGCACGTGCATGGCTTGCCGAAGCTGCTGCATTTCTCCGAGGAACTGGCGCACATCGACGACCCGCTGCACCTGGGCCGTGCCGTCACCCTGTACTGCGCCCTGTTCGCGGAAATCGTCTGCCCGCTGCTGGTCGCCGCCGGCTTGCTGACGCGCCTGGCCTGCCTGCCCTTGCTGTTCCTGCTGGGCGTGTCGATGCTGCTCGTGCACCCTGACTGGAGCATCGCCGACGGCCAGTTTGGCTGGCTGCTGATCATCGTCTTCGGCACGATTGCCATCAGCGGCGCGGGCAAGTATTCGGTGGATGCGCGGTCGCGCCGTTAAATGACGAATTCCCGCCGCACGGCAGGCTTGTGCGCCAGCAGCAGTGATAATTTCTTCAATGCGCTGGCCAGGCGCGCGCGGTCGCGGAGGCTGCCCAGCGAGATGCGGATGGCGTTCGGCGCACGGCTGTCGTAGAAGGCGTCGGACGCCGTGACGGCCACGCCCTGGGCGCGGGCCGTGTCGGCCAGTTCGCGCGAGCTCCAGTAACTGGGCAGCGAAAACCACACGTGAATGCCATCGCTGCGCGGGTGAGTGGTGCCCGTCAGGAGGGTGCGGATAATGTCCTGGCGCGCATCCGCTTCGCTGCGTATGCCGGCCAGCAGCGCGTGCGCGGAGCCGTCGTGTATCCATTGCGTCGTCAGCGCCGTCGTCACGGGCGTGGCCATCAGACTGAACGTGCGCAGCGCCTGCAGGAAGCGTTCGCGCAGCTGCGTGTCGGCGATCAGTGTATAGGCCATGCGCAGGCCCGGCGCCAGGCATTTTGACAGGGTGGCGATATGCGACACGTGGGCGGGAGCGTAATGCGCCAGGGGCGGCGGCGCATCGGATGCCAGCAGCCAGTACGGGTCATCCTCGATGATGTGCATGCCGCAGCGCTGGGCCACCTCCGTGATGGCCAGGCGGCGCGCGGCCGGCATGGTGTGCGCCGTGGGGTTTTGCAGGGTAGGGTTCAAATACACGAGGCGCGCGTGGTGCTTGCGGCCAGCCTTTTCCAGCGCCTCGGGCAGCATGCCGTCGGCATCCGTTTCCACGGCGATGGTCTTGCGGTTCAACTGGCCTGCGGCCAGGCGCAAGCCCGGGTACACGGCCGCTTCCGTCAGGATGGCGTCGCCGGGCCGGCTCAGGGTCAAAATCAGCGCCGCCAGCGCCGCCTGCGCGCCGGGGCAGGCCACCACGTGTTCTGCGTCGACATCGCCGAACATGGGCGCGAGCCAGACGGCGCCCGCCGCGCGGTCGGCCTGGCTGCCGCCGCCCAGGTGATAGCTCATCAACAGATCGCTGTCCGTGCGCATCAGCACCTGCGCCACGCCCTGTTTCAGCAGGTCGTCGAAATCCACGCCTACGGGCGGCGGCGGGATGTTCATGCTCAGGTCCAGCATCTGCGTCAATTCCACTTTTGGCGCCGCCACATAGGTGCCGCGCGCGCCATGCCCTTCCAGCAGGTTGCGGCGCTTGGCTTCGTCGTAGGCGCGCGTCACCGTCGTCAGGTCGATCTGGAACAGCGCGGCCAGGCTGCGCTGCGGCGGCAAGCGGTCGCCCGGGCGCAAGCCGCCATCGGACAGCGCGCGCTCGAGCATGTCTGCGATCTGCAGGTAGCGCGGACCGCCGTGCTGCACGAACGGCGTGATCCATGCGCCGGCCTGGCTTTCTTCTTGTATGGATTTTGACTTAGACATTTTATCTATATGTATGGGTATTTATTCATGCAATTATGAGGAAATACCTTGAAAAAATCCATGCATTTGTGGGTGGAGCAGGTTTTATCTTGCGGCAAGGACTATGCATAATGGATCGTTTCCCTGCATCTAGATCAGACTGGCTGGGATTGCTATTTCCAACAGGAATTTAAGTCTGGCCTTCAAGGTGTGGCAGCGCACGGTGGCGCGCGGCTGGCGCGGGTAAGGTAGTGCTAACAGCTTGCTGCTGATCCACTGTTTGATATGGCTCAGCCCGGCAGCGTTTAGCCGCTTCTTTTTCCCCGAAGCGAGGAGAATCATGATTCGGTCACGGCATCGAGCATGGTTGAAATTATTCACTGTTAAAGGAAACCATCATGAACGCGATTGAAAAAACCAGCTCCGATATGAACGGTACCCCCCAGGATACCCGCCAGGAATTGCACCGCACCATCGACAAGGTGGCAAGCCAGGCACAACCCCTGGCCGACAAGGTGGCCACGCGCGCCCATGACGGCGTGGACCAGGTGGGCGACCGCCTGGACCAGGTCAGCGACAGCGTCAACAAGGCATCCGAAACCCTGATGGCGCGCGGCAAGCAATTGGGCGCCGCCTGCCAGCGCGCCGGCGAAACGGGCCGCGATTATGTGCGCGAACGCCCGGCCGTGTCCCTGCTGATCGCGGCAGCGGCCGGTTATGGCCTGTCGAAATTGCTGGGTTCGCGTAAATAAGTTTTGCGCCTTCCTGGAAGTATGTGTCGTGGGCGCTGTTCCCTTCGCTGTCATGGCGGGGCGGGCCGGCGCCCACGCGCACAAGGTAGTAGCAAGCAGTAAAGGAGAGTGATGATGCGCTCCATTTTGTTGTGGTTGATCGGCATACCTATTCCCATCATTATTTTGATTGCCCTGTTCGTGCGCTGAATGAGGGAGTTGTAGCGTTCTCCCGGGGCAAACTACTCACAGGAGACGTAATGGCTACCAACAAGAAATCGCCGTCCACGGACGGTGCGGGTTCCGTCTTGAGCAGCATGTCTGGCCCATCCGACAGCAATGCGCCGCACAGCCTGGGGGCGGACAATGACGTGACCCGCGCGCTGCTGCAAAAGACGGCCGCCGGCCAGCAGCTGGCCGCCGCCATGGCCGTCAATCCGAAAGAGGAAGGCCAGTACGGCGAGGCGGCGCGCACGCCGGCCGAAGGCGTGCATGTGGCAGCTGGCGAGCCGCTGGCCACGGCCAGCACGACGGGCGAAACGATACCCTCTCCGAAGACGGGCGATGGCCAGCCCGCGCTGGGCGAGAATGCGCTGAATAGCTCGCTGGATGGCGCCCGTGCCGACGATAGCGGCTGCGTGCTGACGACCAATCAGGGCGTGCCCGTGGGTGACAATCAGAATTCGCTGAAGGCGGGCTTGCGCGGCCCGACCCTGATGGAAGATTTCATCCTGCGTGAAAAGCTCACGCATTTCGACCATGAGCGCATCCCTGAGCGCGTCGTGCATGCGCGCGGTTCGGCGGCCCACGGTTACTTCGAATGCTACAGGGAGCAAAGCAAGCATACGCGTGCCAAGCTGTTCGCCAAGGCGGGCAAGCGCACGCCCGTCTTCGTGCGTTTTTCCACGGTGGCCGGCGAACGCGGTTCCACCGATACGGCGCGCGACGTGCGCGGCTTTGCCGTGAAGTTTTATACGGACGAGGGCAACTGGGATTTGGTCGGCAATAACATCCCCGTCTTCTTCATCCAGGATGCGATGAAATTCCCCGACCTCGTGCATGCGGTCAAGCCCGAACCGCACAATGGCATGCCGCAGGCGGCCAGCGCGCACGACACCTTCTGGGATTTCGCCTCGCTGTCGCCGGAAATCACGCACATGCTGATGTGGGCCATGTCGGACCGCGCCATCCCGCGCAGTTACCGGATGATGCAGGGCTTCGGCGTGCACACCTTCCGCCTCGTCAATGCCAAGGGCCAGTCCGTGTTCTGCAAATTCCACTGGTCGCCCATGGCCGGCACGCACTCGCTCGTGTGGGACGAAGCCGTCAAGATCAGCGGCGCCGATTCCGATTTCCACCGGCGCGATCTGTGGGAAGCCATCGAGTGCGGCGCGTATCCCGAGTACGAGCTGTCCTTCCAGGTTTTCACGGAAGCGCAGGCGGAAGCGTTCCCCTTCGACGTGCTCGATCCGACCAAGCTGATTCCCGAAGAACTTGTCCCTCTCGTCCCCGTCGGGAAAATGGTCTTGAACCGCAACCCGGACAATTTTTTCGCCGAGACGGAGCAGGTGGCATTCTGCACGGCGCACATCGTGCCAGGCATCGATTTCAGTAACGACCCGCTGCTGCAGGGACGCATCCACTCGTATGTCGACACGCAGATCACGCGGCTGGGCGGCGCCAACTTCCATGAGATCCCCATCAATGCGCCGCTGGCGCCCATGCACAACAACCAGCGCGACGGTATCCACCGCCAGGCCATCAACCGGGGCCGGGTCGCGTATGAACCCAATTCGCTGGCGGGCGGCTGTCCATTCCAGGCGGGCGCGAAGGGCTTCAACAGTTTTCCCGCCTCCGCCGAAGGCGACAAGGTGCGCGGCAAGCCCGAGAAATTCGCTGAGCACTATGGCCAGGCGCGCCTGTTCTGGATCAGCCAGACGCCTATCGAACAAGAGCACATTGTGCATGCATTCCGCTTTGAATTGAGCAAGGTGCAGACGGTGGCTATCCGCCAGCGCATCGTCGCCATGCTGCGCAACGTCGACGAAACCCTGGCGCAGCGCCTGGCCGATGGCCTGGGGCTGGCGCTGCCACCTGTCATGCCGCGCGCCTCGCTGCAGCCGCTGCCGGCATATCCGCCATCGCCGGCGCTGTCGCTCTTTTTCCGCCCCGGCAAGACGGGCATCCATACCCTGCGCGTGGCCATCCTGGTGGGGCCGGGCAGCGATGGCGCGCAGGTGCGCAATATCTATGCCGCGCTGCTGGCCGATGGCGCCGTGCCGCGCCTGGTGGGCAGCCACCTGGGGAAAGTCGACACCATCGGCGGCGCGCCGCTCGACGTGGAAATCTCGTTCGAGGCGGGACCGTCCGTGCTGTTCGACGCCGTCGTGGTGCCGGACGGTCAGGGCGCCGTGCAGCAACTGGGCGACGATGCCAATGCGCTCGACTTCCTGCGCCTGCAATACCGCCACTGCAAGCCGATGCTGGCCATCGGCGCCGGCAAGGACTTGCTGGACAAGGCTGGCGTGCCGGTGACCCTGCCCGATGGCAAGCCGGATCCCGCCATCATCGTCGCGCCTTCTGGCGACGTGGTGAAAGCCGTGGCGGCCTTTAAAAAGGCGCTGGTCGCGCACCGGGCGTTTGCGCGCGAGACGGACCCGTCGCGGGTGTGAGAGGCTGCATCGGCACAGGGGCCGTAACCGCCGGCCCCGTTGCATACGCTGTTTGAGCTGCATGCGCAACGCCATGTAACAATGTAAACAATAAAAACGTCCTGCGGTGATATGCTGCTGACTAGAACTGTTCATTTGCCACTATCTGGTTAGCAGCGGCAAGGAACGGCTTCAGCAAACCGGATCGCGATTACTGCATGGACAAGTACACACCTCGCACCTGGGGGCCGGGCGAACGCCCGACCTTGCCCGGGTCGCCATCGATGCCCGAACATTCGACGCCCAAGCGTGTCGCGTATTTCATCGTCGGCCTGATCGTCGCGCTGACGGGGGGACTGGGCAACGGCCTGGTGACGGCCAATTTGCTGAACCTGCAAGGTTCGCTGGCTGCCTATGCCTACCAGATGCAGTGGCTGCCGGCCGCCTACGTGATGACCATCGTGTCCATGAATCTGCTGCTGGTGAAGTTCCGCCAGCAGTTCGGCCTGCGCCTGTTCACGGAAGCGTTCCTGGTGCTGTATGCGCTGGTGACGTTCGCCCACCTGTATGCGAATACCTTGCCGTCGGCGATCGCCGTGCGCGCCGCGCATGGCATGGTGGGCGGCGCGCTGGGCGTGCTGGGGCTGTACTACACCTTGCAGGCGTTTCCCGCGCGGCACCGCCTGAAAGGCGTGGTGCTGGGCCTGGGTTTTGCTCAGCTGGCGCTGCCGCTGGCGCGCATCTTCACTTCCGAGCTGCTGCAGATCGGCGAATGGCATGGCCTGTACCTGTTCGAACTGGGGCTGGCCCTGCTGGCGCTGGGCTGCGTGCTGGCCCTGAAACTGCCGCCCGGTGACCGCGTGCAGACGTTCGAGCCGCTCGATTTCCTCACTTTCATCCTGTTCGCGCCCGGCGTGGCCCTGCTGTGCGCCGTGCTGGCGCAGGGGCGCACGGCGTGGTGGATGGAGTCCGAGTGGGTGGGCGTGTGCCTGGCATGTTCCATCGTGCTGATCGCCGCCTCGCTGGCCATCGAACATAACCGCGCGCGCCCGCTGCTCAACACGCGCTGGCTCACCACAGGCAAGATCGCCAAGCTGTTTTTATCAGTGCTGCTGTTTCGTATCGTGCTGTCCGAATCGACGGGTGCCGTGGGCTTTCTGCAGGCGCTGGGCTTGAACACGGACCAGATGCAGAATCTGTTTATCGTGGTCCTGCTGGGCAGCGTGGCAGGTTTGGTGGTCAGCGCGCTGACGATCAACCCCGCGACCCTGAACCGTTCGCTGATGTTCGCGCTGTTGCTGATCGCCTTTGGTGCCCTGATCGACGCGCACGCCACCAGCCAGACGCGCCCCGTCAACATGTATGTCAGCCAGTTTCTGCTGGCCTTTGGCGGCACTTATTTCCTCGGTCCCACCATGGTGGCGGGCATGGGCGCCGTGATCGCCGAACCGCGCAACCTGGTGAGTTTTTCCGTGATGTTTACCATGACGCAGAACCTGGGCGGCCTGCTCGGGGCGGCCATCGTCGGCACCATCCAGACGGCGCGCGAAAAATACCATTCCAGCTACCTGGTCGAGCATCTCACCATGCTTGACCCGCAGGTGGCCGCGCGCGTGCAGTCGGGCGCCGCAAGCTATGGCGGCGTGCTGATGGATCCCACCTTGCGCAGCGCCCAGGGCGTGGCGCGCCTGGGCGCCATCGCCACGCGCGAAGCCAATGTGCTGGCCTATAACGACGTTTTTTTGATGATCGCCGGCGTCGCCATCGCCACCTTGATCTGGATGCTGGTCAGCCAGTCCTGGACCCGCATCACCACCGGCGCGCGCCGTCTGGTCGGCCCCGTGCGCGATGCGCAGACGGCCATGGCCATCGTCCCCATTACCAATTCGGAACCGAGCAATGACAGAAAATAACACCACGCCGCCAGTACCGCCCATCGCACCCGCACCCGCCGCCCCTTCCACGGCGCAGCCGGACCGGCGCCACCAATGGCTGTCCGCGCTGGCCTTTGCGGCCGTGGCCCTGGTGGGCGTGCTGATCGTGCTGTACGCGTGGCGGCTGCCGCCGTTCACCAGTCCCATCGTGACGACGGAAAACGCCACCGTACGGGGGCAGGTGACCATCATCGGCACGCAGCTGTCCGGTTATGTGGTGGAGGTGACGGTGCAGGACTTCATGGACGTCAAGGAGGGCCAGCTGCTGGTGCGCATCGATGATCGCATCTACCAGCAGCGCTACGAGCAGGCGCAGGCCCAGCTGGCCGCGCAGCAGGCGGCGCTGTCGAACTGGGCGCAGCAAAAGGCCAGCGCGCAGGCGGGCATTTCCGTCAGCGAGGCCGTGATGGCCAACGCGGAAGCGCAGGCGCGCAAGGCCAGCGCCGACCTCAATCGCGTGGAGCAGCTGGTGGCCGACGGTTCTTTGTCGCAGCGCGAACACGACCAGTCGCGCGCCACGCAGGCGCAGATGGCGGCAGCGCTGGCGCAGGCCAGGGCCAATCTCGACATCGCCCAGCAAAGCGTGCATAGCGTGGTGGTCAACAAGCAGGCCCTGGAAGCGGCCGTGGCGAACGCGCAGGCGGCCGTCAAGGCAGCGAAGATCGACCTCGATAACACGCGCATCGTGGCGCCTTCCGATGGACAATTGGGCCAGGTGACGGTGCGCCAGGGCGCGTACGTGAATTCGGGCGCGCAGCTGATGGCGCTGGTGCCGCGCCAGATGTGGGTGATCGCCAATTTCAAGGAAACGCAGATGAACGGCGTGCAGGAGGGGCAGAGCGCCACCTTCCACGTCGATGCGCTCGACGGCGCCGTGCTGACGGGGCAAGTGGAGCGCATCTCGCCGGCCACGGGTTCCGAGTTTTCCGTGCTGCCGGCCGATAACGCGACGGGTAATTACCTCAAAATCGCCCAGCGTATTCCCGTGCGCATCCGCATCGATGCGGGCCAGGCGAACGCACGCCGCCTCGTGCCCGGCATGTCGGTGGTGGTCAGCGTCGACACGTCGGCCGTGCTGAACGACTCGGCGGAGAATCCCGCGCCGCCGCCTGCAGCGAAGAAGGCCAAGCCATGAAGCGCCGCTTACTGCTGATGGCCGCCACGCTGGCGCTGGCCGGCTGCGCCGCCAACGCGCCACCGCAGCCCGCATCGGCACTGCAGTTGCCATCCGGCTGGCGCGCGCAGGCGGCAGGTGCACCGGCGGCGACTGACGCCCATGTCGAGCAGCTGTGGTGGCAAGCCTTCGGTGATCCGGTCTTGAGCGACCTGGTAGGCGAGGCGCTGGCGCGCAACGGCGACTTGCGCGTGGCGCGCGCCCGCGTGCAGGAATACCGCGCGCGCCTGGCGCAGGCCGATGCAAACCGCGCGCCCAACCTGGCCTTCGACGGCTCGCCCACGCGCACGCGCACCCTGGCCTCCAGCGGCAAGCCGTATGTGACGAATGTCTTCCAGGCAGAACTGCAGGCCAGTTATGAAATCGATGTGTGGGGCCGGCTGGCCAGTCTGAGCGATGCGGCCGGCGAGAGCTACCGCGCCGAGCAGGCCAGCCTCGATGCGGCGGCCCTGTCGATCGCCGCCAGCGTGGCGACGAGTTACCTGAATCTGCGGGGACTCGACGCGCAGCTGGCGCTGACGCAATCGACCTTGCAGCTGCGCGAACAGTCGCGCGAGCTGGCGCGCAAGCAGTTCGAGGTGGGCTACAGCTCGCGCCTGGAATGGCTGCAGGCGCAATCGGAATACCATGCGGCGGCCGAGCAGGTGCCGCAGCTGCAGCGGCAAATCTTCGAGCAGGAAAACGCGCTGGCCATCCTCGTCGGCGGCAATCCCGGCCCCATCGCGCGTGGCTTGCCGCTGGCCGAGCTGGCGGCGCCTGGCGTGCCGGCCGGCCTGCCATCCGAATTGCTGCGCCGGCGGCCCGACATCGCGCGCGCGGAACACAACCTGGCGGCCGCCAACGCCAGCCTGGCCGCCACGCGCGACCAGCTGCTGCCCTCGTTCAAGCTGACGGCCGTCGGCGGCGGGCAAGCGACGACCCTCACCGATTTCCTGCATGCGCCGACGGCCCTGTGGCGCCTGACGGCGCTGGCGGCCGGCCCCCTGTTCGATGGTGGCCGGGTGCAGGCGCAGACGGATGCGGCCGGCGCGCAGCGCGACCAGCTTGTCTACGCATATGAAAACGTGGTGCGCAATGCTTTCGCCGAAACGGAGAACAGCCTGGGCGCCATCTACCGGCTGCGGCAGCAAGCCGTGGAAAACGATGCGCGCCGCGCCACGGCGGCGGACACCCTGCGCATCGCGCATAACCGTTACCGCAATGGCTATGCCTCGTACCTGGAAGAACTCGACGCCCAGCGTACCCTGTACAGCGCCGACGTGGGACTGCTGCAGCTGAAGACGCGCATCCTCGTCGCCTCGGTCGATCTGTACCGGACCATGGGCGGCGGCTGGTCGGCAGCGGCCCGCCCTTAAAGCTTGTTCCAGTCTGTCCGGCAGGCGATGGATTCACCTGCCGGGACAAGCGCTGGTCTTTCTTGCTGCAACATCCAGGCTGTTTGCCTGGATGCTGACGGCGGCGTCCTCCTGCTGCCCTTTCCCAAAAATCCCTGCTTTTCCCCTGTCCGCGACGGCGCGCTGCCGATTTTTGTTGTTGTATTTTAACAACGAAATTTTCACGGTATCTTGCACAAAGAATTTCCACTGGGAATTCTTTTGCGATTTTCGCCGCGCATCTCCTGTGATACCAATAAACATTGTCATTTAAATTATTTTTAGTATCACATGGGAAACACTTTATATTTTGATATGTACGGTAGGGTACATAGTGACACATTGGCTGAAATTGGCATCTTTACCGTCATTTTCTGCCATTCCAAGGGCGTGATGCCAAAAAAACTGTCTTAGTACCAATTTCAATAAATAACAAAATAGACACACTTGTTAGCATGGGCACAAGTGCCTTTGAGGAATTTTTTGATTTCCTTGTCTAATCTCAATTAATTAACTTTTTAATATTTTTATTGATTGTAAAGCATTAAAAAATGCACCAGAATGTCGCAAATCATCAATGTTGCCAAAAATTACACATTGAATATTTGTTGACTTTCGTGCCGCCTTGTCATGCCAGCAGGGTGAAAAAACAGGCTGTTCGCTATTTTTTCTGGGCCGGAAGTGCCGTTGCAGTACACCGCACAACCCCCTGATGACTGCCATGCCTATGTCCTCCTTTTTGCGAACTATCTTCTCCTGTCTGATCTCTTGCAAGCGGGGAGGGCCGCGCGCTCTCCTGCAGCGCTTGCTATGGCTGATCGTCTGTTTCTGTACCCTTGGCGGGGTGGGAACGGCATCGGCGGCGACCATCGACTTATCCGTTTCCGCCTATCTGCAAACGCCGGATCCCGTGCCGCGCGGCGGCAAGGCCAGCTTTTCGGTGGTCGTGACGAACAATGAGGACCTGGTCGATGCGACGGGCACCGTGCGCCTGGCGGTGGAACTGCCTGCCAATGTGAGTTTTGCATCGAGCACGGCGCCGGCCGGTTGCGCCTTCAATCTGGCGGGCAGTCCGCAATTGCTCAATTGCACGCGCAGCGGACTGGGCAAGACAGCGAACTGGACAGTAAACTTCAGCGGCACCGGCTCGGCGGCTTCCGCCGTGGTCACGAAGGCCAGCGTGTCTTTTGCCAACGTGGACACGGACGGCAACAGCTTCAACAACGATTCGATCAAAACGGTCACAGTCATCAAGGGCGCGGACCTGAGCGTGGCCGCCAGCGGCACGACCGGCTTGAGCGGCTGCCCCGCAGCCTGTACGGCAGCGGCTGGCGCAACGGTGGGCTACCAGGTGGACGTGGCGAATGCCGGTCCGGATAGCGCATCGCAATTCAAGGTCACGTACAACTTGCCGGCCAGCGCGGATTTTACCTACGCGTCGGCATCAGGCGCCGGCTGGGCATGCGCCCGTTCGGGCACCGTGCTGACCTGTACTTACAGCGGCGCGGCCATCGGCGTCGGACAGCAGGCTCCCCCAATCACGATCGGCGGACGCATCGTGAAGAGCATCGCCGGCACCATCACCAACGGTGCGTCGGTGGCCTCCAGCGACTTGCAGACCGGTGATCCGGAAGACGGCAATAATGGACCCAGCCAGGTCATCGTCACGGTCAAGCCGGGCACCGACCTCGATGCCAAGGAAACCCTGGTATCGAACGCCAGCGGCCTGAGCTCGTTGACGGCGGGCGAGGCGGTCAGCCTGAACCTGTGGGCTGTCAATAGCGGCACGCAGGATGCCAGCGGCGTCACCGTGAAGACGACGGTGTCCAGCGATTTCACCATCGGCACCTTGCCGGCTGGCTGCGCCAAGGCGGGCCAGACGATTATCTGCAGTATCGGCGCGCTGGCGCATGGCGTCACCTCCTCCAAGTTCCTGATTCCGCTGACCGTCGCCGCAGGTGCGACGGGCGGCGCGAATGTGGTGGACGTGGCGCGCAGCGCCCCGCTCGATGGCTTGAACAATCCCGCCTCGGCCACCTACACCATCGTCGCGCCATTCGCCCACCTGACCCTGACCAAGAGCAAGTCGCCGGGGCTGGTCGCGGCCAATGGCCTGATCAGCAATACCATCACGGTCACCAATGCGAACACCTCCACCAGTGCCGCCAGCGGCACCGTGACCGTAACCGATACCTTGTCGCCGCAAGAAAGCTACGTCAGCGCCAGCGGCGCCGGCTGGACCTGCAGCGTGGCCGGACAACTGGTCACCTGTCACTACACGATCAGCGGCAGCCTGGCGCGCGGCGCAAAACTGCCTGCCCTGGTTCTGACCACGCGCGCGCAAGCCGGTTTTGCTGGCACCTTGAGCAATACTGCCTGTACCGGCATGGCCGCCGGGTCGGCGCACCAGCCGCCGGACAATGCGAGCACGGGCAATTGCGCCACCGCCAGCGTCACATCGACGCCGCTGAACGTCGACCTGGCCATCGTCAAGACGGCGTCCCTGGCCAGCTTGCCGGCCGCGTCGAATACTTTCAGCTATACCCTGGTGGTCAGCAATGCCGGCCCGGACAGCGCTCCGACCGTCAAGGTGGTCGACGCCTTGCCGCATTGGTACAACGGTAGCAGCGGCACCACGGGTGGCAGCGTCGCGCTGGCCGGCAGCGGCGCGGGCGAAAGCTGCAGCTTTGCTTCAACCGTCACTTGCACGCTGCTGAACCTGGGCAGTGGTGCATCGCGCACCATCACCATCACGCTCAACCGCCCATTGAAGGACGGTGCCTTGCTCAATACCGCCACGGTATCGAGTCCCGATGCCATCGACACCAATGCGGCCAATAACAGCTCCGGCGCCACCGTCACCGTCGTGCCGCGGGCCGATGTCGGCGTCACGGCGATGTCCGGTGCGCCGAACCCCGTGCGCGTCGGCGTGCCGCTGGTGTACACCACCTCGATCCGCAACAATGGACCCAGCAGCGCCGCCAATGTGGTACTGCGCCAGGTCATCGATCCGGCGCGCATGAGCTTTGTGGCCGGCTCGGCCAGCATCGCGGGCAGCGCTGCGCAATGCACGCTGGTGCCTGCCTTCACCGGCGCGCCCTATGCGGGACAGTCCGGCATCGAATGCCGGACCTTTGGGCTCGGCGATGGCGAGACGCGCCAGCTGATTTTCTCGGTCATTCCCGTGTTCCCGTACCCCGATGCGCTCGACGCGACCTATGTCAGCAGCGCCACCATCAGCACCACGACCGACGACAGCAATGCGGCCAACGACAGCAGCAGCACCACGGTCACCGTGATCAGCAAGGAGCTGGACCTGAGCGTGTCGGCCGTCGATACGGGCTACGAACAGAGCCCGTTCGGCGATGCGCTGGTGTACCAGGTCAGCGTGCAAAATAATGGCCCTTCGCTGGCCACCGGCCTGAAGCTGGTCGTGGCTCCCGTGCCACCGCCGCAAAACGGCGCGGCCGTGCCGTATACCATGCTGTGGAATGCCGCCGGCAGCACCTTGCCGGCCGGCGCCTCGTGCAGCCAGCCAGGCGGCGCGGGCTCGAACCTGGTGTGCTACCTGGCTAGCTCATCCGCTGGCAGCACCTTGGCCAGTGGCGCCAGCCGCGTGTTCGGCCTGAAATTCGATACGGGTCCCGTCAGCAATGCGCCGCTGGGATCGATCACCTACAAGATCAATGCCAGCGTCGAATCGCTGGAAACGGGGGCGGCGCCGTTTGCCGGCGACAAGCTGGCGACGAACAACGTGGTGGAAGAAACCACCACCGTGCTGCCGAAGACCGATCTGATGCTGGTGTCGAAAACCGTTTCGCCCGCCTCGCCGTTCAGCATCAACCAGCCCTTCACCTACACCCTGGTGGTGGGGAATCTGGGTCCCGCCCTGGCGGCCAGCACGGTCGTCACCGACGTGCTGCCGGCCGGTTTCGTGCTGACGGGCGCGCCGACGGCACGCCTCGGCTCGGGCGCTCCGCTGACCTTGAACAATTGCGTCAGCAGCGGTTCGCCGGTCACCGTGACCTGCACGCTGGGCGTGCTGCCGATTGCATCGGGCGCAGCCGACTCGGCCAATCTGGTCAGCATCACCATCCCCGTGAAGGCGCCATACCCGGCCTATGCGGGACCGTTCGCCAGCAATATCACGAATACGGCCAGCATCGTGCCGACGCCGGGCACCTCGCGCGATCCGAATGCAGGCAACAACAGTTCCAGCGTCGATGTGCAGATCGTCAAGTCGAGCATCGCCGGCTCCGTCTATAACGATGCAAACCGCAGCAACAGCATGGATGCCGGTGAAAAAATCACCAGCAGCGTGACGTTCTCGCTGTACGGCCAGGATTTCTGGGGCAACGATATCGGCACGGCGGGCGCACCGCTGACCCTCGGTACCAGCAGCGGCGACTTCCTGTTTGACCGCCTGCCGCGCTCCGCGGCCGGCGGCTACACCCTCGTCGAGACACAGCCGGCCAGCTACGCCGACCTGTTTGAAGTCGCCGGCACGGCCGGTGGCACGCCGCCACCGGCCAGCTGCGACGGCGGCGCCAACTGTTCCGCCAGCGCGGCGCACAACACCATCGGCCAGATCGTGCTGGCGCCGAATACGGCGGCGACCGGCTACCTGTTCCAGGAATACGCGCATGCGGCCATCAGCGGCTACGTGTACGCCGACAAGAACAATAACGGCGTGCGCGAGGCGGGCGAAAATGGCATCGCCGGCGTGCAGGTGAAGCTCTCCGGCATAACCTTCTGGGGCGCCGACGTGTGCGCCGCGATGGGCAGTGCCTGCACGGCCACCACCGACGCCAATGGCAAATACAGTTTCACCAATGTCCCGCCAAGCCGGCTGGGAGAATCCTACACGGTCACCGAACTGTCCCAGCCTGCCGGCTATGCGGATGGCAAGGAGCAGAACGGTGCCGGCAATGTCGTGGCCAACAGCGCGGGCCGCGCGGCGCCGGAAGGCATCGTCGTCGGCAGCATCGAACCGGGCCTCACCTACACCGAGCGCAATTTCGGCGAACTGGCGTTGGCGTCGATTGCCGGCAGCGTCTACATGGACAACAACCGCGATGCGGTGCGCCAGGGTGGCGAAAGCACGGGCGTGGCCGGCGTCACGCTGACCTTGAGCGGCAACGACCATCTCGGTCATCCAGTCTGTCCAGGCAGTGCAGTGCCGAGCTGTACCTTCCAGACGGGCGCGGATGGCAGTTACCTGATTGCCGGCCTGGCGCCGAGCGACGCCGCCGGCTATGCCGTGACGGTCACGCCGCCGGCCAGCCTGTATCACACGGGTGCGCAGGCTGGCAGCCTGGGTGGCCTGATCGACGGCGCCGTGCGCGTGCCTGGTACCGGCGTGCCGGGTGCGGCGATCCGCACTGCCGGCGCCATCGTGCTGCTGCCCGGTGCCACGGCGACGGGCTACCATTTCGGCCAGGCGCCAGGCGCGGCGGGCGGCGTGGCGCAGTCGCTGTCCGGTTACGTGTATATCGATGCGAACCGCAATGGCCGCAAGGATGCGGGCGAGACGGGCATCGCCGGCGTGACGGTCACGTTGTCGGGCACCACGGCTGACGGCTTCGATGTCTGCAGCGTGATCGTGCCTGCCTTGTGCACGCTGCAAACGGCGGCCGACGGCGGCTATCGCTTCACGGGCCTGCCGCAAAGCGACAGCAACGGCTATGCCGTTGTGGAAATCCAGCCTGCCGCCTACCTCGATGGCGCGGAAAGCGTGGGTACTGTGAACGGTGTCGCGACAGGACGCATCGGCGGCAGCGCGCCCCGCTTCGACCAGTTCAGCGGCGTCGTGCTGCCGAACGGCGGTAGCGCGCGCGATTACAATTTTGGCGAACTGACGGGCAGCATCGCCGGCAAGGTCTACCTCGATGTGGATGGCAATGGTGCGGCCAGCAGCGGCGACACGCCATTGACGGGCGTGACACTGACACTGACCGGCGGTACAGGCGGTCCGGTGACGGTGCTCACCGATGCCAACGGCGCCTACCATTTCGACGGCCTGCTTGCCGGCAGCTATACCGTGACACAGACGCAGCCGGTCAATTACGCCGATGCGGGCCAGGCTGCCGGCAATGGCGGCGGCAATGCCAGCGTGGCCAACGTGGTCAGCGCCATCGCGCTCGCACCGGGCGCACAGTTGACGGGCTACGATTTCTGCGAGAAGACAGGCGCCATCAGCGGCGCCGTCTACGTCGACGCCAACGATAATGGCGTACGCGATGCGGGTGAAACCGCAGGCATCGCCGGCGTTACCATCAGCCTGTCCGGCATCGCCCGCGATGGCGTCACGCCGGTCAAGCGCACGGCCATCACGGCGGCCGACGGCAGCTACAGCTTCCGCGATCTGCCGAACGCGAATGCGGCCGGCTATACGCTGGTGGAAACGCAGCCTACTGCCTATCTGGACGGACGCCAGCGCAAGGGCCTGATCGACGGCGCCGCATCCTGCGCCAATCCTGCCTGTGACATCGGCATGGCCAACGCCATCGCGCGCATTCCATTCGATGCGTCGAAGAGCCATACGCGTTTTGACTTCGGCGAACTGCTGGCGGCGAGTATTTCCGGCCGCGTGTACGGCGATGCGAACGACAACGGCAGCTACGAGAAGGGCGAAGGCTTGCAGGGCGTGAGCCTGACGCTGAGCGGCATCGACGGCCACGGCAAGCCGGTCAATGTCAGCGTCGTCACGGCCGCCGATGGCAGTTACACTTTCCCTGGCCTGTATCCATCGGGTCCGGGCGGCTACACGGTCACTGAAACGCAACCGGCCGGCCTGGGGAATTATCCGGGTGCGACGGGTACTTCTGTCGGCAGCGTCAACGGCAAGCCGGTCGGCAACGGCGTGGTCGATGTCATCAGCGGCATCATCCTGCCGCCACAGGGCAATGGCAGCGGCTATGATTTCCGCGAACAGGTGTCGTCGTTGCGGGGTTTCGTGTATCGCGACCTGAACGACAACGGCGCCATGGACGCGGGTGAAGCAGGCATCGCCGAGATTGAAATCACCTTGCGCGGCGCGAACGGTTTTAGCCGTACGGTGGTGACCGGAACCGATGGCAGCTACCGCTTCGACGGCCTGCCTGCCGGTACCTACAGCCTGCTGGAAAGCCAGCCTGCCGTGTATCTCGACGGCCGCGAAACGGCCGGTAGCGCCGGCGGCAAGGTGAATAACGCCAGCTTCGGCGCGGCGCCAGAACACAACACGATCGGCGACATCGTGCTGCCAGTGGCGACGCAGGCGAGCGGCTATCTGTTTGGCGAACGCCATATGCTGGGCAAGCTCGGTGGCGTGGTGTATGCGGACCTGAATAACGACGGCGTTCGCAACGAAGGCGAGCAAGGCATTGCCGGCGTGACGGTGGTCCTGAGCGGCACTTCCGTCGATGGCAAGCCGGTCAAACTGAGCGTGGTGACCGGTGCCGACGGCAGCTATCTGTTCGATACGGTGCCAGTCAGCGACGCCGCCGGCTACACCCTGACGGAAACGCAGCCGGCCGGCTATGTGGACGGCAAGACGGTAGTGCTGCCAGGGTCGGTTGGTACGGCCAACGCCAGCAAGCCTGTCGGCGTGGGCAACAAGGATACGATCACCGGCATCAAGCTGGCGGCGGGCGACGACATGCGCGGCTATTTGTTCGGCGAGAAGGGCATACCGCAATTGAAGCCGCCCATCATCAACGGCTACGTATGGCTGAACCACGACGGCAGCCGTGTGCGTCCGCTCGACGGCAGCCAGGCTGGCGTGGCTGGCTGGACGGCCGAATTGCACCAGGAAGGCAAATTGATCTGCCGCGCCATCACGGACGAGAAAGGCTTCTACCAGTTCGACAACCTGCATTGCCCCGGCTACGAGGCAAGTGGCTTGCCGACGGGTTCCGGCTATGCGATCACCTTCCTCAAGGATGGCAACAACATGCCGAATGTGCCCGTTTCGACGGGGGGCGAAGGCGAGGTGGTGCCAGGTGGCAGCCGCATCAGCAACCTGACCTTGCGCGACGGCGACCGTGTCGTCGAGCAGAATCTGCCGCTTGATCCTGCCGGCGTGGTGTACGACTCCGTGACGCGCAAGCCGGTGGCTGGCGCCGTGGTGTCGATCAGCGGCCCTGCCGGTTTCGACAGCGCCGCGCACCTGGTCGGTGGGGTAGCCGAGCAGACGCAAACCGTAGGCAGCGACGGCATGTACCAGTTCCTGCTGCAGAACGGCTTCCCCAGCGGCGTGTATACGCTGAGCGTGATAGCTCCGGCGAACTACCTGCTGGCGCCATCCGGCAGCCTGCCGGCCTGCAAGGGACCATTGACAGTGGGCCTGGTGCCCGATCCGGCCTTTATCCAGGCCAGCGAGCTGGCGCCGGCATTGTCGACGAAGATGGAACTCGATCCGAATAACTGCACGGGACTGATCGCCGGAGGCGCCAGGACCACGCAGTATTACCTGAGCTTTGTCATCACGAATGGCGGTTCGGCACCGATCCTGAACAACCATATTCCGCTCGATCCGCTGGGCAGCGACAGCATCATGGTGACGAAGACGACACCGATGCTGAACGTCACGCGCGGCGACCTGGTGCCGTACACGATCACGGCCAGCAATCCCCAGGCGGCGACGCTGGGGGCGATGGAGGTGCGCGATTTGATACCGGCCGGCTTCAAGTACCGCGTCGGCAGTGCTACCCGCAATGGCGTGCCGGCGGAACCTGTCGTCGATGGCCGCAGCCTGCGCTGGAAAGAAAGCGGTTTCGCGCCGAAGGAGAAGAAGACCTACAAGCTGATGCTGATGGTGGGCAGCGGCGTTGGCGATGGCGAATACGTCAACCAGGCCTGGGCAGCGACGGGCGAGACGCGTATTTCCAACCTGGCTACTGCCACGGTGCGCGTGGTGCCGGATGCCACCTTCGATTGTCCCGACATCATCGGCAAGGTGTTCGACGACCAGAACGCGAATGGCTACCAGGATGAAGGCGAAGCGGGCATTGCCGGCGTGCGCATGGCGACGGCGCGCGGCTTGCTGGTGACGACGGATGCGGAAGGACGTTTCCACGTGGCTTGTCCGGCGATTCCGAATGCGGACCGCGGCTCGAACTTCGTCATGAAGCTTGACGACCGCACCCTGCCGAGCGGCTACCGCGTCACCACGGAAAATCCGCGCGATGTGCGCCTGACCCGAGGCAAGGTGGTCAAGCTGAACTTTGGCGCCACGATCCATCGGGTAGTACGTCTTGAGTTGAGCGACGCTGCATTCGTTGCGGGCGAAACGGCCTTGCAGGCGGAATGGGCCGGGCGCATCGAAGGACTGGTGAGCCAGTTGCGCGCCAAGCCGTCGGTACTGCGCATCGCGTATGCCGCTGGCGGCGATGCCGCGCTGGCGGCGCGCCGCAGCAAGGCGATCGAAAGCGAGATGCAGGCGCGCTGGCAGGCACTGCAAAACGAATATCCCCTCGTCATCGAGATCGAGGGCGCACAATGAAACCGAAAATGACCATGAACGTTAGCAATCAAGGCACCCTCAAAGCGGCGGCCAGCCCGGCCCCCAAGCGGCTCGTGTATTTGCTTGGCAGCATAGGCTTTGTGTGTCTGGGCGCGCACGCGCAACAGGCAAATGAGCACGCGCTGCGGGGAAAAATGCTGGACCGGGGCCACAGCATGGGGGCGCAGCAGCCCTCGAGCGGCGAGCAGGAGTCGTCGGCTTTCAGCGGTCTGGCGCCGTCCGGCCTGAGCCGCGCCGAGCGCCGCGTGATCCTGGAAGCGGTGCCGCCGGCCGTGCCGGCGCAGCAGAGCGTGACCTTCGACGACCTGCTGTCGGGCACCAACTTCGAGTCCGGCCGCGATGTGCTGCTGCCGGCCGCGATGGCCCGGCTTGACGCGCTTGCCGCACGTTTGCGCGGCAAGCAGAAGGTGCGCGTGCAGGTGATCGGGCATACGGACAACCAGCGCATCGCTGCCTGGCTGAAGCCGACTTTTCCGACCAACCAGCATCTGTCGGAGGCGCGCGCGCTGGCCGTCACGGCCTATCTGATGCGTGCACTGGACTTGCCGGCAGCGGTCTTTGCCGCCAGTGGCAAGGGCGAGAGCGAAGCAATCGCGTCGAACGCCACGCCGCAAGGCATGGCGCAGAACCGCCGCACGGAAATCCGTGCCTGGTACGAGGAAGCCGTCGAACTGCCGGCTGTCGCCGCCGCAGTGCCGAAGCGCATCGAGACGGAAGTACTGGTCGACGATTGTGCCGTCGCCAGCCAGCTGGCCAACCGCGATGCGGCCTTCTCCATCAGCATTGACGGCGTGGTGCAGGAAACCGATACGCTGCAGCAGGAGGCGGACCGCCAGCGCTGCGTCGACGTGGCGCTGGAACGTTCCGACATCCAGGTCAAGTACGATCCCCTGAACGTTGCGCCGGCCTTGAATGTCTGGCTGGCGGCGCCTCATGCGCAGCGCCAGGCGCCTGTGCGTTTTGGCACCTATACCAACTACGCTTTTTTCCAGCAGCGCGCCGAGATCCGCATTTTCGCCAAGGGACAGAGCACGCAGGAGCAGCCATTTGCCATCGTGCCCGCGACGATGGGCGAAGCCACGGCCTGGCAGGCGCCGGCGGATGCGCCGGAGCAGATCGGCTACCTGCTGCGCGTGTACGACGCCAGCGGCAAGTTCGACGAGACGCGCCTGCAGCCACTGCGCTTGCTCGATGCGGTGCCGGCCGAAGCGCCGGGCAAGAAGGCCGGTGGCGAAGCGTTGGCCGGCTGGGGCGAATCGAGCCTGATCCTGCGCAATATCGATGCATCAGGCGGCAGCGTCACCATCAGCGGCGAGAAGATCAAGCCTGGCCAGCAGGTGACGGCGCTGGGCATGGTCGTGCCGGTCGACGCCAACGGCAAGTTCGCCATGCGCCAGATCATGCGTCCTGGACCGCATACGGTGGAGGTGGCCGTGAAGGATGGCAGCGGAGCCGGCATGACCTTCCGCCGCAACCTGAACATCGCCGACAGCGACTGGTTCTATGTGGCGCTGGCCGACCTGACCATTGGCCGCGACCGCACCAAGGGGCCGGCGGAACTGGTCACGGGCGACACGCAGCACTATAAGAACGAGACCTGGGCCGATGGCCGTGGCGCGTTTTATTTGAAGGGCAAGATCAAGGGCGACTATTTGCTGACGGCCAGCGCCGACACGCGCGAGCAGCCGCTGCGCGACCTGTTCCACAACTTCCAGAGCAAGGATCCGAACTACCTGCTGCGCCGCATCGATCCGGACAAATACTATCCCGTGTACGGCGACGACAGCACCACCGTCGACGATGCGCCAACCCAGGGGCGTTTTTACGTGCGCCTGGAAAAAGGCGATTCTTCCGTCATGTGGGGGAATTTCCAGACCACCTGGAGCGGCTCGGAACTGGCACAGTACAGCCGTGGCCTGTATGGCGCGAACCTGTTGTGGAATGGCGCCGCCAGCACCAGCCATGGCGAAAAGGCCAGCACGGTCAACGCCTTTGCCGCTTCGCCGGGGACCTTGCAGTCGCGCGAGGAATTTCGCGGCACGGGCGGTTCGCAATACTATCTGCGCCACCTGGATCTGACGCAGGGTTCGGAACGCCTGTGGGTGGAAGTGCGCGACAAGGATTCGGGCCTGGTGATCGAACGCATCCAGCTGACGCCGTCGCAGGATTATGAAATCAACTACCTGCAGGGACGCCTGACCTTGCGCTCGCCGCTGTCCTCCGTGGCCGATGGCGGTGCGCTGGTGCAAAGCGCAAGCCTGAGCGGCAATCCCGTGTACCTGGTGGCGACATATGAATACGTGCCGGGCCTGAGCGCCATTTCCGGCACCTCGGTGGGGGTGCGCGCCAGCCACTGGTTCAACGACCATGTACGCATCGGGGCCAGCAATTATCACCAGGGCGAACAGGGTTCGGATCAGACCCTCAAGGAGCTGGACCTGACCTTGCGCTACAAGCCGGGCACCTGGATCAAGGCCGAGGCAGCCCGTTCCAGTGGCGACGCCAGCAGCGTGCTCAGTTCATCGAGCGGCGGTTTTGATTTCAACCAGACGACGGCGGGCGGACGCCCGGCCAACGCGAAGCGTTTCGACGGTGCGCTGGACCTTGCTGACCTGGGCGGCGCGGCGCGTGGCCGTATCGCCGCCTACTGGCAGGACCGCGAAGCGGGCTACGCGGGACCGGGCATGCAGACCCTGAACGGCGAAGCCGTGCGGCAAACGGGCCTGGCTGCGACCTTGCCACTGGGCGAGCGCACGGAAATGTCGCTGAAGGCAGATGACCGCACGGCCACCAGCCAGGATGCGCGCGCGGTGGAAGCGGCACTGCGCCACAAGCTCGATGCGGAGTGGGGCGTGTCGGCAGGCCTGCGGCACGACCGCCGCGACAATGCGATTGGCGGGGACAATGCCAGCGCCATCCTGAGCCAGGATGGCGGGCGTAGCGACGCCGTGCTGCGCGTCGACTATCGGCCATTGCAGGAAGGCCAGCAAGCCCGTGATGGCGTGCTGGAAAGGACGCCGGCGTCGAGCGCCGTACCGCTGCAGCAGGGATTGGAAGGCGGCATCACGGGCCAGCTGGTGACGCAGGGCCGCGAGGCGGGCATGGCTGGCGGTCCGCAGTATGGCCCCGACACCACGCTCGCTTCCGGCGTGGCCTCGGCGCGCGTGGCAGGATTGCTGTATGCGCCGTGGGACATGTACGGTTTCGTGCAGCATACCTTGTCGCGCAGCGGCAATCGCGCCCTGAATGACCGCGCGGGACTCGGTGGCACCTACCAGGTGAGCGAACGCCTGCGCCTCGGGGCCGAAGCGTCGGGCGGCAGCGGCGGCGTGGGCGGCCAGTTGTTCGGCAACATGCAGATGGATGAGCGCAGCAGCGTTTACCTGAACTACCGCATGGAGACGGAAACGCCGGATGTGAACTACAGCGGTCGCCAGTCCACGCTGACGGCGGGCAGCCGCTACCGCCTGAACGACAAGGCCGGCCTGTTTGCGGAAAGCCGCTGGGGCAATGGCGCGGGGCCGCAAAGCCTGACGCACGCGTTCGGCGTGGACCTGGCGCCCACCGAGCGCTGGACCACGGGCATCAAGTTCGAGACGGGCACGCTGTCGAACCCCCTGTCGGGCGACTTGAAGCGCGACGCCATCGGCCTGACGGCGGCGTATGCCTACGAGCGGCTGAAGTTTTCCAGCGCGCTGGAGTTCCGCACCGACCGCACGAAGTCGCTGGGTACGGTCGATGGAAGTTGCGCCACCGTGCCGGCTGACGGCGGCTGCGCCACGGACGCGAACAGCGAACACCGCAAGGTGTGGCTGACACGTAATGCGCTGAGCTACCAGCTGGACCGCGATTGGCGCCTGCTGGGGAAATTCAACCTGTCGCGCAGCAGCTCCACGCGGGGGGCCTTCTACGATGGCGATTACACGGAAGTCGTGACGGGAGCGGCCTATCGCCCGGTCGACAACGACCGCTGGAATACCCTGTTCAAGTACACGTACTTTTACAACCTGCCATCGCCAGGCCAGGTTGACGGCGTCACGGGCGGGGTGCTCGATTACACGCAGAAAAGCCATATCCTGAATGTCGATACGACGTATGACGTCAGGCCATGGCTGTCGGTGGGCGGGAAATTCGGTGTGCGCACGGGCCAGTTGCGGGCGTCGAAGACGCAAGGCGACTGGTTCTCCAGCCGCGCGGAATTGCTGGTGCTGCGCGCCGACATTCATATCGTCAAGGAGTGGGACGCCCTGATCGAGGGGCGCAGGCTGAAGGCGCGCGAGGCGGGCGATGCACGCGCCGGCGCCCTGATCGGCGTCTACCGGCATGTGGCGAAGCACGCCAAGATCGGCATCGGCTACAACTTCACGACCTTCTCGGACGATTTGACGGATTTGTCGTATCGCAGCCGGGGCTGGTTCCTGAACGCCATCAGCACGTTCTGACGCCGATTGACGCGCCAGGAAAGCAGGGCAGTCTCGCGGCTGCCCTGCTTTTTTTTCGCCGTTCGCGTGTCTCCCTGGCGAGCTTGCCGCGGTGGCCGGTGTAATATTGAGCCAGGGAAAGCTGCGGCATGGTGCCAGCGGCTCCCGTCACGAACGAGGTTGCAGCATGACGATTTTTGGCATAGGCATCCACATTCTGATCGCATTGTTTTTTGCGATCCATGTGGTGCGCAACGGGCAGCAGCTGTACTGGCTGCTCATTTTATTCATGTTCCCGCTGTTGGGCAGCGTGGTGTATTTCTTCGCCATCTATTTGCCCAATTCGCGCCTGCCGCAAGGCGCGCGCAAGGTCGCTTCGGTGGCCGTGCAGGTGCTCGATCCGAACCGCGAATTGCGCGAGGCGAAGGCCGCCTTCGAGTACACGCCGACGGCCCAAAACCAGATGCGCCTGGCCAGCGCGCAGCTGGAAGCGGGCGATGCGCAGGAAGCGGCATCGACGTATGAAGCCTGCCTGCGGGGCGCGTTTTCCTCGGACCTGGAAATTCGCCTGGGTGCGGCACGCGCCTACCTGGAGTGCGAGCGGGGTGCCGAAGCGCTAACGCACCTGGAGTTCATTCGCCGCACGGATATCCAATTCCGTCCCGAGATGGTGTCCCTGCTGACGGCGCGTGCGCTGGCGCAAAGCGGGCGCCAGGTGGAAGCGAAGGCGGAATTCGACGACGCGCTGACGCGCTACAACAGCTTCGAATGCCGCGCCGAGTGTGCGATCTGGGCGCTGCAGCAGGGTGACAAGGTATTGTCGGACCGCCTGCTGCTCGATATCGACAGCGCCATGGACCGCTGGAGCAGCCATACGCGTGCCATGTATGCGCCGCTGCTGGTGCGCCTGGAGAAGGCGCGCCGCTGATTTTTTGCCGGTGCCTGGCTCAGACGCCAGGCACCGTGTTCTTGCCCTCGACCAGTTTGTATCCCTTGCCATCGAAGCCATAGCGCGCGTGGCCGTTCAACGGTGTGGCAATGCGCGGCGGGTCTTCATCCGGCTTGACTGTGACGCCGGGCTTGATCTTCTCGGAGGCGCCCTTGAAATCGATCAGCAGGTCGTCGTAGGCGCCGCCATTGCGCGCCGTGGCGAAGCGCCAATTACCGCTGACCATCCAGCACTCGTCCATGTCCGGCGTGCAGGCGCCCATATTGTCCGAGTACAGGTCGATTCCGCCATCAAGCGCGGTCACCTTGCCGTCGCCGATTTCAAACAGGGCCAGTTGCGTGATGGTGTAGCCCTGGCCCGTGTAGCCATGGCGGATCGCCAGTCCCGGCTTGTTCGCGCCCAGCATGACCCAGTGGACTTCGCCGAGTTGGCCCGACGAACCGAGGGCGGCAATGTTTTCCAGCCGTTTCACGACTTGCCACTGGCCGTCTTCCGGCTGGCCCTTGGGCGCGAGGAAAAACACATTCAACAGTCCCGACGAGGCATGCGCCGATTCGGCCGTGCCTTCCGTGTTGGCCGTTTCCGCATTCGCCACCAGGATGGCGCGGCCATCGGGCAGCAGCTTGTGGCTGACGGCGCTGACCACGTAACTGAGTCTGTCGACGTGCTTGTCCGGATCGGACAGGTCGGCCAGCGCATCGTCGCTGTCGCTGCGATAGTCCTTGCCGAAGACGGCGCGCATCATGCCCACTTCGAGTTCGCGCGCCTGCGGCGTGTTCATCGCTTCCGTTCTTGGCGCCGTGGCGGCCGGCGGCGGCACGTGTTCGGCCGATGCGGCATCGTCAGCGGCCGCGGGGACCTCGGTTACGACGTCAGCTGCCACGTCGGCGCTGGCGGGGGCGGTCTTGTCCGAGCAGGCGCCGAGCAGTGCGGATACCAGTAGCAGGACGAGCGGGGTGCGGTAATTCATAGGCAGGGCAGATTGCGTTCATGGAGAATGGGCGCAGTATGCCAGATAGATGGAAGCGAGGGAGCGCGGCCTGACGGCCGGTCCTTCGCTTCCTTGCCCACAGGGGGCGATTTTGCAAACAGTGGCGGCGCTTATTTTTCCAGCGCCACCTTGTCATCGCGCCGCAGCGGCGCCTTCTGGCGGCGCAGTTTCGCCATGCCGCGCTTGAGCAGGTGCTCCAGGTCGTCGATGTAGGTGAACACGGCCGGCACCACCAGCAGGCTGAGTAAGGTCGACGTGATCAGGCCGCCGATCACGGTAATGGCCATCGGCGAACGGAAGCTGGGGTCGGCGCCCCAGCCCAGTGCCAGCGGCATCATGCCGGCGCCCATGGCGATCGTCGTCATCAGGATGGGGCGGCTGCGCTTGTGACAGGCGTCGACCAGCGCATCGAAGCGGTTCATGCCCGCCTGGCGCGCCAGGATCGCATAGTCGACCAGCAGGATCGAGTTCTTGGTGACGATCCCCATCAGCATGATCAGACCGATCATCGACGGCATCGACAGGGCGCTGCCCGTGATCAGCAGCGCCACGAAGGCGCCGCCGATCGACAGCGGCAGCGCCGCCAGGATGGTTACCGGCTGCATGAAGTCCTTGAACAGCAGCACCAGCACACAGTAGATGCACAGCACGCCGATCAGCATGGCCAGGCCGAAGCTGGCGAACAGCGAGGCCATTTCCTGCGCGTCGCCCAGCTCGGCGATCTTCACGGATGGCGGCAGATTCTTCATCGACGGCAGCGCGCGCGCTTCTTCGTTCAGTTCACCGAGGGTGCGCGAACCGAGTTCCACGTCCAGCGTCACGTTGCGGCTGCGGTTCAGGCGGTCGATCTGTGCCGGGCCGCTTTCCATCGTTACCGTGGCCACGTTCGCAAGGCGCACGGGACCATTCTTGCCGGGCACCGTCAGGCGCTCGATGGCGGCCAGGTCGGCGCGCACGCTGTTGGGCAGCTTGACGCGGATCGGCACTTGCCGCTCGGGCAGGTTCATTTTCGTCAGGTCCGTGTCGTAGTCGCCGGCCGTGGCCACGCGCACCGTTTCGCCGATGGCCGCCGCCGTCACGCCCAGGTCGGCCGCCTTGGCGAAATCGGGGCGCACGATGATTTCCGGTCGCACCAGCGAGGCGCTGGAATTGACGTTGCCGATGCCTTTCAGGCCGCGCAGTTCGCGCTCGACTTTTTGCGCCGCCGCCGTCAAAGCCACCGGATCTTCCGAGCGCAGCACCAGCTGCATCTTGACGCCCGTGTCGGGCGGTCCCACCGTGAAGCGGGCGCCGGGAATCGTATCGAGCTTGTTGCGCAACTGCGTTTCCAGGCCAGCCATCGATTCCTTGCGCTCCGTGCGGTGCACGGTGGTCAGGGTCAGCACGGCGCGGCGCGCCTCGGCTGCCGCGCCGGGGGCGAAGGCGTCGCCGCTGGAGCCGCCGCCTATCGAACTGAAGACGCCCTGGATGCCAGGCGTGCGCATGGCCGCATCGCGCGCCAATGCTGCCACGGCCTGCGTTTCACCCAGGGTGGAGCCGGGCGGCAGTTCCAGGTTGATTTGCGTCTGCGCGCGGTCGGCGGCCGGCACGAAACCGGTCGGCAGCAGCGGCACGAGCGCGATGGCGCCGACAAAGAACAGGGCTGCGGCGATGGCCGTGATGCCGCGGTGGTTCAGGCACCAGCGCATGACCGTCAGGTAGCGCGTCATCAGCCAGCCATCCTGCTCTTCCTTGTGCGGCAGCGGTTTCAATATGTAGGCGGCCATCATCGGCGTGAGCAGGCGCGCCACCACCAGAGACGCCAGCACGGCCAGCACGGCCGTCCAGCCGAACTGCTTGAAGAACAGGCCGGGAATGCCGCTCATGAAGGCCGTTGGCAGGAACACGGCCACCAGCGCGAAGGTGGTGGCGATCACCGCCATGCCGATTTCGTCGGCCGCTTCCATGGCCGCTTCCATTGGCGACTTGCCCATGCGCAGATGGCGCTCGATGTTTTCGATTTCCACGATGGCGTCGTCGACCAGCACGCCGACGACCAGGGCCAGCGACAGCAGGGTGACGGTATTGAGCGTGTAGCCGAACCAGTAGATGCCGAGGAAGGCCGGCATCACGGACAGGGGCAGGGCAGCGGCGGCCACCAGGGTGGCGCGCCAGTCGCGCAGGAACCACCACACCACCAGCACGGCCAGCAGCGCGCCTTCGTACAGCAGCTCCATCGAGCCGTCGAAGTTTTCCTCGACGGGGAAGGCATTGTCGATCGACTGCTGCAGTACCACATTCGGGTTTTCCTTCTGCAGGTCGGCGATGGCATCGCGTGCGCCCTTGGCGACGGCCACTTCACTGGCGCCCTTGGTGCGGAACACTTCAAAGGCGACGACCGTCTTGCCATCCTGCTCGGCCAGCGCGCGCGGTTCGGCGATCGTGTCGCGCACGGTGGCCACCTGGTCCAGGCGCACATGGCGGCCGTCCGGCAGCGGTACTTCCACGCGCGACAGTTCATCGGCCGTCTTGACGGTGGCGATGGTGCGCACTGATTGCTCGGCGCCGCTGATGTCGCCCCGGCCGCCAGGCGCTTCGCGCTGCACCAGGCGCAGCTGGCGCGAGACGTCGAGGGCCGACACTTTCAATGCGGCCATGCGCGCTTCATCGAGTTCCACCTGGATCTCGCGGTAGACGCCGCCCACGCGGGTGACGGCGCCCACGCCGGGTACGGTCAAGAGGCGCTTGGCCACCGTATTGTCGACAAACCAGGACAGGTCGGGCGCGTCGAGCGGATTGTCCACGCCCCCTTTCGCCGTGGCGATAAAGGTCAGCACCACGCGCCCGGCCGTGGAAGCCTTGGTGACGGTGGGGTCGCGCAGCTCGGCCGGCATGTCCGCTTTCACGCGCGCGACGGCGTCGCGCACATCGTTGACGGCTTCGGCGATCTGCTTTTCCAGGATGAATTCCACGGTGACCGTGACGACGCCATCGAGCACCTTGGTGTAGATGTTTTTCACGCCTTGCAGGGTGGCGACGGAGTCTTCGATCTTGCGCGCCACTTCCGTTTCCAGCTGGGCCGGCGCGGCGCCGGGCAGCACCGCGCTGACGGTGACGATGGGCAGTTCGATGTCAGGGAAATCCTGTACCGGATTGGCCTTGTAGGCCAGCAGACCGGCCAGGGTCAGCAGCACGAACAGCATGATGGCCGGGATCGGATTCTTGATCGAGAGGGAGGAAAAATTCATGGCCTCTCCTTACTTTTTCGCCGTGGCTGGCTTGGCAGCTGCTGCAACCAGGTTTTGCACATTGCGTACCAGGTCGCCGTCATTGAGGAAGCCGGCGCCGCTGACGACAATCGTCGTGTCGGCCGTGATGCCGCCCAGGATTTCAATGCGGTCGCTCAGGCGCCGTCCGGCCTGCACCTTGATCTGGCTGACCCGCTGGTCGGCATTGAGGCGGAAGACATAACTGAAGCCATCGCGCACGGCAATCGCCTGCTGCGGCACCGTCAGCGCGCCCGAGGTGCCCAGCTCAAATTCGCCGCTGGCGTACATGCCGGCCTTGAACGGTGCATTGTTGCCGGTGCTGGCCGGCAGGTCGACATACACGAGGGCGGAACGCGTCTGCGGGTCGACGGTAGGGGCAATCATGCGCACCTTTCCCGTCAAAGTGCTGCCGTTGGCGGCCTTGACCTGCGCCAGGGTACCCGCTTTCAGGTTCAGTAATTCAGTGGCCGTCACTTCGGCGCGCCATTCGAGGCGGCCCTGGCGGATCATGCGGAACAATTCCGTGCCGGCGCCCACCACCGACCCCACGGTAGCCGAGCGCGAGGAGATGATGCCGCTGTCGGGCGCCACCACCTGCGTGTATTTCAGGCGCAGCTGCTGTGACGCCAACTGCGCCTTGGTCGAGGCGATGCGCGCGTTGGCCGTCTGCTCTGCCGTCAGGTACTGGCTGATCTGCTGCGCGCTGATGGCGCCCGTGCTTTGCAGCGAGCGGGCGCGCTGTGCGTTGGCGGCTGCTTCCGCGGCATTCGCTTCCGCCTCCAGCACGGCGGCCTTCGCCTGCGCCACGTCGGCGTTCACCGTGTCGTTCGAGAACACGGCCAGCACCTGGCCGGCGCGCACGACGTCGCCGACATTCACGCGCACGTCGGTCAGGCGCAAGCCGTTCGATTCGCTGCCGATGACGGCTTCCTGCCAGGCGGCCACGTTGCCGTTCGCCTGCAGCTTGATGGGCAGGTTGGCCGTTTGCGGCTTGGCCGTGGTGACGGTGAGCGCCGGCTTTTGCGCCGCGTTCTTATCCTTGGCGTCATCTGCCGCCGTGGAGGACGGGGAGTACAGGGCCACGCCGGCACCCAGCACAACGCAAAGGGCGGCAAGGGCGAGCGCCATCGGTTTCAAGGTCATTTTTTTCATGTTGTCGTATCCGTCAGAGGGCATTGTTGGCGATGGCGCTGCTGGTCCAGCCGCCGCCGGCGGCGCGGTACAGCGCCACCCAGGCGGCGCTGCGTTCGCGCTCGAGATTGACCACCGTATTTTCGGCGGCCAGGCGCGTGCGGCGCGCGTCTTCCAGTTCGATCAGGCTGGCCAGGCCATTCTTGTAGCGGTCCTCGGTGGCGACAAACGACACGCGGTAGCCTTCCAGGGCCGTCTTGGCGTAGCTGCTGCGCTCGTCCGTGCTGGCCAGGTTGACCAGCGCCTCTTCCACTTCGCGCACGGCCTGGCGCACGCCGGCACGATATTTCACCACGGCTTCGTCGTAGCGCGCCGTGGCCGCATCGACCTGGGCGCGGCGGGTGCCGCCGTCGAAGATGGGCAGGCTGACGGCCAGCGGGCCGATGCTCCAGGTGCTGGCCGTGATGCTGGTGCCGCCGGCGCGGATATTGCCCTTGCCGATGGAGCCGGCAAGGCTCAGGCGCGGGTAGCGCTGCGCCTGCGCGCCGCGCACTTCGAAGCTGGCGGCTGCCACTTCGCGTTCAGCGCTGTAGATGTCGGGACGCTGGCCCAGGGTTTGCGCAGGCAATTCCGCAATCGCCACGGGCGAGGGCGCAACAAAGGGACTGGCCGCCAGCTTCTGGCGCAGCGACGCTTCCGGCATCGCCGACAGGGCCACCAGCGCCTTGACATTCACGTCGCAGGCGGCGCGCTGTTCGATGGCTCGGCTGGCGCCTTCGGCGGCGCTGGCGCGGGCCAGGGCGGCGTTGGCGGGCGGCTGGAAGCCGGCACCGGCGCTCAGCTCCGTCAGGCGTGCCGAATCGCGGCGCGAGACGGCATCCTGATCGGACACGGCCTGCAATTGCTGGCAGGTGCGCAAGGCGTAGTACTGGTTCGCCACTTCGGCGGCCACCGAGACGCGCGCTTCATGCCAGAGCGCGCGGGCGCTGTCGTAGCGCTCCTGCGCCGCATCGCGCGTGGCGCGGTTGGCGCCAAACACGTCGATTTCCCACGACGCCTGAAGCGCAGCCTGCGAGGTGGTGCCGCTCGGCTGCGCCGATTGCTGGCTGGTGCGCACCACGCTGCCCGTTGCATCGAGCTTGGGCGCCAGCGCAGCGCCGCTGGCGATGCTGTCCGCGCGCGCCTGCACGATGCGCGTGCCGGCGGCGGCGATGGTCGGACTGACCTGCTGCGCGTCGTTGATCAGTTCCACCAGCAGGCTGTCGCCCTGGCCCTGCCACCAGCTGGCCAGGTCCGTCAGTTTGCCGTTATGTGGCAGCGGTGCCTGCCACTGAGCGGGGGCACTGGCGGCCACCGCTGCGGGCGGCCCCTGCAGGGCGCAACCGCCCAGTGCCAGCACGATGCTGACAGCCAGGACGCGTTGAACGGTGCATCGAATAGTCGTCATGCTTGTCCTTCTGCTTGTCGTTGAGCGGTACGGTGGGAGGGTGGAATGGCCAGGCGCCGGCGCTCCACCTCGGCCATGGCCAGCGCGTAGTCGGTCATGCGCGCCAGCCAGGTGTCGATCGCGTGCGGCGACTCCAGCAGTTGCGGGCGCAGGGTTTGCAGCACTTCGGTGCCCACCATGTGCTGCAAGGCCAGCGAAGCGATGGAAAACGCCAGGCGGTGCATGTCGTCGCTGTTGTCGGGCGCACCCAGGTGGCGCGCCAGCACGCGCGTGAGCGCCTCGTGCTCGGGGCGGATATTCTGGTCGATCTCGCGCGCCCACAGGCCCGTCGGTTCGAGCATTTCGCGGCACCACAGGCGCATGCAGTCGCGTGCGATGTCGCCCTGCTGCATGGGCGCGAGCAATTGCGCATAAAAGCCTTCCAGGCTTTCGCGCAAGGTGAAATGCGGTTGTTCGTACAGGGCGATATTGTCTTGCGGGCTGGCTGACTGCTGCGCAAAGGCGGCGCGGTACAGGCCAGCCTTGTCGCCAAAATAATAGCTGATGGCGGCCGCGTTCGTGCCGGCCGCCTGCGCCAGTTCGCGCGTGGAGGTCTTGGCGTAACCCTGTTCGGCGAACAGGCGGATGGCGCTATGCAGCAGCCGCTCGCGCGACTGTTCGCCGTCGGAGCGGGGCTTGCGCCCATCGTCGGCGTGGGAAGTGGGGATGGCGTTTTTTTCAATCATGCCGGAGATTTAATCATATATCTCAAGCGATTGATATAACTAAGCCGGTTGATTTAGTTAAGAAAGGATGAAGATGCGTGGAAAACGCAGGCAAAAAAAAGCCCGCGGTTGTATTCGCGGGCTGAATCCAATGTTCGGAGAACGAATTGGAGGAGACAGTTCTACTATAGCGCCGAAAATGGTGCGGTGCAATACCGTAGAACTACTGTATCGGTCTGTCTGGGATGGCAAAAAGCCAGCATTTCATGCTGCGGCGCACAGCAGCTCAGGCCTTGCTGCGCAGGGCCAGGGTAAACGTGCTGCCGGAACCGTAGTCGCTGTTGAAGAACAGGGCGCCGCCGATGGCGTTGGCCAGGTTCTGGCACAGGTACAGGCCCAGTCCCGCCCCTTCCACATGGCGCGTGGAGGTGGAATCGAGCTGCGAGAAGGCCTGGAACAGCTTGGCCTGGTCTTCTTCCTTGATGCCGGCGCCGCTGTCGGCGATGCTCATTTCCGTCACCAGCACGCCGTCTTCGTCGCGCTGGGCAAGGCTGATGCGCACCGTGCCCTGTTCCGTGAACTTGATGGCGTTGTTGAGCAAGTTGATGAGGATTTGCGTCAGTGCGCGGCGATCCGTGTCGATGATGGCGGGCGGCTGGCCCGCTTCTCCCAGCGCCATTTCCAGGGCCAGGCCTTTTTGCTGGGCCAGGGGGCGCAGGGTGTCGGCCACGTCGGCCATCAGTTCCTGGCAGTGCACGGGCTCGATCGACAGGGTCAGCTTGCCCGCCTCGATCTTGGCCACGTCGAGGATGTCGTTGATCAGCGAGAGCAAATGGCGCGCGCTGGCGCGGATGGTATTGAGTTGCTTGTCCTGGTCGGACGTCAGGGGACCGGGCAGTTTCATCAGCAGCGCGCCCGTGAAGCCGATGATGGCGTTGAGCGGCGTGCGCAGTTCATGCGACATGTTGGCGATGAAGGCGGACTTCATGCGGCTCGCTTCGGCCAGTTCCAGGTTTTTCAGGGCGATTTCGCGGTTGATGGTTTCCAGTTCGGCCGCATGGTGCGCCAGGCGCATGTTCAGCTCGATCACCTGGCGTTCGCGCGCCTGCAGTTCGCCGTTCACCTGCACCGCCTGTTCATAGGTCGAGATCAGCAGGTCGAGGATTTGCTGGCGTTCCGCATTGATGAAATGCTTCTGGTCGCCCAGGTACAGGGCGATGCCGATTTCCACGTTCTGGTTCTTGCGCAACTTCTGGTTCATCAGCATGTGGCTGATGCGGTTGAGCAGGTAGTCTTCCGCGTAAGGCTTGCGGATGAAATTGTCGGCGCCGCACTCGATGCCGCGGATGATGTCCTTCGGATCGTTGAGCGAGGTGACGAGGATCACGGGGATGTCGCGCAAGGTCGGATCGGACTTGATGGCGCGGCACAGGTCGTAGCCATTCATTTCAGGCATGACGATATCGGACAGCACCAGGTGCGGTTTGCGCTCGCGGATGGCGGCCAGGGCCAGCTGGCCATTCGCCGCCACGCGGGCGTTATAGTGCAGCGACTGGATCAGGCGGCGCAAGCGCTCCGCCTGAGTCGGGCTGTCCTCGACGATCAGGATCTCGATTTCGTCAGGCTTGATTTGGTTGTTGGAGTCCACAGACCTCTCCTAGAATTTCAGTGTGGTGATGCTGGGCGCGATGAGCGCACAATATCGACATCGTATGACTATATCGGATTTAGGTCTGCAAAAGTAACTTCCAAGTAACTATTTTGACCACAGGGAATGCTGTGGCCGCTTGTCAGTTTTCGCCCTGGAATTGGCCTGCGCGATAGGTGAGCACGAGCGTATCGCGGTGTCCATGCTCGCCGATGGGCTGGATCGGCGTCGATTCGTGGATCACGGCTGCATCGTCGAGCAGCAGCAGCGACCATGGCTCGGTCAGGGTAAAGCGCTTGCCGTTGGGGCCGTCTGCTTCGAAGATGCGCGTCTCGCCGCCCTTGACCTGTTCGCGCCCGATCAGCAGCACGGCGACAAAATCGACACCGTCGCGGTGCGCGCCTTCCGGCGTGGGGCGGCCGATGCCATCGGTCGTATCGATGCGGAACTGGTGCGCCTCGATGAACCACGGCTGGCTGCCCTTGACCTGCGAGCAGGCGTCGCCCAGCGCGCGGATCAGCTGTTGCCAGGCCGCTTGCGCGACGATAGCCGCTTCGACTGGTTCGAACAGGCGGTGCATGCCGCCGTGCAGGGCGTTGTATTCCACCGGTTGCCAGTGCGGACGATGCGCCGTCTGCGTCAGGCGCTCGCCATCCTGCACGAAGCACGAGTGGCGCCGGCGGCGATAGCGGCCGCCATCCTTCAGGTAATTGTCCAGCGGCAAGGTATTCCAGCTTGGTTCCAGCATGCGCAATGCGGCCAGCGGGCAGCCGGCCAGCGCGGCCACGTCCTGCGGGCGCAGGACGGCATAGCCGTCGTCGCGCAAGGCTTCCTTGACGTGGGACGGGTCGGTAAAGATCGGTGCGGAAGTGCTCATGGCGGTGCCGGCCGCAATGCGGCCTGTCTCAGTTTATCCAGCCTGGCATTCTACGACTTCGCGGCGTTTCCTGTGCACTGAGACAGGAATTATTCTTGTTGCGTTAAAAATTCTTTACCAGGGTCAGGCGCAGCGAGCGCGATTCCACCGGATGGAAGTGGATATCGTCGACGGGCTGCGCCTCGCCGGGCAGGCGCGAGGCATAGTAATAGTCGATGGCCGAGTCGCGCCGGTTGGCCAGGTTGTAGCCTTCCAGCTCCACGCGCAAGGTCTTGTCGATCTGGTAGGCGATGCGCCCGTTCAAGCCCACGCTGGCCGCGGAGCGCACGCTGTTGTCTTCCACCAGCGGGCGCGGACCGAAGTAGCGCAGGCGCAAGGAGCCTGACCACGGCCCCGATGGCGTCACCGTCATGGCCAGCTGGGCCACGCCTTCGATGGCGCCGGGGATGAAGTCGCCCGCCGGGTCGCTGCCGCGCGAGCGCGCCCGCGCATATGCGAGGTCCAGGTCCAGCGACAGCCAGCTGGCCGCCTTGTAGTAGCTGGAAAACTCGATGCCGTAGCGGCGGCTGGGGCGGCCCGCCTCGGTGGCGCCCGCGTCGCCGATGAACAGCAGCTCGGAATCGAAGTCCAGGCGGTACAGCGACAGCGAGGTTTGCAGGCCGACGATGGCGGCACTGCGCAAGCCCAGTTCCAGTCCGCGCGAGCGCACCAGGGGTGTGACCTTGTCCGCCGCTTCGCCCGTCTTCGGGTCGAGCGTGATCGTCGTGCCGCGCGCATCGTTGCTGTGAAAGCCATTGCCGATGTTGAAATACGCTTCCGTATCGCGCCAGGGCCCCGCGATCACGCTCAGGCTGGGGCTGAACAAATGGTCGCTGGCCGTGCCCGAATTGGCGGCGCGGTCGCTGCGCACATCGAAGCGGTAGGCGTCCGCGCGCAGGCCGGCCACGGTGCGCAGCCAGCGCGACCAGCGCGTGCTGTTTTCGCCATACACGCCGATACTCGACTCGACGATATGGTCTTGCCGCGTGGTCGACAGGATCTGCCGCTGCCGCGTGTTGTACAGGCCATTGTGGATATTGTCGTTCTGCAGCTGCAGGCCGATGGTGGTGTCGCTGCTGCCCCTGTCCGTGTGGCGGTGCCAGGTATGGCTGGCGTCGAGGCCGGACGTCACGCGCCGGTCGGGCTGGGCGAACTGGTCGCCGTTATCGGGATCATCCATCGCATACGTAAAATTCGAGAACAGGGCCAGGCGGTTGGCGATCACATACGCGCTGACCCTGGACGACATGTCGTCCGTCGTCTGGCGCCAGGCGCCCGACAGGCTGTAGCGCTGCGCCTTGCCGCCGTCGCTGGCATCGATGGCGTCGAAGCGGCCCAAGGTGCCGTCCTGCACGGCCCGCAGCGGAATCTGATCGGTGGCGTTCCAGCTGGCGTCATACGCCATGGCCGTGACATTGAAGCCGTTGTTGGCATAGCCTTCGCTGTAGCGCAGCACGCCATTGAGCTTGCGGTAGCGGTCCGGCTGCGTGAACGGGCCATCGTTGTGCTGCGCTTCGAGCGCGTACAGCAGGCTGCCGTCGCCCGCGTCGAGCGTATCGGCCAGCAGGGCGCGGCGAAAGCCGTTTTGTCCGATGCCCACGCTGGCGACGCCCTGCGTCAGGCGGTTCGCATAGACGACGGACGCCGCGCCCGCCGAGGAAAAATCGCCTTGCGCCGCCGAATATGGCCCCTTTTTGTAATCGAGGCGCATGGCCAGTTCGGGGATCAAAAAGTTCAGGTCCGTCCAGCCCTGTCCGTGGCCATGGCTGCGCTGGTTGACGGGCATCTCGTCGACGGTGGTGCGCAAGTCCGTGCCGTGATCGAGGTTGAAGCCGCGCAGGTAGAACTGGTTGGCCTTGCCCTCGCCGCTATGCTGGCTGACGATCAGTCCCGGCACGGCTTCGAGCAGTTCGCCGGGACGGTAGCTGGTGCGCGCGTCGAGCTGCTTTTGCGTGACGCTGCCCGCGTTGGCCGAATCGGCCACGCCCAGCTGGTTCAGGCGCGAACCATCGACCAGCACGCGCTGGAAGATGTCGTCGGCATGGGCGGCGGTGGCGGAAAACAGGGCGGCGAGGAGGAGGGAAAGAGTGCGTGGCGTCATGGGTGTCTGGTTGTAGCAGGGCTTAGCGGATCGGCAGTTCCGTGTTCTGGCGGTCGAAAATCAGCGTCTGGATGCTGCCGCTGTCCTGCACGTTGAGGGTGTTGCGCTGGCTGGGCAGGAAATCGATCAGCAACTGGTTGTGGATACGCGTGGCGGGGGCCAGGCGCGTGCGTCCGATCTCCTGGAAGATCACCACGTTGTCGGCATTGACTTTCATGCCGACCCAGTTCAGGCGCAGGCGCTTGCCGTCCGGTCCCACGAGGTAGAACTGTTTCTCGACATAGCGGCGCAGGGCCGCTTCGCTGTCTTCCTGACCCAGGTCGAACTGGCGCTGGTACAGGTTCGTCAGGAGCGCCTCGACGTCGTGGCCCGTGTAGGTGTGCACCACTTCCGTGCTGCCGCTGACCGCGTTATAGCTGATGTCGGCGATACCCATGTGGAAATTATGGGCGTTCGCCACCATGCTGGCGCAGGCCAGCGTGGCGCAAGCCAGCGCGCGCCAGCGCTTCACGCCTCGTCGCCCTTGGCCGAGCCGCCGTTCTTGTCTTTCAGCGGCGTATGAAAATCGCGCATCAGGTTGTCCTTGGGCGACTTCTCGCTCTTGAACAGTTCCAGGCGCGATGGCGTGATTTTTCTCGGCCAGCTATTGTTGCTGGTGTCGATGTCGGCCGTTTCCCAGTACGGGTCCTGCACCAGGCCCACCATCGGTTCATCCGTGATGACGACCTTGGTGATTTTCTTCGGCGAGTAGCGCCACACTTCGGCCGGCACGCGCTCGACGTACTTTTTGCCGCTTTTCAGTTCGATTTCGAGGATCAGGGGCATGACCATGCCGCCCACGTTCGACAGGTCGACCAGGTACAAATGCTTGCCCTGTTTCAGCAAGTCCTTTTCCCACGGCTCCAGGGCGGCCAGCGCTTCGGTATAGGCGTTGCGGTCCTTGTTGGTCACCGTGAAATCGTCGTGCTGATTGTAGAAATCCTTCAGCTCCGGATGTGCATCGACCCGGCGCGGCATGCCCTTGTTGGCGCGGCTCGTGACGGATTCCGGCTGGGCCTCCTTTTGCGCTTTTTTCCAGGCCTTTTCCGTTTCGGGATTCTTCGAACTCACGCCGTACTCGCTGATGCCGTCGATGCTGATGTCGACCGGGTCGGTCGTATAAAACCAGCCGCGCCAGAACCAGTCGAGGTCCGTGCCGGAAGCGTCTTCCATGGTGCGGAAAAAGTCGGCCGGTGTGGGGCGCTTGAACTTCCAGCGCTGCGCATATTCCTTGAACGCGTAGTCGAACAGTTCGCGCCCGAGGATGGTCTCGCGCAGGATGTTCAGGCCCGCCGCCGGCTTGGCGTAGGCGTTGTTGCCGAACTGCAGCAAGGATTCGGAATTGGTCATGATCGGCACCTGGTCGCGGCTACGCATGTAGTCGACGATCTCGCGCGGTTCGCCGCGCGAGGCCGGATAGTTTTCTTCCCACGCCTGCTGCGCCAGGTATTGCACGAAGGTGTTGAGGCCTTCATCCATCCACGTCCACTGGCGCTCGTCCGAGTTGATGATCATCGGGTAGTAGTTGTGGCCTACCTCGTGGATGATCACGCCGATCAAACCATATTTGGTGCGCTTCGAGTAGGTCAGCTCGCCCGTCTTCTTGTCTTTCACGGGACGGGGACCGTTGAACGAGATCATCGGATACTCCATGCCGCCCACGGGGCCGTTGACGGAAATCGCCGTCGGGTACGGGTAGGCTATGCTGTACTTGTTGTACTGTTCGATCGTGTGCACGATGGCTTGCGTGCTGTACTTTTCCCACAGCGGATTGCCCTCTTTCGGATAGTAGGACATGGCCATCACATCGCTGCCGCCCTTCTTGTAGCCCTGCGCATCCCAGATGAACTTGCGGCTCGAGGCCCAGGCGAAGTCACGCACGTTGGCCGCTTTGAAGTGCCACGTTTTTTGCGCGCGGCTCACGGATTTCTCGGCCGCTTCCGCTTCCTTTTGCGTGACGATGACGACGGGCTTGTCGCTGCCGCGGGCCTTTGCCAGGCGCTCGCGCTGCGCGGCGGACAGCACCTCCTGCGGGTTTTGCAGCTCGCCCGTGGAGGCGACGATATGGTCGGCTGGCACCGTCAGCTGCACGTCGTATTCGCCAAATTCCAGGGTGAATTCGCCGGAGCCGAGGAATTGCTTGTGCTGCCAGCCGGCTGCGTCGTAGTAGGCCGCCATGCGCGGGAACCACTGCGCCACTTCGAACAGGGCGTTCTTGTCGTCGAAGACTTCATAGCCGGCGCGCCCGCCCAGTACCTTCTGTTCATTGATGCGGTAATCCCAGTCGATCTGGAAGACGAAATCCTGGCCCGGTTTCAAAGGCTGCGGCAGGTCGATGCGCATCATCGTGCGGTTCACAACATATTTCAAAGGCTGGCCATCGCCCCCTTTCAAGGCGCGGATATTGAAGCCGCCCTGGAAGTCGCCGCGTGCCAGGATGCCGCGCAAGCCTTCGAACTTCATCGTGTCTTCGCCCGCCGTCTTGGCCCACGCCTGGCGCGATGGCGCCGTGGCCATGCGGCGCGCGTCGGAATCGGGCTTGTAGATATTCTGGTCCAGCTGCACCCACAGGTAGCCGAGGGTGTCGGGCGACTGGTTATGGTAGGTGACGGTGCCGCTGCCGGCGATTTCTCGTTTGGCTTCATCGAGGGTGGCGCGGATCGTGTAGTCGGCGCGCTGCTGCCAGTAGGCGTGGCCCGGTGCGCCGGAGGCGGTGCGGTAGGTATTCGGGGTGGGCAGCACTTCTTCGAGCTGGCGGAACTTGTCGTCGAAGGGCTCGGCAGCGAAGGCCGACACGGTAAAGCAGAGAGCCAGCGAGGCTACGGAGCCGAAAGGTATGCGCATATTCACCCTGATGTTGTTGTAAGGAAATAGTGGCAACTATTCTATACGCAGGGTGGGGCCATCCTTGTATCGATTTGTAATAAAGAAAGGCTGATTTCGCGCCAGCTTTTGCCTGGCGCTGTCAGGGCAATGCTTTACCTGATTTTGCTCGGAAAAGAAGCGCTTTTACTCACTTTTCATCAGGCTGTCGCGTAACTGGTTCAGTTGTTGTTTCATGTCCACAACCTGCTCCACGCTGCAGTGGCTGGCCGTCAGGATGGCTTCTGGCAGCAGGGCCGCCTCGTGGCGCAACTGGTCGCCCTGTTCCGTGAGGGAAATGATGACTTGCCGCTCGTCGCTGGCGGCGCGCGTGCGCGTCAACAGGCCCGATTGCTCCATGCGCTTGAGAAGGGGCGTCAGTGTGGCCGAGTCGAGGAACAGGCGCTCGCCCACTTCCGACACTGTCAGGCCATCGCGCTCCCACAACACCATCATCACCAGATATTGCGAATAGGTGAGGCCGAGCTTGCGCAGCAGCTTGCGATACAGCTTGTTCATGGCAAGCGAGGTCGAGTACAGCGCAAAGCACAGCTGGCCGTCCAGGCGCGGCACCTGGTGCAAGGGGTTGGGGGCGGTAGTGGTATCCATGGAGACAGTATATATAGCGCACTACCTAATTGCAATGAGCGCGGGCGCCTACCCGGCGTAACGCGCGCGCAGCAGTTCGAGCATCGCGACGTTCTGTTCCCACGCGTCGCTCACGGGCTGCTGCGTGTATGGCAAGGTTTGCGTGTATGGGGCGGGGCCGAATTCCGGCGTGAACGTCATGCGTTCGGCGCCGGCCGCGCGGCGCAGGGCGACGATGGCGTCCCACCACGCCAGGTGAGCGTCGAGCGCCTGTTTCGCTTCCGGCGCGCGGAAGTCGGCTACCTGCGGTCCTTGCGCATGACCGACGCGCGCGTGCACGTGGCGCACCAGCGGCAGTACTTGCGCCAGGGTATGCGGCTGGTCTTCCAGCAGGGATTCGCAGGCGCAGCACCAGTGCGACAGGTCGGCCGTCAAGGGCAGCTCGGGATACTGCTGCAGATACGGCAGCAGCAACATCGGGTGGCCGGAAAAGCGGCTGCGGTGGATTTCATGCACGATGGGCACGCCGTGTTTTGCGGAGATAGCGGCGGCCAGGTCGAGCAGCTGCGCGTTCTGCGCCTGGCTGTAGTAATCCTTGCCCGTGTGCGTGTTGACCAGCACGGGGCGCGCCAGGCAGGCGTTTTCCAGCAGTTCCGCCAGGGCGGCGCGGTGCTGTTCGAAGTCGCTGTGGAACACGGTTTCCCACTGCGCGGCGATCAGTTGCAGTCCCGCCCTGGCGATGCGGTCCGTCCATTCCTCGCGCAGTGCCGCGTCCAGCGGCAGCGACATTTCGATGCCGTCGAAACCGGCCGCCAGCACTTTGTCGATGAAGACGTCGGGCGGCAGCTCGTTATTGCCCCAGTGGGCGGCGAAAACCTCGATGCGCATCAGACGAAGCCCCGCACGGGGAAGGACTCGTCGCGCTGGATCCAGTTGTGGGCCGCGTATTGCGTCTGGCCGTCCGTGGCGTGCAAGGTGTAGGCGTGGCGCGAGACGGGCGAGCGGTTCGGCGCGCTGTAATGGGGCAGCAAGCCGTGGAAGCAGACGAGGGCGCCCGCCTTGACTTCCAGTGGCACGGCCGTGCTGTCGTCGGGCCACGGTGTGCTATCGAGTTTTTCCACGCGCACGGCGTCGCCGTTGCGGATGAAGCGTTCGCGCAGCGGGCCGCGATGGCCGCCCGGTTCGGCCCACAGGCAGCCGTTGTCCAGGGTCGCATCTTCCAGCGCGAACCAGAAGGTGGTCACGCTGACCGGCGTGGTCTCGAAATACGTGGCGTCCTGGTGCCAGCGCACTTCGCCGCCGATGCCGGGCTGCTTGAAGATGTACATCGATTGCCAGACCTGTGCATCGGCCAGGCCCAGGTCGCGCGCCACTGCGGCCAGTTTCGGATCGGCCGAAAAGCTGCGGAAGACGGGGTCCAGGTCATGCATGGCGTGGCCGATCTTGTTGATCGACAGGGATTTGGCCTGCTTCAACTGGCCATCCGGACCGAACGCTTCTTCCTCGAAGAAGCAGCGGATGGTGTTGTCGGACGCGAGAAAATAATCGTTGGTGTTCTTCGCCTGGTCGCGCGTGGTGAAGATCGACTGGCTGACGCTGGGATCGAATTCGTTGACAATCTGCTCGGCGCGCGCGCGCAGGGCGGCGATTTCGTCCGCACCTTTGAAATCGGGCAGGATGAGGTAGCCGTCGCGTTGGTATTGTTCTTGTTGTGAGATTGTCAGCATGGCGGCGGCTCCGGAGGTCAATGGAAAACGCCATTGTAGGATGGGCGAGGGCGGCAAACAATCGCCCCGCGGTTGACAGATTGTCGCCAAAGCGAAGACAATCTTTGACATGGATCAACTAAAAGCGATGGAAATCTTTGTCGAAGTGGCGCGCCAGCGCAGCTTTACGGTGGCGGGACAGCGCCTGGGCCTGACGCGGGCCATGGTCAGCAAGACCATCATGCAGCTGGAAGAGCGCCTGCATGCGCGCCTGCTGCACCGCTCCACGCGCGAAGTGAGTCTGACGGACGCGGGCCGCGCCTATCTGGCGCCGTGCATGGCCACCGTCAGCCAGGCGCAGGAAGCGGCGCGCATGGTGGCGCACGTGGCGCAGGCGGGAGCGGGGGCGGAGCTGGCCGGGCCGCTGCGCATCCAGGCGCCATCGAGCTTCGGCAGCGCGTGGCTGGCCGACGCCGTCGCCCGTTTCAGCCTGCTGCACCCGCAGGTGCAAGCCGAGTTGTTTGTCGACGACGCGCTGCTCGACCCGATACGCCACGGTTTTGACTTGACCATCCGCGTGGGCGGCATTCCGGACAGCAGCGCGCTAGCCATGCGCCCGCTGGCGCCGTGCCGCGCCGTGCTGTGCGCCAGCCCAGCCTACCTGGCGCAATGGGGTGTGCCGCGCACGCCGCAGGATTTATTGCAGCACCAGTGCCTGCATTTCAGCCACCTGACCGATGGCACGAACTGGCATTTTCAGCGTGGAGCAGGGGAGCAGAGGGAGGACGTGAGCGTGCGCGTGCAGGCGGGCTTCACGGCGAATAACGGCCTGGTGCTGCACCAGGCGGCGCAGCGGGGTCTCGGCATCGTCTACAGCACCACGTTTCTCGCCTGGCGCAACCTGCTCGATGGCATCCTGGTGCCCGTGCTGTCCGGCTGGGACCTGCCGCTGAATCACTTGAGCGCCCTGTACCCGGCCAGCCGCCAGCCGTCGCCCAAGGTGCGCGCGCTGATCGACTTCCTGGTGGCCGAATACCAGCCCGTGCCGCCGTGGGACCGGGAACTGGAAGCGGCGGGGTTTTTCAGCTGAAAGCGACGGCTTCCACGATCCACGCGCCATCCGCGTATACGCGCTCGTCGTCGAGGTAGACGGCTTCGGTGACGGCGAAGATGTCGACGTGGTAGCGCGCATCCTTGCGCTTGAATTGCGGCTTGGTGTAGACGCCGTGCTTGGCGCCCAGCGACAGGTGGATGCCGCACATGCGTTCATACGTGCCGATGTCGTTGACCAGCTGTTCGCGCGAAAAGGCGCGGTTCATGCCGAAGCCCAGTTCGCGCACCCACACTTCGCCTTCATGCGCGCGGATGATCTCCAGCATGGCGGTAAATTCCGGCGTGGCGTTTTCCGTGCCGGTGACTCTGCCCTTTTCGATGATCAGGGTGATCGGCGTGTCGGGGCGGTTGACCATGAAGTGCGTATCGCCAAAGACGAAAATGCGCACGCGCCCGTTCACGGCTTCCAGGTCCTGCGATTCCGTAAACACTTCGCCCAGCGGGAACTGGCCGCCGATATTGTTCATGCCGCTGTAGTCGCCGATATTGAGCTTGGCCGATTCGAACGGCGAGGCGAAGACCAGCTGTTCACCGCCGCTGTCGACCATGCCGTGGCGGGCTTTGTTGATGCGCGCCTTCAGCGCGTGGCCGACGCCCCGGTAGTAGGCGGGGTCGTAGGCCAGCGAAGCGATGTAGTGCAAGCCCTGCACGCCGGGCATGCGCGACAGGTGCACGTGTTCGATCACTTTCAGGCCCCGCTTGAACAGCTCGATGCGGATGCGGAACGTTTCCAGGCGGAAGCTGGTCGACTGGATCAGCACGACGAGGCTGCCGGCCGGCAGTTCGGCAAACGCGGCCAGCACGGCATCGGGCGTGACCTCGTCGAAATCGATGAAGGTGGCGTCCGGCAAGGCCTGGCGATACGCTTCCGTCAGCACGACGTTGAGCCAGCTGCGCTTGTCGCAGACGATCAGGGCCGGTTCGTCGGGGTGGTGGCAGATGGCCATGGCCAGCAGGTCGGCCACGTTTTGCGCGGCCACTTCGGTGGCGGCGGCGCTGATGGCGTCGAGCCGGCTGGTGTCATTCTCGGGAAGCGTCATGGTGCGAAGGTGGGGGACGTGAAGTAATCGCAGCATTATAAGGTGATTGCTGCTGGCCACACCATTCCCCATCCGGCGGAGGGCAGGCGGCAGCCGCGCCCCTGATTATCTTGTGTAGTGCTTTCCGGCAATGTATTATTTGATAAATGGTATTGCAGGGCATGGCAGCGAGCCTGGGAGTGGCCCGGCGCAGCGGCAAACGCACGCATGCGCACGGCGGCACGCTTTCAGTGATGCAGGGACAACAAGCCAACAGGCGATGATTAAGAGTGTGAAGTGATGAGCATAATCGGACAAGATATTCCCATGGAGCGGCCGGATACGGATGGGCGCGCCGCCGTCTTCGTTCCCGTCACGGGCGTCAAGGAAGATGTCCTGTTGACCATACGTAAGGGTGCGGCCATCGTCGGCTTTGCCAACCACGACCGTACCATCACCGTGTATTTTGAAAGCAATCGCTTTGACGATCCCGTGCTGGCCAAGTGGGAACACAAGGCGCGCAAGGCCTACGACCGCCTGGTCGACAATGCGCCCACCGTATCGAAACTGACCACCAGCCCCGCCAATTTCGAGCAGATCGGCTATATCAATGGCAAGGGCATCACCATCCGCCGCATGGAGAGCCTGCAGCGCTGGCTTGCGTATTCGGAGGCGATGGATACTTGTCCGGTAACGGATATCATTCCGCGCACGCTTATCGCCAAGCCCGAAAGCGTTAAAGTTTAAGGGCGGGTGATACAACACCCTCGGTGTTGTTGCCTGCCCTGCATTTACCTTACTGTACTGAAGTACTGTCTTCGGGGCGGCGCCTAGCCCTGAGCATTTTCTCAGCCGCTCCTGGTGTGCATACGGGAGCCAACGATGTTGTCGGATTACGCAGGGCTTTGCCCCGCCTCGGCGGCCCCGCTAATCCGACCTGTGCGACCTAAGCCTGACCTCGCTCACGCCTCCCCTCACACCACGACGATATTCGCCTGCGCCTTGAGCGGGCAGGGCAGGGTGTCGTCGAAGGTGATTTCGATGGCGCTGGCGACGAACATGCCGCCGATGTGCTGGGCGGCGATTTCCGGCGGCGTGCCGGGCTTGGTCAGGTTGACGTCCTGGGCGAAGACGAAGACTCTCCAGGTGCCGTAGACCTTCTGGTCGTATTGCAGCAGGGTGCGGTAAGCCCGCTTCAAGTCCAGGCTGCCTGCGTAGACGCCATCATTGGCGCCCGGGTCGAAGCCCAGGCCGTTGTCGGTCAGCGATTCCACGAAATACAGTCCCTGCGGCGCCTGGAACAGCACGAACGCATACAGCTCCGTGCCGCGGAAGACATTGCCATTGTCGCGCTTGAAGCTGGCGCGTATCCACAGCGGTTCGTAGGCTTGCACGACGGCGGGCGTATCCGTTTCCACGGGCCCCGCCACGTGGATGTTGACTTGCGTTTCGGTGACGGCATGCTGGTAGGTGGCGCCCGTGGTGAAGCGTTCGTACTGCCAGCTGATGTCGGCCGTGTAGGGCAGGCCCGCGTTCGGCGCTTCGGGTAACACCCATTTCGCCACCACGCGCTCGGCCAGGGTCAGTTCGCCGGCGGCCGGTGGTGTTGCTTCCTGGCCACGCCAGAACGGGTCCGCGATATCGGAGCAGGCGACGGCGATGGCGCCCGAGGCGATGGCCGAGGCCACGCCCGCCACCGTGAATTCGGGCTGGCCCGAGCCGGCCCCTTCCAGCGAGCAGCAATCGACGCTGGGATCGGTCTCCTCGAACGTGCCGCCCACGCTGAAGCTGGCCTTGCCGGAACCGAGCGCGGCTGAAATGATGGCGACCAGCGCGGCGATGATGGCAATGATGATGGCGAGAACCTTCCACCACGGGTCGGAAAACGGCAGCTCCCCATGCGTGCCCGCGTAGGCAGGATTCGGCGTCCAGACGAGGGTCATGCCGGTCGGCACGATCGGCCCCAGGCCGGGCGGGCAGCGGCACTCTTTTCCATCCTTCCCCGTGCTGCCCCAGCGCTTGCCCGGCAAGTGGCCTTGCGGCTTGGACAATTCCAGGGTGCCTTCTTCGACCGTGCATGTGTAGGTATTGGTGACGCTGTCGAAGCGCGTTTGCGAGACGAAGATCTGCTGGATCGAGCGGTACGGCGTGTAGCCGTCCGCCTTGGCGACAAAGCTGACCAGGCGCTTGCCGGGCGTAGCATGCTGGAAGTCGGCATCCCACATCACCAGCATGGCCGCGCCGGCGGGAATGCTGGCAAAAAAGAAGGTGCGTGCCACGGGCACGATGCCGGGATCGCCCACGCTTTCCAGGTACACAGTGACATTATTCAGAGCGCTGCCGGACATGTTGGTGACGTGGGCGGCGATGCGCAAGCCATAGATGGCATTGTCGAAGATGCCATCGGGCAGCATGATATTGGTGACGGGCTCGATCGCGAACGGCCGCGTCAGCACCTGCAGGGGGGTATCGCTCATGATGCTTGCTCCTCGGGGCTGTGCTGCTCTTGCGCCTGCTCTTGAGTTTGCTCTTTCTCGAGATCGGTGACGATATACGTGATGCCGCCCATGACCTTGCCCTCCTGGCTTTCCAGCACGCGCAGCAGCGCATACTGGCGTGGCGGCAAGGCTTCGGCGCGCACGCTCAGGTATACCGCCTGCGCCTGGCCGCGCGGCACCTCCAGCGCCAGTTTTTGCTCGCCGGGGGCATCGCCATTGCAATGGGGCGTGCGCGCCAGGCCCGCTACCAGGCGCGCTTCCTTGGCCGGCTGCCATCGCTCAAGCCCCAGGGTGGCCAGCAGGCGCTCGGGCAGCTCGCCGCCCTGCTCAATGTGCAGTTCCACTTTTTTCGTTGCGCGGGGCAGGGCCGCCACCGCGATGGACAGCAATTGTGCGCGCCGTGCCGCCAGCACCACGGTGACGTTGCGCTGGGCGATCTGCTCGTGCTGCTTGGGCAGGAAGGGAAAGCCGTTGGGCAGGGGATCGGGCAGCGGGTTGATGTCGCCCGGGCCGTGGGCCACGGCCAGCAGGCATTCGTGCCCTCCATTGACGATGACGGGGACCCAGGGCACCAGGCACAGCACTTCCTGCGTGGCGCCCGGTGGCAAGTCGGCAAACGCGGAGCCGATCTGCGTGGCGGCGCCGACGGCGATCTGGCCGGAGGGGTCGGCCCAGTAAAAATCCACGCGCACGCCGTTCGAGGCGCTGTTGCCCGTGTTGTGCACGCGGCCCCACAGGTAGTTGCTGGTGCCGGCGATGGGCGCGCCGGGCGGGCCATTCGGATCATTGCCCGGCACGACCCAGATATCGGCGCTGTCCCACCACGAGGGCTGGCCGTCTTCGATGATCAGGTGGGCTGGCATGGCGTTCTCCTTGTCCTTGGCCGGTGCCTATAGCTTAGGACGCGGCGGCGGATGCTTTTTGATCGGTATCAAGGCCACGGAACTCGGCGCCGGTGCGCCGTTGCCATGCTTGCGTAAGGTAATATTGCGGCAGAACGCAGTGGAATGACTCCAGGAAAAGGTTGGAATGTGCTTGAAACAGTGAATGACGTTTGCATCAACGCCGCTTGCGGCCGGACCTTGCCGCTGCGCGTGGCGCATTGCCCGTTTTGCGGAGCGCGCCAGATAGCGCAAGCACCTGTTCTGGAGAAAGCCGTGGCGCCGCCGCCCGTGCCCGTGCCCGTCGCTCCGCCTATTCCTGTGCCCACTCCGGCGCCGCAGCCCGCGCTCAAGCCAGTTGTCACTCCCAAGCCCGTCCCGCCAGCACCTGCCGCACCGGTTGCTGCGCCGTCCAAGGCGCCGCCCGCGAAACCGGCCGTCAAGGGTTCGGTACCGCCGCCGCGCCCGCCCGTGCGCTTGCGCACGTGGATCGCGGCGGCAGTGGTGCTGACGGGTATCTGGTTCTATAACAAGCCGGCTGACAAGCCGGCCAGCGTGGCAGAGCAGGTCGAGGCCGCCACGGCTTTGGCGGCGCAGTGCGACCTGGACGGTGCGCGCAGCGCGCTGGCCGTGCTGAAAAGCGCCAAGGCGCCCGCTGCGCAGATCAAACGCTTGCAGACGAACATCACCAAGTCCACCACTGCCTGCGACAAGCAACAGCAGCGGGCACAGGTGTGGACGGCGCTGCAGGACAGCGTCAACCAGGCCCTCGACGGGGGCAAGCCGGAGCTGGCCGCCACGCGCCTGGCCATCTACGTGAAACGCTGGGGCGACGATCCCGACACGCTGGAACTCGATGCCAAGGTGAAGGTGGCGCAGGCGAGCGTCCAGCTCGATGCTGCCGACGCCTGTCTGGCCAAGGGCGACCGGGTTTGCCTGGAAAGCAGCTTGATCGCTGCCGAACGCTACAAGCGGCCGGAACTGGCGGCGCGCACGCAGACGCTGCGCACGGCGCTGTCGCAATTGCTCGAACGTTCGCTGTTGGATACGGCACCGGGCCAGTAGCGCCAACCGGTCAAACGCCCGCCGCGGTCACACCGGGCGGGCGCATTCGACGCAGCCTTACTCTTGCGGCACCAGCGCCAGCGCCGCGCTGAAGTCGCCCATGGGCTTGCCGCCGTTGGCCACCAGCGCCTTGTCGCGCGTGCTCAAGCCGTCGAGCACTGGCAGGGCAAAGCGGTGCGTGATGGCGCGCAGGATGGACGCCGAATCGTATTGCGTATGATCAACTAATCCCTTTTTCACATAGGGCGAAACGAGGATGGCCGGCACGCGCGTGCCTGGACCCCAGCGGTCGCCCTTCGGCGGCGCCGCGTGATCGTAGAAGCCGCCGTTTTCATCGTAGGTGACGATGACCAGCATGTTCTTCCACTGCGGACTTTTCTTCAGCTGGGCGATGACGCTGGCGATGTGCGCGTCGCCATCGGCCACGCTGGCGTAGCCCGCGTGCTGGTTCAAATTGCCCTGCGGCTTGTAGAAGGCGACGGGCGGCAGCTTGCCGGCGCCCGCGTCGGCCAGGAACTGGCTGTCGAAGTCGCGCAGGTGGGCGGCGCGGTAGGCGGGCGCCTTCACCGGGTCCATGTTGGCAAAGTAGTTGAAGGGCTGGTGGTGGAACTGGAAGTTGGGCGGATTCGGGAAACTGCCGGCGCGCGCGCTGGCCGTGGCCAGGGCCGTCGTGTCCTTCCAGGCGCCCGCATACCAGGCCCAGTCGATGTTCTTGCCAGAGAGTAAATCGCCGATATTCGTCTGCGTTTGCGGCGGCAGGGTGTTGGCCTTGCCCGTGTCCGCATACAGCTTGCCGCTGTCGCCCGACGCCGGCGCGTTGCTGCTGGGCTGGAATGGCGGCTGCATGGTGTTGACGGCGTAGAACATGCCCGTGCTGTCGGCCGGCGTCAACGCGCCATCGTTGGCATAGGCGGGCGCACCATTCAGCACCGTGGCTGGCGCCGTGGCGGATGGCGTCAGGCGCACAAAGTTGCCCTTGGCGTCGACGTCGATCTTCGCGATCGAACCCTTGGCCACCGACGTGTCCGCGTTCGGATACGTGGGCGCGCAGGCGCAGATCAGGTACTGGTGCGTGAGGAAGGAGCCGCCGAAGGCGCCGATGAACAGGTTGTCGGCCAGCGCATATTGTCTGGCGATGTCCCACAGCTGCATCTTGCTGCCGTCGTAATAGCCCATGCTCAAACCGCCCGCGTCGGAATACGCGGCGAACTTGTCGTTTGCGCCACCGTTGATCTGCATCTGGTTGTTGTAGAAGCGGTGCACCAGGTCGCGCGTGATCACCGATTGCGGCAGGTACAGGGGGCTATTGGCATCATCGATCTGGAACGGCTTGTTGGGCAGGTTGGCCGATTGCGCCTGGGTGATGACGGTGCTCTGGCCGGCCGCCGTCATGCCGCCCCAGGTGGGCGGCATGACGGGCAGGGTGCTGCCGTCGATGTCTTTCTGCGGCACGTAGGCGGATGTCGACGAGGGGTTCACGCCCGGCACGCCATTCGCGCCCGGGAACAGGCCGTACAGATTATCGAAGCCGCGGTTTTCCGCGTAGATGACGACGATGGTCTGGATATTGTTCAGCGCCAGGGCGCTGTTCAGGGCGGCCAGCGCGTCGGCGGGGGCCGTCTGCGTGCTGGCGCTGGCGATCAAGCTCGTCACGCTGGCGTTTTCCGCCTTCAGTTTCGCCAGCTCGTCGCCGCTGGCCTTGTTGAAGTCCGATGCCAGGCCCGCTTCGGATACGCCCAGGCGCGCGGCCAGCTTGCCGCTGGCGGCGGCAAAGTCGCCGCCGTTGCCATCCATGACTAGCGCCAGCTCCGTCGACAGGGCGCTGACGAAGGCGCCGTGCCCGGCGGGAGCGCGCAGCAGCAGTTTTTGCGTGACCTTGCTGCCCGTGTCGCCGATGGCTTCATGGCGGATGGCATCCGTGCCGATGGTCACCAGCACGGCGCCCTGGCCGTCCAAGGTGTAGCTGCCGTCGGCCGCCGTGCGCACGACGGCGGAGGCGCTGTCGCACGTGAGTTTGGCGGTGGCGCTTTCCAGGCACACCTGGGCGTTTTCATAGTAGCTGCCGATCACCTGGCCCGTGGTGCTGGGCGTGATTGCATAGTCGCTGCCGCAGGCGGCCAGGCCCAGCGTCAGTAACAACGGCAGGGGCCGTAACGAAGTTTTTGCGTGCAAGTTCATTTTCATGCCTTCTGGGTGGAAAACGTCGCATGCTAGGCAGGCAATATGTCAGCTGCGTGACATGTCAGCGCCTGTTACATGACGTAATGTACGGACTTGATACATTAGGTTTTGCAGGGTTTTGTCACGCAGCTGTCACATGCCGTTGCTACGCTGCCAGCCCATGATGAAAACGATACCCGCCGTGCTGCTTGCCATTTGCGCGCTGTCCGCCTGCCAGCCCGCGCCGCAGAAAGAAGTCCAGACCGCTCCTGCGGCCGCCTATCTGGCCGGAGCCTACGCGCCCACCCTGCAACGCCAGCCTTCGGTGGCGGCAATGACGGCCATGGGCCGGGCCATGTTTTTCGAGCCCAGCCTGTCTGTCTCAGGAAAAATGTCCTGCGCCAGCTGTCACAGTCCCGAACATGCGTATGGCCCGCCGAATGGCCTGGCAGTGCAGCTGGGCGGTCCGGAGCTGAAGGATGCGGGCACGCGGGCCGCCCCTTCGCTGCGCTACCTGCAGACGGCGCCCGCCTTTACCGAACATTTTCATGACGATGATGGCGACGACAGCGTCGACGCGGGTCCCACGGGCGGACGCAACTGGGATGGGCGCGCCCAGTCCGGCCACGAACAGGCCCTGGCGCCGTTGTTGTCGCCGCGCGAGATGGGCAACCGCGATGCGGCCGCCGTCGTTGCCAAGCTGCAGGCTGGCCCCCTGGCGGCGCAGTTTCGCCAGACGTATGGCGCGGATATCTTCGAGCAGCCGGGTCAGGCGCTGCGCTGGGCGCTGATGTCGCTGGAAGTGTTCCAGGAAAGCCCGTTGGACTTCTATCCGTACACGAGCAAGTACGACGCCGTGCTGCGCAAGCAGGCCGTTTTGAGCCCGCAGGAAGCGCGCGGCCTGGCCCTGTTCAACGATGAGCGCAAGGGCAATTGCGCCTCCTGCCATATCAGCCAGGTCACTTCCGGCGGCGCCTTCCCGCAATTTACGGACTATGGCTTGATCAATATCGGTGTGCCGCGCAATGGCAAGCTGCCCGTCAATGCGGACCCGGCGTTCTTTGACATGGGACTGTGCGGCCCGGACCGCACCGACTTGAGGGAGCACAAGGAGTACTGCGGCAGCTTCAAGACGCCATCCCTGCGCAATGTTGCCTTGCGCAAGGTGTTTTTCCACAATGGCAGTTTTGACAGCCTGGAGCAGGTGCTGCGTTTTTACGTGCAGCGCGATACGGCGCCGCAAAAGTGGTATCCGATAGATAAACACGGCAAGGTGCGCAAATACGATGACTTGCCGCCGGGCCTGGCGGCGAACGTGAATGTGGAAGCGCCGTTCGACCGCCAGCCGGGCCAGGCGCCCGCCCTGAACGACGCGGAGATCGCCGACGTGATCGCCTTCCTGCACACCCTGACGGATGGTTATCTGGCACCCCGCCCGCCAGAGCGAAAACATGGCTAAAAGATATCAATATACCATTGCTTACAACTACGCCACAAAAGCCTGTTTTTATGTGCGTTAGCGCACGCTAGAAAATTTTAGGCAGGTGTATATTGCGAACTGATCTGTGTCTTTTGATAACAATGAAAGGGAATATCATGAAAGTAAGCAAAAATTGGATGACCGTGTGCGCCGCCGGGATGATGGTCGTGGCACTGGCTGCGTGCCAGAAGAAGGATGATGTCGCTGCCGGTCCTGCGGAACAAGCTGGCCAGAAAATCGATGCGGCCGCTGCCAAGGCTGAAGCCGACATCAAGGCCGCCGCTACCAAAGCCGACGCTGCCGTGAGCCAGGCCGCTGCCGATACGGGCGCCAAGATGGACCAGGTCGCCGCTGACGCCGACAAGAAAATGAGCGAAGCGGCCGATGCCGTGGGCAAGAAAGTGGAAAAAGCCGGCGAAAAGATGCAGGACGCCGCGCACAAGTAATCTCGCCAGGGCCGACCATCGCTGGCCCGGTCCCCGCAGCTGCCGTCAGGTGATGGCAGCTGCGGCGACGCCATCGCTGGCTTGGCCTCCTTGCGTCACCGTCTTTTCCACCCCGTCCGTTCCCCCCAGCACCACGCTCAAATCGACAAAGCCGTCGCGCCACGCGCGTTCCAGGTCTTGCTCCACCGCTTCCAGGGTCGTTCTTTCCACCTGCTGAAAACCGCGCAAGCCATACGCCCGGTTGCGCCCGTGCGCCTTGGCCAGGTAGAGCGCCATGTCGATCAGGTTGACGCTGCGTTCCCACGTGAGCGGGCGTCCCAGCGGCGCCAGCGGATAGGGTGCAAAGCCGACGGACACGTGTACCTGAATGGCCTGTCCCTGGTAGTGGATGCTTTGCGCCGCCATGCCGTTGAGGATGCGCCGCGCAATATCGTCGAGTCCGTCGCGCGCGACAGCCGGCAGGAAGGCGAGGAATTCCTCACCGCCCCAGCGCACGATCATGTCCGTTTCGCGCAACACCTCGTGCAAGGTTTCGGCGATCGTCGTCAGCACGAGGTCGCCCGCCGCATGGCCGTAACGGTCGTTGATATGCTTGAAATGGTCGACGTCGAGCAGGAACAGCGCACCGACGACATTGGCGCCGCCGTAGGCCGGCTGCGGCTTGCCTGCATGGCTGCGCATGAATTCCTGGAAATGGCGGCGGTTGTACAGGGCCGTCAGCGGGTCGCGCGAGCTCTGGCGCTTGAGTTCCTGGTTTTTCACCTTCAGCTGCACGTTCGCGTGGCGTACCTTGCGGTACAGCAAGCCAACGATGGCGGACGCCATGGCCAGTACCAGCGCCAGCAGCCACCATACGCGCTGCTGCAGGCGGCGGTTGTCGATTTCCGTGCTCTTCAGCTGATTCTCGCGGCTCAGCAGCTCGATCTGGCGCTGCTTCTTTTCCGCCTCATACTTTTCTTGCAGCTCATACACGGCTTTTTGCCGCTGTTTCTCGAACAGCTGGTTCGAGATGCCCCGCTCGCGGTGATACGCCGTCACGGCACCGCGCATGTCACCCGCCTTTTCCAGCGCCATGCCGTATTCCAGCAGCACGGCCTGCATTTCTGGCTGGTTGGCCGTGCGTTCATAGTAGGCCAGGCCCGTGGCCACGCTTTGCTTGCCTTCCTGCAGCCGTCCCTGGCCGATCAGCGCCTGGCCGATGTTCAGGCGCGCCGTCGCCTCCACCTGTTCATTGTTGACCAGGCGCCCCGCCGTGATGGCTTCATTCGCAAAGCGCAGGGCGCGCACGTAATCGCCTTCCTTCAGGTAACTGTCCGACAGATTGACGAGGGTAACGGCCACCATGCCGCGCGCGCCCAGCTGGCGTTCCAGCGCCAGGGCCGCCAGCAGGGCGCGCTGGCCCCGCTGTGGCTGTTGCGCGTCGAGCGCCAGCCCGTATTCCGTATTCTTCGCCTGCGCCATGCGGCCCGGCGATTCCAGCGTGCCGGAGACGGCCAGCAATTCATCGAGTACCTCGAAGCCCTTGTCGTATTCGCGCATCTGCGTGTACAGCAGGGTGAGGGCATTCAGGGCGGCGGCCAGGCTGGAAGGGGAATGGCTCTGGCGCGCCAGGTCGACTGCCGCCTGCAGCTTGGCCAGCGCAAACGGGAAATTGCCTTCCTCGGCCCACGACTGGCCCGCGCTGATGGTGGCCTGCACGCGCACGGGCAAGTCGTCCGTGCGGTTGGCGATGCGTTCCGCCTCGAAGGCCAGCAGGTGCGAGGCGCGGCGCTCGTTCATGGCGAACGTGACATAGGCCTTGCAGAGGATGCCTTTCGCCAGCGCCACGTCGCTCTTGTTCAGGCGGGCGTAGGCGATCAGCTCCTCGGCCAGCTGCATGGCGAGGTCGTTCTGCCCCAGGCGCATGCGCACCGTACTCAGCTGTGTCAGGAATTCCGCGCGCACCAGCAGGGGCGCGCTACGCGCCTGCGTTTCCACCTCCTGCAGGCGCTGCAGGGCGCGCGCGGGCACGAAGCGGCCATCCTCGCGCACGGCGGCGATGTGTTGTTCCAGCTTGCTGACCTGGGCATGGGTGGCGGGCGGCAGCAAGCAGGCCAGTACCAGCAGCCAATGCGCCTTTCGCCATGATGCCCGTCTCTGTCTGCCTGCCAACGTCCCGCTCCCGCAATGACTACCTGTCTGTAACAGATTATATTCTGTTGCAATCAAGAAATATCATGCGGGGCGCAGAAATTTGCGAAAGTGCACACTGCGGGCATTGACAAGGCGCGCTTACTGCGCCAGCTGCTGCAGCAGGTACAGGCGCTGGTACAAGCCGCCTTCGATCTGCATCAGGGCATCGTGCGGCCCCGCTTCCGTGATGCGGCCGTGGTTCAGCACGATGATACGGTCGGCTTCGCGGATGGTCGACAGGCGGTGGGCGATGGCGATGATGGTCACCTTGCCGCGCAACTCGTTAAGGGCCAGCTGCACGATCTGCTCCGTCTGGCTATCGATGCGCGACGTCGCTTCGTCCAGCAGCAAAATGCGCGGCTGGCCGGCCAGCGCGCGGGCAATCGCGATCAGCTGCTTTTGCCCTGACGACAGGCGCGAGCCGCCTTCGCCCAGCGGCGTGTCGTAGCCATGCTCCAGCGCGGCGATGAAGTCGTGCGCATGCGCGGCGCGCGCGGCCGTCTCGATCTGCGCCTGCGTGTAGCCGCGGCCCATGTCGATGTTTTCGCGCGCCGAGGCGGCCAGCAGGAAGGGGTCTTGCGGCACCAGGCCCACGTCGGCGCGGAAGTGCTCGTTGTCGATGCTGTCGAGGGCGACGCCATTGATGGCGATGCTGCCTTGCGTGACGGGGTAAAAGCGCAGTAGCAAGGACAGCAAGGTCGACTTGCCGCTGCCCGTGTGGCCGACGATGCCAAAGAAGGCGCCTTGCGGAATCGTCAGCGACAGGTCGTGCAGCACGGGCTGGTTTTCCACGTAGGCGAACGTCAGGTTCTGGATGTCGACGGCGGGCAGGTCGCTGCCCGCTTTCGCCTGCCGCAGGGCCGGTGTTTCCCTGCCCTGTGCATGTTCGAGCGCCTGCGCTTCGTCTAGCAGGGCCGAGACGCGCGCCGTCGCCACCACCGACTGCTGCAGCTGGCTGAACTGCATGGTGATCTGGATCAAGGGTTCGATCACGCGGGCGATGTAGCTGATGAACGCGTACAGCACGCCCACTTCCACGGCGCCCATCTCGCGCCGGCCGAAGCTGAAGATGACGACAGCCAGCAGCACGATATTGAGCATGTCGAGCGCGGGGCGCAGCAGCCAGGCGTTGGCGCGCAATTCCTGCATGCGCGCCGTGTAGTGATCCTGGTTGATGCCCGTGAAGCGCGCGCCGAAGCGCTTTTCCGCGTTATTCGCCTGCAGCACGCTCATGCCGCCGATCGATTCGGCGATCTGCCCGTTGATCTCGCTGCGCAGGGCGCGCGCGCGCGTGACGGCCGGCGCGCTCCAGCGCTGGTACAGGAAGACGATGACCAGCACGGCCGGCAGCAGGGCCAGCACGATCAGCATCAGCCGCCAGTCGAGAAAGGCCATGGCGGCCATGGTGCCGACCAGGACGATGGAGCTGTCGAGGATGACGAACAGCACCTGCACGTACAGCGATTTCACCGCTTCCGTGTCGTTGGTGACGCGGCTGACCAGTTGCCCCGTGATGGCGCGGTCAAAGAAGGCCATGGGCAGGCGCAGCACGTGCTGGTAGACGGTTTCGCGCAGGCGCTGCACCGAGCGCATGGCCAGGCCGGACAGGCGCACCAGCTGCAAATAGCGCAGGCCGGAAGCGACCCAGCCTGTCAGCAGGCAGCCGCCCAGCAGCAATGACATGCGCGTCCAATCCAGGTTGCGCGGCAGCAGATGCTGGTCGATCAGGGCCTTGCCCAGGATGGGTCCCGTCACTTCCAGGGCGGCGGCGAGGATCAGCCAGAACGTGGCCCAGTATAAATGGCGCAGGTCGGGTGCGGCGGCGCGGCGCAGCAGGCCGATGGCTTGCGCGGCCTGGCGGCGCACGGATTGCGTGGCGTTGGCTTGGTCGGTCTTAGATGGCATCGAGGCTGGCTTCCAGTTGTTGATAGCGCCACTGGCTGGCATACCAGCCGTCGCGCTGCATCAGCGCGTCGTGGTTGCCCGTTTCCGTGACGTGACCGTCGCGCAGGACCAAAATCAGGTCGGCGTTGACGACGGCGCTCAGGCGGTGGCTGGCGATGATGGCGCTGCGCTCGGGACGGCGCGCGCGCAGTTCTTCCAGGTGCTGCAGGATGCGCGTTTCCGTGCCCGTGTCGACGGCGGACAGCGCATCATCGAGCAGCAGCAAGCCGTTGTCGGCCAGCAGTGCGCGCGCGATGGCCACGCGCTGGCGCTGGCCGCCCGACAGGGTGATGCCCTTTTCGCCCACGTGCGTCTGATAACCGTCCGGGAATTGCAGGATGTCCGCATGGATGTCGGCCAGCTGCGCCGCCCGCTCCACTTCCTCGCGCGTGGCGCCGGGACGGGCCAGCGCGATATTGTCGGCGATGGTGGCGGAAAACAGGAACGATTCCTGCGGCACCCAGCTGATGGCAGCGCGCAGCGCGTGCAGGGTGTAGGCGTCGAGCGCCTGGCCATTCCACGTGGCCGTGCCCGATTGCGGCGTGACCTGGCGCAGCAGCACGCGCAGCAGGGTCGACTTGCCGCTGCCTGTCGGACCGACCAGACCCAGGGTCTGGCCCGGCTGCAGGCGCAGCGAGATGCCCGACAGCGCGGGCGCCGTCTGGCCCGCGTAGGCAAAGCCGATGTCCTGCAATTGCAGGGGGCCGGGCGTCAGCGTATCGATCGTGCCGTGGTCGTCGATGGCCAGTGGGGCATCTAACATGGGTTGCAGCCGCTGCCAGGCGGCGCGCCCCCGTTCGATCAGGGAGAGTACCCAGCCGGCGGCGAACATGGGCCAGATCAGCTGGCCCAGGTACATGGAAAAGCTCGTCAGCGCGCCGATGGTCAGCTGGTCTTGCCACACGAGGTAGCCGCCCAGGCCCAGGGTCAGCGCCGTGGCGGCCGTCAGGGTCAGGCCGACGGCCGGCTCATACGCCGCTTCCCAGCGCTGCGCCGTCAGGCTGGCATTGGCCGCGTGGCCGGCCAGGGTGGAGAACTGCTTGCTGCTGCGCTCTTCCAGGCCCAGCGCGCGCAGGGTGCGCACGCCCGACAAGGACTCTTGCACATGGTCGTTCAGCGCCGAAAAGCGCTTTAATGAATCCGTCGACGCCGTGTGGATATGGCTGGAAATGCGCCAGAAGGCCAGTCCCATCAGCGGGAAGGGCAGCAAGGCGATGCAGGCCAGGCGCCAGTCCACGCCCAGCAGCATGATGCCCAGCACCATCAGCAAGGTCAAAGTGCCGTCGAAGCCGGCCAGCATGGCTTCGCCGGCGGCCATTTCGATGGCGTCGATGTCGTTCGTCGCCAGCGCCATCAGGTCGCCCGTGCGCTGGTTCTGGTAGAACGACGCACCCTGCTGCGACATGCGCGTGTAGAAGCGCGTGCGCAGCATCACGCCCAGCTGGTAGGCGGCCTTGAACAGGGTGATGCGCCAGCCCACGCGCAGGAAGTAGATGACGACGCCGACGGCGAGCAGGGTCAGCAGCTCAAGCCACAGTTCGGCCGCCGTCATGCGGTGCGCGGCCAGTGCGTCGATGATGGCGCCCACGCGGCGCGGGATCCAGACGGTCAGTGTTGCCACGCCTGTCAGCATGACGGCAGCGGCGGCATACGCCGGCCAATGCTGACGCACGAAGCCGGCGATGAGCCTCGATAAACTCATGGTTACCTTTTGTTTTTAGTAATGGGGTGTCGCGGGGCGGAAGGACGGGCACGCGGACGGAAAGTACGCGTAGGATACAACAAGGTAGAAAATCGCGCTGTGGACGGGCAAGCAAAAAACGGGCCGTAGCCCGTTGTTTTGCTGCGTCAGTGGCGTGCGCGAGGCTTACTTGCGGCCGCTGCCGCTGCCTTTGCCTCCGCCCAGCATGTCGAGCTGTTTCGATGGCGTGCTCTTGGGCGCAACCTTGGCTGCCGGCTTGGCGGCTGGCGCAGGGGCCGGCTTTACGGCAACCTTGGCCACGGTCTTGCCGGCGGCGCTGGCCGGCTTGGCGACCGGTTTGCTGACAGGAAATGGTTTCGCTGCCGGCTTGGCCGGTGCTGGCGCGGCGGCTTTCGCTGGCGCAGGTGCAGGTGCGGCGGCAGGTGCGGACTTGGCCGCTTCCGGCTTGGCGGCTGGCTTGGCTTCGGCCGTTTTCACTGCAGACTTGTCGGCAACCTTCTCGGCAACCTTGGCAGGCGTTGCAACAGGGGCGGGGGCGGGCGCTGCCTTGGCGACAGGCTTGGCCACTTCGGCAGGCTTGGCGGCAACGGGGGCAGGTGCTGGCGCAGGCGCTGGTGCAACAGCAGGCGCAGCGGTCAGCGCTGGCTTGGCTGCGGCAGCGACAGGAGCTGGGGCGGCAACAGGGGCGGCCGCATCGAGGCGGGCCTTGGCCGAGGCTAGCAATTCAGCCTGGGTGCTCGAGGCGATGCCGAACAGCTGGCGGCTGTAAGCCAGCACGCTTTCGATATTCGGCTGCGCCTGGCTGCTGCTGTAGCTGAAGAAGTCGCGCGGGTCCTGCGTTTCCAGCAGGTGCTGCGCCGTTTCCGCCGTGTGCGAGATGGCGGCCTTGCCGGCGTTCAGGTTCAGCGCGATGATTTTCTCGGCGCTTTCAAAGACTTTGCTGGTGAGGGTGCTGAAGATTTGCAGCTGGTTTTCCAGTTGCGACTTGGCGGCACTGGAAATTTGTTCAGGAAGCGGGAACATATTTACTCCTTTGTACGGATTAAAATGCTGGCAAAACGCTCTGCAAAATCCCGAAAACCAGAGTTGGCCGCGTTTTGTAAAGTAGGTAGCGCGCTAAAAGCTGATCATGGACTTTTTATGATGCAACGCAATATGAATATTCTAGCGGTGATTCGAGTTAGTTGAAAGCTATTTTCTCAAGGGCGTGCGCCGCGTGTTTTCTGCATGCTCGCTGTATTCATGCGCCCGGCAGCATTTGCGGGAAGTTTGCGCGCGCGCAAAGCGTTGTCATGAAATCTATGGCTACGCTTTTGCCAGTGACTATATTCTTGCACTGCAGCATCCTTGAGGAAGATAAGAGGACAATGCACTGGAAGCATCAGGTACCGTAGTCAACCGAAGGAGTGTCCGCATGGACCTTGTCATCCGCAATGCCAGCCTGCCCGACGGGCGCCGCGCCATCGATATCGCCATCGAGGGTGGTCGCATCGCCGCCGTCGGCCCCGTCTTGCCCGTGCAGGGCGCGCAAGAGATCGACGCCGCCGGCGACCTGGTCACGCCGCCGTTCGTCGACGCCCACTTCCACATGGACGCCACGCTCAGCTACGGCTTGCCGCGCGTGAACGCGTCTGGCACCCTGCTCGAAGGCATCGCCCTGTGGGGCGAGCTGAAACCGCAACTGACGCAGGACGCGCTGGTGCAACGCGCCCTGCAGTATTGCGACTGGGCCGTGGCGCGCGGCTTGCTGGCCATCCGCTCGCACGTGGATATCTGCGACCCGCGCCTGCTGGCCGTCGAAGCGCTGCTCGACGTGAAACGCCAGGTGGCGCCGTATCTTGACCTGCAACTGGTGGCCTTTCCGCAGGATGGCATCCTGCGCAGTCCCGGCGCCTTCGATAATCTGAAGCGCGCGATTGCCATGGGCGTCGACGTGGTGGGCGGCATCCCGCATTTCGAGCGCACCATGGCCGACGGCGCGGAATCCGTGCGCCTGCTGTGCGAATTTGCCTGCGAGCGTGGCTTGATGGTCGACATGCATTGCGACGAGTCGGACGACCCGCTGTCGCGCCACATCGAAACACTGGCCTTCCACAGCCAGCGCCTGGGCATGCAGGGCAGGGTGACGGGTTCGCACCTGACATCGATGCATTCGATGGACAACTATTATGTGAGCAAGCTCCTGCCGCTGATCCGCGAGGCGGGCGTGGCGGCCATCGCCAACCCCCTCATCAACATCACCCTGCAGGCGCGCCACGATACGTATCCGAAGCGGCGCGGCATGACGCGCGTGCCCGAGATGCTGGCTGTCGGCATTCCCGTCGCCTTTGGCCACGACTGCGTGATGGATCCGTGGTACAGCCTCGGTTCGGGCGACATGCTGGAAGTGGCGCACATGGGGCTGCACGTGGCGCAGATGACGGGCCAGCAAGCGATGCACGAGTGCTTCCTGGCCGTGACGCAGACGCCGGCGACCATCCTGGGCCTCGATGGCTACGGCATCGCTCCCGGCTGCCATGCGGATCTGGTAATCCTCGATAGCAGCTCCACGGTGGAAGCGTTGCGCCTGCGCGCGGCGCGGCGCCTGGTGCTGCGCCGCGGGAAAGTCGTCAGCGAGGCGCCCCGTGCGCAATCGCGCCTGCACCTGCCGGGGCGGCCCGATAGCGTGAATTTCCGCCTGGGGCGCTGATACAATCAGCCATCACTTGTTATCGGGAGCACCGCCTTGAAAGAAATTGACATCCGCCCGGCCAGCGAAGCCGACTTCGACGCCATGTGGGAAATCTTCCACACCCTGGTGGCCGCCGGCGACACCTATACCTTCCCCGCCGACACGACGCGCGAAGCATGCCATGCCTACTGGTTCGGCCCCGGTGTGCAAAGCTTTGTCGCCGTGATGGGCAGCGAGCGGCTGCTTGGCATGTACAAGCTGGTGGCGAACCAGCCGGGCCATGGATCGCACGTGGCCAATGCCTCGTTCATGGTCGATCCGGCCGCGCAGGGCGTGGGCGTGGGCCGCCTGCTGGGCGTGCACTGCATGGAAGAAGCGCGCCGCGCGGGCTACCTGGCGATGCAGTTCAACTTTGTCGTCAGCACCAACCTTGCCGCCGTCACCCTGTGGAAAAAGCTGGGCTTTACGGTCGTCGCCACCCTGCCGCTGGCTTACCGCCACGCGCAACTGGGCTATGTGGACGCCTACGTGATGTACCAGCTGCTGACCGATCCGATGCAGTGGCCGGCATGAGCGGCGCCGCGACAGAGTCGATGACCGTCATCGATACGCCCCGCTTGCGCCTGCGCACCGTCACGCCCGACGATGCGGCGTTCTATCTGGCGCTGGTCAACGAGCCGTCATGGATCGCCCATATCGGCCAGCGCAACCTGCACACCGTGGAGGCGGCCCGCGCGGCGCTGGAGACGGGAGCGATAGCGCAGTTTCGGCAGCATGGCTATGCCTTCTGCATCGTCGAACGGCGCGGCGACGGCGTCGCCATGGGCATCTGCGGCCTGATCCTGCGCGCCAGCCTGCCCGGTCCCGATATCGGCTACGCCCTGCTGCCCGCATATTGGGGCCAGGGCTATGCCTGGGAGGCGGCTGCCGCCATCATGCACCATGCGCAGCACGTGCTGCGCCTGCCCACCGTGTACGGCATCACTTCGCAGCAGAACCAGACGTCGATCAATCTGCTCAACAAGCTGGGCCTGCGCTTCGAGCGTTTTTCGCGCCTGCCGCCCGATGGCAAGGACACGAATGTCTACCGCAAGGATTTTCGCCTGGATTGAGGCGGAAAATGCGTATCAGTGAAGTGAAAAAAAGTATTTAGAAACCCGCGCCTTTTGTAGTGGTGGCGCGCGGTCTTTGTTTTTATAGTTGGCATACCGGTGGAAAACCGCCGGACTATAAAAATGGAGACGTGTTATGAAAATCATGACTGCTGTTGCATGGGGCGCCCTCATGTCCGCCGGGTTCGCAGACGCCTCGGCGCAAAGCTGCTCGGTGCCCGTGCTCAAGGTGCTGGCGCAAAAAAGCCTGGGTCTGACGGTGATGGAAAAGACCCTTGCCGAGTATGAAAAGAAAAGCGGCACCAAGGTACAAATCAGCTATTTCGGCGAAAACGACCGCCGCTCGAAAGCCCGCCTCGACGCCTCCACCAAGGCCGGCTCCTACCAGATCTACTACATCGATGAAGCCAACGTGGCCGAATTTGCCACGGCAGGCTGGGTCGTCCCGCTGCTCAAATACCTGCCCAAGGAGGCCGACTACGACGACTTCCTGCCGGGCCGCCGCGCCGTCGCCTCGTACAGGGGCGTGGCGTACTTCGCGCCCCTGATCGGCGGCAGCGACTTCCTGTTCTACCGCCGTGACCTGCTGGAAAAGGCCGGCATCGCCGTGCCGAAGACGCTCGACGAACTGGTCGCCGCCGTCAAGAAAATGAACAGCCCGCCGAATGTGTACGGCTGGGCGGCGCGGGGCCAGCGCGGCTCGGGCATGAATGTGTGGCGCTGGTCGCCGTTCATGCTGGCCGCCGGCGGCAAGTGGGAAAAGGATGGCGTGCCCACCTTCAATTCGCCGCAGGCAGTCAAAGCGACGACCCTGTACCGCGACCTGTTCAAGTATTCTCCGCCTGGCGGCGCCACCTACGACTGGAGCAATGCGCTCGAAGCGTTCAGGTCGGGCAAGGTGGCCTTCATGATCGAGTCGACACCCTTCGCCGACTGGATGGAAGACCCGAAAAAATCCTCGGTGGTCGACAAGGTGGGCTATGTGCGCCCGCCCGCGCCGCTGGCATCTGCCGCCTACGGCCATGGCCTGGCCATCTCCGCCGCGGGCGCCAGGGATGAATGCACGCGCCAGGCGGCCGGCAAGTTCATCGCTTTCGCCACGGGCAAGGAGCAGGAGCAGGCGCGCCTGAAGGACAACGTCTTCAGCGACTACAACCGCACCAGCACCATCAACAGCGACTACTTCCGCAAGCACGTCAAGCCGCAGATCCAGGCGGGCCTGACGGACACCACGCCTGTCTCGCGCGTCACCATCTGGCCTAGTCCCGAGTGGCCGGATATCGGCGACAACCTGGGCGTGGTGCTGGAGGAAGTGTTTACGGGCACGCGCGGCGACGTGCAAAGCGCGCTCGATGAAGCGAATGAGTATGCGACGGAAGTGATGCAGCGGGCCAGCAAGCGCAAATAGAGACATCTGACCAAACCTACTGCGCGTCGGTATAGGCGGCCTGCGATGCTCACTGTGCATAAAGCACAGTTCCGCTTCTCGGCCACCTCTACCTTCCGCTCGCTACGGTTTTGTCAGGTGTCGTGACGCAGCCTGTTTGCTTGTCCGTTCTCGTTTGAAAGCCATCACCATGCCGCATTCCATCCGTAAAAAACGCCACACCTGGCTACCGGCCGTGTTCCTTACACTGCCGCTGCTGGTCCTGCTGATACTGGGCATGGTGCCCAGCATCGCCGCCATCAACCTGGCCCTGCAAAACCGCGTGCTGCGCTACAGCGACAGCGAGTATGTCGGTTTTGTCAATTTCATCCGCCTGTTCGGCGACCGCCGATTCGTCAATGCCGTGCAGGTGTCGGCCATCTGGGAAGTGGTCACCGTGGCCGGCTCGCTGATCGTCGGCGTGCTGCTGGCCGTGTTCCTGTTCGAGAAGGTGAAGGGACGCACGCGTGACGTCATCGCGTTGCTGCTGATCGTGCCCGTGCTGCTGCCGCGCGTCTCGGCCGCCTTCATCTGGAAGTTCATGTATTCACCGCTGATGGGCATCCTCAACTGGATGCTCGAATGCGTGGGCCTGGGCGGCACGGCCTTGCTGTCCGATCCCGCCACGGCCCTGTACGCGGTGGCGCTGGTCGACATCTGGCAGTGGGGCCTGTTCTTCGGCGCCGTGATCCTGAAGCTGCTGGAAACCCTGCCCGGCGAACCGCTGGAAGCGGCGCGCCTCGATTACGCCAGCACGCTCCAGGTGTATGCGTACATCGCGCTGCCGATGCTGAAGGTGCCCATCATGAGCCTCGTGTTCATCAAGATGGTCGAGTCGCTGCGCTCGTTCGACCTGATCTACGTGATGACCAAGGGCGGCCCCGGCATCTCCACCGAAACCCTGGACATGTACGCGTATGCGCAAGGCATCGGCCTGATGGGCAAGGTGTCGTATGCGTCCAGCATGGCCGTGCTGATGATGCTGGCCACGACTGTTATTTTCACCTTACTCTGGAAGCGGGTCGCCAAATGGGAAAACTGACTAAGAACACCCTAACCAAACCTACTGCGCAGCGCGATTTGCGGCCTCCGATGCTCACTGTGCATGCGCACAGCTCCGCTTCTCAGCCACAACTCACATCTGCTCGCAACGGTTTTGTCAGGTGTCTTAGGGTGCTGCGCACCCCGGGCGGTGCCAGCGCCATCACCACCACCGCCATCACCACCCTGATTATTCTGGTGGCGCTGTTCCCGATCCTGTGGGCCGTGCTCAATTCCTTCAAGGAGCTGATGGATATCGTCACGCCTGTGCCGCGCTTTTTCTTCAGCCCGACCCTGGCCAACTACAAACAGGTGCTGGCCAGCCCCGAAGTGCTGACGGGACTGGGCAACAGCGTGGCCATCGTCGGCGTGGCCGTGTTGCTGGGCGCCGTGCTGGGCGTGCCGGCCGCGTATGCGATCGCCCGCTATCCGGTCCCGGCCAAGAAGGATATCCAGTTCTTCCTGCTGTCCCTGCGTTTTTTGCCACCCGTCGCCGTCGCCATTCCCCTGATCTCGATCTGGATCGACCTGGGTCTGTACGACTCGCGCCTGTCGATGGTGGTGACGTATCTGCTGGTGACCCTGTCGACCATCATCTGGCTGTCGATTCCCGCGTTTGCGCGCATCCCGAAAGAGATCGAGGAAGCGGCCGCGCTGGACGGCTATGGCCCGTACCAGGTGTTCTGGCACGTGGCCCTGCCGGTGGCGTCGAAGACCCTGATGGGTGGCATCGTCTTCAGCTTCGTGCTGGTCTGGAATGAACTGATGATCGCGCTGGCGCTCACCTCGTCGAAAAGCATGACCTTGCCCGTGGTGGCATCGGCCTTCACATCGATGGGCCAGGAAGTGCCGTGGGGCGTGGTGAACGCCTCCACCGTGCTGCTGGCGCTGCCGCCGCTGCTGTTCGTCGGCATCCTGGGACGGCTGCTCAACTCCATGCTCAAACACAAATAAAAGGAATTCATCATGCAAGCACTCGTACTGGAACAAGCGCATTCCATCACCTTGCGCGACATCGACATGCCGCTCGCCGTCGGTCCGCGCGATGTGAAAATCAAGATTCATACCGTGGGCATCTGCGGCAGCGACGTGCATTACTTCAAGCATGGCAAGATCGGTCCCTTCGCCGTCGAAGCACCGATGGTGCTCGGTCATGAGGCGTCCGGCGTCGTGGCCGAAGTGGGAGATGAGGTGACGCACCTGAAAGTGGGCGACCGTGTCTGCATGGAGCCGGGCGTGCCGCAGTTCGATTCTCCCGCCACCATGCGCGGCCTGTACAACCTCGATCCCGCCGTGCGCTTTTGGGCCACGCCGCCCATCCACGGCTGCCTCACGCCATATGTCGTGCATCCGGCCTCGTTCACATTCAAGCTGCCCGACAACGTCAGCTTCGGCGAAGGCGCCATCGTCGAACCGCTGGCCATTGGCTTGCAGGCGGCGAAAAAGGCGGCCATCAAGCCGGGTGACGTGGCCGTGGTGATCGGCGCCGGCACCATCGGCGCCATGAACACGCTGGCGGCGCTGGCGGGCGGCTGCTCGCGCGTGATCCTGGCAGACCTGGTGCCGGAAAAGCTGGCCCTGTTCGCCGGCAATCCGGCAGTGACCACGGTCGATGTCCGCCAGGCCAGCCTGGCGGACACGGTGCGCGACTTGACGGACGGCTGGGGCGCCGACATCGTTTTTGAGGCCAGCGGCAGCATGCGCGCCTACGACAACATCGTCGAGCTGCTGTGCCCGAACGGCTGCCTGGTGCTGGTCGGCATGCCGACCGAGAACGTGCCTTTCGATATCGTCGCCATCCAGGCCAGGGAAGTGCGCATCGAATCGGTGTTCCGCTACGCGAACATCTTCCCGCGCGCGATCGCCTTGCTGGCCTCGGGCAAGATCGACGTCAAGCCTTTCATTTCGCGCACCTTCGGCTTTGCCGACGGTGTGCAGGCGTTCGAGGAAGCGGCCAAGGGCCATCCGCGCGACGTCAAGATCCAGATTGAACTGGCAGGAGACTGATCATGGCAAACATCACTTGCAGGCAGCTGCGCAAGACGTATGACGAGAAGACGGCCGTGCTGCAGCCGTTCGACCTGGAAATCGATGACGGCGAGTTCATCGTCCTGCTGGGGCCATCGGGTTGCGGCAAATCGACCCTGCTGCGCATGATCGCGGGCCTGGAAGACATCAGCGGCGGCGAGCTGTTGATCGGTGGCGCCGTCGTCAACGATTTGCCGCCCCGCGCGCGCAATGTGGCGATGGTATTCCAGAATTATGCGCTGTACCCGCACATGACGGTGTATGACAATATCGCCTTCGGCCTGCGCCGCCTGAAGGTGCCGCACGACGAGATCGAGCGCCGCGTGCGCGAGGTGGCGGCCATCCTCAGCCTGGACAGCCTGCTGGAACGCAAGCCGCGCGCCATGTCGGGCGGCCAGCAGCAGCGCACGGCCATTGCGCGCGCCATGATCAAGACGCCGCAAGTGTTCCTGTTCGATGAACCGCTGTCGAACCTGGACGCCAAGCTGCGCGCGCAGCTGCGCGCCGACATCAAGCGCTTGCACCGCCGCCTGCGCACCACCACCTTGTACGTCACGCACGACCAGCTCGAGGCGATGACCCTGGCCGACAGGGTGGTGCTGATGAAGGGCGGACATATCGAGCAGATCGGCACGCCGGCGGAACTGTACAACCATCCGCGCACCCTGTTCGCGGCCGGCTTCATCGGCACGCCGGCCATGAACTTCATCGATGGTGTCGTCGAAAAAGACGGCGGCCAGACGGTGCTCGTCTGCGCCGGCTACCGCTGGCCATTGATATCGCCCCGCTTCGCCGCGTTGCAGGCGGGTGCGCGGGTGGTCTTCGGCCTGCGCCCGAATCATTTGCGCGCGGCGCTGCCGCAGGAGCAAGCGGGCACGCATGGCCTGGCGTGCGCGATCGACCTGGTCGAGCTGCTGGGGGCGGAGGCGCTGATCAGCTTTCAGTGTGGCGCCCTGACCTTGTCGGCCCTGCTGCCGGCAAATGCGGCCAACAGCGCGGCGCAGGTAGGGCAGACCCTGGCGCTGGCCTTCGACGAAGAGCACATGCATCTGTTCGACGCCGACAGCGGGCTGGCAGTGGCGCCCGGTGGTCAGTAAGTGGTTAGAATAGGGTGACCAAGACCGTGCAAGGGAACTGCCGTGACGCCTGACCTGGAACTGATCCACAAACCGATCCACGAATCGTTTCGCGCGTGGGCGCACGGCTTTCCGCACACCGTGGCGAAATGGCATTTTCATCCCGAGTATGAACTGCACTTCATCATTACATCGAATGGCAAATTTTTTATCGGCGACCATATCGGCAGTTACGGGGCGGGCAATCTGATCCTGACAGGGCCGAACCTGCCGCATAACTGGGTCAGCGAACTGCCGGAAGGCGTGGTCCTGCCCGAGCGCGACCTGGTGCTGCAGTTTTCCAGCGACTTCATCGAACGCTGCGCGCTGCTGTTCCCGGAAATGGCGCCCCTGAAAGCCCTGCTGGGCGAGGCAGGCAGGGGTCTGCAATTTCCCGATGCGCTGGGCCTGCGCCTGGTGCCGCTGATGAAGGAATTGACGACGGCGCAGGGCTTGCGCCGCGTCGAACTGTTTACGCGCCTGTTCGGCGAGCTGTGCGACTGCCGCGAGCGGCGCCCGCTGGCCAGCGTCACCTACCTGGCGCAGGCGGGCCGCTACATGTCGTCGACCATCAACCTGGTGCTGGCTTATATCAAGCAGAACATCACGCTCGATTTTTGCGAGCAGGACGTGGCCGACGTGGCGGAAATGAATACCTTGAAATTCACGCGCTTCTTCCGCAAGCATACGGGCACCTCGTTCATTCAATACGTCAACCAGGAGCGCATCGCGCTGGCCTGCGAGCTGCTGATGAACACGGACATGAAGGTCACCGATATCTGCTACCGCACGGGCTTCAACAACCTCTCCAATTTCAACCGCCAGTTTTTGGCCCACAAGCAGATGTCGCCGTCGAAATTCCGCTCCTGCCTGCTGATGAACATGCCCGAGCCGTCAGGCGACGGCCATTCTTAACTTTATTCTGGAATCAAATGACATATCTCGGTATCGATATCGGCACTTCCGAAGTCAAGGCCATCCTCACCGATGACGCCCAGGCCATCCTTGCCAGCGCCGGCGTGGCCTTGCGCGTGTCCAGTCCCCATCCCGGCTGGTCGGAACAGAATCCCGAGGACTGGTGGCACGCCACCCTGGACGTCATCGCGGCCATCCGCGCCGCCCAGCCGGTGGCGTTTTCCGGCTTGCGCGGCATCGCCCTGTCGGGCCAGATGCATGGCGCGACCCTGCTCGACAAGCAGCAGCACGTGCTGCGCGCGGCCATCCTGTGGAACGACACGCGCGCGTTTGCCGAATGCGTGGAACTCGAGGCGCTGGTGCCCGAGTCGCGCGCCATCACGGGCAACCAGGCCATGCCGGGCTTCACGGCGCCCAAGCTGCTGTGGCTGCAAAAGTACGAGCCGTCGCTGTTCCGCGCCACGGCCAAGGTCTTGCTGCCCAAGGATTACGTGGCGCTGCGCCTGACGGGCGAGTATGTGTCCGACATGTCCGACGCTTCCGGCACCCTGTGGCTGGACGTGGCCAAACGTGACTGGTCCGAGCGCATGCTGGCGGCGACCGGTTTGACGCGCGAACACATGCCGCGCCTGGTCGAAGGCAGCGCCGCCGCTGCGCAGGTGCGCCCGTCCCTGTGCCAGGAATGGGGCATCGCGCACACGGTGCTGCTGGCCGGCGGCGCGGGAGATAATGCTGCCGCCGCCGTGGGCCTGGGTGTAGTGGAGCCGGGCGCCGGCCTGCTGTCGCTGGGCACGTCCGGCGTGCTGTTCGCCGGCAGCGACGGTTTTGCGCCGAATCCAGGCCAGGGCGTGCACGCGTTCTGCCATTGCCTGCCCGAGCGCTGGCACCAGATGAGCGTGATCCTCAGCGCCGCGTCCAGCCTCAGTTGGGTGGCGCGGCTGACGCAGTCGAGCGACATCGGCGAACTGGTAAAGCTGGCGGAAAACGTCGAGGCGCGCACGGCGCCCATCTTCCTGCCGTATTTGAGCGGCGAGCGCACGCCGCATAACGATGCCTGCGCGCGCGGCGTGTTTTTCGGCTTGTCGACGGAACACGGGCGCGCCGAACTGGCCTATAGCGTGATGGAAGGCGTGGCCTTTGCCATGGCCGACGGCAATGCGGCCCTGCGCAGCGCCGGCACGCATCTGGAAGAAGCGTCGTTCGTCGGCGGCGGTTCGCGCAGCCGCTTCTGGGCGCAGCTGTGCGCGAATGCCTCCGGCTTGAACGTGCTGCGCCACGACCACGGCGTGGCCGGCGGCACCATGGGCGCCGCACGCCTGGCGCAGATGGCGGTGACGGGCTTGCCGCCCGCGCAAGTGTGCACGCGTCCGGCCGTGCAGGAGACAATCGCGCCACAAGCGTCCGCCGTGCTGGACGAGCGCCTGGCGCGCTACCGGCGACTGTACCCGCTGCTGCGCGCGGAGTTCGCCGGCGCGCCAGGCGAAGGCGTGGCCGGATAGTCAACTTTCCATTGTAATTTGTTGTTTCTATGTTGAAAGTGTTTCTCTAGCGAAAGCGCTGCTTGGTTTTTCCCGGGGCGCGCCCCATGATTTCCCCATTTGGTGAGAATTGGATAGTTTCGGTGGCGCCTTTGTTGCCATCCTGTTCTTGCTGCCGGGAGAAATACATGCAACTTGCGAATCTGAAAATCTCCATCCGCCTGGGTCTGTTGGGCGCCTTCTTCTTTCTTGCGCTGGTGTTCGTTGGCGCGCGTGGCTGGAGCGCGCTCGACGCGGCCAGTGTGCGCAGCGCGGACGCCATGCAGCGTTCCGTCGCCCTGACGGAGGCGGTCGACGCGGCGCGCAGCGCGCAAGTGGAATTCAAGATCCAGGTGCAGGAATGGAAAAACATCCTGCTGCGCGGCGGCGATGCGGCCGCCTTCCAGCGTTACCGCGATGCGTTTGTCGCCAGCGGCGCGCAGACGCGCAAGGAATTGAAAAGCCTGCAGGCGATGATGGCCGCGCTGCAGCTCGACACGACACCCGTGGAGCATGCGCTGCAGGCGCACGGCGCGTTGGGCGTAAGCTACCTGGCGGCGCTGCAAAAGTTTGATGGCGCGCGCGCCGACAGTGCCCACACTGTCGATGCGCTGGTCAAGGGCATGGACCGTGAACCGACGCGCCAGATCGACGCCATCGTCGCCGCCATCGGCAAGCAGTCGCACGCCCTGATGACGCAGATGAAGGAGCAGGATGCGGCCGCGCACCGCAGCGCCAGCATCGCCATGCTGGCCACCGTGCTGGTGACCCTGGTCGTCGGTACTGTCACCGTGTGGTGGCTGATCCGCAGTATCACGGTGCCGCTGGGCGCTGCCGTCGGCATCGCCCAGCAAGTGGCGGCCGGCGACTTGCGCGCCGTGGTGGCCGATGGCAGCCGCGATGAAATCGGCGACCTGCTGCGCGCCTTGAAAGCGATGAGCGGCAACCTGGCCGCCATCGTGGGACGGGTGCGCACCGGCACGGACGCCATCGCCACGGCGTCCGCTGAAATCGCCAGCGGCAATATGGACCTGTCGTCGCGCACGGAGGAGCAAGCCAGCTCGCTGGAAGAGACGGCCGCCTCGATGATCGAGCTGACGTCCACCGTGCGGCAGAATAACGACAACGCGGACCAGGCGCGCCAGCTGGCCGGCGGCGCGGCCGACGTGGCGCAGCGCGGTGGCGAGGCCGTGGCGCAGGTGGTGCAGACCATGAGCCATATCAATGCCTCGTCCAAGCGCATCGTCGACATCATCGCCGTCATCGACGGCATCGCCTTCCAGACGAATATCCTGGCCCTGAATGCGGCCGTGGAAGCGGCGCGCTCGGGCGAGCAGGGACGCGGCTTTGCCGTCGTGGCGACGGAAGTGCGCAACCTGGCGCAGAGGTCAAGCGCGGCGGCCATGGAAATCAAGCAGTTGATCGGCGCATCCGTGCGCACGGTGGAAGAGGGCAGCGTGCTGGCTGGCCAGGCGGGGCGCACGATGGACGACGTGGTGAGCAGCGTGCAGCGCGTGAACGCCATCATCGGCGAAATCGCCGTAGCCAGCGTGGAGCAGCGCGACGGCATCGAGCAGATCAGTATCGCCATCAGCCAGATGGATGGCGTGACGCAGCAGAACGCGGCCCTGGTGGAGCAGGCTGCCGCCGCCGCGGACGCGCTGCAGCAGCAGGCGGCCAGCCTGGCCGACGCCGTCAGCATCTTCAAGCTGCATGCGGCGCCGGCACTGGCGCCGCATGCGGAACTGAAACCGGGCCGGCTGGCGCTGGCTTAGAACGTGTACTTCGCCGTCAGCACGGCGCTGCGCGGATCGCCGAATGCATTGCCGCTGTCGATGCTGCTGATGGCCTGGTAGTAGCTGCGGTCGAAGACGTTGGTCACGCTCAGGCGCACGTCGAGCTGGCGGTTCACTTGCCAGCCCGCGTTCAGGTCGGCCACCGCGTAGCCGCCCTGGCGGATGGCGCTGTTGGTCTTGTAGATCTGGTTCTGCGCCCGCAGTGCGCCGCCGATGCGCCACGCATCGGACAGGCGATAGCTGGTGGACAGGCGCAACAGGCGGCTGGGGCGCTCGGCCGCATAACGCGCGCCTGCGGCATTGCTGCCCTGTGCCTTGGCGTACTCGGCCGTGTTGTAGGTAAAGCCCGCGCTCATCTGCCAGCGCGGCGTCAACGCGCCGGACACGCTCAGCTCGAATCCATCGCTGCGTACTTCACCGGCCGCCTCGGAGCACGACAGCAGGCCGGGGCCGCACTGCGTCAGCGGCAGCGCTGTCGCCAGGTTCTTTTGCACGATGCGGAACACGGCCGCCGAGGCGTTCAGCGCGCCGCCGAAGTATTCGCCCTTCACGCCCGCTTCCATGTTGATGCCCGTGACGGGATCGAGCAGCACGCCATTCCTGTCGACGGCGCTCTGCGGATTGAAGATGCTGGTCCAGCTGCCGTACAGCGAATGGCGGGTGTCGATGTCGTACACCAGGCCCGCATATGGCGTGACTTCCCGGCTCACCTTGTAGCCAGAGCGTGCACCCGTAAACGTATTGATGGCGCGGTAGTCGTACCAGTCGACGCGGCCTCCCACCAGCAGGGCCAGCGGATCGGCCAGGCTGAAGCGGGCCGTCGTGTAGACGCCCGTCTGTTTCGTCTTGCTGTCCTGGCCATAGTAGAAGGTACCTATTGCCGGTTTCACAGGCGCGCCCGTATCCCAGTTCACGAGGTTGAAGGTGTAGCTGTAGTCGGGCACCGACTTGTAGCCCTTGTCCTCGGTATCGCGCGTGCGGTAGCTGGCGCCGAAGACGATTTCATGGCGGCGGCCCAGCAGGCTGAAAGGACCGGCTGCCTGCGCATCGACAATGCGTTGCTGGCGGTCGTAGACAAAGGCGTTGGCCGCGCTGAGGCGGAACAGATTTGTTTTCGGTACGCGGGCGATGCCCGTGACGACGGAGTCGAGTTCGTCCTGCAGTGCCTGCGCCGCCAGTTTGACCTTCCAGCCGTTGCCCAACCGGTGTTCGAGTTCGGCGAACAGGCGCGTGTTTTTCTTGTTCCAGAAGGTCCAGTCGGGCGCGTTGCTGGCCGAGCGGTCGAGCGGCAGGAAACTGCCATCGAGCGCCGTCGGCAAACCGTACCACGTGGAGCCGGGATTACGCTCGTCGTTGACGTGGAAGCCCACGCTCAGGGTCGTGTCGCGCGACAGGTCGGCATCGGCGGTGGCGTAGAGCAGGGCGCGCTTGTGGCGGTAGTTCGAGATGAACGTGTCGGTATCCTGGTAGGCGGCCACGGCGCGCCCGCGCAGGCTGCCCGCCTGGTTCAGCGCGCCGCGCGCATCGACTTCGCCGCGGTAGTCGTGGTAGCGGCCGATGCTGCCCGTGAGCGACACTTCGTTCTCCGCCGTAGGGCGTTTGCGCACGAAATTCATCGTGCCCGACGGGTTGCCCACGCCATTCATCATGCCGGCCGCGCCGCGCAGGATTTCGACCCGGTCGTACATGGCCAGGGTGGCGAAACCCAGGGTGTCGCCGTCGGCCGACATGGTCAGACCGTCTTCCGTGAAATTGCTGATCGAGAAACCGCGTGAATAAAAGCTGGCGCGCTCGGTGGCGCCCTTGTTCAGGCTCAGACCCGGCGTGATATTGGCGATGTCCTCGACCGAGCGGATATTCATGTCGTCCATTTGCTGGCGTGTGACGACGCTGACCGATTGCGGCGTCTCGCGCACGGACAGGTTCAGGCGTGTGGCCGCGGTCATGCTGCCGCTGGTGTAGGAGCCGCTGCCTTCGGTGGTGGCGGAGGCGGCCTGCGCGTTGACGCGCACTTCGGGCAGATTCTGTTCCTGCTGCTGCGCCTGGCTATGGGCCGGTGCACCCAAGGTGCCGAGAATGGCCGCGGCCATGAGGGTCGGCGCCAATGCGGCGGCCTTTCGCTGTGCGCTGTGGTTTGTCATTGACTGCTCCCGGTGTCGCGATGATGTGGTGGATGAAGCAGGCGGATGCCTGTTTCACAATATGCGTCGCTGGGGGAGTGTTGCGCCTGGCTTGCCTGGCCATGCCGCTGCTGTCCTGGCCTGGGCGCAGGGACTCAGATGAATGGAGTGAATCTCAATAATGAGAATCATTCTCATTTTAGTGCGACGCAGCAATTGTTGCAATAATTGGTGAGATTGTCTGTGGGAGGATTGCAACAGTGATCACGCCTCGCCGTGATTGACACCAGTCAAGCGGCGCCCGATCAGGCAAAAATCGCGCCGAAATTCTTATACTATTTCCTTTCCGCATGGTTCTGCGCCCGGCCGCATGGCGCGCGTTGCAAAGGAAAAGCATGTCTTCCATCTCTTGCCTGACGGGTGACGCATGATGGCGCTGCTGCTGGCGCTGTGCCTGACCCTCGCCGTGATGCTGAGCGTGCTGCTGGCCTGCCAGTGGCAGGCGGCGCGCACGTGGCGCTTGCGCCATACGACGGGCGTGGTGCTGCAGGCGGCGCAGGCGCAACGCATGGCAGAGGCGCTGGCGCTGCTGCACGCATTGCCGGCGGCCGTCGTCGGCACCGACCATGCTGGCGTGGTGCGCTATCTGAATCCTCGCGCCAGCGCCATGGGCGGGCTGCTGGGCGACGATGGCCTGGGCCAGCCCGTGACGCAGCTGCTGCCCCTGTTCCATGACGGCACGCCCGTCGATGCGGCGCGCCAGGTGCGCGATTGCGTGGCGCAGCAGGAAGTGCTGGAAGTGGCGCGCGGCGCCATGCTGCTGCGCCACCTTGACGGCAAGCGCATCGACGTGCAGTACAGCTGCGCGCCGCTGGCGCAGGGCGGCGCGGTGCTGCTGCTGCACGATGTGTCGGCGCGCCGGCGCGCCGAGCAGCAGCTGGAATTCATCGCCCACCACGATGGCTTGACGGGGCTGCCGAACCGGCTGCATTTCCAGATCCGCTTCGAGCACGGCATCGCCTACGCGCGCCGCCACCAGGCATTGCTGGCCGTGCTGTTCGTCGATATCGACCGCTTCAAATCCATTAACGACAGTCTGGGGCACGACGTGGGCGACCAGGTGCTGACGGAGTTCGCGCGCCGGGTGCAGCAGTGCGTGCGCAAGGTCGACACGGTGGCGCGCCAGGGCGGCGACGAATTCATCATCCTGCTGACGGAACTGCGCACGGCGCACGATGCCGAGCGGGTGGCCGAGAAAATCGTCGGCGCCATCGCCGCGCCCTTCGTCATCGGCGAATACAGCCTGTCGGTGGCAGCCAGCGTGGGCGTGGCCCTGTATCCGGACGATGACGACGACGTCAATGCGCTGATCGAAAAGGCCGACCTGGCCATGTATGCGGCCAAGCGCCACGCGCCCGGTACCTGCCTGCGTTACGCGCCGCGCATGCAGACGCAGTCGTATTCGCGCACCATCCTCGAGACGGCCCTGCGCCACGCGCTCGAACGCAACGAGTTCGCGCTGTTCTACCAGCCGCGCATGGACTTGAAGACGCGCACGATCACGGGCGTGAAGGCACTGCTGCGCTGGAAGCACCCGGAGCTGGGCCTGATGATGCCGCTCGATTTCCTGCCGGTGCTGGAAGAAAGCGCCCTGATCCTGCCGGTGGGAGCGTGGGTGATGGCCACGGCGGTGGAACAGGCACGCAGCTGGATTGTGCAGGGGCAGAGGCTGACGGTGTCCGTCAGCCTGTCGGCGCGCCAGTTCTACCAGCGCGATATCGCACGCAATTTCGGCGCCGCGCTGGAGGCGGCCGGCGTGCCGGGCCATTGCATCGAACTGGAAATCGCTGCCGGTATTCTGATCGACCGCAACCAGAACTGCGAACTGATACTGCGCCAGTTCCGCCAGCTGGGCATGGCGATCGCCATCAGCGATTTCGGCACGGGCGACGCTTCGCTCAACTACCTGAAACGCTTTCCCACGGATGCCGTGAAGATTGAAAAGTGTTTTGTCGACGACGTGGGCAAGCCGGGCGGCGACGGCGCCATGGTGCGCGCCATCGTGGCGATGGCGCGCACCTTGGGACTGCGCACCATTGCCGGCGGCGTGGAAAGCGGCGAGCAGCTGGAACTGCTGGCCGAGATGGGCTGCGACGAGGCGTTTGGCTACTATCTGGGCCGCGCCATGGCGCCCGAGGGCATCGAGGCGCTGCTCAAAAGCAGCGAAGCCGTTCAGAACTGATAGCGCAGCGACAGCATGGCGTTGCGCGGATCGCCGTAGTAGCCGCCCATGCCAGTCGAGTAGTACTGCTTGTCGAAGACATTGTTGACGTTCAGGGTCGCCAACAGTTGCTTGCTGACCTGGTACTGCGCCATGAGTCCCGCCACTGCATACGCCTTCTGCGCGAAGCGTTCGCCGTTCGGTCCGCGGTCGTCCGTGTAGATATCGCTCTGCCAGTTCACGCCGCCGCCCAGCACCAGGCCCGGCACACCTTGCCCCAGGCGCCAGGTGGTCCACAGCTTGGCCATGCTTTGCGGCTGGTTGGTCTGGATGCGTGCGCCGGCGGCATTGCGGATGCGGCTATAGGCATAGCTGGCCGTCAGTTGCCAGTCGGGACGCAGCTGGCCCGACACTTCCGCCTCGAAGCCACGCGTGGTGGCACCCTTGACCGTGTGGTAGGCGTAGGAGCCGCCGCCCGTGCCGATGATCCAGACATTGCCAGGATCGGCTTCGGCCAGGTTTTCCTGCTTCAGCTGGAAGAGGGCGGCGCTGGTGGTGAGCTTGCCGCCGAAAAATTCGCCCTTCGCGCCCACTTCGTAGTTCTTGCCTTCCAGCGGCGCCAGGAAGCGGCTGTTGACGTCGCGCTGGCTTTGCGGCGTGAAGATGCTGGTGTAGCTGGCGTAGGCCGACCAGTGCCGGCCCAGGTCGTAGACCAGGCCCGCATACGGCGTGATCTTGCCGTTTTCGCGCATGGCGTCATACAGGTCCGTGCCGTTGAAAAAATCGCTGCGAATGTCGCGCTTCCAGTACGACAGGCGCGCGCCCAAAATCACCGACAGCGCGTCCGTCGGGCGCAGGCGCAAGGTCGAATACAGGCCGCTTTCGCGCTCCTTGTCGTACGCGCTGCCCCGGCGCGTGCCGCTGTAGTCGGGCACCGGCATGGCGCCGTTCCAGGCGTGAATATCCGGCACCGTATGGTCATAGCCATCGAGGCGCCAGTTCGGATAGAGGGGGCTATTCGTCTTCAGTTCCGAAGCGCTCACGCCCAGCACCAGTTCGTGCTGGCGGCCGAAGGCCTGGAACGGGCCGCTGACGTAGGCATCGAGCGAGGTCTGTTGCGGCTTGCTGTGCCAGTTGGCCAGCCACAGCCGCATGCCGCCGCCCGTCACGCGGTCCGGGTAGCCATTGCCGGAAAAACCCTGCAAGGCGTCGTACTGGTTGCTGCTGCGGCTGATGGCCACCCTGGCGATCCAGTCGTTGTCGAAATAGTGGTCGAGCGTGGCGAACAGCATGCTCTGTTCGCGCTCATACGTGCTCCACGCCGCCGTGCCGTTCATCGAGCGGGGAAAATGGGTTTGCGAGCCGTCGGCGTAGAACATGGGGAATTCGCGGCCCGCGCCCTTGAGCTTTTCCTGCTGGTAGTTGATGCCGGCGCCGAGCACCGTCGATGGCGTCAGGTCCGCTTCGACGATGGTGTACAGCACGTCCTTTTTCTGCTGGTAGCGGTCGATGAACGAGCGCTGGTCTTCATGCGCTGCGACGAGGCGCGCACGCACCTTGCCGTCCGCCGTCAAGGGCGTCGAGACATCGCCTTCGATGCGGTAGCGGTCCCACGAACCGAGCTGCGCGCCGGCCGTGGCGGCAAAGCTGCGGCCCGGACGTTTGCGCACCAGGTTGACGGCGGCCGACGGGCTGCCCGTGCCGCTGATCAGGCCAGTGGCGCCGCGGATGATTTCGACGCGATCGTAGATCGCCATGTCGTAGGTGCGCGCTTCCAGGCTCTTGCTGGTCGGGATGCCGTCGAACATGTACGAGGTGACTTCGAAGCCGCGTGAAAACACCTGGTCGTATTCGCGCGTGCTCGAGGAATGGTCGACCGTGATGCCGGGCGCCTGCACCAGCACGTCCTGCAAGGTGCGCAAGCCCTGGTCCTCGATCTGCTGGCGCGTGATGACGCTGACGGCTTGCGGTGTTTCGCGCAGCGACAGGTTCAGGCGCGTGGCGCTGGTCAGGCCCGCGTAGCCGCGCTTGCCTTCCGTGGTGCCGTCGCGCAGGGCGCTGGAACTGACGGCCACTTCGCCCAAGGTCGCGGCAATCGGCGCGGCGGGCGATGCCGTGCCTGCCTTGCGCAGCACGTAGCTGCGTTCCCCGCTGGGCAGTGCGTCGAGGCCCGTGCCTGCCAGCAGGCGGGCCAGCGCCTGCGGCACCGTGTAGCTGCCACTCAAGCCCGGCGTGCGCACGCCTTGCAGCAGTTCGGCCGCCGCGCCCACGCTCACCTTGGCCTCGATGGCAAAGCCGGCGATGGCGGCGGACAGGTCGCCCGCCGGCACGTGGAAGGCCGTTTGCGCGGTGGCTGGCACGGTGGCATCGGCGGCCATGGCCGGCGCCTGCGACAGCGACAGCAGGATCACGGCGCTGCCGATGGCGCGCGCGAGGGGAGTCAAACGGGGTGGTTGCATGGTCTGGCCTTTCCGGTAAGTGTCGTTGTAATACCGTCAGGACAGGTCACGGCGAAAAAAAGGGCCAATTCTTAATCATTATTTTTTGCGGGCCGCGATGGTGACCCAGTACGAGGAGCGGTACAGCATGTCGACGGGCAGCATGCGCGCCAGACTGTCCAGCACGGCGTCCGTGTCGTCGAGCTGGAAGGCGCCCGTCAGGCGCAAGCCTGCCACTTGCGGTTCCACGCGCAGCAGGCCGGGGCGATAGCGTGACAGCTCGAAGGCGAAGGCATCGAGGCGCATGTCCTGCGCCGCCAGCATGCCGCGCGTCCACGCATCGGCTTGCAGCGGCGCCGGCGTGGGCAGGCCGGCGTGGCTGGCGTCGAAGCGGCTTTGCTGTCCCGCCATGAGCGTGCGGACGGTGGCCGACGGCGCGCGCGGCGTGATTTCCACCGCGTCTTCGAGTACCGTCACGCGGCTGCTGTCGTCGTCGACGCGCACGGTAAAGCGCGTGCCCAGGGCGCGGATGCGGCCATGGCAGGTGGCGACGATGAAAGGGCGGCTGCCTGCATGATCGGGGCGCGTCTGCACCAGCACTTCGCCGCGGCGCAGGGTCAGCAGCCGTTCACCGGCGCCATACGCCACATCGACGGCGCTGTCCGTGTTGAGTACCAGGATGCCGCCATCGGGCAAGGACACCTCGCGCCGCTGGCCCACGCCGCTGCGGTAATCGGCCAGCATCTCGTGGCGCACCAGCAGCCAGGCGGCGGGCGCCGCCATCAGCGCCAGCAGCACTTGCACGGCCATGCGGCGCTGCGGCCGGCGCAGCACGGGCACGGCCAGCTCCGGCGGCAGCAAATTCGCCGTCTGGCTCACCTGCTGCACCCTGTTCCAGGCGCGCGCATGTTCCGGGTGACGTGCGCGCCAGTGTGCGCTGGCGGCCAGGTCGTCCGGCGTGGCCTGGCCCGACTGCTCCAGTAAATACCATTCGACGGCCTGGCGCGCCACCTTGCGCGACAGCGGAGGAGATGGCGAAGCGGCCGCGCTCATGCCGGCAAATCCTGCGCCAGCAGCACGCATTCGGTCAGCGCCTCGGCCATGTAGCGCTTCACGGAGCGTTCGCCGATGCCCAGCTGCGCGGCGATGTCCGCATAGGCATGGCCTTCGATCTGCGCCAGGATGAAGACGGCGCGCACCTTCGGTTTCAGGCCGTCGAGCATGGCATCGACCGCTTGCAGCGCCTGCAGGATTTCCGCGCGCTGCTCGGTCGATGGCACATGCTGTTCGGGCAGGGCGGCCAGCGCGGCCAGCCACGCGCGTTCCAGCGACTGGCGCCGCAAGTGGTTGATCAGCAGATGTTTGGCGACGGTCGCCAGGTAAGCCTTGGGCGCGCGCAGGGCCGGCGTTTGCGGCTGCATGGGCGCGCCGGCCAGCAGGCGCGCGAAGGTGTCCTGCATCAGGTCGGCCGCCTCGGCGGCATTGCCCAGGCGCCGTTGCAGCCAGTGCACCAGCCAGCCGTGGTGTGCGCGGTAATGGCTTTCCAGCTGCGTGGACAGCAGGGGTGGCAGGGCCATGATCGTTACCGTACTGCCAGCGCGACGGCGGCCAGCACGGATGCCACGCCAATGACGCGCGCCAGGCGCATGGCCTGGTGCGGCGCATACGGCAGCAGCCAGATCAGCAGCAAGCCGCAGCCCGTCAGGCTGCCGACCCAGTAGACGAGGCCGTAGCCGCCGCCGGTGATGTGCATGGCCCAGGCCAGGCCGGCCGCCAGCGCCAGCCAGCCGGACCACTGCAGGCGGCGGCGCAGCGGCGCGGGCGGTTCGGCGCCGCGTCCGTGCAGGTCGGCGTAATGGCGGTCCATCGCCAGGCACAGCGAGGACAGGCCCGCATAGCACAGCGCGAAGACGAGGAAATTGGCTAACAGTTCCATCACGCGGCCTCCATCGTGGTTGCCGGCTTGGCCGGTGCTGCCTTGGCCGCCTTTACGGGCAGCGGTTTCAATTTGTACGCCGCATACGCAAGACCGAGGCCCAGCACCAGCACCACCAGGTCGAAAGCGGCTACCGCCACGGGGCCGCGGCCCAGGAACAGGGTCACGCCCAGGTGCGAATTGGTCGTGAAGACGTTCAGCACGGGCAGCGACGCCAGCAGGAAGGCGCCGGCGGCCAGCTGCATGCGCCACATGGCGCGCGAGGGGCGCAGCTGGGCGATGATGGCGGCCAGGGCCCAGGCGCCGAAGAAGCAGGCGATTTCCTCTTTTGGCCGGTCTTCCATCGTCACCGACAGCAGGCGGTTGGCCCAGAAGTAGGCGCCGAAGGCGATCGGAATGCCGGCGATGGCGCCGATGTTGAGCGCTTCGACCAGGCGCAGGCCGAAGCTGGCGCGCTTGCCGGCGGCCAGCGCCTTGGCTTGCTTCTGGCGCGTCTTGACGGCCCACAGCAGGGCGCCCGTGGCGACCATGGCGCAGCCGGCCAGACCGGAAAGGAAGAACAGGGCGCGCAGCAGCGGGCCGCCGAAATGCGCGACGTGCAGTCCAACCATCACGCCTTGCGTGGCGGCCGCGCCGGGCTGTGCCTCGCCGTCGCTCGACAATAGCTTGCCGGACACGCCATCGAATTCCATCGACGGCTGCTTCGACGACATGTCGCGTCCGCCGGCGCGCGTCAGCGAAATGGTGGCGTTGGCGTCGCCCGGGTGATTGACGGAGATGCGCTCGACCTTGCCGCCGCCCCAGTGCTGTTCCGCCTGGCGCACGAGGGGCGCCAGCGACGTCAGCGGCGCGGCCACGCCGGCCGGCTTGCTGTCGCCCGAGCGGCCGGGGAAGGCTTCGGCAAAGAAGGCATCCTGGTCGCCCTTGTAGGCGGCCGTGACGCCGGAAGGCATGTACAGGAACATCAGGGTGACGAGGCCCGTGTAGGTGATCATGATGTGGTAGGGCAGGGCCAGCACAGCCGTCACGTTGTGCGCGTCCAGCCACGAGCGCTGGCCTTTTTTCGGCCGGAAGGTAAACAGGTCCTTGAAGATGCGCTTGTGCGTGACGATGCCGCTGATGATGGAAACGAACATGAACATGGCGCAGAAACCCACGATCCAGCGAGCCCAGATGGCCGGCATGTAGTGCAGGTCGAAATGCAGGCGGTAGAGGAATTCGCCGCCCCGCGTCTCGCGCGGCTTCGATAGCACCTCGCCCGTGGCCGGGTCGGCTTTTTCGCTATGAAAATTGCCGCGCCGTCCGCGTTTCTTTTCGCCGGGTTGCGCCGGTTTGCTCCAGCCCAGCTGGGTAGCGGGATTGCGCTCGCCGGGCAGGCTGATGAACCAGCGCGTGGCGCCCGTGGCCCGCTCTTCCATCGCTTGTTGCGCGACCTTGGCCGCCACTTCCGTCGACACCTGGCTGGTGGCGGCGCCGTGCAGTTCGGGCTGCATCCACAGGGTGATTTCATTGCGGTAGTAGCTGGCCGTGCCGGCGCAAAACACCAGCAGCAAGATCCAGCAGACGAGCAGACCGGACCAGGTGTGCAGCCATGCCATCGACTGGCGGAAACCTTCTTTCATGCGAGACTCCAGGATAGTGCGTCCATCCACTGCAGGATGGCGGCGATGACGGCGGCCGGCATCAGAAGGCCCAGCCAGGCGCGCAGGGCGTTGCGCGTGGCGAAGACCCACATCACGGCGCAGGTATAGATGGCAAACGACAGAAGGGTGGCCGTCATGACGGCTTCGGAGCGGGCCATGGGCAGGCTCACCGACAGCAGCATGGTGACCAGCGCGGCCAGCACGTAGCCGCCAACGATGGCCGCCACGCTGCGCGACGCCACGCCGAGGCGGTAGATCGCGCCGGCGGACAGGCGCAGGCGCGCGATTTTAATGATGGCTGGCGCTGGCATGGTCAGTCGTGATCCTTGCTCGGTGGCAGGGCCGGACCGGCCGGCAGCGGCGTCACGCCTTGCGGCTGCACCAGGCTCAGGGTCGTCACGAACATGGCCTTGTCATAGGCTTGCGTGCCGCGCTGACCAGCCGTCTTGTCCGTGTGCTGCACTTCCAGCACATAGGTGCCTTTCCATGGCAGCGGGAAGCTGACCAGGCCTTGCGCATCGCTCCACGCTTCCTTGCCCCAGCCCGACTGCACCACGGCGTTGACCTTGGCTTGCGCCAGCGGCTTGCCCTGGTAGCTGACCTGGAACTGGCCCGCTTTGCCGGTCGGCACGAGGTCCAGGGTCAGCGCGGGCGTTTGCGCCTTGCCGTCGGCGACCAGGCGCGCGGCCGGGACCCACACGGTGCGCGTGGCCTTGCCATCCTTTTTCTCTTCCCACGACGGGTAGTTGTCTTCCTCGACGATGATGCTTTCGCCGGCACCCACCTTGCCATTCAGGATGAAGGCGCCGGCCGTCTTGCTCGCCTGCAGCGGTTGCGCGCCCTTGGCGGACACCCACGTCACGTTCCTGATGCTGAACTTGTCCAGCAGGCCGGGCGACGCTTCGCGCAGGTTGTCGCCGAATTCGCCGAAGTACACGCTGGCCGCCTTGCCGTCCTGCTGCAGCCAGATCTGGTGCGCACTGGCCGTGCCGGAAACGAGGGCCGCGCCCAGCAGGGCTGTGGCGAGGGCGCCGAGGCGCGCGATGGAAGTGAGGTGCATGGTGTATGCCTTAGTTTGTGGTGAGAAACGTGGTTGTCGCAGCGGTGCAACATACCGGAAAGTGGCGGCGGCAGCGCCGGCCAGCGAACCTGCTCGCGCCATGAAACTACCTTTTTGCGTTATTGATACGGGAAGGCTTGCTTGGCAGGGATGCCTGGCTGGCGCAGCGTGTCATCCAGCTGCGCATCAGCCACGCCGTCCTGGCCGGTCGATGGCGGGCGGGAATGCGGGATGCGGACTCCGAACGGAATCCAAATGTGAATGAGAACTATTCTTATTATAGTGTGAGGTTGCGAGACATGCAAGAGTGCGATGTTGTAAACGAGCACGGCCACCGTACTGACGCGGTGGCCGTGCAAGCGCGCAAGCGCAGGCGTTACAGCTGGCCGCGCAGGGTCAGCATGGCATTGCGTGGTTCGCCATAGAAGTTGGAGCCATAAGCGGCCCACACGCGCGTGTAGTATTTTTTGTCGAACAGGTTGTTCACCGTCAGCGACAGCTCCAGCTTGGGACTGAGGCGGTAGCCAGCCTGCAAGCCCACCGTGGTGACGGGTCCCTGCTCGAATTTCACGGGGCCGTTCAGGCGGTACATGCTGCTGACGCTGCGCAAGCCGCCGCCCACGCTGACTTTATCGAGCGCGCCGGCCAGCCGGTAATTGGTCCACAGATTGAAATTATGGCGTGGCGCGATGAAGGTGTACAGCTGGGCCTTCTGCTCATCGCTGCCTTCGAGGGTGCGTGTGCTGGTGTAGGAGTAGCCGCTCGTGATGTTCCAGCCCGGCAGGGGGCTGCCGCTCAGCTCGGCTTCCACGCCCTGGTTGCGCATCTTGCCGGCGCCGATGGAAAACAGCGGGTTGGCCGGATCGGGCATGGCGCGGTTCTCGTCTTCCATGCGGAACAGGGCCGCATGCGCATTGACGTTCTTGTCGAACAGTTCCGCCTTCAATCCCAGCTCGAATTGCTGGCCCGTGCGCGGCTTCAGGGGCTGGCCAGCAGCGTCCGTGGTGATCTGGGGCGAGAAGATGCGCGTGTAGCTGCCGTAGGCCGAGACCTGCTTGTCGAGTTCATAGACCAGGCCCGCATACGGCGTGAATTTCGCATTGATGGTGTTGCTGACATCGGTGAACTGGTTGAAATAGGCATTGCGGTTGACGGTATGGTTGTTCCGGTGCGTCAGGCGCCCGCCCAGGTTGACGGCGAGCCGGTCCGTCGCTTGCAGGCGGGTGCGCGCGTACAGGCCGAACTGCTTGGTGCGGTTGTCGTTGCCGTTGGAAAAGGTGTAGCTGGGCCGGGCGATATTGTTATCCGGGTGGAAGATATTGATCGGCGCAGTGTCGCCGCCACCATACTGGAAATTCTTGTGCACCTGGCGGTAGTCGGCGCCCACGATCAGGTCGTGGCTGCGACCGAACGCCTGGAACGGCGTCGCCAGCCAGGCATCGAGTCCTTGCGTCTTCCAGTGGCTGCGGTAGGTCCAGCTGATCAGGCAGCTCTCGCCCGTGACAGGGTCTGCCGAACAATCGGGCCAGCCGAAATGGCGCGATGGTTCGTCCTGTTCGCGGTACAGGGCGGTCACCTTGAACTGGCCGCCGTTGTCCAGTTTGTGATCGAGTTCGGCAAAATATTCCGTAACTTTTTCCGTGATGTGGTTCCAGGCCGGGTCCAGGTACGTGGAGCGGGGCACGTCGAGCAGGCGCCCGTCTTCATAGGCGGGCAGGCCGAAGGCGGGACGGCCCTTGTATTCCTGATAGGTGACGCCGCCCGTCAGCACGGTGCCCGGCGCCACATCGACGGCAACGGTGCCGTACAGCAGCGGTTTTTCCGCATACACATGATCGACGAAGGAGCGCCGGTGTTCGTAGGCGGCCACCAGGCGGCCGCGCACCTTGCCGTCCGCGCTCAAGGGGCCCGTGACGTCCGCTTCCGCATAGTAGCGGTCCCAGGAACCTGCGCTGAGCACGCCGCTGGCGGTGTAGGTGTCGCGCGCCCGCTTGCGCACCAGGTTGATGCTGCCGCCCGGGTCGCCCGCGCCCTGGAACAGGCCGTCCGGTCCGCGCAGCACTTCCACCCGGTCATAGATGGCCAGGCCGAAGCCGGCCGACAGGTCGTTGCCCGTGCTGGCCGGTGTCATCACGCCATCGACCTGTACCGAGTCCAGCGCATGGCCGCGCGAATAAAAATTGCCGTGGTTGCCGCCCGTGCTGCTCGCTTCGACGGTGATGCCCGTCACGCCGCGCATGGCGTCGTCCAGGTTCAGCAAATTCTGGTCGTTCAGTTGCTGGCGCGTCAGTACGGAGACGGACTGGGGAATCTCGCGCAGGCTTTGCCGGCCCTTGCCGATGCTCACTGCCTGTGCCGCATACGACTTCGTCAGCTCGGTATCCGTCGTCGCCTCCTGGCGCGCGCTGACGGTGATTTCCGCCAGGGTCGCCACCTTGCCCGTGGTGGCGGGCGCCGGGCGGATGATGACGCTGTTGCCGTCGATGGCAGCTGCCAGGCCGCTGCCGGCCAGCAGGCGTTCCAGGCTCTCGGCCACGCTGAGCGTGCCGCTGACGGCGGGCGCCGTCTTGCCGGCCACCAGTCCCGGTGCAAACAGCAGTTGCAAATTGGCTTGCCGCGCCAGCTCATTCAGGGCTTGCCCCAGAGGCTGGGCGGCGATGGCTAGTTTGACGGATGACAAGGTTTGCGCGTGTGCCAAGGGGATGCTGCCCAGGGCCAGCATGGCGGCCAGGGCGAAGGGGGCGGGTGTCAGATTGAGGCGGGGGGACCACATGTTGCATTTCTCCAGGTTAATTTATTGTCGATTAACCTGGTAGACGCGGCAGCGGGCAAAACCCTCACCTGCGAATGCGAACTATTTTCATTTATTTTTTGGGAGTTGCATGGCCGGTGCCTGCGCAGCGGCTTTCGGCGCCATGCCGATGGTGCTGACGGTGCCGCTGCGCACGACTTGTACGGGCAAGAGTTGCGGCAAGGCGGCGGCGAAGCGGTCGAGCTGGGTCAGACTGAAGCTGCCGCCGATGCGCAACCGCGCGACGGCGGGATCGCGCACGACGAAGCCCGTGTCGCCATAGCGCTCGAATTCGGCCAGTGCTGCGCCCAGCGGCACATTGTCGAAGGTGACCCTGCCGTTGCGCCATGGCGCCACGCTGCCCGGGGCCAGGCTGGCGACGGCGGACAGGCGGCCGCTGGCATCGCTGCTGACGCCCTGGCCGGCCCGCAGGTCGACCAGCTCTTGTCCTGCGCCCGCCACGCGCACCTGGCCATGCTGCACGGCCACGCGCAGCTGGCCGTCGTGCGCCAGCGTGTTACGCACGGAAAATTGCGTGCCCACCACCGTCACTGTCAAGGGACCGCTGAGCACGTCGAATGCTTGTCCTTGTTTCGATTGCACCTGGAACAGCGCTTCGCCGTGCGCCAGGCGCACTTCGCGCCGCTGGCGGTACAGGGTGACGTGCAATTGCGTGGCTGTATCGAGCTGCACCTGGCTGCCGTCGGGCAAGGACACGGCCAGGCGCTGGCCGCGCATGGTGGCATACGACTGGCTGAACGTGGGTTGCTGCCACCACTGGTAGCCGCCCGCGCCCACGCCGAGCAGCAGCATGGCGGCGGCCGCATACGGCAGCATGCGCAGGGAGCGCAGAAGCGGGCGGCGGAGAAATGGCGCTGGCGCTGCCTGGGGCACGGCCCAGCGCGCGGCGACCTGCGCGGGAATCCGGCGTGCCGTGCGGTGGGTCTGTTGCAGCTGCGCATATGCTTGCGCGTGCAGTGCATCGGCCGCCAGCCAGGCGGCAAACTCGGCCTGTTGCTGCGCATCGAAGTTGCCGCGCCGGCTGAACCAGGTGGCGGCAGCCAATGCCACGCCGTCTTGCGTGGCGGCAAAGTCGGCGTACTCGCGCAAGTCCGCCTGCTCCTGGGCGGAGGGGCCGAAATCATGGCGGGTCGGGTGGGCGGTCATGGACGGCATTATGCGCATTCCCGCAGAGAACGCAACTGCGCCTGGCAACTGAGCATGCCGCGCGCGATATGTTTTTCCACCATGCTCACGGAAATGCCCATGCGTGCGGCGATTTGCGCGTGCGGCAATTCCTCGAAGACGTGCAGCACGAAGGCGTCGCGGCAGCGGGGCGGCAAGGCGTCGATGGCGGCCACGCAGGCTTGCCAGTCCTGGCTGCTTTCGAGCGCCTGTTCCGGCTGCAAATGACGGGGCCCTGCCGGATGCGCGGCCTCCGGCAGGGCGTCGAGTTCCTCGTGCTGGCGCACGGCGGCGCGGCGGTGCTGGTCGACCAGCAGGTTGCGCGCCGTGTGGTACAGCAGCGCGCGCGGTTCGCGCACGGCCGCCTCGCCCAGCACGCGCGCATAGCTTTCCTGCACCAGGTCGGCCGCAGCCTCGCGGTTGCGCAAGCTGCGCCAGCAAAAGTTCAACAGTTCTTGGTAATAGCGTGCAACCACGGCGTCCGATGTATGAGTCCGCAGCCAGGAATGCCGCATATGAGAATGATTCTCATTATATGGCATGCCGCGATGTCGTGTTAAGCGGCTTGGCGCACCGTGGCAGACGTACAACGCTTTGCCGCTTGCCTGGCCTGCGTTACCATCGGAAATTGATAGGGAGGCAAGATGACTATTCAAATCATCAATACGGCACCGATGGCCGGCCAGCGGCCTGGCACCTCGGGCTTGCGCAAGAAGGTGGCTGTCTTCAGCGCACCGCAATACCTGGAAAACTTCGTGCAGAGCGTTTTTGACACGCTGGGCGACTGCCGCGGCCAGACCCTGGTGCTGGGCGGCGACGGACGTTACTACAACCGCGCGGCCATCCAGACGGTGCTGCGCATGGCGGCCGCGCATGGCTACGCGCGCGTGCTGCTGGGGCAGGGCGGCATTTTGTCGACGCCGGCAGTCAGCTGCGTGATCCGCAAGCATGGCGCCAGCGGCGGCCTCATCCTGTCGGCCAGCCATAATCCGGGCGGCCCCGATGGCGATTTCGGCATCAAGTACAACATCGCCAATGGCGGCCCGGCACCTGAAAAGGTCACCGAGGCCATGTTTGCGCGCACGCAAACGATCACCGAATACCGCATCAGCGACGCTGCCGACATCGACCTCGACACCCTGGGAGTGGCGCGCATCGAGCAGATGACGGTCGAAGTGATCGATCCGGTGCTTGATTACGCGGAACTGATGCAGCAGCTGTTCGACTTCGACGCCATCCGTGCCCTGGTCGCGGGCGGCCTGCGTATCTGCTTTGACGGCATGCACGCCGTTTCCGGCCCTTATGCGACGGCCATCCTGGAAGGCATGCTGGGCGCGCCTAAGGGCAGCGTCATCAACGGCGTGCCCCTCGAAGACTTCGGCGGCGGCCATCCGGACCCGAACCCCGTCAACGCGCAGGAATTGATTACGCGCATGGCCAGCGACGATGCCCCGGACTTCGGCGCCGCCTCGGACGGCGATGGCGACCGCAACATGATCGTCGGCCGGCGCTTCGACGTGACGCCCTCGGACAGCCTGGCCATCCTGGCTGCCAACGCCAGCGTGGCGCCCGGCTACCGCGACGGTTTGACGGGCATCGCCCGCTCCATGCCCACGTCGGGCGCGGCCGACCGGGTCGCTAGCGCGCTGGGCATACCGTGCCACGAGACGCCGACGGGCTGGAAGTTCTTCGGCACCCTGCTCGACGCGGGCATGGCCACCCTGTGCGGTGAAGAAAGCTACGGTACGGGCTCGAACCACGTGCGCGAAAAGGATGGCCTGTGGGCCGTGCTGTTCTGGCTCAACCTGCTGGCAGCGAAAAAACAATCGGTGGAAGAGATCGTGCGCGCGCACTGGGCGGAATATGGCCGCAACTATTACTCGCGCCACGATTACGAAGACATCGACAGCGCCGGCGCGGCGCAGCTGATGGAGGCCATGCGCGGCCAGCTGGCCGCCTTGCCAGGCCAGGCAGCCAATGGCTACACGGTGGCGCTGGCCGACGATTTCAGCTATACGGACCCCGTCGACGGCTCCGTGGCGACGCAGCAGGGCATCCGCATCATCATGACGGACGGCGCGCGCATCGTGCTGCGCCTGTCCGGCACGGGCACCGAAGGCGCGACCCTGCGCCTGTACCTGGAGCGCTACGAAGCCGATCCGGCCCGGCATGCCATCCCGACCCAGGAAGCGCTGGCGGGGCTGATTGCCGTGGCCGGGCAGCTGGCGCAGATCCGTGAGCGCACGGGGCGCGATGGGCCGACGGTGACGACGTAAAAAAAGGGCGCCCGAGGGCGCCCTTCTTGATTGCGGCAGATCAAACCGGCATCATGCTTTCGCCGGGATCACCGCCTGGCGGTAGTTGTCCACCATCTTGTAGCGCTTCGCATACAGGCCGAAGGCCAGCATGGCCACGGCGGCGAAGGCGGCGAAGAAGAACATCTGGAAGGCTGTCACGCTGATGCCGCTTTCGGCGATCTTGCCGATCACGCCTTCGTTCATGACGCTGCGGTTGACGATCAGCACCCACAGGTTGCCCACCGTGGTCGACAGATTCCAGAAGCTCATGATGGCGCCCTTCATCGACACGGGCGCCTGGCTGTAGGCAAACTCCAGTCCCGTCGCCGAGACCAGCACTTCGCCGAACGTCAGCAGGGCGTATGGCAGGATCTGCCACATGATGGAGACGGCATTGCCGCTGTCGAGGGCCAGTTGCAGCAGACCGATGACGATCCACGCCAGCGAGGAAAAGCCGATACCGGCCGTCATGCGGCGCAGGGCCGTCGCTTCCAGGCCGAAGCGGTTCAGCATCGGGTACAGCACCAGGTTGTTGAACGGGATCAGCAACATCACCAGCATCGGGTTCAGCGCCTGCATCTGCGCCGGCAGGAACCAGCTTGGTTTTTCCATGGTGTTCGCTTGCACGATCCACGTCGATGCCTTCTGGTCGAACAGCGAGAAGAAGGGCGTGACGAGGGCGAAGATGACGAGGATGCGCAGTACGGCGCGCACGCCTTCGACGGCTTCGTCGGGGTGGATGCCGCGTGCGCGTTCCAGCTGCATGGCCGTGCCGATGCTGCCGAAGGCCAGCAGCAATACCAGCGCGGTACACGCCGCAATCACGAAGCCCCATTCGGGAATGCTGTAGAACGCATACAGGGCGCCGATGACGCCGACGTAGGCCACGTACAGGCCGGGACGCGAACCGCCATCGACGCGGGCCAGCAGGGCCGTGCGGGCCACGCGGGTGAACGAATCGGGATTCGGTGGCGCCGGCGGCACATGCACGTATTTTTTGGCGCCCATCCAGAAGACGATGGTGGCGGCCAGCATCATGATGCCGGGGATGCCGAAGGCGATCGACGGACCGTAGTCGCGCAGGAACATCGGCATCAGCAGCGACGCGAAGAAGGAGCCGAAGTTGATGATCCAGTAGAACAGGTCGAATACCAGCTTGGCCTTGTGCTTGTTGGTCTGGTCGAACTGGTCGCCGACAAACGAAGCCACCAGCGGCTTGATGCCGCCGGAACCGAAGGCGATCAGGAACAGGCCGAAATAGAAGCCGTTGACGCTGTTTTCAAACAGGGCCAGGCAGGCATGGCCGGCGCAATACACGAGGCTGAGCCAGAAGATGGTGTTGTACTTGCCGAAGAAACGGTCGGCCAGCCAGCCGCCCAGCAGCGGGAAGAAATACACGCCGATGACGAAGGTGTGGAACACGTGCTTGGCTTCGCCCGTGCGCTGGTCGATCGGGATCAGCAGCAGCAAGGTGCTGATGAGGAATGGCGTCAGGATGTTGCGCATGCCATAAAAGCTGAAGCGTTCGCAGCCTTCGTTGGCGATGATGTACGGTATTTGCCGCGGCATTTTGCCCGTGGCGGTTTGTGTCTCGGCCGATGACATTGGCTCTCCCCCAAGTTTTTTTTGTAAGCCGCGATGCTAAGGCCTGCCGCGTTTGCTTGCAACAGAAAAAACGGCCTGTCCGCTATTTCGCAGGGATTTGTAAGGTATTGATTTTCATAAAGACATTACTTTCGGCACTTGCACTGGCACTTGCACGAACCGGGCGGGGCAGCAACAGCTGCATATGCAGCATGCCATCCGCTGCGGGACAGTCCTCCAGGGTAAAGCCGCAGTCCAGGTACAGGGTCAATGCGGCGTGGTTGTCCTGCGCCACGGCCAGGCGCACGCGGGCCAGTTCGGGCACGCTGCAGGCGTGTGCAATGGCCGCCTGCACCAGTTGCCGTCCCGCGCCACACCCGCGCGCCTGCGGCGCCACGTACACGCTCCACAGACTGGCCTTGTCATGCACGACGGCAATCGGCTCGCGGCGCAGGCCGGCCATGGCGATCAATTGTTCTTCATTGAAAGCGCCAAATATTATTTGGTGGGAAGTGGCGTGCAAGCGCTCGGCTATCTGTGCCAGCGGCAAGCCGCTTTCCGCCGCATGCGTGGTGCAGAAGGCGGTGGGCAGTTCGGCGATGCCTGCCAGGCGCAGCGCGCGGTAGGCGCTGGCGTCGTCTGGCGTGAGGGGGCGGATAGTGATGGCGGGCATGTGGGCGAGTATCGGGCGTTGATGCCAGAAAGTAAAGCTTGCGCTACAACGCCGACGTAGTTACTGCGTGGCGACGCGTTGCATGGGCGCGTTGTCCTTGCGCCATTGTTCCAGGCTGATCAGGTCGCCGCTGACGATGTCGTCGACGAGGATGCGCTTGCCGTCGGGCGTCACGACAAAGCTTTCCCAGCGGTGCGCCGCATCGGGCGTGCTTTCGAAAAAGCTCAGCTGGTAGCTGGCGACGCCATCGACGAGGCGCGTCTCGGGCGACGTTTCCATCACGGCGCCGTGCGCGCGGCCGCCCGAAGCCTTTTCGATATGCGCCGACCAGGCCTTGATTTCCGGCAAAGCCAGCAAGGCATCGACGGCGCGCGCGTTCTGCTCTGGCGCCGCCGTGTTGCTGCTCGCGGCCGGGGCATTGCCCTCGTGCGGCGCGGACTGCTGGTGCAGGTAGAAAGCGACTAGCCCGGCGGCCAGCAAGCCGGCCAGGATGCCGGCGATGATGGTGGTTTTGGAAGAGGAGGCGCGTGGCGGCATGATGGTGGGTGTGAGAAAGAGGGATGATGGCGGCCATGCTAAAGCAAAATGCACAGGCCGGCAATCGCGGGGCTTGCCAAATCAACAGGCCAACAGGCGAAAAAAAAGCTACCTTCCGTAGAAGATAGCTTTTCGGGGCTGGCGGGGAAGAACAAGCAGCTTTTGGTCTGCTGTTTCTCCCCGGCGTATGCATCCCTGCGCGCCGTCGCCTGCGCGCGGGGATGCCGGACATTACATCATGCCGTCCATGCCGCCCATGCCGCCCATACCACCCATACCACCCATGCCGCCGCCCATGCCGCCGCCTGCTTTGTCGTCAGCGATTTCGCAGACCATGCAGTCGGTCGTCAGCATCAGCGAAGCGATCGAAGCGGCGTTTTGCAGCGCCGAACGGGTCACTTTGGCTGGGTCCAGGACGCCCATTTCAACCATGTCGCCATACGTGCCGTTGGCAGCGTTGTAGCCGTAGTTGCCCGTGCCAGCCAGTACGGCTGCCACGACGACCGAAGCTTCTTCGCCAGCGTTTTGCACGATCATGCGCAGTGGTTCTTCCATTGCGCGCAGGACGATCTTGATACCAGCGTCTTGATCAGGATTGTCGCCCTTGACCGTGATGTTGGCGCGTGCGCGCAGCAGGGCTACGCCGCCGCCTGGCACGATGCCTTCTTCCACGGCAGCGCGGGTCGCGTGCAGTGCATCTTCAACGCGGGCTTTTTTCTCTTTCATTTCGACTTCGGTGGCTGCGCCAACCTTGATCACGGCAACGCCGCCAGCCAGTTTGGCTACGCGCTCTTGCAGTTTTTCACGGTCGTAGTCCGAGGTCGCTTCTTCGATCTGTACACGCACTTGTTTTACGCGTGCTTCGATCGAGGCAGCTTCGCCGGCGCCATCGATAACGATGGTGTTTTCCTTGCCCACTTCGATGCGTTTCGCTTGGCCCAGTTCGGCCAGGGTCACTTTTTCCAGGGTCAGGCCGACTTCTTCAGCGATCACTTGGCCGCCGGTCAGGACAGCGATGTCTTCCAGCATGGCTTTGCGGCGGTCGCCGAAGCCAGGGGCTTTCACTGCGCAAGTTTTCAGGATGCCGCGGATGTTGTTCACAACCAGGGTTGCCAGTGCTTCGCCTTCGATGTCTTCTGCGATGATCAGCAGTGGACGGCCAGCTTTTGCGACTTGTTCCAGTACCGGCAGCAGGTCACGGATGTTCGAGATTTTCTTGTCGCACAGCAGGACGAATGGGCTGTCCAGTACGGCAACTTGTTTCTCTGGGTTGTTGATGAAGTATGGCGACAGGTAGCCGCGGTCGAACTGCATGCCTTCAACGATGTCCAGCTCGTCGTTCAGCGACTTGCCGTCTTCAACGGTGATCACGCCTTCTTTGCCGACTTTTTCCATCGCTTCAGCGATACGCTCGCCGATCGAGTAGTCCGAGTTCGCCGAGATCGCGCCAACTTGGGCGATTTCCTTGGTCGTGGTGCAAGGACGGGCGATTTTCGCCAGTTCTTCGACGGTCGCTGCAACAGCTTTGTCGATACCGCGCTTCAGGTCCATCGGGTTCATGCCGGCGGCAACGAACTTCATGCCTTCGCGCACGATGGCTTGTGCCAGCACGGTCGCGGTGGTGGTGCCGTCGCCGGCGTTGTCGCTGGTGCGGGAAGCAACTTCCTTGACCATTTGCGCGCCCATGTTCATGAGCTTGTCTTTGAGTTCAACTTCTTTCGCTACCGATACACCATCCTTGGTGACGGTAGGGGCGCCGAACGAGCGCTCCAGGACCACGTTGCGGCCTTTCGGGCCCAGCGTTACTTTGACTGCGTTGGCGAGGATGTTGACGCCTTCGACCATCTTGGCGCGCGCTGCGTCGCCGAATACTACTTCTTTAGCTGCCATGTTCAATTCTCCTGAGTTTCGGGATGTATCTGTCTACAACGTGGAAACAATTACTTGACGACGATCGCCATGATGTCTTCTTCGCGCATGACCAGCAGCTCATCGCCGTCAACTTTGACGGTTTGGCCGGCGTACTTGCCGAACAGGACGCGGTCGCCCACTTTGACATCCAGAGGACGGACTTTGCCGTCGTCGAGAATCTTGCCATTGCCTACGGCAAGGACTTCGCCTTGATCCGGTTTTTCAGCAGCTGCATCAGGAATGATGAGGCCGGACGCAGTCTTGGTTTCCTGGTCGAGGCGTTTGACGATGACGCGATCGTTCAATGGGCGCAGATTCATACAAAACTCCTTAAAGTTCAATGGATAGGTGTTGCTAAATGAATACATTCCTGGCACAGCGCCAGGCCTGCTTTCAGTGACCGCCGTTGAAAGCAGCCCGCAACGGTCAAGCAAACCCCATGTCATCCTGTCCTTGCCTGTATCCGGCAGTGGTGCATCGCGGCGTCGCCCGCCGCGTAGCGTTCCCTGCAGTGGTCTGGCAAGCACCATCAGTCCTGAGGATTGCTACGAAAGAGTTTGTTAGCACTCTCTACTAACGAGTGCTAATTATAGGGACGGTAGGGGGCTTATTCAAGGGCTTATTCTCCGGGAAGATAAGCATAGACGTTCTGCGCAGCCTGCATTTACGCAGGGTTTGCGCTGGCGCAAGCCTCGTTCCCGGGCGTCAGCAACAGGCGCGACTCTAGCATGCCGTCCGGAGAGGGGGCGTTCCTGTACGCACAGGAAACAGAGTTTGACTATGAAATTTGATAAGATGATTGCAATTGCATATCAATATCGCCTCAGATCACCACTTGCATCAGAAAGCACACCATGCCATTCCCGACTTCCCGTCCCGCCCTGCGCCTGCTGGGCGCCACCGTCATCGGCCTCGCCTGTCTGGGTAATGCCGCTGCGCAAACGCCCACCATCGCCGACGAAATCACCGTGGCGACCCTGACGCCGCAGGAAAAGGAGATGCTGCTGGGCGATTTGTTCAACGACTTGAACAAGGACGACGACGACCAGGAAGCCCATGTGTGGGACAACGGCGGCGACAGCGGTGTGCTGGTGAAAGTCACGTATAACTTTAGCAACTCGGGCATGACGGAGCACAGCCTGAAGGCGCATGTCTGCCGCGACCTGAAATTCGTCGTCACGGCGGGCGGCAAGTCGCAGGACCTGAGCCGCCGCACCTGTTCGCAGAACAGCGGGAAATGGGATGTGCAGGGCAAGGACCCGGCGCCCGTCGTGTATCCGCCGTTCCTGTCCGACGTCACCATCGCCAAGCTGAATGCAAAAGAACAAGCATCGTTGCTGAAGGCCGCCGTGCGCACCTTGAAAGATGAAGAGGATGGCAAGAGCCGCCAGTGGAGCAACAAGGGACTGGGCAATGCGGTGCCGCTGGCAGTGCGACTGACGCCCTCGCGGACGGACGCCAAACCTGGCAGCTACAGCCGTACTTGCCGCGACTTGACGATGGTGCTTGACGGCAAGGGCGGAGAACAGACGCTGACGCGCCGCTCTTGCGAAAACCGCTATGGCGGCCTCGATATCGAACCCGATTACGTCGACGAGTAAAACGTTGCCATCGCGGCGCTGGCGGATGCGTGCACTTGGCGAAAAGCGCCGGAAAAAGCGTGTATTGTCCGCCAACTGCCCTGCATTGATGTAAATATGTGTGACAGCGGCGTGATTCGATTGACGCCCATGGAGCGTCCGCCCTATAGTGGCGGGATGATTTCCGAATTCAACGAATTATCCGACAAAATAGGCCTGCTGGCCGAAATGACCCATGCGCTGCGCCGTGAAAACGCGCAACTGCGCAAGGACAATGCCGCGCTGGCCGCAGATAACGCGCAGTATGTGCAACGCATGCGCGAGGCGCAGGAGCGGGTGGAAGCGTTGCTGGAAAAAATTCCCGAACTGGTGCAAGCTGGCCTGGAGCAAGCCGCTTCGGAAGCGGGCGCCTATATTGCCGAGAACGAGAAGGAAGCGTAATGCCGCGTGTCGATGTCAATATCATGGGCCAGTCCTACAGCATGGTGTGCCGCGACGGCGAAGAGCGCGCGCTGCGCGAAGCGGCGATCTATCTCGATAGCAAAATGAAGGCCATCCGCGACGCGGGCAAGGTCAAGGGCAACGACCGCATCGCCGTGCTGGCCGCCCTGGGCGTGGCCGCTGAATTCCTTTCCGTGAAGTCGCCGCAAGGTCCGCTGTCGGAATTGACGATACTGGAAGTGAAGCAGAAAATCTCGGCCATGCACACGGTATTGGATAGCGCTCTGACGCCCCAGGAAAACCTTTTTTAAGCGTGCACGCGACGATTTGTCTTTGCGATGCGCGAGCAAAGGAGTAAACTTGGGTCTACCCTGCGGTGTTCGCGATTGCCATATATTCCTTGAACCATTTATGCGCATCGGTTGCGAATTTTGTTTGATGGGAGTGAGCGTCGCTCGTTCGACGAACCCGAAATTGAACTAACGTGACCACCTTGAACCGTTTGGTTCGGGATGCCGGCATAGCGGCACAGGCGGGGCCCAATTTGCAGTACAAAGAAAACGGTTGCAGCATCGATGCGCAACCGTTTTTTTACGCCTGTTGCTTTTGATAGGGAGTGAACATGAAACAATACTGGCTGATGAAATCCGAACCCGATGAAGTGAGCATCGACGACCTGATGGCGGCGCCGCAGCACACCATGCCCTGGTTTGGCGTGCGCAACTACCAGGCGCGCAACTTCATGCGCGATGGCATGCAGCCGGGCGATGGCGTGCTGTTCTATCACTCGAGCTGCCCGCAGCCGGGCGTGGCGGGCGTGGCCGAAGTGGCCAGCGGCGCCTATCCCGATCACAGCCAGTTTGAAGAGGGCGGCAAATACTTCGACCCGAAAGCCACGCCAGAACAGCCGCGCTGGATCAGCGTCGACGTGCGCGGCGTGAAGAAGACGGCGCTGCTGCCCCTGTCCGAGATGCGCCAGATGCCGGAGCTGGAAGACATGCTGCTGCTCAAGAAGGGCAGCCGGCTGTCGATCACGCCCGTGACGCCGGCGCAATGGAAAGTCATTACCGGCAAGCTGACAAGTTAGCCTTCGACCCGGTTGCGACCATTCTGCTTGGCCCGGTACAGGGCCTGGTCGGCAGAGGCCAGCAATTGCTCCGGCGTCTGTCCTGCGTCATTCAGGGCCAGGCCGATGCTGGCCGTCACCAGGCCGCCGCGCGACGGCGCGTGGACGATGGCGGCCGCAGCGATCGCTTCCTGCATCTTGTGCGCCACGGCCAGCGCGCCCACGCGATCGGTGGCGGGCAGGATGGCGGCAAACTCCTCGCCGCCGAAGCGGGCCGCCAGGTCGCTGGCGCGCGGCAGCGCGGAATGCAGGGCGGCCGCGATCTGCACCAGGCAGGCGTCGCCATACGGGTGGCCGAAGCCGTCGTTGAGGCTTTTGAAGAAATCGATGTCGATGATCAGCAGCGCCAGCGCTTGATTGTTGCGTGCGGCGCGCTGCCACTCCAGCTGCAGGGTCTGGTCGAAGCAGCGCCGGTTGGCGATGCCCGTCAAGCCATCCGTCAGCGACAGCTTTTCCAGCTTGTCATGCGCCGCGCGCAAGGCCAGTTCGCTTTGCATGTAGCGGCTTTGCAGGGTGGCCGAGCGCAGCGCGTGGACCAGCAGCGCGACGAACAGCGATGCCGCCGCCAGGTAGAAATGCGCGCGCATGACGGCAAAGCCCAGGCCCAGCAAGGCGGCCGTAAAAAAGATGGGACTGAAATTGTCGATCAGCAGGGTCAGCTTTTGCGGGGTCCGCTGCGCCTGTGCGGTTTCCGTCCCCGTCTGCGCCGCCGTGACACGCGTGGACAGCAGCACCAGCAGCAGGAACGGCAGGCCCGGCAGCACCTCGCTCCAGGCCTCGGTCACGCCATGCAAGGTCAGATAGTTATATGCTGCCGCGCAGCCCGCATAGCACCATAAAAATACCGTCAGCAACAGATAAAAGCGGCCTTGCCCGCCATCGCGGCGGTGCGCCAGCAGGCGCAGCGAGGCGCAACAGGCCAGGGCCAGGTTTTCCACGTTGTAGGTCAGCACCAGCAGGCTGGCGGGAATCGGCGCGATCGAGCGCTGCTCGAAGGGCGACACGGAAAAGATGGCCGTATAGGCCAGGTAGGCTGCCAGCAGCACTTGCACGGCATCGAGCCACTGCAGGGTGCGCGAGGGATGCTCGTGCGCCACGGACGACATGGCCAGTAACAGGGGCGCGCCATACATGAAATAGGCGAAATCGGAAAAATACGTGGCGTCGGAGGCCACTTGTCCGCTCAGGTCTTGCCAGGCCGACAATATCATGCCCGAGCTCCAGAACAGCATGGCCACGGCGAACAGGGCCCAGCCTGTCCTGGCGGCGCCTGCCGCGCTGACATAGGCGCAGCGGCAACAGGCGGCCAGCGCCAGCAGGGGCGAGACAATGCTGAACGCATAGCTGACCCAGGGGGCGTGCGAGCCGGCCCAGGCCGTCAAGGTCAGCTGGGCCAGCACATAGCCGGCGCCCAGCGCGATCGAGCATGTCAGTTTTTGCCCGGCAGGCGGCATGGCAAGGCACTCCCCGGTGGCGGCACGTGCAAACGATGATACCCAGATGTCAACAGCAAGTCCATTCCATACGGAAATCTTGCTGTTTTTAGGGAAATGTTGCCAGAGGAGGGGAGGGTGGCGCGCCTGCCTGGCGCGCCACCGGGGAACAGCGGATTACGTGTTGGCCGGGCGTGCCTTGGTGGGCGGCGTGCCCATTACCTGGCTTTTATACGCCCACACCAGCAGCGCGATGGCGCCGACGATCATCGGCAGGGACAGCATCTGGCCCGAGGTGATCGGCACGCCCAGCCACACGACTTCCCAGTCCGGCGTGCGGAAGTATTCCGTGAAGAAGCGCGCGCAGCCGTACAACAGGGTGAACATGGCGCCGACGGCCATGCGCGGACGCTGCTTGCGCGCAAACAGCCACAGGATGATGAAGACCAGGATGCCGTCGATCAGCATCTGGTAGAGCGGCGACGGGTGCACGGGATACGGAATGCCTGGCCACTGCATCGCCCACGGCAGGGTGTCCGGCGCGATGCGGCCCGGCAGTTCTGCATTGATGAAATTGCCCAGGCGGCCGGCCGCGTAGCCGAGCGGCACCAGCGGGGCGATGAAGTCGAGCACGTCGAACAGGTTGCGGCCCGCCTTACGGCTCCACAGGTACATGGCCAGGATGACGCCGAGGAAGCCGCCATGGAAGGACATGCCGCCATGCCAGACCATGAAGATCTCGAGCGGATTGTGCATGAAGTATTCGGGGCGGTAGAACAGCACTTCGCCCAGGCGCCCGCCGATCACCACGCCCAGCATGCCGTAGAACAGCATGTCATCGAGGTCTTCCTTCTTCCAGCCCAGCACGGCGATATGCGGCTGCTTGATGCGCACGCGGCCCAGGATAATAAACAGGGCGAAGGCCAGCACATACATCAGGCCGTACCAGTGCACGGCGAGCGGGCCGATCTGGATGGCTATCGGGTCGGGCATCGGGTGTATCAGCATGGGGTTTCTTTCTTTGTTTAAAGCCAAGGTTGCGTAGTATGGGGGCGCTGGCGGTTTTTTGCCTTAGCGGCTACTTAATTTAATCGGCGGTCGCGCCGAACTGCTTGCGCAGCAGCGCCAGGAAACCTTGCAGTACGGCGGACGGATTGTCGCGGCGCCAGGCCAGGCCCGTTTCCACCAGCGGCGTGGCGTCCTGCAGCGGCCTGTATTCTACGCCCGGGCGCATCAGATTCGATACCGATTGTGGCACAAGCGCGATGCCCATGCCAGCCGAGACGAGGCTGACGATGGTTTGCATCTGGATCGCTTCCTGGCCGATCTGCGGCGTGATGCCGGCCGCGCGGAACACGCCGAGGATGGCGTCGTGCAGGGCGGGAGAAATGGCGCGCGGGAAAATGATCAAAGGCAGCGACGGCAGGTCGCGCAGGCGCACGGGGCCCGGCGTAATGAGTATGTCGAGGCCGGACGGCGCGGCCAGCACCAGCGGTTCGGCCAGTACGGGCAGGTAGTCGAGCGCCCCTTTCGCCTTTTCTGGCAAGGGCGGGATCAACAGGCCCGCATCCGTGCGCCCGGCCAGCAATTCATCGAGCTGCAGGTCGGAGGTGGCTTCCTGCAGCGCGATCTGCACTTGCGGATAGGCCGTCTGGTAAGCGCGCAGCAGCGGCGGCAGCACGCTGTAGTCGGCCGAGGAAACGAAGGCCAGGCTCAGACGCCCTGCCTCGCCCTGCGCGGCCCGCTGCACCAGCGCGGGTAAATCCTGCGCCTGGGCCAGCAGGCGGCGCGCCTCGGGCAGCAGGGCCGTGCCGGCCGGCGTCAGCTGCACCTCGCGCCGCGTGCGCACGAACAGCGGGGCGCCCAGCAATTCTTCCAGGGCCATGATGGTTTGCGACAGGGGCGGCTGCGTCATGTGCAGCCGCGCGGCGGCGCGGCCGAAGTGCAATTCCTCGGCGACGGTGACAAAGTAGCGCAGCTGGCGCAGTTCAAGGTTCATATGCGTTTCCATGTGGAATAAGTCCTGTGATATGAAAATCGACTCACAGACACGTGCATCATATATTTGACAGTGGGACGCGCGCAAGGCAATCTGACGTACCCCCACTGCATGCAGGGTTTTACTGCAAACCCGCACAGTCAGGCATCAACACTTTTGGAAGGTCCATCATGCCGCAATACCGCTCCCGCACCACCACCCACGGCCGCAACATGGCTGGCGCCCGCGCCCTGTGGCGCGCCACCGGCATGAAGGACGGCGACTTCGACAAGCCGATCATCGCCGTCGTCAACTCGTTCACCCAGTTCGTGCCCGGTCACGTGCACCTGAAGGACCTGGGACAGATGGTGGCGCGCGAAATCGAAGCGGCCGGCGGCGTGGCCAAGGAATTCAATACCATCGCCGTCGATGACGGCATCGCCATGGGCCACGGCGGCATGCTGTATTCGCTGCCGTCGCGCGACCTGATCGCCGACTCCGTCGAATACATGGTCAACGCCCACTGCGCCGACGCCATGGTATGCATCTCGAACTGCGACAAGATCACGCCGGGCATGCTGATGGCCGCCATGCGCATCAATATCCCCGTCGTCTTCATCTCGGGCGGGCCGATGGAAGCGGGCAAGGTCGTCAAGGTGGTCAACGGCACGCAGAAGATCATCAAGCTGGACCTGGTCGACGCGATGATCAAGGCGGGCGACAGCACCGTATCCGACGCCGACGTGGCGGAAATCGAACGCTCGGCCTGTCCGACCTGCGGCTCGTGTTCCGGCATGTTTACGGCCAACTCGATGAACTGTTTGACCGAGGCGCTGGGCCTGGCCCTGCCCGGCAACGGCACCATCCTGGCCACGCACTCGGACCGCCAGCAGCTGTTCCTGCGCGCGGGCCGCCTGATCGTGGAACTGGCCAAGCGCCATTATGAACAGGACGATTATTCCGTGCTGCCACGCTCGATCGCCACCAAGGCCGCGTTTGAAAACGCCATGGCGCTCGACGTCTCCATGGGCGGCTCGACGAATACCGTGCTGCACTTGCTGGCCGCCGCGCACGAGGCGGAAGTGGAATTCACGATGGCCGACATCGATCGCATCTCGCGCAAGGTACCGTGCCTGTGCAAGGTCGCGCCGATGACGGACAAATACCATATCGAAGACGTGCACCGCGCCGGCGGCATCGTGGGCATCCTGGGCGAACTGGCGCGCGCCGGCCTGCTCAACACCACCCTGCCGACCATCCACGCGCCGACTTTGGCCGACGCCATTGCGCAAAACGACATCATGTGCACCGACAATCCGGCCGTGCATGAATTGTTCCGCGCCGCACCGGGCGGCGTGCCGACGCAGACGGCGTTCTCGCAGTCCGAGCGTTTCGCGGCTGTCGACACGGATCGCAGCACGGGCTGCATCCGCGACAAGGCGCATGCCTATTCGCAGGATGGCGGCCTGGCCGTCTTGTACGGCAACCTGGCCGAAAAGGGCTGCATCGTCAAGACGGCAGGCGTGGATGAAAGCATCTTGAAATTCTCGGGCAAGGCGCGCGTGTTCGAAAGCCAGGACGCGGCCGTCGCTGCCATCCTGGAAGATACCGTGCATGAAGGCGACGTCGTCATCATCCGCTACGAAGGCCCGAAAGGCGGTCCCGGCATGCAGGAAATGCTGTACCCGACTTCGTACATCAAGTCCAAGGGCCTGGGCAAGGCGTGCGCGCTGTTCACGGACGGGCGCTTCTCGGGCGGTTCCTCGGGCCTGGTGATCGGCCACGCCTCGCCGGAAGCGGCTGAAGGCGGCGCCATCGGCCTGGTGGAAGAGGGCGACTTTATCGACATCGACATCCCCGAGCGCACGATCAACCTGCGCGTCACGGATGCGCAGCTGGCCGCGCGCCGCGCCGCCATGGAAGCGAAGGGCGATGCAGCCTGGCTGCCCGTCAACCGCGAGCGCTATGTGTCGCAGGCGCTGCAGGCCTATGCAGCCCTGACGACGTCGGCCGACCGGGGCGCCGTGCGCGATCTGTCGCAGTTGAAGAAACGCTGATTTGTTGCGCAGGTAAGACAGCCGGCCCCGATCCACTGCGCGGGGCCGGCTGTCGTTACATCGCCTTACAAACAACATGGTCATGCGCGTGCAGTTGGGGCAGAATGTGAGTGCCTGATACAAGGACATTGCGTTACTACATTGAAACGCTTGATCTGGGCTCGTGGTGCATCTGCGGAAACACAGTAAAATGCCGCAGGAAGTAACTTTGGAGAAAAGACAATGAAACGTTTTATGTTGGTGAGTGTATTGACCGTATCGGCTCTGGCATCGCAAGCAGCGTTGGCCAATCCGGATCTGGCGAAAGCAAAGAACTGCATGGCTTGCCACGCGGTGAGCACGAAACTGGTGGGCCCTGCGTTCAAGGACGTGGCTGCCAAGTACGCTGGTCAGAAAGACGCGGAAAACAAGCTCGTGGCGAAAGTCATGAAAGGCGGTTCCGGCACCTGGGGAGCGATCCCGATGCCAGCGAACCCGCAAGTGAGCGATGCTGAAGCCCACACCCTGGTCAAATGGGTGCTGGCACAGAAATAATCTGTGCCGTAGTACCTGCAATCAGCGCGCCGGCAATCCCGGCGCATTTTTTTTGCCCGCTGCCTTTTGCAGATTCCCCATGCCCTCCAATGTCGCCCGCACGGCCTCGTCGAGCGGCGTATGCGGCTCCTGGCCCAGCACGGCCAGCAGCCGCGCATTCTCCATGGATAGAGGCGTTTGCCACAGATAGCGCATCTCGCGCATTTCGCGCAGGGTTGCCACGAACGGCGACGCCAGCGTCATGAGCCACCATGGAAAGCGCCGGATGACGGGCGCAGCTCCTGTCGCCTGTTTTACCACGCGGGCAATCGCTCCCGTCATTTGCCTGCCGTCGTGGTCCCAGTGCCCGGCCAGGTGAAAGCGTGAGAATGCGGGCAAGGTGGCGCGCATGGCCAGCAATTGCAACATCGTGCGCGCCACGTCGGGCAGGTAGGACCACTGGTGACCCACGCCGGGCGCGCCCGGATACAGCACACTGCGCACGGGCTGGCCCGGTTTCACCAGACCCTGTGAAAACCAGTTGTTGCCGGCGCGGGGGCCGAAGAAGTCGCCCGCGCGCACGATGATGACCCTGGCGCCCTGCGTGCTGGCCCGTTCCAGCCGCGCTTCCAGTTCCACGCGGATGGCGCCCTTGCGCGTGAGCGGATGCTGCGGCGCGTCTTCCGCCAAGACTGGAAAGGCGTCGGGACCGAAGTTGTACACGGTGCCCGGCAGCACGATGGTGGCGTTTTCGGCGATGGCCGCGGCAATCGTATTGTCGAGCATGGGCAGCACCAGCTGGCCCCAGTGGCGGTAGCCGGGCGGGTTGACGGCGTGCACGATGACGGCGCAGCCCCTGGCAGCGGCCAGTACGTCCGTACGCGACAGCGCGTCGCCGCGCAGCCATTCAATGCCGTCGCCGCGTGGCGATGGCAGCTCTCCCCGTGTCAAGGCGCGCACCTGCCAGCCCGCCGCCAGGAGCTGGCGCACCATCTCGCCGCCGATGCCGCCCGTGGCGCCCAGTACCAATACTGTTTTGTCCATATTGTCCTCCGTGTGGTTGATTGAGCCAGTATCTGCCGCGCAGGGCTAATTGGGAATTGACGAACATCGAGTACGGGCTATACATTTATGTATGACTACTTCCATTGCCTGGGAATACTACCGTTCGCTGCTGGCCGTGCTGAAGCACGGCTCGCTGTCCGGCGCGGCACGCGCGCTGGCCATCACGCAACCCACCGTCGGCCGGCATATCGCCGCGCTGGAGCAGGCGCTGGGTGCGACCCTGTTTACGCGCTCCCAACTGGGCTTGCTCCCCACGGAAGTGGCGCTGGCGCTGCGGCCCCATGCGGAAACCATGGAGCACACGGCGGCCCTGATGGAGCGCGCCGCCAGCAGCCAGGGGCAGGGCGTGGCCGGTGTCGTGCGCATCGCGGCCAGCGAAGTGGTGGGCGTGGAAGTGCTGCCGCCGATCCTGGCCCGCCTGCGCGCGCGCCATCCGGGCTTGACCATTGAATTGGTATTGAGCAACAAGGTGCAGGATTTGCTGCGCCGGGAAGCGGACATCGCCGTGCGCATGTTGCGGCCCCGCCAGGAGCAGCTGGTGGCGCGCAAGGTGGGCGAGATCGAACTGGGCCTGCATGCGCACGCGGATTACCTGGCGCGGCACGGCACGCCGCTGGCACTGGCCGACCTGGCGCAACATGCCGTCATCGGCTACGACGAGGCGAGCCCCTTCGTGCGCAACGCGGGCGCGGCTTTCAACGGATTTACGCGGGAAAATTTTGCCTGGCGCAGCGACAGCGACCTGGCGCAACTGGCCCTGATACGGGCGGGCGCAGGCATCGGCGTGTGCCAGGCGGGGCTGGCGGCGCGCAATCCGGCCCTGCGGCGCGTGTTGCCGCAAGCGTTTTCGCTACCGATGGAAACCTGGGTCACCATGCATGAAGACTTGCGCGGCAGCCTGCGCTGCCGCGCCACCTTCGACGCGCTGGCCGAAGGCTTGCAGGCTTATGTGGCGACGCAGCCGCTTACTTGACCACTTCCATTTTTGTCTTCTTGCCATCACGATACGTGAACAAGGTCAGCGCGCCGTCCTTGATGTCGCCGTTGGCATCGAACGAGATCGGGCCCGTCACGCCCTGGTAGTGCACCTTGGCCAGGAAAGGCAGGTAGACGGACGGTTTCGACGATTTCGCGTCGGCCATGGCGGTGGCCATGGTCATCACGGCATCGTAGACGTATGGCGCGTACAGTTGCACTTCCATGTTGTACTTTTGCTTGTAGCGGGCGCGGAAATCGTCCATGCCTTTTTGCTGCGCGCCCGTCACGCCGCCCGCTTCCGCGCAGGTGACCATGTCTTCGCCCACGGCGTCGCCCGCCAACTTGCCCAGCGGTTCCGTGCACAAGCCGTCGCCGCCCATGAACTTGGCCTTGATGCCCAGCGCCTTCATCTGGCGCAGCATGGGGCCGCCCACGGAATCCATGCCGCCAAAGAAGATCAGGTCAGGATTTTTCGACTTGATGCTGGTCAAAATGGCGTTGAAGTCCGTCGCGTTGGCATTGGTAAATTCCTTGCCGACGATTTGCACGCCAGGCGCTGCTTTCTTGGCACCCTTGACGAACTGTTCCGCAACGCCCTGGCCGTAGGCCGTGCGGTCGTCGATGACGGCGATTTTCTTCGCTTGCAGCTTGCCCACGGCATACGCGCCCAGGGTGCCGCCCAGTTTGTTGTCATTGGCCACGACGCGGAAGGCTGTGTTGAATTTCTGCTGGGTGTACGTCGGGTTGGTGGCGGCCGGTGAAATCTGCGGGATGCCGGCATTGAAGTAAATGCGCGAGGCGGGAATCGTCGTGCCCGAGTTCAGGTGGCCGACGACGCCGTTGACCTTGGCATCGACCAGCTTTTGCGCCACGGCCGTGCCCTGCTTGGGATCGGCTGCATCATCTTCGGGCACCAGCACGAATTTCACGGCTTTGCCGTCGATCTTGAAGCCTTTGGCGTTCAAATCCTCGATGGCCATCTTGGCCGCGTTCTCGTTATCCTTGCCCAGGTGGGAGCTGGCGCCAGAGACCGGGGCGACGTGGCCGATCTTGATGATTTCCTGTGCGCCCGCATGGCCGGCAAAGGCGAGGGCGAGGGCGAGAGGAAGGACTTTGGTCTTGAGCAGCATAAACATTCTCCAATGGATAAAGATACGGCGGCGTCTCGTGAAAACCGCTTCGAGGGGCGGTACGTGTGGAGAAAGGTACAACAAAAAACAGGCGGCGCAAAGCCGCATTTCGGGCTTTTTACATTTTGTCGCAACAATCACCAAAGTGAGGCGCGATGCACCGATTTCGCAGGCGCGAGCGCACCAAAGAATGGCGTTGGAAGGAAGAATAGGGTAGGTCGGGTTGGCGCGCAGCGCGTAACCCGATTGCTCAGGACTGTGCGGGAGGGTGCAAATGCCCGAGCTCGTGGCTCACCGCATGGGCCACGATCTGTTCCAGCGACTGCTGCAAATCTTCGCGCAGGGCGCCGCGCATGCCGATCAGGGCGTTTTGCAGGGCTGTTTGCAGGACGTGGGCGATGCGCTCTTCCAGCAGATGGTCGATCTTGCCCTGCACCTGGTGCAGGATGCGCTGCGTCAGCCGCTGTTCGATGGCGTCCCAGTCAGGCTGGACTACGCCAGGTGGCAACGCCGGCGCTGCCTCGATAGCAGGCTCGGCTGGCATGGCGGGGGCCACCTCATCCACCTCCGGCCCCAGCAGCACCTCCGTCAGCAGGGGGATGCCCTGGTCGAATGGCTGCTGGCTCATGCTTTACCCGCCACAAAGTGGGTCGGTTGCACGTTTTGCTGGCGGTAGTGCAGGAAGCGTTGGCGGCCCGCCTGCGCATCTTGCTCATCCACGGAGACGATCTCGAAGACGCGCTGGAACTGTGCGTAATTGGCGGGCGGCAACTGCGACAGGTTGACGAGGATGTCGTGATGCGGCACCTCCGCCGCCGGGTCATCGGTCAGGATGATCGGCGTTTGCGCCGCCAGCGGATCGCCGGCCAGCACGTGCGGCAGGAAATCCGTGGCGGAAATGGTCCACATGGCGCTGTTCAAGGCGTCGAGCTGGGCGCCGTCTTGCGCCAGCACGACGACCTTGTTGCCGGCCATATAGGCCTTGCGCGCCAGGCGGCAGGCGTAGGCCAGCTTGTCCGGCACGTTGCTGTGAAAATCGACGCGGCTCATGGCGATCAAGCGGCCATGCCGCTGTGGCGCAGCAGGGCGTCGATCGACGGTTCGCGGCCGCGGAAGGCCGTGAACGATTCCAGCGCAGGGCGCGAGCCGCCGACGGACAGGATTTCCTGCAGGTAACGCTTGCCTGCTTGCGCGGTGGCGGCCGGTCCCAGCGCCCTGGCTTCTTCAAACGCCGCATAGGCGTCGGCGGACAGCACTTCGGCCCATTTGTAGCTGTAGTAGCCGGCCGCGTAGCCGCCGGCGAAGATGTGCCCGAAGGCATTCTGGAAGCGGTTGAACGGGGGCGGGATGAGCAGCGAAAACTGGGCGCGCACGCCGTCGATCAGCTGCTGCACGCTCTGGCCCGTGCTGGCGTCGTAGTCATAGTGCAAATGCATGTCCAGCAAGGAGAACTCTACCTGGCGCAGGGTTTGCAGGCCGGACTGGAAATTCTTGGCGGCCAGCATCTTGTCGTACAGCGCGCGTGGCAGCGGTTCGCCCGTGACGGCGTGCGCCGTCATGTGTTCGAGCACTTCCCATTCCCAACAGAAGTTTTCCATGAATTGCGATGGCAGTTCCACGGCATCCCATTCGACGCCGGAAATGCCCGACACGCCCAGCTCGTCAACGACGGTCAGCATATGGTGCAAGCCGTGGCCGAACTCGTGGAACAGGGTGATCACTTCATCGTGCGTGAACAGGGCAGGCTGGGCTTGGCCAGCTACCACGGCCGGTTCCGTGAAGTTGCAGGTCAGGTAGGCGATCGGCGTTTGCACGTGTTGTGCATCGGCACGGCGGCCGCGCGCGTCGTCCATCCAGGCGCCGCCGCTCTTGCCGGCGCGCGCATACAGGTCCAGATAGAACTGGCCCACCAGCTTGCCGTCGCGTTCGATGCGGTAGAAGCGCACGTCCTGGTGCCAGACGGGCGCCGTATCGGGCTTGATCTCGACGTTGAACAGGTTCTGGATCTGACGGAACAGGCCGTCGATCACCTTGTGTTCAGGGAAATACTGTTTGACTTCCTGGGCCGAGAACGCGTAGCGGCGTTCCTGCAGCTTTTCGGAGGCGTAAGGCACGTCCCACGCCTGCAGCTCGGCGATGCCCAGTTCTTCGCGGGCGAATTGTTTCAGTTCTGCCAGGTCCTTCTCGGCGAACGGACGCGCGCGTTTGGCCAGGTCTTCCAGGAAAGCGATGACTTGCGCGGGCGAGGTGGCCATTTTGGAGACGAGCGACACTTCGGCGAAATTGGCGTAGCCCAGCAGTTGCGCCTCTTCGTTGCGCAGCCGCAACAAGGTGACGATGTTGTGCGTATTGTCCCAGTCTTCTTTCTTGCTGAAGACCTCGCCCTGGTCCGACGCCTTGGTGGCGTTGGCGCGATAGATGGTTTCGCGCAGCGCGCGATTGTCGGCAAATTGCAGGATCGGGTAATACGACGGGAAATGCAGCGAGAATTCATAGCCCTGCTTGCCCGCTTTTTCGGCGGCGGCGCGCGCGGCGGCCTTCACGTCGTCGGGCAGGCCGGCCAGGTCAAGCTCGTTCTCGACCAGCAACTTATAGTCATTGGTAGCGTCGAGCACGTTTTCGGAAAAACGCGTCGAGACGGCCGCGTGTTCTTCCTGGATGGCGCCAAAGCGCTCTTTCTTGTCCTCGGGCAACTCGGCGCCGCCGAGGCGGAAGTCGCGCACGGCGTTGTCGACGATGCGACGGCGCGACGGCGACAGGCTGGCGAAATCGGCGCGGGCCTGCAATTGCTTGTATTTGCCGAACAGGATTTCGTTCTGGCCCAGCTCGGTCCAGAATTCCGTCACCTTGGGCTGGTTCGCATTGTAGGCGGCGCGCAGCTCGGGCGTATCGACCACGCTATTCAAGTGGTTGACGATGCTCCAGGCGCGGCCCAGGGTTTCGGCGATCTGGTCCTGGGGCGCGACGAAGTTTTCCCAGCTCACTTCTTCCATGGGCGCTTCCAGCTGCGCCACCGTGGCGCGCGCCTGGGCCAAGAGGGTATCGATGGCAGGCGTGACATGCTCGTGCGTGATCGCGTCGAAGCGTGGCAGTCCGGAAAAATCAAGCAGGGGATTGGTATTCATCGTCGGTTCGTCCATTCTGTCTTCATATGTGGAGCGCCTGAAAAACGTTCAGGGCAAGGCGCGGTGCCGAAGGCAGTACGAATAGTACGGCGAGGCACTGCAACGCAGCCATGGACGTTTTTTCAGGTGCTCCTCTTAAATGCGCTCGGCGGCTTCGACCGTGTTCATCAGCAGCATGGTAATCGTCATCGGACCCACGCCACCCGGTACGGGGGTGATGTGGGAGGCGACTTCTTTCACGCCGGCAAAATCCACGTCACCGCACAGCTTGCCTTCATCGTCGCGGTTCATGCCCACGTCGATAACGATGGCGCCCGGCTTGACCATGTCGGCCGTCAGGGTGTTGCGGCGGCCGACGGCGGCCACGACCACATCCGCCTGGCGCGTGTACAGGCCCAGGTCCGGCGTCGCACTATGGCAGATGGTGACGGTAGCGTTCGCTTGCAAGAGCAGCAGGGCCATCGGCTTGCCGACCGTGTTGCTGCGGCCGATGACGACGGCGTGCTTGCCGCGCAAGTCGACGCCCGTGCTTTCGATCAGTTTCATGCAGCCATACGGTGTGCACGGGCGGAAGCCGGGCAAGCCCGTCATCAGTTCGCCTGCGCTCAGGACGGAATAGCCGTCCACGTCTTTCGTCGTGGCGATCGCTTCGATGACCTTGTGCGGGTTGATGTGTTTAGGCAAGGGCATTTGCACGAGGATGCCGTGGATGGCAGGGTCGGTATTCAGGCTGGCGATACGCGCCAGCAAGTCCGCTTCGGACAGATCCGCTTCATATTTCTCCAGCACCGAGTGGAAACCCACGTCGCCGCACGCCTTGACCTTGTTGCGGACGTACACCTGGCTGGCCGGGTCTTCGCCGACGAGAATCACGGCCAGGCCGGGCTGGGTGCCCTTGGCCGTGAGGGCGGCGGCGCGCGTGGCGATCTCGCTGCGCAGTTTTTGGGAGAGGGCGATTCCGTCGATCAGTTGTGCTGGCATGGTAGGAGGCTGTGTGGGAGGGAAAAGACAGATTATAAAGCCGGGCGGTGCAAAGGGGCGGTTTTGGCGCCAAGCCGTTATGTTAAAAAGCGGGCCAGAGACGCGAGCCGGAGAAAATGCCGATGGCGGCGTTGCAGCTCCTTGCCGTACTGACGTACTGTCTGTGTCGCCGCGCCTTGCCCTCGACATTTTTCAGGCCCGCCTGGCCCGGCATAAAAGCGGGCCAGAGACGCGGGCCTGAGAAAATGCCGATGGCGGCGTTGCAGCTCCTTGCCGTACTGGCGTACTGTCTGCGTCGCCGCGCCTTGCCCTCGACATTTTTCAGGCCCGCTTGGCCCGGTATGCCTGTGCGGGCGACCAGGGTGTACATTCGTTTTGCTGCGTGCACATTCTAATTTCCGAACAGAATTTGCGGCAGTGCAGCATAAATTTCATAGGGCAATTTCATAATATGAAATGCTATATCGTAATTTGAAAAATAGTAAATACGCTGTTAGAATCCCCACACTAAACCGACTTAATAGTAAATAATCAGCGAAATACCGTCCGACAGCGATCCGGAAAATCGGGGTGGGGCGTTCACAAAGGAGACTCAACAGATGTCAGCTCAACTGAACCAGGTAACGACACAGATCGGCACCGACCCGGATATGCAGGAAACCAAGGAGTGGCTGGACGCGCTCGAAGCCGTTCTGGAAAATGAAGGCCCGGAACGCGCGCATTACCTGATGGAGCGCATGGTTGACCTGGCCCGCCGCCGCGGCGCCCAGATCCCGTTCTCCAGCACCACCGCCTACGTCAATACCATCCCCACCAAGCAAGAAGCACACTGTCCCGGCAACCTAGAATACGAAGAGCGCCTGCGTTCGTGGATGCGCTGGAATGCCATGGCCATGGTCGTCAAGGCCAACCGCGCTGACGGCGATCTGGGTGGCCACTTGTCCTCGTTCGCTTCGCTGGCGAACATGCTGGGCATCGGTTTCAACCACTTCTGGCACGCGCCAACGGCCGACCACGGCGGCGACCTGCTGTACATCCAGGGCCACTCCTCGCCCGGCGTCTACGCGCGCGCCTTCCTCGAAGGCCGCCTGACGGAAGAGCAAATGCTGAACTTCCGCAAGGAAGTCGACGGCAAGGGCCTGTCCTCGTACCCGCATCCTAAATTGATGCCTGACTTCTGGCAGTTCCCGACCGTGTCGATGGGCCTGGGCCCGCACATGGCGATTTACCAGGCGCGCTTCCTGAAATACCTGCACGCACGCGGCATCGCGAAAACCGACAACCGCAAGATCTGGGCCTTCTGCGGCGATGGCGAGATGGACGAGCCGGAATCCCTGGGCGCGATCGGCCTGGCCGCACGCGACATGCTCGACAACCTGGTCATCGTGGTCAACTGCAACCTGCAGCGCCTGGACGGCCCTGTGCGCGGCAACACCAAGATCATCCAGGAACTCGAAGGCGAATTCCGTGGCGCCGGCTGGAACGTCGTCAAGGTCATCTGGGGTCCGGGCTGGGACGCCCTGCTGGCGCAAGATAAAGAAGGCATCCTGCAGCGCGTGATGATGGAAACCGTCGACGGCGAATACCAGAACTATAAGGCCAAGGATGGCGCCTACGTGCGCAAGCACTTCTTCGGCAAGCATCCGAAGCTGCTGGAAATGGTTGCCAACATGACGGACGACGACATCTGGCGCCTGACCCGTGGCGGCCACGATCCGCACAAGATCTACGCGGCATTCAAGATCGCCCAGGAACACAAGGGCCAGCCTACCGTCCTGCTGGTGAAAACCATCAAGGGTTACGGCATGGGCAAGTCGGGCGAAGCGCGCAACACGGCGCACCAGACGAAAAAACTCGACGACGAAGCCATCCGCGAAATGCGCGACCGCTTCTCGCTGCCTATCCCTGATGACAAGCTGGCCGACATCCCGTTCTTCAAGCCAGCCGACGACGCGCCGGAAATGGTCTACCTGCACGAGCGCCGCAAGGCCCTGGGTGGCTACCTGCCGCAGCGCCGCCAGAAGTCGGAAGAAACCCTGCCGGTGCCTGGCCTGGACGCCTTTAAAAACGTGCTGGAAGCGACGCCGGAAGGCCGCGAAATCTCGACCACGCAAGCGTTCGTGCGCGTCATCTCGACCCTGCTGAAAGACCCGAACCTGGGCCAGCGCGTGGTGCCTATCCTGGTCGATGAATCGCGTACCTTCGGCATGGAAGGCCTGTTCCGCCAGATCGGCATCTACAACCCGAAAGGTCAGTTGTACGAGCCGGTCGACAAAGACCAGGTCATGTACTACCGCGAAGACAAGGCTGGCCAGATCCTGCAAGAGGGCATCAACGAAGCGGGCGGCATGAGCTCGTGGATCGCCGCAGCGACGTCGTACTCGACCAACGACCGCATCATGATCCCGTTCTACACCTTCTACTCGATGTTCGGCTTCCAGCGCATCGGCGACCAGGTATGGGCTTCGGCCGACATGCGCGCCCGTGGCTTCCTGATGGGTGGCACGGCTGGCCGTACGACCCTGAACGGCGAAGGCTTGCAGCACGAAGATGGCCACAGCCATATCTTTGCCGCGACCATCCCGACCTGCATGCCGTACGATCCGACCTTCAGCCATGAAGTCGCCGTCATCATCCAGGACGGCCTGCGCCGCATGATCGCCAACCAGGAAGATGTGTTCTACTACATCACGATCATGAACGAGAACTACGCCCAGCCAGGCATCAAGCCAGGCCAGGAAGAAGGCATCCTGAAAGGCATGTACAAGCTGCAGGAAGGCCAGGCGGACGCCAAGCTGCGCGTACAACTGATCGGTTGCGGCACCATCCTGCGCGAATCGATCTTCGCCGCCGAGCTGTTGCAAAACGACTGGGGCGTGGCAGCGGACGTGTGGTCGGCGCCGTCGCTGACCCTGGTGGCCCGCGATGGCCAGGATGCGGAACGCTGGAACATGGTCAACCCGTCGAAAGAGCAGCGCGTGCCTTACGTGACGTCGCTGATGCAGGACACGGACGGCCCGATCGTCGCCACGACCGACTACATGCGCGCGTTTGCAGAACAGATCCGCGCCTTCATGCCGAAGGGCCGCACTTATAAAGTGCTTGGTACCGATGGCTTTGGCCGCTCGGACAGCCGCGCCAAGCTGCGCGAGTTCTTCGAAGTGAACCGTTATTATGTCACCGTGGCCGCGCTCAAATCGCTGGCTGACGAAGGCAAGATCGACGTGTCGGTGGTGGAGCAGGCGATTGCCAAGTACGGCATCGACGCGAACAAACCGAATCCGGTGACCCAGTAATCGTTGTGCGGACCCGATGATGCCAGGGCGGTGCGAAAGTGCCGCCCTGGCGTGTGTGCGGGTCCATCTGACAAATAAAATAACGGAGCAAGCTATGAGCATTGTGGAAGTCAAAGTCCCGGATATCGGCGATTTCAAGGAAGTCGAGATCATTGAACTGATGGTCAAGCCAGGCGATACGGTCAAGGTTGACCAGTCCCTGATCACGGTCGAATCGGACAAGGCCAGCATGGAAATTCCATCGAGCCACGCCGGTGTCGTCAAGGAATTGAAAGTCAACGTGGGCGACAAGATCGCCGAAGGTTCGCTGGTCCTGCTGCTGGAAGTGGCGGACGATGCGTCGGCGCCTGCGCCTGCGCCAGCCGCCGCCGCACCAGCTGCCGCACCTGTCGCTGAAGCCGCCCCCGCCGCGGCCGTGCCAGCAGCTGCCCCTTCCGGCGCGTCGGCCCTGGTGGAAGTGACCGTGCCCGATATCGGCGACTTCAAGGAAGTCGAAGTCATCGAACTGATGGTCAAGGTCGGCGACAGCATCAAGGTCGACCAGTCGCTGCTGACGGTCGAATCGGACAAGGCCAGCATGGAAATCCCATCGAGCCATGCCGGTATCGTCAAGGAATTGAAAGTCAAGGTCGGCGACAAGGTTGCCAAGGGTTCGCTGGTACTGGTCGTGGAAACGACGGGCGGCGCTGCCCCTGCCGCTGCTGCACCAGCCGCCGCGCCAGCGCAAGCTGCCGTCGCACCAGTGGCCGCCGTCGCTTCGGCGCCGGTCGCCGCTGCTGCACCAGCTCCTGCTGCTGCCGCGGCTCCTGCCGTGAATGGCAAGCTGGCGCACGCCTCGCCGTCGATCCGCAAGTTCGCGCGCGAACTGGGCGTGGACCTGACCCGCGTGGGCGGTTCCGGTCCGAAGGGCCGCATCACCCAGGAAGACGTGCAGAACTTCGTCAAGGGCGTGATGTCGGGCGCTGTCGCCGCGCCAAATGCGCCGGTCGCCAAGGCCGGTTCGGGCGTGGGCCTGGATCTGCTGCCATGGCCGTCGCTGGACTTCAGCAAATTCGGCACGACCGAATTGCTGCCGCTGTCGCGCATCAAGAAAATCTCGGGTCCTAACCTGCACCGCAACTGGGTCATGATCCCGCACGTCACGCAGTTCGACGAAGCGGACGTGACGGACCTGGAAGCGTTCCGCGTCGACACCAACGCGGCCAATGCGAAGAACAAGGATGCGGCCAAGCTGACCATGCTGGCTTTCGTCATCAAGGCGTCCGTCGCCGCGCTGAAGAAATTCCCCGCGTTTAACGCTTCCCTCGACGCCAAGGGCGAAAACCTGATCCTCAAGCAGTACTACAACATCGGCTTCGCGGCAGACACGCCGAATGGCCTGGTGGTACCCGTGATCAAGGGCGCGGACCAGAAGTCGGTGTCGCAGATCGCCCGCGAAATGACGGAACTCTCCTTGCAGGCGCGCGAAGGCAAGCTGAAACCGGCCGACATGCAGGGCGCCAGCTTCACGATTTCGTCCCTGGGCGGCATCGGCGGCACGCACTTCACGCCTATCGTGAATGCGCCGGAAGTCGCGATCCTGGGCCTGTCGAAAGCCTCGATCAAGCCGGTATGGGATGGCAAGACCTTCCAGCCACGCCTGATGATGGGCACCTCGCTGTCCTACGACCACCGCGTGGTCGATGGCGCGATGGGCGCGCGATTCTCCGTGTACCTCGGCGAAGTCCTGGCCGACATGCGCAAAATTCTGCTGTAAGGAGCGATTGATGAGCACAGTAGAGGTAAAAGTACCGAATATCGGCGATTTCAAGGAAGTCGAAGTCATCGAACTGATGGTCAAGGTCGGCGACACAATCAAGGTGGACCAGTCCCTGATCACGGTCGAATCGGACAAGGCCAGCATGGAGATTCCATCGACCCACGCGGGTGTCGTCAAGGAGTTGAAAGTCAAGGTCGGCGACAAGATCGCCGAAGGCAGCGCATTGCTGGTGGTGGAAGCGTCGGAAGGTGCTGCAGCTCCCGCAGCCGCACCGGCGGCCGCTCCTGCGCCTGCAGCGGCACCGGCTCCTGCAGCGGCGGCACCAGCTGCAGCCGTTGCCGCCATCCCGGCCGGCAATTACAGCGGCCAGGTTGACATCGATGTCGACATGATGGTGTTGGGCGGCGGTCCTGGCGGCTATTCGGCGGCGTTCCGCGCGGCCGACCTGGGCATGTCGACGGTCATCGTCGAGCGCTACGCCACCCTGGGCGGCGTGTGCCTGAACGTGGGCTGCATCCCGTCGAAGGCGTTGTTGCACGTCGCTTCCGTTATCGATGAAACGGCGCACATGTCCAATACGGGCGTGACGTTCGCCAAGCCGACCATCGACATCGACCAGGTACGCAAGTACAAGGAAGGCGTCATCTCGAACATGACGGGCGGTCTGGCCGGCATGGCCAAGGCGCGCAAGACGCAAGTCGTCACGGGCGTGGGCCAGTTCCTCTCCGCGAACCACATCGAAGTGACGGCAGGCGACGGTTCGAAAAAAGTCGTGCAGTTCAAGCAAGCCATCATCGCCGCCGGTTCGTCCGTGGTGAAACTGCCCTTCGTGCCGGAAGACCCGCGCATCGTCGATTCGACGGGCGCGCTGGAGTTGCGCCAGATCCCGAAACGCATGCTGGTCATCGGCGGCGGCATCATCGGCCTGGAAATGGCGACGGTCTATTCGACCTTCGGCGCACGCATTGACGTGGTCGAAATGATGGATGGCCTGATGCAGGGTGCGGACCGTGACGCCGTCAAGGTGTGGCAGAAGTTCAACGAGAAGCGCTTCGACAACATCATGACCAAGACCAAGACGGTAGCCGTCGAGGCACTGCCGGAAGGCATCAAGGTCACGTTCGAAGCGGCCGAAGCGGGTGCCACGGCGCCGGCGCCACAGATCTACGACCTGGTACTCGTCGCCGTGGGCCGCAGCCCGAACGGCAAGAAGCTGGCCGCCGACAAGGCCGGCGTGCAGGTCACGGACCGCGGTTTCATCAACGTCGACAGCCAGATGCGCACCAACGTGCCGAACATCTTCGCCATCGGCGATTTGGTCGGTCAGCCGATGCTGGCGCACAAGGCCGTGCATGAAGGCCACGTGGCCGCGGAAGCGGCTTCCGGCCAGAAGTCGCACTTCGACGTCAAGGTGATTCCATCGGTCGCCTACACGGATCCGGAAGTGGCATGGGCCGGCATTACGGAAGACGAAGCGAAAGCCAAGGGTATCAAGGTCGAGAAGGGCCACTTCCCTTGGGCCGCTTCCGGCCGCGCCGTGGCCAATGGCCGCGCCGAAGGCTTCACCAAGCTGCTGTTCGACGCTGAAACGCACCGCATCATCGGCGGCACCATCGTCGGCACGCATGCAGGCGACATGATCGGTGAAATCGCGCTGGCCATCGAAATGGGCTGCGACGGCACCGACATCGGCAAGACCATCCATCCGCATCCGACCCTGGGTGAGTCGATCGGTATGGCCGCCGAAGTGTACGAAGGCGTGTGCACGGACTTGCCGCCACCGCGCAAGCGTTGATGTTGTAGCGCTGTGTCGTAACACTAAAAACCCCGCAAGCGATTGCGGGGTTTTTTATTATCCAACTACGATTGAAAGCCTTTAGTCGGCCCGCACGCGGGCGACAGGTGAACGATGAAGCGGTGAAATCGCACTGGCCATCGAAATGGGCTGCGACGGCACCGACATCGGCAAGACCATCCATCCTCACCCGACCCTGGGTGAGTCGATCGGCAGGTTGGCAAAAGCGCGCCGAAGCAGGCGTGTGCACGGACTTGCCGCCACCGCGCAAGCGTTGATGGCTTAGTCGCACGTTGTAGCACTCAAAAACCCGCAAGCGATTGTGGGTTTTTTTATATCCCTTGATCTCGGCAGCATAAACCGCAGACAGCCTGTGGCAGATCCGCCTGATGTGAACATTGGTGAGTATTGCCGTGTGGAAAAAGTGGCAGAATGGAGGTCTGTCACCATGTTCTTCTTTTTGCTTCAATGGAAGCGTGTGATTTTTCCAGGAATGTTGCCAGCGTGGGGTTCGGTCAAATTCCGCTGTACTGAAAGAGTTTTGCAACAATGAAAAAATTTACCGCCCTTCATATTGCCGATGTCCGTTTGCGCCGGGCCGATGAGCAAGAGCAAGCCGTGATGCTGCATGCCTTGTACCAGGATGTGGCCGCCATCCTGGCGGCGGGCAAGAAGATCGATGCGATTTTCTTCACGGGCCAGCTGGTCGCGCTGGACGCCTGTGCCGGCACGACGCCCGTGTACGTCTACGAATACTTCCTGCGCCCCTTGCTGCAGGCGGCCAGCTTGCCCGGCGCGCGCTTCTACCTGGTGCCGGGCAGCCGCGCGCAGGGTGTCGCGGCGGCGGCGCTGGGCAATGCCGGCTTCAGTTTTTTCTCCGCCGACGAGCACGCCAGTGCCGAGCAGCGTGCACACTACAAGAATATCCACGCCGTGTTCCATGGCCACCAGCATACGGGCGATGCCAGTTCGCTGATGAAATCGCTGGGCATCTTGTTCAAGAGCAATCCCGGCAGCCTGTACGGTGCGCATGGCCAGATGGCGGCGTTCGCCGTGCTCGAGTTTGGCGCGGACGCGGTCGCCACCGATGGCGGCGCGGCAGGCTCGCAGTGGACGGTGTCCCTGCGCGAGTTCGATGACGTGAGCAAGAACTTCGCCCTGTCGGTACTGTACACGCCGAATGGCCAGGAAACGGGGCAGATGGATGCCGAGTATGTGTTTGCCACCTTGTTGCCGCAGCTGGCAGGCGAGCGCGCCTATCTCGATGGCTTGCTGGGCAAGGCGGGCGCGCCGCAGCGCGTGGGTGCCGGCGAGGCAGCCGATGCGCGCGAATTCCTGATGGAGCTGGCGTTCGTGATGTTCGAAGCCAAGACCGTCTTCCTCAGCGCGGCGGAGCTCGAACGCTTTGCCAGCGACTATTGTGGCGTGAAGGGTTGGAACATGACGGCCGGGGATTGGCTGGCGCCGTTGTATGCGCATGGCTTGCTGCTGGGGGCCGATGGTCAGGTGGCGTTTTCCTTCGATTACTTCCGCACGTATTTCCTGGCGCAGCGCTTTGAAACCTCGTTCGACCTGATGCGTTATGGCCCGGACCGTTACGACGGAAGTGAGTATTCACTCAGTCTTGATGGCGCGTCGGCGGCCCAGCCTTTTCTGCGTGCGCTGGGCTTGAGCGATGAACACGCCGAAGCGGCGGTGCCGGAAGACTGCCGCCGCCCTGGCTGATTTTCCCGGCCAGCTGTCCCGCGTCAGTCCGCCAGCGGCTGGCGCAAGGTGCCGTGCAGGAACAGGTCGAGACTGATCGCCACCTTGGCGCGCAATTGCGCCACGTCCGGTTGCGCCTGTGGTGGAAACAGCAGGCGCGACATCTGGTCGCCCAACAGGCAATTGAGCAGGTGCAGCGCCAGGATGGATGGCGTCAATTCCGCGCGAAACAGGGGCGCGATGTCGGGGCGGCTGAAAAACTTGGTCAGCATCTCGCGCGTCTGTCCCGGTCCCACCTTGTAAAACGTTTCCGCCAGTTCCGGATGCGTGGCCGCTTCGGCCACGACCATGCGATTGAGGCGAATCGCCGCCGGCATGGTGACGAGCTGCACGAACAGCAGGCCGAACTCGCCGAGGATGGCGGGCAGGGGGCGCATATCCGTTTCCAGCGCCGGCATGGTTGAGAAGTAAGAGGCGCGGCGCAATTCCACCACGGCATTGAACAAGCCCGACTTGCCGCCAAACTTCACATAAATCGTGCGCACGGCCACATGGGCTTCGCGGGCGATCATTTCCAGACTCACCTTCCCATATCCCTTTTCCAGAAACAGGCAGCCGGCCGTGTGCAGCAGGTTTTCCATGCGCGCTTCCATGTCGGCCGCGCGTGGACGGCCGGCAGGCTTGCCGCAGCAGGAAAGGTCCTGGGCGGCGGCGTCGGATTCTTTATCGGTTGGCAAGGTATCGCTGAGGCCGGGATCGGGCATGGTCTGGGTCTCTTTATAAGGTGGAAGGTAAGTGATGGCTCACACTGTAGTGCAAATTAAAATGAAATGCAATCGTTTCATTTCTTGACTTTGGCTTTTCTTTCCCCAATAATGAACCTACATCATTTCATTTCCGGAGCGAGTATGTCCAACCAGCCAGGCCAAGCAGAGCACAAGGTGCTGAGCGCCGTCCCACCCGTGGCCCCGGCCGCCCCTTCCGCGCCTGCCGCTGCCGCCAGCTCCGCCCCACCGAACAACCGCGTGAAAATCATCGCCGGCCTGATCGTGCTCGTGGCGCTGGGTGCCGGTGCCCGCATGTGGTACCGCAGCCACTATTTCGTGGAAACGGAAAACGCCTACGTGGCCGGCCACGTGCACCCTGTTTCGGCGCGCATTTCCGGCGTCGTCACCAAGGTTTTCATCGACGACAATCAAATCGTGAAAGAGGGCGACGTGATCGCCGAACTCGACCCGTTCGACCAGCGCGTGAAAACCGAACAGATCGCCGCGCAGATCGCCAGCGCCGAGCAGCAAGTGCTGCAAGCGGACGCGCAGATCGCCCAAGTGCAGGCGCAAGCCAGTGGCGCCCAGGCGCAAGTGGCGCAAGCGGACGCGCAATTGCTGCGCGCGAAACAGGATGCCGAGCGCTATGGCCAGCTGTACACGAGCCAGATGAAAGCCGTCTCGAAAGCGGAACTCGATGCGGCCAATGCGGCCCGCTCGAGCGCCGTGGCCGACCTGGCCGCCCGCCGCGACAGCGCTTCCGCCGCCAAGGCACAGATCGGTGCCGCGCAAGCTGCGCGCGACGTGGCCAAGGCGCAAGTGGCCGTGCTGCGCGTGCAATTGAAGGACGCGGAACAGCAGCTGCAATACAACCGCATCCTGGCCCCCGTCGCCGGCCGCATCGGCAAGCGCAACGTGGAAACGGGCATGCGCGTGCAGCCTGGCCAGCAATTGACGGCCATCGTGCAGGACAACGTCTGGGTCACCGCCAACTTCAAGGAAACGCAGCTGGCCGACCTGCACCGCGGCCAAAGCGTGCACGTGAGCATTGACGCCATGCCGGGCAAGAAACTGGTGGGTACCGTGGACAGCTTCGCCCCTGCCTCGGGCGCGCAATTCGCGCTGCTGCCGGCCGATAACGCCACCGGCAACTTCACCAAGATCGTCCAGCGCGTGCCCGTGAAAATCGTCTTCCAGCCGGAAGACATCAAGGCCATGAATGGCCGCCTGGTGCCGGGCATGTCAGTGATCGCCGAAGTGGAAGTGAACCAGCCCGCATCGGCCCAGGACAAGGCCGAGGCCGCGCGCCACGCCGCCGCGCCAGCTGCTCCCGTCGCCCAGACCACCACGCGCTAAGCTTCCATGAGCAGCCCCTCCACCACGCTGGCGAAGCCGCCAGCGTTTCCCGTGATCGACGAGAAAGTCTCCGGGCGCACCTGGCTGGCGGTCGCCGCCGGCATGCTGGGCGCCTTCATGGCGGTGCTCGACATCCAGATCACGAATTCATCGCTCAAGGACATCCTTGGCTCGCTGTCGGCCACCCAGGAAGAGGGCTCGTGGATTTCCACGGCCTACCTGGTCGCCGAAATTATCGTCATTCCCCTCACCGCGCTGCTGGCGCGCGTGTTCGGACTGCGCACCTACATGATCGGCACCACCGCTTTCTTCCTACTGTTCTCCACCCTGTGCGGCGCGGCCTGGAATCTGGAAAGCATGATCGTTTTCCGCATGCTGCAGGGATTCACCGGCGGCGCGCTGATCCCGATGGCGTTCACCCTGGTGATGCTCAAGCTGCCGGCGTCGAAGCGCGCCGTCGGCATGGCCATCTTCGGCTTGACGGCCACCCTGGCGCCGGCCATGGGCCCGACCCTGGGCGGCTATCTCTCCGAACTGTATGGCTGGCCCTCGATCTTTTACATCAACTGGGTGCCGGGCGTGCTGCTGATCGCCGGCATGATCTATGGCCTGGACAAGGAGCCGATGCAGCTCAAATTGTTCTGGAAAGCAGACTGGCTGGGCATCTTCTTCATGGCCCTGGGCCTCGGTTGCCTGACCATCTTCCTAGAAGAGGGCAACTCGAAGGACTGGTTCGACTCGGGCTTCATCATCGCCTTTGCCGCGCTGGCCCTGACGGGCATCCTGGGCTGGGTCGTCACCAGCGCCACGCGCGCCGAGCCGTTCGTCAACCTGGGTCTGTATGGTCAGCGCAATTTTCTCGTCGCCACGGTGCTGTCGGCCGTGACGGGCATGGGCCTGTATGGCTCGGCCTTTTTGCTGCCCCTGTTCCTGGGCCAGATCGCCGGCTATTCGCCGATGCAGATCGGTGAAGTCATCATGTGGGTGGGCTTGCCGCAGCTGTTCATCATGCCCTTCGTCGCCAAGCTGTCGTCCGTGGTGGATAACCGCATCCTGTGTTCGATCGGCCTCTTGCTGTTTGGCGGCTCGTGCATGATGAATGCCTACATGGACGCTTCCACCGGCTACGACCAACTGCTGTGGTCGCAGGTGGTGCGCGCGCTGGGCCAGCCCTTCGTCATGCTGACCCTGTCGAACTTCGCCATGAAGGGCATCGCGCCGAAAGACATGGCGTCCGCTTCGAGCCTGTTCAACATGACGCGCAACCTGGGCGGCTCGATCGGCATCGCCCTGCTGGCCACGGCCCTGAGCACGCGCGAGCACTTCCACTCGCAGCGCCTGGGCGAAGCGATCAATGCGTATTCGAGCGCCACGCAACTGCGCATCGACCAGCTGACGTCATCGTTCATGGCCAAGGGCTATGACGCCGTCACGGCCGGCAACCAGGCCTTGCAGGCGATCGACGGCATCGTGCGCCGCGAAGCGTATGTGATGGCCTATAACGACGGCTTCTTCCTCGTCGGCGCCATCCTGCTGGCCTGCATCGTGCCCCTGTGGCTGGCCGACAAACTCAAAGCTCCCGGTGGCGGTGGCGGCGGTCATTGACCGCGCACAGTCCGTACGTGCAGCACCTCAAGAACAAGAAGGTATAAATCATGCAAACAGTATTGACGAAAATCGCGCTGGCCGCTTCCCTTGCCGTGGTGCTGTCCGCCTGCGGCACCGTGGGCCAGGATTTCACCGCCCCGGCGAACGTCGCCGGCAGCGACACCTTCCGCCACGGCGCGGCCGCGGCGGATGCGGCCCAGCTGCCCAAAGAGTGGTGGAGCATCTACGGCGACGCCACCCTGAACCGCCTGGAACAGAGCGCGCTGCAGGACAACCCCGGCGTCAAAGCGGCTGGCGAACGCCTGCTGCAGGCGCTGGCGCAAAGCGGCACGGCGCGCGCCAACCAGGGCCCGAGCGTGAACGTCAGCACGGGTATCTCGAACTCGCGCACCTCGGCCAACACCTCGCAGGGCCTGGCCCTGGGCAACCGCTCCATCAGCGGCAACAATTTTTCCGTGGGCGGCACGCTGTCGTATGAAGTCGACTTGCTGGGTCGCGTCAAACGCATGGTCGAAGCGGCCGATTCGCAGGCGCTGGCGGCGCAGGCCGACCGCGACGGCGTGCTGCTGATGCTGTCGGCGCAAGTGGCCAGCAATTACTGGCAGCTGCGCGGCCTCGATGCGGAAATGGCGATCCTGAATGGTGCGCTCGATACGCGCCGCGAATCGGCCCAGCTGGTCGAGGCGCGCTTCAACGCGGGCTTGACGAATGAGCTGGACCTGGCGCGTGCGAAAGTCGAACTGTCGAATGCGCAGTCCGACCTGCATGAAGTCAAGCGCCAGCGCAACCAGCTGGAAAACAGCCTGGCCACCCTGACGGGCAAGCCGCCGTCGGCGCTGCAGTTGCCGGTGGCTGCCGATCCCTCGGCCTTGCCGCTGCCGCCAGGTATCCCTGTCGGCCTGCCGGCCAGCCTGCTGTCGCACCGCCCGGACCTCGTTTCCAGCGTGGCGGGCCTGCGCGCGGCGAATGCGCAAGTGGGCGTGGCTGAAGGCGCGTTTTATCCGACGCTGCAACTGACGGGCAATTTCGGCTACGCCTCGGAAAAGCTGCGCGACCTGGCGCAGGGCGGTTCGCGCCAGTTCAGCTTTGGTCCGCTGGCCCTGTCCTTGCCGATCTTCGACGGCGGCCGCAACCAGGCAAACCTGGATTTGAGCAAGGCGCGCTATGCGGAAGCCGTGGCGAACCATGAAACCAAGCTGCTGACGGCCTTGCGCGAAGTGGAAGATGCGCTGTCCGACGTGGAGCAGCGCCAGTTGCAGGGCGACGCGCAAGCCTTGTCGCAGGCAGCGGCGGCGCGCGCCTACCTGGTGGCGCGCACGCGCTACGAGCGCGGCATCTCGACCTACCTGGACGTGACGGATGCGCAGCGCAGTTCCCTGGCGGCGGACCGCGCCGCCGCGCAGATCAAGACCCAGCGCCTGCTGGCCACCGTTGCCGTGGCCCGTTCTTTAGGTGCCGGCTGGCAGCCGGACGGCGAGTTGGCCAAGCTGGCTTCCGCGCCATCGACCGTCAAGTCGAACTAAGTACGACGATTACGTGAGCGTGGCCGGCGGCGGTGTCGCCGCCGGCCCGTAGCGTTCCAGCAGAAAATCGATGAAGGTCGTCAGCTTCGGCGTGGGCTGGCGGTCGCGCGCATACACGAGGTGCATGGGGCGCGGCGCCGGCACGTAGTCGGCCAGCAGCGGCACCAGCGTGCCGGCGGCGATATCGCTGGCCATCAGGATCTCCGCCTGCATGACGATGCCGAAGCCGTGCAAGGCCGCCACGCGCAGCGCCTGCCCATTGTTCGAGCGGAAGCGGCTCTCGCGCACGGGGCTGCCATCGTCATCGCCGCTCCTGGCCAGGCGCCAGCGCACATGGCGCGTCCACTGCATGAAATCGAGGCATTCGTGGCGCGCCAGGTCGGCCGGCGTGCGCGGCGTGCCGTGTCTGGCCAGGTAGGCGGGCGCGGCGCAGATGACCATCGCATACGGCCGCAGCGCGCGCGCCACCATGCCGGAGTCTTCCAGCTTGCCGATGCGGATGGCCGCATCAAACCCTTCCTCCACCAGGTCCACCGTCCTGTCGTTCAGGTTCAATTCCAGGCTCACTTCCGGATAGGCATCGAGGTAGTCGGCCAGCAGCGGCGCGATGCATTCGCTGCCGAAGGACACGGGCGCCGTGATCTTCAGCTTGCCGCGCGGCGCCGTGCGCATAGCTTCCGCGCCCCGTTCGGCCGCGTGGATGCTGGCGAGGATCTGGCGGCACTGTTCCACATACTGCTGGCCGATTTCCGTCAGGCTTTGCCGGCGCGTCGTGCGCGCCAGCAGCCGCGCGCCCAGCCGTTCTTCCAGGTATTTGATGTGCTTGCCCACCATCACGGGCGAAATCTGGAACGTCTCGGCGGCGGACGTGAAACTGCCCGCATCGACGACGGCGACAAAGATCTCCATGCTGCGCAATTTATCCATGGCGCCTTGATTGCAAACTCTGAGTTGGTAATCTTGTAAATTCTAGCGTATTTATTCCTTTTTGTAAGCGGCGCATACTGGCTTCATCGTTCAACCCATACAAGGAAGCATCATGAAAATCGTCATCATTGGCGCCAGCGGCACCATCGGCAAGGCCGTCACCACACAACTGGCGCAACGCCATGAAATCATCGAAGTGGGCAGCCGCAGCGGCACGCACCAGGCCGACATGGGCGACATCGCGCAAGTGCGCGCCCTGTTCAAGCGCATCGGCAAGGTCGACGCCGTCATCGTCACGGCCGGCAAGCTGCATTTCGGCCCCCTGGCCGATTTCACGCCCGAGCAATTCCAGCTGGGCCTGGAAAGCAAGCTGATGGGCCAGGTCAACGTGGCGCTGGTGGCGCAGGAATACCTGAATGACGGCGGCTCGATCACCCTCACCAGCGGCATCGTGGCCGAGCAGCCTATCCGCTTTGGCACGGCTGCCACCATGACCAACGCGGCCGTGGAAGGTTTTGCAAGGGGCGCCGCCATCGAGTTGCAGCGCGGCGTGCGCATCAATGTCGTCAGCCCGACGGTGCTGGAAGAATCGCTGGAGGCATATGGCCCCTTCTTCTACGGCTTCGAGCCGGCCGCCGCCAGCAGAGTGGCGCTCGCTTACAGCCGCAGCGTGGAAGGGGCGCAGACGGGGCAGGTGTACAAGGTCTGGTAAGTCGCTTGCCATGCCATGGGGGCAGGTGGGACAATCGCAGGCTGAACAAGGAAGCGGACGCGCAGTAACAGCGCGGGGCGCTTTCTTGCTGTGAACCATACACCGAGGCCCCATGAAAAACATCCTGATTCCCCTGCTGATGGCCGCCGCCGTCGGCAGCGCTTGCGCCGCAACGCCAGCCGCCCCCGCTACGGCGCAACAATTGACCAGCATGAGCGCCCGCTATGCGCCCGTCGCGCTGACTGCCGATGTCACGCACCTGTCTGCGGGCGACCGGCAGGCCATCGCCAAGCTGGTCGAAGCGGCCAAACTGGTCGACGTGCTGCAGCTGCGCCAGCGCTGGTCCGGCAACGAAGCGCTGTGGGCGGCCCTGAAGAAAGACAAGTCGGCCCTGGGTCAGGCCCGTTTGAACTATTTCTGGATCAACAAGGGGCCATGGTCGGTGCTTGACGCGCACGCCTCGTTCATGCCCGCCAGCTATGCGGGCATCGCCATTCCCGCGCACAAGCCGGAAGCGGGCAATTTCTATCCGCAGGGCGCCACCAAGGCCAGCCTGGAAACGTGGATGAATGGCTTGCCGGCGGACGACAAGCAGCAGGCGCAATGGTTCTTCACGACGATTCGCGCTGGCAAGGATGGCAAATATCAGACCGTCAAGTACTCGGATGAATACAAGGTGGAACTCAAGCAACTGGCCAAGCTGCTCGACGAAGCGGCCGCCGCCACGGACAGCGCCTCGCTGAAGAAATTTTTGACCTTGCGCGCCAAGGCTTTCCTCGACAATGACTACCTGCCGTCCGACTTCGCCTGGATGGACCTCGATTCGCCCGTCGACATCACCATCGGCCCGTATGAAACGTACAACGACGAGCTGTTCGGCTACAAGGCCGCGTTCGAGGCATACGTGAACATCCGTGACCAGGCGGAGACGCAAAAGCTGAACTTCTTTGCCAAGCACATGCAGGAACTGGAAGACAACTTGCCGCTCGACGCCCAGTACCGCAACCCGAAAGTGGGCGCGCTGGCGCCGATGGTGGTGGTCAACCAGGTGTATGGCGCCGGCGATGGCAACATGGCCGTGCAGACGGCCGCCTACAACCTGCCGAACGACGAGCGCATCATCAGCGCGCGCGGCTCCAAGCGCGTGATGCTGAAAAACGTGCAGGAAGCCAAGTTCAAGGCCACCCTGACGCCGATCTCGAAACTGGTGCTCACGCCCGAAGCGCAGCAGGACGTGGATTTCAATTCCTTCTTCACGCACATCCTCGCGCATGAAATCATGCACGGCCTGGGCCCGCACGCCACCGTGGTCGACGGCAAGCCATCGACGCCGCGCCAGGACTTGAAGGAAGCCTACTCGACCATCGAGGAAGCCAAGGCCGACATCACGGGCCTGTTCGCGCTGCGCTACATGATGGACAAGGGGCAACTGAACGATACCCTGGGCCAGGGCGACGTGGCCGAGCGCAAGCTGTACAACACTTTCCTCGCTTCCGGTTTCCGCACCCTGCATTTCGGCCTGACGGATTCGCACGCGCGCGGCATGGCCATCCAGATGAATTACATCCTCGACAAGGGTGGTTTTGTCTCGCTGGGCGATGGCAGGTTCGGCGTTGATTTTACGAAGATCAAACAGGCCGTGATCGACCTGGACCGTGAATTCTTGACCATCGAGGCGACGGGCGACTATGCGCGCGCGAAAGACCTGATGACCAAATACGTGGTGATCCGCCCTGAAGTGCAAGTGGCGCTCGACAAGATGAAGGCCGTACCGAACGATATCCGCCCGGAATTCGTCACGGCCCGCGCGCTGGACAAGGCGGCGAAGAAATAGACCCGAGCCTGACTACAGTCTGAAAAGCCGGCGCCTGCGCCGGTTTTTTTTCGTCTTTATTTAGGAAAAGTTGCCAGTTTTTCCTTGTGGGAATATCCTCGCCGCTTACTCTGCAATGGTGGCTTTCCTTTCTTCCCGTTGATCCCATGTTGAAACTGTTCTCGCTGTTGAGTTTGCTTATTGCCGTGCCTGCCATTGCGCAGGCCCAGCTCACCGATCTGGAAACCCGCTGGCTGCAGGCGGGCCAAGCCGTCATCGCATTTGCGCGTGGGCAAGGTTTGCCCATCGACATCATCGTGCAGCCGCAGCAGGCGCCCGGCGCCGTGCCGCTGGCGCTGGGCTACGCAGCAGGGCGCTGCAAGCTGGTGCTGTCCTTGCGCGGCAATGCGCAGGCGGACAGCATCTTGCGGGGTGTGCCATTGGCGCGTCACGGTGTCATGATCGAAGCGATGACGGCGCATGAGATCGGCCACTGCCAGCGCTATGCGCAGGGCGACTGGCATGCCTTGCCACGCGGCTTTGTCGAGCCGCGCAGCAGGCAGCAGGGTAAATTGACACCGTTGGCACAGGAGCTGCGCGAGACGCGCCGGGAAGAGGGTTATGCGGACCTGGTAGCCCTGGCCTGGATACATGGACGTCACCCCGGGCAGTACCAGGAGGTGCTGGCCTGGATGCGCGGCGTGCGCGCGGCTGGCGAGGTTGCAAGCGGTTCGCACGCCACGCAGGCCTGGCTGGCGCTGGCCGATGGCGCTGATGCATTTGATGAGTCCGCTTCACCATTTGAACAGGCGCAAGTATTGTGGCGGAAGGGCTTGAGCGGCGACAAATAAACGCTGATTATTATGCGAATGGCCTGTCAGCGTGTGCTGTCGCACGGAGCTTTGCGCGCGGCAGGGGTCTAATCTGGGCATCAACTAACCAGAGAGGAACCATCATGAACAAAATGATCGCACTCATGCTGGCCGCCAGTGCCAGCGCCCTGCTTGCCGCCACGCCCGCGTATGCGCAGGATGCCTCATACAAGAGTTTGACGGACAAGGCATCCAGTGATTACAAACAGGCCAAGGCCGCCTGCGATAGCCACAGCGGCAACGCGAAAAAAGTCTGCGTGGAAGAAGCCAAGGTGGCGCGCGCCAAGGCCGATTCGGACGCCGTGGCCCAGTACCGCAACACGCCGCGGGAACTGGGCAAGGCCCGCAAGGACGTCGCCAATGCCGAGTATGACCTGGCCAAGGCCAAGTGCGGCGACCGCACGGGCGCCGACAAAACCACATGCATGAACGATGCCAAGGCGGCGAAAACGGCTGCGCTGGCCGATGCCAACACGGGCGCCCGGGCCGGCACCAATGTGGCGCAAAATCCGCCCGCCACGACGAAGGAAAACTGCGACGCCATGGATGCGACGGCCAAGGCCGCCTGCGTGACGCGCAATGCGGCCGGCAGCACCAAGGTGGCAGTGGAAGACTCCGTCATCACCACCAAGATCAAGGCGGATCTCGTCAAGGACAGTGACTTGAAAGCGCTTGATGTGCACGTGGAAACGGTGAACGGCGTCGTCATGCTCAGCGGCTTCGTGCCTTCCCAGGCGCAAGTGAAAAAAGCTGCCGACCTGGCCCGTGGCGTGGAAGGCGTGACGGACGTGAAAAATGGCTTGAAGGTGAAATAAGTACATTTTGCATCGGCATTCAAGCCAGGACTGGAGCGGCAAGTAACAGTGTCGCTCCAGTTTTTTGATTGTATAAATTACGATCATAATATAACATGAGAAAAATCCCGCCCGCTGGTGCTGGCCGGTATCCACTTTTTCTCATGAGGACTGCATGCTTTCCTATCCTTTTTCGCAATGGCTGGCGCGGCGCGGCATCCACTTTGCCTGGGTCATCGTTGCCATCACGTTCCTCACAGCATTAACCTCGTCCGCCGCGCTGGGCTTGCCGGGTGCGCTGATGCAGCCCCTGAGCCGCGAATTCGGCTGGGATGCCGAGCAGATTTCCTCGGCCCTGGCCGTGCGCTTCGTGCTGTTTGGCCTGATGGGGCCGTTTGCCGCCATCCTGATGGAACGCTTCGGCTTGCGCAATGTCATCTGCGTGGCGCTGGGCCTGATCGCTGCCGGCATGCTGCTGGCCACGCGCATGACGCAGTTCTGGCACCTGGTGGCCTTGTGGGGCATCCTGCTGGGTCTCGGTTCGGGCATGACGGCGCTGGTCTTGAGCGCCGTGGTGGCAAACCGCTGGTTCGAGACGCACCGGGGCCTGGTGGTGGGCGTGCTGACGGCCAGCTCGGCCACGGGTCAGCTGTTGTTCCTGCCCGTGGGCGCCTGGCTGATCGAGCACTACGGCTGGCGTACGGCCGTCATGCCTGTGTTTGCCGCCTGCGCCATCGTCGCCGTGCTGGCCTTCCTGTGCATGCGCAACCGTCCCCAGGAGGTGGCCTTGCGTCCGTATGGCGCCGACCCGGCCACGCCGCTGGTGGCGCCGCCTGCGGCAAAGATGACGTTTGCCACGCCGTTCGTGATTTTGCGCAGCGTGGCGGCGAACCGTACCTTCTGGATACTGTTCGGCACCTTTTTCATCTGCGGCCTCAGCACCAACGGCCTGATCCAGACGCATTTCATTTCCCTGTGCGGCGACTCGGGCCTGTCCGCCGTGCCGGCCGCGTCCGTGCTGGCCATGATGGGCGCGTTCGACCTGTTCGGCACGATCTTGTCCGGCTGGCTGTCGGACCGCTATGACAACCGCAAACTGCTGTTCTGGTATTACGGCTTGCGGGGGCTGTCCTTGTTCTGGCTGCCGTATTCGGAATTCACCCTGTACGGCCTGTCGCTGTTCGCCATGTTTTACGGCCTGGACTGGATCGCCACCGTGCCGCCCACCGTGAAACTGGTGGGGGCCACGTTCGGGCGGGAGCGGGCGGGCATGGTGTTCGGCTGGATCTTTGCCGGCCATCAGCTGGGCGCCGCCGTGGCCGCATATGGGGCGGGCCGCATCCGCACCCTGATGCTGACCTACAACCCGGCCCTGTTCGCGGCCGGCGCCGCCTGCCTCGTCGCCGCGCTGATGGTGTTGGCGATCCAGCGCCAGAAAGCGGCCGTAGCCGCTGTCCAGCCAGCATGAAAAAAGCCAGGCCCGCGTGAGCGGAGCCTGGCTTTTCAAGAAACGTGTAGCAGGATTATTTCAAATACCTTGCCAGCCAGCCCTCAACTTCGCTATAGAAGAAACGGCTGTTCTCGCCCTTCAAGATCCAGTGGTTTTCGTCCGGGAAGACCAGCAATTTCGCCGGCACGTTCAGGCGTTGTTGCACCGCAAAGTTCATCAAGGCATTGTTGGCCGGCACGCGGTAATCGAGCTCGCCCACGGTGATCAGGATCGGGGTCGTGAAACCCGTGCCTTTTTCGTGATTACCCGCTTGCATGACCGGGCTTTGATCGCGCCACACGGGCAGGTTCGACCAGACGGGGCCGCCTGCATTCGTTTCACGGCCGAAGCCGCCGTCGCTGGTGCCCCATTGCATGATCAAGTCCATTTCGCCCGCGTGCGAGACGATGGCCTTGTAGCGCGTCGTGGTCGCTTGCAGCCAGTTGGCCAGGTGACCGCCATAACTGGCGCCGCCGGCGGCCAGTTTCGTGCTATCGATAAATGGATATTTCTTGATGGCTTCATCGACGCCCTGGTTGACCTCGTCGCCCGGACCCTTCAAGGGGTCAAACTGGATAGAGCGCGAGAATTCCTCGCCATAGCCGGTCGAGCCTTTGTAGTCGGTCAGCAGCACGACATAGCCGGGCTTGGCCAGCAAATGATAGTTCCAGCGCAGCACGAACTGGTCGCGCCACATGCTGGCCGCGCCGCCGTGGATGACGGTAAACAGCGGGTATTTCTTGTTCGGATCGAAATTGGCCGGCTTGACGAGCATATTGTGGATATGGCGGCCGTCGGCCGTGGTGAACCAGAAGTGCTCGGGCGCCTGCCAGTCGATCTTGCTGGCCTTGTCCGTGTTGAAGGCCGTCAGGCGCTTCGGCTGCTTGCCGTTGAAGGCATAGATTTCCGGTGGGTTGATGGCGGATTCCCACACGCCGACCAAAGCCTTGCCGCCGCTGCTCAGCGAGTTGATGGTACCCGTCGGCAAGGATGGCTCCTCGCGCACGTCGCCACCCCTGGCGTCGATCGAGTACAGCTTTTCCAGGCCAGCATGTTCATAGCTGAAGAGGACGCGCTTGCCGCCTTCGGGCAGCACGTAGCGGGAAACCGAACGGTCCAGCTTGGCCGTCAAAATCGTTGGCGCAGGGTTGTTCATCGGCCAGGCAAAACTGGCCAGGCGTTTCACGTCATATACTTTGCCTGGCGTTTGCGCGTCGCTCAAGGCGAACAGGGTCTTGCCGTCGGCCGCGAATTTCAGGCTGCCATAGCTGTGCTTATCCTGCGTCAAACGCTGCGCTTCACCGCCGGCCACGGGCAGCAGATACAGTTGCGAATAGACGGCTTCGCGCTGGGCCGCATCGCGGTTGGCGGCCGCGTTGAAGACGACAGCCTTGCCATCCGGCGTCCAGACGGCGTCCAGCGATTGCCCCTCGTCGCCCTGGCTGCCGCCAAAGCCCGGCAGGGTGACCAGTTGCGTGCCCGACAGGATGTCGCGCGCTGTGTTCTCACCCTTGGCGTCAGGCTGCGCATCGACGACGAACAGGCGCACTTGCTTGTCGGTCAGCCATTTGTCGAAATAGCGGGGCGCCGTCGTTTCATACGAGCGGGCGCTGTATTTACGGTCCTTGCGCTCTTTCGCGCTTTGCTTGACGTCGGCTTCCGTTTTGTTGCCTGGATAGATGTCGCTGATGAACAGCAATTGCTTGCCGTCCGGGCTCCATTTCGGCATGCGCGCGCCCATGGTGAGCGAGGTCAGGCGTTGCGCTTCCCCGCCGGCGGCCACGTCGAGGCGGTAAATCTGGCCCGCTTCATCTCCGTCGCGCTTGGCAACGAAGACCAGCTGGCGGCTGTCCGGCGACCAGGCTACGGCGCTTTCGCCGCCTTTGGAAGAGGTCAGGCGGCGCGCGGGGCTGTCGTCAAGCAGCGACTTGATCCACAGGTCCGACGATTGGTCTTGGCTAGAGTAGGCGCTGTCGACCACGGAAAACACGGCCCACTTTCCATCCGGGCTGGCGACGGGCGCGCCCACACGTTTCATCAGCCACACATCTTCATGCGTGATGGCGTGTTTGGCTTGCATTTGCGTGGCGGCAACTGGGGTGGTGGCCTTGGTGTCGGCGGCGTGGACGGTCGTTGCCAGCGAGGCGCAGGCCGCTGCGATCAGCAGGGAGCCGAGGGAACGGCGAAGACGGGGTGAGGTCATGGGCGTGGTCCGGAGTAGTGAAAAAAGTACAGCGGGCAACATTATTGCCCATCGATTCGAGCACTGCCAAGGCTGGGTACCGTTACTTACCAGGCGGGATGGCTGTGTATCGGGCGGGCAGCGCGTATCCGATCAGTTAAACTTGCCGCTTTACTCACGCTGGCGCTGCTTGAACATGAAAATTAGTCTACCCTTATTGAAAACGCTATTGCTGGGCGCGAACTGCCTGCTGGCCGTCCCGGTTTTTGCCGTTGCCGCCGCACCGTACCCGAATACCAGCGCCATGGGCGTGGGTCACGCGGAAAGCACAGCCTGGTATGTGGCTTGCCTGAAGGTCAAGGATGCGGCGCCGCCGCCCGCCGACCTGCCGGCCCCGTCCGCCGTGGCATCGTTGCAGCAATGCCAGGCAACAGACTTGTATTACGATACCAAGAGTATGTCCTCGCCCAAGCCGGTCGACTGGCGTCCCACGCGCCATTGCTCCATGGCCACGCAAAACAGCGCCGTCTTGATGATGCTGTACCAGAATGGACAGGGCGTGCAGAAAGACCCATTACTGGCGCTCAAATATGCGTGCAGCATCGACGCAGCGCCGGCCGAAATGCGGGGCCGCATCGAACACTTGCAGCAGATCAATGCCAGCGGACGCGGCATGATCGATTTATGCGACGACATCACCAGCGGCTACATGATGGGCGTGTGCAGCGCCATCGATGCACGCCAGAAACAAAGAGTGCGTACGCAGGCAACGGGCAAGGTCAGCGCAAGCATGCCTGCGGTGGCGCAAGCGTCGCTGCAAAAGCTGCAGGAGGCGGCAAGCAAGTTCGCCGATGCGCGCGCGGCGAATGAAACGGATTTGAGCGGCACGGCGCGCGCCGCACTGAGCATCGCCGCACGCACGGCCGAGCTCGATCTGCTGGCGCACGATCTGCGTGACTACGAAGCGGGCAAACTGCCGGCCAGCATGACGAAGGAACAGGCGGCGGCGCTCGACAAGGAGCTTAACGCCATCTACGGCAAGCTCATGAAAAAGCCGGCGGAAACCCATGCGGGCGCCGTGGGCAAGGATGGCATCCGCGCCACCCAGCGTCTGTGGCTGGCGTACCGTGATGCCTAGATGAACTTTGGCGCCGTGCGCTATCCATCCGTGACGAGCGAAACCTGGGCCGGCCGGCTGACGTCGCGGCGCAATGTGCAACTGCAAGATTTGCTGGAGAATTGAAGCATGCGGGAAGCGTACTACCACGAAGATGATTTTTGCCGGATTGAACTGTTGCCGCTGGATAACTTGCAGCACTGTGTGACGCAGATGGGCGAGCAGCAGGCGTTCGCCGACGCGCACCGCAGCGGCGCCGGCTGGACGGACATGTATGTGATCAAGGCGGCCCCGTCCCTACTATCCACCCTGGGCATGACGGCGGAACAGCTGCGCCTGGCGCTAGGGGATGCCTTGCCGCCGTACGACGCCGTGTACACGGGGTACAGCACTTACCGCGTCGAGTGCAAGAACGAGCTGGCCTTTGGCGGCGACAAGACGGAAACCCTGTTTGCCAGCCTGAACGATAACGGCATCGTCAGCCACCTGTGGTGCAGCGATAGCATGTCGCAATTGCTGCTGTTGCCCTTGAAAGAGCAGTTGCTGCTGGCCGACTGGGGTGCAGGGTTTGCGTGTCCGCTGGCCGATGGTGACTTGTTTGCCCGCTATCTGCAGGAATACGAGCTGGATTGATTACTCGCAGGCGATGGCGTTCGGTTGCGCCACTTTCACCACCGATTGCAAACGCGCCATGTCGTTGCCGTCGCCTTGCTCGACATACGGTTGATACGTGTCAATGACGATGCGCGCGCGGGCTTGCCAGCCGCAATTGTCGGCCTGGCGCGCGGGCACGCGCAGCAGCCGGCGCGCCTCGCCATCGTTGGAAAAACAGAACCACGCATCGTGCGTGGCGGCAGGGCGGGGCAGGCGGCCCCACTGCGCCTTGTCGGGCGCGAAGCAGGCGCGGTTGCCGATGATCTGCAGGCTCATCTCGTCCGTGCGCGCGCTGTACTGGCCGTCGAGCACGATAGGTGTTTGCATTTGCGCGTGGGCGGACAGGCAGGCGGTGGCCAAGAGGAGGGGGGCGGCAAGTTTCATGCGTTTCTTTCAGGGCTGGCAAGACGATGAGCCAGTATAACCGCGAGGGCCGGAAACGAAAAAAGCCCATCCGTGAGGATGGGCTTTTTAGTACTGCGCATTCGTGGTAGGCCGTGCGGGATTCGAACCTGCGACCAACGGATTAAAAGTCCGCTGCTCTACCAGCTGAGCTAACGACCCGAAAGAGGCCGCATTATATATCAGTTGAAAAAGAATGCAAAGCATTCCTGCGAGAAAGTGCTGAAGCTCACGGCAGGGCTGCCGTGAGCTTCAGCACTTCGTCGATACTGCTCGTGCCATCGATGATCTTGTGCGCGCCAGCGATGCGCAGCGGTGTCATGCCGTCTAGCAGGCTCTGGCGGCGCAGGGCATGCAGGTCGGCGCCCGCCTTGACCAGTTGGCCGAACGCTTCCGTCACGCCCAGCAGTTCATAAATGCCCGCGCGCCCCAGGTAGCCGCTGTGCCGGCACAGGGCGCAGCCGACGGGGCGGTACGCGGCGGCCGGCCGTGCCAGCTGGCCGCCCGTCAGGCGCTGCCAGGCGTCGGCGCCGGGGGCGTCGTCCAGCTGTTTGCAGGCCGCGCACAGGCAGCGCAGCAAGCGCTGGGCCAGCACGCCGATCAGGCACGCTTCCAGCAGATAGGCGGGCACACCCAGTTCCAGCAGGCGCGTGACGGCCGAGGGCGCGTCGTTGGTGTGCAGGGTCGACAGCACCAAATGGCCCGTCAGCGCCGCCTGGATGGCCATCTCTGCCGTGGCCAGGTCGCGGATCTCGCCCACCATGATGATGTCGGGATCTTGCCGCATCAGCGCCCGCACGCCATCGGCAAACGACAGTTCGATCCCGGCCTGGGTTTGCACCTGCATCTGGTTGAAGGCCGGTTCGACCATTTCGATGGGGTCTTCCACCGTGCACACATTGACTTCGCTGCTGGCCAGCGCCTTCAGGGTGCTGTACAGGGTGCTGGTCTTGCCCGAGCCGGTGGGGCCCGTCACCAGCACGATGCCGTGCGTGCGCGCCGTCAGCTGGCGCCAGCGTTCGGCGTCTGCGGGCGGAAAGCCCAGGTCAAACAGGCTCTTGACGGCCACTTCCGGGTCGAAGATGCGCATGACGAGTTTTTCGCCGAAGGCCGTGGGCAAAGTCGACAGGCGCAGCTCGATTTCCTGGCCCTGCGCATTGCGCGTCTTGATGCGGCCATCCTGGGGACGGCGTTTTTCCACCACGTCCATGCGCCCGAGCAACTTGATGCGCGCCGTCATGGCCAGCAGCACCACGGGCGGCAGCTGGTAGGCCTGGTGCAGGCGGCCGTCGATGCGCAGGCGCACGAGGCCCGCGTCGCGCTTCGGTTCCAGATGGATGTCGGAGGCGCGCTGGGCAAACGCGTATTGCCACAGCCAGTCGACGATGCGCACGACGTGCTGGTCGTTGGCGTCCAGGCTGGTCTTGTTGCGTCCCAGTTCCACCAGTTGTTCGACATTCTGGCGCAGCGCCAGGTCTTGCGTGGAGGCTTGCCGGGCCACCTTGACGGAACTGGCCAGGCTGAAAAATTGCGCGATGGCGTCGGCGATGTGCAGCGGGTTGGCGATGACCAGGCTCAGCTTGCGTGGCGCCAGGTTTCCCAGCTGTGCCAGCCAAGCGAGCGCATATGGCTGGGCCGTGGCGATGACGATGCGATCAAGCGTGCTTTCCACGGGCAGGATGTTGAAGCGGGCCGCATAGCCGGCCGTCATGACGTCGGCCACCTGGCTGAAATCGATGTGCAGGGGATCGATGCGCACATATGGCAGGCTGGAACGTTGCGCCAGCCAGGCGCACAGGGTGTCGAGCGTCAGCGCGCCGTGGGCGATGCTGCACAGCGGATGCAAGGCAGGCGCCGGCAGCAGGGCGGCCTGGGCGTCGATGGCGGCCGCTTGCGCCGCATCGAGCAAGCCGTCTTCCTGCAGCCAGGCCAGCAGTTGCGGCAGTTGCAGCGGCGTGTCGGGAGCGGTGAGAGAGGGAGGAGGGGATGCGGGCATGGCCGGCGCCTTTTTGGGCTGCCGGCCTTGCCTGGATAGACCGGCGGTTACAGGGTGCTGACGATGCCCTTGACCCAGGACTTGGCGGGTAGCTTGGTTTCGGCGACGATCTGCTTGGCGCGCTCGAGCAAGGCAGCTTGCGCCTCGGCATCGAGTGCCACTTTCGTCTTGAAAGCGATCGCCACCACGTTCCCATCATGCACTTCCGGCAGGCAGATCACCTGTTCAAACGCAAACTTCATCGCCTTGATGTTCTTTGCGTAGCTCGGGTGGTCGCCAAACAGGTTGACCGTCATGATGCCGTGCGGCGCCAGGCAGGCGCAGCAGGCGGTATAGAAATCGGCGCTGTCGAGCACGGGACCGCGCGCCGTGGCGTCATACAGGTCCACCTGCAGGGCGTCCAGGGTGCCATGGTTGGCGTCGTCGTTGACGTAGTCGAGCGCATCCATCTCGCGCACGTGCAGGCGCTCGTCGTTGGGCGGCAGCTTGAACATCGATTCGCAGATGGTGATGACGGACGGGTTCAGTTCGATGGCCTCGACCTGCGCCTGCGGAAACTGGCGGTAGCAGAACTTGGTCAGCGCGGCCGTGCCCAGGCCCAGCTGGGCGATACGCTGCGGTTGCTCGATCCACAGCATCCACGCCATCATCTGCTGCGCGTATTCGAGCTCCGGCCAGTCCGGCTTGCGGATGCGCATGGCGCCCTGCACCCATTCCGTGCCGAAATGCAGATAGCGCACGCCATCCATTTCCGACAGGGTGACAGGGGCGTAGCGGGGCTTGCGCGCAGGGCGCGAGGATTCGACTTGTTCGATGGATTTTCGTTTGATAAGCATAAGGCGGCCTGAAAGTGTGCCGCATTATAGCCCGTGCCGGGGCGCCATAAAAAATGCCAGCCACTGGGGCTGGCATGGTACGGGGCGGTTGCTGCGCTTATTGCTGAGCGGGTTCAATAGAGACGCGCAAGCGGATGCGTTCGCCCGGATCATAGGACATGATGCTTGTGTAGTTGCGGCCGCGGTAGTCGTACGTGACCTGGTAGCCATTGTTGCGCGATTCCCAGTGGTCGACCTGGCGGCATTGCTTGACGGCTTGTTCCTGCATGCCGCCCTGGTAATTGTTCTGGTTGTCGACACGGTCGCCGACGACAGCGCCGGCAATCGCGCCAGCGGCGGCGGCGGCCGTGCGGCCATTGCCGCCACCGACCTGGCTGCCGAGCAGGGCGCCGGCGATACCGCCGACGATGGAGCCGCCAGCGCTGCGCTGTTGCGGCGGTGCCTGGACTTGCACGTATTCCGTGCGGCATTCCTGACGTGGACGATTGATCTGTTCCACTTGCGGCACGACGCGCACGACCTTGCCGAAATCTTCAAAGTCGGCGGCCTGGGCGAGTGGCAATGCACCGATACAAAGGGCTGACATCATCAATTTGGCTTGCAAGTTCATTTGTAACCTCGTTATCTAGAGAATCTTTCAGGGTATTTTTTACAACTTGGGACTATAGTAATCCCGCCAGGCCAAGGCAAGTGTTTCGCATGGCAACAAAATGTAACAGCCCAAGCCCCTTGCCCCACAGTCTGTAACATGCACTTTCAATCGATACAAGATGTTGAAGTGACTTGAAACCAGCGGTTTGTAACAAATCTTGCGTTTGACATCATATTCGGGTTGATTCATGCAGGACAACACGTTACCCTAATACGCGTATGGCTTATATAAAATCGCACTGAATCGCATAAAAGTTGATACAGATCGAATCACCGCGTGCGCATTGACCCGCGTGCGGGGATGCAATAAGAAGAGCAGCTAGAACAATCCATACATAACAGGTCGATTTGAGGGAAAAATGAGTTTGTTACTAACCGTGCCGCCCAACCTTGTCCAGTCCATCCGTGCCTTTCGCGTGACCGAATTACAAGACGAGGCGATTCGTCTCGGGCAGCACTTTTTATATGCGCATTGCAACGCTGGGCAGACCAAACAACAAGTCATCGGCATTATTGCAGAAGCATTCCTGTTTCCGAAAAACCTGGCGAAGAATTTCGATGCCTTGCGCCTGTGCCTGACGGACACCATGTTCAAGGCCGGCACGCAGACGGGTTTCCTGGTGGTGCTTGAGCAATTGCCAAATACGCAAAAATTCGACAAGGAAGCGCGCGAGATCCTGCTCGACGTGTTCCGCGACGCGGCCGACTATTGGGCCGAGAAGAAAGTCCCGTTCCGCGTCTTCTATTCGTTCGAGTAAATACTTACTCTTGCCGTGGCGCCGTCAAACCGGCCTCCGGCGCAGGTGAAAATCAGCATCACCGGGCGGCTGCGGCGCGCCGGTGCTCATGTTGCGCCGCAACAATAATACCGGCCTTTCTAGATTCGCATCGCCATAGCGGGTACAATGCGCGCTATGAAAAATATCGTTATCCTCATTTCCGGACGCGGCAGCAACATGGAAGCGGTTGTACGCGCGGCGCAAGCCGAGCAATGGCCAGCCCGTATTGCCGCCGTCATCAGTAACCGGGCCGATGCCCAGGGATTGGTTTTTGCCGCGGAACATGGGATAGCGACGGCAGTCGTTGCCAACAAGGATTATGCCAGCCGCGAACAGTTTGATGCGGCGCTGCAAGCCGTAATCGACGGCTTTGCCCCCGACCTGGTCGTGCTGGCCGGTTTCATGCGCATCCTGACGCCGCCCTTCGTCGAGCATTACGCGGGGCGCATGCTCAATATCCACCCGTCGCTGCTGCCGCTGTTCCCGGGCATGGCGACGCACCGCCAGGCGCTCGAGGCGGGCGTAACGGAACACGGCGCGACCGTGCATTTCGTGACTGCCGAGCTTGACCATGGTCCGGCCGTGGCGAGCGCGACAGTCCCCGTCTTGCCAGGTGATACAGAAGACAGCTTATCGGCGCGCGTGCTGGTACAGGAACATCTGCTTTACCCGCGCGCCATCCGCCTGTTCATTGACGATAAACTGTCAGTCGAGCATGGCCAGGTCCGCGTGGACCCTCAATAAAATATTACAGGAAGAATAACAATGAGATTGCCACCAGCGATACTTGCCAATGCTGAAGAAGTATTGCGCGAAATTTTACGATTCACGGCCCCGGCCGACACCACCCTGTCGCGCTATTTCCGCGACCATCCGCGCCTCGGTTCGCGCGAACGCGGCGCCATCGCCGAAGGCATTTATGCCGTGCTGCGCAACAAATCGTTCTTCACGGACTTTGCCGAAGCGGGCAGTGGCCCGACCATGCGCCGCCTGACCATCCTCGGCCTGGCCGAAGCCGTCGGCGCCGATTCGCTGGGCGGCCTGACGGAAGAAGAAGTGGAATGGCTGGAACGCATCACGCAGATCGACCGCAGCCTGATGCCGTCGAACATGCGCGCCAACATGCCGACCTGGCTGTTCGACAAGCTGATCGCCCAGTTCGGCGAAGCGGAAACCATGAAACTGGCCGATGCGCTGAATGCGCCGGCGCCGCTGGACTTGCGCGTGAACTCGCTCAAGGCCACGCGTGAAGATGTGATGCTGGCCCTGGCCGAAGCGCCGATCCTCAGCACGCCGACGCCCTATGCGCCGTTGGGTTTGCGCGTGATCAAGAAGCCTTCGCTGCAAAACATGCCTTTGTTCCAGAGCGGCGCCATCGAAGTGCAAGATGAAGGCAGCCAGATCCTGTCGCAGATCGTCGGCGCCAAGCGCGGCGAAATGGTCGTCGATTTCTGTGCCGGCGCGGGCGGCAAGACGCTCGCCTTGGGCGCGCTGATGCGCAACACGGGCCGTCTGTACGCATTCGACGTGTCGGAAAAACGTTTGGCCAAGCTGAAGCCGCGCATGGCCCGCAGCGGCCTGTCGAACGTGCATCCGGTGCAGATCGCGCATGAGCGCGATGCCAAGATCAAGCGCCTGGCCGGCAAGATCGACCGCGTGCTGGTCGATGCGCCATGTAGCGGCCTGGGCACCCTGCGCCGCAATCCGGACGTGAAATGGCGCCAGCAGCCGAATTCCATCGTGGAACTGCAAGCCAAGCAGGCAGCCATCCTGGCCGGCGCTGCGCGCCTGGTCAAGGGCGGCGGCCGCCTGGTGTACGCCACCTGCAGCTTCCTGAACGAAGAAAACGATTTTATCGCCGAGCAATTCCTGGCCGCCCATCCGGACTTCACTCTGGTGCCGATGATCAAGGTGCTGGCCGAACAGAAGATCGAGCTGGAAATGGGCGACTACCTGAAATTGTTGCCGCATCTGCACCAGACCGACGGTTTCTTCGCCGCCGTGTTCGAGCGCAAGGTCATGCCGAAAAAAGTCTACGCCGATGAAAAACCGGCCGACGACGCTGACGCTGAACCAGCCGAGTAAGCCTGCCAAGGGCCGCCGCTGCACCCTGCAGTGGCGGCTTTCAATGCCGCCAGCCCGTCTGGCGGCATGGGCTAGATGCCCATCCGTACCACTTCCGTCCCACCTTCCGGACCTCCTGCGCCATGAATGAAACCCCGCTGCTCAACCTGATCACTGATTTTGTCAACGATTTCCGCCAACCGGCCATCCTGTGGCAGGCGCTGGTCATCGTCGGCTGCCTGGCGCTGAGCTGGCTGCTGGTGCGGCAGTTGCGCGTGTTCCTGCACCAGCGGGCGGAAGCGGCCACCGTGCCCGCCACGCCGGAAACCTTGCAGCGCACCGATAGTTTCATCCGCATCCTGACGCCCGTGCTGGCGGCCATGCTGCTGGGCATTGCGCAGCATTTCCTGGTCAAGTTCCAGTCGGTCAATCTGCTGAGCATCGCCATTCCCCTGTGCACGTCGATGGCGCTGGTGCGCTTCGGCTTTTATGTGTTGCGCCGCATTTTTGCCCGCCATGGCGACATCAGCCCGACCATGTTGTTGCTGGAAAAGATCTTCACGGTGGTGGTGTGGGCCGGCATGGCCCTGTACATCACGGGCCTGTGGCCGGAATTGCATACCTTCCTGGAAAGCATCGTCGTCCCGCTGGGACGCAACAAGATCTCCGTGGCTGCCATCTTGCAAGCCGCTATTTCGGTGGCCGTGCTGCTGGTGCTGGCCATGTGGGCAGGTACCTCGCTCGACGAGCGCCTGATGAAAATGCAGGGCTTGCACACTTCCTTGCGCGTGGTGATGTCGCGCATGGGCCGCGCCGTGCTGATCCTTGTTTCCGTGCTGGTCAGCCTGTCGCTGGTGGGCATCGACCTGACGGTGCTGTCCGTGTTTGGCGGCGCCTTCGGCGTGGCGCTCGGCTTTGGCTTGCAAAAGATCGCCGCGAACTTCGTCTCCGGCTTCATCATCCTGCTTGACCGCAGCCTCACCATCGGCGACATGATTACGGTGGGTCAATTTACGGGCAAGGTCACGCAAATCAATACGCGCTATACTGTGTTATTAGGTGGCGATGGCGTTGAATCCATCGTGCCGAATGAAATGCTGATTTCCGGCGGCGTGCAGAACATGTCGCTGAGCAACCGCATGGTCTGGCTGTCGACGGCCGTGTCGGTGGGTTATGAAACGGATCTCGATGTCATCTTCCCCTTGCTGGAAGCGGCGACGGCCAAGGTGCCGCGTGTGTCGCAAAGCAATCCGCCATCGGCCACCCTCGTGCGTTTCGGCGCCGACGGCCTTGATGTGCAGATCGGCTTCTGGATCGCGGACCCGGAAAACGGCACCGGCGGTGTGAAGTCGAATGTGAACCGCGCCATCTGGCGCACCTTGCAGGAACATAAGGTCACTGTACCGTTTCCGCAACGCGAATTGCGTATTGTTGGTACGCCTCCTGCCCCGCTCGCGGGCGCGGCAGAGGGTGAGTCCACGCCATCCGGCACCCAGCCTTAACCTCGCTGCCTGCCTTCGATTTTGCCTGATCGCACCCATTAGGGCGTACAATCACGCCTAAAATTAACTCTGCCGGACCTCCAGAGTCACTGGAGCGACCGTGCGCACGCCCTGTCCACTTGGAGTAGCAGTAATGACATTGAGTTCCGTTTTACACGACGTTTTGCAGTTCATGGCAACTGGCATTACCGATCTGTCCGCATGGCAAGTTTTCCTGTACACCATGGTGGTCACCCACATCACGATCGCCAGCGTCACGATTTACCTGCACCGCCACCAGGCCCATCGGGCGCTGGAATTGCACGCCATCCCTAGTCATTTCTTCCGTTTCTGGCTGTGGCTGACGACGGGCCAGGTCACCAAGGAATGGGCGGCCATTCACCGCAAGCACCACGCCAAGTGCGATACGGAAGAAGATCCGCACAGCCCCGTGACGCGTGGCATCAAGAAAGTGTTCTGGGAAGGCGCCGAGCTGTACCGCGCTGAGTCGAAGAACATGGAAACCATGGCCAAGTACGGTCATGGCACGCCGACGGACTGGATCGAGCGCAACCTGTACACGAAGTACAGCTGGCTGGGCGTGGTATCGCTGTTCGTCATCAATTTCATCCTGTTCGGCGTGATCGGCATTTCCGTGTGGGCCGTGCAAATGATGTGGATCCCCATCACGGCGGCCGGCATCATCAACGGTATCGGCCACTACTGGGGCTACCGTAACTACGACTGCGCCGACGCGGCCACCAACATCATTCCCTTCGGCATCTTGATTGGCGGCGAAGAGTTGCACAACAACCACCATACGTATGCGACGTCGGCCAAGCTGTCGTCGAAATGGTATGAAATCGATATCGGCTGGGCGTATATCCGCGCGCTGGAAATGCTGGGCCTGGCCAAGGTGAAAAAGCTGGCGCCGGAACCGAAGTTCTCGCACGGCAAGCTGGAAGCGGACTTCGAGACTTTGCAGTCCGTCATCGCCAACCGCTACGACGTGATGGCCAAGTATGCAAAATCGATCAAGCATGCCTGGAAGGAAGAGCTGGAACACCTGAAGCACAAGGCTGAGCTGGAAAAGCGCTTCCTGAAATCGTCGCGCAAGCTGATGCAGCGCGAGCCGGGCAAACTGGCCGATGCGCATCACGAACAGCTGTCGGAATTGTTCCAGCACAGCAAGGCGCTGGAAACCATGCACCACATGCGCGTGGAGCTGGGCGCCATCTGGGAACGTTCGCACTTTACGCGTGAACAGTTGCTGCAAAAGCTGCAAGACTGGTGCACGCGCGCCGAAGCGTCGGGCATCAAGTCGCTGCAGGACTTCTCATTGCGCCTGCGCAGCTACGCATAATTGAGCTGTTGTGTCATATCAAGGCCCTGGATTCCAGGGCCTTTTTTTTCGTCCCGGTAAAAGGGGGAGGGTACTGACTGAAAATCAGGGCGAAAAAAAACCGCTCATCGGAGCGGCTCTTTTTGCAGAACACAATATCAATTACTTGATTTTGGTTTCTTTGTACGTTACGTGCTTGCGTGCTTTAGGATCAAATTTCATGATCTCCATTTTCGCAGGCGTCGTACGCTTGTTTTTGGTAGTCGTGTAGAAGTGACCCGTACCGGCGGTCGATTCTAACTTGATTTTGTCGCGGCCTGATTTTGCCATGATAGCTCCCTTATTCTGCTAATTAGACTTTTTCGCCACGAGCGCGCATATCGACCAATACGGCGTCGATGCCGACTTTATCGATGACGCGCAGACCGGCGTTGGACAAACGCAGGGAGACCCAGCGGTTTTCAGATTCAACAAAAATACGACGATTCTGCAAGTTAGGCAAAAAACGACGTTTGGTTTTGTTGTTTGCATGGGAAACATTGTTGCCGACCATCGGCTTCTTCCCAGTGACTTGGCAAACACGTGCCATGGCGCACTCCTTAAAGATATTCCAAATTGGAAAAACGAGAGTATATCCAAAATAAGCCGATTTATCAATGACTTGCGAAAAACAATTGTGTCGTGTTGTATTGAAATAATTTAACAATTTGACTTTTACCCTTCTTCCCAGGGGAAAGCACTGGTAAACAACGCTGTTTACTGTTAGATAAGCGTGTCGCTGCTGTCACGTATGTCCTTGTTTACACATGGTTAACTGCTGCCTGGCCAGTCCTGGCCTAGATCTGGCCATGTTCTGCGAACGAATGCACATGTCGCCCGGCCACGACGAAATGGTCGAGGATGCGCACGTCCACCAGCGACAACGCTTGCACCAGCGCCCGCGTCAGCAATAAGTCCGATTCGCTCGGTTCCGGCGTGCCGGACGGGTGGTTGTGCGCCAGCATGACGCTGGCCGCGTTATGCAGCAGCGCTTGTTTCACTACTTCCCGCGGATATACGCTGGTGTGAGTGAGCGTGCCACGAAACATTTCCTGGGTCGTGATCAGGCGGTTCTTGACGTCCAAAAACAACACGTGGAATGCTTCATGCGCCAGGTGGCCCAGGGTCAGGCGCAAATAATCTTTCACGGCGTGCGGCGAATTGAGGGCTTGCCCCGCCTGCAAGTCTTCGATGATGGCGCGCCGCGCCAGTTCCAGCACCGCTTGCAACTGGGCAAACTTGGCGCTGCCCATGCCGTGCACGGCGGAAAAACTCAAGAGGCTGGCGCCAAACAGGCCGCGCAGCGAACCGAAGTGCTCGACCGTGTCGCGCGCCAGTTCCACGGCGCTCTTGCCGCGCACGCCCGTGCGCAGGAAGACGGCCAGCAATTCCGCGTCTGACAGCGACTGCGCGCCATCCTCGATCAGGCGTTCGCGCGGCCGTTCGCCGGCCGGCCAATCCTTGATGCCCATGCTGCCTCCCCGTCGCGCCCGGCTGGTCGTGGCGCCTGTCAACGATTGTCGCGCCTTCCCCAGGCGGCCATGCTGCGCTAGCTCGTCTTCCTGTCAGATCATGGTAAAAAAACCAAGATGCCCGGCCCGGCCATTTTCAGGCGCTATCATTTGCCTGTCGTTGCATTCCATGCAAGTTGCAGCGATGGGGAGTCAGGGCCCTGAACTCAATGTCTTCCACTTGTTTTACAGGAGTCGTCATGCCGTACATCAAAGTTATCAACGGAGTCATGCAAGAGTTCAACGCCGCCGGCGTCAACACGGGCAAGGTCAGCGGCATCGGCCTCAATGCGCATGCATATCTGGAACACCGTCAATGGAGCGTTAACGCACCGCTCGCTCCGGACCCGAAGACTCCCGATTACAGCACCGATTTGCCGTATCTTGCCGCCAACGGCTTCAAGTACCTCCAGGTGATGCTGGCGCCTTTCAAGGGCAAGGATGGCTATTGGAACTGGGGCGAAGTTGTTGGCGAGCCAAAGTTCGCAACCGACAACACGCTAACCGATGTGAATATCAAAGATTCGTACTGGCTTGCCATAACGGCGCTGCTCGATTGCGCGCTGGCCAATGGCATCGGCATCATCGCCTGCCCATTCTGGAATCCCTACGCCGTGCCGCAATTGGTGGGGGAAGCGGGCGCTGTGGGCGCTACAAAAGACGAGCAGGCCGCCATCGCGCGGGTCGCACTGGTCAATCCACAGTCGAAAACACGCCGCTATATGCGTGCCTTTGCGCAGGCTTTTGCGCAGCACTACAGCAACCACGCGGGCATCGCCGCCTGGATGGCTGCGCAGGAACTGATGGGCGTGACCGGGATCAGCTTGACCGCTACCCGGGAAATCATCCAGGAGACTGCGCAATTGATGCGTGACAACGATGGTCTGGCGCGCATGATTTCTTCCGGTAATGCCGGCATCGCTCATACATCGCCCCGTCAAGGATCCTTGCAGCAATACGTTACGGAAACCTTGCCATTCGTGAATCCGGATCCGGTCGACTGTCTGTGTGAAAACCTGTTCCCGGGTAATGAATATGTGAGCAGCGCCCTGGGCAGCAGCGCGGATTTGCCGGCCGACTTCGTCTCGTCTTCGCTCGCTTACCTGCAAGTGATGCAGCGAGCCGCACATGCCTTGGGCAAGCCGTATTACCTTGGCAGCTTTTGCCTGTCGCAAAAGCAGGAGCTGGCGTTGCAAGATACCGAACGGCAAGACAACCTGCATGCCTTGCTGAGCGCCATACGCCGTACGGGCGTGCAACTGGCGTGCTATTGGGACTGGAATGGGGGAAAACCCATGGAAGACGACGGTCTGAACCTGGTGGAGACGCCGGCCTACAGCAACAAACGCAAGGCTGTCTGGGACGCCTTGCGCGGCGAAGATGCCATGCGTCCGGCGCCGCCCACGCCTTGTTTCGGCGTGACGAAGACCTTGCAATTCCAGCCTGGCCTGATGCTCACCGTGCCGTCGTCCGTGCGCTATGAGAGTGCGGATTTTTCGTTGTCGTATTGCGTCCGGCAACAGGCTTTCTCTTCGACTGTTGGGCAGGCGCAGGCTTTTGTAGCGCATCAGGCGGACAAGAAAGGATGGGCGCTGTTCAAGCAGGATAGCAAGACGTTCCTGTCCATGTGGAACAGTGTTGCTCAGGGCGTCAATAGCCATGGCCACGGCCTGCAGGTGGATATTGCCAACCGCTGGTTTCGCTGCACCTACACCGTCAAGCATGACGGGAGCATCAGCCTGTACGTTGATGATTTCCTGATGTACCAGAGCAACAAGATGACAAATCCATTCGTGCAGGCCGCCGGCACCCCCCTTGTGATCGGCCACCCCGTGCATGCGCTGGAGCAGGGCACGCCCACCTGGCAGTTGTCGGACGTCATCCTGTACGATCGCGTGCTGACGCCGAAGGAAGTGTATGACTATGGCCAGTATGGCATCGTGCACCGGCCCGTGGGACGCTGGAAGCTGGACGGCAACTTGGAAGACAGCTCGGGCTTCGGCAATCACGCCAGCACGCCTGGCGGGTTGACGTACGTCAACGTCGGATAAGTGACAGGGCGCGCGGCCATGTTTTTTGACAAAAGCACGGCCGCGCCGAGATGGCATGGGGCGCGCTGGCTCAGGGTGGCTTACAATATCGTTTTGCACCAGTTACTTGAAAACTACTATGTCCAACGAGCAACCAGCAGTCGTCACCGAAGCGGCTTACCTCACCCTGCATTATCGTCTTGCTACTGTTGACGGTACTGATATTGTCACTACCTTCAGCGGAAATCCTGCTACCTTGATGCTGGGACAGGGCCAGCTGGCGCCATTCCTCGAGCAGCGTCTGCTGGGCTTGCCTGAAGGCACGCACCAGACCTTCGAGCTGGCGGCCGGCGAAGGCTTTGGCGAGCGCAATCCCGAGCTGGTGCAGTCTGTTTCGCGCGCAACGCTGGACGAAAACTCCGTGCCCGGCGCCGACTACAAGATCGGCGACCTGGTCGACTTCGCCGCGCCGGGCGGCGGCCGCTTTGCCGGCGTGCTGCGCGAAATGCGCGAGGACTCGGCCCTGTTCGACTTCAACCATCCGCTGGCTGGCCAGCCGCTGCGTTTTGAAGTCAAGCTCATTTCGGTGCTGTAAAAAGGAATAGCGATGGATAAAGAACTGTTACTGGCCCAGCCCCGCGGTTTCTGCGCTGGCGTCGACCGGGCGATCGAAATCGTCGAGCGCGCCTTGCAGCAATTTGGTGCACCGATCTATGTGCGCCATGAAATCGTCCACAACGCCTATGTGGTGGCCGACTTGCGCAACAAGGGCGCCATCTTCATCGATGACCTCGATGACGTGCCTGCTGGCAATACGCTCGTGTTTTCCGCGCATGGCGTATCGAAAGCCGTGCGCGCCGAGGCGGAATCGCGCGGCCTGAGCATTTTTGACGCGACTTGCCCCCTGGTCACCAAGGTACACATGGAAGTGGGCAAGATGCGCCGCGAAGGCCGCGAGATCATCATGATCGGCCACGACGGCCATCCCGAGGTGGAAGGCACGATGGGCCAGGCCGATATGGGCATGCATTTGGTGGAAACGCTCGACGATGTGGCGAAATTGCAGGTTGCCAATCCGGAAAGCCTGGCCTATGTTTCGCAAACAACGTTGTCAGTTGACGACACTAGCGACATTATTGCGGCCCTGAAAGCGAAATATCCGAATATCGCCGAGCCGAAAAAAGGCGACATTTGCTACGCCACCACGAACCGCCAGGAAGCCGTGAAATTCATGGCCCCGCAAGTGGAAGTGGTGATCGTCGTGGGCAGCCCGAACAGCTCGAATTCGAACCGCTTGCGCGAAGTGGCCGAGAAGATGGGCACGCCCGCCTACATGGTCGACAATGCCTCGCAGATCGATCCCGCCTGGCTGGAAGGCAAGCTGCGCGTGGGTGTGACGGCTGGCGCCTCGGCGCCCGAGGTGTTGGTGCAAGCCGTTATCGACCGTTTGAAAGAGTGCGGCGTGAAGAGCGTGCGCCCGCTCGACGGCGTGCAGGAAGCCGTCACGTTCCCGATGCCGAAAGGCCTCGACGGCATCAAGCGCGACGTCGCCTGAGTCTGTATAGCGATTGAGTATCGATGAAATAGTTACCTCAAAACCGAATTTAATTCGGAAATGATCGATTTATTCCAAGCTTAGTTTTTGCAAAAGATCGTTATGATTGCCTCAAGCTTGAATATGTTGTCGTTATGACTAAGCAAGGTCACGCCCGTTTTGAGTGCGTGCACCATGCTGGTGAGAACGGTCCAGGGATGGCACTGCAGGAATTCTTCCTCCGGTGCCGTTTTTGTATCAGCGACATGTTCTGGCGGAAGTTGTTCCCGAAAAATGCATATTTGATAGGGCAATCATGGATACATTCATCCAGCAGATCATTAACGGCTTGGTGTTGGGCAGCATGTATGCCTTAGTCGCCCTCGGTTACACAATGGTGTATGGCGTTTTGAACCTGATCAACTTCGCCCACGGCGACGTGCTCATGATCGGCGCCATGGTGGGCTTGACCATTCTCAAGTTGCTGGGCATTTATGTGCCGGACTGGCCCGGCTATTTGAAACTGGCCACGGCCATCCTCGGCGCCATTCCCATCTGTATTCTGGTCAACATCATCATCGAGCGGGTCGCCTACCGCCGCCTGCGCAACGCCCCCCGCCTCGCTCCCCTGATTACCGCCATCGGCGTCTCCATCCTGCTGCAAACCTTCGCCATGATGATCTGGACGCGCAATCCCTTGCCCTTCCCGCAATTGCTGTCGACCGATCCCATCAACATAGGCGGCGCCGTGATTTCGCAAACGCAAGTGCTGCTGCTGGCCCTGGCCGCGCTGTCGATGGGGGGATTGGTGTTGCTGGTGGAAAAAACACGGATGGGCCGCGCCATGCGGGCCACGGCGGAAAACCCCCGCGTAGCAGGACTCATGGGCGTCGATTCCGACAAGGTCATCGTGGCCACCTTCGCCATCGGCGCCGCGCTGGCGGCCGTGGCCGGTGTGATGTGGGGCGCCAACTATGCCTCCATTCAATTTTCCATGGGCGCCATCCCCGGCTTGAAGGCCTTCTGTGCGGCCGTGCTGGGCGGCATCGGCAATATCTATGGCGCCATGCTGGGCGGTATCTTGCTGGGCATTATCGAGAGCCTGGGCGCCGGCTATATCGGCGACATCACGGGCGGCTTCCTGGGCAGCCACTACCAGGATATCTTTGCCTTCGTCGTACTGATCATCGTGCTGACCCTGCGCCCGTCCGGCATCATGGGCGAACGCGTGGCCGACCGTGCCTGATGTGAAACTGGGAGATTAAATCATGGCACTACTCGATTTTGACGCTAAGAAAAATCCGACCAAAGCCTACGCCGGCATGCTGGGCCTGGCCGCGCTGCTGATGGTGTTCCCGTTTTTTGCCGCCCAGTTCGGCAACTCGTGGGTGCGCATCATCGACATGGCCTTGCTGTACATCATGCTGGCCCTGGGCTTGAACATCGTCGTCGGCTTTGCAGGCCTGCTCGACCTCGGCTACATCGCCTTCTACGCCGTGGGCGCCTACCTGACGGCCTTGCTGGCGTCGCCCCAGTTCGCCATCCTGCTCGAATCGGTGGTGAATCAATATCCGGTGCTGGGCGAGACCCTGGTGCAGCTGATGGGGCCGGAAATCCGCGAAAACGGCATCCATTTGTCGATCTGGATCATCGTGCCTCTGGCCGCTGCCGTGGCCGGCCTGTTCGGCGCCTTGCTCGGCGCGCCCACCTTGAAGCTGCGCGGCGACTACCTGGCCATCGTGACCCTGGGCTTTGGCGAGATCATCCGCATCTTCATGAATAATTTGAACGACCCGATCAATTTCACGAATGGGCCGCAAGGCATCAATCTGATCGACCCGATCCGCATCTTCGGCGTCAACCTGGCGGGCGAGGCGGGCACCAACAGCACCGTCACGGTGGCCGGTTTTTCCATGCCGTCCGTGAACGCCTATTACTTTTTGTTCCTGTTCCTGTGCATCGCCGTTGTGTTCGTCACCAAGCGCCTGCAGCATTCGCGCCTGGGCCGCGCCTGGGTGGCCATCCGCGAAGACGAGATTGCCGCCAAGGCCATGGGCATCAATACGCGCAACGTGAAATTGCTGGCCTTTTCCATGGGCGCCTCGTTCGGCGGCGTGGCTGGCGCCATGTTTGCCTCGTTCCAGGGCTTTGTCTCGCCGGAATCGTTCTCGTTGACGGAATCGATCGCCGTGCTGGCCATGGTGGTGCTGGGCGGCATCGGCCATATCCCCGGCGTGATCCTTGGCGGCGTGATCCTCGCTTCGATCCCGGAAGTGCTGCGCCACGTGGTGGAGCCGGCCCAGCAGGCGCTGTTCGGCCACGTGGTGATCGAGGCGGAAGTGCTGCGCCAGTTGCTGTACGGACTGGCCATGGTGTTGATCATGCTCAACCGTCCCGCCGGCCTGTGGCCATCGCCGAAGCACGAAGACCGGCCCGACCACGATGTGGACCAGCCGAACAAATCCACCGGCGTCGTGTCCGCTTAAGGGAGGAATAGCATGAGCGAACAGATCATTCTCAATATTGCCGGCGTAAATAAGCGTTTTGGCGGCTTGCAGGCGCTCACCGACGTGGGCATTACCATCCGACAAGGGCAAATCTATGGCTTGATCGGCCCGAACGGCGCCGGCAAGACGACGTTTTTCAATGTCATCACCGGCCTGTACCAGCCCGACACGGGCACCTTCGAGCTGGCTGGCAAGCCGTATTCGCCGTCCGCGCCGCACAAGGTGGCGAAGGCGGGCATCGCGCGCACCTTCCAGAATATCCGTTTGTTTGGCGACATGACGGCGCTGGAAAACGTCATGGTGGGGCGCCATGTGCGCTCGCACCAGGGCGTGTTCGGCGCCATCTTCCGCCACAAGGCGGCGCGCGAGGAAGAGGCGTCGATCCGCAAGCGGGCCATGGAATTGCTCGATTTCGTCGGCATCGCCCAGTTCGCCAGCCGCACGGCGCGCTTCCTGTCGTATGGCGACCAGCGGCGCCTGGAAATCGCCCGCGCGCTGGCCACCGATCCGACCTTGCTGGCGCTCGATGAGCCGGCGGCCGGCATGAATGCGACGGAAAAGCTGGCCTTGCGTGAGTTGCTGGTAAAAATCAAGGCGGAAGGCAAGACCGTGCTGTTGATCGAGCACGACGTGAAACTGATGATGGGACTGTGCGACCGCATCACGGTACTCGAATATGGCAAGCGCATCGCGGAAGGCTTGCCGGCCGAAATACAAAAAAATCCGGCCGTCATCGAGGCTTATCTGGGGGGATCGCACGCATGAGCAATATATTGAAGGTGGCGGGCTTGCACGTGGCCTATGGCGGCATCAAGGCGGTGAAAGGCATCGACCTGGAAGTCAACCAAGGCGAGCTGATCGCCCTGATCGGCGCGAATGGCGCCGGCAAGACGACGACCTTGAAAGCCATCACGGGGACTTTGCCTGAATGCAAGATCGAGGGCACGATCAGCTACCTGGGCGAATCGCTCAAGGGCACGAAATCATTTCACCTGGTGGAAAGAAAGCTGGCCATGGTGCCGGAAGGGCGGGGCGTGTTTACCCGCATGTCGATCCGCGAAAACCTCATGATGGGCGCCTACACGCGCACGGACAAGGTCGGCGTCGAAGACGATATCGCCCGCTGGTTCGACGTGTTTCCCCGCCTCAAGGAGCGGGCGGCGCAGATGGCCGGCACCCTGTCCGGCGGCGAACAGCAGATGCTGGCCATGGCGCGCGCGCTGATGAGCCATCCGAAGCTGCTGCTGCTCGACGAGCCGTCGATGGGCCTGTCGCCCATCATGGTCGAGAAAATCTTCGAGGTGATCCGCAAGGTGTCGTCCGAAGGCATCACGATTCTGCTGGTCGAACAGAACGCCCGTTTGGCCCTGCAGGCGGCGCACCGTGGCTATGTGATGGATTCCGGCCTGGTCACCATGGGCGGCAACGCGGCCGCCATGCTCGACGACCCGCGCGTGAAGGCGGCGTATCTGGGGGAGTAATCACGTTCAGGAAGTGTTCAGGCATAAAAAATGCCCCAGCCAGGCTGGGGCATAATGGCATCCGTCGGGGAAATGCGGGATGGATGCCTGGAGGAGCTGGTACAGCGGACCGCCTTGGCGGTCGCTTAATAATTACTTGGCGGCAGCGCGTGGCACGACTTTTTCAGCCGCTTGCGTGAACTGGTTCACGGCCGATGCCAGGTTGGCTTCGATGGCTTCGACGGCTTGCTTGCTGGTTTTCGAGAATTGCTCGTAGCCTGCATTGGCGTTGCCGATGGCGCTTTTCAGGATGGCGACGGCGTTTTCCGAACCGGCTGGCGCGTTCTTGGTGACTTCTTCCACCAGGGACAGGACTTTACGGTTGGTTTCAGCGATTTGCGATTCAGCAGCTTTGCTGAATTCGGCTTGCGTGCCCGACGTGATGGCAGCCAGGTGACGACCGTAAGCGATGGCTTTTTCGGCGCCAGGCTGGGCTTGGGCAGCGGTCAGCGAAAAGAATTCTTGTGGATCTTTTGCCGACAGCAATTGCTTGGCGGCGGCGGTCGATTCTTCCAGCGTTGCCTTGGCAGCGGTCAGATTCAGTTCGACGATCTTTTCGATGCCTTCGAAGGCCTTGCCCGTCAGCGACGAGAACAGGGCGAATTGGGCTTCCAGGTTGGCTTTGGTAGCGGACGAAAATTGCTCAGGAATTGAAAACATATAAATCTCCAAAAAATCGAAATCTGGTTAATTTGATGCTGCGTGTACCGTTTGGGAAAGCAGGTGAATCTAAATTTTTCAAGCTGAACAAGAATTGTGCAACGCAACAAACCCTATTCTACGGCGAAAAAAACGTAAGTCAAGCGATTCTTGTGCGATGCAACAATTGAATAGATTTGCGTCAAAAACCATTGTTTCTAAAGAGAAATATTTGATTTCTGTGTGCTAATGGTTTAACCCTAAACTGTTATTTCCCCGCCTTTCAGGACGGGTGCGGCGCAGCATGCTAGACTTTGCCTCCCGCACTGGCGCAGGCCCCGGTGCCGATCCCGTTTCCCGAGTTGATACCATGTCCAATCTTCCCGCCGCGGCTGGCGCCAGCGGCAAAGCCCCCAAAACCCCTTTCCTGACGACCCTGGCGCCGATGGCCTTGCCCGGCTTCTTTGTGTTGTTATGGAGCACAGGTTTTATCGTGGCCAAGTTCGGCTTGCCCTACGCGCCGCCGCTGACCTTTCTGCTGTTGCGCTTCCTGGGCGTGCTGGTGATCCTGCTGCCGCTGGTGCTGCTGTTGCGCGCGCCTTGGCCGGTAGGACAGTTTCGCCAGATCGCCGTGGCCGGCATTTTGATGCAGGCCGGCTACCTGGCCGGCGTCTGGTGCGCCATCAAGCTGGGCATGCCGGCCGGCCTGTCTGCGTTAATTGTCGGCATGCAGCCCGTGCTGACGGCCTGCGCCGCACCGCTGATCGGCGAATCCGTGCGCCCGCGCCAGTGGCTGGGCCTGTTCTTTGGCTTGCTGGGCGTGGCTCTCGTCGTGTACGCGAAGATCAACCTCGTGGGTTTGACGGTAGAAAGTGTGCTGCTGTGCGTGTTCGCGCTGCTGTCGATGACGGCCGGCACCATGTACCAAAAACGCCACTGTCCGCAATTCGACTTGCGCACCGGCACGGTGGTGCAGTTTGCCGCCTCCATCGTGGTGGTCTTGCCATTCGCCCTGTATTACGAAGGGCTGGACCTGCATTTCAGCAATGTGCAATGGACGGCGAATTTTATTGGCGCGTTGCTGTGGTCGGTACTCGTGCTGTCCATCGGCGCCATCTTCCTGCTGTTCGCCCTGATCCGCCGCAGCGATGCGACGAAAGTGACGGGCTTGCTCTACCTGACGCCGCCCACGACGGCCGTGATGGCCTGGCTGATGTTTGGCGAAGCCTTTAATATGCTGGGCATCGCCGGCATGCTGGTGGCCGTGGTCGGTGTGGTATTTGTGGTCAAGAAGTAGAGAGCGGGAGAGCAGGGCAGTGAACAAGCAAGCATCTGAAACACAGTCGGCGCAGCAAGCCGTGGACGCCGTGATTCTGTCGCGCCGTTCGATCCGCGCCTTTTTGCCCACGCCGGTGGCGCAGGACGACATCGCGCGCATCCTGGAAGTGGCGGCGCGCGCGCCGTCGGGTGCCAACATGCAGCCGTGGAAAGTGTATGTGCTGTCGGGCGAGGCGCGCCTGCGCCTGTCGCGCCGCATCCTCGCCGCCTACGACGCGCCGAAGGCGCCCGATGCGCCCGCGCGCACGGCGTCGTATACCTATTACCCGCGCCAGTGGACGGCGCCTTTCATCGAGCGCCGCCGCAAGATCGGCCTGGACCTGTACCAGCTGCTGGGCCTGGAGCGGGGCGACACGGCCGGCATGGCTGCCCAGCACGGGCGCAATTTCCAGTTTTTCGATGCGCCCGTGGGCCTGATCTTTACCATCGAGCGGGTGCTGGAACAGGGTTCCTGGCTCGACTACGGCATGTTCTTGCAAAACATCATGCTGGCGGCGCGCGCGCGCGGGCTCGACACCTGTCCGCAGGCGGCTTTCATTCATTACCATGACATCATCCGCGACGAGCTGGGCGTGCCGGCCAGCGAAATGGTGGTGTGCGGCATGGCCCTCGGTTATGCCGACCCGGACAAGGTCGAGAACCGCCTGAACACGGAACGCGAGCCGCTGGCCGGCTTTGTTAAATTCATGGACAAATAGACATTGCCAGTGATAGGCGCCGGTAAACCGCCCGTCAAGGATGGGCTTGTTTGCGGATCGCTAACGTTTTGTATTTCATTACTGCAATAAATACTGTCCTAACTGTTAAATAGACTTGCGATTACTCTGCATTTCGCTACACTGCAATAAGGCAACAGCTTCACGGGGAATTATCGAATGGCTAAGTTTAAACTGGCGCTGGGTATCCTGGCTTCCCTGCTGTTTGCACTGGCGCCGGCTGCGGCCGTGCACGCCAAGGAAGCGAACGGCAAATCCTCAGCCGCGAAGAAACACAACACCAAGAAAGTCAAAGTCGTGCTGCGCAAGGGCGCGACGGCCGCGCCGCGCGAAAAGACCGTGCGCCGGGTCGTCATGGTGCGCGGCAAACGCAAGGTCATCTATCAAAAAATCAGCAGCGTGGCTGTGCCCATGGCCGCACCGATGCCGACCATGGGCGACTTGGCCGGCCTGAACCTCACACGTGATCCGCTCGACCTCAAGTCCAGCGTGGCGCTGGTGCTGGACCAGGCCAATGCGGAAGTGCTGTTTGAAAAGAATTCGAATGTCGCCCTGCCCATCGCCTCCATCACCAAGATGATGACGGGCCTGGTGGTGGTCGAAGCGCGCCAGGACATGGATGAAGTGCTGACGATCACGGACGAGGACGTTGACCGCGCCAAGTTCAGCAGCTCGCGCCTGAAGGTGGGTTCGCAATTGACGCGTGCGAATATGCTGCACATCGCCCTGATGAGCTCGGAAAACCGCGCCGCCTCGGCGCTGGGCCGCAATTATCCGGGCGGCTTGCCTTCGTTTGTCGACGCCATGAACAGCAAGGCGCGCCAGCTGGGCATGATGGATACGCATTACGTCGATTCCAGCGGCTTGTCGAAAATGAACGTGGCCAGTGCGCGCGACCTGGGCAAGCTGGCCATGGCCGCCTTCCGCCATCCGCTGCTGCGCGAGTACTCGACGGACCCGAAAGCCATCGTCGAAGCGAGCGGCCAGCCCATGCAGTTTGGCAATACGAATCACCTGGTGGCCAATCCGGGCTGGGAGATCGGCCTGCAAAAGACGGGTTTCATCAATGAAGCGGGACGTTGCTTGATGATGCAGGCTGTCATCGAAGGACGCGCCGTGATCATGGTTTTCCTCGATTCCAAGGGAAAACAGTCGCGTACGGCCGATGCGGGACGCATGCGCAAGTGGCTCGAGGCACTGAAACCAGCCAATATGAGCTTGCCAGGAGGGTAAGGTGTCCAGGGCGGCATGGCCGCCCTGCATTCTTATTACTCTTAAGGAATGAATCCCAAGGTCACGGAAATCTGGTTCGCCGTTTCCACCAGGTCCACCAGCCACTCATCCTGCAAGCGGTCGGCTGGCGCCGAGATCGACAGTCCCGCGATCAGCTTGCCTGTATCGTCGCGGATGCCGGCGGCCATGCAGCGCACGCCCAGTTCCAGCTCTTCATTGTCGCGCGCATAGCCGCGCTCGCGCACCAGGCTCAGCTCGCGCTCGAGCTTTTGCAGATCCGTGATGGAATTCTTGTTGTGTCCGGCCAAGCCCGTGCGCGTGGCGTAGGCGCGGATGGCTTTCGGCTCGTCGACGGAGAGGAACAGCTTGCCCGTCGAGGTCAGATGCAGCGGACCGCGCCCGCCGATGGCGCGCACCACCTGCATGCCCGAGCGCTCGGAAAAGGCGCGGTCGATGTAGACGATCTCGTCGCCCTGGCGCACGGACAGGTTGATCGTTTGCTGGGTTTTCTTGTGCAGCTGGCGCATGAAGTCCAGCGCCGCTTCGCGCACGCTGAGGCGGCTTTTCACCACATTGCCCAGTTCCAGCAGGCGCATGCCCAGCCGGTAGGTGCCCGGTTCGATGCGGTCGACAAAGCGCGTCAGCACCATGTCGTTGAGAATGCGGTGCGCCGTCGAGGGGTGTAGGCCGGAAACTTTCGACAATTCCTTCAGGCTGACCGGGTCGGAATATTTGGCCAGGGCATCGAGCAGGGCGACCATGCGTTCGATCACCTGGATCGTTGTCTTCGGGGCAGCGACCGGTTCAATTTTCATGATGGATTTGGTGCAATGCAGTATTCATGCTTCTTTATACCATGATGTGAAAAAATAGTGAAATGTTCCGAGATATTCAGCGAATAAATGGTCACAGTGCTATGTCACCCCCATAATGTGCCCACTGCACCTGCTTTACATATGGAAAACCATGCAACCTGTAAATGAATTCAAAAGTAAAAGTGGCTTGAAGCGGATCTTTTCCGCCTTTTTCTACTCGCTCGATGGCTTGAAAGCAGCTTGGCGCCACGAACACGCGTTCCGCCAGGAACTGGGCCTGTTCGTTGTCGGCACGGTGATTGCCTTGCTGCTGCGCATCTCCGCGTTTGAAAAACTGGTGCTGATCGGCGTGCTGCTGCTGGTCTTGATCGTGGAACTGATCAATTCGGCAATCGAAGCCGTGGTCGACCGCATCTCGCTGGAACGCCATCCACTGTCGAAAAACGCCAAGGATTTTGGCAGCGCCGCCGTGCTGCTCACGTGCATCCTCGCTTTCTCCACGTGGGCCGTCGTCCTGTTCAACCGCTTTTATTAACTGCTAAATCCCCGTTGCGCGTCGCCCATATGCGGAAATCGCATATCAAACGGCGAAACGCTTCGTTCTCTTTGCGGCCATGGCGCCGTAATCTGGTGGCTCTGAAAGTTCAACCACTCGGGGATCTTAGATGCTGTCGAAAAAAATCATCATTGCCGCCGCCATCAGCGCGTTTGCCCTTCTGCAAACGGCGCAGGCTGCCGATATCACCCTGCTCAACGTGTCATACGACCCGACGCGCGAGCTGTACCAGGATGTGAACACGGCATTTGCCAAGGAGTGGAAAGGCAAGACGGGCGACAACGTCAAGATCAAGCAATCGCACGGCGGTTCCGGCAAGCAGGCGCGTGCCGTCATCGATGGCCTGGAAGCGGACGTGGTCACGTTGGCCCTGGCCTATGACATCGACGCGCTGGCCGAGCACAAGCTGCTGGCCGCCGACTGGCAAAAGCGTTTGACGCACAACAGCTCGCCTTACACCTCGACCATCGTGTTCCTGGTGCGCAAGGGCAACCCGAAAGGCATCAAGGACTGGAATGACCTGATCAAGCCGGGCGTGTCCGTCATCACGCCGAACCCGAAAACCTCGGGCGGTGCCCGCTGGAACCATCTGGCCGCGTGGGGTTATGCGCTGCGCCAGCCGGGCGGCAACGAAGCCAAGGCCAAGGATTTCCTCGGCAAGCTGTATAAAAACGTGCCCGTGCTCGATTCCGGCGCACGCGGCGCCACCACCACCTTTGTTGAACGCGGTATCGGCGACGTGCTGATCGCTTGGGAAAACGAGGCGTATCTCGCCGTCAAGGAACTGGGCCCGACCAAGTTCGACATCATCACGCCTTCCGTCAGCATCCTGGCAGAGCCGCCTGTCGCTGTTGTCGACAAGTTTGCCGACAAGCATGGCACACGCAAGGTGGCCGAGGCTTACCTGAACTACCTGTACACGGACGAAGCGCAAGACATCATCGCCAAGAATTACTACCGTCCGGCAACGGACAAGGCGGCGAAGAAATACGCATCGCAGTTCGCCAAGGTCAACCTGTTCACCATCGAGCAGGTGGCCGGTGGCTGGACGACCGCGCAAAAGGCGCACTTTGCCGACGGCGGCATCTTCGACCAGATCTACCAGCCTAAGTAATACCGGATGGCACGATTGCCAGACCGTTACTAAAAGGACACATCATGGCGCTGCGCAGCTTTTCCGATTACCGGGTACTGATCGTGCCGGGCTTGTATAACAGCGGTCCCGAGCATTGGCAGAGCCGCTGGCAGCGCCTGTATCCGCAATTCGAGCGGGTCGAGCAGGATGACTGGAACGCACCCGAGTTGGCCACCTGGTCGGCGCGCCTGGACCAGGTACGGCGGCAAGATGCACGCCCCACCCTGATCGTCGCCCACAGCTTCGGCTGCCTGACGACGGCGCATAGCCTGGCCCGCGACCCGCAGGGCGTGGCTGGCGTGCTGCTGGTGGGGCCGGCCGATCCCGACAAGTTTGGCGTGGCGAAGGCCTTGCCGCAAAAGCGGCTGCCTTGCCCCGGCATCCTGATCGCCAGCCAGACGGATCCGTGGATGACGGCCGAACACGCAGCGCAGTGGGCACGGCGCTGGAATTGCAAGTATATTGATGGCGGTGCGTTGGGCCATATCAACGCCGAGTCGCGCCTTGGTGACTGGGTCTACGGCCAGGCGCAGCTGCAAACACTGTTTGATCTGGCGCAAAGCGACAAGCGCCACCGTCAGGCAGCCTGATTCGACGAATTCGATTGCCACACAACCTCACAGGAGATCATGATGACTTTACGCCTGGGCGATGTCGCCCCTGATTTTGAACAAGACAGCTCGATCGGCCCGCTCAAGTTCCACGAGTGGGCTGGCAATTCCTGGGTGGTGCTGTTTTCCCACCCGGCCGACTTTACCCCCGTGTGCACGACGGAACTGGGCCTGACAGCCAAACTCAAGCCGGAATTCGACAAACGCAACGTGAAAGCGATCGCCCTGTCCGTGGACGCGGCCGAGTCGCACAAGAGCTGGATCAAGGATATCGAAGAGACGCAAAACACGGTGGTGGGCTTCCCCATCATCGCCGACGTCGACAAGAAAGTGTCGGTGCTGTACGACATGATCCACCCGGAACAGTCCGTCACGGCCACCGTGCGCTCCGTCTTCATCGTCGACCCGAACAAGAAGGTACGGCTGATCCTCACGTATCCGCTGAGCACGGGCCGCAACTTCAATGAAATCCTGCGCGTCATCGACGCTTTGCAACTGACGGATGGCTACACGGTGGCCACGCCCGGCAACTGGAAAGATGGCGACGACGTCATCATTCCATTGACCGTGCAAGATCCGGACGTGATCAAGCAGAAATATCCGAAGGGCTTTACAGCTGCCAAGCCGTACTTGCGCCTCACGCCGCAGCCAAATAAATAAAAGTTTCTACTTTTACAAAAAACGCACCTCGCCGGTGCGTTTTTTTTCGTCCAACGCTTTGACAGGGAAGTATGCAAAATCCATCTAAGCAAATGAGAAATGGTTAGTTCTTTTTATAACGATTGCATGTGATTATTGCGCCCTATAACTCAAAAATGTAATAAGAAGGAGTTTCTATGTCTGCAGTATCAGCAGCACCGCTCAAGGCGCGCGGAGCGCCGTTTCGGGTCATGCCGGGGTTTAAGCTGTCACTGGGCTTTACGCTCTTTTACCTGGCCCTGATCGTTCTCATTCCGCTGTCGTCGGTGTTCCTGAAAACGTTCACCATGACATGGGACGCCTTCTTCAGCGCCGTCACGTCCGACCGCGTGATGGCGTCGTACCGGCTGACGTTTGGCGCCTCGCTGATCGCCGCCCTGTTGAACGTGGTGTTTGGCGGCATCCTGGCCTGGGTGCTGGTGCGCTATAAATTCCCCGGCAAGCGCATCATCGATGCGCTCGTCGACTTGCCGTTCGCCTTGCCGACGGCCGTGGCCGGCATCACCCTGACGGCTTTGTATTCGTCGAACGGCTGGTTCGGCCAGTTCATCGAAGGCGTGCTGGGCATCAAGGTGGCGTTCACGCCGCTGGGCGTGGTGGTGGCGCTGACCTTCATCGGCTTGCCGTTTGTCGTGCGCACAGTGCAACCGGTGCTGGAAGACGCGGAAAAGGAACTGGAAGAAGCGGCCGCCAGCCTGGGCGCCAACTCCCTGCAAACGTTTATCCGCGTCATCTTCCCCACGATTTTGCCATCCTTGCTGACAGGCTTTGCGCTGGCCTTTGCCCGCGCCACGGGCGAGTACGGTTCCGTGATCTTTATCGCCGGCAATATGCCGATGGTGTCGGAAATCACGCCACTGTTCATTATTACCAAGCTGGAGCAATACGATTACGCGGGCGCCACGGCCATCGCCGTGGTGATGCTGGTGGTCTCCTTTTTGCTGTTGTTGACGATTAACCTGCTGCAAGCATGGACGCGCGGAAAGGCGAAGAAATCATGAGTACGAATACGACTGCCGTCGCTGGCGTGGACAATGCGCGCCCGACGGCGCGCCGCTTCGAGCCGAATGTCGGCCCCGTCGTGCTGGAACCCTTGTGGGTACGCACGGTATTGATCACCATCGCCTTGCTGTTCCTGACGACCTTTTTGATCGTGCCCCTGGTGGCCGTGTTTGCGGAAGCGTTCAAGAAGGGTTGGGAAGCGTATATCGCCGCCATCATCGATCCGGACGCGATTTCCGCCATTAAATTGACCCTGATCACGGCCGCCATCGCCGTGCCGCTGAACCTGGTGTTCGGTGTGGCCGCTTCCTGGTGCATCGCCAAGTTCGAATTTCGCGGCAAGAGCATTTTATTGACCCTGATCGATTTGCCGTTTTCCGTTTCGCCCGTGATTTCCGGCCTGATCTATGTGCTGATGTTTGGCGCCCAGGGCTGGTTCGGCCCATGGCTGCAGGCGCACGACATCAAGATTTTGTTTGCCGTGCCCGGCATCGTGCTGGCCACGATCTTTATCACCTTCCCGTTCGTCGCGCGCGAACTGATCCCGCTGATGCAGTCGCAGGGCAGCGAAGAGGAAGAAGCCGCCATCGTGCTGGGCGCCTCGGGCTGGAATACTTTCCGCAGGGTCACTTTGCCGAACATCAAGTGGGGTCTGCTGTATGGCGTGATCCTGTGTAACGCCCGCGCCATGGGCGAGTTCGGCGCCGTGTCCGTCGTGTCCGGCCATATCCGCGGCGAAACCAACACCATGCCGCTGCAGGTGGAGATTCTGTACAACGAGTACAACTTCGCCGCCGCGTTTGCCGTCGCCTCCCTGCTGGCCTTGCTGGCCCTGGTGACCCTGGCCCTGAAAGCTTTCATTGAGTGGCGTTTGAACGAGAGCGACGCCGACGATTCCGCCTTACGTTCTACGGAGCACTGATATGACCATCGCAGTTAAAAACATCAATAAACGTTTCGGTGATTTCGTCGCCCTCGACAATATCTCGCTGGACTTTCCCGCCGGTGAATTGACGGCCCTGCTGGGCCCGTCCGGTTGCGGCAAGACCACCTTGCTGCGCATTATTGCGGGCCTCGAACATCCGGACAGCGGCCAGGTGCTGCTCGATGCGGAAGACGCGTCGAACCGCCACGTGCGCGAGCGGCAAGTCGGTTTCGTCTTCCAGCACTATGCACTGTTCAAGCACATGACCGTGTTTGAAAACGTGGCCTTTGGTTTACGCGTGAAGTCGCGCAGCGAGCGCCCATCGGAAGACCAGATCCGCCGCAAGGTGAAAGATTTGCTGGAACTGGTGCAGCTGGACTGGCTGGCCGACCGCTATCCGCCGCAACTGTCGGGCGGGCAACGCCAGCGTATCGCCCTGGCCCGCGCGCTGGCTGTCGAACCGCGCGTGCTGCTGCTTGACGAGCCGTTCGGCGCTTTGGATGCCAAGGTGCGCAAGGAATTGCGCCGCTGGCTGCGCCGTCTGCATGACGACTTGCACGTCACCAGTATTTTCGTCACGCATGACCAGGAAGAAGCGCTGGAAGTGGCGGACCAGGTCGTGCTGATGAACAAGGGTACCGTCGAGCAACTCGGTTCCCCAGAGCAAGTCTACAACCATCCGGCTTCGCCCTTCGTGTATGGCTTCCTGGGCAACGTCAACCTGTTCCACGGCCGCGTGCATGACGGCGTGATGGCGACGGGCGACGCCAGCTTCGAAGTGCCCGATTACGCAGGCGTGAGCGACAGCAAGGGCACGGCCTACGTGCGTCCGCATGACCTGGAAATCGACCGCTACACGCAGGGTGCGGAAGGCATCGTCGTGAAACTGAGCCGCGCGCATGCGATCGGTCCGCTGGCCCAGCTGGACTTGCAGCGCGTCGATAACAGCGAGCTGATCGAAGCGGTGATGTCGAATGAGCGTTTTACCCATCTGCAGCTGAAGGAGGGCGAGACGTTAGTTGTTCGCCCGAAACGGTTACACGTGTTCGTTGAACCTACAAGAACCTGAGAGGCTGGAACACCATGAATTTTCAACAACTGCGATCGATCCGCGAAGCGGCCCGCCGCGGCTATAACCTGACGGAAGTGGCGAACGCCCTGTTCACGTCGCAGCCGGGCGTGAGCCGGCAAATCCGCGAACTCGAGGACGAGCTGGGCGTGGTGATTTTCGAGCGCAACGGCAAGCGTTTGACGGGCTTGACGGAGCCGGGCAAGGGTATTTTGAAGATCGTCGACCGCCTGCTGATCGAGGCGGAAAACCTGCAGCAGGCCAGCCTCGAATACAGCGGTCAGACCAGCGGCACCTTGTCCGTGGCGGCCACGCACACGCAGGCGCGCTATGCGCTGCCGAAAGTGGTGCAAAGTTTCCGCGCCGCTTACCCCGACGTGCGTATTGCGCTACAACAAAGCGCACCCGAGCACATCGCGGAATGGGTGCTGTCCGGCAAGACCGACATCGGCATCGCCACGGAAGGCTTGAGCCAGTTCCCTGACCTCGTGTCGTTCCCGTGCTACCGCTGGAGCCATTTGATCGTCGTGCCGGACGGCCATCCGCTGCTCGAACACTCGCCCATCCGCCTGGAAGACCTGGCGAAATATCCGCTGATTACCTACGACAAGGGTTTCACGGGGCGCGGCCATATCGACGACGCGTTCGCCAAGGCGGGCGTGGCGACCGACATCATCCTCACGGCCATGGATTCCGACGTCATCAAGCAATACGTGGCGCTGGGCCTGGGCGTGGGTATTGTTGCTTCGATGGCCTTCGACCATGGCCGCGACAAGGGCCTGCGGGCCGTGGAAGCATCGCACCTGTTCGCCACCAACACGACGCGCCTGGCCGTGCGTCGCGGTGCCTACCTGCGTGCCTATGCCTACGAGTTCATCCTGCAGCTGGCGCCTGACCTGACGCGCGAAGACATCGACCGCGCCATGGCGGGAGAGGAAGCGCTCTAGGCGATGGCTGTCTGTTGCGCGCGCGTCAGGCTGGCCACGGCGCGCGCGTAGCTGTCCTGTACCAGTTCGGCCAGGTAATCGGCCGGGAAGCGCGCAACATCGACGATCGTCACCCAGTGAAAGCGACCCATGTAGCGGGCCGGTTTCACGCCCGGCATGTCCGTCAGTTCGACAAAGCGCCCGGCGCTGACCCGCAGGCTGAAGCGCCACTGTTCCGGTGCGCTGGTCTTGAAATACGCAAATTTTTTCCCCGCCACTGCATACACGAGGATGTTCGACGGCGCACCGTACAGCACGGCTTGCGCGCCGGGCTGCGACGCACAAAAATCTTTCAGTTCATCGCTTGTCATTCCTCAACCGCCACGAATTGTTGCGTGTTATGGTCGAAGGCATAGGCTGACCCGGCCGGAGAGTCCAGCAGCGCAATAAAACGATCGTCCACGCTGAGCACGGCGCCCAGCGAGACGAGGGCCACGTTGGCGCTGTCGTTGATGTAGTCGTCGCTCTCGTCGTTGGCCGTGAAGCGCCAGCCGCTGTCGTCGCCGTTATCCGGTTCCTCTCGGTACAGATAACCGACGGGCGCGCCGTCTTCCAGCACGCGTTTTGTGACGAAGCACAGGCCCGCGTAGCGGTTGACGAGGTTATCGTCATCGTCGTGCTGCGTATTGATGATGTGGCGGGCCTCGAAGGCGATGGGGTCTTTGGCCTGCAAATCGGCGATGTAGCCGGGCATGTTGTCGAGCTTGCCGGTGAAGCGGCCATGCGGTTCGACCGTATCCACCAGCACCCACATGCGCTCGGCGCCCGGTGCCTGCGGATCGTCGCTGTGGAAGGCGAAGATCAGCTTGACCACGTCGCCGGGGCGCACCTGGGCGATGGCCTCGGGCGGCGATTTATAAAAGGTGTAAGGGTGGCGCGCCGCCAGTTCGGCGGCGTCGGCCAGGTGCCAGCTGGGCATGGTGGTCCGTCATCAAGAAGAGTAAAACCCATGGTAGCCGATTGCAGGCTTGAAAGCACGCCGCGCGCCATCCTTGATCAATGATGAGCGGCAAATAAGAAAGGGAGGCGCGAGGCCTCCCTTTTCATATGCTGCCGTTGCGCTTACCAGCTATAGCCAGCCTTGGCGTAGTAGTAGCGGCCGTTGAAGCCGTTCGGCGCGAAGCCGCTGTACGGCTGGGTGCCGCCATTGTTGAGGTTACCTACGCTGGTGATCTGGTCAGGATAGCGGTTGGTGACGTTGTCGATACCGGCCACCAGGCGCCAGTTCTTGCCCAGTTTTACGGAACCGGACACGTCCAGCACCCATTGCGGATCGTAGTGCTGGTCTTGCAGGGCATTGTTTTGCGGCACGATGAAGCTGCCGTAGCGCGTTACGACGCCGTGCGCATTCCAGATGCCGAAGCTGTAGTCGGCAGCCAGGCTGAACTTGTCTTTCGGCGAACCGACGGTGGCGCGCTGGATGGTCTGGCGGTCGATCAGTTTCAGGTTGTTGGCCGTCAGGATGGCCGGATTGTCCGCCACTTTCTGCACCGAGGTCTTGTTGTGGTTGTAGGCCACGGTGAGGTCCAGGCGATCCTTGTCCTGCAAGTCGATGCGGTAGGTGCTGACGATGTCGACGCCTTCCGTGCGCGTATCGACGGCGTTGGTGAAATAGCGTCCCGCGCCCACTGGCGTGCCCTGCGCGGCCAGGATGTTTTTCAAAGTAGTGCTGAGTATCAGATTGGAGGAAAACAGGATGCGGTCATCGATGTCGATGCGGTAGGCGTCGATCGTCGTCGTGAAGTTGCGGGTGGGCTGGAACTGCAGGCCCAGGCTGTAGTTGCGCGCTTTCTCCGCCTTCAGGTCTTGTGCGCCCAGGGCGCGTGCCTGTGGCGTGTTGACGGCAAAGGTACCCGTTTCGATGGCCGTATTCGTGCCATTGATGACCTGGAAGTTGGTGGTGGTGATGGTGTAGTACTGCTGCGCTAGCGATGGCGCGCGGAAGCCGCTCGACACGGTGCCGCGCAGGGACAGGGCGTCCGTGAAGGCATAGCGGGCCGAACCCTTGGCCGAGGTGGTGCTGCCGAAATCGCTGTAGCGCTCATGGCGCAGGGCCACGCCACCGGACAGTTTTTTCGTCGCTTCCGCTTCCAGGTTGACGTAGATCGATTCATTGTGGCGGCTGTGGCTACCCGCGTTTTCGGGACGGAAGCCGGCAAAGCCCTGCGAACCGGTGCCGGTATACGATGCTTTCTCGCCAGCGCCGATCGTGTATTTTTCATGGCGCGCTTCGGCGCCCACGGCCACCGTCAGCGGCCCCGTAAAGTAAGCGACGGGGAATTCGCGCGCCGCGTCGAGATTCAGGACGGTCTGTTCATTTTTCAGGGAGCCCACATAGAAGTGCGTGGGGCTGGCGGCGGCCAGGTCGAAATTGACGGTATTGTCGAGATCCAGCTTGAACTTGTTGCTGCCGTAATTCAGGCTGGCATCCCAGCGCCAGCCGGCCGCTTCGCCGCGCAAGCCGGTCACCAGCGACTGGTCGGTCAGGGTGCTGTTCTGGATTGGCAAGAAGCCTTGGGGAAAGATCGACGAGCGCGTGATGTAGTCCCCTTTTTCATTCTTCACCAGGCCTGCGCGCCAGGTGGCGCCGGCCGAGGTGTCGCGCTGGCCGTAGCCGCCGAAGGCATACCAGTCCAGGTTGTCGCCGAGATGGTATTCGCTGTTGATGAAGACGGTGGCCGGCTTGCTCTCGGCATCGCCGTAGCGCAGGTTGACCTGGCCATAGCGCGGTTCCAGCGGGTTGCTGAAATCGCGGCCGGCACGGTTGGTCGGACCGCGATCGGCCACTTCTGCCGAGACGCGCACCCAGCCATCGTCGCCCAGGGCGAAGCCGGCCGAACCCTTGATGGATTTTTGCTTGCCGTCGCGTTCCTGCGTCTGGCCATAGCCCACTTCGATGTCGCCACCGGCCGCACCTTTTTTCAGGATGATGTTGATTACGCCGGCAATCGCATCGGAGCCATACTGGGCCGCCGCGCCATCGCGCAGCACTTCCACATGGTCGATGGCGGCCAGGGGAATGGCGTTCAGGTCGACCGGCGCCGAGCCGCGGCCCAGGGTACCGTTGACGTTGACGACGGCCGAGGTGTAGCGGCGCTTGCCGTTCACCAGTACCAGCGTCTGGTCGGGCGACAGGCCGCGCAGCTGGGCAGGGCGCACGGCATCGCTGCCATCGGCACCCGTCGGACGGGGGAAGTTCATCGATGGCAGCAGGCGCGCCAGCACGGTGGCCAGTTCGGCCGAACCCGTGCTTTGCAGGTCGCGCGAGGTGAGGATGTCGATCGGCGACTCGGAATCGATGGTGCGGCGGTTCTTGGCGAAGGTGCCGGTGACCACCACCGATTGCAATTCGCCTTCGGCCGGCAGCTCTTGCTGCGCTTGCGCTTGCATGGGCAGGCTGAAGCAGGCGATCAGGCTGGCTGCAATAACGGTTTTCACGGGCAGGGCGGGAATCTGGGAGCGGGCGGTGCTTGAACTCATCGACAATATCTCTTCGGTTAGTGAATGCGCGAACCAGGGCGGTCCGGTGATGACATCAGAGTAACAGTGGGCCTGTGGCATGCTTACGAATCGTTCTGTCTATCGATATGCAATAAATGTCTGATACGCGTCCGAATGGCGCGGGTAGCGCATATGGCCTCGTTTCCAGCATACGACCGGGCATGGCAAGGCCGCAATGCTGCACAGCAGTAAATTGCCAGCTGTTGCATAAATACGACTATCTGGATGAGAGTGGGGAGTCTGGCGGCGACATGCACCGCCAGACGGAGGGCGTTTACTGTCCCGGATTGGGAGCGCTGGCGTGGATGGCGTCGACGGCCGCCACCAGTTCCGGCGACAGCGTGACTTGATGCGCGTCGATATTTTGCTGCAGCTGCGCCACGCTGGTGGCGCCGATGATGGTCGAGGCCACGAACCAGCGCGAGTAGCACCAGGCCAGCGCCAGTTGCGCCGGCGTCAAGCCGTGCGCGCGGGCCAGCGCCGCATACTGGCCGGCGGCCGCGATGGTAGCGGGGCGCACGTAGCGGGGACTCCAGCCGGCCGGGAAGCGCGTCAGGCGGCCCTTGGCCTGCGGATCGTCGAGGTACTTCGCCGTCAGCTGGCCGAACGCCAGCGGGCTGTAGGCGAGCAAGCTGACGTTTTCCCGGTGGCAGGTTTCGTCGAGCAGGCTCGTCTCGAAATGGCGCGCCGTCAGGTTGTACAGGTTCTGGATGGATACGATGCGCGGCAAGCCTTTCAGCTGCGCCTGCTTGATGTATTCGCATACGCCCCACGACGATTCGTTCGACACGCCGATGTGGCCGATCTTGCCTTCGTCGACCAGCTTGCCCAGCACGGCCAAGGTGTCTTCGATGGCGACCGACGCGTGCTCCTTGCGCGGGTTGTACACGCTGGCGCCGAAGATGGGCAGGTTGCGGCTGGGCCAGTGCAATTGATACAGGTCAATGTGCTCCGTCTGCAGCCGGCGCAAACTGTCTTCGACGGCGGCGCGGATGTTGGCCGCGTCGTGATCCGTCTTGCCCTTGCGTATCCAGTGCATGCGCGAATTCGGCCCCGCCACCTTGCTGGCCAGCACGATCTGGCTGCGCTTGCCGCTTTTCCTGAGCCAGCTGCCGATGTAGCGCTCCGTGCTGCCCTGCGTCTGCGCGCTGGCCATCACCGGATACATCTCGGCCGTGTCGATGAAGTTGATGCCCCGCTCCAGCGCGTAATCGAGCTGGCTGTGCGCTTCGGCTTCGCTATTCTGTTCGCCGAAGGTCATCGTGCCCAGGCAGATCCGGCTCACTTCCAGATTGCTGGAACCCAGTTTGATCTTGTTGATCATTTGGCCTGTTTGCCGCGCAGCGCGCGCGCGCAATCCTTGATCAGCGCGGGACCGGCGTAAATCAGGCCGCTGTACAACTGCACCAGTTGCGCGCCCGCCTCGATCTTGGCCACGGCGTCGCTGCCCTGCATGATGCCGCCCACGCCGATGATGGGCAGTGCGTCGCCCAGTTCCGCCTTCAGCAGACGGATGACATTGTTCGACAGTTCGAACACGGGCGCACCCGACAGGCCGCCCGCTTCGGCGCCGTGCGGCATGCCTTCCACGGCGCTGCGCGACAGGGTCGTGTTGGTAGCGATGACGCCATCAATCTTGTGGCGCGTGAGCGACTCGGCGATGCTTTTCACCTGTTCGCCATCCATGTCCGGGGCGATTTTCAGGGCCAGTGGCACGTAGCGCTTGTGCTTGTCGGCCAGGCGTGCCTGGGCTTCCTTGAGCTGCGACAGCAGGGCGTCGAGTTCCGACGCGCCCTGCAGCTGGCGCAGATTCTTGGTGTTCGGCGACGAGATGTTCACTGTCACATAGCTGGCGTAGGGGTAGACTTTCTCCAGGCACAGCAGGTAGTCGTCGGCCGCCCGTTCGATCGGCGTGTCGGCGTTCTTGCCGATGTTCAGGCCCAGCACGCCGGCGCGGTTCTGGTAAAACTTCGATGCCTGCACGTTGGCGACAAAGGCGTCGACGCCGCCATTATTGAAACCCATGCGGTTGATGATGCCCTGCGCTTGCGGCAGGCGGAACATGCGCGGTTTCGGATTGCCCGCCTGCGCGCGCGGCGTGACGGTACCCACTTCGATGGAACCAAAGCCCAGGTCGGCCAGCGCGTCGATGTAGGCGCCATCCTTGTCCAGGCCGGCGGCCAGGCCGACAGGGTTCGGGAAGGTGATGCCCATCACCGTGCGTGGGTCCGCCGCCGGTTTGCCGGCCAGCTTCGTCAGGCCCAGCGCGCTGGCGCGTTTCAGGGCGGGCAGGGTGAGATGGTGGGCCGCTTCGGCATCCATCGAAAACAGCAAGGGGCGGGCGAGGGAGTACAGGAATTTTTCAGACATGGGGCGCTTTGAGTAGGTGTGCGGGCCGCCGGGAAGGGCTGGCGGCGCGCGAAATAAGTGCCGTATTTTACCGTGTTCCACGCGGCTGCCGGGTGTATAGTTCTTGTTGGCCAAATGCAATATTGATCCATTGATAATCCGCATCCGGCCTTGGACTTTCCTGTTTCTTCTCTGTTCTGTTGACTTCATAAGCGAGACATCGATTGAAAAAGACACGCATCCTGACCGCCATCGCGGCCGCCAGCGCACTGTTGCTGAGCCACCCGGCCCTGGCACTGCCGAATACGCAAGATACCCGCATGCTGAGCGAACCGGCCGTCTCCAGCCGTCACATCGCCTTCATCTATGCGGGCGATTTGTGGCTGTCCAACCTCGATGGCGGCGGCGCGCGGCGCCTGACGTCCGACCTGGGCGACAAGTCCAACCCGGTGTTCTCGCCCGACGGCAGCCAGATCGCGTATAGCGCCAACATCGACGGCAATGTCGACGTGTATGTGATCGCGGCCGCCGGCGGCGTGCCGCGTCGCCTGACTTTCCACCCAGGTGTTGATCTGGCGCAATCGTTCACGCCAGACGGTCAGGCCGTGATGTTCACCTCACCGCGTGCCGCCTTCAACAACCGCTTCCAGAAGCTGTTTACGGTGCCGGTGGCGGGCGGCGTGGAAACGCAGTTGGAAATCCCGAACGCCTCGCGCGCCACGTATTCGCCCGATGGCAAGCACATTGCATACAACCCGCTGGCGCCTGCCTTCAAGCAGTGGAAGCGCTACCGTGGAGGCACCAATTCCTGGCTCTGGCTATTTTCGTCCAGCGACAAGTCGATCGAAAAAATCCCCCAGCCGACGACGCGCTCGAACGACGTCGACCCCATGTGGCTGGGCGACACCGTCTACTTCCGCTCCGACCGCAATGGCGAATTCAACCTGTTTGCGTATGACGTGAAGACGAAAGCCGTGCGCCAGCTGACGCAGCATGCGGATTTCCCCGTGCTGAACGCGTCGGCCGCGAACGGCACCATCGTCTACGAGCAGGCGGGCTACCTGCACGCGTTTGACATCGCCAGCGGCCAGGCGCACAAGCTGGCCATCGGCGTGGCCAGCGACCTGGGGCAAACGCGGCCCCGCTGGGTCAAGAACGCGAAATACATCCGCGACGCGTCGATTTCGCCCTCGGGCGCGCGCATCGCCTTCGAGTACCGGGGCGAGATCGTCACCATCCCCGCCGACAAGGGTGACGTGCGCAACCTGACGCAGACGGCCGGCGCCCACGAGCGCACGCCCATCTGGTCGCCAGATGGCCGCTCGGTCGCGTATTTCTCGGACGAGTCGGGAGAATATGAACTGCATGTGCGGGCGCAGGATGGCAAGGGTGCCGTAAAAAAGCTCAAGCTCAATGGCAGCGGCTTCTATGACAACGCCGTCTGGTCGCCCGACAGCAGGAAGATCGCGTTTGCCGACAATGGCTGGAGCATGTACATGATCGACGTCGGCACGGGCAAGGTGCAGAAAGTGGCCACGGAGCCGATGTATGGCGTCGACAAGAGCATGCGCGCCTCGTGGGCGCCCGATTCGCGCTGGCTGGCCTACACGCTCAATTCGCCCACCTACACGCGCAGCGCCTATATCTATTCCGTCGAGCAGAACAAGTCGATGCCCGTGACCGATGGTCTGTCCGACGTGGCCCAGCCCGTGTTCGACAAGAGCGGCAAATACCTGTACTTCTTTGCGTCCACCAATGCTGGCCCCAGCAACAACTGGTTCTCGCAGCAGAATGAAGACAACCTGGTGACGCGCACCGTGTGGATGGCCGTGCTGCGGCGCGACCTGCCGTCGCCGCTGATCAAGGAAAGCGACGAGGAAAAGGCCGCCAGCGCGGAGAGCAAGAAGGACACGGCGAAGGCGGAGGCGGAGCCGAAGAGCGAAGCGAAGATCGATCCGAAGACGGGCCGCGACGACCCGAAAGTAGTCGTGGCGCCCGTGGCGCCGATCCACATCGATTTCGATGGCATCGCCACGCGCATCGTCGACCTGCCGCTGCCGGCCGCGCAGTTCTCCAATCTGACTGCTGGCGCTGCGGGGCAGATCTTTTTGCTGCGCGAAAGCGATGGCAAGAAGGCCGTGCAGCGCTTCGATCTGAAGGAGCGCAAGGCGGAAACCGTGGTGGCCGAAGCGGACGACTTCGAAGTGTCGGCCGATGGCAAGAAGCTGCTGTACCGCCAGAAGGATAACTGGGCCATGGGCTCTGCCACGGGCAAGCTGCTGGCGCCGGGCGAAGGCAAGATCAAGGTCGACGCCATTGAAGTAAAAGCCGATCCGCGCGCCGAGTGGACGCAGATTTTCAACGAGGTGTGGCGCATCAACCGCGATTACTTCTATGATCCGGGCATGCATGGCGTGGACTGGAAGGCCATGCGCGACAAGTACGCCGTGTTCCTGCCCGAGCTGTCGAGCCGCGCGGACCTGAATCGCCTGATCCAGTGGATGTGCAGCGAACTGGCCGTGGGCCACCATCGCGGCGGCGGCGGCGACGATTTTATCGAGGCGAAGAAAGTGCCGGGTGGACTCTTGGGCGCCGACTATGACGTGAGCGACGGTCATTATCGCTTCAAGAAAGTGTATGGCGGCTTGAACTGGAATCCGGCCCTGCGCGCGCCGCTGACGGAGCCTGGCCTGAACGTCAAGGCGGGCGAATACCTGCTGGCCGTCGACAGCCGCCCGGTGGCGCCACCCACCAACTTGTACAGCGCCTTTGAAAACACGGCGGGCAAGGCCATCGATCTGACAGTCGGTCCCTCGGCCGACGGCAAGGGCGCGCGCACGATCACCGTCGTGCCCGTCCCGACCGAGGATGCCTTGCGCAACCGCGACTGGATCGAAGGCAATATGCGCAAGGTCAACGTGGCGACCGGCGGCAAGGTGGCGTACGTGTACGTGCCGAATACGGCGGGCCTGGGCCACACTTACTTCAAGCGCTACTTCTTCCCGCAGGCGGACAAGCAGGCCATCATCGTCGACGAGCGTTTCAATGGCGGCGGCAGCGTGGCCGATTACTACATCGAGATCCTGCAGAAGAAGGAAATCGCCTGGTGGACCATGCGCTATGGCGCTGACATGAAGACGCCGTCCGCGTCGATCCAGGGCCCGCGCGCCATGCTGATCGACGAGACGGCCGGTTCGGGCGGCGACCTGCTGCCGTGGATGTTCCGCAAAAATAACATGGGCCCGCTGATCGGCAAGGCCACCTGGGGCGGCCTGGTGGGCGTCCTCGGTTTCCCCGTGCTGATGGATGGCGGCTTCATCACGGCGCCCAACCTGGCGTTCTGGACGCGCGAAAACGGCTGGGGCGTGGAAAACGAAGGCGTGCCGCCCGATATCGAAGTCGAGCAAACGCCGGCCGACGTCATCGCCGGCCGCGATCCGCAGCTGGAAAAGGCGATCGAGGTGATCCAGGCCGAACTGGCGAAGAACCCTCCCGCGCGACCCAAGCGTCCGGCGTTTCCGGACAAGAGCAAGTAGGCAATGAAAAAGGGGCGCAAGCCCCTTTTTTTACATCACGACCCACTGCCCCTTGATGCGCGCTTCCAGCGGCTTGAAGTTGATTTTATACGCCATCTTCGGGCTTTGCTCGATCCAGTAACCGAGGTAGATGTAGGGCAGGCCCAGTTCGCGCGCCTGGGCGATTTGCCACAGCACGTTGTAGGTGCCGTACGAGGCGCCCGGCACGTCGGGGTCAAAAAAAGTGTAGACGGATGACAGGCCATCGGCCAGCACGTCGATGATGCTGACCATGCGCAGGATGCCTTCGGCATCGCGGAACTCCACCAGGCGCGTGTTGACCCGGCTTTGCAGCAGGAACTGCGCATACTGGTCGCGGCTGTCCTGGTCCATGCCGCCGCCCGCATGGCGCGTGCTCTGGTAGCGCAGGTACAGTTCGTAGTGCTCGTCGAGGAAGGACAGGGTGGCCACGCCCGCCTGCAGGTCGGCATGCCGGCTCCAGGCGCGGCGCTGGTTGCGGTTGGGCGTGAACTCGCCCGTCACGACGCGCACGGGAATGCAGGCCTGGCAGCCGTCGCAATACGGGCGGTAGGTAAAAATGCCGCTGCGGCGAAAGCCGTTGCGCACCAGTTCCGAATACACGTCGCTGTTGATCAGGTGCGAAGGCGTGGCCACCTGCGAGCGGGCCTGGCGGTCGTCCAGGTAGCTGCACGGGTAGGGCGCCGTCGTGTAGAACTGCAGGGTGGCAAACGGTAGTTCGTTCAGGTGCGTCATGCTGATCCTGTCTGGTCTGTCCGCGGCAATGGAAGTCTGCGTAGAGATATCATAGCTTTTTTATGCCGGTGGCGCAGCCTGCCAATCCGTGATTTGCGCTGCTTCAATGGCGATCCTCACATGGGCGAGGAAGCGCGCGCGCGAAATGGGCGCTGCGCCCAGCGAGGCCAGGTGCCTTGTTTCTTGCTGACAGTCAATCATGGTCACGCCGCGCGCCTTCAAAAAGCGCACCAGCTGCGCCAGCGCGATCTTCGAGCCATCCGTCACGCGCGCGAACATCGATTCGCCATAGAACATGCGCCCGATCGACACGCCATACGCGCCGCCGACCAGTTCTCCATCGAGCCACAGTTCCGACGAGTGTGCGTAGCCCAGCTTGTGCAAGCCCGTGTAGCCGGCGATGATTTCGTCGGAAATCCAGGTGCCCGGGCCATCCTTGCGCGGCGCTGCGCAGGCGCGCATGACGGCGTCGAAATCGCCGTCGAAGCGCAGCTGCCAGCGTCCGTCCGTGGCGGCGCTGCGCTCGACCTTGCGGATCGCCTTGGCCAAGCTGTCGGACACTTTGAAATGCTCCGTCATCAGCACCATGCGCGGGTCGGTGCTCCACCACAAAATAGGCTGGCCTTCGGAAAACCAGGGGAAGATGCCGCGCCGGTAGGCGTCAAGCAGGCGCGCGGGCGACAGGTCGGCGCCGGCCGCCAGCAGGCCGGGCGCCTCGTCGGTCAGGGCGCGCGAGACGTCGGGGAACGGGGTATGGGTGTCGAGCCAGGGAATCATGCGGCGTCAAAGGTGGCAGGTGAGGGGACTTATTCGGGGGCTTGCTCGGCATCCGTGCGCGCCATCGGACGCGTGATGTCGCCCGTATGCACGCCGTAGCTGCCGCCTTCGCGGATTTTCACGCGGTCGGCAAAGAACAGTTCCAGGGTGGCGCGGATGGTGGGGAAGGCCAGGTCCTCCCAGGGAATCTGTGCTTCCGTAAACAGCTGCACGTCCAGGCTTTCGATGCCGGGCGCGAAATCGAGGTCGCGCAAACGCGCCAGGTAGAACAGGTGCACCTGGTGCACGCGCTGCACGTTGAGCAGTGAAAACAGGGGTCCCAGTTCGATATTCGCGCCCGCTTCCTCTACCGTTTCGCGCTCGGCCGCGTCCGACGTCGTTTCATCGTTTTCCATGAAACCGGCCGGCAGGGTCCAGTAACCGAGGCGCGGCTCGATGGCGCGCTTGCACAGCAAGACCTGCAGCTGGCCATCTTCTTCCCACACGGGGATGGAGCCGACCACCATTTTCGGGTTCTGGTAATGGATGGCGTCGCAGTTGGCGCAGACATAGCGCGGACGGTTGTCGCCTTCCGGAATGGACAGGCTGACAGGATGGGCGCATTCGGAGCAGAATTTCATGGGCAGGCTTCGGAAAATGGGTGTCTGGTGTAACGCTTACTGTACACCGATTGCGCACCCCGTGGCGAGCTGCGCAGGCACGCTGGGCCGGCGATCCTCTCGCCCGCGCATTCATTAGATTGGTCTATTACGGTTGAATTTGAGATAGCTATTGCCTAAGCCACCCGTTTGCCCTTATAATTCTTGTGCGGGGTGGAGCAGTCTGGCAGCTCGTCGGGCTCATAACCCGAAGGTCACAGGTTCAAATCCTGTCCCCGCAACCAATACCGGAAAGCCGCTGATTCTTGCAAAAGATCAGCGGCTTTTTCCATTGCTGGCCAGCGGAAAACTCCGGCAGACGGGGCACACGTGCAATTGTCAAATCATGCCCTTTACGCCGCGCAACAATCTGGTATATAATTCGAGTGCGGGGTGGAGCAGTCTGGCAGCTCGTCGGGCTCATAACCCGAAGGTCACAGGTTCAAATCCTGTCCCCGCAACCATTTCGAAGCCGCTGGTTCCTCGCAAGAGGGCCAGCGGTTTTTTCGTTGTGCGGGGAGATTTCCTATTCCAACTGGCGCGCATACACGACCAGCCGCAAATGGCGGTCCGCATCGATGGTCAGCGAGGTGTGCTCGTACGCGACTTGCTCGCCGTCGATGCTCAGGCGACGCACGCCGGCGCATGGCGCATGCACGTCGTGGCGGCGCCACCACAGCTTGAATTCGGGCGAGACTTTTTCCAGTTCCTGCACCAGCGCGTGGATGTCCGCTTCCTGCGTGGCGCGCGCGTAGTCGCGGCGAAAGCTCGACAGCATCAGCGGCGCCTGCTCTTCCCAGGCCGTGAAGCGTGATCGCAGCAGCGGATCGGTAAACAAGAGCCACAGCAGATTGCGCCGCGATGGCACATGCGCGCCGAAGCCAAACAGCGTGTCCGCGCCCGCATTGAAAGCCAGCACGTCCCAGCGCAGATTGAGCACATAGGCCGGATGCGCCAGCTCGTGCATCAGGCGGCGCACCGGCGGGGGCACCACGCAAAACGTCTTGCCTTCTTCGGCTGGCGGACGCGCATGTGCGAGCAGGAACAGGTGGCGGCGTTCGCCCCCGTCCAGTTTCAGCACTTCGGCCAGCTTGTCGAGAAAGGCGCTCGAGACGCCGATGTCGCGCCCCTGCTCCAGCCAGGTGTACCAGGTCAGCCCCACGCCAGCCAGCGCCGCCACTTCTTCGCGGCGCAAGCCGGGCGTCCTGCGTCGCCCGCCGCCGGGCAAGCCCACGTCCTCAGGCGACAGGCGTGCGCGGCGCGCCTGCAGGTAGGCGGCCAGTTCGTGGCGGGTGCGGGCCAAAGTGCGCATGGTGTTGTCTTTCCGGTGAGTCTGTTGCTATCAGTAATAGCATAAACAGTTAAATTGTAATTGTTTATATTGTATTCCAGAATGCCTGCTTTCTTTCTGAAAGCTGGCCCATGTCTGACTATTCTTCCTCCCGTACCGGTCTTCCCGCCACCGTCTACCTGATCGCCATTGGCGCGTTCGCGCTGGGCATGGCGTCGTATGTGACGGCGGGCCTGATGCCGATGATCGCCGGCGCGTTTTCCATCTCCCTGGCGATGGCCGCGCAACTGGTGACGGCGTTTACCCTGGCCTATGGCCTCGGCTCGCCGCTTGCCGTGGCCTTGCTGCCGGCGCGCGCGCAGCGCTCCGGCCTCTTGCTCGCCCTGGGCGTGTTCGTGCTGGCGAATGCAGCCAGCGCGCTGGCGCCCGGTTTCAGCAGTCTGCTGACGTGGCGGGGCATCGCCGGCATCGGTGCTGGCGTGTATCTGGCGCTGGGCATCGCGGCGGCGGCGGGCGTGTCGGCGCCGCAGCAGCGGGGCAAGGCCATCGGCGTGATCATGGGCGGCATGGCGGGCGGCACGGTGCTGGGTGTGCCATTGAGTTTGCTGCTGGCGCAGCAGCTGGGCTGGACGGCGGCCCTGTGGCTGGTGACTCTTCTGGGTGGGCTGGCGCTGGCGGGCTTGCTGTGGAAACTGCCCGCGCTGCCGGCGGCGCCGGCCACGTCGCTGCGCCGCAAGCTGGCCTTGCTGGCCGATGGGCAGGTGCTGTCCATCTTGCTCGTGTCGCTGCTGGCGGCCATCGCCAGCCTGGGCATGTACACGTTTATCGCGCCGCTGCTGGCGTGGTCGGCGCACGGCGCGGCGATGTCCGTCACACCTTTCCTGTGGGCGTGGGGCGTGGGGGGAATCGCTGGCAGCGTGCTGGTCGGGCCTTGGGCGGACAAGGTGGCGGCGCCGAAACTGACCTGCTGCATCTTGCTGCTGCTGGCGCTGGCCTTGTGCGCGCTGCCGCTGGCGGCCGGCTGGTCGGCCTGGCTCATGCTGGCGCCGATCGTGCTGTGGGGCGCGGCTGGCTGGGCCCTGCAAGTGCCGCAAAACCAGCGGTTGCTGGCCGTGCGCGCGCGGCAGGGCGACGGCAACCTGGCCATCGCCCTCAACGAATCGGCGCTCTACCTGGGCAGCGCCATCGGCGCCGCCATGGGTGGCTTGCTGCTCCTGCTGGACTGGTCCATGTGGCTGCTGGCGGCCGGCGCCGCAGCCGTGGCAGCCGCGGCGTTGCTGCTGCAGTTCTTCGTTGCGCGGCGCTCCTAGCCTTTCTTCGCCAGCTGCATGCCCACGGGCAGGGCGCGGATGCGCTTGCCCGTGGCGGCGAAGATGGCGTTGCACAGGGCGGGCGCGATGGGTGGCGTGGCCGGCTCGCCCACGCCGCCCAGTTCCATGTTCAGGGTGCCCGGCACCAGGTGCGTGTGGATCACGCGCGGCGCGTCGGCGGCGCGCAGCACGGCGTAGTCGTGGAAATTGCTTTGCTCGACCCGGCCATTCTTGAAACTGATCTCGCCGCTCATGGCCAGCGACAGGCCCATGATGCAGGCGCCCTCGATCTGCGAGCGCACGCGGTCCGGGTTGATCTGCGGTCCGCAATCCATGGCGATATCGACCCTCGGCACGATGACTTCGCCGGCCGCATTGATTTCCACCTCGATCACGGCCGCCACATAGGTGACGAAACTGTAGGACACGGCCAGGCCCAGTCCCCGTCCCTTGGGCAGTTTGCGGCCCCAGCCCGCCTTGGCTGTCGCCAGCTCGATCACGTGGCGCATGCGGCCGATGTCGACTGGATACTTTGCCGGGTCTTCGCCATAGTTCCAGCCGTCGGACAGGTCGGCCGGATTGATCTTGCGCGCGGGGCCCAAGAGCGCCAGCAGGTAGTCGCGGTGGTCTTTCTTTGCCGCATGGGCCAGTTCGGCCGTGAACGACTGGATGGCAAACGCGTGCGGGATGTTCGACACGGAACGGAACCAGCCGATGCGCGTGTGGGCCGGCACTTCGGGCACCTCGACGCGGATGTTCGCGATGGCGAACGGCACGTTGATGGCCGACATGCCCAGCTCGAACGGCGCCTGCTTGTTCGCGCCGGCGGCAAAGGTCGAGGTGATGGTGGGCGCGGCCGTGCGGTGCAGCCAGGCCGTCGGCATGCCTTTCGCGTCCAGCGACGCTTCCAGCCGTTCGACGGAGACCGTGTGCAGGTAGTCGTGCTGCAGGTCGTCGTCGCGCGTCCACGTCAGCTTGACGGGCGCGCCATCCATGGCTTTCGACAGTAGCGCCGCCTCGACGGCGAAATCGGGTTTCGATTTGCGTCCGAAGCCGCCACCGAGCAGGGTCACGTGCACGGTCACGTCGTCATACGCCAGGCCCAGGGCCTTGGCCACGTTGCTGCGCGTCGCCTGCGGCGCCTGTACGCAGGCCCACACTTCGGCCTTGCCGTTGGCGATGCGTACGGTGGCGGCGGGCGGCTCCATGGTGGCGTGGGCCAGGTGGGGCAGATAGTATTCGGCACTGAGCTTGCGCGCGGCGGGAGCGGCGGCCAGCGTCGCCACCGTCTTGCCCTGGTCGCGCGCCGGGTTGGCGGGCTGGCGCACGGCAGCTTCCAGCGTCTTGCGGAATGCCTTCGAGTCGTAATCGCCGTTCGGGCCGTCGTCCCATTCCAGTACCAGCGCTTCGCGGCCCTTGATGGCGGCCCAGGTGTTTGTCGCGATGACGGCCACGCCGCCCAGCGGATTGAACATGGCCGGCGGCGGGCTGCCCGCCAGTTCGACGATGCGCAGCACGCCCGGCACCTTCAGGGCCGCGGTCTTGTCCACGCTTTTCAGCTTGCCGCCAAAGACGGGCGGACGGGCGATGACGGCATACGTCATGCCATCGAGGCGCGTGTCGATGCCGAAGTGGGTATTGCCGGTGACGATGTCGTGCAAGTCGATGCCGCGCGTGCTCGTTTGTCCGATGTAGCGCAGCTCGTCCGCCGTTTTCAGGCTGATGCGCGCGCGCGGCGGCACCGGCAATTTGGCCGCTTCCTCGGCCAGCGCGCCGAACGACAGCGAGCGTCCGCTGGCCGCATGCACAACAGCGTGGTTGACGGCTCTGACTTCCGTCACGGGCACGTCCCAGCGCACGGCGGCCGCCGTTTCCAGCATCAGGCGCGCCGTGGCGCCCACGTGGCGCATGGCGCGGAACGAGTGGCGCATGCTGCGCGAGCCGTCCGTATCCTGGCTGCCGTAGCGCGCTTCATCGGCGGGCGCCTGCTGCACGCGCACCTGCGCCCAGTCGGCGCCCAGTTCGTCGGCTGCCACCATGGGCAGGCTGGTGCGGATACCCTGGCCCATTTCGGAGCGGTGCGCCACGATGGTGACGATGCCGTCGGCGCCGATCGACAGGAAGACCAGGGTGTCGTCGACCACGCCGCCAGCCATGCTGTCGCCGCCGTATTTGACGGCGTCGGCCGCCATCACGAGGCCCGAAGGGCCGGCCACCAGGGTCAAACCGGCCAGCGCGCCGGCGGCCTTGAGCCAGTTGCGCCGCGCGGGCGAATGTGCGGCGGCAGTGTCATGGATGCTCATTTGGCCGCCCCTTTTGCGTTGATGCTGGCCGAGGCCTGCTTGATGGCCGCATGGATGCGCGTGTAGGTGCCGCAGCGGCAGATATTGCCGCTCATCGCTTCGCGGATCTGCTGGTCGTTCGGTTTTGGCGTCTTGTGCAGCAGGGCCGTGGCCGACATGATTTGCCCGGCCTGACAGTAGCCGCATTGTGGCACGCCGTGTTCCTGCCACGCTTGCTGCAGCGCAAAGCCAACCTTGTCTTCGCCCACCGCTTCGATGGTGGTGATCTTCTTGCCGGCGGCGGCCGAGACCGGCGTTACGCAGGAGCGGATGGCTTCGCCATCGAGGTGCACGGTGCAGGCACCGCACAGGGCCATGCCGCAGCCGAATTTGGTGCCGGTCATGCCCAGTTCGTCGCGCAGGGCCCACAGCAGGGGCGTGTCTTCAGGCAGTGCAAGGTCGTGCTGCTTGCCATTGATGGTCAGGGTCGTCATGTGTATTCCTCGGAATGGGGATGGTGCGGGACAGCGCGACGGCCATCCGCCAAACGGATTAGCTCATCAGTATGGGATGGTAGCACCAGCCGCCCTGCGCTGCAGGAGATATGGCCGGTGGCATACTGCGGCTTCTGATATCGGAGTTTTCCATGACATACATCACAACGGCGCCGGGTTTGCCCGACATCCTCGCTCCCGGCTTGCAGGTGGTATTTTGCGGCCTCAATCCCGGCGTGGACGCGGCGGCCGCCGGCCACCATTTTCTCGGTCGCGGCAACCGCTTCTGGCCAGTGCTGCACCTGGCCGGCTTCACGCCGCATCTGGTGGCACCGCAGGACGATGCCAGCGTGCTCGGTTTCGGGCTCGGTTTGACGGCGGCCGTCGGGCGCCCGACCAGCCGCGCGGACCAGGTGGGAACGGATGAATTCGCGCAAGCGGCGGCGAGCCTGCAGCACAAACTGGCATTGGCGCAGCCGCAGTGGATTGCCTTCCTGGGCAAGGCCGCCTACGCGGCGATGACGGGAAAACGCCAGCTGGAGTGGGGCGAGCAGTCGGAGCGCTTCGGCGGTGCGCGCGTGTGGATACTGCCCAATCCGAGTGGTCTCAATCGCGGCTATTCGAAGGAGCGGCTGGTCGAGGCCTATGCGGAACTCAGGCGCGCGCTGGGCTGACGTCCAGTGCCACGGCGCGCAACAGCGGCGTGACGAAATCGAGGAAGGCGCGCAATTTCAACGGCAGCGGCGCTTGTCCCTTGTGCAGCAGGCTGACGGGCAAGGGCGCCGCTTCGAACGGTGCGAGCACGATGCGCAGCCTGTCGTCGCGCAGGGCGTCCATGACCTGGTACGACAGTACGCGGATCACGCCCGCGCCCAGGGTGGCGGCGGCGATTGCCGCGTCCACCGTATTGACGGCCAGGCGCGAATGCACGGACACGGACTGCGCAGCCTTGCCCGTGCCGAAGACCCAGGCGCGCCGCGATTCCAGCACCTCGAAGCTGATGCAGGCATGGGCTGCCAGGTCGCCCGGCGCAGCTGGCGTGCCATGCGCTGCCAGGTAGCCGGGACTGGCGCAGACGACCCGGCGCACGGTGCCGACCCGCGTCGCCATGAAGCTGCTGTTGGGCAGGTCGCCGATGCGCACGGCCACGTCGACCTGCTCGTCCATCAGGTGCAGGACGCGGTCCGTCAGTACCAGCTTGATCTCGATGTCCGGATAGCGGGCCAGGAACGCCGCCACCACGGGCACGATGTGCAGGCGTCCGAACATGACGGGCGCCGTGATCGTCAGCTCGCCTTTCGGCGCCGCATATTCGCCCGTCGCAATACGCTCCGCTTCGCCGATCTCTTCGAGGATGCGGCGGCAGGCGGTCACGTAGGATAGACCGGCCTCCGTCAGCGACAACTGGCGCGTCGTGCGGTGCAGCAGCCGCGTGTTGAGGTGCGCTTCCAGCGCCGCCACCTTGCGGCTGACGGTGGCCAGCGGCATGGAGAGATGGCGCGCGGCAGCCGACAGGCTGCCTGCGTCCACCACCGCCAGCAAGATGGTCATGGTTTCCAGCCTATCCATAGATCGTTCTCATGTGATACTTTCAATTTTTGGAAGAATGATTCTCAATCTTATGGGATTCTCTTTATCGGTGCAAGTAAGTAAGCTGGTCTCCTTCGCTGCGGCATGTTGCCGCGGCAACTTGAAAGGAGAGCGCCATGCGCCCCATGCCCATTCCCCCGCCCCATGCACACACCGTGGCGTCCGCGCCGCGCGGCAAGATACTCATGATGGCGGTGATCGCCGGTGCGGTGATCACCAACATCTATTGCACCCAGCCTATCCTGCCCCTGATCCAGTCCGGCCTGGGTGTCGACCTGGCGGCTGTCAACCTGGTCGCCGGCGCGGCGCTGCTGGGCTTTGCCACGGGGCTGGCACTGCTCCTGCCGCTGGGCGACCGCGTCGACCGGCGCACCCTGGTGCTGGGGCAGATCGCGCTGGCCTTCGTTTGCGCCCTGGCGGCGGCGATGGCGCCCGGCATCTGGCCGCTGATCGGGGCATCGTTTGGCCTGGGCATCGTCAGCTGCGTGCCGCAGCAACTGGTGCCGCTCGCCGCGAGCATGTCGCCGCCCGGTGAGCGCGGCCGTTCCGTCGGCACGGTGGTCAGCGGCATCATGGTGGGCATCCTGCTCGGGCGCACGGTGGCCGGCGTGGTGGGCGAGGCCTGGGGCTGGCGCGCCGTGTACGCGATGGAAGCGGCGTTCATGGTGCCCGTCTGGATCGCGGCGGCGGCCTTGTTGCCACGCGGGAGACCGGGCAGCCAGCTCTCCTACCTTGGGCTGCTGGCATCGCTGTGGCCACTGGCGCGCGACCATCGCCCGCTGCGCGAAGCTATGCTGATCCAGGCGCTGTTGTGGGCCTGCTTCAATGCGTTCTGGGTCAACCTGGCGTCGCTGCTGGCCAACGGTCCATGGCATTTGGGCAGCGCCTGGGCCGGCGCCTTCGGCATCATCGGCGCGGCCGGTGCGCTGGCCGCCACGCTGGGCGGCAGGGCCACCGACAGACTCGGTTCGCGCACGGTCATCGGCTTGAGCATCGCCATCGTGACCTTGTCCTACTTGCTGCTGGCGGGTGCCGCCTCGTCGCTGGTCTTGCTGGTGATCGGCGTCATCGTGCTCGATATCGGCGTGCAGGCTGCCCTGGTGGCCAACCAGACGCGCGCCTTTGCCGTCGATCCGGCCGCCCAGGGCCGCATCAACAGCCTGTACATGACGGCGACCTTCATCGGCGGCGCCGTCGGCGTGGCGGTCAGCGGCTGGCTGATGCAGCGTTTCGGCTGGACGGGCGTGGCGGTGTTTGGCGTCGTAGTGGGCTTGCTGGCTGGCGTCATCCACGTGGCCGGATCACGCGCACGGCAGCGGACTGCAAGCGCCACTTAACGCGGCTGCTCCAGCTGCGCGTACACGGCGTCGGCGATCTTGCCCAGTTCCTGCTTGGGCAGGCCCGCCGAGAGGGCATAACCGAGCTGGCCGTCGATCCAGTAAAACACGCTCAACTCCTTTTCCTGCGTATAGCGGAAGGCCGTTTCCTGCCGGCCCGCCCGCTCTTTCGCCACGTACAGGGTCAGGCGCTGGCCTTTGCCATCTTCATACATGAATTGCGCCACAGGGCCATCGCCATCGCCGGGCAGCAATCGCCCGCCGATCAAATGATAGCCGAGCGGCGACAGCGCGGGCGGCTGCAATTTTGTGCCCAGGCGTTTCGACAGCCATTGCACCAGGTGCGCTTCCTGTTCCGCGCCCACCTCGACGGGGTGGCGCACTTCGGGCGTGTAGACGGCATGGGCGATGGCGGCGCTGCGCGCCAGGGAGATCGGGCTGGCGCTGGCGGTCCGCAGGGCACCGGCATCGCCGCCATCGCCGCGCAGCAGCCAGCCCCCCGCGCCGCCGGCAATCACCAGCACGACGGCCGCTGCCGCCTGCATGGCGTGCCGCTGCCAGGCGCCGTTCGCGGCCGGTGGCGATGCCGCCTGCCGCAGCGTCGGCGGCACGGCCTCGTCCAGCACGGGGTCGAACAGGGCGCGCAGTTGCCGGTTCTGTTCGCGCCACGCATCCACCCTGGCGGCATCCTCGGGGTGCGCGCGCAGGTGGGTGTCGATGGCCGCGCGCTGCGCCTCGGGCAGGACGCCGTCGGCCAGGGCGTGCAATTGCGCTTCGCTGATGGCTTGCGTTGTCATTTCACGACTTTCAGGGTGGGGGCGCCATGGCTGCCGGCGGGGCGGCCATCGAGCAGTTCGCGCAGCCGCTCGCGCCCGCGCGACAGCCGCGACATGACGGTGCCGACCGGGATGCCCAGGGTGGACGCCACCTGCTCGTACGGCATCTGCTCGAGCGCGACAAGCAGGATGACTTCACGCTGCCCCAGCGGTAAACGGGCCAGCGCCGCATCCATTTCGCCGATGGCGATGGCCTGTCCCGGCGCGCGCTCCGGCGCGGGCAGGAGGGTGTCGTCGTCGAGCTCCTGCAGCGCCAGGCCGGGGCGGCGCAACTGGTCCACGTGCAGGTTATGCATGATGGAAAACAGCCAGGGCCGCATCTCGCCGCCCCGTTGCCACTGGTCGAATTTGCGCCAGGCCCGCTCCACGGTGTCCTGCACCAGGTCGTCCGCGTGCGCGGCGCCCGCCAGCGCGCGCGCATAGCGGCGCAGGCCGGGCAGGCACGCTTGCAGCTGGCGGCTGTCCTCTTGCGTGGTCATCGTGGCGGCGGGATAGTGAGCTTAAGGCTTGACGACGTGCCACACGTTCTTGAAATTGTCGCCAGCCACGTCGCCCGGTTTCTTGTCTTCCTTGTACAAATACAGGGGCTTGCCCTTGTAGGTCAGCTGCATGGCGCCGTTGTCGTCGCGCTTGATGCTGCCATACGGGGCGGCGGGAGCCGCTTCGGTGGCGATGACGGCGGGCCAGGCCACCAGGCAGCCGCCGCTGCAGGCGCTCTTGCCGCTGTCGGCGACATCCTTGTCGAACACGTACACAGTCATGCCGCTGGCGTTGACCAGCATGCCGTTGGCGGGCATGACGTCGGCGGCGAAAGCCAGCGGGGCGGACAAGGCGGTGAAAAGGGCGGTGGCGGCAAAAGTAGTAAAGCGCATGATGGTCTCCTTGAGGTTTTGAGGGCTTGCAAGGGATAGACGCCTGTCGCCTGCCGTTTATTCCCCGACAGGCAAAATATTTTTTTCCGGCGCGTGCAGGCTGGCCCACAGGTGGGCGGCCGCCATGGTGCGGTGCGGCGCGTACTGGCGCAGCCACTGTTCCGTGCGCGCCATGTCCGGTTTGACCTCTTCGCCGAGCAGTTTTTGCAGGGCGGCGCGGATGGCCACGTCGCCATGCAGCGAGCAGTCGGCATAGCCGTAGCCGCGCAGCAGCGCGTAGTTGACGGTCCACGGACCGATGCCCTTCACGGCCAGCAGCGCCTGCGACATCGCCGCCACGTCGCCGGAGGGGGGTAGCTCCAGCGACAGTTCCCCGTCATTGACGAGATGTGCCAGGCGCAGCACGGTTTCCGCCTTGGCGCGCGAGAATTTGCGGCTGGTCAAGTCCTCGACGGATAGCCGCGCCACGTCGCGCGCCTCCGGGTAGCACCACAAGCCGCTGCCATGCCGGCGCCCTGCCTGCAGAATAAAAGTACGGCGCAGGGCGATGGCGAACTGCAGGTTGATCTGCTGGCCGATGATGGCCCAGGTCAGTGCCTCGAAGGGGCTGGCCGATTGCACGATGCGCAAGCCCGGATTGACGCGGACCAAAGGCGCCAGCAGCGGGTCGCCGGCGGCCAGTTGCGCGAACGGCTGCGGATCGATGCGCAGGCCGAGGATATTGAGCAGGGCACTGTGCAGCGGTGTTTCAAGGTCGCCAACGCCATCGCCATCGATCTCGGCGCGGCAGATGGCGGCAGCGTCCGTGAAGGCCACATCCAGCACGACCGGCACGCCTTGCAGCAGGATGCCCTTGCGCAGGCCAGTCGGCGTGACTTGTTCGGCCACGGCTTCTCCGTCGCGGCTGTGGAAGGCGATGACGTCGTCGCGGCGGTAGCCGGCGGGCAGGGGGAGAGTCCAGTGCAGCAGGGTCATGGTGGGGGGCCAAAGTCAGGGACGGTATCAGGGAGGCGATGCGGGCGCACCGCGTTTCTTGCTTTGTGCCTTAGCGCGCGCAGATGTCGGTGCTGGGCGGGCTAAGGGCCGCCGCGTGCTGGATCTGCAGGGCGTCGGGCACACCATTTTTCACGGCCGTCAGTTCGGCCAGGATGGAAATGGCGATTTCGGCCGGCGTCTTGCTGCCGATGTAGAGGCCAATGGGGCCATGCAGGCGCGCCAGCTGTTCCGCGCTGACGTCGAACTGCAGCAGCCGTTCGCGGCGCTTGGCGTTGTTCGCGCGCGAGCCGATGGCGCCCACGTAAAACGCGGGCGATTTCAATGCTTCCATCAGGGCCAGGTCGTCGAGCTTGGGATCGTGCGTGAGGGCGACGACGGCGCTGCGGCTGTCGAGCTTTAATTCCAGCACGAGGTCGTCCGGCATGGCGTGCAGCAGGGGCACGCCCGGTACGTTCCAGCCGCCCCGGTATTCCTCGCGCGGGTCGCAGACGATGACGTGGTAATCCATGGCCGTGGCGATCTGCGCCACGAAGCGCGACAATTGGCTGGCGCCGATGATCAGCAAGCGCCAGCGCGGGCCATGTTGCGTGGTGAGTACGCCGTTTTCCAGGGCCAGCACGGCGCCCGGCGTGGCGCGCTGCAGGGTGACGGCGCCGCTGTGCATGTCGAGGCGGCGTTCGACCAGTTCATGCGCTTCCAGGCGCGCCAGCAGTTCGGCCACGCGGCTGTCAGCATGCAGCGGCTCGATGGCCAGCTCGATGGTGCCGCCGCAGGGCAGGCCGAAGCGGTGCGCCTCGTCGGCGCTGATGCCGTAGCTGACGATGTCGGGCTGTGTGCGCACGATGCCGTGCACGCGCACGGTGTCGATCAAATCATCTTCGATGCAGCCGCCGGAGACGGAACCGACTACCGTGCCATCGTCACAGATGGCCAGGGTGGCGCCCACGGGGCGGGGGCTGGAACCCCAGGTCTTGATGACGGTGACGAGTTCGCAGCGGTGGCCGGCGGCGAGCCAGGCGGCGCTGGTTTTCAGAACTTCAAGGTCGATGCTGTCCATGGGCCGCGAAAGGAAAGCCGCAGGTAGGCGGCAAAGTATGGAATATTCTTCAATATTGTGGCTATACTACGCTCTCCAACAGCCTGCGGAGAGTTTTCATGTCGAACGACCAAAAGACGCAAGACGACGGCATTCCCAAGTTTGGCAAACTGCTCATCGCCCTGTTCCTGGCAGTGGTATTTTGCGGCGCCCTCACATGGGTCATGGGCACCTACTTCCCGAACTTCCCCGGCGCCTGACCAAACCTGCTGCGTTAAGGCTTCAGCGGCTTTTTCGCTGCCTGCTTGGCGCGCACGTCGATGACGGCGCGGTTGACGGCGGCCATGCGTGAGTTGGTGCCAGGGTGCAGGGCCGTGTAGCCATTGGCGACCGTGGCCGGCACTTGCGCGGCCAGGCGTTGCCAGAAGCGGGCGGCGTTGTCGACGTTGTAGCCGGCGCGCGCCAGCAGGTAGATGGCCAGGGTGTCGGCTTGCACGTCGAGTTCCTGCGGCATGGCCTTGATGCCGGCGGCACCCGTCAGCATCGATACATCAGGCTGTACGGCGCCCAGGCTGTCGATGATGCTGCCGGCCGTGCCTGCCGTACGTTGGCTGCGCGCGTGGTCGAGGATGTTGTGCGCCATTTCGCGGGCGATCACGAAGGCGATGCCTTCGTCGTTTTGCGCCGCATTCACCATGCCGCGCGTGAGCATGATGCGCGCGCCGTCCGAGTAGGCGTTGATATTGTCCGCATTGCCCAGGGCGACGCGGAAGGCGCAGGCGCGCGTGACGGGAATTTTCAGGTCCTGCTGCTGGCCGTCGCGGGCGATGGTCATGTTCAGGCTCGCGCTTTTCGAGGCCAGCGGGCCGACGATGGCGCCGAACGGGCCTTCCGCTTTCGGGCCGGCCGGCAGCGGCTTGCCTTCGGCGGCCAGCAAGCCGTCGCCCTTGCGCAAGCCGGCGCGCGCGGCGCCGCTGCCCGGCAAGACGCCGGAAACCTGCATCTGTTCGCCGTAGCCGAGGGCCGCCTGCGCCGCGTCGGCATAGATGCCAGGGTAGGAATACTTGTTCTGCGCCGTGAAGCCCAGCAGGTTGCGCGCATACGTCTTGCACAGGTCCGCATTGTTGATCAGCAGGGGCGCCGAGACTTTCGACAGGCGGTCCTGCAGCGCCACCATCTTCACCAGTTCGTCCTGCGCCGCCTTTTGCTGCGCCGTCGGGGCGGGCGCATCGGGCGCCGGCACCACGTTGAACGGGCCGCTGACATTCGTCGTTGGCGTGGTGCAGGCAGAGAGAAGGGCAACGCAAGCCACCAGCAGTGGCGAGGCCAGATGGCGCAGCGAAGTCGGGGCTGGGATCAGATGGCGGAAACCTGGCATAAGAAAATCCTTAATGTTTGCCGGTGCTGCCGAAACCGCCAACACCGCGTTCGCTGTCGCCGAATTCCTCGACGACGTTAAAGCCCACTTGCAGTACCGGCACGATAATCAGTTGCGCCAGGCGTTCCATGGGATTGAGCGTGAAAGCGCTCTGGCCCCGGTTCCAGGTCGATACCATCAGCTGGCCCTGGTAGTCGGAGTCGATCAAGCCTACCAGATTCCCCAATACGATGCCGTTTTTGTGGCCCATGCCGCTGCGCGGCAGGATCATGGCCGCATACGACGGGTCGCCGATGTGGATGGCCAGGCCGGTGGGAATGAGCACGGTCTGGCCGGCTTCGATGGTGATCGCTTCATCGATGCAGGCGCGCAGGTCCAGGCCGGCGCTGCCCGGTGTGGCGTAGGCTGGCAGCAGTTCTTTCATGCGGGCGTCGAGGATCTTGATGTCGATATTTTTCATTGAAGCTAAGTCGTCTAAAAATGGATTATTTGAGCAGTGAATTTTTTGCCAGCCGCTTCGAGATTTCCGAAATCAGCTGGCGCGCCAGGTTCAGTTTCGAGGCGCGCGGCAGCACGGTATGGCCTTCTTCGTCGAACAGGATGATGGTGTTGTCGTCCTGGCCAAAGGTGTTCTGGCCGATATTGCCGACCAGGAGGGGGATGCCCTTTTTCTCGCGCTTGGTCGAGCCGAATTCCACGAGGTTTTCCGATTCGGCGGCAAAGCCCACGCAGTATGGATAGCCGGCCAGGTTGGTGCGTGCCGCCACGGTGGCCAGGATGTCGGGGTTTTGCGCGAACTGCAGTTCTGGCACGGAGCCGTCGGCCTGCTTTTTCATCTTTTGTTCGCTGGCGTTGGCCACGCGCCAGTCGGCCACGGCGGCCACGGCGACGAAGACATGCTGGCCGTCGACGTGGGCCAGCACGGCATCGTGCATCTGCTGCGCGCTTTGCACGTCGATGCGGCGCACGCCGAAGGGCGCATCCAGGGCCGTGGGGCCGGAAATGAGCAGCACCTCGGCGCCCGCTTCGCGCGCCGCGCGCGCCACCGCATAGCCCATCTTGCCCGAGGACAGATTGGTGATGCCGCGCACGGGGTCAATGGCCTCGAAGGTGGGGCCGGCCGTGACCAGCACGCGCTTGCCCGCCAATACCTTCGGCTGGAAGGCGGCGATCAGCTCCGTCAGCAATTGCTCCGGTTCCAGCATACGGCCCAGGCCCGTTTCGCCGCACGCCTGTTCGCCGGCGGCCGGGCCAAACAGCTTGATGCCGTCGTCGCGCAGCTGCTGCACATTGCGCTGTGTGGCGGGGTTCTGCCACATTTCCACATTCATGGCCGGCGCCACCAGCAGGGGCAGGTGGGAGGGACGGGCAAGGCACAGGGTCGACAGCAGGTCGTCGCACACGCCATGCGCCAGCTTGCGCAGAAAATCGGCCGAACACGGCGCGATCAGAATGGCGTCCGCATGGCGCGTCAAATCGATATGCGCCATGTTGTTGGCTATGCGCGCATCCCACTGGCTCGTGTGCACGGGGTGGCCGGACAGGGCCTGCATCGTGACGGCCGTGATGAAGTGGCTGGCCGCATCCGTCATCACCACTTGCACCGAGGCGCCGGCCTTTGTCAGCGCGCGGCACAGTTCCGCCGCCTTGTAGCAGGCGACGCCGCCCGAAAGTCCCAGGACGATTTTTTTGCCGGACAATTCCATGCCGTTCTCCTGCGTGTTTATTTGTTTACCCGGCGCAGTTCATCGATGATGAACAGGGCCGCGCCGATGCAGATGGCGCTGTCGGCGATATTGAAAGCGGGGAAATGGCCCCAGCTTTTCCAGTGGAAGTCGAGGAAGTCGACCACGTGGCCGTACACCAGACGGTCGATGGCGTTGCCCAGCGCGCCACCCAGGATCAGCGCCAGAGCCCAGCAGAACATGCGCTGGCCGGCGTGCTTTTTCAGCAGGTAGATGATGTAGACGGCGGCCGCCAGGGCGATACCGGTGAAGAAATAGCGCTGCCAGCCGCCCTGGTCCGACAGGAAGCTGAACGCGGCGCCCTTGTTATACGCGAGCACCAGGTTGAAATACGAGGTGATGACCATCTCTTGCGCATAGCGGAAGGTCTTCAGGATCGTGATCTTGGTGATCTGGTCGAACAGGATGACGATGGCGGCAATGCCCAGCCAGGGCACGAGCGATGCCGAGGACGACGATTTCGATGAAAAACGGTTTTTAGTGGCCATATTTTTCCAGGGAAGATAATGCCGCCGCTGCCCTTGCGGGCAGCGGCGGTGGGAAGCGGCGCAGGAACATGTCCCGCGCCGTTTTATGCGAAGCGGCGTTTCTCGCCCGCGCCAAACAGATTGCTGACGCAGCGGCCGCACAGGGTAGCATGCGCGGCGTCTGTGCCCACGTCCGCACGGTAGTGCCAGCAGCGCTCGCACTTCGGCGCCGTCGACGCGGCCACGACCACTTCCTCGGCCGCTTCGTCGGCTACTTCAGCCACGGTTGCCTGCGAGGTGATGAAGACGAACTTCAAGTCGTCGCCCAGGGTCGTCAACAGCTTGTACTTCATCGGTGCGGCCTTGATCGTCAGTTCCGCCTGCAGCGACGAACCGATGGCGCCCGAGGTGCGCAAGTCTTCCAGCTGTTTTGTCACGTCCGTGCGCACGGCGCGCAGGGCTGTGTATTTCTCCAGCAGGTCGGCCGCATCCGAAACTTCCGGCAGTTGCCACCAGGTTTGCGTGAAGATGGTTTCATCGCTGGCGGCATAGGCATCCGCTCCGGCGAAGACGGCCCACGCTTCTTCGGCCGTGAACGACAGGGCCGGGGCCATCAGGCGCAGCAGGCTTTGCGTGATGTGCCACAGGGCCGTCTGCGCCGAACGGCGCGCGTGCGACGTCAGGCCGGAGGTGTACAAACGGTCCTTCAGGATGTCCAGATAGAAGCCGCCCAGGTCTTCCGAGCAGTACGTCTGCAGCTTCGAGACCACCGGGTGGAATTCGTAGCGCGCGTAGTTGTTCTCGATCTGCGTTTGCAGCGAGGCCATGTTGGCCAGCGCATAGCGGTCGATTTCGAACATTTCCGCGACCGGCACGGCGTCCGTGGCCGGATTGAAGTCCGACGTATTGGCCAGCAGGAAGCGCAGCGTGTTGCGGATGCGGCGATACGATTCCGTCACGCGTTTCAGGATTTCGTCGGAGATCGACAGCTCGCCCGTGTAGTCGGTCGAGGCGATCCACAGGCGCAGGATGTCCGCGCCCAGGGTGTCCGAGATCTTTTGCGGCGCCAGGGTATTACCCAGCGACTTCGACATCTTCTTGCCTTCGCCATCGACCGTGAAGCCGTGCGTCAGCAGGGCTTTATACGGCGGACGGCCATTCAGCATCGACGACACGAGCAGCGACGAGTGGAACCAGCCGCGATGCTGGTCCGAGCCTTCCAGGTACAGGTCGGCCGGGAATTGCAGCTGCGTCGAGTGTGAACCGTGCGCTTGCGGGCCGCCCAGCACCGTCTGGTGCGTGGCGCCGGAATCGAACCATACGTCCAGCGTGTCCTTGTTCTTCGCGTAGATGGTCGCTTCGTCGCCGATCAGGTCCTGCAAGTCCAGCGCCTGCCATGCCTCGATGCCGTCTTTTTCGATCAGCTTGGCCACTTGCTCCAGCAGTTCCGGCGTGCGCGGATGCAGGTCGCCCGTTTCCTTGTGCACGATGAAGGCCATCGGCACGCCCCACTGGCGCTGGCGCGACAGGGTCCAGTCGGGACGGTTGGCGATCATGCCGTGCAGGCGCGCCTGGCCCCAGTCCGGGAAGAACTCGGTATCGGCGATGCCTTTCAATGCCGTCTCGCGCAGGGTCGCGCCGCCGTCCTTTGGCGTCACGTCCATGCCGGCGAACCACTGCGAGGTGGCGCGGTAGATGATCGGGGTCTTATGGCGCCAGCAATGCATGTAGCTGTGGTCGAACATCTTGACTTCGAACAGGGCACCCGCTTCGCGCAGGGCGTTGCAGATCGGCTTAGAGGCTTCCCAGATGGTCATGCCGCCGAACAGGGGTAGGGTCGAGGCGAACTTGCCGTCGCCCATGACGGGCTTGATGATGTCGTCATCCTTCATGCCGTGCGCCTTGCACGAGATGAAGTCGTCCAGGCCGTAGGCTGGCGCCGAGTGCACCACGCCCGTGCCGCTTTCCGTGGTCACGTATTCGGCCAGGTACAAAGGCGACAGACGGTCGTAGAAAGGGTCGGCCGCATGCAGCGGGTGGCGGAAGCTGATGCCGGCCAGGGCCGCGCCGTCGCAGGTGGCGATGGTCGTGCCATCGAGCTTGAAGCGCGCCAGGCTGGACACGACCAGGTCTTGCGCCAGGATCAGCAGCAATGGCTGGCCATCGCGCTCGGTCTTCACCAGCGAATATTTCACTTCCGGGTGCACGTTCAGCGCCTGGTTCGACGGGATGGTCCACGGCGTGGTGGTCCAGATGACGATGAAACCGTTATCGGTCGGCAGCGATGGCAAGCCGAAGGCGGCCGCCAGTTTTTCCGGCTCGGCGAACTTGAACCCGACGTCGATGGCGGGATCGCGTTTTTCCGCGTATTCCACTTCCGCCTCGGCCAGCGCCGACTGGCAGTCGAAACACCAGTTGACGGGTTTCAGGCCGCGGTAGACATAGCCTTTTTCCAGCAGCTTGCCCAGCGCGCGCAATTCGTCCGCTTCATTGCCATGCGCCATGGTCAGGTATGGGTTGTCCCACTCGCCCAGCACGCCCAGGCGGATAAAGTCCTTTTGCTGGCGCTCGACCTGCACGTTGGCGTAGGCGCGCGCCTTTTCCAGCACTTCGGCCGTCGGCAGGTTCTTGCCGTGCAGTTTTTCGATCTGGATCTCGATCGGCATGCCGTGGCAATCCCAGCCCGGCACATACGGCGCGTCGAAGCCGGCCAGCGAGCGCGACTTGACGACCATGTCTTTCAGGATCTTGTTGACGGCGTGGCCCAGGTGGATATCGCCATTCGCGTACGGCGGGCCGTCATGCAGGATGAATTTTGGACGGCCGGCGGCAGCCTTGCGCACGCGCTCATAAATTTTCTTGTCTTGCCATTGCTGTACCCATTGCGGCTCGCGCTTGGCCATGTCGCCGCGCATCGGGAACGGGGTTTCCGTCATGTTGACCGGGTATTTGCTTTCAGGCTTCTTGTTCTGTTTGGGCGTGGCTGGCTTGTTTTGATCGGACATAATCTTCTTTAATGATATTGAATGGTTTGCGGCGGCGGGAGCCGCCAGGCGGCGGAGTTGGCCGGCGTCAAATTCGGTCGGTGGCGGTAATGGCGCCGCTGCGCTGCTCAAAATAGGCGCGCGCCTGGTTCGAGTCGCGCTCGATGGCGGCCGTCAGGGTGGGCAAATCGTCGTACTTTTCTTCGTCGCGCAGTTTTTCCAGGAATTCCACGCGCACCAGATTGCCGTAGCAGGATTGATTAAAATCAAACAGATGCACTTCCAGCAAGACGCGGCCGCTGTCGTCGACGGTAGGGCGCACGCCGAGGCTGGCCACGGCTGGCAGCGGTTGCGGTGCCAGGCCGTGCACTTGCACGATGAAGACGCCGGACAGGGCGGGGCGGTGCGCCACGCGCAGGTTCAGGGTGGGGAAGCCGAGCGTGCGGCCCAGTTTCTGGCCGTGGATCACGTGGCCGGAAATGGCGTACGGATGGCCGAGCAGCTGCGTGGCCAGCGGGAAATCGCCGGCAGCCAATGCCAGGCGCACGGCCGACGACGAGATACGCGTGCTGCCGTTCATCACGGTAGGCAATGTTTCTACGTGGAAACCATATTGGCGGCCCGCTTCCTGCAGCATGGCCACGTCGCCGGCGCGCCGGGCGCCATAGCAGAAGTCGTCGCCGACCATCAGCCATTTCACGTGCAAGCCGTCGACGAGGACTTTTTCCGTGAATTCCTGCGGCGTCAAGGCGGCGAACTGGGCGCTGAAGTGCTCGACGACGACACGGTCGATGCCGGCGTCGTCCAGCGACTGCAGCTTGTCGCGCAAGTTGGCGATGCGCTGCGGGGCTTTGGACAGGTCGCCCGCGCGCTGCGCGAAGAATTCGCGCGGGTGCGGTTCGAACGTCATCACGGCCGCTTCAATGCCGAGTTCGGTCGCGGCGCCGCGCACGCGCGCCAGCAAGGCCTGATGGCCGATGTGGACACCGTCAAAATTGCCGATGGTCAGAGCGCAAGGCGCTCGTGCCTGGGCATTGGGAAGTCCGCGGAATACCTTCATAGGAATCTGATGAAAAACTGTGCCAAAAGGGGGATTATACGGACTGTTTCAGGGATGCACACCCGGCAGGGCGGGCGCAGGGTGAATTTCACTGCTGAAATAACAAAAAGCGTTGCCGGCGGGTGTGCTGGCAACGCTTTTGGTGGCACTCGACTAGCTGCCTGCAACTCCCCGGGAGGCGTTGTCTTATTTATTCATTAAGGTCCAGTAACGGGCCAGGTCAGCCGCGCCATCCGTGCCCTTGACGGCTTTGAGTGCCGTCGTGGCGTTGGACTTCTTGCCGGCGTGGATGTAGGCGATGCCCAGGTGCAGCTTGGCTTCTTCCGCATACTTGGCGGTGCCCAATTTCACGGCGTCGTTCATCAAGCCCAGACCTTTCTCCGCCTGGCCGTCGTAGACGAGGGCGAAGCCCAGCTTGCTCAAGCTGTCGGCGTCCTTGTTCTTGGTGTATTCCGCTTCCGACTTGGCTGCGTTGGCCTTCAGGTCAGCCTGGGTTTTCAGGGCCAGGTCTTTCAGACGCTGGTGACGTGGTGCATCGGCGCCGGTACCCAGCACGCCTTTTTTGTAGCCTTGCTCGATGATGCTCAGCGCTTCGCCAGGATTGCCTGCTTGCAGGGCCAGCTGGCTGATTTCCATGTATTCGGAAGGCTTGCTGAACAGGCCGTTGGCCAGGCGCAGGCGCTGGACGTCCAGGCCCAGGCGTTGCGAGAAGCCAGGTTTGCCCGAAACGCGGTTCAGCAGGTCGGCCCAGTAGCTGGTTTTCGGATAGCTCGATGCCAGTTTTTCCAGGGTGGCGACATAGCCGCCCTTGTCGTTTTGCTTCATCTGGATGTTGGCCAGCATTTGCAGGCTTGCTTCCGAGTTGCCGCCGCGCGCTTGCAGCTCTTTTGCCGCTTCGGCGTAGTTGCCGCTGACGTAGTAGGTCTGGATCAGCAGTTCGCGCATCTGTGGATCTTCGCGGTCTTTCAGCGAGCGTTTGATCCAGGTGATGGTGTTTGGCCAATCCTTGGCGCGGTAGTACATGCCTGCCAGCGCTTGCGTGAATTTGGGGGCTTCGGCGGCGCTCAGGCGGCCGGAATTGATGACGGCTTCAAAAGCCTTGATGGCCGTGCCGTTGTCGCCAGCGGCGGCGGCGGCCGAAGCGCGTACGCGTTCGATCTGGTAGCTTTCAAAGGCGGTTTTGCCGCCGACGCTGTCTGCTTCACGCAGTTTGGCCAGCGCTTCCTTGTTTTTGCCGCTGCTAGCGAGTTTTTGTGCTTCTTGCAGTGGCTTGCCGACTTCGGCGCGCACGGTGTCCGCGGCATATGCCAGCGAGCCCAGGCCGATTACAGGAGTTGCTGCGGTAAAACCGATAGCGGCCATGACGAGGCCGAGATGAGCGAGACGAAACTTGGACATGAGAAAGTCTTTCAGTAAAAAGCGAATAGGCAGGAAGTCCTGCCTATTCGGATGTAAAGATAACCTGATTGCTACAGCTTACTGGAATTGCTCGTTGCCGACCAGACCGATTTTGGTCACGCCCAGACGCTGCGCCGACGCCATCACACCGGCGACGACTTTGTATTCCACCAGCTTGTTAGGACGCAGATGCACTTCTGGCTGATCTGCTTGCGCAGCAACGTTGCTCAGCTTGGCTTCCAGCGTATTACGATCAGGTACGACCTGATTGTCCCACAAGATAGTGCCATCAAAATCGACATCGATCGTGACGACCACTGGTTCGGTTGTCGGTGGCGGCGGGGTGCCGACCGGCATGTTCAGGTTCACCGAGTGGTTTTGCTTAGGAATCGTGATGATCAACATGATAATCAGCACCAGCATCACGTCGATGAGGGGCGTCATGTTCAGTTCCATCATTGGTTCCGGATCCGCGCCTGCTGCGCTTCCCGAACCGACATTCATACTCATAGTGTTTCCTTTAAGAAGTCCAACGAAGCACCGGGCGAAACTGCCGCCCGGCAAGCTTCCTTCAGTGGCGCCCCCGTGTTGCCGGGGCGCCGCTGTCAGTCGCTATCAGCTCTTGTCAGGTGGTTCGGTGATGAAGCCGACCTTCTGGATCCCGGCACGTTGGGTCGTGTAAATAACCCGGCCGATCGATTCGTAGCGTGTTTCTTGGTCGCCACGAACGTGTACTTCCGGCTGCGGTACTTTCACTGCTTCAACTTTAAGATAATCGAACAGCTCGTTCGTGTCTTTCAGTCTGGTCTGGCCCAGGTAAATCTCGCCATCCTTGTTAACAACGATGTTAACGTTTTGCGGCTTGGTTTGCAGGGCTTGGTTCGTCTCAATCGGCAGATCGATTTTCTGCAGCTTGAGGACAACCGGACTCGTAATCAAGAAAATGATCAGCAAAACCAACATGATGTCGACAAGCGGCGTCGTGTTGATTTCTGACATTACCTGATCTTGTTCTCCGCTGTCGGAGCCGACGGACATCGACATGACTTATCCGATCTTTTTAGCGCCGGCAGCACGGCCAGCTTCGCTGGTGGACATTACGCCGGAAACCAGAACCGAGTGAACGTCGGCGCTGAACGAGCGGATGTCTTCCATTGCGGTTTTGTTACGACGAACCAACCAGTTGTAACCCAGAACGGCAGGAACAGCGACCAGCAGACCGAAAGCGGTCATGATCAGTGCTTCACCAACTGGACCTGCAACTTTGTCGATCGATGCGTTACCGGTCATGCCGATAGCGGTCAGTGCGTTGTAGATACCCCAAACGGTACCGAACAGACCGATAAACGGTGCGGTCGAACCAACGGTTGCCAGGAACGACAGGCCATCTTGCAGACGCGATTGGACTTTGTCCGAAGCGCGCTGGATCGACATCGTCACCCAGGTCGACAGATCGATTTGTTCCAGCAGGGCGCCGTCATGGTGAGCCGTTGCCTTGGTGCCCGATTCAGCGATGAAGCGGAATGGCGAGCCTTCTTCCAGGGTTGCCGAACCAGCAGCGATCGAAGGAGCTTTCCAGAATTTGGCAGCGGCTTCTTTAGCTTGCTTGAAGATCTTCATTTGATCGATCAGCTTGGTGATGATGATGTACCAGGTACCGATCGACATGATGACCATGATGATCAGGGTGGCGCGTGGCACGAAGCCGCCGTCCCACACTGCTTGCAGGCCGAATGGGTTGTGCACTTCTTCGGTTTTGGCTGGAGCGGCTGCATCAGCGGCTGGAGCTGCTGCTGCGTCTGCTGCTGGAGCGGCGGCATCTGCAGCAACTGGTGCTGGTGCAGCGTCTGCCGCAGGAGCCGAAGCGGCAGCCGATGCTGGCGCGTCAGCGAATGCCGGAGCTGCTACCAGAGCGGTAGTAGCGGTAACGGACAACAGAACCGCGGCAAAAAATGCGGACAAACGGGTATTCTTAAACATGCTTCCTCCAAAATTAAAAATAACAGATCGCTGAACGTAATGACAACGAAATCATAGTGTGAGACAGGGGATAACTGTCTCGGGTTTTAATCCAGCGACCAAACGTATTGCATTTGCTGCCAGCCTTGTTCCGGCTTGCCGTCAACTGTTGCCGGCTTAAATGTACAGCGGCTGATACCTTGCACCGCGGCTTTGTCCAGGTCTCTGAAGCCGCTGGACTTCACGATCTTCGAATCAGCGACCTTGCCGTCTACACCGATCAGGAACGACAGTGTCACCACACCGGTTTCCTCGTTGCGCTGCGACGACTTTGGATAAGCCGGTTTTTCGCAGACACTGAAGTCAACCACGGCCGGTGTACGCACCGATTTGGCTGGTCCAGGAGTTGGCGCAGGCTGTGCAGGCGGCGATGGCGGTGCCAATACATTCGTGGCTGGCTTCACGGCAGTCGCATTTGCAATCACGTTCTGCTGTGGTGGCGGCTGCTGCACGTTCACCTCGACTGGCGGAATGAATGGCGGCGGTGGCGCCTTCATTTCTGGCGGCGGTGGTGGCGGTGGAAGATCCTTCGGTGGAGGCGGTTTGACTTCCTCGATAATCTTGGTTTCAACCGGTTCCATCATTTTGGTGACCAACCGCTTGCCCAAGCCCGTCACGATCCCGTAAGCCGCGAGAACGTGCAGCAGGACAACGATAGTGATGCCTGTGTAGTTCTTGGGACTTTTCTCGTTCGAAAAATTCATGCCTGCTTTCTCCAAATACCATCTCTTGTCTTGCAACTGAACCCCAAAATGACGACACAAAGCTCCAGCCGTATCCGGGACGTCGCCGAATTATACATACGAATTCTTTATTTTACACAGATTTTTAACGCCTAAAACCGGTTAAATTTTTGGCGCTTTTGCGCCCTGAAAACGTACTTGCTTATGTCATCTTTGCACGCTTTCGGACAGAAAAAAAGGCGGTCTTATCGGTTTTTTACAGCCGTTTTGGGCGACCGCTGCTAAGTTCTCCGATGTGCCTATATGGCGGAATTATATTTCGTGATATTCAATATGGAAACTGCTAAATTTGGAGAAAAATCTTTCTTTTTGGAAATGTTTTGACTCGGAACCAGACCACTTAGCCCGCCGCGCGCACCAAACGGGTGCGGAACGCACTTCACCCAGGTCAAAAAAGACGCTCCTGACAGCCGTTTCGACGCCGCCAGGCCATACGGAATTCCTATATAGGCATAGGAAGCGCTTATATTCTTGCTATTGATTATTATCAACAAATCATTTCATGGCCGGACAACCGGGTCATCGCGCCGGTTGCGCTTCTCGCGCCGGCAATTCAAGGTGCCCAGCACCACCCCCTGCGGATCGACCGTATCGAGGTGCACATCGAAGCCCCACAGCCGTGCCACATGCTTGAGCACCTCGACGGCCTGCTGGTTCAGCGGGCGGCGCTGGAACTGCGTGTGACGCAGGGTCAGGGCGCGGTCGTCGCGCGTATTCACGGACCAGACCTGGATGTTCGGCTCGCGGTTGCCCAGGTTGTACTGTTCCGCCAGTTGCTGGCGCACGTAGCGGTAGCCGGCATCGTCGTGGATGGCGGAAATGGCCAGCTTTTCATTCTTGTCGTCGTCGAGCACGGCAAAGAAGTGGAATTCGCGGATCAGCCGCGGCGACAAATACTGGGCGATGAAGCTTTCATCCTTGAAATTGCGCATGGCAAAGTCCAGGCTCTTGCGCCAGTCCGTGCCGGCCATGTCGGGGAACCAGGCGCGATCCTCGTCCGTCGGGTGCTCGCAGATGCGGCGGATGTCGCTCATCATGGCAAAACCCAGCGCATACGGGTTGATGCCGCTGTAATACGGGCTGTCGATGGGCGGCTGGTAGACGACGTTGGTATGGCTTTTCAGAAATTCCATCATGAAGCCGTCGCCCACCACGCCTTCGTCATACAGCTGATTCAATATCGTGTAATGCCAGAAGGTGGCCCAGCCCTCGTTCATGACCTGGGTTTGCCGCTGCGGGTAGAAGTACTGGGAAATCTTGCGCACGATGCGCACCATCTCGCGTTGCCAAGGTTCCAGCAGCGGTGCGTACTTTTCGATGAAGTACAGCAGGTTTTCCTCGGGTTCGGGCGGAAAGCGGGGAGCGGCCTTGCGCTGGTCGTCCTCTTCCTCGTCGTCTTCACGGCGGGGCAGGGTACGCCACAGCTGGTTGATCTGCGACTGCACATAGGCTTCGCGCTCTTTCTGGCGCGCATATTCCTTCGCCATCGACAGTTTCGCCGGGCGCTTGTAGCGGTCCACGCCATAGTTCTGGATGGCGTGGCACGAGTCGAGCAGCAATTCCACGGCATCGACGCCATGGCGCTGCTCGCATTCGGCGATGTAATTCTTGGCAAACACCATATAGTCGATGATGGCGTCCGCATCCGTCCAGGCGCGGAACAGGTAATTGCCCTTGAAGAAGGAATTGTGACCGTAGGCCGCATGCGCGATCACCAGCGATTGCATGGTCAGGCTGTTTTCCTCCATTAGATAGGCGATGCACGGGTTCGAGTTGATGACGATCTCGTAGGCCAGGCCCATCTGGCCCCGCTTGTAGCTTTTCTCGGTAGACAGAAAGTGCTTGCCGAACGACCAGTGGTTGTATGACACGGGCATGCCTACCGAGGTGTAGGCATCCATCATCTGCTCGGCCGTGATGATTTCCAGCTGGTTCGGATAGGTGTCGAGGCCAAACTGTTTCGCCACGCGGCGGATTTCCTCGTGGATTTGCTCGATCAGCTCGAACGTCCATTCCGACTGCTCGGGCAGGGCGTTCGGGTGGCGCAGGCGCACGAACGGTTCGCCCGGGGTGTTGCTGGCGCGGTCAAAGGCTGCACTCATCATTTCACCTGTTTCTTGAACAGTTCGCGGAAGACCGGGTAGATATCGGCCGGCGTGACGATCTTTTGCATGGCGAAATGGGCGTGATGGTCGAGCACGCCCGCATATTGCTCCCACAGGTTTTGCTGCGGGCCGTCGGTGATCTCGACATAGGTGTAGTACTGCACCTTGGGCATGATGGTGTTGATCAGCAATTGGCGGCACAGCATGGAATCGTTGTCCCAGTTGTCGCCGTCGGATGCCTGCGCCACATAGCTGTTCCATTGCCCGGCGCCATAGCGTTCGTCGATGATGGTGTTGAGCAAGTGCAGGGCCGAGGACACGACGGTGCCGCCCGACTCGCGCGAATTGAAGAATTCATGCTCGTCCACTTCGGCCGCCGCCGTATGGTGGCGGATGAAGACCACCTCGATCTTGTCGTAGGCGCGCTTGAGGAACAGATATAGCAGGATGAAGAAGCGCTTGGCCGTGTCCTTGCGCGATTCGTCCATGGAGCCGGAGACGTCCATGATGCAGAACATGACGGCCTGCGTCATCGGCTTGGGCACCTTGATGCGGTTGCTGTAGCGCAAGTCGAACGGGTCGATGAAGGGAATGGCCAGCAGGCGCGTGTGCAGGTGGTGGATCAGGCGGCGCAGCTCCGTGACGAGCGGGTCGCTGTCGGGCGCGCCTTCGTGCAATAGTGTCGCCAGGTCTTCCTCGGCCTGCGCCAGCTGCTTGCGGGCGCCGCCGCCGACGGCGATGCGCCGCCCCAGCGCGCCGCGCAGGGAGCGCAGCACATGGATGTTCGATGGCGTGCCCGACATATTGTAGCCGGCGCGCTGGTTCTTGAATTCCGTGGTGGCCGTCAGCTGGGTTTTCACCATGTGCGGCAATTCCAGGTCTTCGAAGAAATAATTCATGAATTCTTCGCGCGACAATTCAAAGATGAAATCGTCTTCCGTCGTCTCGTCGCTATTGCCCGCCTTGCCCCGCCCGGCGCCACCGCCGCCTTTCGGCCGGGCGATCTGGTCGCCTTTCAGGTATTCCTTGTTGCCGGGATTGACCACTTCCCACACGCCGCCATGCGCGTGGCCAAACGACGGTTCGCCCACGTCCTTGACGGGGATGCTGACCTTCTCGCCATTCTCGACGTCCGTGATCGAGCGCCCCTTGATGGCGCGCCCCACGGCATCCTTGATCTGGCCCTTGTAACGCCGCAAGAAACGCTCGCGGTTGACGGCGGATTTATTCTTGCTTTGCAAGCGCCTGTCGATGAGGTATGTCAAAGGGTGCCTCCTTGCCTCTCGTCTTGCGCGCTCCGCCAGTCACCGGGCGGGAGCGCGCCTCCGCTGTCCGCGCTATGACGACTTGCGCACGCGCAAGTACCATTCGCATAACAGGCGTACCTGCTTGGCCGTATAGCCTTTTTCCACCATGCGGGCCACGAAGTCGGCGTGCTTGTTGGCATCGTCGGCGCTGGCCTTGGCATTGAAGGATATCACCGGCAGCAATTCCTCCGTATTCGAAAACATTTTCTTTTCAATCACGGTACGGAACTTTTCATAACTGGTCCAGGCGGGATTCTTGCCGCCGTTCGAGGCCCGCGCGCGCAGCCCGAAGTTGACAATTTCGTTGCGGAAATCCTTCGGATTGGAAATGCCCGCCGGTTTCTCGATCTTTTCCAGTTCATTGTTCAGCGATTCGCGGTCAAAACTTTCGCCCGTGTCCGGATCGCGGTATTCCTGGTCCTGTATCCAGAAATCGGCAAACGTCACGTAGCGGTCGAAAATGTTCTGTCCGTATTCCGAATAGCTTTCCAGGTACGCCGTCTGGATCTCCTTGCCGATGAATTCCACGTAGCGCTGCGCCAGGTGCTCTTTAATATAGGAGAAGTAGCGCTGCTCGAGTTCCGGCGCGAACTGCTCGCGCTCGACCTGCTGTTCCAGTACATATAATAGATGCACGGGATTGGCAGCCACTTCGGAATTGTCAAAGTTGAACACTTTCGACAGGATTTTGAAGGCAAAGCGCGTCGACAGGCCGTTCATGCCTTCGTCCACGCCCGCGTAATCGACGTATTCGTGCATGGACTTGGCTTTCGGGTCCGTATCCTTGAGATTTTCGCCATCGTAGACGAGCATCTTCGAGAAGATGCTGGAATTTTCCGGGTCTTTCAGGCGCGACAGGATGGCGAACTGCGCCATCATGCGCAGGGTGCCGGGCGCGCACGGGGCCTTGACCAGCGAGGAATTGGCCACCAGCTTGTCGTAGATCTTGATTTCGTCGGACACGCGCAGGCAGTACGGCACCTTGACTATATAGATACGGTCTAGAAACGCCTCGTTGTTGCGGTTGTTCTTGAAGGTTTTCCATTCCGACTCGTTCGAGTGGGCCAGGATGATGCCGTCGAAAGGAATCGCGCCGAAACCTTCCGTGCCCTTGTAATTGCCTTCCTGCGTGGCCGTCAGCAGCGGATGCAAGACCTTGATGGGCGCCTTGAACATTTCCACGAATTCCATCAGGCCCTGGTTGGCCAGGCACAGGCCGCCCGAATAGCTGTAGGCGTCCGGGTCGTCCTGCGCATAATCTTCCAGCTTGCGGATGTCGACCTTGCCCACCAGCGAAGAAATATCCTGGTTGTTCTCGTCGCCCGGCTCCGTTTTCGAGATGGCGATCTGTTTCAGCACGGACGGGTAGCGCTTGACGACGCGGAACTGGTTGATATCGCCATTGTATTCATGCAGGCGTTTCACAGCCCACGGGCTGGGAATGTTGCGCAGGTAGCGGCGCGGGATGCCGTAATCCTCTTCCAGGATGGTGCCGTCCTCTTCCTCGTTGAACAGGCCCAGCGGCGATTCGTTGACGGGCGAGCCTTTCAGGCAATAGAAGGGTACGTGCTCCATCAGCGACTTGAGCTTTTCCGCAATCGACGACTTGCCGCCGCCGACAGGCCCCAGCAGATACAGGATCTGCTTGCGTTCTTCCAGGCCTTGCGCCGCGTGGCGGAAATACGAGACGACCTGCTCGATGACTTCCTCGGTGCCGTAGAACTCGCGGAAGGCGGGATAGATCTTGATGATCTTGTTGGCGAAGATGCGCGACAGGCGCGTGTCGTTGCGCGTGTCGACCAGCTGCGGCTCGCCGATGGCGGCCAGCATGCGTTCGGGCGCGCTGGCGTACGTCAGCTTGTCCTTCTTGCACAGGGCCAGGTACTCGGTGAGCGACATTTCCTCTTCGCGGGTGCGCTCGTAGCGTGCTGCATAGTTATCAAAAATGGTCATGTCAATGTCCTTTAATGTAAACCTGTACTGCCAGTCACCATGGCCGCCCGCCTGGCACTCGCCTGGGCTTGCCGCTTGAATTTTTCCTGTACCCCGTATCGATTTTTATTGTTGTTTCAAGCCCGGCTGTCTTTGCGAGTCCGGATTGCCCGGACCAAAAAACTGGCGCTTGATGCCGTGTGCTGACGTGGCCAGCCGGCTTTTTTTCACTGTTGATAGCGCTTGTTGCACCTACCATTACCCCATGAAATTTATTATTGCTCTAAAGGATCAGGAAGTCAAAAGATATGTCAGCATATCCTTAATACTTGTTTGTAAATTGTTGATTTAATTGGATAAATCATCAAATTTTTCATCGATTCCAATGAACTATTTTGTACCTTTTAAATCATCATACGACAATTCGCCAGCGCGTGCCGGAGCCGGCCGTGGCGCCGCCGCAGCGGGCGTCATGGCGGCCGGGCGCCGGTGAGCCTGGCCATCTTGCGCTAAGATGCCTGCATGTCTGATGGCCCCGCGCGCCGTGCGTGCGCGGGCCAGCATTGTTATCGTCACCCTATAAGGAACACCCATGATGAACTCCCAATTGCGCGCGATCGTCCGCGGCATGCCGAAGGCCGAACTGCATATCCATATCGAAGGCTCGCTGGAGCCAGAACTGATTTTCGCACTGGCAGAGCGCAATGGCGTGCCGCTGGGCTATGAATCGGTGGAACACTTGCGCAGCGCCTATGCTTTTACGGATTTACAGTCTTTTCTCGACATTTATTACGCTGGCGCAAGCGTGCTCTTGAAAGAGCAGGATTTCTATGACATGACGCAAGCCTACCTGCGCCGTGCCGAAGCGGACAACGTCTTGCACACGGAAATCTTCTTCGACCCGCAAACCCACACGGCGCGCGGCGTGGCCATCGCCGACGTGATCAGCGGCATTCACCGCGCCTGCCAGGACAGCCCCGTCAGCGCGGCCCTGATCCTGTGCTTCCTGCGCCACCTGAGCGAGAAAGAAGCGTTCGAGACCCTGGAAGACGCCTTGCCGCACCGCGACAAATTCATCGGCATCGGCCTCGACTCGTCGGAAGTGTGCAACCCGCCCGAGAAATTCTCGCGCGTGTTTGCCCGTTGCCGCGAACTGGGCCTGCATCTGGTGGCCCACGCGGGCGAGGAAGGCCCGCCAGCCTACATCCGCACGGCGCTCGACGACTTGCAAGTCGAGCGCATCGACCATGGCGTGCGCTGCCTGGAAGACGCGGACCTGACGGCCCGCCTGGCGCGCGAACAGATCGCGCTCACCGTCTGCCCGCTGTCGAACACCAAGCTGCGCGTGTTCGACCAGATGCACGACCATAACCTGGTGCAACTGCTCGACGCCGGCCTGCTGGTGACGGTGAACTCGGACGATCCCGCGTATTTCGGCGGCTACATGAACGACAACTTCGACGCCATCTTCGACGCGCTGCCGCTGGGCCTGTCCCACGCGCAACGCCTGGCGCGCAACGGTTTCATTGCCGCCTTCCTGCCGCAGGCGCAGAAAGACGCCTTCCTCGCCACCGTCGATGCGTATTTCGCGCAGCACGCCGCCGCCCACGGCGCAACGCAATAACTCTACCTGAAGACCCGCCGCCCATGTTCCGCCTCTCCCTGAAAATGACCGGCCGCGACTGGCGCGCCGGGCAACTGCGTTTCCTGCTCGTCGCGCTGATCGTCGCCGTGGCGGCCCTGTCGGCCGTCGGCTTCTTCGTCGACCGCCTGCGCGCGGGCCTGAACCGCGACGCGCACCAGCTGCTGGGGGCCGACCTGGTCATCAGCGCCGACCAGCCCGTCAATGCGGCCTGGCGCGCCGAAGCGCTCAAGCGCGGTTTTATCTTGGCCGACACGGTGACGTTTCCCAGCATGGCGCAGGCGGGCGAGGGCGAGCAATCGCTGTCGCAACTGGCGTCCATCAAGGCCGTCTCGCCCGGCTACCCGCAGCGGGGCAAGCTGAAAATCACGACCAGCACCAGCGAGGCGCAGGATGCCGTGGGACGGCCGACGGACCAGGTGCCGGCGCCCGGCACCCTGTGGGTCGATGCGGCCATCCTGTCCAGCCTGAACGCGAAACTGGGCGACACCCTGACCCTGGGCGACAAGGCATTTACGGTCACGCAACTGATCGCCAGTGAACCGGACCGCGGCGCTTCCTTTTTGAATTTCGCGCCGCGCGTGATGTTGCCCTTGGGCGACCTGGCCGCCACGACGCTGGTGCAGAACGGCTCGCGCGTGTCGTACCGCTTGCTGCTGTCGGCGCCGCCCGCCAAGGCGGCCGAGCTTGCGCAATATCAAGCCTGGCTGGAAAGCCAGATCAAGACGCAGGCCATCAAGGGCGTGCGCATCGAATCGCTGGAATCGGGCAGCCCGCAGATGCAATCGACGCTGGACCGTGCCGACCGTTTCCTGTCGCTCGTCGGCTTGCTGTCGGCCATGCTGGCGGCCGTCGCCGTGGCCATGGCGGCGCGCCGTTTCATGCTGCGCCACCTCGATGCGTGCGCCATGCTGCGCTGCCTGGGCTTGACGCAAAACCAGGTTACGGCCATGTACGTGATCGAATTTTTATTGGTCGGCCTGGCCGGCAGCGTGGTCGGCGTGATGGTGGGCTTCGGCGGCCACCTGGTGCTGCTGGAGCTGTTGGGGAAACTGGTGCAGAGCGACTTGCCGCCCGTCTCCATGCTGCCCGCGCTGCAAGGCGTGGCCACCGGCATGCTGCTCTTGCTGGGCTTTGCTCTGCCGCCGATTTTGCAGTTGCGCAATGTGCCGCACAACCGCGTGATCCGCCGCGAGCAGGAGCCGCCGCAGGCGCTGGCCCTGGCCACGTATGGCCTGGGCATTGCCGCCTTCGTCGTGCTGCTGTTGTGGCAGGCGGGGGACGTGAAACTGGCGCTGCTGACGGCGGCCGGGTTCCTCGGCGGCTTTGCCCTGTTCGGCCTGGCGGGCTGGCTGGGCATCAAATCGCTGAAAACCCTGCGCGGCGCTTTCAATCACCAAGGCTGGCGCTTTGCCGTCACGTCCTTGCAGCGCCGGCCGGGCGCCACCGTCATCCAGGTGGTGTCCCTGGCCCTGGGCCTGATGGCCTTGCTGCTGCTGACGGTGGTGCGCGGCGACTTGATGGTGGCCTGGCGCAACGCCACGCCGCCCGACGCGCCGAACCGCTTCATGATCAATATCCTGCCGGAACAGAAAGACCCGATCGCCGCGCGCCTGGCCCAGGCCGGCGTGGCCAACGCGCCCCTGTATCCGATGATACGCGGGCGCCTGGTGGCCGTGAATGGCAATGCCATCACGGAAACCACCTACGAGGATGACCGCGCCAAGGGCCTGGCCGACCGCGAATTCAACCTGTCGACGATGGCCACGATGCAGGAAGAAAACAAGCTGGTGGCCGGCAAGTGGTTCGGCAATGCGCCCGGTGCGCCAGCCGAGGCGTCGGTGGAGGAGGGCATCGCCAAGACCTTGAAATTGAAATTGGGCGACAAGCTGCGCTTCGACATCGCCGGCCAGCCCGTCGAAGCGGCGATCACGAGTTTGCGCAAGCTGGAATGGGGCTCGATGCGCGTCAATTTCTTCGTCATCATCAATCCGGCCGCCATGGCGGACACGCCGCAGACGTGGATCACGGCGTTTCACCTGCCGCCCGCGCAGGCGGACCTGGGCAATGCCTTGCTGCGCGACTATCCGAACCTGACGGTGGTCGACGTGGGCGGCGTGCTGAAACAGATACAGGGCGTGCTGGACCAGGTCGTGACGGCCGTCGAATTCCTCTTCGCCTTCACTTTGGCCTCGGGCTTGCTGGTGCTGTATGCGGCCCTGATGGGCTCGCAGGACGAGCGCACGCGCGAAGCGGGCCTGCTGCGCGCGCTGGGCGCCACGCGGCGCCAGCTGGCGCAGGCACAGCTGATCGAGTTTTCGCTCGTCGGCGCGCTGGCCGGCTTGCTGGCGGCAACGGGCGCGGCGGCCATGGGCTGGGCGCTGGCCACCTACCAGTTCAAGTTCGCCTGGAGCTTCGCGCCCGGCGTGTGGGCGTTCGGCCTGCTGGCCGGCGCCCTGTGCGCGATCGCCGGCGGCTGGCTGGGCTTGCGCAATGTCTTGAAGCATCCGCCGCTGCAAACGCTAAGGGAAGGCTAAGCGCCCACGCTGTCGTCCGCCTGCGCGCGTAAAAATTGCGCGTAGGACATGACCGGCTGCCCCAGCTTGTGCGGCGGCACGTCGAACAGGGCCCAGAAGTAGGTTTCGCGCCCCAGGCAGATGGTTGGCGCGGCGCAGTAGCGGAACCAGTTTTCGCCGATATGCGCCGCATACATGCCGTCGCTGTCGGCATCGGAAAAATACGGGATCACGCGCATTTCCAGCAGGGCCAGCAGCAGGGACTCGGGCGCGTCGCTGTCGCGTGCCATTTCATACTGCGTGTGCAGGCTGCGTTCCGTCTCGATGATCATCAGGCGGGCCTGGCCGTCGCGCGTGAAAAACAGGATGCCGCAGGGATTCGGAAAAATATAGAACTCGACAAAGCCATGGCGCCGGCACAGCTCGTGCACGACGTCGGCCATGGCTTCGTCTTGCAGGAAACTATAGTCGTGCAGCAATAGCAAGTCGCGCACCGTGTCCGACTGCTGCAGGAAGAATTCGCGCTGCAGGGCAACGATTTCCTGTTCCAGGATATCGAGCGCGTCGTCGTCGCTCTTCTTGATGTAACGGTCGATCAAGCCCCGGTTGAAGGCCGTCACGGCCACTTTTTCATCGGCCGCGCCCGTGAATAAAATCTTCTTGCACGGCAAGTCACGCACGGCCTGGCAGAATTCCAGGCCATTCATCTGCGGCATCGAATAATCGACCACCAGCACGGAGGGCACGGCAAAGCGCTGCGCCTGGCCGCTGATGCGCCAGATGCGTTCGAGGTCGAGCGCCACGTTGCGCTGGTCGGGCGGCAGGTTTTGCGTGTCGAAATTGACGTGCAGCGGCGTCTCGCCCAGCTGCGTGCTGTGGCGCAGCCAGTGCAGCGCGCTGCTGGTGTCGTGGAAGGTCTGGTGCGCCAGTGCGGGATCGAGCTGGAAGGCCAGGCTTTTCAGGAAGGAATCGCTGTCATCGATCAAGACGGTCAGGGTCGGATGGGAATAGACGGGCAGTTGCATGCATCACCTTGCGGGGGAAGAGGGTTGGAAGCGGGCCGGCACGGGCTGGGGAAATTCCAGGATGAAAATCGCATACGCATGCTCGCGCGACACGCAGCGGATGCGCGCCTGCCAGGCCGTGACGATCTGCCGGCACAGGGCCAGGCCGATGCCGCTGCCGTTGTGCACGGGATACGAATAAAAACGCTCGAAGATCAGCGGCAGGCGGTTCTTCGCGATGCCGCAGCCCGTGTCGATGAACAGCAGCCTGGGCACGGGGCGGGCGCCGTCGATGATGATGCGCACGCGGCCCTTGCCGGCCCGCTGGATGGCTTTCAGCGCGTTTCTCAGCAGGTTCAGCAGGATCACCACGCACAGCTCGTCCTGGCCCGCGAACTGGAAGTCGGCGCGCACGTCCACCTTGACGCAGCCGCGCTGGCTGTTGCCGGTAAACGGGTAGCGCTTGAGCACGGAATTCACCATCGCCAGCATCGATAGCGCCTGGCTGGGCTGGAGGTTGCGGTTGACGGCACTGGCGCTCATCAGGAACAAATCGATCATGTGCTGCATGTGGCGCACTTCGAACTGGATGCGCGACAGGGCTTCCTGCAACGGGGGCAAGTCGTCCGCCTGGCTCGCCAGCTGCGGCAGCAGCCGGCGCATGCCCCGCACATTCGCTTCCACGCTGGTCAGCGGCGTGCGCAGCTCGTGCGCCACGGAACCGAGCCCGGCCGCCAGGCCAGCCAGCCGTTCCAGCTCCAGCACCTTGCTGCCCACTTTCACCACGGACAGCGAGGCAATGGTGAACCAGTGCACGGGCAGTTGCTGCAGCACTTCACGCTGCAGCAGGAAGCTGCCCTCTCCCTGCAGGATGACGGCCAGGCAGGCGCTGCTGGTGCCGATCAGGTAGGCGCGGCAAGCCAGTTTCGTTTCGAAATGAAACAGTATGACCAGGCCGATCAGCAGCGATTCGCTCCAGATGGACGACGCGTGGTTCATCAAAAACATGAAGGTAAAGAAGAAGGGCAGGATGTAGCTGAGCGCGAACAGCAGGTAGCGCGACAGCCAGCGGGCCGAGAAGTGGCGCGCAAACAGGCCGGCCGCGCAGATGCCCACGCCCGTCAGGCGCAAGGTCAGGTTTTCATAGGCTTGCGGAAAAAAGTAATGCCACAGCAGGTAGTACAGCGGCATCGCCACCGTGCCCACGGCGGCCAGCATGGCAACCCTGCCGGCCAGGTTTTCATGGGGCATGCGCTCATGCAGCAGCGAATGGAGCAGGCGCCTGCGCCAGTGTGTCCATCGTCCTTGCAATTGCTGCGTCATGACTCTGCCTTGATTCTCTTCAGAACATTATCATCGCGTAAATTTTCCTGGTTGAACGGTTATCTGATTGGACATTGATATACGTCAATGGATGAGTTGGCGAGACGGTCAAGGCTTTAATCCGCAGCAAACCTTTCCCCAGGAGAAAACTCATGACCATCGCTACCAGCTTGCCCATTCCATCGTTCGCCCGTGCCGAACACTGCCTGCCAGACTACATCGTGCGGCGCATGGATGCGCATCACATCACGCGCATCGAAAAATTGCTGGGCGGCCAGCATCCCCATGCCTGGCAACCGATACCGGCCCATGCCATTTTCCTGGCCGGTAATGACTATCTGTCCATCGCCGCCGAGCCGGCGCTGGTGGCAGCCCAGGTGGCGTCGCTGCAGGCAAATGCGGGCGGCATGCTGATGTCGGCCGTGTACTTGCAGGAAGGCAGCGAACAGCACCGGCTGGAAAGCCGGCTGGCCCGGTACATGGGCTGCGAGGACGGCATCCTGGCGCAGTCCGGCATGGCGGCCAACGTGGGGTTGATCCAGTGTATCGCCAGCCCCGGCATTCCTGTTTACCTCGACATGCAGGCCCACGCCTCGCTGTGGGAAGGCGTGCTGTCGGCGCAGGCCCAGGCCGTGCCCTTCCTGCACAACGACATGACGCACTTGCGGCGGCAAGTGGAAAAACATGGCCGCGGCGTGATCGTCGTCGACGCCCTGTACAGCACCAACGGCAGCCTGGCGCCGCTGCTGGAACTGCTCGAAATCGCCGAGCGCAGCGACTGCGTGGTGGTGGTCGACGAGTCGCACTCGCTGGGCACGCATGGCCCGCAGGGCGCGGGCCTGGTGGAAGCGTGGGGCCTGGGTCATCGCGTGCATTTCCGCACGGCGTCGCTGGCCAAGGCCTTCGCGGGGCGGGCCGGTTTCATCAGCTGTTCCAGCCGCTTCAAGGGCTATTTTTTGTCCGAATCGCGGCCCGCCATCTTCAGCTCCTGCCTGTTGGCGCATGAGCTGGCGTGGCTGGGCGCGGCGCTCGATTTCATCATGGCCGCCGATGGGCGGCGCGCCACCTTGCGGCGCCATACGCTGCAGGTGCGCGAAGGCTTGCGCGAACTGGGCTACAACGTCAGCGATGGCACGGAGCAGATCGTGGCGCTGGAGGCGGGCGGCGAACCGGCCACCCTGGCACTGCGCCAGGCGCTGGAACGGCAAGGTATTTTCGGCGCCATGTTTTGCGCCCCGGCAACGGCGAAGAACCGCGCCCTCGTGCGCCTGACCCTGAATGCGGGACTCGACGAGGCGGCCATCGACCGGGTGCTGGCGGGCTGCGCCGCCATCCGCGCCGAAGCGGGCGTGGAACACTGGCAGTCGACGCGGCGACTGCGCAAGCTGGCGCTCGTGTAAGCGGCTGGCTGGCAGCGTCAGCCGGCCAGCTTGCCCAGGATGGCCGACAGCGCTCCCAGCTGTTCTGGCGGCGCGTCCTGCAGCAATTCGCGTCCCACCGCCTGCGCCGTGGCGCTGGCATGTCCCAGCAATTCCTGGCCGGCGGCGGTCAGCACGGCATAGCCGACGCGTGCGTCGCGCACATCGGCCTGGCGCGTCACCAGGCCGATCTTTTCCAGCGGCATCAGGGAGCGCGTGATGCCAGAGGCCGTCAACGCCAGGCGCTCGGCCAGGTCGATGCGGCGCAGGCGCGCACCGGGGGCGCGTTGCAACTGGTACAGCAATTGATAGTCGCTGAAGCTCAGGCCATGCAAATTGCCCAGGGTGCTGTCGAAGCGGCGCACGATGAGCGCCTGGGCGCGCGCCAGGCGCAGGCAAAAGTCCAGCGCGCCATCGCCGTCCTGCGAGAGGGGAGTGTGATCGTTCATGCCATCCTTTATATTTACTGCGAAGTGCTTGAGTACGCAAGTGTAATGCACCGCAGCTCAATACAGTGGCTGACCCTGTTCCAGCCAGTGCGCGCGGTGCAGGGCCAGCAGGGCGCCCAGTTCGGCGTCCGCATCGAAGGCGGGATCGTCGGGGAGCTTGAGCGTATCGATGACCGCGCAGGAAAAGGCCGCCGCGCCGTCGCGCCGCCAGTCCGCCTGCAGCGCCGCATTGCGGTGCTTGCCCAGGTTCAGTTCGAAGCGGTGCCGGTTCAGCATGCCGGGTGCGTTGCGGCTGCTTTCAAGCAAGGCGCGCCCGCTGGGCAAGTGCCGCAGGGCGATGATGCCCAGCGGCGGCGGCTGTTGCCTGTAAGCAGCTTTCAGGGCCGCTTGCTGTATTTTATCCATGGTGAAACTTTCTCAAGGTTGAATGACGCAATCGGCTTCCCCGATGCGGGGAATGCCGGTCAGCAGGGCGGCGGCCACGGCGGCCGCCAGCAGCAGGGCGCCGCCGCCGCAGAACAGCTCGCCCACGGTGACGTGGCGCAGCAGCGCGCCCGTGGCGGCCGCCGACAGCGGCGCCAGGCCCAGGAAGATGCCCATGAACAGCGCCATCGCCCGGCCCAGCATGGCGGGCGCCACGCGCCGCTGTATCCACGTAAAGATGGCCACATGCAAGTAGCCGCCCAGCAGCCCCGTCACGGCCAGCAGGGCCGCGCCTTGCCAGGCCGTGCTGATTTGTCCCAGCCCCATCAGCAGCAGGCCGACGACTGCATCGACCAGCAGCAGGGTGGCGCCGAAGCGGCGCCGCAGCCAGGCGCCGCCCAGGCTGGATGCCAGCATGCCGGCCAGGGTGCCGGCGCCATGCGCGCCCATCAGCAAACCCAGCGCTGCGGCGCCGTGCAGGCGCTCGCTGGCCAGCACGGGCAAGGCCACTTGCAGCGGTCCCATGACGAAGAACGCCACCACGGCCCAGTAGGCATAGCAGCTGCGCAAGGCAATGTCGCGCCACACCATGGACAGGCCCGCCGCCATGTCGCGCCACATGCCCTGCGCCGCCGCAGCAGCCAGTGGCCGCAGGCTGACTTGCCGCAAGGTCCAGGCGGAAAACAGGAATGTCAGCGCATCGATGGCAAAGGCGGCGGCCAGCGCCGCCATGCCGGTTTGCTGCCCGCTCTCGTGGGCGCCGAGCACGAGCGCCGCCAGCAGGGGGCCGGCCAGCAAGGACAGCTGGCGCGCGCCCATTTGCAAGCCATTGGCGCTCTGCAACGATTGCGGCGGCACGGCTTGCGGCAGGATGGCCGTGCCGGCGGGAATGCCGAAGGCGGACGCGATGCCGAGCGCCAGCGCGGCCGCATAGGCGAGCGCCAGGCTGGCCTGGTCCAGCATCAGCAACCCGGCCAGCGCCAGCAGGATGGCGGCATTCGCATATTTGCTGATCAGCATGACGCGCCGGGGCGAGTAGCGGTCGGCGACCATGCCGCCCAGCAAAATCAGCACGGCGCGCGGCGCGCCCATCAGGGCCACGGCGATGCCCAGGCTGAGGCTATCGCCCGTCAGGCTCAGCACCAGCCAGGGAAGGGCCAGCATGCTGAACTGGTCGCCCAGCATGGACACGAGGCCGCCGCCCAGCAGCCAGCGGAAATTGGTATGGCGTAGCAAATGCGGTTCTGCGGTGGTCGGCATGGTGGTTTTGTTCGTGTTTAAAGATTGCATAGTAGTTGATATAAGCTTGAGTGATCAAGTATATTGCTTTTTATTGTGGCAGAGGCGCCGGCGCCGCATGGGCCGCCGGCGCTTGCGCTATCATGGCGGCCATGACTGATACCACTGCCCCCACCCTCTACGAGACCATCGGCGGCGCCCCCGTGCTGCGCGAAATGGTCGACCGTTTTTATGACTTGATGGAACTCGAAGCCGAGTTCGCCGGCATCCGCGTCATGCATCCGCCCTCGACGGACGGCTCGCGCGACAAGCTGTATTTCTTCCTGACGGGCTGGATGGGCGGACCGGACTTGTATATCGAGAAATTCGGCCACCCGCGCCTGCGCGCGCGTCACTTGCCCTACGCCATCGGCACCAGCGAGCGCGACCAGTGGCTGCGCGCCATGGCCTGGGCCATGGAAGACACGGGCATCGAAGAATCCTTGCGCGTGCGCCTGATGGAATCGTTCTATCAGACGGCCGACTGGATGCGCAACAAACCTGACTGACACCCATGAGCCCTATCGAGTTTTACAGCCTGCTGGGCGCCGCCATCGTCGCCATCGTTTTATTGCTATTGATCTTGCTGCGCCCGCGTGGTGCCGCCGGCGATGGCGCCACCACCCTGGCCCTGGTGCAGCAGCACCAGCAGCAAAGCCTGGAACGCATCGACCGGGTCGAGCGCGAAGTGCGGCTGCAACTGCAGGCGTCGGCGCAAGCGGCGCGGCAAGACCTCGCCACCAGCCTGGCGCAATTCCAGGCGGCAACCCTGCAGCAGCTCGACAGCCTGCGCACGCAGATGCAGGCGCAGGGGAAAGTCGGGCGCGAAGAACAGGCGCAAAGCCTGGCGCGCTTTGCCGACAGCACCAACCAGACGCTGGCGCAACTGACGGAATCGAATGCGCAGCGCATGCTGGAAGTGCGCGCCACCCTGGAAAACAAGATCCGCGATTTGCAGGCCGACAATGGCGCGCGCCTGGAAGAGATGCGCAAGACGGTTGACGAGAAACTGCATGCCACCCTGGAAACGCGTTTGAGTGCGTCGTTCCAGCAAGTGTCGGAGCGGCTGGAAAAAGTCCACCAGGGCCTCGGTGAAATGCAGCAGCTGGCGCTGGGCGTGGGCGATTTGAAGCGGGTGCTCACCAACGTCAAGACGCGCGGCACCTGGGGTGAGGTGCAGCTGGAAATGTTGCTGGAGCAGGTACTCACTGTCGACCAGTACGCGAAGAATGTGGAAACCTTGCCGGGCAGCGGCGCGCGCGTGGAATTCGCCCTGAAACTGCCGGGCCTTGCCGATGGCGGGCCGCCCGTGTGGATGCCGATCGACGCGAAGTTCCCCAAGGAACAGTACGAGCGCCTGGTCGATGCGGCCGAGCGGGCCGATGCCGACGGCGTGGCCCTGGCCGGCCGCGAGCTGGAACGGGCCGTGCGCGGCGAAGCGAAAACCATCGCCGAGAAATACCTGGCGCCGCCGTTGACCACCGACTTTGCCATCCTGTTCTTGCCTACGGAAGGGCTGTATGCGGAAGTGTTGCGCCGTCCTGGACTGGCCGACGAATTGCAGCGCGTGCACCGGGTCAGCATCGCGGGACCGTCCACGTTGACGGCCTTGCTCAATAGTTTGCAGATGGGTTTCCGCACCCTGGCGCTGGAAAAGCGTTCGTCGGAAGTGTGGCAAGTGCTGGGCGCCGTGAAGACGGAATTCGGCAAGTTTGGCGACGTGCTGTCGCAAACCCGGCTGACCCTGGAAAAGGCGGCGAAGAATATCGAAAGCGCGGAAGTGCGCAGCCGGCAGATGGCGCGCAAATTGAAATCCGTGGAAGCCTTGCCGGGCGAGGCGGCTGCCTTGCTGCTGGGGAAGGCGGACGCGGGCCTGTCGGCCGAGGCGGACGGCGAATAGCGCCGTCCGCGTTCAGGCTGCTGCCGCCGGCCGGCGGCGCAGCCTGGCGCCGACCAGCAGCGCGAGTCCCGCCAGCAGCATGGCCCAGGTGTGCGGTTCCGGCACGGCCGGTAAGACGGACAGGTCGGTGGGCGGCAGCGAGGGCAGGATGACGGTGGGGATAAACGGCTCGACGATGATGCTGCTGCCGCGCGGTGGCTGGCCACCGCCTATGCTCGACGGCAGCAGCGTGGCGCTGCCGGTGTGCACGACATCGAAGACCAGCAGGGGCAGGCTGGCCACCACGGCCGGCGGCACGCCCGTGAGCGAACCGCCATGCGCGCCGACGGGATGCTCGATGACGGGCACGCCCGCCGCTGCGGGCGGCGCGGCCGCAGCGGCGGGGGCCACCGGCGTCGCGCCACCTGGCGCAGCACCGGCGCCGCGCGGCCCGGCCGCCGCCTGCGTGATGCGGCTGACATTGCGGCACACGGTGGGCACGAGAATGCAGGCGCCCTGCACGCAATACACGAGTCCCCGTTCCTGCATCTGCTCGCTCCAGCCTGCACGCGTGACATTGCGGCAGACGCGGCCCGGCCCGAAATGCATGTCGCTGATGCGCGCATCGTAATTGCCCTTGCCGCGGATAGCGTCGCGGCTGATCACGACGATTTCATCATACTGGCGCGCGCGCATGCGCGCCTTCAATTGCTCGCGCACCTGCGGCGCGATGTCCGGGTACCTGTCCACGGCGGCCACGACATCGCCCATGAACGGGTCGGCGCCGGGGCGGTTCCAGCTGCAGTTGTCCAGTACGTCGGCCCGAGGGGCCCCTTTGGCATAGGCGGGCAGCGGTGCGAGGGTCGATATGCCTAGCAGGCAAGCCGCTCCCAGCATGCTGGCGCCCGCGATCCAAGAGCGGTGTCTCATTATTAGTTTCCTCGTGAAAACAATATCAAAATTGAACTTTTCGTATTAGTCCAAATGTTATCACCGAAGAAACTTCAATATCAACAAATAAATAAAATAATTACAATTAGTGTTGTGTTTATTTATATGTTATTTAGAGAAATAATTAATATTTTTATCTCAATAGGCGAGCAGTTTCCGGGAGGGAAATTGATTGCGACGGGGTAATGCGAACGGCCCGCGCAGGGCGGGCCGTTCGTGAGAGCAGGGGGGGCGAATGCACCGCCAGCAGGCGGCGCGGTAAGGGATGCGCCTAGATGCGGCCCGGGCAGGCTTGCGTATCGAAGGCGGGATAGCCGATGGCGGGCAGCTTGTGCAGCCACGTGTGTATCAAGGTGCGCGCGCCTTGCGCATCGTGCTGTCGCCCCTGCTGCAAGTCCGCGGCGAGCGTGTCCAGCTCCGCGCAGATGGATTGCTTGCCGGCCTGCGCCGCCAGCAGGGAGGCCAGCAATTCCGGCAGCACGTCCGCAGCCGGCGCCACCTGGCGCGTGGCGCGGTAGTGCTGCCAGTAGCGCTCGGCGGCATCGGCATCAAAGCTGGGGACGAAACCGAACGTGGCGTCATCGTGGTGCAAGCGGTACACGGTGGGATAGTAATGCGGGCCCGTCAGTTCGCCAGGGAAGCGGTCGCGGCGCAGCACGTCGATGGCCAGCGATCCGTTGCGCTCCACGCGCACGGGACTGGGCGAGTCGTACTGGTCCACGCTCGCCATGGGGAGTGCGTTGCCTTGCATAAAGATAATCTTTTGCGTGTAATGGTGCCCGCCCAGGTGGCCACACAGGGCCACGAAGCGGTCGTTGATGGCGGTGACGGCCGCAACGACGCCGCAATCGGGCCGCAAGGGCGTGTTTTCCTGCCACACGAGCGCCTGGTCGCTGGTGCGCACGATGCTGACGCGGCCCACGGTTTCGCCGTGCAAGTCACCGCTTGCTTCCTCGATGCGCTCGTCGAAGCGCACTGTGTAGCCATTGCTGTGGACTTCGCCGGCGTACGCCGTCATGCCCTGCAGCAGGACCAGTGCCAGTATCAGTTTCATATCAGTCCATGGAATAGTACGATATCGACCAGGTCGCCGGCGGCCACATGGCCTTGCGCTTCGTGCAGCACGATCATGCAATTGGCTTGCGTCATCGAGCGCAGGATGCCCGAGCCTTGCGCGCCCGTCACGCGCACGTGCTGGTGTCCGTCCGCGCCCCGTTCGACGATGCCGCGCTGATATTCCGTGCGGCCCCGCTTCTTGCGGATCGGTGCCTGGGCCGCCACTTGCAGCAGCGGCAGGGCGGCCGTGTCCGCATCGGCGCCCATCAGGCGCAGCAGGGTGGGGCGGGCGAGGAAATAAAACGCCGCCATCACGGCCACTGGGTTGCCGGGCAGGCCCAGCAGCAAAGCCGTGTCGCCCTCGCTGGCAATCCGGCCAAAGGCCATGGGGCGGCCCGGACGCATGTTGATTTGCCAGAAGGCCACTTCACCGAGGCGCGCCAGGATGTCGCGCGTAAAATCGGCCGCGCCGCTGGACACGCCGCCCGAGGTGATGATGACGTCAGCCTTGGCGCAGGCGGCGCGCAGGGCCGCTTCCAGCGCTTGCGGATTGTCCTTGACGATGCCCATGTCGAGCACGTCGCAGCCGAGGCGGCTCAGCATGCCCAGCAGGGTGTAGCGGTTGCTGTCGTAGATGCAGCCCGGCTCTAGCGGCTCGCCGATCGAGCGCAATTCGTCGCCGGTGGAAAAGAAGGCCACGCGCAGGCGGCGGCGCACGGGCACCATGGCGATACCTAGCGAAGCCAGCAAGCCCAGTTCGGCCGGCCCGAGTAGTTTGCCTTGCAGTAGGGCTGGTTGGCCTTGCATCAAGTCTTCGCCCTTGAAGCGGCGGTTGTCGCCGGGGCGGATGCAGTCGGGCGCCACGGTAATGCTGGCGTCGCTGGCTTGCTGTAGCAGTTCCTGCGGCACCACGCTGTCGCAGCCGTCCGGCATGACGGCGCCCGTCATGATGCGCGCGCATTGCCCGCGTTGCACGGTGACGCTGCCGGGACGTCCCGCCAGGATGGTGTCGACCACGGCCAGGGTGACGGGAGTGTCGCCGCCGAGATCCGCGCCAAGGTCAGCCCCGTGAAGCGCATAGCCATCCATGGCGGAATTGTCGTGCGCGGGCACGCTGATGGGCGAGACGATGTCGGCCGCCAGGATGCGCTCGAACGCTTGCGGCAACGGCAGTTCTTCGATCTCGGCGACGGGCGCGACGGTGTCGGCCAGGATGGCTTGCGTCATCGGCACGCTCAATCCCTGCGCCTGCAGGGCGGCCAGCTCGTCCGGGGTATTGATGTTGCCGAACGCACTATTGTTCTCGAAGAGCACTTCGGCCAGCTTCAGGGGGCCGTGCCAGGTGCGCATGCGGCGTTCTCCGCCGCGCAGATACGAGTCTAACTGGGGCAGGGCCGAGGTTTTCACCAGGCAAAAGACGGGGTGCGGGCGGCGCACCGTCTGACCCGTCGCCGCATCGATTTCCTCGGTGACGGCGATGGCCAGGTCGGCATTGTTTTGCATCAAGCCGGCGGCCAGGCGCGCCGCCAGGTCGGGCGGCAGCAATGGCGAATCGCACGGCACCGTCAGCAGGTAGGGTGTGGTGGCATGTTGCATGCCGCTGTGCAAACCCGCCAGCGGCCCCAACTGGCCTGGCAGCACATCCGGCCACACGGGCAGGCCGAAGTTTGCGTAATCGCCGGCATCCGCGTGGACGCTGATGGCCAGCTGGCCCACTTGCGGCGCCAGGCGCTGCAGCACGTGACGCGCCAGGGGCTGGCCATGCAGGGGCAGCATGCCCTTGTCGCGCTGGCCCATGCGCGTGCCGAGGCCGCCGGCCAGGACCAGGCCGGTAATGTCGTGTTTGTTGATCATGTCAGGTAGGAAAATTGGTGCATGCGCCATGGTAGCAGCGGCGGGCCTGCGCCGCGCCCGATTCAGCCGCCGATATACGACATTTCCACTTTCTTTTTACCGTGCTCAAGCGCGCCGCCCGTTAAATCCGTCTGGCTGGTGCGCAATTGCGAATAGCGGTCGCCGCGGCCGCGCCACAGTTGCGCCACGGCCGAGGAGATTTCAGCATCGCTGTGGCCGCCGCGCAGCAGGCTGCGCAGGTCGTGGCCGCTGCTGGCGAACAAACACGTGTACAGCTTGCCCTCGGTCGAGAGGCGGGCGCGGCTGCAGTCGGCGCAGAACGCTTGCGTGACGCTGGAAATGAGGCCGATCTCGCCGCCGCCATCCGCGTAGCGCCAGCGCGCCGCCGTCTCGCCCGTGTAGTTCGGGTTGATGGGCAGCAAGGGCATGTGCGCGGCGATACGCCGCACGACTTCGGCGGACGGGATGACTTCCTGCAAGTTCCAGCCGTTCGAGGCGCCCACGTCCATGTATTCGATGAAGCGCAGGATGTAGGGCGTGTCCTTGAAGTGGCGCGCCATGGGCACGATTTCCTGTTCGTTCATGCCGGCCTTGACGACCATGTTGATCTTGATCGGTCCCAGTCCTGCGGCATGCGCCGCATCGATGCCGTGCAGCACGTCGGCCACGGCGAAATCGACATCGTTCATGCGCTTGAAGGTGGCGTCGTCGAGCGAATCGAGCGACACGGTGACCCGGTTCAGGCCCGCGTCCTTGAGCGCTTGCGCTTTTCTGGCCAGCAAGGAACCGTTGGTCGTCAGGGTCAGGTCCAGTGGCTGGCCCGACGGCGTGCGCAGGGCGGCCAGCATGGCGATGAGCTTTTCGATATTCTTGCGCAGCAGCGGTTCGCCGCCCGTCAGGCGGATCTTTTCTACGCCGTGCTCAACGAACAGGCGCGCGACGCGCGTGATTTCCTCGAACGACAGCAAATCCGTGTGCGGCAGGTACACGTGGTTCTTGTCGAACACGTCCTTCGGCATGCAATACACGCAACGGAAATTGCAGCGGTCGGTAATCGAGATGCGCAAGTCGTGCAGGGGCCGGCCCAGGCTGTCGGCCACGTTGCCGCTCGGGCTTTCCAGCTGCGCGGGGATCGCCGGTGCCCCATTGCGGGCTTCGGCGAGGTAGATAATCTTGTCAGCCATGAAAGGTGATACCACTTACGTTAAATCGGTCAAGGCAGATACGATAGCACGAGGCCGAAGATGGCACAGGCGAGCAGCAATTTGATGGTGCCCACTTGAAACCGGATCAGCGCCACGCCGGCCGCCAGCGCGATGGCGATCGCCAGCCAGTCCCAGTGCGGCAGCGGATTTTCCTGCCAGAAGACGTGGCGGCCAAAGAACAGGGCCAGGCTGGCGATGACGCCCACCACGGCCGCCGAAATGGCCGTCAGGGGCGCGCTCAGGCGCAAATTGCCGCGCGATGCTTCCACCAGCGGCGCGCCGGCCAGGATGAAGATGAACGAGGGCAGGAACGTAAACCAGCTGGCGACGAGCGCACCGCACACGCCCGCCAGCCATAGGTGCTCGCCTGTCACGGCATGGCTCCAGCCGCCGACAAAACCGATGAAGGCGACGATCATGATCAGGGGGCCGGGCGTCGTTTCGCCCAGCGCCAGGCCATCCATCATTTGCGCGCTGCTGATCCAGTGGTAGTGGTCGGCGGCGCCCTGCACCAGGTAGGGCAGCACGGCATACGCGCCGCCGAACGTCAGCAGGGCGGCCTTGCTGAAAAACACGCCCATCTGCGCCAGCGGCTGCTCCGCGCCGCCCGCCAGCGCCAGGCCCAGCCAGGCGACGAAGGCCAGCGCCAGGCCCACGGCGGCCGTGCCAAGCAGGCGCGGCCAACTGAAACGCGCGTGCTCCGGCGTGGGCGTGTCGTCATCGATCAGGGCGGCGCCGTAGCGGGCCGCGCCGCCATGTTGCGTGGCGCCAATATGAAAGTGGCCCGGCAGCCAGCGCCCGCCCGCCATGCCCAGCAGGGCTGCGGCGAGCACGATCAGCGGAAATGGCAGATGTAGCGCGGCGATGGCTATAAATGCGGCCGTCGCGATGGCGATCAGGCCGGGGCTGCGCAAGGTGCGCCGGCCCAGGCGCCAGGCGGCCGCCAGCACGATGGCGACGACAGCCGGCTTGATGCCGTACAGGACGCCGGCGATGGCGCCCACGTGGCCATATGCCATGTACAGCCAGGACAGGGCGATCAGCAGCAGCAGCGAAGGCAGCAAAAACAGCAGGCCCGCCACCAGGGCGCCGCGCGTGCGGTGCATCAGCCAGCCGATGTAGATGGCCAGCTGGGTCGCTTCCGGCCCCGGCAGCAGCATGCAGTAATTCAAGGCGTGCAGGAAACGCTGCTCGGAAATCCAGCGCCGCTTTTCCACCAGTTCCGCATGCATCATGGCGATTTGCCCGGCCGGGCCGCCAAAGCTGACGCAGCCCAGCTTGAGCCAGTACCAGAAGGCGCTGCGCAGGCTGACGGGGGAAGGTGGGGCGTGCTCGTGCATGGCGGATGGCTGGCAAAGGTGTGGACGTAAAAAAGGGGAAGCCTGAGCTCCCCCTTTCATCATTGGCGGCTGGGCGAACCCGGCCCGCTTATGGACGTTGCGTGTTGACCTGGATCAACGGCTCATCCGATTGCGGCGGCAATGGCTTGCGTTCGCGCGGCTTGCGTACGGGAGCAACTGCCTTGGCAGCCGCTTCCTGCGCCAGGCGCAGTTTTTCCGGATCGGTGGCAGCCAGGGTCAGGCCGGCCGAACCGAGCACTGCGCTCAAGTCCAGCGGCGCGGCCACTGGTGCTGCCGGAGCAGGAGCAACGACAGGTGCCGGCGCTGGTGCAGGGGCGGGAGCCGCTTCGGCAACCACCGGGGCGGCTTCCACCACGGCCGGTGCCGCTTCGGCGACTGGCGCTTCTTCCGCCACGACAGCAACCGTTTCCACGACTGGCGCCGCTTCGACGATGACTTCCGCTGGAGCAGGTGCTGGCGCTGGTGCGGCTTCCGCTTTCTCGGCAAAGCTGTACTCGGCAGCTGGTGCTGGTTCAGCTTGCACTGCAGCAACGACGGCTTCGACAGGAGCTGGCGGCACGATCACTTCAGCAACTTCAGCAACTGGTGCAGCTTCAGCAGCAGGAGCGGCTTCTTCAACCTTGGCGACTTCGACCACTTCCACTGCTTCGACTACGTCAGCCACGACGGCAGGAGCGGCATCAAATGCCGCTTCCACTGGCGCAGCGACGGCGACGACAGCGTCGGCAGCCACGACGGCTACTGGAGCCGCATCAGCGGCAGCTTCCGGCGCCGGAGCAACCGTAAAGCTGATCACTGGCGCGTCCTGGCCTTCGTTTTCACCGTTTGCCGATTCGATCAGCTCGCCCGTTTCGCGGTCGCGGCGGTTGCGGTTGCGGCCACCACGACGACGGCGGCGGCGCGGTTCTTCGCCTTCCACGTCGTTTTCCGTCTCTTCGCCTTCAGGACCGGCATTTGCCGGTGCTTTCAGCAAGTTCGCCGGTGCGGCGTCGGATTCAGGACCGTTTGACGGCACGACGACATTCACCGCGCTGGCGGTGGCGCCAACCAGGGCCAGCTCATCAGCTTTCACTTCAGCAACAACAGCCTTGTCGGCGCGTGGTTCGCGGCCTTCGCGTGGCTGGCGTGGCGGACGCTCGGCGCGTTCCGGGCGCTCTGCGCGCTCAGGACGTTCCGCGCGTTCCGGACGCTCACCGCGTTCGCGTGGCGCCGTCGTTGCATCGCCACCTTCGCGGGCTTCACGCGGTTCGCGTGGCGGACGCGGTGGGCGTGGCGGACGGGCCGCCTTTTCCAGTGCTTCCGCTGCTGCATCGTCCTGGGCTGGACGGCCCTGGCCCGGTTCGCGCTCTTCGCGGCCTGGCTTGCCGTTGCGGCCACGGCCACGCGGGCCACGGCTGTTGCGGTCGCCACGGTCGGCGCCAGCCGGTTTGGCTGGGGCGACTGGGGCAGGTGCCGGTGCCACCGGTGCCGGGGCGCCGGTGAAGAAGCTGATGATCTTGGCGATCAGGCCTTGCGGCGCGGCAGGCGCGGCCACCGGAGCCGGTTTCGCTTCGATGGGCTTGCGCTCGACCAGCGGTGCCGGCTGGTCAGGGGTGATCGTCTTGACGACGGCTTCCTGGCGCGGCTTGGCTTCTTCCTTCTGGCGCTTGCTGTAAGCCATGTCGGTTTCAGCGCTTTCAGCCAGGTTGTAGCTGGCCTGGCTGTCTTCCAGACGCGGATCGTCGTGCTTGATGCGTTCCAGCTTGTAGTGCGGCGTTTCCAGATGCTTGTTCGGGATCAGGATCACGGCGATGCGGTGGCGGTTTTCGATTTTGAGTACTTCGCCGCGCTTTTCGTTCAGCAGGAAGGCGCCCACGTCCACGGGCACTTGCACGTGGATGGTGGCCGAGTTTTCCTTCATCGCCTCTTCCTGGATGATGCGCAGCACCTGCAGGGCGGACGATTCCGTGTCACGGATGTGGCCGGTGCCGGAGCAGCGCGGGCACGTCACGTGCGAGCCTTCGGACAGCGAAGGACGCAGGCGCTGGCGCGACAGTTCCATCAGGCCGAAGCGGGAAATCTTGCCCATTTGTACACGGGCACGGTCATGGTGCAGCGCATCTTTCAGGCGCTGTTCCACTTCGCGCTGGTTCTTCGCCACTTCCATGTCGATGAAGTCGATGACGATCAAGCCGCCCAGATCGCGCAAGCGCAGCTGGCGGGCCACTTCTTCGGCCGCTTCGCAGTTGGTATTGAAGGCGGTTGTCTCGATGTCCGAGCCGCGCGTGGCGCGGGCCGAGTTGACGTCGACGGAGACCAGCGCTTCGGTGTGGTCGATCACGATGGCGCCGCCCGATGGCAACGGCACGGTGCGGCTGTACGCCGTTTCGATTTGATGTTCGATCTGGAAGCGCGAGAACAGCGGCACGTCGTCGCTGTAGCGTTTTACGCGGTGCACCATGTCGGGCATCACGTGGCTCATGAACTGGTGCGCCTGGTCGTAGATCTCGTCGGTGTCGATCAGGATCTCGCCGATGTCGGGCTGGAAGTAGTCGCGGATGGCGCGGATGACGAGCGAGGATTCCTGGTAGATCAGGAAAGCGCCGTTGGCCGACTTGCCGGCGCCTTCGATGGCGCGCCACAGTTGCATCAGGTAATTCAAGTCCCATTGCAGTTCATCGACGTTGCGGCCGATGCCTGCCGTGCGGGCAATCACGGACATGCCAGCTGGCAAGTCCAGTTTATCCATGGTTTCGCGCAATTCCTGGCGCTCTTCACCTTCCACGCGGCGCGATACGCCACCGCCACGCGGGTTGTTCGGCATCAATACCAGGTAACGGCCGGCCAGCGAAACGAAGGAAGTCAGGGCAGCGCCCTTGTTGCCGCGCTCTTCCTTTTCAACCTGGACCATGATTTCCTGGCCTTCGCGCAGCGCTTCCTTGACGGAAGCGTTACGCACATCAACGCCTTCGCGGAAATACGTGCGGGCAACTTCCTTGAAAGGCAGGAAGCCGTGGCGGTCTTCGCCATAGCTGACGAAGCACGCTTCGAGCGATGGCTCGATGCGCGTGATCACGCCCTTGTAGATGTTGGATTTGCGCTGTTCGCGCCCGGCTGTCTCGATATCGATGTCGATCAGTTTTTGTCCGTCGACAATCGCTACGCGCAGTTCTTCTTGCTGCGTGGCATTAAACAACATGCGTTTCATTTTTATAACTCCGCGACCCGTAGGCCATCTCAAAGCCGCTTCCGGGGAAGCGGCGAAGTACAGGGATATATGCGAGAACGGGAGTGCTGGCGGGGGAAATGCCCAGGCGTGCGGAGCAACAACGCGTACGAGGTATACGTTACGGCCGCAACAGGCGCGGTGAGGTCGATCGTCATGCCGAGTGCACAGGACACTTGCAACTCATCTGAAACAACCCGGATGAGAATGAACTGCATCGGGGACAGAGAATGCAAGTGGTCAGCAAATTCAGAGCCAAAATCGTTAGCCGGCTCATTACAGGGATCGCGATGGCGAGGCTTGGCCTCAGCCTATCATCGACAACCCTCAGTATTTGGCCACATACGGGGTTTGGCGAAAACGGCAAGCGTTATCAACTTCATCAACCCGCGAGCCCGACTCGATAAGTCGCGCTAACGGGTACTTATCCTTATAATCCCACACTCACTTCAGCATCTCCACGCGTTATCCGATTACAACTACGGTGCAACCTTGATTCGCGCAGGGATGGTGCATATACATTTTTTTCCACCGAATTTGCAATTTGGCGAGGCCGGTGGAGACGCCCCTGTGTAAAATGTGCTTTTATTCTTACACTCGCAGCAGCCAGGGCCGCAGCAAAAACAATTATATATTCAAAATGAAGGACTTAGAGAGATTTCTGGGAAGACATAGTAAATGAAGAGTCAAAATGATGTTGTTCCCCCTTCAACACCCCCGGTTCAGCCGCAAGCCCAATTCGTAACGATCGCCGAGGAAGAAGCAGGCCAGCGCATCGACAACTACTTATTAAGAGTGTGCAAGGGAGTGCCTAAAAGCCACATCTACCGGATCTTGCGATCGGGAGAAGTGCGGGTTAATAAAGGCCGTATCGATCAGCTGTACCGTCTCGCCGCCGGCGACGTGGTGCGCATTCCACCCGTGCGCGTGGCCGAAAAGGCGCCCACGGGCGCGCCGGCCGCCGAATTCAAGATCATCTTCGAAGATGCGCAGCTGCTCGTCATCGACAAGCCGGCCGGCGTGGCCGTGCATGGCGGCTCGGGCGTGTCCTTCGGCGTGATCGAGCAATTGCGCGCTTCGCGCCCCGACGCCAAGTTCCTGGAACTGGTGCACCGCCTGGACCGCGACACGTCCGGCTTGCTGTTGCTGGCAAAGAAACGCACGGCGTTGACGAACTTGCATGAACAGATGCGCGACGGCGTCACGGACAAGCGCTACCTGGTGCTGGTGGCCGGCGACTGGAAGAATGCGCGCCAGCATATTAAGTTGCCATTGCATAAATATACGACGGCGGAAGGCGAGCGCCGGGTGGCCGTGCAAGCCGATGGACTGGCGTCGCACACGGTGTTTTCACTGTTGCATAAATATCACAACTTCGCCTTGCTGGAAGCGGAATTGAAGACGGGACGCACGCACCAGATCCGCGTGCACCTGTCTTCGTCCGGGTTCCCCATCGTCGGCGACGATAAATATGGCGACTTTGCCCTCAACCGTGCCCTGTTGAAAGCCGACAGCACGCGCGGCGCCCTGAAGCGCATGTTCCTGCACGCGCACCAGATCACGTTTACGCATCCGGAGACGGGCAAGACGATGACCCTGAACGCGCCGCTGGCTGCCGAATGCGAGCGTTTCTTGGTAAGCTTGGGCAAACCATTGGCCGTTGCCGCACGATAAAATTCGACGCGTGCGCGTGACACTACCCACAAGGTAGTCAGTCGCCATCATTCATTCTCAAGGAGCCGACGGCTATGCCGTCGGGAAACATGGCAAGAAAGCAATTTGATCTGATCGTCTTCGATTGGGACGGTACCCTGATAGACAGTACCTCGACCATCGTCAAGTGCATCCAGGCGTCGGCCAAAGACCTGGGCTTGCCAATTCCCACCGAGTTGCTCGCTTCGCACGTGATCGGCCTGGGCTTGCAGGAAGCCATGCAGCTGGTGATGCCCGACGTGGAGCCGAAATACCATGCGCGCATGGCGGAACGCTACCGCTATCACTACCTGTCGCGCGACCATGAGCTGGCCTTGTTTCCCGGCGTCTACGAAATGCTGCAGGATCTGTCGCAGCAGGCGTACTTTCTAGCCGTCGCCACGGGCAAGAGCCGCGTTGGCTTGAACCGCTCCTTGAATGCCGTCAAGTTGCTGTCGCTGTTCGATGCGACGCGCTGTGCTGACGAAACCTTTTCCAAGCCCCATCCGGCCATGCTGCAGGAACTGACGCGTGAACTGGGCCAGGATATGCGCCGCACCGTGATGATTGGCGACACCAGTCATGATTTATTGATGGCAAGCAATGCAGGTGCGGCCAGTATTGCCGTAGAGTATGGGGCGCATCCCGTGGAGCAGTTGCAAGCCTGCAATCCCCTGTATTCGGCCGCCACGGTGGCCGAGCTGCATCAATGGCTGAGCGAGCACGCATGATGAACGATGTTGTCGATGTATTCATTTGCGCCGCCGACGCCGTGGCCGATGGCGGCAAGGGCGTGCGCTTTCCCGTCTCGGCCGGTGGCGAAGCGACCACGGGCTTTGTCGTGCGCCATGGCGGCAAGGCGTATGGCTACCTGAACCGCTGCGCCCACGTGCCGATCGAGCTGGACTGGGCGGAAGGCGAGTTTTTCGAATCCAGCGGCTTGTACCTGATGTGTTCGACGCATGGCGCCATCTATGTGCCGGAAAGCGGTCTGTGCGCGGGCGGCCCCTGCAAGGGCGGGCGCTTGCGTCCGATCGCCGTGGCCGAGCGCGATGGCCAGCTGTACTGGCAACCCGACGAGTATGTCCAGCCACTGCCGGCGTGAGGCCGGGGCAGGCTTTCTGTAATTTAAGCAAAGTGAACCATGAGCGATAACACGAATGACAAGCTGGACAGCAGCGCGCCAGCCGCCGGCCACGGCGCCCCTGCGGGACACTGGGAGCGCGACGTGCTGGAAAAGCTGGTATTTGCCACTTTGCAAGAGCAACGTGCGCACCGCCGCTGGAGCATCTTTTTCAAGGTCTTCAGCCTGCTGATCGTGCTGTTCGCCCTGTGGGTGTTTTATGACTACAACACGGCCGACGACAGCGAAACCCTGGGTCGCCACACGGCCCTGATTGACATCAGCGGCGCCATCGAGTCCGAAGGCAGCGGCTCGGCCGCCGTCGTCATCCCCGCGCTGGACAAGGCGTTTTCCGATGCCGGCTCCGTGGCCGTGGTGCTGCATATTAATAGTCCGGGCGGCAGTCCCGTGCAGGCCGGCATGATCGTCGACGAGATGCAGCGCCTGCGCAAGGGCTATCCGGACAAGCCTTTGTATGTGGTGGTCGATGAAATGTGCGCCTCGGGCGGCTATTACATCGCGGCCGCCGCCGACCGCATCTACGTCAACAAGGCCAGCGTGGTCGGTTCCATCGGCGTGCTGATGGATGGCTTCGGCTTTACGGGCGTGATGGAAAAGGTCGGCGTCGAGCGCCGTTTGCTGACGGCAGGCGAGAACAAGGGCTTCATGGACCCGTTCAGCCCCCTGACGGAAAAACACAAGGCGTATGCGCAAGGCATGCTCAATGAAATCCACCAGCAATTCATCGACGTCGTGCGCGCGGGACGGGGCAAGCGCCTGAAGGAAACGGCCGATACCTTCTCGGGCCTGTACTGGACGGGCGCGAAAGCCGTGGAAATGGGTCTGGCCGACGATTTCGGCACGGTCGACAGCGTGGCGCGCGACGTCGTCAAGGCGGAAGACATCGTCGACTACACGCAGCATGAAGGCTTGCCGGAACGGGTGCTGAAGAAGTTTGGCGCCGCCATGGGCGCGGGCGCCATGAAGGCAGCCGTGCAGCAGTCACAACCGGCGTTGCGCTGAGAACATCACTCTTGGCTGGCAGACAAGCCAGTCGAGAATGATTTTCAATAAGGTGGTAAATTGACTTGAAAATGGGGCTGCTTGGGCTATAGTGAAAGCGTAGTTCTTTTCAAGGAGGGGCGATATATCAACTATGTTGTCAGTACTAACTTGATTGGCAAGTCTTGGAACTACTCGCCGCATCGCAGATGTGGTTTTGAGTGAATTTACATTCCTCACTAAAGTCCCGATGGGGCTTGGAAACGGCGGCGCAATGCCGCCGTTTCCTTTTGTGTGTGCCGGATGGGCCGGGGTCGCCGGCTGTTGTGTCGGGGCGTGCTGGCAAGGCAGGCATGCGAGGGCGGGGCATGGCTGGTCGGATGGGGCGCGCTCAGACGGCGCAGCCGTTGCAGTGCGAGGACTGCCTGGCCGCCGCCGCATTGATGCTCATGCTGGCGCCGTCGCTGGCAATGGCGCTGGTGTCGGGCGGAGGCGCGCTCGTGGTGTCGGTTTCCGCATCGGCGTGCGCAAAACCGCCCAGTTCCAGCCAGCACATGAATTGACATTGCGCCTCGGCATGCCAGTGCGTCTGACTGGCTGGCGATGGCGGCGCGTCCGCATCCTGCGGCGCAGGAGCGTTGCTCCAGCGCGCCACGCCGAGTCTGACTTTGTGCATGGCCGCCTGTTCCGCAGCGATGCGCTGGCGCATGTCGGCGATGCTGCCTTGTAAGGCGATGGTATCGGTATGCTTCATACAATGTCCTTGTGGGTCGTTGCCTGGTTATTATTCCTAAAGCTCGTTAGGCGGATTCCTAACGAAGTTTCAGTCTATCAACGCGATATTCCGAGCGCTTGATATTTCTCAAAAGAATCAACCATTTCTCGCCAATTCTCACCTTGTACTTTTTGGTATTTCTGCGTGCAGCATGGTTTCGCGCTGCCTGGACCGCCGCGCGGACGCCAGCTGCCGCCGCTTCACGCTGCCAGCCGCTTCTGGTAAAGTCACGCCCATGAGTAAATTATCCCTAGACCGCATCCTGCAATCGCAGGGTTTTGGCACCCGTAAATATTGTCGTTCCCTCATCGAGGATGGCGATGTCGTCATCGATGGCGTCACCCAGACCAATTACCGCACCACCGTCGAGATCGAAGGCCTGGTGCTGCACGTGTTCGAAGAAGAGTGGGTGGTCCGCACGCACCTGTACCTGGCGCTGAACAAGCCCGCCAACTTCGAATGCTCGCGCAAGCCCAGCCATCATCCTGGCGTATTGACCTTGCTGCCGGAACAATTCACCTGGCGCGAAGTCCAGCCCGTCGGCCGGCTTGACCACGATACGACCGGCATGCTGCTGATGTCTGACGATGGCCCGTTTATCCATGCACAATCGTCGCCGAAGCGCCACGTTCCCAAGATTTACCAGGCCACCACGCAAGAGCCTGTGACGGATGAACTGGTGGCCCTGTTGCTGGCTGGTGTGCAATTGCACGACGAACCGGCCCCGCTGGCGGCCCTCGTCTGCGTCAAGCGCGGCGAGCACCAGCTGGAAATTGTGCTCGAGCAAGGCAAATACCACCAGGTCAAGCGCATGCTGGCCGCCGCCGGCAACCATTGCAGCGCGCTGCACCGTTCCGCCATCGGCAGCCTGACCCTGGAATCGCTGGGCCTCGCCGAAGGCGAGTGGTGCTATCTGACACCCGAGCAGATCGCGCTGCTGGCGTAATAACACCAGGCCAAACCTACTGCGCGTCGTGCTTTGCAGCCTGCGATGCTCACCGTGCTTTAGCACGGCTGCGCTTCTCGGCCACAAATCACTGCCGCTCACTACGGTTTTGTCTGGTGTTGCACCTCTCTTCTTGACCGCTAAATGTCGGTATTTGCCGGCTTTTTTGCGTCTTTAGTTTCCACTGCCTGCATTTGACGAAGTTTCCCGCACATGAAATTAGCAACCCTGAAGGATGGCACGCGCGACGGCCAGCTGGCTGTCGTCTCGCGCGACCTGAAAACGGCCCACCTGGCCGATGGCATCGCCCCGACCCTGCAAAAGGCGCTCGATGACTGGAGTTTCATCGCGCCCCAGCTCGATTTGCTGTACCAGACCATCAATAGCGGCCGCGGCCATCGCGCCTTCGAGTTCGACCCGGCCAACTGCATGGCGCCCTTGCCGCGCAGCAGCTTGCGCGTGGCCGGCGCGTCCTATCTGCAGCAGATCGAGCGCGCCTGCAAGGCTGCTGGCGTTGATGTGCCCGCCAACTTGCGCGAGGCGCCACGGCTGTATCAGGGCGCCAGCGACGATTTCCTCGGCGCCCATGACGACATCACCCTGGCGCACGAGCAGTGGGGCATCGATTACGAGGCAGGCATCGCCGCCATCACGGACGACGTGGCCATGGGTTCCACGCCCGACCAGGCGCACCTGAATATCAAGCTGTTGATGCTGGTCAACGACATCACCTTGCGCAACCTGGCGCCCGACGAGCAAGCCAGTGGCTACGGCTTCCTGCAGGCGAAACCGGCCATGGCCTGCTCGCCTGTGGCCATCACGCCGGACGAGCTGGGCGACGCCTGGCGCGGCGGCAAGGTGCATTACGCCCTGCGCTGCAGCCTGAACGGCAAGTTGACGGGCCAGCCCCACGCGGGCGCCGACATGGCCTTCAATTATCCGCAATTGCTCGCCCATCTGTGCCAGACGCGCAACGCGCGCGCCGGCAGCGTGGTCAGCGCGGGCGGGGTCGCCAACAAGGAAGTCAAGAAGGGATTTTCAAGCATCGTTGAGCGACGTAACCAGGAGATGATCGCCGATGGCATCGCCAGCACGCCATTCCTGTTGTTTGGTGATGTGGTCCGGCTGGAAATGCTCGGTGATGACGGTAAATCCTTGTTTGGCGCCATCGAGCAGACCGTGAAGCAGGCGGAAGCGAGGAAGTCCCGCTAAGGTTACTTGAGAGTAAAGGAAATGCAGGGGATTTGCCCCCCTGTTCCGCCGATGGCAAGCAGGCACTTGACTCGATAATGCTCCATGCCCAGTCCGTATTGCGCCTAGCCAGGCTGCAGGACTTCACCGGAGTTGATTGATGTCGGAAGACAGCGACGCAGAAAAGACCGAAGCCGCGTCACCGAAGCGCCTCGAGCAGGCGCGTGAGGAAGGCGACGTTCCGCGATCGCGTGAAGTGGCAACGTTCACTGTGTTGATGGCGTCCGGCTGCTGCCTGTGGTTTGCCGGCGACGCCATCGTGCGGCGGCTGACGGCTGTCATGGTTTCCGGCCTGACCCTGGATCGCGAGCAGATCCTCAATCCCGACGCGATGATGTTGCGCATCGGCTACGACGTGGGCTCCGTCTTGCTGACTTGCCTGCCGTACGCGCTGGCCATCATGCTCGTGGCCCTGGCCTCGCCCGTGCTGGTGGGCGGCTGGCTGTTTAGTTCCAAGGCGTTCACCCCCAATTTTGGCAAGCTCAACCCGATTCGTGGCCTGGGCAATATGTTTTCGAAGAATGCGCTGGTGGAATTGCTCAAGGCCATCGCCAAGACCCTCGTCGTCGGCGTCGTCGCCTGGATGGTGATGCAGCATCAAAAGGATGCCGTGCTGGGCTTGTCGGTGGAATCCCTGCGCGCCGGCTCGGCTCATCTGATCAGCCTGCTGATCACGGCCTTTTTGCTGATCGTCGGCGCGCTGGGCCTGATCGCCGCCATTGACGGTCCATACCAGATGTGGCATTACGCCAACAAGATGAAAATGTCCTTGCAGGAAGTCAAGCAAGAGTCGAAAGAATCGGACGGCAATCCGCAGATCAAGGCGAAGATACGCCAGATGCAGCATGAAATGTCGCGCCGCCGCATGATGGCCGACGTGCCGACGGCCGACGTGGTGGTGACCAATCCTACCCACTACGCGGTGGCCTTGAAATATGGCGAGAATTCGCGTGGCGCGCCGCAGGTGGTGGCCAAGGGCATCGACGAGGTGGCGGCGAAGATCCGCGAACTGGCCGGCGAGCACAAGGTCGCCATCCTGGAAGCGCCGGCCCTGGCGCGCGCGCTGTACAAGCATACGGACATCGGCGACGAGATTCCCGAAGCGCTGTATGGCGCCGTGGCCGAAGTGCTGGCCTATGTGTTCCAGCTGCGCAGCTATGGCAAGGGCCAGGGCGAGCGTCCCGACAAGCCGAAGAAACTCGACGTGCCGCCCGAGCTCGACCCGCAGAATCCCGCATCACAGACACCGCCCGCAACTGGCGCAGCAGACAAGAATAAAGGAAGTACACCATGAACGGCCTGAGAATGCCAGCCTGGCTCAGTGGAATGGGTGGCAACGCCAGCAAGGGCATCGCCGCGCCTATCATCATCATCATGCTGCTGGCGATGATGGTGCTGCCGCTGCCGGCCTTCATCCTCGACATCTTCTTCAGTTTTAATATCGCGCTGTCCATCATCGTGCTGCTGACGGCGCTGTACACGGTCAAGCCGCTCGACTTCATGGCCTTCCCGACCATTTTGCTCGTGTCGACCATGCTGCGCCTGTCGCTGAACGTGGCGTCCACGCGCGTGGTGCTGACGGAAGGCCATACGGGCGCCGACGCGGCCGGTAAAGTGATTGAAGCGTTCGGTCACTTCTTGATCGGCGGCAACTACACGGTCGGTATCGTGGTTTTCATTATTTTGACGATCATCAACTTTACCGTCGTGACCAAGGGCGCGGGCCGTATCGCCGAGGTGGGCGCCCGCTTCGCGCTGGACGCGATGCCCGGTAAACAGATGGCCATCGATGCCGACCTGAACGCCGGCCTGATCGGCGAAGACGAAGCGCGCCGCCGCCGCACGGAAGTGGCGCAGGAAGCGGAATTCTATGGCGCCATGGACGGTGCCAGCAAATACGTGCGCGGCGACGCCATCGCCGGCATCATGGTCACCGTCATCAATATCGTCGGCGGCTTGCTGGTGGGCTTGCTGCAGCACGACATGGGCTTTGCCGATGCGCTCAAGAACTACACCCTGCTGGCCATCGGTGACGGCCTGGTGGCGCAGATTCCTTCGCTGATCATTTCCACGGCGGCCGGTATCGTCGTCTCGCGCGTGGCCAGCGAACAGGACATCGGCACCCAGCTGGTAGGGCAATTGTTTGCGAAACCGCAAGTGCTATATATTACCGCCGGCATCATCGGCGGCATGGGCTTGATTCCCGGCATGCCGAACATGGTCTTCATCCTGCTGGCGTCGCTGCTGGCCGGTTCCGCCTATCTGATCAGCAAAAAACGCACGCAGGAAAAAGAGGCGGCCGAAAAGCCGGCCGAAGTGCCGCAGGCAACCGTGGCGCCCGAGCAGGAAGAAGCCAGCTGGCAAGACATCATGCCCGTCGATACCCTGGGCCTGGAAGTGGGCTACCGTTTGATTCCCCTGGTCGACAAGACGCAGGGCGGCGAATTGCTCAAACGCATCAAGGGCATCCGCAAGAAATTTGCCCAGGAAGTGGGCTTCCTGGCGCCGCCCGTGCATATCCGCGACAACCTGGAATTGAAACCGTCCGCCTACCGCATCACCCTCAAGGGCGTGGAAGTGGGCGTGGGCGAAGCGTTCAACGGCCAGTTCCTGGCGATCAACCCCGGCATGGCCAGCGGCACCTTGCCGGGCGTGGCCACCAACGACCCCGCCTTCGGCTTGCCCGCCACCTGGATCGACGCCAGCTTGCGCGACCAGGCCCAATCGATGGGCTACACGGTGGTCGATGCGGGCACCGTGGTGGCCACGCACCTGAATCACCTGATCACCTCGCACGCTTCCGAGCTGCTGGGCCGCGCGGAAGTGCAGTCGCTGCTCGACCACCTGGGCAAGGATGCCCCGCGCCTGGTGGAAGATCTGGTGCCGAAGATGCTGTCGCTGTCGACCTTGCAAAAGGTGCTGCAGAACCTGCTGGCCGAGGGCGTGCACATCCGCGACATGCGCAGCATCATCGAAACCCTGGCCGAGCATACGGTCAGCACGCAAGACCCGAATGAACTGACGGCGCTGGTGCGCGTGGCCCTGGGCCGCGCCATCGTGCAGCAATTGTTCCCCGGCTCGGCCGAACTGTCCGTGATGACCCTGGACAGCCGCCTGGAGCGGCTGCTGATGCAAGCGATGGGCAATGGCGGCGATGGCGCCGGCATCGAGCCGGGCCTGGCCGACACCATCGCGCACCAGGCGGGCCTGGCTGCCCAGCAACAGGAAGCGCTGGGCCTGACGCCGGTGCTGCTGGTGCCGGCGCCGCTGCGCGCCCTGCTGTCGCGCTTCCTGCGCCGCGCCTTGCCGCAGCTCAAAGTGCTGTCGCATGCGGAAGTGCCGGAAACCAAGACGATCCGCGTCACGGCCCTGGTGGGCGCGCAGTAGTTGCGTTAAGCGGCACGTAGGGGCGGTCCCGGCGGGATCGACCCTCGATCCTTGCTTTTGGTCAAATAAACATCAATTTCCTCCCGGCAAACTGAATAACGGGTACTTTCCCGTCCTGTTCCTTCGATCATTTCCTGTAAGCATCGCTAATAATGGAAACTGTCCGGGTGATCTGTGTCCATGTGGAAGACAGCACTCAAGCAACAGGAGTCGACGATGGTCACACAGTTCAGCCAATATTGCGCCACCCCCGCCTTGGGAGGCCGGTCATGAATGTGAAGAAATTTACGGGCGCCTCGTCGCGCGATGCGCTGCGCAAGGTGCGCGAAGCGCTGGGCCCCGACGCCGTGATCCTGTCGAACCGCCAGGCCGATGGCGTGGTGGAAATCCTCGCGCTGGCCAATGACGATGCCGCTTCGCTGGCGTCGCCGCCGGCCGCCTCCGAAATGGCCCAGCCCCGTCCCCAGTTGCAGACCCAGTTCGCCACGCCGCAGCGTCCTGCCGCCCCGGCCCAGCGCCCGGCCGCGCCACGTCCTGCCGCGCCGCGCCAGGCTGCCTCCGAGCCAGTGGACATGGCCCGCATGCAGCAGATGATGGCCAGCGCGCTGGCGCACGTCAAGGAAAACGCCGCCGCCGAAATGAGCGGCATGATGAATGAAATCCGCGCCATGCGCGGCATGATGGAAACCCAGCTGGCGGAAATCTCGTGGGGTTCGACGCAGCAGCGCGAGCCGCAAAAAGCCGTGGTGCTGCGCGAAATGCTGGCGGCCGGCTTCTCGGCCAGCCTGGCGCGCTATCTGATCGACAAGCTGCCGGCCGGCCTCGATGGCGCGCAAAGCATGCGCTGGATCAAGACGGTCCTGAGCCGCAACCTCAATACTGTGGCCAATGAAGACGCCATGCTGGAGCAGGGCGGCGTGTTTGCCCTGGTCGGCCCGACCGGCGTCGGCAAGACCACCAGCACGGCCAAGCTGGCGGCCCGCTGCGTGATGCGCCACGGCCCGGAAAAGCTGGCCCTGATCACCACGGATGCCTATCGTATCGGCGCGCACGAACAGCTGCGCATCTACGGCAAGATCCTCGGCGTGATGGTGCATTCGGTGAAGGACGAGGCGGACTTGCGCATCGCCCTGAAGGAATTGAAGAACAAGCACACGGTGCTGATCGACACGGTGGGCGTGAGCCAGCGCGACCAGATGGTGACGGAACAGGTGGCCATGCTGTCGGGCGCCGGCGCCGACGTGAAACGTTTGTTGTGCCTCAATTCCACGGCGACGCAGGAAACGTTGAACGAAGTGGTGCGCGCCTACCAGGGCAGCGGCCTGGCCGGCTGCATCATGACCAAGCTCGATGAAGCGGCCTCGATCGGCAACGTGCTCGACGTGGTGATCCGCCAGAAGCTGAACCTGTTTTATGTGTCGAACGGCCAGCGCGTGCCGGAAGACCTGTACCTGGCCGACCGCGGCTACCTGATCGACCGCGCCTTCAAGCTCAAGCGCGACTCGGCGGCGACGCAGTTTTCCGATGCCGAACTGCCGCTGCTGATGGCGCAGGCGGCCGCCCGCAACAATGAAGCGCGCGGGGTGCACCTTGGCTAATTTCGATTTCGACCAGGCCGAAGGCTTGCGCCGCATGCTGGCCGGCCCGCAGCCGCGCGTCATGACGTTCCTGTCGGCCACGCCGCAGGACGACAAGGGCGCCATGCTGGTCAACCTGGGCGCTTCGCTCGTCTACGGCGGCAATGACGTGCTGCTGCTCGACGCCAGCGGCGGCAGCGATGGCGTGGCTGCGCGCCTGGGCCTGGCGCACGGCGCCAGCCTGCGCGACGTGGCGCGCCAGCAGTGCGGCTTGAACCAGGTCATCCACCAGGTGCCGCAAGGCTTCGGCGTGGCCAGCCTGGGCGCGCGTAACCATTTGATGGACAGCATGGACTATGCGGGCGAGGACGAATTGCGCCGCCTGGGCAAGACTTTCGACGTGCTGGCGCGCCAGAGCGGCATCGTGCTGGTTGACGGCGTCGTGGCAGACGAGGGCGCCTGTTTCCCCGTGCCCTTGATGGCCTCGTCCGATATCGTCGTGCAAGTGTCGACCAGCGCCACCTCGATCAAGGCGGCGTACTGCCTGATCAAGCGCCTGAGCCAGGAACTGGGACGCCGTCCCTTCGGCATTCTCGTCACCGGCGCTTCCGAATCCGAGGCAAAAGTGGTATACGATAATATGGCGCAGGCGGCGAGCCGCTACCTGGCCGTGAAGCTGACCTCGATGGGTTCGGTGCCTGCCGATGAATATCTGCACCGCGCGGCGCGCCTGGGCCGCAGCGTGGTCGATGCGTTTCCGCTGGCGGGCGCGTCGGTGGCGTTTCGCGGACTGGCCGAGCGGCTGGCCCGTTCGGCGGCGCCGGTGCTGGGTGGCACCTTGTACCAGACGGGGAGCACGCACCAGTTCAGCGCCTGAATCGAACCGTAGCACCAGATAAGATGAGAAAACAATAAGCAGCCTATGTACACGGTCAAAGGGAAATCGAACAAGGACTATTTGCTGACGGAGCACATTCCGCTGGTGAAGCGTCTGGCGCACCATATGAAGGCGAAATTGCCGCCTTCGGTCGAGGTCGATGACCTGATCCAGGCCGGCATGATCGGTCTGCTCGATGCCATCAGCCGCTATGAAGAGACGCATGGCGCGCAGTTCGAGACGTATGCCGTGCTGCGCATCCGCGGCGCCATGCTCGACGAATTGCGCACCAGCGACTGGCTGCCGCGCAGCATGCGCCAGAACATGCGCAAGATCGAAGAGGCGATGAGCACCTTGCAGCAGCGCCTCGGCCACCCGCCGACGGAGTCGGAAGTGGCGAAACTGCTGAAAATGTCGCTGGCCGACTACCAGGAAATGCTGGGCGACGGCGGCGGCCACCAGCTTGTGTACTACGAAGACTTTCATGACCCGGACGGCAATGACAGCTTCCTCGACCGCCACTGCGTGGACGAGGACAGCGACCCCTTGCGTTCCCTGCTCGATACCGATTTCCGGCAATCCGTGATCGATGCCATCGACGCGCTGCCGCCACGCGAGAAAATACTCATGGGCCTGTACTACGAAGAAGAGCTGAACCTGAAGGAGATCGGCGCGGTGATGGGCGTGTCGGAATCGCGCGTCTCGCAGCTGCATACCCAGGCCGTCGCGCGCCTGCGCGCAACCTTGAGGGAGCTGGCGTGGACTGGTCCAGCGTAATCGGGCTGGCGCTGGCGCTGGCGGGCCTGTTGGTCGGCCAGGCACTGGAAGGCGGCAAGATGGCCTCCCTGCTGCAGCCGGCCGCCTTTGCCATCGTCATCGTCGGCACCTTCGGCGCCGTGCTGCTGCAAACGCGGCTGCGCACTTTTGTGCGTGGCCTGGAAATGTTGCGCTGGGTCTTCCTGCCGCCGTCCGACACGCGCGCCGCGCTGGCGCGCGACATCGGGCAATGGAGTCTGACGGCGCGCCGCGACGGCCCGCTGGCGCTGGAGCGCCTGATGGAAAACACGGCCGACCGCTTCAACGCCAAGGGTTTGCGCATGATCGTCGACGGCATCGCGCCCGACAAGCTGCGCCAGCTGCTCGACGTGGAAATTTCCGCCTACGAAATGGCCGAGCGCCAGGCCGTCAAGGTGTGGGAATCGGCGGCCGGCTATTCGCCCACCATCGGCATCCTGGGCGCCGTGCTGGGCTTGATCCACGTCATGGAAAACCTCACCGACCCGAGCAAGCTGGGCAGCGGCATCGCCGTGGCGTTTGTCTCGACGATTTATGGCGTGGGCCTGGCCAACCTGCTGTTCCTGCCGGTGGCGAATAAACTCAAGGCCATTGTTTCGCGCCGGGTGCTGCAATACGAAATCACGGCCGCCGTGCTGTACGACATCGCCACGGGCGACCATACGCGCATCATCGAAGAGCGCGTGTCCAGCCTCTTGCACGAGCATTGACCATGATGCGGCGCGCGCGCAGGAAGTATGACGAGGAACCGGACAACCAGGACCGCTGGCTGATCTCGTACGCCGACTTCATCACCCTGCTGTTCGCCTTTTTCGTCGTGATGTATGCGATTTCGCAAGTCAACGAAGGTAAATACCGCGTCTTCCAGAACGCCATCGGCCAGGCCTTCAGCCTGGAAAAGGGCGCGCCGCCCATCATCATGGAAGCGCCACAGGCCATCCCGCTGCCGAACCCCGCCCTGAAACGCCGCACGGAAGCCATCCGCCGCGAACGCGAACACATGACGCGCCTGGCGCAGGACCTGACGTCGACCCTGGCGCCGCTGGTGAAGGAGGGCAAGGTGCGCGTCACGCAGACGAGCCGCGGCGTGAGCGTGGAAATCAATGCCAGCGTGCTGTTCGACCCGGGCGCGGCGCGGCTGACGACGGAGTCGGACCAGGCCTTGCGCGCCGTGGCCGTGCTGCTCAAGGACGACACGCACGACGTGCAGGTGGAAGGGCATACGGACGTGCAGCCGATCAGCAATTCCAATTTTGCCTCGAACTGGGAATTGTCGGCCGCGCGCGCCAGCGCCGTGGTGCGCCTGTTCATCGCCAGCGGCGTCAAGGCTTCGCGCCTGACGGCCGTGGGCCACGCCGACAATATTCCCGTGGCGCCCAACGAAACGGCGGAAGGGCGCGCGCGTAACCGCCGGGTCGCCGTGACGATTTTGTCGGGCATCCCCGAAACGGTGACGGAAGTGCCGACGGCGCCGGTGGCACCAGCCAATTGAACGCCGCCGCTTGGTACAATCGCGGCCTTCTCTCTTTTATCTCTTCCTCATGAAAAGCAGCTCCCTGGGCGGTCTCGTCTATTCCACCGAAACGGGCCGTATGTGTCCCGCCTGCCGACAGCCGCTGGCGCAATGCGCGTGCAAGGCGCAAGCCAAGGCGGCGCCCTCCGGAGACGGCGTGGTGCGCGTGTCGCGCCAGACCAAGGGCCGCGGCGGCAAGAGCGTCACCGTGGTAAAAGGCTTGGCGCTGGACGCCATTGCGCTGGCCCTGCTGGGCAAGCAGTTGCGCACGCAGTGCGGTTCGGGCGGCACGGTCAAGGATGGCGTGATCGAAGTGCAGGGCGACCATGTGGACACCATCCTGGCCGCGCTGGCCAAACTGGGCCACCAGGCGAAAAAGGCCGGCGGCTGAGAGTGCACAGGCGTGCGGCCCGCTGCCGCGCGCCTGTGGTAACGTGCGCTTCCCATCCACGCGCATCCTCACCATGAACGTCAAATTCACCAGCATCGCCATCGCCGCCGCCATCGCGGCAGTGCTGGCGCTCGTGTACTGGCCAGCACCCGACGGCGGCGCGCCGGAATCTGTGGCCAGCGCTGCGCCGGGGCGCAGCCTGGAATCGTATTTGAGTATCGATGCTTCCGTCCCTGCGGCTGAAATGCCCGTTGTCGTTTCCCTGGCGCAACGGCTCGAACGCCTGGGCGCCAGCGGCAGGGCGGAAGACGCGTATGCGGCCTTCAACCTGATCGACGACTGCATCGTCTTCCAGCGCGAAAGCCGCTTGCCGGGGATGGAATTCGAGCTGGGGCGCGAGATGACGGCGGAAGAAAAAGCCGCCCAGCAGCAGCTGTGCGGGGGCCTGACGCAGCGCCAGCGCGAGGATCGCCTCGGCTACCTGGCCACCGCCGCGCAAGGCGGCGTGCCCGGTGCGGCCACCCTGTTCCTGTCGGAAGGGCCGTTCGGCGACCGCAGCGCGCTGCGCAACCGTCCCGACGATCCGCTGGTGCAGGCGTGGAAGCGGCAAGCCATCGCCCAGCTGACGGCGCAGGCGGACGAGGCGGAACTGAGCAGCGTGTCGACGCTGATGATGGCCTACCTGCGCGATGGCGAGGTGGTGCGGAAGGATGCGTCGCAGGCGTATGGCTACCTGCTGGCCCTGCGCCAGGTCTACGACGATATCCTGGCGCCCGGCGTCGCCAATCCGTATCAGGATGAGTACTGGCACTGGCTGCAGGCCGAACTGACGCCGGAGCAGCAAGCGGCCGCCAGCGCCAGGGCGCAAGCCATCGTGGCGAAATATCGCCAGCACGCGGGGCGTCCCGCGCACGGTTGAACTGGTCAATAAGGGAAACTAGCCGATGACGACGCGCCGGCTGGCCGTGTTGGTCGTTGGCTGGCCACTGGGGCCGTAGAAATTGCCGCTTTGGGCCGGGGGGCGCATGGCGTTCAGGGCACCTTGCGTATGTACCATGTGCTTGTTGACGAGCAGGCTGTTCAGGCGGTTCTGTTCCTTGGCTTCGCGCGTCGTCTCGAGCAGGGCTTTCCACAGGGGCGCCGCTTCGGCTTCATTGGCGCCGACCAGCCAGTCTTCCATGCCCGCTTCGGCGGCCATGAAGCCGGCTGCCGCCAGCGCCTGGTGGCGTTGCGCCGCCAGCTGGCTCAATTGTCCTACGAGTGCCGTCTTGCGTACGGTGAGCTCCGTGATTGCATCGATGTCAGCCGCAACCAGATGCCGCTGTTCTTCTTTCATCAATGCCAGCAATGTGGTCATGAGCTGTTGCTCGTCGCGCAGGCTGGAAAACGGAGTCACTGATTGCATGAGGGAACCTATCTATTTCGTGAGTGCAGCAAGTCCTTGACCGTGTCGAGGAGCCCGTCCGCCACTTTTTCTGAGTTGACCTGGAACTGGCCGTCGGCGATCGCCAGCTTGATGCGTTCGACTTTTTTCGTGTCGAACACGGCGCCGCTGCCGGCAGTTGCACTGGCCGCCAATGCCTGTCCTTGCGGCGACAGGCGTACATTGTCCGACGTTGTCGGTGTTGCCTGGGCTTTCTCGGCATTCCGGGCGCCGGAGGTACTCGCGGGCGCCACCGGCAGGCCGGGATTGCTTTTAATGGTGTTGTCGGTAATTTTCACAGCGTGATCCTCGTCTGGTCGAAGTCAAAAAACTCCGGGATATGTGTCATTATCGGCACCTTCTTCCGAAACTTTAGTGCGCCAGACCACAATATCGCTGTCCATCCGTGTTTAGAACGCCACCTCCACCATGCCGCCAGCCCGCGCCACGCCGCTGATCTGCTGGCCGCTCTGCGTGCGTACCTGCACCGTCTGGCCATCGCCGGCACTGCCGATGGCGCGTCCTTCTGATGCCACCTGGAAACCGTTGCCACTCGAAACGACGCGCACCAGCTGGCCCTGCATCACCACCGGCTTGCGGCGCAGGGTGTCGAGGCGCATCGGCGTGCCTGGCGGTAAGGAAATATTCGTGCTGGCGCCCACCACTTGCGCCATGTCGGTAGCGATGCCTGCCGGCAATGCGGCCAGGTCGCCCTGCATCGTCACCAGCTGGCTGGCGTCGATGGCTTGTCCCTGCGCCAGCGGCACGGCGCTGGCCACGTAGTCGCCCACGACAGCCACGTTCGCTTGCAAATAAATGGTCCAGCTGGAGGGCGCCGTGCAGCGTACGCCGACGGTGGTCTTGCCCCAGGCGCGCGCGCCCGGCGCCATGAATGCTTGCGGCGCGGGGCAGGCGGCCAGGTTCAGGCGCGGATCGACGGCGCCGACGGTGATGGTCACCTTGCCCGGCAAACCGTTGCTTTGCACCTGCAGGAACTGTTCCACGCTGTTGCGCAGCGCTTCCGGCGTTTGCCGGCCGGCGTTTTGCGCCTGGGCCAGCAGTGGCAGGGCGGCAAAAGCAAAGAAGAAAGCAAGCGGTGTTTTCATGGTGATAGGCCTCTGGAATACTGCCATGATAGTGCACGCCGCCCCGTTCGAAGCGCCGATTAAGGGGTAAAAGTATGGTCTGATCCGGCGATGGTCTTGCTGGTGGGCGCCGTACTATGTTTCCTGTCATCACTATACCGCCATCCTTCCGCCATCTCGGGCGCCAGTGGCAGATCTTTCCGGAGCCTGACATGATATGGAAACTCGACGATTACATGCGCTTCAACGAGACGGCGCTGAGCCTGCGCTCGACGCGCCAGGAATTGCTCGCCTCGAACATCGCCAATGCCGACACGCCCAACTACAAGGCGCGCGATGTCGATTTCGCCGCCGCGCTGAAGGGCGCGATGGCGCGCAAGGACGGCGTGCCGCCTGCGCTGAAGGGCACGGCGCCGCAGCATTTGCCGGGCAAGGGCGTGGCCGCATCTGCGGGCGCAGCCGGTGGCGGCAAGGTCGAGACCCTGGCCGACGGCACGCCGTTGCTGTACCGCGCGCCGGCCCAGGGCGCCGTCGATGGCAATACGGTCGACATGGATCTCGAGCGCAATGCGTTTGCCGATAACGCCATCCGCTACGAGGCGGCCGTGACGTTCCTCAACTCGCAGATCAAGGGCATGCTGACGGCCATCCAGGGAGGACAATAATCATGTCGCTATTTAATATCTTCAATGTTTCCGGTTCGGCCATGAGCGCCCAGGCGCAGCGCCTGAACACGGTGGCCAGCAATCTGGCCAATGCCGACAGCGCCACCAGCGCCACGGGCGAAGCCTACCGCGCCAAGCAGGTGGTGTTTGAAGCCGTGCCCATGGCCAATGGCGCCACGGCCGTCAAGGTGCAGAAGGTGATCGAAGATCCGTCGCCGATGAAGCTGGTCTACGACCCGAAGAATCCGCTGGCCGACGAGAAGGGCTACGTCACCATGCCCAACGTGAATACGGTCGACGAGATGGTCAACATGCTGTCGGCTTCGCGTTCGTACCAGACCAACGTGGAAACCATGAACGCGGCCAAATCGCTGCTCCTGAAAACCCTCACCCTCGGCCAATAAGGCTGACTGACCAATATGGCAACCATCGATACCAGCACCTCCAAAGTCACCGACCTGATGGCGACGATGAATCCGAAGAAGACCACGGCCGAGAAAGGCAGCGTCGAGGAAGAAACGAACAAATTCCTGACCCTGCTGGTGACCCAGCTGCAAAACCAGGATCCGATGAACCCGCTGGACAATGCACAGCTGACGAGCCAGCTGGCCCAGCTGTCCACGGTGACGGGCGTCAACAAGCTCAATACCACCCTGGAAACGCTCAAAACCAGCTACCAGCAGGCCGAATCGATGCAGGCGGCCAATATCATCGGCCACGGCGTGCTGACGGCAGGCAAGAGCATCAACTTGAGCAAGAGCGCGGCCCTGCTGGGCGTGGACTTGGCGACTCCGGCCGACAAGGTCAAGGTCATCATCTACAACAGCACGGGCAAGGAAGTCCATTCCATCGACCTGGGCCCGCAGGACGCGGGTACTTTGCCGCTGGGCTGGAACGGTTCCACCGCCGAGCTCGACAAGGATGGCAAGAACATCGTGCTGCCGGATGGCGCCTACACCTTTTCGGTGGAAGCCACGCGCGGCGGCGCCAAGCTGACCGATGCCGCGGCGCTGATGTTTGGCTCGGTCGCCAGCGTGTCGACGGGCGCGGGTGGCGTGAAATTGAACGTGCCGGGCGTGGGCAGTATCACCATGGCCGATGTGAAACAGATTTTGTAAGCCGCTTCCCCTTAGCGTGACCCTCTACCCCTAATTTCTACCAGGAGAACACAATGTCTTTCCAACAAGGCCTGAGCGGCTTGAACGGCGCCGCCAAATCGCTGGACGTCATCGGTAACAACATCGCCAACTCGGCCACCGTGGGTTTCAAGCAATCGCAGGCGCAGTTTGCCGACATCTATGCCAACTCGCTGTATGGCGTGGGCGGCAACCAGCCCGGCATCGGCGTGTCCGTGTCACAAGTGGCGCAGCTGTTCAACCAGGGTAACCTGGAGAGCTCGTCCAATCCGCTCGACATCGCCATCAATGGCGGCGGTTTCTTCCGCACCAGCGTGAACGGCGCCATCCAGTATTCGCGCAACGGCCAGTTCCAGGTCGACAAGAGCGGCTTCATCATCAATGCGCAGAAAGCCCAGCTGACCGGCTATCCGGCCGATGCGAACGGCAAGATCCTGGCCGGCGCCACCGTGCCGCTGCAGATCGACCCGTCCGACATGGCGCCGCAGGCGACCACCAAGGTCGATACCCAGATTAATCTCGATTCCAAATCGGCCATGCCGACCGTGGTGCCGTTCACCGTGGGCGAGCAAAAGTCGTGGACCCAGCAATTCCCTGTGCCGGTTTTCGACTCGCTGGGCAATGCGCACACCATGTCCAATTTCTATGTCAAGACGGGCACCAATACATGGGATGTCTACTCGGCCACTGACGGCAAGGAAATCACCAGCGCGAAAGTGGCGTCCGCAGCGCAGACCGATGCCGCCTCGGTGGCTGCGCGTGCCACCTACCAGGCCGCCGTCACGGCCGTGCCGCTGGTACCGGCGGCTATCACGGCTGCCGCCGTCGCCTATGGCAATGCGGCCGGCGCCGCAGTGCGCGCCGCCGCGGTGCTGGCCGGCGCCAGCACCGCCCAGTTGAATGCCATCAGCGCCACCTATGGCAGCGCCGTGCCCAACGGCGTCAATTCCAGCCTGACGCCAGACCAGATCGACGCCAATATCTCCTCGGTGACGGAGGTGCCCGCCGTGAAGTCGGCTTCGCTGGTGTTCAACAGCGTCGGCAACCTGGACAAGGCAGCCATGCTGGGCCTGACGCCGCCGCAAACCTTGCCGGTGACGGTGAACCTGCCCGTCTTCCCTGCCACAGGCGCGAACGCCAACCTGGCGATCAAGGTCGACTTCACCAATTCCACCCAGCTCAGTTCGTCCACCAGCGAAAAGCGGACCGTGGCCGATGGCTACGCGGCCGGCCAGCTGAGCCGTTTCGTCGTGGGTTCCGATGGCGTGATCCAGGGGCAGTACAACAATGGCAAGACGCGCGACCTGGGCCAGGTGGTATTGACCAAGTTTGCCAATCCGAATGGCCTCGAACCGCTGGGTAACAATGCCTGGGCGGAAAGCTCGGTCTCGGGCAGTCCCATGACGGGTTCGCCAAGCTCGGGCGGTCTGGGCGACCTGCGCGCGTCGGCCGTCGAAGTGTCGAACGTCGACCTGACGGCGGAACTGGTCAACATGATCACGGCCCAGCGCGCCTACCAGGCGAATGCGCAGACCATCAAGACGCAGGATTCCGTTTTACAAACCTTAGTCAACCTCCGCTAATAAGTTGACCGGGGGCGCATGCCCCCGATTTTATTGTTGGTTTGGGAGAAATAGAAAATGGACCGTCTCATTTACACCGCCGGCTCGGGCGCCAAGCACATCCTCGACAAGCAGGCGACCACGGCGAACAACCTGGCGAACGCCACCAGTACGGGTTTCCGTGCCCAGCTCGACTCGTTCCGCGCCGTGCCCGTGGTGGCCGACGGCATGATGCCAACGCGCACCTTTGTTGTCGATTCGACGGTCGGTTCCGATTTCACGCAAGGTCCGATGCAGCACACGGGCCGCGCGCTCGACGTGGCCGTGGAAAACGGCGGCTGGATCGCGGTGCAGTCGGCCGACGGTTCCGAAGCCTACACGCGCAACGGCGCCCTGAAGCTCAATGAAAACGGCATGCTGCAAACGCAGGGCGGGCTGATGGTGCAGGGCGATACGGGCCCCATGGCGATTCCACCCGGCGTGACGGTAGCGATTGCCAGCGACGGCACGGTGGGCACGATTTCCACGGACGTGCCGCCGGGCCCGTCGACGGTGCTCGGGCGCATCAAGCTGGTCAATCCGCCCGAGCAGCAACTGGTGCGCGGCGACGACGGCCTGTTCCGCCTGAAGGATGGCACGGTGGCGCAGGCCGACCAGGCCGTCAAGCTGACCACCGGTGCCCTGGAGGGCAGCAATGTCAGCCCCGTCGACTCCATGGTCAGCATGATCGCCCTGGCGCGCCAGTTCGAAACGCAAATGAGCCTGTTGAAGAATGCCGAGAATAACGCGGCGAAAGCCACCCAGATCCTCGCTTTGAATTGATGGGGGCCACCGCATAATGGTCACATAGAAATAGTCTACAGGGCTGGTTAGCGCTGTTATTGGAGAAAAATCATGATTCGTTCCCTTTGGATTGCCAAAACCGGCCTGGAAGCGCAACAGACGCAGATGGACGTGATCGCCAATAACCTGGCCAACGTCAGCACCACCGGCTTCAAGAAGTCGCGCGCCGTGTTTGAAGACTTGCTTTACCAAAATGTGCGCCAGCCGGGCGCACAATCGTCGCAGCAAACCCAGCTGCCATCGGGCTTGCAGATCGGCACGGGCGTGCGCACCGTGGCTACCGAACGCATCCATACGCAGGGCAATCCCCAGGCATCGGGCAATTCGCGCGACGTGATGGTCAACGGCACGGGTTTCTTCCAGGTGCTGATGCCGGACGGCGCCACCGCCTACACGCGCGACGGCTCGTTCCAGACGGATGCCAACGGCCAGCTGGTGACGTCCGAAGGTTTCGTCATCCAGCCCGCCATCACCGTGCCGACCAATGCGCTGAGCCTGACCGTGGCGCGCGACGGCACCGTTTCCGTTACCTTGCCCGACACGGTGGCGCCATCGCAAATCGGCTCGTTGCAGCTGACCACCTTCGTCAACCCGGCCGGCCTGGAATCGAAGGGCGAAAACCTGTACATGGAAACGGGCGCTTCCGGCGTGGCGCAAACCAACACCCCGGGCACGAACGGCGCCGGCGTGCTGATGCAGGGCTATATCGAGACGTCGAACGTCAACGTGGCCGAGGAAATGGTCAACATGATCCAGACGCAGCGCGCCTACGAGATCAACAGCAAGGCCATCACCACATCCGACCAAATGCTGCAGAAACTGTCGCAACTTTAATTTTCATAGTCGTCATGCCATCCGCCGCCGGATGGCAGCGGAGGTTCGCCATGCAATACCCCATCATCGCTTTGTTCTCTGCAGTCCTGCTGTCCGGCTGCGCCATCACGCCTACGTCCATCGTGCAATACCCGACCACCACGCGCGCGCCGATGCCGGAACCCGTGGTCGTCAACAACGGCTCCATCTACCAGCCGTCGACCTACCGTCCCGCCTTCGAAGACCGCCGCGCGCGCCACGTGGGCGACACCATGACGATCGCCATCACCGAGCGCACGAATGCCGTCAAGGCGGGTGCCAGTTCCGGCAACAAGTCGGGCAGCGTGGGCTTCAGCACGCCCGGCTTCGCCCAAGGCCGTTTCGGCGGCACCGTGGCGGCAAATGGCGCGACGAAATTTGCCGATGGCGACAACCAGTCCGCCAGCAACACTTTTAGCGGCACGATCGGCGTGACGGTGATCGAGGTATTGCCAAACGGCAACCTGATCGTTGCCGGCGAAAAACAGATCGCCATGAACAAGGGCACGGAATTCATCCGCTTCTCGGGCATGGTCAATCCGGACACCATCGGCACGGGCAATGTCGTGCCCTCGACCCAGGTGGCCGAAGCGCGCGTCGAATACCGCACCAACAGCCAGATCGACCGCGCCGAGATGGCTTCGATGGCCTCGCGCTTCTTCCTCAGCCTGCTGCCTTTCTGATCATGGCAACTTTTACCTTTTCCCGCTTTGCCGCCATTTTCGGCCTGGCCATCTCTCTGCTGGCGCCCATGGCGCAGGCCGAGCGCATCAAGGACCTGGCCAGCATCGCCGGCGTGCGCCAGAATCAGCTGATGGGCTATGGCCTCGTCGTCGGCCTCGACGGCAGCGGCGACCAGACCACGCAAACCCCATTCACCATCCAGAGCGTGGCGGCGATGCTGCAGCAGCAGGGCATCAACTTGCCGCAAGGCACCAGTTTGCAGCTGAAAAACGTGGCCGCCGTGATGGTGACGACGGCCTTGCCCGCGTTTGCCCAGCCGGGCCAGTTGCTCGACGTGACGGTGTCGTCGATGGGTAATGCGAAAAGCTTGCGCGGCGGCACTTTATTGATGACGCCCTTGAAGGGCGCCGATGGCCAGGTGTATGGCATGGCGCAAGGCAACGTGCTGGTGGGAGGCGTGGGCGCGCAGGCGGCCGGCAGCTCCGTTGTCATCAATCACCTGAGCGTGGGACGTATTTCTGGTGGTGCTACCGTCGAGCGCAGCGTGCCGTCAGTGCTGGGCGCCAACAACACCATCCGCCTGGAATTGAACGCCACCGATTTCGCCACCGCCAGCCGCGTGGTCGACGCCATCAACAGCCGCTACGGCGCCGGCACGGCCGCCGCGCTCGATGGCCGCGTGATCCAGGTGCAGTCGCCCAGCGGCAGCGACCAGCGCGTGTCCTTCCTGGGCCAGCTGGAAAGCATCGAAGTCAACCCGGCCCGCCTGGCGGCCAAGGTCATCATGAACGCGCGCACCGGTTCCGTCGTGATGAACCAGTCCGTGACCCTGGAAACGTGCGCCATTTCGCACGGCAACCTGTCCGTTACCATCAATGTCGAGCCGCAAGTGAGCCAGCCGGCGCCCTTGTCGGGCGGACGCACGGTGGTCACGCAGACGGCGCAGATCGATATCAAGAAGGAACCGGGCAAGGTCATGCTGATCAAGGGCGGCGCCTCGCTGTCCGACGTGGTGAAAGCCCTCAACGCCATCGGCGCCTCGCCGCAAGACTTGCTGGCCATCCTGCAGGCGATGAAGGCGGCCGGTTCGCTGCGCGCCGAACTTGAAATCATTTGATGGACACGCCATGATCAGTCAAACCGACCTCAGCAATACCGCCGCCTATGACGTGAAAGGCATGGATGGCTTGCGCCAGTCCGCCAAGGCGAAGGACCCCGCCGCCCTGAAAGAGGCGGCCACGCAATTCGAAGCCATGTTCATCAACATGATGATGAAAAGCATGCGCGAAGCGACGCCGCAAGACGGCATCATGGATAGCCAGCAAAGCAAGATGTACACCTCGATGCTGGACCAGCAGACGAGCCAGAACCTGGCCAAGCGGGGCACGGGCCTGGCGGACGTGCTGATCCGCCAGCTGTCGTCGTCGAACCAGGCGCTGGCCGCCGATGGCGCCGAAGCGCCGTCGCCCCGGTCATCGAGCATGGCGCAGGCGCTGGCCGCCTTCCGCCAGCAGCAGGGCGCCCTGACGGATGGCGCCGGCAGCGCCGCCGCCGCCGGCAAGACCCTGAGCGACAAGGCCAACGCCACGCAGGCGCCGCACGTGCGCGCCTTCCAGGAAAAACTGGGCGTGCATGCGGAAGAAGCCAGCCGCGCCACGGGCATCCCGGCCAAGTTCATGCTGGGCCAGGCGGCACTGGAAACGGGCTGGGGCAAGCGCGAAATCATCGCCCGCGACGGCAGCAGCAGCCACAACCTGTTCGGCATCAAGGCATCCAGCGACTGGAAGGGCAAGGTCACGGAAGCCGTCACCACGGAATACGTGAATGGCAAGGCGCAGCGCAAGGTGGAAAAATTCCGCGCCTACGACAGCTACGCGGACAGCTTCAAGGACTATGCGCAGTTGATTACGAACAACAAGCGCTACGAGAAAGTCCTGGCCAGCGCGGGCGACGCCAGCACGTTCGCCCACGGCTTGCAGAAAGCCGGCTACGCGACGGACCCGAATTACGCTGCTAAATTGACAAAAATCATTAAAAATTCGCTGGTCGGTTAAGCCACCGCCATACCCCTGTGCAGGCCGCGCGCTTCAAGTTTTCGCCGCGGCTGCCGTAAATACATTTGACGGTAACCAATAAGACACCATGACTTCGAATCTACTCAGCATCGGTAAGAGCGGTTTGCTTGCAGCGCAGGTGGGCCTGTCGACGACCGGGCATAACATCACCAATGCCAACGTGGCCGGCTACAACCGCCAGGTGGTGCTGCAGCAGACTTCGCAGTCCAACTATGCCGGCTATGGCTTCATCGGTACGGGTACGGAAGTGTCGCAGATCAAGCGCCAGTACGACAGTTTCATGGCTACCCAGGTCAATGCCGCGCAAAGCGCCACCAGCGCGCTCGACGCCTATTACACGCAGATCAGTCAGATCGATAACTTGCTGGCCGATCCCACGGCGGGCCTGTCGCCCGCCCTGCAGGACTTCTTCAAGGGCGTGCAGGATTTCAGCTCCAATCCCTCCTCGGTCGCATCGCGCCAGGCGCTGCTGTCGAGCGCCGGCTCGCTCGCTTCCCGTTTCCAGGGTTTGAGCGCGCGCCTGACGGAGATCGGCGACGGCGTCAATTCGCAGATCACCTCGAATGTGACGGTGATCAATACCTACGCCAAGCAGCTCGCCGAGCTGAACAAGTCAATTTCCCAGTTGTCGGTCGATGCCAGCAACCAGCCCAACGATCTGCTGGATCAGCGCGACCAGCTGATCACGGAATTGAACAAATATGTCAAGGCGACGGTGCAGCCCGCTGCCAACAATACCGTCACCATTTCCATCGGCTCGGGCCAGCCGCTGGTGGTGGCGGACCGCAGCTTCGAGCTGGCGGCCACGCCTTCGCGGACGGACCCGAACCGCATCGAGGTGGGCTATGTCACGGGCAGTACCGTCACCGTACTGCCGGACAGCTCCCTGACCGGCGGCTCGCTGGGCGGCTTGCTGGAATTCCGCAGCGGTACCCTGGACAATGTCCAGAACTCGCTGGGCAAGGTGGCCATCGCGCTGGCCAGCACCTTCAACGACCAGCACAAGCTGGGCCTGGACTTGAATGGCGCCATGGGCGGCGACTTTTTCAAGATACCCGATCCCGTGATCGGCGCCGATCGCGGCAACAACGCCAGCAGCACCACTGTGCTGTCGGCCAAGGTCAGCGACCCCACCAAACTGACGGCCAGCGATTACAGCCTGAAATACGACGGCAGCAATTATGTGGTGACGCGCGAGTCCGACGGCGCGCACACCATCATCAATCCCTACCCGCAAACGGCGCCGCAAACCATCGACGGCGTCGATTTCTCGATCTCGGGCACGGCTGCCCAGGGCGACAACTACGTCATCAGGCCGACGGCGAACGGTGCGGCCGGCCTGGCCGTGCTGATCACCGACCGCAACAAGATCGCCGCGGCCGCACCAATCGTCACGGCGGCGCCCGTGGCCAATACGGGTTCGGGCAAGCTCAGCGCCGGCTCCGTCGACAAGGCCTACCTGACACCAGGCAATGCCCTGACCGGTCCCGTGACCTTGACCTACGACAAGGCGACCACCTCGCTGACGGGTTTCCCGGCGGGTCAGGCGGTGACGGTCAAGGGCTTGAATGGTGCCACCACGACCTATCCGGCCGGCACGGCGAACATCCCGTATACGGAAGGCGACAACTTCAGCTTTGGCGGCATCAATGTCGGCATGACGGGCACGCCGGCGCAGGGCGATAAATTTACCATTGCGCCGAACACGGGTGGCGTGGGCGACAATCGCAACGCCGCGCTGCTGGCGGGCTTGCAGACGAAGAACATCCTCGATGGCGGCAATGCCACGTTCCAGGGTTCGTATGCGCAAACCGTGAGCTTCGTGGGCAACAAGACGCGCGAAGTACAGGTCAGCGGCCTGGCCAGCCTGGCCTTGCTGCAGCAGACCAGTACCCAGCAGCAGGCAGTTTCCGGCGTCAATCTCGATGAAGAGGCGGCCAACCTGTTGCGTTACCAGCAGTCCTACCAGGCATGTGGCAAAGTCATGCAGATTGCCAGTACCCTGTTCGACGTGGTGATCGGCCTGGGACGTTAATCAATTTTTACCGCAGCGCAGCGCGCGGCGGCTTTCTGGAAGGGCAGCATCATGCGCATCAGCACACGAATGATTTATGACCAGGGCAGCTCGCAGCTGAACAATCTGCAGGGTGCCTTGAACCGTACGCAGATGCAGCTGTCGTCGAACCGCCGCAACCTGACGCCGGCCGACGATCCGATCGCCTCGGCGCGCGCGCTGGAAGTGACGCAGTCGCAATCGATCAACACGCAATTCGTGACGAACCGCTCGAACGCGAAGAACTTCCTGTCGCAGGAAGAGCTGGCATTGGCCAGCACCACCTCGCTGATCGCCGACGTGAAAGACCTGGTCGTGAAGGCCGGCAATCCTTCCCTCAAGGATGTCGACCGCGATACCCTGGCCAAGGAACTGGAAGGCCGGCTGACCGACTTGCTGGGCATCGCGAACACGGCCGACGGCGCCGGCGGCTACCTGTTTTCCGGCTATAAATCCACCACCCAGCCATTCAGCCAGACGCCGACGGGCGCCAGCTATGTGGGCGACCAGGGCCAGCGCGAACTGCAGGTGGGCTCGGCGCGCTACCTGGCTACCAGCGATTCCGGCGCTACCGTGTTTGAAAACAACCTGACCGGCAACGGCAAGTTCACCACGGCGGCCGCCACCGCCAACTTCACGCGCGGCGGCTCGGGCATCGTTTCCGGCGGCACGGTGACGGACCCGTCGGCATTGACGGGGCATAAGTATTCGATCGATTTCAAGGTCACGGGCACGGGCACGGATGCCGTCACCACGTACACTGTCACGGACGCCACCTTGGGCCAGACGGTGCCCAATCCCGCCGTGCCCATCCCCTACAAGGCGGGCGACGCCATCACCTTCGATGGCCAGCAGGTGAACATCACGGGCAAGCCGGCCGACCAGGACAGCTTTACCCTGGAGCCGAGCGCCAAGGAATCGCTGTTTACCACCGTGAAAAACCTGATCGGCGTGCTGCGCCAGCCGGGCAGTGGCGATGCGGGACAGGCGCGCCTGACGAATGGCTTGAACGCCGCGCATAATATTCTCGACACGGCCTACGACAATGTCCTGTCTGTGCGCGCGGAAGTCGGTTCGCGCATGAAGGAACTCGATTATCTCGACAGCGCCGGCGACGACCTCGACATCCAGTACGCCACCACCCTGTCGGACCTGCAAGACCTCGACATGGTCAAAGCCATTTCCAACTTCAGCCAGCAGCAAGTTACCCTGCAGGCGGCGCAGAAAACCTTCACCTCGATCTCGGGCCTGTCGTTGTTCAACTACATCAGCTAAACAGCCGGCATCGGCAGGAAGTCCGGCAAGCCGGGGCAGGGAGAACATCTTCCGCCCCGGTTTTTTTTCGTCCGCAATATAGCCGTCTTGACAAGATATACAGGCAAACTGTGCAGTCTACCTGCATATCTGTTATAGTAGGGGCCGTTGATCCACCACACGGCTACCATGACCGCCCCGCAAGAAGACCACGAACAAGTCCTGCAACTGGCCGGCGAATTGCGCATCCTGGTCGGCAAGTTGCGCCGCCGCCTGCGCGAAGAGGCGTACCTGGGCGATGTCAGCATGTCGCAGGCATCCGTGCTCAGCCGTCTTGAACGCGACGGCCCGGCCACTGCCAGCAGCCTGGCGCGCGCCGAAGGCATGCGGCCCCAGTCGATGGCCGCCACCGTGCAAGCCTTGACGGAAGCGCAGATGGTGACGGGTTCGCCCGATCCGCTTGATGGCCGGCAAACGCTATTGACCCTGACGGACAGCTGCCGCGCCTGGATAGCGGCCAGCCGCGCCGCGCGCGAAGACTGGCTGGCGCGCACCATTGAAACCCGGCTCACGCCGGACGAAGTCACCGAACTGAACCATGCGGTGGCATTACTCAAACGCTTGGCGGAGTGATCCGCTGAATTTTTCACCACGACCCCGGCAAGGAGCCCGCACGCCCAGATGAACAACACATTCCGTTCGCTACGCATTCCCAATTACCGTATCTGGGCCGGCGGCGCCCTCGTGTCGAATATCGGCACCTGGATGCAGCGCACGGCGCAGGATTGGCTGGTGCTGAGCGAATTGACGCAGCACAATGCCAGCGCCGTCGGCATCGTCATGGCCTTGCAATTCGGCCCGCAACTGCTGTTGCTGCCCCTGACGGGCATGGCGGCCGACTTGCTGGATCGCAGGAAATTGTTGTTGTGTACGCAGGCGGCCATGGGCTTGCTGGCGCTGGGCCTGGGCTTGCTGTGCATCAGCGGCCTGGTACAACTGTGGCACGTGTATGTGTTTGCTTTCCTGCTGGGCTGCGTGACGGCCTTCGATTCGCCCGTGCGCCAGACTTTTGTTGCCGAAATTGTTGGCGAGGAAGATTTGACGAACGCCGTGGCGCTCAATTCCACCTCGTTCAATGCGGCGCGCATGCTGGGCCCGGCGGTCGCCGGCTTGCTGATCAGCAGCGTCGGCAGCGGCTGGGTCTTCATCATCAACGCCGTCTCGTTTGCCGCCGTGATCGGATCGCTGTTGCTGCTGCGCGTGGAATTGCTGCGCCGCGCGCCGCGCCTGAAGGCCACGCGCGCCAGCCTGGGCGAGGGATTCCGCTACGTGCGCCAGCGGCCCGACCTGATGGCTATTTTGCTGATGCTGTTCCTGATCGGCACCTTTGGCCTGAACTTCCCGATTTTCCTGTCGACCATGTCCGTGACGGCCTTCCATGCGGGCGCCGGCCAGTATGGCGTGCTCAGTTCCATCATGGCTTGCGGCTCCGTGGCCGGCGCCTTGCTGGCGGCGGGGCGCGGCCAGCCCACCCTGGCCTTGCTGCTGGGCGCCGCAGCGCTGTTCGGCCTGGCGTGCGCGCTGGCCGCCGTGATGCCCAATTACTGGCTGTTCGGCATGATGCTGGTGGTCATCGGCATTGCCGCGCAAACCTTTACCACCAGCGTCAACAGCAGCGTGCAACTGTCGACGGCGCCCGCCATGCGGGGCCGGGTCATGGCCATCGTGCTGGCCATCTCGGCGGGCGGCACGCCGCTGGGCGCGCCCATCGTGGGCTGGGTAGCTGATACCTTCGGCCCGCGCTGGGCGCTGGGTATAGGCGCACTCTCGGGCCTGGCGGCGGCGCTGGTCGGCGTGCGCTACCTGGTCAAGCATCACCAGTTGCGTTTGAATGTCGACCTGCGGCGCTGGCGCTTCGCGCTCAGCAGCGACCAGCCCTGAGGTTGCCAATCAGGGCGGCAGCAGGCCCGTGCGGGCGGCGGCCAGGATGGCTGCGCTCAAGCCATCGAGCAGGCTGGACGCGGCACGCGCCGTATGCCAGTACAGGGGAACGTCCAATGGCGTAGCGGGCAGCAGTTCCACCAGGGCGCCCTTGTCAAGGTGGGGCTGGATCAGCGCCTGCGGGTGCAAGCCCCAGCCCATGCCGGCCAGGCCTGCCGTGACGAAGGCGTGCGGCGAAGGCAGGGCATGGCGCGGCAATTCCACGTGCCGGTGGCACAGGCGGCGCACCCAGCGCGATTGCAGTTCGTCCTTGGCATTGAAGACGAGGCTGGGCGCCAGCGCCAGGCTGGCGGCGCCCACGCCGTGGGCAAAATGCCGCTGCACGAAGGCGGGACTGGCGGCCGCCAGGTAGCGCATGGCACCCAGCGGACGGCTGTTGCAGCCTGATGCGGGCCGGGCCGTGGCGCTGACGGCCGCCAGCACGGCGCCGCTGCGCAGCCACTCGGCCGTATGGTCCTGGTCGTCGACGGCCACCTGTAGCAGCACCGGGTGTTCGGCAGCGAAGGCAGCGATGGCGGGCGCCAGCCAGGTGGCCAGGCTGTCGGCATTCACGGCGACGGGCACGCTGGCGCGCGAGGGGCCTTGCGCTGCCAGCGCCGGCAAGGTCCCCTGCAAATCCTGCTCCAGCAATTGCACCTGGTCCACGTGCTGGCACAGGCGCCGGCCCGTTTGCGTGGCGCGGCAGGGCTGGTCGCGTATCACCAGCGCGCAGCCGACGCGCTCTTCCAGCAGGCGGATGCGCTGCGAAATGGCCGATGGCGTCACGTGCAAGGCGCGCGCCGCGCGCTCGAAACTGCCTTCGCGGATGACGGCGGCCAGCGCGGCGAGGGCGGCATAATCGAGCATGAATGAAGTTTTCCTTAACTGGCTGTAGAAAAGGTAGTTTGCCTTCATTTCGTGGGGCTGGCAAGATCGCCGCATGACACTCCCGACCGCCACCACACCACTGGTTTTTTCCGTCTTTCTCCAAGGCATGACCCTGGGCTTGGGACTCATCGTTGCCATCGGTTCGCAAAACGCTTTTGTCTTGCGACAAGGCTTGCGCCGCGAACACGTGGGCGCCATCGTGCTGTTTTGCGCCCTGGCCGACGCGGCGCTGATTGCCGCCGGCGTCCTGGGCATGGCCAGTGCGCTGGGGCAGCGTCCCCTGCTGGCCAGCGCGCTGGCGCTGGGCGGCGCCGCTTTCCTGGCCGTCTACGGTTGGCAAGCCCTGCGGCGCGCGCGCCGGCCGCAGCAGTTGCGCGCGGCCGAAGGCGGGGCGCAACTGGGCCTGGCTGCCATCCTGGCCCAGGCGGCCGCATTTACCTTGCTCAATCCTCACGTGTATCTGGATACGGTATTGCTGGTGGGAAGTATTGGCGCGCAGCAGCCGGGCGCGTTGCGCGCCTGGTTTATTGCCGGCGCCAGCGCGGCCAGTCTGCTGTGGTTTGCCTCGCTGGGATTTGGCGCGCGCTGGCTGGCGCCGTGGTTTGCGCGGCCCCGGGCCTGGCAAGTGCTCGATGGCTTGATTGGTATCACGATGTTCGTGCTGTCGGCGCTGCTGCTGCGCCACGCGCTGGGCTGATACTTCTGTTCAGCGCGCGGCTGGCAGCGGTGCCGGTGGCGCCGGGCGCAAGGGATTCGGCGGTACGGGCGGCGCAGGCCGGTCGCGCGTGGCAAAGCCGCGCGGCAGCAGGCGTGCCGTTTCTATGCCGCGCAGGAACATGTTCTGGAAGGGTGTGGCCAGGTAGGGCAGGACCATGCCGATCACCAGCAAGCCCACGCCCAGGGTCACGGGAAAACCGATACCGAAAATGTTCAGCTGCGGTGCGGCCCGCGTCAGGATGCCCAGCGCCACGTTGGTCAGCAGCAGGGCCGCGATGATGGGCAGCGAAATTTGCAGACCGGAACGGAAGATTTCCCCACCCCAGGCCGCCAATTGCTGGAAACCACCACCGCTGATGGGACTCGACGAGATCGGCAGGCTGACAAAGCTTTCCGCCAGCGCCGCCAGCAAGACCAGGTGGCCGTTGACTGTCAAAAACATCAAGGTGGCCAGCATGACGAGGAACTGGCTGATGGCGGAAGAGCGGCCCTTGGTTTGCGGGTCGAAGAACGAGGCGAAGCCCAGGCCCATGGTGAGACTGCTGATTTCACCGGCCATTTCGATGGCGGAAAACACGATGCGGATGGAAAAACCCATGGCCAGGCCCACCAGCATCTCCTGCGTGAGAATCAACAAGCCTGGCAAGGACATCGGGTTGACGGCAGGCAAGGCCGGCACGGTGGGGGCGATGATCATGGCCAGCAGCGCGCCCAGGGTCACCTTGACGGTGGCCGGCACGGCCGCGTTACCGAACAGGGGGGCGGCCGCGATTAGGCCCAGGATGCGGCTAAGTGGCCACAGCAGTGCTGCGATCCAGGTATTGAGTTCGATGCTGGACAGGGTCAGCATGGCAACAGCGACTGCACTAGCCCACCAGGTTCGGGATGCCCGTAAACACCTGGCGCATATAGTCGAGCATGACGGACAGCATCCACGGGCCGGCCACGACGAGGGCGACGAAAATGCCGACCAGCTTCGGGATGAAGGACAGGGTTGCCTCGTTGATCTGCGTGGCCGCCTGGAAAATACTCACGATCAAGCCGATGATGAGGGCGACGAGCAGCATGGGCGCCGCTACCATCAGCGTGATTTCCATCGCATGGCGGCCCAGGGTCATGACGCTTTCGGGTGTCATCGTACTTCCCCTAGTAAAAACTCTGTGACAGCGAGCCCAGCAGCAACTGCCAGCCATCGACCAGCACGAACAGCATCAGCTTGAACGGCAGCGAAATCGTCGCGGGCGACATCATCATCATACCCATCGACATCAGCACGCTGGCGACCACCATGTCGATGATCAAAAACGGGATGAAGATGGCAAAGCCGATCTGGAACGCCGTTTTCAGCTCGCTGGTGACGAAGGCGGGCACGAGGATGCGCAGCGGCACGTCTTCCGGGCCTTGCAGGGCCGGCGAGCGCGACATCTTGGCAAACAGGGCCAGGTCGGCCTGGCGTGTCTGCTTGAGCATGAAGGTTTTCAGGGGATCGACGCCCTTGTCCATCGCCTGCTGCATGGTGATCTTGTTTTCCTGATAAGGAAGATAGGCATCCGTATAAATCTTGTCGAACACGGGACCCATGACGAACAGAGTCAGGAACAGGGCCAGCCCCACCAGCACCTGGTTCGGCGGCGCCGATTGCGTGCCGATGGCCTGGCGCAGCAAGGACAGCACGATGATGATGCGCGTAAAGCAGGTCATCATCAGCAAGGCCGCCGGCAAAAAGGTGAGCGACGTCATCAGGATGAGCGTCTGCACCGGCAAGGAATAATTCTGTCCCCCGCCCGGCGCCGGCGTGCTGTTGAAGGCCGGGATGCCCGGCTGGGCCATGGCCCACAGCGGCAAGGCCAGGGCGGCTGCCGCCAGCAGCCAGGTCAGGGGAGTCTTCAAGGTGGACCACGCCATCTGCTGCTTATTTCCCATTGCGTTTTTCGATGGTCTGTTTCAGCCACTCGGAAAAATTGGCGGCCGCGGGGCCGTTTTGCGCCGTGGCCAGTTGCGGCAGATCGCCTTCCTGGCGCGGCATGGTGGCCAGCGCGTTGATACGGCCGGGCGAGGCGCCGACGACGATCCACTGGTCGGCCACTTCGACGAGGACGATGCGTTCGCGTCCGCCCAGGTTGAGCGAGCTGACGACGCGCATCTTGTTGTTGCCGCCCATGACCTTGGGGCCATAGCGTTTCATGAACCAGGCCAGGCCGATCAAGAGGGCCAGCACGAACACGAGCGCGAAGATAGTTTGCAGCAGGCTGCCGGCCGAGCTGGTCGGCGCCATCGTCATCGGTGCGCCGGGCGGCATGGCGGGCAGGACGGCGGTAGGCGAGGCAGCAGCTGTAGTGGCAGGTGAGGCTGCTGGCGCCGCTGCGGCAGGCGGTGTCTCGCTTGCCAGCGCGACGGAAGCGCTGGCGGCGCTGGCCGCCGCTGGTGCGGACGCGGCTGGCGCTTCAGCCAGGGCAATGCTGCATGCCGCCATCAGCGGCAGCATGGTGGAAATCAACAGGCCAGGCTTCATTTATTCAATTTTCGGATGCGTTCGGAAGGCGTGATGATGTCGGTCAGGCGGATGCCGAACTTGTCATTCACCACCACCACTTCGCCCTGGGCGATCAGGCAGCCGTTCACCAGCACGTCCATCGGTTCGCCGGCCAGGCCGTCGAGCTCGACCACGGAACCCTGTGCCAGCTGCAGCAGGTTCTTGATGGCGATCTTGGTGCGGCCCAGTTCGACCGTCAGCTGCACCGGGATATCGAGGATGAAATCGATATCGTTGTGCGTTTCCGACTTCGATGCCTGCTTGGAAAAGTCCTTGAACACGGCGGCGCTGGCCGCGCTGGCCGTATTGGCGGCCTGGTTCTGCAGCGCTTCGGCTTCCGCCTTGGCCTGCTCGGCAATGGCCGCGCCCCAATCGTCTTCCGCGCTTTGGTCGTCTTGGTTGTCAGACATGTGTTTCTCCTGTTGTACAGATACGGACCGCAACGCGGCCCGGGTATTTATTTAGTGGTTATTCATGTTATCGGCATTGGCCAACAACTTTTCAACCTTTAAGGCATATTGTCCGTTCAACACGCCATACGTGCAATCCATCACGGGCACGCCGTCGACGGTGGCGGCGATCAGTTCGGGAATATTCAGCGGGATGATGTCACCCACCTTCATGTTCAGGATTTCATCGAACGACACGCGCGCCGTGCCCAGCGAGGCCACCAGCTCGACTTCGGCGATCTGGATCTGCTGCGTCATCAGGCGGATCCAGCGCTTGTCCACTTCCAGCGCCTCGCCCTGCAGGCTCGATGTCAGCGAATCGCGGATCGGCTCGATCATCGAATACGGCATGCAGAAGTGGATTTGTCCGGAAACGGAGCCCAGTTCCACCGTAAACGTGGACGCCACCACCACCTCGTTCGGCGTGGCGATGTTGGCGAACTGCGTGTTCATTTCTGAACGGATATATTCGAACTCGACGGGGAAGACCGGTTCCCACGACTTGGTGTAGGCCTCGAAGACGATGTCGAGGATGCGCAGGATGATGCGCTGCTCCGTCTGCGTAAAGTCGCGCCCTTCGACGCGCGTATGGAAGCGTCCATCGCCACCGAACAGGTTGTCGACCAGCAGGAACACGAGGCCCGGATCGAAGACCATCAGGGCCGTGCCGCGCAGCGGCTTCATGTGCACCAGATTCAGATTGGTCGGCACCACCAGGTTACGGATGAACTCGCTGTATTTCGACACGCGCACGGAACCCACCGACACTTCGGCGCTGCGGCGCAGGAAGTTGAACAGGCCCACGCGCAGCAGCCGGGCGAAACGCTCGTTGATAATTTCCAACGTCGGCATCCGGCCGCGCACGATGCGCTCCTGGGTTGCCAGGTTGTAGGTACGAACTCCCGTGACATCTTCCGGCGCCTGCGCGTCGTCCTGGTCTCCGTTGACGCCCTTGAGTAGGGCATCGACTTCTTCCTGGGAGAGGAAATTATCGGCCATGGCTGCTTATTGAATGATGAATGCGGTAAATAATACGTCCGTCACGTCCTGCTCCGGCCCTTTGTCCTCGAACGGCTGGTTCACCTGATTGATGATTTCGGCCGCCAGTTGCTGCTTGCCTTCCACGGTATTGAGTTCGGATGCCTTCTTGCCGGACAGCAGCAGCAACAAGCGGCTGCGCACTTTCGGCATGTTGACCTTGATCAAGTCCATTTCTTCCGGGCTGCTGGCCTGCAAGGTAAACGCGATTTGCAGGTATTGCTCGCCATTTTCCGGCTGCAAATTGACGGTGAAGGCATCGATGGGCACGAAGACGGGCGGACCTGCCTTGGAAGCGGCATGTTTTTTCTTGCTCGGTGCCGATTCTTCTTTATCGGCCTTGCCATGCAGGAAGTACCAGGCGGCACCGCCACCGATACCGCCAGCCACCAGCACCGAGGCCAGCACGATGATCAGAAGCTTCTTTTTCGAGGCGCCGGCGGGAGCCAGGCCTGCATCTGCTTTCGGATCTGCTTTCATTTTTGGATTTGCTTTCAATGGTACTCGAGTGCATGGAAGTGGATCACGACGCCATTATGTCATTATCGGCAAATTCTGCGCAGAAGGATGCAGTGAAAAGAGGGCGGAAGCGCCCTCAACTCGCTGTTTTTAGACGAAAAGTTACGCCGTGGGGCGCGCCAGTGGCTTGCGGACGACGAATTGACCTCAGGCAAAGGTATCCACGGCACTCAGGCTGGGCCGGCTGCGTCCGCCTGTCGCCGGCGCGATGGCGATCTCGCCACCCGATACGCCACCACCCTGGCCATTGCCACGGCGTCCGCCAGATGCTTCCCGGTTACCCTGGTCCTGCTGTTCCGGCGTGCCGGCCGAGACGGTGGCGCTGCCAAAGGCGATGCCCGCTTCGCTCATCATTTCGCGCAGGCGCGGCATGGCCGCTTCCAGCGCCTGGCGCACTTCCGGCTGGGCCGACATGAAGGCGGCATCGGCCTGGTCATTGGTGACTGTCAGTACCACTTGCACGGGTCCCAGGTCGGGCGGATTCAGGGTCAGGGTGGCGCTCTGGTCGCCGCCAGCCGCCATCCACACGACTTTCTGTCCCAGCTGCTGGTCCCAGGCCGGCGTGCCGACCCGGCCCGTCAGCTTGTCGGCCGGCACGGCCACGGCGGCCGCAGCCTGCTGCAGCGCGCCCGGCTGCAACTGGGCAGCCAGGCGGCTCAGGTCGGCAGGTGTTTCCTTGAGGATCGGTTCGGCCACGGCGGCGCCCGCCTTGGCGGTGGCTGCCAGCTGGGCGTCGATGGCCAGCTTGCCCGGTTCGGCCTTGCCGGTCGGCACGCTGGCGCCCGGTGTGGCGGCTGCCTTGCCCTGGGCCTGGCCCAGGCTGTCGGCAAAGTCGCCGCTGTCGGCTTGCGCGGCGGCGGTGGCGGCAGCCTTGCCGCTGCCCTGGCCCACTGCCAGCAGGGGGCCTGTTGCCGGATTCTTGCCCTCGGCCTTGACACTGGCGCGCGCCGGCAGTTCCGGCGCGGCCTTGGCGGCGGCTGCCGGTGGCTGGATGGCCAGCTGGATGCTGCCTACGAGGGCCAGCATTTCGGCGGCCGGATCGGCTGGCGGCGTGACTGTCGCGGCGGGGGCGGCAGGCACGCTGGCCTCGGCCGGGGCGCTGTCGGCGGTGGCTGGTGTCGCTGCCTCGCTCGATTGCGCGGGCGGCTGTTCGCTGCTGGCCGCCTGTTCGGTGCCTGCTTGCGCCGCTTTCGCTTCGCTGGCTGGCGCCTGGGCGGGTGCCTGCGTGGCGGCGGGGCTGGCGGGACGAGCTGCCGGTGCCGGCGCCGGCGTTTGTATTTGCGCTTGCGCCATATTGCGGCTGACCTGGCGCTGCTCGATCTGGCGATTCAGGGTGCGCTGGAAGTCGCCCGCCGTGCCGCTGGTGGACGGCTGGCTGCGGTTGGCGGCGCCCGGCGTGGCGTTGGGCGAGATAATCTGGGAAATCGGTGTTGGCTGGGTTTGCATGATGCTGCCTCAGTGTTGCTTAGCGTTTGTAATAGGCTTGTCGCGCCGCGTGCTCATCCATTGCTTTCTGGTCGCGCTTGTTTTCCAGCTTCAGCGCCTGTTCCTGCGCCCGGTTGTTCAGGGTGGTGTACGACATGCGCTTGCGTTCGGCCAGTTGCCAGCGCATCTTTTCATTGTCGCTGCGCGCTTGCGCATGTTCGACTACTTGCTGCTGGCCCAGGATGGCACTGTCGAGCTTGACCATGAAGGCCTGGAAGTTGCGGTAAGCCATGGGCGTAATGCCGCTGCTCATGCTTGCCTCGAAGCGTTTGGCGTAGTCGTCGCGGTAGCCGGACAGCATGTCGAGCTTCTGGCGGCAATCGTCGAGCGCTTTCAGGGCCGCGCCCAGGCGCTTGGCGCAGTCATCCGTTTCGCGCTGGGCAAGGTCGATCAGGGTTGCAAGTTGGGAAGGAGAAGCCATGGCTGATTATATTCCCGCTAGGCAAGCCCTAATCAGTCGAATAGAGCGGTAAGTTGCCCCAAGCTCTCGTCCATGCTGACCCGCTCCGTGATTTGCTGTTGCAAAAACGCCTCGATCTTTTCATGCAGGGCGATGGCCTGGTCCAGCACGGGGTCGGTGCCGGCGCTGTAGGCGCCCACGCTGATCAGGTCGCGGCTGCGTTCATAACGCGAATACAGCTGTTTCAGCTTGCGCGCCTGCTGCTGGTGTTCGTGCGTGGTGATCGAGTGGGCGGCGCGCGAAATCGATTGCTCGATGTCGATGGCGGGATAATGACCCGCTTCGGCCAGGCGCCGGTTCAGCACGATGTGGCCGTCAAGAATCGCGCGCGCCGAGTCGGCGATCGGGTCTTGCTGGTCGTCGCCCTCGGTCAGCACGGTGTAGAAAGCCGTGATCGAGCCGCCGCCTTCCTCGCCATTGCCGGCCCGCTCCACCAGCACGGGCAGCTTGGCGAAGACGGATGGCGGATAGCCCTTGGTTGCCGGTGGCTCGCCGATGGCCAGGGCGATTTCGCGCTGCGCCATGGCGTAGCGGGTCAGCGAATCCATGATCAGCAGCACGTTTTGCCCCTGGTCGCGGAAGTGTTCGGCAATCGCCGTCGCATACGCTGCGCCCTGCAGGCGCATCAGCGGCGGCGTGTCGGCCGGCGCGGCCACGACAACGGAACGGGCCAGGCCTTCGGGGCCGAGGATTTGTTCGATGAATTCTTTTACTTCGCGTCCCCGTTCGCCGATCAGGCCGACGACGATCACGTCCGCTTCCGTGTAGCGGGCCATCATGCCCAGCAGCACGCTTTTACCGACGCCGGAACCGGCGAACAGGCCCATGCGCTGGCCACGGCCCACGGTCAGCATGGCGTTGATCGAGCGCACGCCCACGTCGAGCGTGTCGACGATGGGGGCGCGGCCCAGCGGATTGGCGGGGCGTACATTGATGGGGGCGCTGTCGGTCGTGTGCAGCGGACCGAGCTGGTCGAGCGGGCGGCCCGCACCGTCGAGCACGCGGCCCAGCAGTTGCGGCCCCACGGGCAGGTGGCGCGCGCGGTCGCTGGGGCGGCGGCGCGGGTGCGCCACGCTGCCGGGGCGGGGAATGGCTGGTTCGACGGAAAACACGCGCGTGCCGGGCACGATGCCCTCGACATCGCTTTGCGGCATCAAGAACAGGCGTTCGCCTTCAAAGCCCACCACTTCCGCTTCGACCCGGCCGCCATTGGGCAGCGGCACGGTGCAGGCGGCGCCGACGGCCAGGCGCAAGCCCACGGCTTCCATCACCAGGCCTGCCACGCGCGTGACGCGGCCTGAAATCTGCATCGGTTCGACAAAGCCGACCACGGCCGTACAGTCGCTCAGGTAGGCGCGCCAGCGCGCCGCATGGGCAGTCGGGCCTTTGACGGGCTCGCTCACGGCGCTAGCCAGTCCAGGTCTTTGCCCAGCGCATGCGTCAGGCGGTGCCAGCGGGTGGACGTCTGCGCGTCGATCTGGTTGCTGGCCGTGTCGATCTTGCAACCGCCGCGTTCCACGCTGGGATCTTCGATGACGCGCCAGCCACCTTTGTCGAGCTCATCGCCGATGCCATCGCGTACCACTTGCGCATCGTCCGGGTTGAGCATCAGCAAGGCTGGTTGTTGTAGCACAGGTAAGTATTCGATGGCTTCGCGCACCATCGGCAGCATCAGTTCGGGGCGCACGGGCAAGGCCGTCTTGAGCATGCCCTTGGCCAGCTGCAGGGCCAGTTCCATCACGTCATTGGCGATCAGGTCGTCGGCCTGCTGCACGGCCGTGCCGAAGTCGACGGCGATGGTTTGCAGGTGTGCCAGCTCGATGGCCGAGGCCGCTTTGCCTTGCGCATACGATTCGGCATGGCCATCGGCATGCCCGGCCGCGTGGCCTTCCGCATAGCCGGCCGCGCGGCCTTCGTCGAAGGCCGTGGCGCGCGCTTCCTCGCGGATGGCGTCGAGTTCTTCCTGCGTCGGGTATTCGAGCGGCGGGGCCAGCTCTTCCTCGTGCAGTTCGGCAAAGGGGTCGAGCTCCGGTTCGGGGTCCGGTTCCAGCAGCTTGCGCGCCGCCACCACGCTGGGACGCTCGTCGCCAAACGAGGTCATTTCCCAGCGCTGGTAGGCGGTTTGCTGCTCTTTGGGAATCAAGTTAGACAAACGAATCCTCGCCTTTTCCGCCTAGGACAATCTGCCCCTCGTCCGCCAGGCGGCGCACGATCTGCAGGATCTGTTTCTGCTGCGATTCCACTTCCGACAGGCGCACGGGGCCTTTCGACTCGAGGTCTTCGCGCATCATCTCGCCGGCGCGCTGCGACATGTTCTTGAAGATCTTGTCGCGCAGCTCCTGCGAGGCGCCTTTCAGGGCGATGATCAGCATTTCCGACTGCACTTCGCGCAGCAGCAACTGGATGCCGCGGTCGTCGATATCGATCACGTTGTCGAACACGAACATTTCGTCCATGATCTTTTGCGCCATGTCATTGTCGTAGTTCTTGATATTGTCCATGACGGAGCCTTCCTGCTCGCCGCTCATGAAGTTCAGGATCTCGGCCGCCGCGCGCACGCCGCCCAGCGACGATTTCTTGATATTTTCATTACCGGACAGCAGTTTCGTCAGCACGTCGTTGAGTTCGCGCAAGGCGGCTGGCTGCACGCCGTCCAGGGTGGCGATGCGCAAGACGACGTCGTTGCGCAAGCGGTCCGTGAAGTGGCCGAGGATTTCGCACGCCTGGTCGCGTTCCAGGTGGACGAGGATGGTGGCGATGATCTGCGGGTGCTCGTTGCGGATCAGCTCGGACACGGATTGCGAATCCATCCACTTCAGCGATTCGATGCCGGACGCATCTTTGCCGCCCAGGATGCGCGACAGCAGCACGGACGCCTTGTCGTCGCCCAGCGCCTTGGTGAGCACTTGGCGGATGTATTCGTCCGAATCGAGGCCGACGGTGGAATTGAGTTCCGTCTGCGCGCGGAAGTCGCCGAGCACCTCGACCACCTGCTCGTGCGCGATGCCCTTCATGGTGGCCATGGCGGCGCCCAGTTTCAGCACTTCGCGCGGCCCGAGGAATTTCATGACCTCGGCCGCTTCGCTCTCGCCCAGTGCCAGCATCAGGATCGATGCTTTTTGCAGTCCCGTTGTCTCAGTCATTATTGCCTATCCATGCTTTGATTACGTTGGCCACGACGCGCGGGTCTTCCTGCGCCAGTTTCCTGGCCATCGCCAGGTTTTCGCGATAACCGCGGGCCGTATCTTCTTCCAGTTCTTCCAGCTCCGCTTCGCTGAGCAGGACTTCGTTTTCTTCGCCGTCCTTGCTCAATTCCGGCTCGATGACGGGCGGCGGGGCGCCGAAATCGTCGATCTTGCGCATCACGGGGCGCAGCATCGGACGCACGATCTTGATGAAGATATACAGCAGGATCAGGGCCGTGATGAGGAATTTCGCCAGTTCCTTGGCCAGCGGCAAGTTGGCCGGGTCGCGCCACCACTCCAGCTTGCCTTCCGGCGCGCGGTCGATGCCGTCGAAGGGCGAGTTGGCCACGCTGAAGCTGTCGCCGCGTTCCTTGTTGTAGCCCATCGCTTCCTTGACCAGATTATTGATCTGGACCATTTCGGCAGGGGAAATTGGCTTGACCGTAACCTTGCCATCCTTGTCGAAGCTGCGGCGGTAGTTGACGACGACGGCCACCGACAGGCGGCGCAAACCACCCATGGATTTCTGCTCGTAGCGCACGGTCTTGTCGACTTCATAATTCGTCGTCGATTCCTTCTGTGTCGGTGCCGTCGGCGCGCCGCCCGGTGCGCCAGGCGCTTCGGCCGTCAACGGGGCCGTCGCCACGCCTGGCGGCTGGTTCGACAGCGCGCCCGGCACGCCGGAAGGGTTGGCATTGCCGGCGCCCGTCGATTCGCTCGTTTGCTGGCTGCGGATGGTGGACGCTTCCGGCGGCGAGTTCGGCTTGTAGGTTTCAGCCGCCTGCTCGCTTTGCGAAAAATCAACATCGGCCGTCGCTTCGGCGCGTACATTGCCTTCGCCGACGATGGGCAGCAAGATCGATTCGACCTGCTTGATCACGCTTTGCTGCAATTGTTGCACGTACTTCAGCTGGTTCGGGTCCAGACTCTTGATGCCGTTGGCGCGGTCCTTGTCCTTTTCCTGGTTCGACAGCAGGGTGCCGGCCTGGTCGACCACGGTGACATTGATCGGCAGCAACTCCGGCACGCTGGAAGCCACCAGGTGCACGATGGCGCTCACCTGCAACTGATCGAGGCCACGGCCCGGATGCAGGTTCAGCAGCACGGACGCCGTCGGTTTTTGCTGTTCCCGCACGAAGACGGATGGTTTGGGCAGCGCCAGGTGGACACGCGCCGTGTCGACGGCGGAGACGGATTCGATCGATTTGGCCAGTTCGCCTTCCAGCGCGCGCTGGAAATTGACCTGTTCCAGGAATTGCGACACGCCCAGCTTCTGGTTTTCCATCAGCTCGAAGCCTACGTTGCCGCCCTTCGGCAAGCCTTGCGCGGCCAGTTTCAGGCGCGCGTCGTGGACTTGCTCGGACGGCACGAGAATGGCGCCGCCGCCTTCGGAGAACTTGTGCTTGATGCCTAGCTGGTCCAGTGACGCGGTGATGGCGCCGCCGTCGCGGTCCGTGTAGTTCGAGAACAGGACTTTGTATTCGGGCGGCTGGTTCCACATGTACAAGGCCACGCCGATGGCGACCAGTGCCGCCACGCCCAAGCCGCGCAGGAAATTCTTGCCCATCGGCGTCTTGGCGAAGGCTTGCACGGACTCCACGGGCGAGCGGGCAGGCGCCGGTTCCGGGGGTATGCGGTTCACATCGATTTCTTCGGCTACAGCCATGATTGCCTTCCAGGGCGCGTATGTTTGGTAATGAGCGGGGGCCGCTTCCTCGGGAGGAGGGGCGATATGCAGAATTATCCGCCACTGTCACGCGCTTCAATCGTCCAAATAGAAGGCGCTTTTGCCGCCTGCTCGGCCGAGCGGCTGGCGTTGGCGCTGGTATTGTGGAACCCTGGCAACATGTGACGGAAGTTATTGTACCCGTCGTTGCCTTGCAAGCCAGGGTTTTGTTCTCTGGGTGCAACAGGCATGGAACAGATATGAAGCAGACCAGAATCGGGAGGCAAAGTGAAAACAGGCGGTATCGATAGCAGCAGGATCGAGGCGATGATCGCGCAACTGAAGTCGGCGGCCACGCGGCCGGAGGCGAAAATACCGGCGATCCAGACCGAGCTGCCAGCGGCGAAGGTGAATTTTGCCGATGCCTTCAAGAGCGCGCTCGACTCCGTGAGCGGCGCGCAAAAGGCCTCGTCGGCCCTGGGCCAGCGCTTTACCATGGGCGACGAAAAGGTCAGCCTGTCGGACGTGATGGTGTCGATGCAAAAGTCGAGCATCGAATTCCAGGCGACGGTGCAGGTGAGAAACAAGTTGGTTTCTGCATATCACGAGATCATGAATATGCAGGTTTGATACAGGCAAGTGTATTGCTACGTCACGAACGCCTTACAAAACGTAGCGAGCGGAAGCCAGTTGTGGCCGAGAAGCGGAACTGTACTCTAGTACAGTGAGCATCGCAGGCCGCAAATGGCGACGCGCAGTAGGTTTGTAAGGTGTTAACCCAACCCCGCCATGCGGGCGTTGCGCTCACGCTCCAGCCGCGTGATATAGCGCTGCACGTGCGCCAGCATGCTGCGCGGCAGGTCGACGAACTGGCAGCCGAGGCGGCGGTTCAGCTTGTTGTTCAGCAAGGTCATGTCCAGCGAATTGCGAATTTGCAAAGTCGCGGTGACGATGCCGACGTCGGGCAAGTCGATGCGGCAGCCGGGATAATCCCTGCCGATGGTCTCGCCCAGCATCAGTTTATTGTCGAGGATGGCGATGCCGCCGCAGCTGATGTCGGCCAGCGGGAACAGGGTGTCGGCGCCACCCAGTGAGGGCGGCAGGGGGATCGCCACGCGCACGGGATTGCTCACGGGCGTCGTCATGCGGTAATACTCGCGCCGCTGCAGGCGGATCAGTGTTTCTGGAATGGCAATTTTCAAGGCGGGCGTGCCGCCGAAATGGCACTCTTCCACCAGGGCGCTGGCAAACAGGATGCGGATCTTGTCGAGCGAGGTTTCAAACGAAATGCCCTTGGCGGCCAGCATGCGCCGGTTCTGGTCGGCGTTCACGGAACGGTCGAGGATGACGGTATCGTGCTCGGCATCGACTTCCAGGATGGAAGTGACGCACACATCGGATTCACCGTGGATCAACATGCGGATCAGCTGGTTCTTTTCACTGATGCTGCGCAGCAAGGCGATGATTTCCCGCCGCGATTCCACTTCAAAATCATGCCAGTTTTCGAGGCCGGAATCCATAATATGTGCTTGCATTGATGCCTGTCTATGTATCGGTGAGGTTGACGCTGGTGTCGGGCGGCGGCGGGATCGGCCCGCCATTCGCAGATTCAATATGATATAACCAGGCCAGCAGTTCCGCAATCGCCCGATACAGGCCGGGCGGAATCTGACGGTCCAGGTCGACATCCATCAACAGCGCCACCAATTCCTTCGATTCATGCACGAAGACGCCGTGTTCGCGCGCCGTGCTGATGATCTGGTCCGCGATCAGGCCGCTGCCCTTGGCCACCACCTTGGGCGCCGGCGTGCCGCTCTGGTAAGCCAGGGCGACGGCCGTCTGCGGCACCTTGCGCTTGGTGTCGTCAAGCATCATCCGCTTCCGCTTCCGCTGGCTCGGCTGCCTCGGGCTTGCCGGCGATCGTCAACGACGACAAGGGCCAGCCGGCCGCATCGAGCGACGCTTCCAGCGCCGCCGCATGCTGGCGCAAGGTGCCGGCGCTGCCTTCGCTGCCCGCTTGCAACTGGATGGCCACGCGGCCGCCCTGCAAGACTACGTGCGCGGCCAGGTCGCCCAGCAGGGGAAACTGGAAGCGCACATTGCTGCGCCAGGCCGTCGCTTCCTCGTCGGCTTCCGTGCCAGCGTGCTGCTGTCCTTCCGGCGCATCGCGGCTGATATCCCACTGCATCTTCTGGCCGGGCCACGCTTCGCCCTGCCACTGCACGCGCGCCTGTTCGTGCGTATGCAGCTGTAAATTGATCAGTTGCGCTGAGGCCAGGTCGGTCCCCGTCCTGGCCATGTCGCCCTGTGCCGCCTTCTGCATTTGCGGCTCCAGCAGCAGCGACGCGAGCGGCCGCTTGCCTTCGGCCCATTCGGCCACATGCGATTCATAGAACAGGCCGCTGCTGCCGACGGCATCGCGCAAATTCTGGGCCACCTGGGCCGGGGCGGCGCCCGGCGTGGCCATCAGCGGCGTCTTGCCGACCAGGGACAGGGGCGCGCCGGGCACGCTTTCCGCCTGGCTGAGCACGCTGCTGATGGCGCGCGCGGTGGTGCTCAGTTCGGGTGCGGGCGTGTCGCCTGCCAGGGCGGGCAGCAGATTGGCGGGCGTCAGGGGCGCGCGGCTGAGCAGGGTGGCGGCCGTGCTGCTGGCGCGCGTGCCCGCCTGGGCGGCGCCGGCTTGGGGGCCGCGCGCTTCGGCAGCGTCGGGCTCGGCTTCCGCGTCCGCATACGTCAGCAGGGCGCTGGCGGGCTGGTCGCGGCTATTGCCGATTTGAAAAGAGGGGCGGGGATTGATGCCGATCAAGGTCAGCGGGATTTCCGTGCCCGGCTGGGCGCCGGCGGGCAGTTGCATGCGGGCCGGCGTACCGGCCACGCGCACGAGGAAGCTGCCGTCGCCCATGCGGGCCAGCACCTGTCCCTGCATGGATTTGCCGATCAGGCCCTGCAGCGAGCGCTGGAACTCGGCCTGGCGCGGGTCGGCGACGGCGTCGGCCGTCCGCGTGGCCTTGACCGGGGTCAGGGGCGTCATGCCGATCGCATCCATCTTCGGCAACATGATAGCTGACCTTGCCCCGTGGGCGCTTACGCGCCGTAGGCGTTGGCCAGGCGCCGCTCCGTGCCGGTGCTGCTGATCAGCTTGGACAATTGCGCCATCCACGGCATGGTCAGGTCGCGGATCTTGCGGTCGTCTTCCAGGATCTGCTTGATCAGGGCGACCTTGCGCTGGCGGCCAGCGCTTTCCAGCACGACTTTTTCTTCATTCGCCTTCAGCGCGGCCACATGCGTGCTGATGCGCTGTTCCAGCGCTTCCAGCGCATCCCAGTCGGCGTTGGTGGCGGCGGTGACCATCTGGCCCGTCAGGGTCTGCATGGCTTCGTAAGTGGTCAGGACTTCTTGATTCGTCATCATGGGTCAGGCGCTCGCAAGGCTGGGCATACGTTTCAGATCGGCGCCAGGCATGGCGGCGGGGGTGGCGCCTATGGCGTTCCAGGTTTCGCGCAAGTCGGTGAGCAGGCGCTGCACCTCTTCCAGCAGGGCGATATCGTTGTGCAGGTTGGCCGTCAGCAGGCGTGCACTCATGTATTCATACAGGGCGTCGAGGCCTTCGGCGATCTGGCCTCCCGCTTCCTTGTCCAGGCTGGCGCGCAAGCCATTGTCGATGATCTGGATGGCTTTCGAGATGGACTTGCCTTTTTCCGGCACATTGCCCGATTTCATGTGCATCTGCGCGCTGAGCACGGCCACCAGGGCGCCGTCGTACAGCATCACGATCAGCTTGTGCGGCGAGGCCGAAACGATGCCCGTTTCCAGACCGACCTTGGCATAGGCGTTGACGCCGCGTTGTTGGGTTCCAAACATTTAATTCTCCTGATGATTGGGCTTAACGGTTGGCGGCGATGGCGGCCAACTGCTGGGTCAAATAGCTTTGCATGCCCTGCAATTTATTCAGGGACACGTCCAGGCGCGAATACTGGGCGCGGTAGCGCGCTTCGATGTCGTTCAGTTTGTCACTGAACTTGTCACGCTGCGTCGCGATGCTCTTGATGGTTTCGTTGAGGCCCTTGGAGCGGTTGGTGATCATGCCGTCCGTGCCGAGGAAGGAAGTGGCCAGGTTATTCAACTGGTAGGCATAGCCTTGCGAGAAGCTGACGGTGCCGCGCGAGCCGGTGGTGCCGCCCGTGACTTCAATCTTCAGGCCATCGGCCGGCGAACCGGCGGCGCCCGTCAGGGTCTGGCCCGAGCCGATCACCGGTTGTCCGCCCAGGGTGCCAGCCACGTCCGTGCCCTTGACGGGCGCGGATGCGCCGAACAGGTCGGTTGGTGCCGTGCCGGTGCCGCTGCTGATGGCGATATTCGAGACGGAACCATAGCGGCTCGACGCCAGTACCAGTTTGCCCGCACCATCGACGGAAGCCGACACGGTGGAGCCGTTGTCGGAAAACGACTTCACGCCGTTGATCGATGACTGGATGATGGACGCCATCTGGGCCGGGGTGTACGTCCCGGCAGGAATGACGACCTGGGCCGTATTCTTGGCAGCGCTGGGCTCGGTATCGTTCAGCGTGATGCTCCACGTGGTATCGCTGCCTATCGTGGTGGTGGCCGGCATCACGGCGGCCGAGGTGATCGAGCCCTGGCTGGCCATCGTGGTGATCGTCAATTCATAGCTGCCTGGCTTGGTTGCTGCGGTCGAGCTGGTAAAGGCGACGTTGCTGTCGGTGGCCTTGCCGAGCGCGGAAAACAGGCCGGCGATGTCGGTGAAGTTGGCGCTGATGGCTTTGTCGAGCTTGCTGGAATCCAGGGTCAGGCTGCCATCTTTCTGAAAGGAAATGCCGACCTGGCTCAGGGTGCTCAAACTGCTGTTCAAGCCGGTAATGGGCGCACCCAGTTGCTTGCGCAACTGGCTCTGGATCGATTGCGCGGTGGAGTCCCCCAGCAGGACGCCGCCCTTCTTGGTTTCCGGATCATAGGCCGTCATCTTGGCCATCGCCGTATTCAGGTCGTTATACGCCTTGACGAAGGTATTGATGCTGGTCTTGACGGTGGAGGTATCTTTCTGCACCGACAAGCTGGTGCTGCCGACCTTGGCAATGCCCAGGGTCACGCCTTCGATGGCCGTATCGACACTGTTGGACGCGCTGGTGATGGCGATGCCGTTGACGCTGAAGTTGGTGTTTTGCGCGGCGCTGTTCTGTTTCAGGTTTTGCGTGCCGCTCGCATCGTAGGACAGCAAGTCATTCAGGGCGCTGTCCGGGGGCAGGCCGTCGCTGCCGCTCAGCGAGATCTTCATGGACGAGTTGGCGCCCGTCTTCGACGAGCTCAAGACCAGATGGAACGGCTTGTCCGTGCCGTCCGAAACGATGCTGGCGGTCACGCCCAGGCCTGCGTTATTGATGGCGTCGCGGATGCCTTGCAAGGTGTTGTTGGTGGCGTCGATCACCACCGTGCCCGTCGCCTGCGTGCCGTCCTGGGTAAAGTTGGTGTTCATGTAGGCGCCACCCGAGCCTGCCGTCAGTCCGGCGGCGGCCGGATTGCTGCCAGCGATGGTGATCGGGCTGGCATTGCTCGAGGCCAGGTTGATGGTGCTGGTCAGCGTCACGTTCGAGCCGTCATTGACCGAGTTCGAGGCGTGGCCGATGCCGCCCTTGACCGAGCCCGTCACCACTTCTTCGATGTTCAGGTTGGAACCGTCGGCGCGCGTAAATTTCAGGGTGCCGTCGGCGGCCTTGCCGGTGACGGTGATGTTGGCCGCGGCCAGCGCATTCGAGACGGCATTCGGACCTTCGAGCGTCGTATCGAGCGAGGCGGCCGTGATGCCGCCGTTGGCGGCCACGCCGTTGCCCTGCGTAACGATCTCGATGCCGCCCACCGACAGCGAGTAGGTGCCATCCGCGCCCGTTTCGACGCTGCCGAAGCCGGCGAACATGGTGGCGCTGCTCGACGTCGGCTGGGCCGTGGCGGTCACGCCCGTGGTGCTGCTCTTGGCGTTGATGGCGTCGGCCAGGGCGCGCGCGCTCTTGGTGCTGGCATCGGTGGGGATGGCGGTGCCGTTGAGTATCAGCGAGCCGTTGCTGATGCCGGTCTGCGCCGTGGTGGCGCCCAGGGCGGTGCCGTTCAAACCGAAGGTGCCGCCGGTGAGCGCGCCCAGCTGGAAGGAAATCGTCGTCTTGCTGCCCAGCCCGATGGTCGACAGCTTGCTGGCCATGCCGCCCGACATCAGGGTCTGCGACTGGGCCAGTTGGGTGACGTTGATGTTGTAGTTGCCGGCCACGGCCTTGGCGCCGGCGCTGGCCGTCAATACCAGGGGATCGGCGGGCGTGGCGCTGACGGCGCGGAAGTTATTGGTATTCGACAGGGCCGACAGCGAATTCTGGAAGGTGCTGACGGCGCCACTGAGCGTGCCCATCGCACTGAGCTTGGCCTGGTAGGAGGCCGTTTTCTTGTCAAAAGTACCCAGCGGTGCGGCTTCGGCCGTCATCAGCTTGTCGATGATGGCATTCACATCCAGGCCGCTGGCGCCGGCGCCGATGCCTATGGATGAAAGTGTAGGTGTGATGGCCACTGAATACTCCTAGGAAAACGCTAATATAAGCTGTTATCGGCAGAATCAATCAGGACTTGAGAGGGGGATTTACCGCGCTGTTTTCAGCGGGAGCGAAAAAGCGGGAAAGGGGCAGGGACGTGTTGTGTTGGTTGCAATAAAATCGGGGCCGGATAGCCAGGCTATCGGACCCCGTGGTCATGCCGATGCGTATTGCCACGATGTCGCATGTCCGTGTGCCATGCCATCGCTATGCGCTTTGACTGATCAGCGAACCTTTGGCCGAATCGAAGGTTTTGGACAATTCCAGGGCTTCCTTGGTAGGAATCTGGCGCAGTACTTCCTTGGTTTCCTGGTCGATGACTTTGACGACCGTGCGCTGGCTGTCTTCGTCGATGGAAAATTCCAGGCCTTGCGTCTTCATCTGCGACGACTGGTTCAGCTCCGATACCGCCTTGTCCAGCTGCTCGCGGCTGGGCTCCTTGCTGGCTTGCTGTGGCGCAACCGTAGCGTTTTCCGTGGCGTTGCGGGGTGCTGCCGGGCGTGCCGGCGACGTATCCGCAGACACATAACTCTTGTCTATCCTGGCCGCGGAGGCGGCCGCTATCGTGTCGATAGTCATGGTGCTCTCCTAGTGAAAATTCCCCTGCCGAAAAAATCCGGCAGGGGAATCGAGTCCTGCGCTGTTGCCTGACTAATCGGAGATTAGCCGCGCAGCAGACTCAGGACGCCGTTTGGCAGCGAGTTCGCTTGCGCCAGCATGGCCGTACCAGCTTGTTGCAGGATCTGGCCGCGGGTCATGTTGGCCGTTTCCGATGCAAAGTCGGTATCGACGATGCGGCTGCGCGATGCGGACAGGTTTTCCGTGGTCGATTGCAGGTTTGCAATCGCCGACGAGAAGCGCGATTGCAAAGCACCGTACTGGGCGCGTTGACCGTTTACCGTTGCCAGTGCTGCATCGGCAATTTTCAGTGCCAGTTGCGCGCCGTCAAACGTCGTCACGTCCAGGGTCGACACGGAGTTCAGGGTCGAACCTTGTGCCGTTGCTTTACCAACTGCCAGGCCGGTAGGGGTGTTTTCCGTCACCGAGAAGCTGTTTTGCGAGTCGAAAGTCACGCGGCCGTTGACCGTGGCAGCGGCGGCTGCGGTGATGATCGACTGGGATGCGGCTTGGACCTTGCCATCGGCCTTGTAGCCATCGACGTCGAATTTGGTGTTGGCCGTCGTGCCTTGCGTCAGGTTGATATTTTCGCCCGATGCATTGGTCAGCTTCATGCCCTTGTTGATGCTGTCGTACTGGGCCGTGACGCCGGTCTTTGCCGTTTGGGCATTGATGGCGTTGATGCCTGCGGCATAGTCGGCGGCGGTCGACGCCGTGCCGCTGACGGCAAACGATACGGTGACTGGCGCTGTGCTTGGGTTGTCCGAATTGATGGCGAACGAATACGATTCTGCGCCCAGGTTCAGGTTGACGTCCGTTTGTGCCGTTGCCGTCACGCCCGTTTTCGCCGTTTGGCTGTTGATGTCGGCGGCGACGGATTTGGCCGTGCTGCCTTTGACGCCGGCGGCTGCTGCCGTCGTGTCGACGGTCGCGGTGCCGATGGAGCCGGAAATCGTCAGCTTGCCGACGACTGCATTACCCAGCGCATCTTTCTTGACGGCCGATGCATCGTTGGCGATACGGTTGTTACCGTAGGTGTTGGTCAGGAAGTTCGCGCCGCTGGCGGAAATCAGCTGATTGGCATCTGCGCCAACCTGGAAGTTGGCCGTACCCATGGTGCCGTCCAGCAGCGCCTGGCCGTTGAACGAGGTGGTTTGGGCGATACGGTTCAGTTCCGAACCCAGCTGGCCTACCTCGGTTTGCAGCGCCTGACGGTCGCTCGACGAGTTGGTGGCGTTCGACGATTGCACGGCCAGTTCGCGGATACGTTGCAGGATGTCGCCCGAGCTTGCCAACGCGCCTTCAGCCGTTTGAGCCAGCGAAACGCCGTCGTTTGCATTGCGGGTTGCTTGGGTCATGCCGCGGATTTGCGACGTCATACGGTCGGAAATTGCCAGACCAGCGGCGTCATCCTTGGCGCTGTTGATGCGCATGCCGGAGGACAGGCGTTGCAGCGAGGTGCTCAGGGCCGACTGCGAGGTCGACAGATTGCGTTGCGAATTCAGGGACGAGATGTTGGTATTAATTACTGCAGCCATGATAATTCTCCAAACAGGTACTACATTGCGCTATGTGCTAGTCACTTTGGCCTGCCCCGCTGTTCCGGGACAATCAAGCCGCTGTTGTTTAGGGTAACGGTTGCTCTGCGGGAAAATTTATGGTGAAAAGTGCTTTAAATTTTAATTTTTAGCCCTTCAGTTTGCTGCCGGCCGCGCGCTAGGCGACAGGATTTAAGGAAACTTGAGGGTAAAAATAGTTTTATTTTTATATGTTGCGGAGGCTGGCGGCGTGCCGGAGGGGGAAGGATATTATTGTTTTTGCCATGATTGTGCCGTCCGGCCGGGTGGCGGGACGGCATGCGGCGAAGCGCCAGGGTTCAGTCCGCGACCACCACGCGGTTCTTGCCCGTCTGCTTGGCCTGGTACATGGCGCGGTCGGCGCGCTTGACCAGTTCGGCCTGGTCTTCGTTGGGCAGGCGCAGGGCCACACCGGCAGAAAAGGTGATCAAGACTTTTTCGTTGTCGTGCAGGAAGAAATGCCGGGTCAGCTCGCGCTGCAATCGCGTCATCGTCGATGAGGCGGCCTCGACCGTCGTTTCCGGCAGCAGGATGAGGAATTCCTCGCCGCCGAAGCGGGCGATGACATCCATCGAGCGCAGGGTTTCCTTGACGATTTTGACCAGGTGTTTCAGCGCCGCATCGCCGGCCAGGTGGCCGTAGGTGTCGTTCAGGCGCTTGAAGTCGTCCAGGTCCAGCATGGCGATGCACAGCGGCGTGCCGCGGCGGTCGGAGCGGGCCGTCTCGCGCTCGAACACGTCGTCCAGGCCACGGCGGTTCAGGCTGCCCGTCAGCTGGTCTTCCCGCACCAGTTCGCTCATATGCTGAAGCTTCGCTTCCAGCGTGTGGATGCGCTGTTCCGCATCCTGCACTTCCTGGCGCGCCAGCACCATCTTGTCGCGTGCGCGCAAGGCTTCGTTCTGCACCATGCGCGTTTCGCGCAAGACTTCGTCGAGAACGCTGTTCAGTTCGCTGATATTTTCCGCCTGGCTGATCTTTTCCGAATAGCCGCCGATCTTTTCATGGAAGTCGCCCGTGCTGGCCGCCACTTGTCCCAGGCGGTCGATGAAGGTCATCATCATGTTCTTGACCGTCAGCTTGACGTCGGACAGGCTGTGCTTGAGCTGGCCCTGCTTGTAGATGACTTCCTTCAGGCTGCGCGTGGCGTCTTCCAGCGCGCGCTGGTCGAGCGGGCCGGCGATCAGGTTTTGCACGGCATCGACCTGGCCGCGCAGCCAGCTGTCGTCGTCGAGCAACTGGCTGACGTTATCGAGCAGCAACTTGAACAGGCGCAGCAGCAGTTCCTGCTGCTCGGCCGTGTCGCCGCTTTTCAGTTCGATCTGGTAGCACAGCTGCTTCAGGCGCAGGGCCGCTTCGTTCAGCGCTTCTTCCGTGTGGGCCAGCTTGATGGCCGCGCCCAGCGATTCGGCTTCTTCCACCAGCGCGGGCGTGCCCGTCAGCAAGGTGGCGACGGCAAAGCCCAGGGTGCGGCTGAGCAATTCGCGCAGGGTGCGCGTCTGTTCGCCGTCCGGCAGGGGCGGCAATTCGATGCCGCCGCCTTTCTTGACCTGTTTTTCCGCCAGCTGCGCCAGGGTGCGCGCATAGCTGTCCCAGTCGCGCGCTTTCAGGGCACGCTGGAAGCGCCGGCCAAAGTCGCCCAGTTCGCCCGCCGATTCGCTCATCTTGGCGGCAAACTGCGTCAAGACATTCTCCGCGCCGCTTTCCGTGGGTGCGCTGGCGGCCAGCACGGCACCCGGCGCGGCAGGGCTGTCCGCCGGTTCGCTGATGCCGGCGATTTCATTATAGATATCGCGGTAGGCGCTTGGCGTCGGGGCGATGCGGCGCGTGGCCAGGCGGCGAAACGCTTCGCGGGCGATATCGGCAGGGTTCATCGCCGCAGCGGCGGCGGTCGTCGTGGCGCCAGCGGGAGCGCTTGCTGGTGAAGTTGGCAATTTACTGGACATGTAGGCACAGCCTTTTTAGATATTTCTAATTATCCTCATGATATGCGAGTTGGCAAAGAACTTATTGTGCGAGAAGCAAGGAGAAGTCCTGTCAATTCGCCCGATGCCAGCGTGCATGCCACTTTGCCGTCAATCCACCAGCTGGTTGCGGATGGCGTAATGCGTCAGTTCGGCACTGTTCTTGAGTTTCATCTTGACCAGCAAGCGGGCGCGGTATTCGCTGACGGTTTTCACGGACAATTTCAGTTCTTCGGCGATGGCGCCCACGGCCTTGCCGGAGGCGATCATGACCAGGGTCTGGTATTCGCGGTCCGACAAGGTGTCGTGCAAGGCCGTTTCGTGGTCTTCGCCCACCGTGTTGGCCAGTTCCTGCGCCAGCGAGGCGCTGATGTATTTCAAGCCCTGTGCCACCTGGCGGATGGCCGTGACCAGCTCGCGCGGCGCGCTCTGTTTCGTCAGGTAGCCGGCCGCGCCCGCCTTGAGCGAACGGATGGCGTACTGATCCTCGCGGTGCATGGAGAGCATCAGCACGGCCAGTTCCGGCTTTTCCTTCTTGATCTGCTTGAGCACCTCGATGCCGCTGCGGTCGGGCAGGGAGATGTCGAGCAGCAACACCTGGCATTTCGAGCCGCGGAACAGCTTGATGGCGTCGTGGCCATTTTCGGCCTCGCCGGCCACGATGATGTCCTTCGTGTCGGCGAGGATTTGCTTCAAGCCCTCGCGCACGATCGCATGATCGTCGGCGATGAATACCCGGATGGTGGCTTTTTCTTTCATGACTGCGTTGTTTCCTATCTGAATCTCTGCGCCCTGCGGCGGCCCTGTGGCCTTATGGCGATCCGCTCTGCGCTGGTGCGCTGGCTGCAGCCGCTATTATCGCCTCTCGCGGCGTGGTCAGCCGGATTTTTATGCTCAGGATGGTGCCGCCGTCCGGCCCGTCCATCAGGCTCAGGGTGCCGCCCAGCGCAGCGGCGCGCTCGGCCATGCCGCGGATGCCGAACGATTGCGGCTTGGCGCGGTCGGAGAGGCGCATGCCGACGCCATTGTCGGCGATCGACAGGCTGATATGCTGGCGCTGCCGGGCCAGGCGCACGCTGACCTTGCTTGCCTGCGCATGCTTGGCGATATTCGTCAGCGCCTCCTGCGCGATGCGGAACAGGCTGGTCGCCTGATCCAGTTCCAGTTCGATGTGCTGGCGGTTTGAAATGAACTGGCATTCGATGCCGGCCTGGCGCGCGAATTCCTTCACCTGCCAGTCCAGCGCGGCGACCAGGCCCAGGTCCAGCATGGAGGGGCGCAAGTCCAGCGAAATGCGGTGCACGGCGTCGATGCTGCGGTCGACCAGGGCATCGACATAGTCGGCCTTTTCCTGCAGTTGCGGGTCGTCCGGCGGCAAGCGGCGCGCCAGCATGGCCAGCGCCATCTTGATCGCCGTCAAATTGCCGCCCAGGTCATCGTGCAGTTCGCGCGCCAGGCGCGTGCGTTCGTGTTCCTTGACCTTGTCGATGTGCGCAGTCAGCTCGGCCAGGCGGGCGCGCGACTGGCGCACTTCGATCTGCTCGAGCCGGCTTTCCGTGATATTCGTCATGATGCCTTCCCACTGCACCGTGCCATCGGCCAGCGCGCGCGGCGTGGAGCGCAGGTTGATCCATTTGACATCCTTCCAGGCATCGATCCAGATGCGGCCTTCCCAGTTCCAGCTCCACAAGGCGCTTTTTGAGGCTTGCATCGATTCCAGATACGAGGCGCGGTCGTCAGCGAGGATCAACTGGTAAAACAGTTCCGGGTGCGCGTGCAGCTGTGCCGGCCCCAAACCCAGCAGGGCCTGGCAGCCATCGCTCAGGTAGGGGAAGGCGGCGCGCCCATCCGCATGCAGGCAGAACTGGTACACGAGGCCCGGCGTATTCGAGACGATGGCGTTAAAGCGCGACTGTACTTGCGCCAGGGCGGCGGCTGTCGCCTGCGGCGTGCGCAAGTCTTCGCCCTCGGCCAGCAGCAGGGCGCGTCCCTGGCGGCTGGCGCGCGACAGGTGCAGGCTGAGCGAATACAGGCTGCCATCGCGGCGGCGCTGCTGTACGTGCAGCAAGGCCTGCGCGCCGATGCTGTCGTCCAGGGTCGCCAGCACGGCGGCCAGTTGCTGCGCGTCCAGCTGCGGCGCCAGGGTGAAGGGCGTCATCGCCAGCAATTGCTTGCGCGCATACTGCAAGTTGTCGCAGGCGGCATTGTTGGCGTCCAGCAATTGCAAGCTGGCCGCGTCGTACAGGTAAATTTCCGGCGCCGCCGCGCGCATGGCGGGGGCCAGCCGGGGAGTGTCGTGCATGGAGTGGCCTTTCTTCATCAGCGGCGGGCGCGCCAGAAGGCGGCGAAACGGCGCAGCACCCTGGCCGGGCGGGAGTTATGGCGTCCTGGCGTGCCCTTGCGCAAGCGTTGCCACCAGGCACGGCGGGCGCGGCCCAGTGCGGCCGACAGGCGGCTGACACGGCGCCAGGGGCGCGTGGCGCGCAGGCGGGCGATCCAGCGGTCCTTGGTTTCCATGAACAGGCCATGCCAGCGCGCAAACCATGGCAGACTCAACAGGGTAGGGCGCGTCAGGCTGTACAGGCGCGCCACGGCGGCCGCGCCGCCCAGCTTGGCGATGACGATCACGCCGATGCCGGAAAATGCATGGCCGCGCGCGATGGCCAGCAGGGCCAGCAGTTTGACGGGGAACAGCAGCACGGCCGGCAGCACGAAGATGGCCAGCGCCCAGTACGGCGGCAGGCGCTTGATCCACGCTTCGAGCGCATGCAGGGGCGGAAATTGCGCGATCACCTGCATCAGGCGCGCCCCGGTCGCCCACAGCCATTCCTCGATCAACAGGAAGATGGCGGCCAGGTAGACCAGTGGCGCGAACAGCCAGCGCCTGACTCTGTAGAATTTTTTCATCCGTCTCCGTGTGCGGCGCAGGTTTGCCGCGATTGCCACGATGATACGTCAAAAAAGCCCGTTTGCCCCCGCATCCCGTGTGCCCGTGGCTCCCTGGCGGGGCTACAATAGGCAGATGAATAAAGCCTTTGTAAAAGAATCCGACAACGACGACGATGAAGAAGCGGCCGCGCTGGCGCTGGCCATTCCCGCCGGCGCCAAGAACTACATCACGCCGGCCGGTTACCAGCGCATCAAGGAAGAGTTGCTGCAGCTGATCGACGTCGACCGTCCGGAAGTGGTGCGCATCGTCCACTGGGCGGCGTCGAATGGCGACCGTTCGGAAAATGGCGACTATATCTACGGCAAGCGGCGCCTGCGCGAAATCGACCGCCGCATCCGCTTCCTCACCAAGCGTATGGACCTGGCCGCCATCGTCGACCCCAGCGTGCACCATGGCAACGACCAGGTGTTTTTCGGCGCCACGGTGACTTACCGCACCAGCGACGGCGAAACGCATACCATCACCATCGTCGGCATCGATGAATTCGATCCCCTGAACGGCAAGATCAGCTGGGTCTCGCCCATGGCCCGCACCATCACCAAGGCGCGCGAAGGCGACGTGATCACCCTCACCACGCCGCTGGGCGAGCAGGAGCTGGAGTTGCTGGAAGTGACGTATCCGGCGCCGGGGGAGGCTTGAAGTGATGTGATCGGCATGAAAAAACGGCTGGGCAGAGAATCTGGCCAGCCGTTTTTTAATTTCGTTCGCGCAATATTCTATTGACACCCGCTACCCGCCGCACATTGCGCAGCAGGGCGGCCAGGTGGACGCGGTCCTTGACTTGCACGGTGAAGCGCAGCTGGTCGAGGACGTTGTCCTTGTCTTCGTCCATGCCCACATAGATGATGTTGGCGTCGGACTCGCCGATTTCGGCGGCCACGCGGGCGAGGATGCCCCGCTCGCTGTTGATCAGCACCTTGATGCGGCAGTCGAAGCGGCGGTTCAGTTCGGTTCCCCAGCGCACGGCGATCCAGCGATCCGGTTCCTTGGCGCGCTGGCGCTTCGCTTGCGAGCAGTCGCTCGTGTGCACGAGCAAGCCCTGGTCGCGGCGCAGCTGGCCGATGATCTGGTCGCCGGGAATCGGCAAGCAGCATGGCGCCAGTTGCACGGAGACGCCTTCGCTGCCGCAGATGGTGACCGGGTCGAGTTCGCTGCCGCTATTGTGTTCCACCGGCATGCTGGCCGCTTCGCCGCCGATCAGGCCAAAGATGTGGCGCGCCACCAGGGTGGCCATGCGCTTGCCGATGCCGATGTCCGCGTACAGCTCGTCCATGGAATTGGCGCTCGACTCGTTGAGCAGGCGTTCGACCAATGGCGCTTGCAGGTCGGCGTCGATGTTCAAGGTCTGCAGCGCCTGCGACAGCAATTGCTGGCCCAGGGCGATCGATTCGGGCAGGTTGATCGTGCGCAAATGGTGGCGGATGGCCGAACGGGCCTTGCCGGTGCGCACGAACGACAGCCAGGTCGGGCTGGGGCGCGACGAGGAATCGGTGATGATTTCGACGATGTCGCCATTGTGCAGCTCGGTGCGCAGGGGCGAGGTTTCGTTGTTGATCTTGACGGCCACGGTCTGGTCGCCGATGCCCGTGTGGATCGAGTAGGCGAAGTCGATGGCCGTGGCGCCGCGCGGCAGGGCGATGATCTTCGACTTCGGCGTAAACACGTAGACGGAATCGGGGAACAGGTCGACCTTGACGTGTTCGAGGAATTCGGCCGAGTCGCCCGTCTGCTGCTGGATGTCGAGCAAGGATTGCAGCCACGCATGCGTGCGCTGCTGCAAGTCGGACGGGTTCGATTCGCCGCTCTTGTATAGCCAGTGCGCCGCCACGCCGGATTCGGCCGTGCGGTGCATTTCCTGCGTGCGGATCTGGAATTCGACAGGCGTGCCGTACGGGCCGATGACGGTCGTGTGCAGCGACTGGTAGCCGTTCAGCTTGCGGATTGCGATGTAATCCTTGAACTTGCCCGGCATGGGCTTGTACAGGCTGTGCAGGGTGCCGAGGGTCACGTAACAGTCGGCAAAGCTGCCCACCACCACGCGGAAGCCGTACACGTCCAGCACTTGCGAGAACGACAAATGCTTGCTGCGCATCTTTTTATAGATGTCGTACAGGGTCTTTTCGCGGCCCGTGACGTCGGCCTCGAGTTCGGCCATGGACAAGGTGCTTTTCACCGCTTCCATGATCTTGTTGACCACTTCGCGCCGGTTGCCGCGCGCCGCCTTGACGGCTTTCGCCAACGTGCGGTAGCGCATCGGATACAGGTGCGAGAACGACAGGTCCTGCAGCTCGTGGTAAATATTGTTCAGGCCGAGGCGGTGCGCGATCGGCACGTACACTTCCATGGTCTCGCTGGCGATGCGGCGCTTTTTGGCCGCCGTCATGAAGTCCAGGGTGCGCATATTGTGCAGGCGGTCGGCCAGCTTGATCAGGATCACGCGCACGTCGGAGGCCATGGCCAGCAGCATCTTGCGGAAGTTTTCCGCCTGCGCTTCGATCTGGCTCTGGAATTCGATCTTTTCCAGCTTAGACAGGCCATCGACCAGGTGTGCCACCGGCGCGCCGAAGCGCTCGATCAATTCATCCTTCTTGACGTCCTGGTCTTCCATGACGTCATGCAGCAGGGCGGCCATGATGGCTTGCGCGTCGAGCTTCCAGTCGGCGCAGATTTCGGCGACGGCGATCGGGTGCGAGATATACGGCTCGCCCGAGCGGCGCATCTGGCCCAGGTGCATTTCGTCGGAGAAGCGGTAGGCTTCCTTGACTTTTTTCAGGTCGGCAGGGGAAAGGTATTCGGCCAGCTTGTCGGCCAGGTGGCTGACGGAGGCCACGCCCAAGGCGGGCGCTGGCGGTACTGCGGGGGTGTTGCTGCCGGACGTGCCGGTGCCGGGCGCGGAAGCGCCCTGCGATTTTGCCGCCTGGCGCGAGGCCAGGGACGGCAGTGCTGCGGAAGTCGTGTCGGCTGGGGTCAGACTCATAAAACGTCGCGTTGCTTCACAGTGTGAATAAAGGATACGGTAGAACCAGGGGTCAGCACTGTTCCGGCACGCGGGTTCCCACTACATCGGGACCTTTTTCAGCATTTCGATACCGACTTTACCGGCAGCGATTTCACGCAGTGCGACAACGGTAGGCTTGTCCTTGGCTTCGACCTTGGGGGTGTGGCCTTGCAACAACTGACGTGCGCGATAAGTCGCAGCCAGGGTCAGCTGGAAACGGTTAGGGATCTGCTTCAGGCAATCTTCGATTGTGATACGGGCCATAGTAACTCCTAAATTGTGTGCGTGGTGCGGGGCGCTGTGTGAACTGGCGTGCAGAGACGATTATTCTGCGTGCAGGCCCAGCTGGGCGAATAGCGATGCGTTGCGGGCCGCTTGTTGCGCAAACCGGCAACGGGCCGCTCTCACGATCGCGCTCAGTTCGGACAAAGCGACCGTAAACTCTTCATTGATAATAACATACTCGAACTCGGGAGCGTGTGCGATTTCGCCGCCGGCCGCCAGCAGGCGGCGCGTGATCACGTGCGGCTCGTCCTGGCCGCGCTTGTTCAAGCGCTCTTCCAGCGCATCGATCGATGGCGGCAGGATGAAAATGCCGGCCGCGCGGGGAAATTGCTTGCGCACCTGGCGCGCGCCCTGCCAGTCGATTTCCAGCAGGATATCGGTGCCGGCCAGCATTTGCTGTTCCACCATGATGCGCGAAGTGCCGTAGTAATTGCCATGCACTTCTGCCCATTCCAGGAATTCACCCTGGTCGGCGCGCGCGACAAAGTCTTCCGCCGTCGTGAAATAGTACTCGCGGCCATGCTGCTCGCCCGGACGGGGCGCGCGCGTGGTGGTCGAGATCGACAATTTGATGCCGGGCTCTTGCGCCAGCAATGCATTGACCAGTGTCGATTTGCCGGCGCCCGATGGCGCGGCGACCACGAACAGGCTGCCGGAGAAGGCGGTAGGGTGGCTCATGCGGATCTTTCCATATGCGTGTGATGGCGGCGTGTGCACTTGCATGGGCGCCGCCCAATTCGGTATTTTACCAAGAGGCAAGGCGGCGAGCCAGCCCTGCGATGCGCCTTGCCGCCAGGCTTGCACATATTTTGCTTGTTATCTTGAGGAAATAGTTATTTAATTTGGAATGGTTTTTTCTTGATAACTATTTACCGACAGGATGCGCGCATGAAGAATTTTCCGTTTCTCAGTTCTGCCCAGGCCATGTTGCTGCTGCGCGTGGCCATCGCCGTGATGTTCATGGCGCACGCCATCACGCGCATCGCCAATGGCACCATTCCCCGCTTTGCCGGTTTCCTGGAAGACAAGGGGTTCATCTACGGTCTGGCCGTGGTGTGGGCGATTACCGTCGTCGAAATCGTTTGTGGCAGTTTGCTCATCGCCGGCAAATACACGCGCTGGGCGGCGGCCGGGCTGATGGTGATCTGCATCGGCGGCATCGCCATCGTGCATGCGGCCAAGGGCTGGTTCGTGGGCGAGCATGGCGCCGGCGGCGTGGAATACAGCATCGTGCTGTTTGTCGCCTGCGTCGTCATCGCCGCCAGCGACAAGGGGCGCGCCGGAGCGCGCCTGGTCTGAAGGGCGCTTACTCCAGGTTCTGTACCTGTTCGCGCATCTGCTCGATCAGCAGCTTCAAGTCCATCGAGGCGTCGGCCAGTTCCTTGACGGACGCCTTGGCGCCCAGCGTGTTGGCTTCGCGGTTCAGTTCCTGCATCATGAAGTCGAGGCGCTTGCCCACTTGCCCGCCCTTGGTGAGGATGTGGCGTGTTTCGCCCAGGTGGGCCGACAGGCGCGCCAGCTCTTCCGACACGTCGATGCGGATGCCGTACAAAATCACTTCCTGGCGGATGCGCTCCATGGCGTCCTGGCGCGACAGGGCCGAATTCGAGCCCTGACTGGCCAGGCCCAGCGCGTCCTGCATGCGCTCGATGGCTTTTTGCTGGAAGGCCGCCACCACTTGCGGAATCAATGGCGTGATGCGCTTGACGATGGCTTCCATCGCTTCGATGCGCGACACCAGCACCGCTTCGAGCGCGGCGCCTTCGCGCTTGCGGCTGTCGACGAAGGCGGCCACGGTGCGGCGGGTCAGCGCGCCCACGTCCGCCTGCAGGGACTCCTGTCCCACTTGCGCTTCTTCGATGACGCCAGGCCAGCGCAGCAGTTCGGCCACCGTCATGACGGGGGCGGAGACAAAATGCTGGCCCACTTCGTTTTGCAGGCGCGCCAGTTCTGCCAGCAGGGGCAGGTTCAGCGCTTGCGTGCCGTTTGTGGCGGCCTTGCGGCCAAAGCTCAGGCGTACCTCGACTTTGCCGCGCGTGATGGCGGACATGACGGCGGCGCGCAAGTCAGGCTCCAGGGCCCGCAGATCGTCGTTGATCCGGAATTGCAGGTCGAGAAAGCGTGAGTTGACGCTCTTGATTTCAATTGTCAGTGTGCCTGCAGCACCTTCGCTGGTGGCAACCGCGTAGCCTGTCATGCTTGAAATGCTCAAAGGATTCCCCGATTTGGTCTTGTATACAGTCACTTATACACTTAATCAGCCAGCGCAGGCAATACCGCCCGCGCCGCAAAAACAGAACCGCATGGTCTGATGGCCTGAAAATTGCTGAATAGTGTGCGTTTTACGGCATTGTAAAGAAAATTGTGTTTGGCGGGGCAGGATTGTAGGGATCATGTGTGCGCCGCGCGCCATTGCGTCCTGCGCTGTTGCATGACTGCAAACAGACGCGCGCGCGGTGGTAAAATCGCTGCCGCAACCCCAATCACACAGGACAACCCATGACATTTGAATCCCGCCCGAGCGGCCGCGCCGTCGACGCGCTGCGCGCCATCCGCATCACCCGCCAGTACACCAAGCATGCCGAAGGCTCGGTGCTGATCGAGTGCGGCGACACCAAGGTCATCTGTACCGCCAGCATCGAAGACAAGGTGCCGGGTTTCCTGAAAGGCAAGGGCCAGGGCTGGTTGACGGCCGAGTACGGCATGTTGCCGCGCTCGACGCACACGCGCATGGACCGCGAAGCGGCGCGCGGCAAGCAGTCGGGTCGCACGCAGGAAATCCAGCGCCTGATCGGCCGCTCGCTGCGCGCCGCCTTTGATTTGCAGGCGTTCGGCGAACGCACACTGCACCTTGATTGCGACGTCATCCAGGCCGACGGCGGCACGCGCACGGCCTCGATCACGGGCGCCATGGTAGCCGCGTATGACGCGTTTTCCCAGCTGCAGGCACGCGGCGCGATCACCGCGATTCCCGTGAAAAGCTTTGTCGCCGCCATTTCGGTGGGCGTCTACCAGGGCATGCCGGTGCTGGACCTCGATTACGTGGAAGACTCGGGCTGCGACACGGACATGAACGTGGTGATGACGGAAGCGGGCCACTTCATCGAAGTGCAGGGCACGGCCGAAGGCGCCGCGTTCGACCGCGCCGGCATGAACCGCCTGCTGGACCTGGCGCAAGGCGGCATCGCCGACCTGATCACCCTGCAGAAGCAAGCCCTCGGCATTTAATCTTTACATAAATTTACACATCACTGCCCGCGGCGCCGGGCAAAAAGCCCACACTTGCCGCCGTTGAGAGCGGAGGTGGGCCGAGGTGAGGGGAGCGCAAAAGGTTTACAATGTCGGCACTTCAACCGGACTACTGACATGACCCAACGCCTCATCCTCGCCTCCAATAATGCCGGCAAGCTCAAGGAATTCAATGAGCTTCTCTCGACCATCGGCTTTTCCGTCCATGCCCAGGGCGAGTACGCCGTGCCGGAAAGCGACGAACCGTTCCACACCTTCGTTGAAAACGCCTTGCAAAAGGCGCGCCACGCGTCGCGCCTGACGGGCTTGCCGGCGCTGGCCGACGATTCCGGTGTGTGCGTCAATGCGCTTGGCGGCGCACCGGGCGTGTACTCGGCCCGCTATGCGGGCGAGCCGAAATCGGATGCCGCCAACAGCGCCAGGCTGATCGCCGACCTGGAAGCGCATGCCGACAAGTCCGCATACTACTATTGCGTGCTGGTGTACGTGCGCCATGCGGATGACCCCCAGCCCGTGATCGCCGACGGCCGCTGGAATGGCGTGATGACCGCCGCGCCGCGCGGCAGCGGCGGCTTCGGCTACGATCCGCATTTCTTCATTCCCGCGCTGGGCAAGTGCGCGGCCGAACTGACGTCCGACGAAAAGAACGCGCTGTCGCACCGTGGCCAGGCCCTGCGCGCGCTGGTGGAAAAACTGCGATGATCCCGATCAAACTGGTGGGCGCCGTTGCCAAGTCGGCAGCCAAGCCGAATACCGCTCCCGCGCCGCAGGAAGGCATTTCCGGCGCGGCCGGAGCGGCCCTGAAATACCTGCAGCCGGGCGCGCTGAACCTGACGGCCCTGCCGCCGCTGTCGCTGTACATCCATTTCCCGTGGTGCGTGAAAAAATGCCCGTATTGCGACTTCAATTCGCACGAGGTGCGCGGCGACTTGCCGGAAGCCGAATACCTGGCGGCCCTGCGCCTGGACCTGGAAATGGCGCTGCCGCTGATCTGGGGCCGCAAGATCCACACCATCTTCATCGGCGGCGGCACGCCCAGCCTGATGTCGGCGGCGGGCCTGGACCGGTTGATGTCGGACGTGCGCACCTTGCTGCCACTGGAGCCCGATTGCGAAATCACCATGGAAGCCAATCCGGGCACCTTTGAAGCGGAAAAATTCAAGTCTTACCGGGCCAGCGGCATCAACCGGCTGTCGATCGGCATCCAGAGCTTCAATGGCCGCCATTTGCAGGCGCTGGGCCGCATCCATGACGATGACGAAGCGCGCCGCGCGGTGGAGATCGCGCACGCGAATTTCGATAATTTCAACCTCGACCTGATGTACGCGCTGCCCACGCAAACCCTGGCCGAAGCGCAGCAGGACCTGGACACGGCGCTGTCGTTCGCGCCGCCGCATTTGTCGCTGTACCACCTGACGCTCGAACCGAACACCTTGTTCGCCAAGTATCCACCGGTGCTGCCAGACGATGACGAGAGCGCGGACATCGCCGACATGGTGGCCGCGCGCGCCGCGCAGGCGGACTATGGCCGCTATGAAGTGTCGGCGTATGCGCAGCCGGGCCGCCAGGCTAAGCACAACCGCAATTACTGGGAATTCGGCGACTACCTGGGCATCGGCGCGGGCGCGCACAGTAAAATCTCGTTCCCGCACCGCGTGCTGCGCCAGGCCCGCTACAAGCAGCCGCGCGCCTACATGGACGCGGTACTGGCCGGTAGCCCCGTGCAGGAAGAGCGCGAACTGGCGCGCGAGGAAATGGGTTTTGAATTCATGCTCAATACCCTGCGCCTGACGCAGGGTTTTTCGCCGAACCTGTTCGCCGAGCGCACGGGTCTGGCCCTCAACGCCATCGAGCAGCCGCTGAATGCGGCCGAAGCGAAAGGCTTGCTGTACCGCGACCACCAGGTTATCCGTCCGACGGCGCTGGGATTGTCCTTCCTGAATGACCTGCAGCAGATGTTCCTGGAAGACTGACGCTGCCTGTGCGCTAATGCGCGCTGGCGGCGCGCAGGCGCTGCAGCTTGGCTGCGTACAGCCCGTGCTCGCCGCGCGTGGTGCTGTTGTCCATCGCCAGTTCCAGCTGCCTGTCCGCCAGCGAGAGTTGTCCCATGCGCGCATACGCCTGCGCCAGCCAGAAGTGGAATTCATGGTAATAGGGGTCACGCGCGATCTCGCGCTTGAACAGGCGTGCCGCTTCCTGGTAGTTGGCGCTTTCCATGGCGCGCTGGCCCAGGTTGAAAAAGTGGAAGGGCGGCTCCGGCTGCAGGGCCAGCAATTTGCGCCGCAGCAGCTGCGCTTCCTCCGCGCGTCCCAGGCCGTCGAGTGCCTGCGCCAGGTTGGACAGCAGCACGGTGTTCGATGGCGAGCGTTCCAGTGCGTAAGCGAGCGTGCGCCGCGCCGGTTCGGTATCGCCGTGGCGTAGCTGGATGATGCCCAAGGTATTGAAGGAGCCCGCAAACGTGGGGTCTTGCAGGGTGGCGGCGCGGGCATACCAGTAGGCTTGATCGAGTTCGCCGCTGGCCATGGCTTCGGCGGCGCGATTGTTGAGGTACATGGCCACGATGGTTGCCTCGCGCACTTCCTGCGTGCGCTGGCCGACGAGGTCTTCGCCAGGCAGGAAGTCGATGAGCAGGATGGCGTCGGAATCGTAGCCGACCGCATTGCTGAGGGGGCGGCGTTCCAGCGCGAGATTGACGTGGCCGGCGACGAAATACATGCCACCGCTGCGGCTCCAGCTCTCTTCGCCCAGGACCACCTGGTAACGTACTTCCAGCCCCATCTCCTTGGCCAGTGCTGCCGTCATCAGGACCAGCGACAGGCAATTGCCACTGCGCGCATCGAATGTCTGTGCCGCCGTGCGCGTCATGGCGGCATCATATTCCAGCTGCAGCCCGGCCCGGTTGCGCAGGGCCTCGGCCAGCGCGCGGCGGGGATTCTTGCTGCGCGCCTCGCGCGCGATATCGACACGCACGTAAAGCCGCATGGCGTCGCTCATGGCAAACGCCTGCTGCGGGTCGACCGGCACGGCCGGCGCGGCAAAGCTGGCATCGTTGAACAGGTCGGGGGGAGGCGGTGTGGCGGGCACCGTGGCGCAGCCGGCAAGGGCTGCGCACAGCAGCAAGGGGGACAGGAAGCCCAGGCGCAGCTGTTCGCTGACGCGGCGGATACTTTTCATGTTCGTGCTCCCGCAGAACGATGTCAGGCGCAACACGTATCGCTGCCGGTGGAGCGCCATGCCACCTGAAGCCAGTATCCTCGCGCGCCAGGGCGCTGTCAAACCCTTTTGACGGACCCTGTTGCCCGCCTTAAAACTCTTCCCAATCCTGCTCGCCAGCCACCTGCGCCTGGGGCTTGCGCGCAGCAGGCGCGCTTCTTGCCGCGATGACTGGCTGCCTGGCGGTGGTGCTGTTGGCCGCCGGCTTGGCCAGCCGGGTGGGCGCCGACCGAGCGGTGCGTACCGGCGCCGCTGCGGCCATGTGTTCGAGCTGGAAGCCGGCCGCCACTTGCGCCAGGCGCGCGGCCTGGTCCTGCATGCTTTCGGCGGCTGCCGCCGCTTCTTCCACCAGGGCCGCATTTTGCTGCGTCACCTGGTCCATCTGTGCGATGGCCTGGTTGACCTGGTCGATGCCCATGCTTTGCTCGGCGCTGGCGGCAGTGATCTCGGCCATGATGTCGGTGACCCGGCGCACGCTGTCGACCACTTCGCCCATGGTGTTGCCGGCCTGCTGCACCAGCCGCGTGCCGTTGTTGACCTGTTCCACCGAGTCGCCGATCAGGGTCTTGATTTCGCGCGCCGCCGCGGCCGAGCGCTGCGCCAGGCTGCGCACTTCCGTGGCGACGACGGCAAAGCCGCGTCCCTGCTCGCCAGCGCGCGCCGCTTCGACGGCCGCGTTCAGGGCCAGGATATTCGTCTGGAAGGCGATGCCGTCGATGACGCCGATGATGTCGACGATTTTCGTCGATGCCGTATCGATGGCGCCCATGGTGTCGACCACCTGGCTGACGATGCTGCCGCCCCGTTCGGCCACGCCGGAGGCGGCCACCGCCATCTGGTTGGCCTGGCGCGCATTGTCCGCATTCTGCTTCACGGTGCTGGTCAGTTCTTCCATCGACGATGCCGTCTCTTCCAGCGAACTGGCCTGCTGCTCCGTGCGTGCCGACAGATCCTGGTTGCCGGCGGCGATTTCGCCCGACGCCGTGGCAATCGCATTGGTACCCGTCTGCACTTCCGACACTACCTTGCGCAGTGCCTCGTTCATGCCGTGCAGCGCGCGCATCAAGTCGCCGATTTCATCGCTGGCAGGGGTGCCGAAATGCGTGCGCAAGTCGCCGTCGGCCACCGTTTCGGCGACCTTCACGGCGGCCTTCAACGGTTGTGTGATCGAGCGTGTGATCAGCCAGGCGCAGACGCTGCCCAGCGCCACCACCAGCACGCACAGGGTCAGCAGCAGGGTGAAGCTGCGCCCGTTGGCCGCCTCGATCGCTTGCGCCGTGGCGTCGATGGCCTGGCGCTGCTGCGACAGCAGGGCCTTGACATTGTTCTGGTATTTGGCGGCGGCCGGCGCGAAGCTGTCGCGGTAAGTGCTTTCCGCCTGCGCCGCGTCGCCGGCCTTGCGCGCATTCATCACCAGGGTCTTGGCATCCTGGTATTTGACGCGCTCGGCGATGGAGGATTTGAAGATGGCTTTTTCTTCGTCGCTGTCGAGCAGCGCCTCGATTTTCTTCAGCAGTTCGCTGCCCTGTTTCGTGCTGTCGGCGATGGTGTCGGCAAACACGCTCGACAGCGTTTCATCCGTGCTTTTGGCGATCATCGAGGTGCGCGCGATGGCCGAGTAAATCAGCACGTACCAGTCCGAGACGAGGCGTTCCTTGGCGAGCGGTTTTTCCATCATTTGCCGCGTCGCTTCGGCGTTCACGCTGGCGCTGTACAGCGCGTACGAGGTGGAAATCACGGACAGCAGCAGCACCAGCGCGAAGCCTGCAGCCAGGCGCGTGCCGATACGAAGGTGGGAAAGGGCGTGCATGGTTGGAACTCCTGTCGCAGAGGGATTGAAGGTTGCCTGTGCGACATAGTATGCACTGATAAGTGACCAATAGGCGAGGGAAAAGCACGCTTGTTTTCGAGCCTGTTGCAGTCTCGCCCGTGCTACAGGTCGAGCGCCTGGCGCAGGTTCGGCTGCTCGGCCCAGCGGGCGAAGGCGGCCGCCATGCGTTCGCTTTCCGCGATGGCGCGGCGCCAGTCGCGCATGCGCGCTGCATGATCCTGGCCGTAGTGCGGGAAGTCGCGCCGGTCCGGCAGTTTGCCATTCGGCAGGCTGGCCACGAAGGCGGGCGAGGGCGAGACGAGGATCATGTTGTCGAGTGCGCTATCGCCGCTTCGTGCGCGGCGCCAGGGCATGGCCTTGTCCAGCCAGCCCGGCACGATATGGTCGGCAAAATGCGGGTACAGCACCAGATCCGGTTCGCGCTGGTAGGGCAGGTGCAAATGATAGTCGACCAGGCCGCCGTCCCAGTAGCGCCCGGGCGGGGCGCCGGCGATGTCCGTCACGGCGTCAAGCACCAGTGGGATGGAGCCGGAAGCGAGCAGCGCGTCGCGCAGGTTGTCCTGCGCCAGCGGCACGAAATGGGAATGAAAGGCGTCGAAGCGCGAGCGCAGCCAGCTGGCACCGTCCGGTCCGGCATGGAACACGGTTCGTTCCAGCGAGGCGGCCAGACGCGCCCGCGCCACGGCGTTGCCGGCGGCCGCCAGCAGGAAGCCGCGCCGGTCGCGCCATTTGCCCGGCTGCGCCAGCGCGCCGATGCCGCGCACGGCCAGCACCGACAGACTATGTTGCGCATGCCGCAGCAGCTGCGCATCCTGGCCATCGAGGACGGCATCGAGCAGGGCGCGGCAAGTGCGGCTGACGTGCGCCGCCTCGGGCTTGTCTGGATAGCGCTGGCCCACGTATGCGCGCACCAGGCGGCGTTGCGCGGCCACCGGGTCGGGGAACACGGCGGCGGCCATGCGCCAGGCGCCGATCGAGGCGCCGACGAAGTGGCGCGGACGCGGCGCCTGCGCCAGAAAATCGCCGAACAGCCAGCAATCGAGCTGGTGCAGGATCAAGCCTTTCGGCCCGCCCGCGGCGGCAGGCACGATGGCGATGTCGCTCGCGCGCAAGCCGTTGTCGGCAATGCGGGCGCGGGCGCGGCGGCCCAGGCGGATGGTGATCGGTGATTGCATGAGTAGTTGTTGGCGGCCGGTAGCCAGGCATTTTACCGCCAGCGTGGCGCCACGACGCAGTCGCGCTCGTTATAGTCACATTGTTAGTATTAATAAATTTCTTTCAGGCAACCATTCTTTTGAGAAATGTTGCATAATATTGGACGTTGAATTTTTGGCATGAGCCAAGGATTCCTTATGTCTTGCTTTTTTATTGGAATCGTATGCAACTGAATCACGCTTTTGTTCTGACCCTGATCGCCGCTTCGCTCGCCGCTTGCGGTGGCGGCGGTTCGTCTTCCCCATCCGACACGTCGGTTGCCGTGAATACGGCCAAGCCTGCCGATCCGGTAGCGCCCGTCGTTCCAGTCGTTCCCGCCGTGCCGGCGGCCACTGGCGAAAACACGGGCACCGTCAGCGCACGTTTCGTCAATGGCGACAACAGCCGCTACGTCTTTACGTCGATCGGCTTGCAGGGTAATGGCAAGGCCGGTCTGCTGGTACAGGATGCCTCCGGCGCCTTGAGCAATATCGGTGGCATCGTACTGACGGGCAATCCGGCCGTGACGCGTGAAATCAGCGGCGACGCCAGCTTTGCGCAGGGACGCTGGTTCAAGGGCTCATTCAGCAATAGCTCTGGCGCCACTACGTTGAGCGGCAACAATGCCAGTGCGCATTACGTCGCTTATAACGTGCTCGCCGCACTGCCAGCGACCGGCACGTTCTCCTGCGATGCAGGCACGTTCACGGCGCCAAGCTATACGGGTGGCAGCAGCGTCTCGTCGACAGCTTACTTTGGTACCGTCAGCGGCAATGCCAGCATGTCCTTCGATGCCTCCGGCGCCAAAATAGCGCTGACCATCGACGCCAGCGCAGGCGGCAGCACGGGCAAAGTAACGGCTTCGACGACCATGGCTTCGGCCGCGTCGAGCAGCATCACCGGCGGCTACCTGTCGAATGGCACGGGCGCGCAGCTGATGCTGGGCGACGGCGGCGCTGGCCGCTATCTGCTGATCGCCGCTTACAAGGCGCAACTGGCAAATGGCCCCAATTACCAGGGTGTGGCCACATTCCGTTGTTCCTGATCACGCGGGCATGAAAAAAGCGGCGCCGTGCACTGCACGGACGCCGCTTTTTTTACGCACGTCGTGATTAACGCAGTGCCGCGATCATCTGTTTCAGCTTGCCGGAATCGACGCAGAAGGCGCGGATGCCTTCGGCCAGTTTTTCCGTCGCCATCGCGTCTTCATTCATCATGAAGCGGAAGGCTTCTTCGTTCAGCGACATTTGCACGATGTTGGTCGATGGCGCCGCTTCGGCGCTCAGCTTGCGTTCCACCGGCGCATCGCTGTCGGCCAGCTTTTGCAGCAGGTCGGGGCTGATGGTGAGCAGGTCGCAGCCGGCCAGTTCGAGGATTTGCGACGTGTTGCGGAAGCTCGCGCCCATCACCTCGGTCTTGTAGCCGAACTTGCGGTAGTAATTGTAGATGCGGCGTACCGATTGCACGCCCGGATCTTCCGCGCCCATGTAGTCGATACCCGTCGATTTCTTGTACCAGTCGTAGATGCGGCCGACGAACGGCGAAATCAGCTGGGCGCCCGCTTCGGCGCAGGCGATGGCCTGGGCCAGCGAGAACAGCAGGGTCATGTTGCAGCGGATGCCTTCCTTTTCCAGGATGGCGGCGGCGCGGATGCCTTCCCAGGTGGAAGCGATCTTGATTAGCACGCGTTCGCGTGGAATGCCGGCGTTCGAATACAGGGCGATCAGGTCGCGGCCCTTGGCGACAGTACCTTCCGTATCGAACGACAGGCGCGCATCGACTTCGGTGGAGACGCGGCCGGGGATGGTTTGCAGGATTTCCACGCCAAAGGCGATCAGCAGACGGTCGATGATTTCGGCGGTCGAGGCATTCGGATGGTCGCGCACGGCCTTTTCCAGCAGCGGCTTGTATTCATCCTTTTGCACGGCCTTCAGGATCAGCGACGGATTCGTCGTCGCATCGCGCGGCGTGTAAGCCTGGATCGATTGGAAGTCGCCGGTGTCGGCCACCACGGTAGTAAATTGCTTCAGTTGTTCGAGTTGGTTCATGGCTGCACGGGAAAGAGTGAATGGGCTTGCCGGAGTATTGTACCGAATCCATTGCCCGAAGCATCGACTATTGTCTTCCCCGCGCACTACTTGTTCAATTGAATCTTGCTTTTTTGAGAACTCGCGCATAATTGCCTGGACTTGTTTATTTTGCACATTGTTTTGATAAGCAATGTGCGATGCCACTTTCCAGATGAAGAGCATCCTTTGACACAAGATATCGTTAGCGCGGTAGCCGCCTTCAATGGCGCGACGCGCCTGTATGCATTGTCCATCGGCGACGATGGCCAGGACAGCGGCTTGCTGGTCGAAGCCTTTGCCGCCGATGAACGGCTGCAGGAGGTTGGCGCGCGCGAGATTATCGCCTTGTCCACGAATGCCCATGTTGCGCTCGCCTCCTTGCTGGGCCAGCCTGCCAGCCTGCATATCAGCCTGGCCGACGGCACGCGCACGCAGTTTTCCGGCTATATCAGCGCAGCGGCCATGCTGGGCAGCAATGGCGGCCTGGCGCGCTACCGCTTGCGCATCACGCCCTGGCTGTGGCTGTTGACGCAAGTGCGTAACAGCCGCGTATGGCAAGACCGGAGCGTGACGGCCATCGTCGACGAGGTATTGCAAGCCTATGCGCCGCATGCCCTGTGGCAATGGAGCGACGAGGTGGCGCAGTGCATGCGGCAGGCGGGCGAGCGCAGCTATTGCTGCCAGTACCGGGAATCGGACTTCGATTTCGTGCGCCGGCTGCTGACGGAAGAGGGCATCGCCTGGCGCTTCGAGGCGCACACGCTGATTTTGTTCGCCGACAGCAGCCAGCCCTGCGCCACGCCCGAGGACGCCAGCAGCGCGCAAGGCGGCGGCTTGCGTTTTCATGGCGCCAGGGCCGGCGAAGCGAGCGACAGCGTGCAAGCGCTGTGTGCGCGGCGCAGCCTGCACGTCGGGCTGAGTAGCGTGCTGAGCTACGATTACAAGGCCAAGAAGGCGGTCGCCGCCAGCGTGCCGACGAATCTGGCCATCGGCGGCAAGCATGCCCCCGTGCTGGAAAGTTACGATACGCCGGGCCAGTACTGGTATGCGAATGGCGCGCAGGCGCAGCACTATGCCGCGTTGCAGATGCAGTCGCGCGAAGCGCGCGCCCAGTTGTGGCAGGCGCGCTCGACGGTACGCACCCTGCGCGCCGGCACGCGGTTCACCCTGACGCAGGGGCCGTTGCCGCAGGCCGATGGTGCCGCGTCCGACTATGTCGTGCTCCGCGTGGCCAGCATCGGCATCAACAACCTGCCGGCGCCCGCGTCGCAGGCGCTGGCAGAACTGTTCGGCCCAGTGCCCGAACTGCTGCAAGAAGCCATGCCTGGCCTGGGCGACGGCTTTGCCGACTTTGCCGCCGCGATTGCCCAGGCGAAAGCCAGCGGTTACGCCAACTGCATCGAGATGCTTGCCGCGGCAACGCCATGGCGCCCCGTGCATGACGGCGGCGACGCGCGCCACCACCCGAAACCGACGGCCTGCGGCAGCCAGAGCGCCATCGTCGTCGGCGCCGACGGCGGCACCAGCGCCAGCGGCGGCAGCGAGATCCATTGCGACAAGCTGGGCCGGGTGCGCATCCGTTTCCACTGGCAACTTGACGGCAGCGCCACCTGCTGGGTGCGCGTGGCGCAGCGCTCGGCCGGCGGCGGCATGGGCAGCCAGTTCCTGCCGCGCATCGGCCAGGAAGTGCTGGTGCAATTTCTGGAAAACGATATCGACCGGCCCATCATCGTCGGCGCCCTGTACAACGGGCAAGGCGAGGGTGGCGTCGCGCCCACGCCGGGCGGCATCACGGACAAGCCCGCGGACGCCAGCGTCTTCGAGCCGGCGCGCGACCATGCGCCATCGGCGCAGGGCAACGTGGCTGGCGGCAACAGTCCGCTCTGGCATGGCGCGGCTGGCGGCAGCGCCGGCCACCGCAACGGCGCGGCGCAATGGGGCATCCGCAGCAAGGAATTCGGCGCCGCCGGCTCCGGCTCTGGCTACAACCAGTTGCTGTTCGACGATACCGACCAGCAAGGGCGCATCCAGCTCAAGAGCAGCCATGCGGCAAGCGAACTCAATCTTGGCCACCTGATCCATGCGGCCGACAATTACCGGGGCAGCCTGCGCGGCACGGGCGCCGAGCTGCGCACGGACGCTTACGGCGCCGTGCGGGCCGGTGCCGGCCTATTGATTTCCAGCTACCTCGTCAACCACGACGCGCAGGCGCGCGATCCGGCCGGCGACAATGCACCGGGCATGGTCTTGCTCAAGCAGGCAGCCAAGCTGGGTGCAACCTTCAGCGCCGCCGCCGTCACGCACAAGACGGTCGCGTATGCCAGCCACCTGGGCCCGGCCAAGGCGAATGCCAGCGTGCTCGACGAAAAGGCGGCGCCCTTGCCAGCGTTCCAGACGAGCGTCTCCGGCATGCTGAGCCAGGAAAATACGGCCGCCGCCAGGCGCGACGCGGCGGGCAAGCCGACCAGCCCCGGCGACGACAAGCTGCCGCACAGCAGCGACGCCATCATCGCCATCGCCGCCCGTGCCGGCCTGGGCGTGCTGGCGGGCCAGGATATCCAGCTGGTCAATGGCGAAACCACCTCCCTGATGAGCGGGCTGGACACCCAGTTCGTCGGCGGCGGCCAGCTGCGCGTGCACAGCGGCCAGGCCATCGGCGCGCTGGCCGGCGTCGTCAAGGCGGGTGAGAACAATATCGGCCTGCAACTGATTGCCGCCAAACAAGCCATCGACCTGCAGGCGCAGGCCGATGTGCTCAACGTGCAGGCGCGCGAGGAAGTCAATATCGTCAGCGCCGCCGCGCACATCGACTGGGCGGCGGCGAAAAGTATCCGCCTGTCGACGGCGGGCGGGGCGAATATCACCATCGAGGGCGGCAACATCACCGTGCAGTGCCCCGGCAAGATCACGGTGCATGCGGGCAAGAAGAGTTTTATCGGGCCGGAACGGCTGGCTTATCCATTGCCGGCGCTGCCTGCCAGCGTCTGCAAGGCGTGCCTGTTGGCAGCGTTGCGTAGCGGCAGCCCGTTTGTCGCGCCCACGGCAGCCTAGAAAAGGAATCCTGATGTACTTTGCCATCAATCTTCCTGACCCTGCAGTTCCAGCGCAGATCGCACAGCAACTGCAGGCCTTGAGCGCGGAAGCGGCGGTGGCGAACGGCGGCCAGCCCTTGCACCTGCTGGCGCTGCTGGACGGCGCCTGCGATGAGGAGTTTTTCACCAAGCGCTACCCGAGCCGTTTGCGGCGCCAGTCGCTGTATGCGCACACCTCGCTGCAAAACTTCAAGAGCGCCGCACCGCATTTAATGGCGGCGCCATCGGCAAGCAGCGAGCAGACCGAGTGGCTGCAGCGCCTGTTTTCGCTGTGCGCAGGCAAGCCCATGCTCAGCATCATCGCCAGCACGCTCGATATCGACCAGCTGGAACAGCATCTGCGCCCCTATTTGATTGCCATCACGCCAGACACCGTCGAATGGCCCGTGCGCTGGGCCGATAGCCGCACATTGCCGGCCTTGCTGGCAGCCTTGACTGAAACGCAGTCCGCGCATTTGCTGAGCCCCATTTACCGCTGGTGGTCGCTGCAGCGCGATGGTTCGCTGATCAGTTGGCAGGGCGAGGCGCAGCCCAGTCCCGTCCCTGCGGAGTTTGATAAATTCCCCCTCGGCGACGACGCCTTCGCCGCCCTGGTGGATAGCGCCGAAGCCGACGCCATCCTTGCCAACCTGCATGATGTGCAGCCGGATCTGTTTCATTCCGGTACCCCGGCCCAGTGCCACGCGCGCGTGGCGCGTCATTTGTTTGTGGCAAACGCCAGCGGCATCGAGGCGGCGGGCCAGCGTCAGCATTTCAGCGCCTTGGCCTTGATGCTGGCCGATGATTTCACCTTGCATCCTGCGATGGCCAGCCTGTTGCGGCGCACGCGCCAGGGGGCGAATTACCTGTCCGAGCTCGACACGCTGCCCGACGATTTCTGGCAGGCGCGCTCGGCTGCCTAGCCTTGTTCATTCAACTACTTACTTTGATAAAAGGAAAATCATGAAATGGATTATGTATCTTGGCACTGCCTTGCTGTTGAGCGGCTGCGCCCTCAAGGCCAGGCAGGTTGAGCAAGCTGGCCCAAGTCCTACCGCGACGGCGCAGGTGGGTATTGTCAACCATACGGGGAAGTATATTTATTCCGCATCGGTTGATGGCGCGGGAGGAGCCAATATGGCCAGATGGGGAGCGGGGGGGGCTGATGTTTGTTGTGCTTCTATTCCGCGGGTATGGTATCCGGGAATGAAAGTCTTGGTGCGTTGGAATATGCCTGAAGGGCGTACCGACGTTATCAAAGAAAAAATGGTGGAAGTGGAAAAATACGATGAGCCTGGGGATATCTATATGCATTTCTTCCCCAATGATGAGGTGAGAGTTGTCGTGTCAAATGCCGGAGGGGGGGCAAAAACTCATCCTATTCTTCACTCCGGAAAACCTGCCAATATTCCTTGATATTATGATCAGTGAAACTCCCAATTCCGCGCCGTTTCCCGTCGATTTCTTTCTAAAACCGTCGACGAAAGAACAATCCGAAATTTCCAAGGAGGCATGTGCTAATAAAGATAGCGCGCCGTGCAGTATTCCAGTAAGGGTTGGACTTTTCTTTGATGGAACCAATAATAATCTGGAGCGCGATAGGAATGGGGTTAGGACAGGCGTGCTCGACCCGAAAACAAAGAAGCCTATTTCTATAAGTAATGCTGTAGTCGACGCCAATAGCGCCAGTCATAGCAATGTGGCGCGGCTATTTTCGAGTTTTCCATCGAATAAGCGGGGTGCTGGATATTTTCGAAATTATATTCCTGGCGTGGGAACGCCATTTGCGGAAATCGGTGAATTGACTGAATCGGATGAGGGGAAAGCTTTTGCCAAAGGAGGGCAGCCGCGCATTATCTGGGGATTGTTGCAGGTTCTAAATGCAATTCATCGAACGGTATATGGAGATGAAACTCCATTATATAAATCAGATAAGGCTGGCGAACTTGCCCGTGCTTATGATAATGCCGTAGGCCACAAAAAGGTGCCGCATCCCTCAACCGGCAGGGAGCGCTTCATGACTCACTCGGACTGGTTCGCTGAGCATATTGAAAAACTAAGGGAGGCGATGGCGGCACGGCCCAAGCCGAATATTCCATCGCTGACCCTGTCCGTGTTCGGTTTTTCGCGGGGCGCCGCCGAGGCGGTGGCGTTCTGTCAGCTGTTTGCCGATTTGCTCAAGCCGGGCGAGAAGGGGCCGGAGTTTGCCGGCATCCTTGCCAGCATCGATTTTCTTGGCGTCTTTGACACGGTGGCAACCGTGGGCAGCTCGGCGTCTGTCGCGAAAACCACGATCGCGCCTGGCGCGATGTTCGATGGCCATTGGGCCTGGGCCAATGAATTGCTCAAACCATTGCCGTCCTGCGTCCAGGCAGGTCTGCATTGTATTGCCACGCATGAGCAGCGCATGAATTTTCCCGTCACGCGCCTGACAGGGAAAATCGAGGAAGTGTATTTCCCTGGCGTGCACTCGGACGTAGGAGGCGGCTATGGTCCGGGCGAGCAGGGAAAGGGGCGTGGCGGACAAGCGGCCTTGTTGTCGCAAATCCCGCTCGCGCATATGTTCAAGGAAGCGCGCCTCAAGGGCGTGCCCTTGATACCGTTCAGCGAACTGGAACTTCGCGATCAGGAGGATTTCCAGGTCAGTCAAGAGCTTGCCAAAGCATGGGAAGCATATACCGCCGAGCTTAACAAGCAAGGCGCCTTGCTGAGCAAGCACATGGAGCTGTATTACCGCTGGCGCGCCGCGCGCGTCAAGACCCTGGAAGCCACGGCCAGCTTCAAGGCGGCCAGCGCGCAAGAGCGGGAGGATCTGGGTTCCTACAACCGTTTGCTGGCAGGCGATCTGGAAGCGCTGCGCGCGCGCAAAGCCTTCCTTCATGGCGATGAGGGGCAACCGTTCAGTGCCCGGGACATTGCGCGCATCAATCACTGGCAATACTATCGAGCCCAAAATCACATCTCCTTGGATGATTGGGAATCATGGGCGCTCGACATATTCGATCACCCCAAACCGCTGCCGCCCGAAGTGATGCGGTTTTTTGACGACTATGTACATGATTCGTTGGCCGGTTTTTATATGGCAGGCGAAGTGACGGAATACGACAAGCGGGCCAGGATCGCCTCGTTCGCCAATAAACCACCTGAAGAACGTTTTTATAAACGCGTATATGAGCTCAGCCGAAAGACGGAAGCCGCGCAACTGAAACAGAAGAATGGCGAAGCATTGACGCCGGAAGAGGAAGCACTGGTCAAGGAAGCGCAGTATGGCACTCCCTATCCGATCCGCACGGATGCCGACAGCGCCGACATGCGCAGCTGGGCGATTACCACGCAAACCTATACGCGGCGCGAGGGTGGCGGCTATATCTTGCGCCGAGGCTATTACCCGCAAAGCGGTTTCTTCCGGAAAAGCGTGCACGAGAAGGAGCTGCAACGCATGCCGACGGCCGGCATCGAGGCGAAAGAAGCACCCGAAGAATTTGTGTGGAGCGAAAACTTAACACAGGATATTGCGCAGGCCAAATCCGATGAAGAGATTTACCTGGCGCAGCAGCGCTACGCAACGCGTGCCGAGGCGCTCGCATAGAGCGTGATTTCAGCGCGGCTGGAGCCGGGTAGATTCATTTGGCGATTTTATAGATAGCGATGACATCATGACGACGTTGCTCAAGCACCATTGCTGGCGAGTCCTCTTGCTGGCCGCATGTTTACCCGGCGTCGCCATGGCCGCGAGCATTCAGGCGCTGAATTATTCTTCGCGCGAAGTCGATTACATCGCGGTTGAAAATCCGGGCAATACCAACAGCGGCGGCGGTGGCGATTCGATCCGTCCATACGGGCAGGGCGGATCGATATGCTGTTTCACCGTGCCGGAAAAGTGGCATGCGGATTTGAAGGTGGTGGTGGTCTATCAGTTGTCCCCGGACCCGACCTTTCATCGCGAGACGGTCAGTGTTCCACAGTATCCGGATGGGAAGGCGGGCGATATCTGGCTGATCGTCTATGAAGATGGCAGCGTGGGAGCCGTGGTGTCGCTTTACGGACCGAGCCGACCGGAGTGGCCGGGAAAAATCAAGGGGTATCCGGTGCCGACGAAGGAGTATCGGGATGAGCGTCGTAAGCAGAAATTGAAGAGAGAAAAAGCTAGCTTACTTACGCTGGAAAGAGGACTGTTGCTTAGAGGGATTTCTTTGCCAGACGAGAAGGTAAAGGAGATTCAGGAAATCATTGAGTTTCAGAAAAAAGTCATCCAAAGCTTGGAAGGAAATCCATGACTGCTTTTTTAGCCAAAAGCTATTCTGTTGAACCATCCACGTGTGGACAGTCCCCTATTTTCTATTGCCGTATATGGCAGTAAAGTAGAAAAACAACGTAGCATTTTTGCAAGGTGAAAACCATGAAATGGATTATGTATCTTGGCACTGTCTTGCTGCTGAGCGGTTGTGCCCTCAAGGCCAGGCAGGTTGAGCAAGCCGGCCCAAGTCCTACCGCGACGGCGCAGGTGGGTATTGTCAACCATACGGGAAATTTTATTTACTCCGCATCGGTGGATGGTGCCGGAGGCGCGAATATGGCCAGATGGGGAGCGGGGGGAGCCGAAGTTTGCTGCGCCTCTATCCCGAGAGTGTGGTATCCAGGAATGATGGTGCTGGTGCGGTGGGATATGCCGGATGGACTAAAACATATTATTAAAGAAAAAATGGTGGAAGTGGAAAAATATGATGAGCCTGGGGATATCTATATGCATTTCTTTCCCAATGATAAAGTGAGGGTTGTCGTGTCAAATGCTGGAGGGGGTGCAAAAACTCATCCTATTCTTCATTTCGGAAAACCTGCCAATATTCCTTGATAGGATGATCGATAAAATTTCCATTTCTGGACCGCTTCCGAGCACTTTTTCTTGAAGCATCCACGTGTGGACAGTCCCCTATTTTCTATTGCCGTATATGGCAGTAAAGTAGAAAAACAACGTAGCATTTTTTGCAAGGTGAAAACCATGAAATGGATTATGTATCTTGGCACTGTCTTGCTGCTGAGCGGTTGCGCCCTCAAGGCCAGGCAGGTTGAGCAAGTCGGCCCAAGTCCTACCGCGACGGCGCAGGTGGGTATTGTGAACCATACGGGGAATTTTATTTACTCCGCATCGGTGGATGGGGCAGGAGGGGGGAATATGGATAAATGGGGGGCGGGAGGTGCGAATATTTGCTGTACATCAATCCCGAGAGTATGGCATCCAGGAATGAACGTCATGGTACGGTGGGATATGCCTGAAGGGCATACGCATATTGTTAAAGAAAAAGTAGTGAGAGTTGAAAAATATGATAGACCCGGAGATATTTATATGCACTTTTTTGAGAATGATGAGGTGAGGGTTGTTGTGTCGAATGATGCAGGGTATGGAAAAGATCACCCGATTCAACACACGGGTAAACCATCACTTAAAAAATGATTCATTATGATTAATGTTCCGCCTTTCAAAGCTCCCGTTCCTGTCGATATATTCTTAAAGCCAGGCACGAGTGAACAGTCAAAAATCGCTCAAGTTGTATGCAGCGCGGCATCAGACGCACCATGCAGCATAGCTGTACATGTGGGACTATTTTTTGACGGCACGAACAATAATTTGGAACGGGATCGCAACGGCTTGCGTACCGGTGTAATTGATGAAAAAACGAAAGTCCCCATTGCCATTGCGAAAATTCCACTCAAACCGGAAGATGCCAGTCACAGTAATGTGGCGCGCCTTTTTTTAACATATCCAAATGGCAAGCAACAGAGCGGATATTTTTCAAACTATATTCCAGGCGTAGGGACTCCGTTCAAAGAAAGGGGGGGAATATGGCCAGATGGGGGCGGGGCTTGCCAATATTTGCTGCGCATCCATTCCTCGTGTGTGGTATCCGGGAATGAAAGTCCTGGTGCGGTGGGATATGCCGGAAGAACATACGCATATTGTCAAAGAAAAAATGGTGGAAGTGGAAAAATATGATAGACCCGGAGATATCTATATGCATTTTTTTGAGAATGACGAGGTGAGAGTGGTTGTGTCAAATGCTGGAGGGCCTAGCAAAATTCACCCCATTCTTCATTCCGGAAAACCTGCCACTATTCCTTGATGGGATGAACGATAAAATTTCTATTTCTATTTCTATTTCTATTTCTATTTCTATTTCTATTTCTGAGGCTCTTTCCAGTCTTTTTCTTAAGCCGTCGACGCTTGATCGATCCAATTAGCCATTGGTCTTATATGATGAAAATTATGAAACGGTTTTTTTGGGGTGGCGTTTTGTTTGCTGCCTTGCTGCTGAGCGGCTGTGCATTCAAGGCCAGGCCGGTTGAGGAAGCCGGCCCGAGTCCTACCGCGACGGCGCAGGTGGGTATTGTCAATCATACGGGGAAGTATATTTATTCCGCATCGGTGGATGGGGCGGGAGGGGGGAATATGGCCAGATGGGGGGCGGGACTTGCCAATATTTGCTGCGCATCTATTCCTCGAGTGTGGCATCCGGGTATGAAAGTCTTGGTGCGTTGGAATATGCCTGAGGGGCATACCGACGTTGTCAAAGAAAAAATGGTGGAAGTGGAAAAATATGATAGACCAGGAGATATTTATATGCATTTTTTTGAGAATGACGAGGTGAGAGTGGTTGTGTCAAATGCTGGAGGGCCTAGCAAAATCCATCCTATTCTTCACTCCGAAAAACCTGCCAATCTTCCTTGATAAGATGATCGATAAAATTCCATTTCTGGACCGCTTCCCAGCATTTTTTCTTGACGCATCCACGCATGGGCATCCCCCTATTTTCTATTGCCGTATGTGGCGGTAAAGTGAAAAACGACGTGGCATTTTCTGCAAGGTGAAAATCATGAAATGGATTATTTATCTTGGCGCTGCTTTGCTGCTGAGCGGCTGTGCGTTCAAGGCCAGGCAGGTCGAGGAAGCCGGCCCAGGTCCTACCTCGATAGCGCAGGTGGGTATTGTCAATCATACGGGAAAATATATTTATTCCGCGTCGGTGGATGGGGCGGGAGGTGCCAATATGGCCAGATGGGGAGCGGGAGGACCTGAAGTTTGCTGTGCCTCCATTCCGAGAGCGTGGTATCCGGGAATGATGGTGCTGGTGCGGTGGGATATGCCGGATGGACTAAAACATACTATTAAAGAAAAAATGGTGGAAGTGGAAAAATACGATGAAACAGGAAGTATTTATATCCATTTTTTTCCAAACGACGAAGTTCGGGTTGTGGTTTCAATTTATCCCGGATATAGCACTGCTCATCCGATACGCCACTATGGGAAACCAAAGGATCCCAATTCTTAGACACGGATGGTGGGCTGATCTTTCGATGCAAAGGCTGCGCGTGTATCGGTTCCTGATGTGAGATCAAGGAAGAGATATCCTGGTCCGATGGAGACGTTTGGATACGGAGCGGCACCAGCGAGGCTGGCGCCGATCGGGGATCAGCCGATGAAGGAATCGAACTGCATGTCGAATTCCTGCAGCGCTTTCTGCGCATTTTGCATTTTCTTGCGGAATTCCGGCCCGCGCTGCAGGGCCAGGCCCACGGCCAGCACGTCGATCACGACCAGGTAGGCCAGGCGCGCCGAAATCGGGGTGTAGGGGTCGGTGTTGAAGACCAGGTCGATCGGGATCAGCACGGTTGCCAGGTCGGCCAGCGGCGTGCCCGATGGGGCCAGCACGACGACGTCGGCGCCGCCGCGGCGCGCCAGTTTCACGGAGCGGACCAGGGCGGGGCTGTTGCCGCGCTGCGAGATGGCCACCAGGCAGTCGCCGCCGCGCAGCAGGGCCGCGGCGATACTGTGGATGTTCGGATCGCTGTAGGCCACCGTCGGTACGCCCGAACGGAAGAACTTGTGCTGCGCGTCGGCCGCCACGATGCCCGATGTGCCCTGGCCATAGAATTCGATCTTGCTGGCGCGCGACAGGATGTCGAGCGCGCGCTGGATCGCTTCCGGGTTCAGGTTGTTGCGCAGGTCGAGCAGGGTGTTGATCGAGCGGCTGCAGATTTTATTCACCAGGTCGGCCGCCAGGTCGTCCTGCGCCGGCTGCTCGTTCGCACCCGGCATGGCCAGGGCCAGGCCCTGCGCCAGCTTCAGCTTGAATTCATGCCAGCCGTCATAGCCCAGCGTGCGGCAAAAGCGCACCACGGTCGGTTCCGACACCTGCGCGCTTTTCGCCAGCGCCGTGATGTTCTGGCTGACCGTCTGGTTAGGCTGGTCAAGCACGGCCAGCGCGACCTTCTTCTCCGACTTGGAGAGCGAATCGAGCTGGGTGCGGATGGAATCAAGCAGCATTAAATTAGTCTTCTGATTTCGGGAAGCGGTGAAGCAGGGAATTCGCGGAGCACAGCTCCGCGCCTGCGTAACGGCCGTGCCTTGCAAGGCACGGCTCCTTGCCCTGCTAGATTAGTCTTCCGGCAGGGCTTCTTCACGCCACTGCAAGCCATCGCGGCCGATCAGGGCGCTGGCGGCCGCGGGGCCCCAGGTGCCGGCCGTGTACGGAATCGGCGCGCTGTCGTTCTGTTCCCAGTTGTCGAGAATCGGCTCGACCCATTCCCAGGCCGCTTCCAGTTCGTCGCCGCGCATGAACAGGGTCAGCTGGCCGCGCAGGACGTCGAGCAGCAGGCGCTCGTAGGCGTCCATGCGCGGGGTCTTGAACGATTCGCGGAAATCGAGTTCCAGTTCCGCCGGTTTCAAACGCATGCCGTCGCCCGGGGTTTTCGCCATCAAATTCATGCGCAAGCCTTCGTCCGGCTGCAAACGGATCACCAGGCAGTTCGGCTGGAAGCTCGACGTGGGCTGGTTGAAGATCGAGTGCGGGATCTGCTTGAAGCGCACGACGATCTCGGCCAGGCTGTCGGCCATGCGCTTGCCCGTGCGCAGGTAGAACGGCACGCCGGCCCAGCGCCAGGTGTCGATTTCCGCCTTCAGGGCAACGAAGGTTTCGGTGCGCGAATGTTCCGGCGCATCCGGTTCGTCGCGGTAGCTCGGCACGGTGGCACCGTCGACGTGGCCGGCGCGGTACTGGCCGCGCACGATGTTCTGAGCCAGAGTGGTGGGCGTGAATTTTTTCAGCGAGCGCAGCACTTGCAGCTTTTCATCGCGCACGGCGTCCGGCGCGATCGAGGTCGGCGGTTCCATGGCGACGATGCACAGCAGTTGCAGCAAGTGGTTTTGCAGCATGTCGCGCAGCGCGCCCGACGTGTCGTAGTAACCCATGCGGTTGCCCACGCCCAGTTTCTCGGCGATGGTGATCTGCACGTCGGAAATCCATTCGCGGCGCCACAGCGGTTCGAACAGGATATTGCCGAAGCGTAGGGCCAGCAAGTTCTGCACGGTTTCCTTGCCCAGGTAATGGTCGATACGGTAGATCTGCGATTCCTGGAAGACCTTGCCCACTTCGGCATTGATCTGCTTGGCGCTGGCCAGGTCGCGGCCCAGCGGCTTTTCCAGGACCACGCGCGAATTCGGCGTCACCAGGCCGTTGTCTTCCAGGTTGTCGCAGATCAGGGCGAACAAATGCGGCGGCGTCGCCAGGTAGTACACGCGCGTCAGGTCGGCATCGCCGCGCAGCGCTTCGACCAGCGGCGCGTACGTGGCCGCATCGCTGGCGTTGAGCGACACATACACGATGCGCGCGCAAAATTTGCTCCAGGTGGCGGCATTCAGGGTGCTGGCCTTGATATGGGGACGCGAGTTGGTCTCTACCATTTTCAGGAAGGCATCCTGGCCGCTGTCCTGGCGGCCCACACAGATGATGCGCGCCGTCGGCGGCAAATCGTTCGCGACGTCGCGCGCATACATTGCAGGCAACAACTTGCGCATTGCTAAATCGCCGCTGCCGCCAAACAGGACCAGGTCAAAATCGGTAAGTGCCATAAGTGAGTGTCGTCGCAAAAGTAAAAGGGCCGGAGCGGGGAGAAAGCCGACCGGAAGTGCCAGTCTGTCGCTACTATAATCGGTGGTGTAAATTTACTACGTAGAACAGGCAATTGCAAGAAATTTTACTACATTCCATCCGCTGCCGTCGCCATTTTGCCCGGTATTCTTGCCAGTGATGCCAGCATGGCCATTATATGCCGTTCGCCGCTGCTGGCGCTGTGCCATGCTTCTTACCTGGCTTTTCAAAGCAACCATGGTTGCCACGGAAATTTTCGATTCTCTCCGTCATCATTTGCGCTGTAGCAACAAGCAAATCAAGAAATGCTGTCAGGATCGGCGTTGGCAGCGTAAAGTAGCTTTGAAGAAAGTAAAAAACCGTATAATTCAAGATCAAATCGATAGCAACTATTGGTTGTAAGAAATTGTACGATACACACTGCACCGCTAGCGCCGGCCATGCCCCGAACCCGCCATCCGACGTCCATGCGACGTGCAGTCCGCATTGCCCGCAGCATCAGGGGCAGGCGACTTAACTTTACAAGACGGCTCAAGGGGACACAATGAATTCAATGCAGCAAGATGTCGATGAACGCACCAGCCTGACAGGCAATAACAAATTCGAACTGTTCCTGTTCAAGCTGGGCACCAGTGATCACTCGACCAGCCGCGAACTCTTCGGCATCAATGTGTTCAAAGTCCGTGAAATCATGGAAATGCCGGCCATTACGGCCGTGGCCGGTTCGCACCCGCACATGCTGGGCGTGGTCAACATCCGTGGCCAGATCGTGCCCGTGATCGACTTGCCGATGGCGGTCGGCTGCAAGAGCAATGGTTTGAAGATCCTGATGGTGACCGAATTTGCCCGCTCGACACAGGCGTTTGCCGTGGAAGAGGTCGATGAAATCGTGCGCCTGGAATGGAATCAGGTGCTGTCGGCCGAGTCGAGCGTCGGCGGCGGCCTCGTCACCAGTATCGCGCGCCTCGATGGCGACACGGACAAGACACGCCTGGCACAAGTGCTGGACGTGGAACAAATCCTGCGCAACGTGCTGCCGTCGGGCGACCCGGATGTGGACGAGAACAGCATCGGCCCGCAAGTGCGCTTGCCGGCAGGCGCCGTGATCCTCGCGGCCGATGATTCCTCGCTGGCCCGCTCGCTGATCGAAAAGGGCCTCGAAGCGATGGGCGTGCCTTTCATCATGACCAAGACGGGCAAGGAAGCGTGGGAACGCCTGCAGGCGATCTCGGCCCAGGCGGCTACCGAAGGCAAGACGGCGAAAGACAAGGTCGCGCTGGTGCTGACCGACCTGGAAATGCCGGAAATGGATGGCTTTACCTTGACGCGCAACATCAAGAACGATGGCCGTTTCTCCAACATTCCCGTGGTGATCCACTCTTCGTTGACGGGCTCGACCAACGAAGACCACGTCAAGGGCGTCGGTGCGGATGGCTACGTGGCCAAGTTCGTGGCGGCGGAATTGGCGGAAACCATCCGCAAGGTGCTGGCGCGTTAATCAGCTCGCTCGCATATGAAAAAGCGCCGGTACCCGCGAGGGTCCGGCGCTTTTTCATGCTGGCAGACGACTACGCCTGGTAAGCCGTCTCCGGCTGTCCCGCCACGTCCACGCGCACGGACAGCACGTGGCCCGTCAACGGGTAGTCGGCGATCTCGGCGTTTGACCGGTTGTGGCTGGCGCTGGTGATGTACAGGGTGCGCAGGTCGGGGCCGCCGAACGTCACCATGGTGGGGCAACGCACGGGCACGGTAATTTCGCCCAGCAGATGGCCATCGGGGGCGAAGCGCAAGATCTTGCCGCCTTCAAACATGGCCGACCAGTAATTGCCTTCGCTGTCGACGGCCGCGCCATCGGGGCGCCCGCCGTAATCAAATGCTTTCTTGTCCGTGGAAAAACGCTGGAACGGCTGCGGCGCGGAAATGGCACCCGTGGCCGCATCGAAATCAAAGCGGTCGATGCGGTGCGTGGTGGTATCCGAGTGGTACATGGTGCGCTTGTCCGGACTGAAACCCAGGCCGTTCGACACGGTCATGCCGCCCGACCAGACCTTGCGTACTTGTCCCTTTTCCAGCACGAACATTTCCGCCGCATCGGCGCTGCGCGGCTCGAAAATCGTGCCGACCCAGAAACGGCCGGCCGGGTCGACCTTGCCATCGTTAAAGCGCGTGGTGGCCATGTCGAACGGCGCCGGGGCGATTTCCGCCAGGCTGCCCGTTTTTGTATCGAGGTGGGCGAAGCCGCTGCGCAAGGCCACGATCAGGCCGCCGCCGGCGTTGATCGCCAGCGCCGACGGTTCCGTCGGCATGTTCCATTGCTCATGCTTGCCGCTGGCCGGGTGCAAGCGGTGCACGGCGCGGCCATCGATATCGACCCAGTACAGGGCCGCTTCCTTGCCATGCCATAGCGGGCATTCGCCCACTTGCATGGGCTTGTCGCTCACTACTTTGATTTCGTAAATATTCATCTATCTCTTTTTAATATGCGGCCTTGGCGGCTTTAGCCAGGGCAATCAAGCCATTGGTCGAGCTGTCGTGGTGGTCGGGACGGGCTTCACCCGTCAGTTCGGCCTGGATTTTCTTGGCCAGCACCTTGCCCAGTTCCACGCCCCACTGATCAAAACTGTTGACGTTCCACAAGACGCCCTGCACGAAGGTCTTGTGTTCGTACAGCGCGATCAGGGCGCCCAGGGTGGTCGGGGTCAGCTGGTCCATCAAAATGGTATTGCTGGGGCGGTTGCCGGGGAAAGTTTTGTGCGGCACCAGCGCTTCGATCTCGCTTTCCGGCAAGCCTTGCGCCTGCAAATCAAGGCGCACTTCCTCGCCCGTCTTGCCTGTCATGAAGGCTTCCGACTGGGCGAAGCAGTTTGCCAGCAGGGCGTCGTGGTGGCCCGGCAAATCGTGCGTGGCGCGCAGGGCGGCGATGAAATCGATGGGCGTGATGTCGGCACCCTGGTGCAGCAGCTGGAAATACGCGTGCTGCGCATTCGTGCCGCAATCGCCCCAGATGACGGGGCCGGTAGGCACGTCGACGGGCACGCCATCCTTGGTGACGCGCTTGCCGTTGCTTTCCATGTCCAGCTGTTGCAGATAGGCGGCAAAGCGGCTCAAGTCCTGGTGGTACGGCGCGATGGAAACGGAGCTGCAATCGAGGAACTGGCGGTTCCAGAAGCCCACCATGGCCAGCACGACGGGCATGTTCTGTTCCAGCGGCGCCTGGCGGAAATGCTGGTCCATCGCATGCGCGCCGGCGAGGAAATCGCTGAAGTATTCAAAGCCGACGGACAGGGCCACGGCCAGGCCGATCGACGACCAGACGGAATAGCGGCCGCCGACCCAGTCCCAGAACGGGAACATGTTGTCCGGTGAAATGCCGAAGTCGACGATGGCTTGCGTGTTGGTCGAGACGGCCACAAAATGTTGCGCCAAATCCTTTTCTTCGCCTTCGAGCAGGAACCAGGCGCGCGCCGTGTTGGCGTTGAGCATGGTTTCAGCCGTCACAAAAGTTTTCGAGGCCACGATGAACAGGGTCGTTTCCGGATCGACTTTCGACAGGGTCGCTTCCATGTCGTGCCCGTCGACGTTGGAAACAAAGTGCATTTCCAGGCCCGGGTTGGCGTACGAGCGCAAGGCCAGGCAAGCCATTTTCGGACCCAGGTCCGAACCGCCGATGCCGATATTGACGATGTCGCAAATCGGTTTGCCCGTGTAGCCGAGCCAGCTGCCATTGCGTACTTTGTCCGTAAACGCCTTCACGCGTTGCAACACATCTTGCACGTCGGCATCGATATCCTGGCCATCGACGACCAGCTTGGTGCCGCGTGGCGCGCGCAAAGCCGTATGCAGAACGGCCCGATGTTCGGTAAGATTGATTTTCTCGCCAGTGAACATGGCTTCGCGCTGTGCTTCCACGCCGCGCTCGCGGGCCAGGTCCATCAGCAGCGCCATGGCGGTGGCGTCGACCCTGTTCTTCGAGTAATCGAGCAGCAGGCCGGCTGCATCGACCGTCATTGTCGAGAAACGTGCTGGATCTGCGGCGAACAGCTGGCGCAGATGCACGTCGCGCAGGCTGGCGCTGTGCGCTTGCAGGGACTGGAAACTGGCGGTGGCGGTGATGGCAGGAGTAGGTGCTGGCTGGCGCATGGCGGTCGGCTTGGGTGCTTGTCTCGGTTGAAAGGAGCGCGGCGCGTTCATCGTGGCGAACAGCGGATCCGGCATTGGTATGAGAATAATACATCAGAAAAACGTAATTTCACTACAGTTTGTGCAGGCGCATGGCATTTTCAGCGTTTTTTCAGCGTTTTATCCGTGCTGCAATAGATAGGCACGCAAGACGGGTGGATGTGGCATGCTGTTGTTTTGCCTTGAAAGGTCGTGGAAAAATGGATTATTTCTGCCACTGGCCACTGCAAGAGTGCTTCTGCGCGACCATTTTGTAGTAAAATTTCACGAAATACTCATTTTTAAGGAAATCCATATGGCGCTGCATCCAGTAGTCGAATCCGTAACAGCGCGCATCATCGCGCGCAGCCGGCCATCGCGCGGCGCCTACCTGGCGCACCTGGATGCGGCCCGCATCCAGGGCGTGCAGCGCGGCGCTCTGTCGTGCACCAACCTGGCGCACGGCTTTGCCGCCTTTCCCGCCAACGACAAGCTGTCGCTGAAGGAATACAAGAAGCCGTCCGTGGCCATCGTGTCCTCGTACAACGACATGCTGTCGGCACACCAGCCGTTTGAAGGCTTCCCGCAAATTATCAAGCAAGCCGTGCGCGAAGTGGGCGCTGTCGCCCAGTTCGCCGGCGGCGTGCCTGCCATGTGTGATGGCGTGACGCAAGGCCAGCCGGGCATGGAACTGTCGCTGTTTTCGCGCGACACCATCGCCATGTCGACGGCCGTGGCGTTGTCGCACAATATGTTCGACTCGGCCCTGTACCTGGGCGTGTGCGACAAGATCGTGCCGGGCCTGTTGATCGGCGCGTTGCACTTCGGCCACTTGCCAGCCGTCTTCGTGCCGGCCGGTCCGATGACGTCGGGCCTGTCGAACCAGGAAAAAGCCAAGGTGCGCCAGCTGTATGCGCAAGGCAAGGCCACGCGCGAAGACTTGCTCGAAGGCGAATCGAAAGCCTACCACGGCGCCGGCACCTGTACCTTCTACGGTACCGCGAACAGCAACCAGATGCTGATGGAAGTGATGGGCCTGCACTTGCCGGGCGCCGCCTTCATCACGCCAAATACCCCGCTGCGCGATGCACTGACCGCCGCCGCCGCCCAGCGCGCCGCCGTCATTACGGCGCAAAGCGGCAGCTACTTGCCAGTCGGCCATATCGTCGACGAGAAATGTATCGTCAACGCCGTCGTGGGTCTGCTGGCCACGGGCGGTTCGACCAACCATACCTTGCACCTGGTGGCCATCGCCAAGGCGGCCGGCATCGTCATCGACTGGAACGATTTCAATGAACTGTCGGCCATCGTGCCGATGCTCACGCGCATCTACCCGAACGGCGACGCCGACGTGAACCATTTCCACGCGGCCGGCGGCACCGGTTACCTGATCCGCGAACTGCTGGACGCCGGCTTGCTGCACGAAGACGTCAACACCATCCTGGGCCACGGCTTGCGCGCGCACTGCATGGAACCGTTCCTCGGTGAAGATGGCAAGGTCTTCTGGAAAGATGCTCCGGCAGCCAGCGCCGACGACAACGTGCTGCGTCCCGCCTCGAACCCGTTCGCGCCGGACGGCGGCATGGTCCTGGTCGCGGGTAACCTGGGCCGCGCCGTGATGAAGGTCTCGGCCGTCAAGCCGCAGCACCGCACGGTCGAAGCGCCGGCGCTGGTGTTCAATTCGCAGGAAGAATTCATGGCCGCCTACAAGGCGGGATCGCTGGACCGCGACTTCGTTGCCGTGCTGCGCTTCCAGGGCCCGCGCGCCAACGGCATGCCGGAACTGCATGCGCTGACCCCCGCGCTGGCCAACCTGCAGGATGCGGGCCGTCACGTGGCGCTGGTCACCGATGGCCGCATGTCGGGCGCGTCGGGCAAGGTGCCTGCCGCCATCCACGTATCGCCTGAAATCCTCGCCGGCGGCCCGCTGGGCCTGGTGCGCGACGGCGACATCATCCGCCTCGACGCCTTTACCGGCGTATTGGAAGCGCTGGTGCCGGCCGACGTCTGGCACGCCCGTGCGCTGGTCACGGCCGACCTGTCGCCGAACCACGTCGGCATGGGCCGCGAGCTGTTTTCCATGTTCCGTTCCACCGTCAGCGCGGCGGAAGAAGGTGCCACCACCTTCGGCCTGCCGTCGCCGATTCCCACCACCGTCGCCTTGCACGACGCCGACAATGTCGGTGATACCGTACCGGGTTCCGATGAAGACTTTTTGGCTAGGAAATAAGAGATGACCATGACACTACTGGAAATTATGCGCACCTCGAGCGTGATCCCCGTGATTGCGATCGATGATCCTGAACATGCCGTACCGCTGGCGCGCGCGCTGGTGGCGGGCGGCATCCGCGTGCTGGAAGTGACCCTGCGCACCAAGCACGGCCTCGAAGCGATCCGCGCCATGTCGGCAGTGCCGGGCGCCATCGTCGGCGTCGGTACCTTGACCCGTCCCGAGGAATTCGCGCAGGCGCGCGATGCGGGCGCCGTGTTTGGCGTCTCGCCAGGCCTGACTTCCGCCCTGGTGGCGGCGGCGAAAAGCAGCGGCTTGCCCTTGCTGCCAGGCGTGATGACGCCAGGCGAAGTGATGGCGGCGCGTGAAAACGGCTTCCAGCAGCTGAAGCTGTTCCCTGCCGTGCCGGCGGGCGGCATCGGCATGCTCAACGCGATTTACGGCCCGCTGCCGGACATCACGTTCTGCCCGACGGGCGGCATCTCGCAAGAGACGGCGTCGCAGTTCCTGGCGTGCAAGAACGTCGCCTGCGTGGGCGGTTCGTGGCTGACGCCGAAAGACGCGATCGCGGCCGGCAACTGGGACCGCATCACGGAAATCGCGAAAGCGGCCAGCGGCCTGCGCTCGGCGTAAGCGCTACCGGCGCGGCAGGCCTGCCTGCCGCGCTTTCTTCTCTTCTTCCTATGCGAGTCTTGCGCCGCCCTCTCACCATCGGCGAAACCGCCATGGCCCGCAGCGTCTTCCAGAGCGCCATCGACTACGCGCGCGTGCGCGTCGTGCGCGGCTCCTTTCTACCGTTCGGCTTGCAGGACCAGAACACGGCGATGACGCCGCGTGGCAGCCTGTACTTCATGCCGGCCCAGTACCGTGACGATTTTTCCCGCGAAGGCAACAGCGGCAAGCTGTTCTTCATCCACGAGATGGTGCATGTGTGGCAGTACCAGCTCGGCTACAGTGTGCTGCTGCATGGCGTGCTGCTGGCGCTGTGCGGCGGCTATATCCGGCAGCGTGCCTACCGCTACGACGCGCAGGCGGGCGGCGTCCTGTCCGACTTCAACATGGAACAGCAGGGCGATATCATCGCCCACTATTTCGGCGCGCGCCAGCTGGGCATTCCCGCCTATGTGGCGAAGCTGCCTCAACTGCAGGAGATCCTGCAAGGCTTCCTGATCAACCCTGCCGACCGCCGCCTGCTGCCGCGCTGATTTCACCATTACGGCGCCAGGTTCGATGCCAGGCGCACGTCCGGCGCGCGCAGGCTGGCCGCCGCATCCTTGCCCAGCAATAAACGCAGGTCGGCGCCCGCGCCGATGCCGCTGTCGTCCGCCGCCTGCAGCTGCGGCATGCCGAAGTGATGGCTGCGCGTGAAAACAGCTTCCAGCAGCTGAAACTGTTCCCAGCCGTGCCGGCGGGCGGCACCGGCATGCTCAACGCCATCTATGGCCCGCTGCCGGACTCTGCACTTCATGCCGGCCAAGTACCGCGACGACTTTTCGCGCGAAGGCAACGGCGGCAAGCTGTTCTTCATCCACGAAATGGAAAGTTTGTGGTGGTTTGCACACCCGATGGCTAGGCGACGGATGCCATACAATTAACTGATGGATGTCATACCTTTGAATCGCCCACGCTCACGCCTGCTCACTGCCGGTGAGATAGCTGCTGAAAAATCACATTTTTAAGAGCAGTCCTATATGCGAAGCAGTTGCAAGGCAGTAAATTTACTGAGCCGTTATGATGGATTGATTTCATGAAGGTGAGTAAAATTTTCGTAGCTGGACAATTCAATAGCTGTTGAACAGCCACATTTAATAAATGGAGTAAGAATGCAAATTTTATCGGAAATTGAAATTCAAGACATTTCGGGTGGTCGCGCATTTTGCTCGGATCGCATGTCAGCTAGCGACTATTCCAGCACGGCTGGTTTCTGGGGTGGCATCGCCAGTATCGGAGGGGGCATTGCTGTCGTGCCAGGTGGACAAGCTCTGGGCGGCAGCATCATGATAGGTGCTGGCGCGTTGTATGCGTACAATTCATATTGCTCGGGCTAATAAGGGAAGCGATAAAGCGGGCTGAACATACCCAGCTACTTGCTATCCTGGTGCTGATAGTGACGCCGGCCGCAATATTTCTGTGACAGTATTGTGGCCGCTTGTTGCCTGAGGAAAGTCATACGCCTGAATTGAAGAGAGAACTTTTAATGCATATAGCCGTCGACAAGTCAGGTTCACAATGGTTGGTACTGGAACATTTATTAAAGAAGAAAAATGGCGTGCTGCTCGCGTCGCTAGCAGGATTTCAAAAAAGAAAATTTCTGTATATTTTTTGCGATCTGTTGGCATTGCTTTCCATCATCGCCGGAATGGCGTGGATTCTGTATCCCGAGAGAATTTTCCTGCAATCCTTTCCACTGACCGTCTTGCTGTTGCTGCTGGCAGGGCAAGGTATCCGTTTTAAAACGGTAGCGATGCCGCAAGCGGTGAGCCAGGAAAAAATGGATGCGTTCTTAAAGATACACATTGGGCTATTGTTCGCGGCCATGATGGGCTGTCTTTTGCAGGTTGCAGTGGCTGTGTGGAAGATGTTTGCACCGTGGTGAAAAAAGTTCGCTGCAATCGCCAGCGTGCGGGCGAAGGTCGGGCATCCGTTTCATGTCATGAAGAACCTGTTCCGGCATCGCAAAACGCGCTATCGCGGCCTGGCCAAAAACACTGTACAGCTGTTTAAGCTGCTCGCCTTCGCCAATCTGGTGCTCGCCGCCAGGCGCTTTACGATCACTAAATCCCGTAGTCTGTCTTGATTACAGAAATATGCAGGACATCCTGCTCAACCCCGTCGACCGCCGCTTGCTGCCGCGCTGATGCTTCCGTCACGGTGTCGTAGTCGATGCCAGGCGCACGTCTGGCGCGCGCAGGCTGGCCGCCGCATCCTTGCCCAGCAATAAACGCAGGTCGGCGCCCGCGCCGATGCCGCTGTCGTCTGCCGCCTGCAGCTGCGGCATGCCGCCCAAGGCCAGGGCCAGGGTGGCTGCCGCCTGCGCATGGCCGGGCCGGTAGACGATGCTGCTGGCCTGGACCATGTATGGCCGCTGGTTGCCCAGCCGCAGCACGCTGATGCCCATGCCACCCAACATGCCGCGCATGCGCGCCGCCATCCCCGTTGTGCCATTGCCGTTGATGACTTCCAGCCGTGGCAGCGCTGCCGCCGTCGCCGGCGCCACCGGTTTTGCCGGGGCTGGCAAGGCGACGCGTGCCGCCACGGGACCATCGCGCCAGCTCAGCGCAAAGATATTCGGCTGCAATTGCGTCAGCTGCAGGCGGCTGGCCGGCGCCGCTGGCACGGGCGCCGGCGCGAGGTCGGGCGCGATGGCGTCCGCGGTGGCATCGACTGTGACTATGCTGCGCGCCAGCGCCGCGATGGCCAGCTCCAGGTTGGCGCGCGCCGGCTGCTGGCCGTTGTCGAGCTGCAGCGACTGGCGCAGTACGCTGGCCGCCTGCGCGTAATCGCCCTGCAGGTACAGCACGTAGCCGAGGTTGTTGTAGGTCCTGGCCGTCGGCGCTTCTTGCGCTAGCGCCTGCAGCATCCTGCGCGCCGTTTCCAGCTGGCCCAGTTGCGCGTGCAGCACGGCGGCGCCATTGCGTGCATCGGCCGAACCGGGCTCAAGCAGCAGGGCTTCGCGGTAGGCCGCCAGCGCCGCGCGCGAGTCGCCCACTTCCTGCAGGCGCTTGCCCAGCTTGCAGAACGCGGCGGTGCGGGTGGCGGGGCTGTCATCGATGCGCGTCTGGAGCGGCGCAACATGGCTGCCTTGACTGCCCTGGCTGGCGGGGCCGGGCAGGTGGCCGCAGGCGGGCAGCAGGCCCGCGCAGGCGAGCATGAGCATCAGGGTGGTGTGCTGTGACATGGCGGTTCTCCGGTCAGTTGCCGCTGCCCATGCTGGGCAGGAGCACGCGGTAGATTTGCAGGAAGGCTGGTCCCATCAGGACGACCAGCAGCGACGGGAAGATGAAAAAGATCAGCGGGAACAGCAGCTTGAGGGCGATCTTCGCCGCTTCTTCCTCGGCCATCTGGCGACGTTTGGTGCGCAGCTGGTCCGACTGCACGCGCAGCGAGGCGGCGATGCTGGTGCCGAAGCGCTCGGCCTGGATCAGCATGGCCACCAGCGCGTCGACATCCTCGACGCCCGTGCGCAGGGCCAGGTTGCGCAGGGCCCGTTCCTTGGTGTTGCCGGCGCGCAGTTCCAGCATCACCAGATGCAGTTCTTCGGCCAGCACGGTGCTTTTCAGGGCGATCTCGGCCGCCACCCTGGCCAGCGCCGCATCCATGGCCAGGCCCGCTTCCACGCACACCGTCATCAAGTCCAGCGCATCGGGAAAGCTTTCAAAGATATCGCGCTGGCGCCGCTTGATCATTTGCGCCAGGACAATATTGGGCAGGTAGTAGCCGATGGCGGCCACGATCAGCAGCCAGAACAGGAGAGCTTTGCCCGCCATCTGGCTGCCCGAGGCGCTCAGTCCCAGGAACAGCAGCAGGGGCAGGCCGATGGCCAGCATGGTCTTGGCGGAAAAGAACAGGATGGGCGCCGACGCCTGGCGCAGGCCGGCATTCATGAAGCGCCGGCGCATCACGGAGCCTTCCCAGCCCTGATCGGGCAGCGACAGTTTGGCCAGCGGGCCGCTCAGGCGCACCATGCGCGCCAGCCAGGGGCTGGGCGCGGATGCGCCAGGCGCTGCCGCGCTCTTGCCGGTGGCGTTGTCCATGCGCTGGCGCATGGGATCGGGGGCGAAGCTGCGCATGGCCACCAGCACGCTGCCGAAGACGGCGATGAAGAGCAGGGCGAGAAAGGCGAAATGGACGGGGTTCATGAGGATTCTCCTTGCGGGCTCAGACACGGATGCGGATGATATTGCGCATGACCAGGACGCCGCATACCATCATCAGCAGGGCGCCGACCAGCATCTTGCGTCCGCCCGGATCGACGAACAGCATTTCCAGGAACTGCGGATTGGTCAGGTGGATCATGGCCGCCGCGCCGAAGGGCAGCAGCGACAGGATCCAGGCCGACAGCCGGCCTTCGGCCGACAGCACGCGCACCTGTCCCAGCAGCTTGATGCGCTCGCGGATGATGCGGCTGATGCTGTCGAGCAGCTCGGCCAGGTTGCCGCCCGTTTCGCGCTGGATCAGCACGGCGATGACGAAGTAGCGCAAGTCCGTGCTGGGCACGCGCGTGGCCAGGTTCATCAGGGCGTCCTGCATGGCGATGCCGAAATTGACTTCGTCGAAGGTGGCGCGAAATTCCACGGCCAGCGGTGCGTTCATTTCATCGCCGACCATTTTCAGGGCCGTGGGGAAGGCGTGGCCGGCGCGCAGGGCGCGCGCCATCAGGTCCAGTGCATCGGGCAATTGCTGCTCGATGCGCTGCAGGCGCTTGGCCTTGGCGCGCAAGACCACCAGCAGCGGCAGCAGGGCCGCGCCGGCCACCAGCGGCAGGCGCAGCAGCCACGGCACGCTGAAGTAGCTGAGCAGCAAAAACGCGGCGCCGGCCGAGGCCAGCATGACGCCGGCGAAGCTGGCCACGCTCCAGCTCAGGCCCGACTGTTCCAGCAGGCGGTCGAGCGCATGCACGCGGGGCACGCTGAGCAGCACGCGCTGCAGGGCCGGGGTGTCGCTCAGCAGGCGCTTCTTGATCATCGAACTGCCCGCGTCGCCATGCGCGCCGGCCGACATAATGCGCAGGCGGCGCGCGACCCGTTCCGCTTCCGGACCGCGCGACGTGTTCCACGCCAGGTACAGTCCCTCGATCAGCAGCACCACGGCGATGAAGGTGAGGATGGCGAATACGTAGTAGAGATAGTCCATGATGCTCCCCTTAATGGTACTGGCGGGCGGGATCGAACAGGGTTTCCGGCAGGCTGATGCCGAAGGCGCGCAGGCGTTCCAGGAAATGCGGCCGCACGCCGCTGGCATGGAAATGCCCCTGCACCGTGCCGTCCTCGCCGATGCCCGTCTGGCGGAAGGTGAAGATTTCCTGCATGGTGATCATCTCGCCTTCCATGCCCGTGATTTCCTGGATCGAGATGATCTTGCGCTTGCCGTCCGTCAGGCGCGCCACCTGTACCACCACGCTGATGGCGGAACTGATCTGCTGGCGCATGGCTTTCACGGGCAGGCCTGCCGAGGCCATGCTGATCATGTTTTCCAGCCGCGTCAGCGCGTCGCGCGGGGTGTTCGCGTGGATGGTGGCCATCGAGCCTTCGTGGCCCGTGTTCATGGCGCCCAGCATGTCGAGCGCTTCGGCGCCGCGTACCTCGCCCAGGATGATGCGGTCGGGGCGCATGCGCAGCGCGTTGCGCACCAGCGCCCGCTGCGTCACTTCGCCCTTGCCCTCGATGTTCGCGGGCCGCGTTTCCAGGCGCACCACGTGCGGCTGCTGCATCTGCAGTTCGGCCGCGTCCTCGATGGTGACGATGCGTTCGGCCGTGCTGATGAAGCCGGAAATCGCATTGAGCATGGTGGTCTTGCCGCTGCCCGTGCCGCCCGAGATCAGGATGTTGACCTTGGCCTTGCCCAGCGCCTGCAGGGTGGTGCTCATTTCCTCCGTCAGGCTGTGCTTGAGCATCAGGTCGGCCAGGCGCAGGGGCTGGGCAGAGAAGCGGCGGATCGACATCACGGGGCCGTCGATGGCCAGCGGCGGGATGATGGCGTTGACGCGCGAACCGTCGGGCAGGCGCGCATCGACCATGGGGCTCGATTCGTCGATGCGCCGGCCCACGCGCGAGACGATCTTGTCGATGATCTTCATCAGGTGGGCGTCGTCGGTGAAGCAGACGTCGCTCAGCTCCAGGCGCCCATGGCGCTCGACATACACCTGGCGATAGGTGTTGACGAGGATATCGGACACGCCGGGATCGGCCAGCAGCGGTTCGAGCGGGCCGAAGCCGAGCACCTCGTCCTGGATGTCGCGGATCAGCGAGCGCCGTTCCAGCTCGTTGATCACCACATTGTCTTCTGTGAGCACGTCGCTGACGAGGATTTTCAGCTCTTCGCGGATCTGCTCGCGCGACAGGCGCTGCATGCCTTCCAGGTCGACGCGGTCGAGCAGCGCCTGGTGGGTGCGGTGCTTGAGTTGCTGGTAGCTCTGGCTCGATGCGCCCTGGTGCGCGGCATCGTCATTCAGGCTGGCGTCATCCTGGGCATAGCCCAGGCGGTCCCGCAGGGTGAGTTTTTCGGCAGTCATGGTCGGTCTCCGGTGAATGTGGGGGATCAGGCGCGCTGTAGGGAATCAAGCGCGCTGTAGCGAATCAAGCGCGCGCCAGTAGCCGCGAAACCCAGCCTTGCGCGGCGGGCGGGGTTTCGCCGGCCAGGCTGGCGGCCAGTTCCTGCAGGGCGCGCGAGACGGGATTGTGCGACGCCAGCTTGAGGATGGGCACGCCCTGGCTGACGGAGGCCGCCACCGCCTCGTAGTGGTTGGGGATGGATTTGTAGACGTGCTTGCCATATGCCGCTTCCAGGTCGGCCACGCGGATGTTGTCGCTGCTGGCATAGCGGTTCAGGATCAGGCGGATCTTGTCTTCGCGGTAGCCGAGGCCGCGGAACACGTCGAGCAGGCGCTTGCCGTCGCGCACATACGGCAAGGTTGCCTGCAGCACGGGGAAGATCAGGTCGGCCCGGTCCAGCGCACGCACGCTGACGGGGTCGAGGCCGCGTCCCACGTCGAGCACGATGTAGTCGTACTGGCTGCGCGCCAGCGTCAGCAGCCGATCGATATGGTCGGCCTCGACGTCGGCCGCATGGGCGGGATCGTCGGCGGCGGCCAGCACGCTGTAGGCAGGCGTGATCTGGATCATGCTGGCGCTGAGCAGCGAGGCGTCGAGGCGCACGATCTGCTGCGACAGTTGCGACAGGGTGGTTGCCGGCTTGTGGTCCGAGACGAACAGGGCGGCATCGCCGAACTGCAGGTTCAGGTCGAACAGCGCCACCTTGCGCTGTTCGCCGGCGGCCAGTGCGTAGCCGAGGTTGGCGGCGATGAAGGTGGCGCCGCTGCCGCCCTTGCACGAGACGAAGGCCAGCACCTGGCCCTTGCGCGTGACTTGCTTGTGCAGTTTTTCCTCGATGCGGCGCAAGGCGGCGCACAGAGCCGCGTCGTCGTCCGGCTGCAGCACTTCGCGCACGCCGGCGCGCATCGAGCGCAGCAGGAATTGCGGGCTTTGCTGCGGACACTGCACGATGATGGCCAGGCTCGGATAGCGCCCGCCCAGCAGTTCCAGCTGTGCCAGCTCCGCCTCGCCCGTCTGCTCCTGCTCCAGCAGCAGCAAGTCCGGCGTGAGGCCGTTGTCGAAGACATCCGGTATGCTCGCCAGCAGCGCGACGCGGTCGGCCGCGCTGCGTTCGCGCAGCAAGCGGGTGAGCCGCTTGAGCTGGACTTCATTTTTCGAGACGATGACGATATTCACGTGGTACTCCCCGGTAAAGGCGTTCGGTAAAGGCGTTCAGTTGATCTGGAAGCCCAGGCTTTCGGCGTGCATGACCACCACCGAGGCGGGCACGGCGATATTGAGAAAACCGAACAGGCTGACCATCGGCGTATAGCTGACGTTGTCGATCGATACGCGCACGCTGTCGATGCAGCTGGCCGTGCGCGTGTTGTCGCCGCAGGCCGACAGGTTGTCGCCCGGGTCCAGCGGCGGCAGGGTCACTTCGGCGCCGCTCTTGTTCAGGTAGCGGATGGTGATGTTGGCGGCCGTCAGTTCCGGCGCGGCCGGCAGGGCCGTGCCGCCGAACAGGGCCAGCGTCTTGATGGCGTCGGTCTGGTCGATCCAGCGCACCACCGCTTCGCGCGCGGCGCGGCGGCTCACTTCCTGCACCGTGTTGTACAGGAATAGCATGCGGCCAAATTCGAGGATGCCGAACAGCAGGGTGAAAAACAGCAGCGCCACCAGGGCGAATTCGACGGCGGCGGCGCCGCGCTGGCGGCCAGTGCGGAGGGCAAGTGGAAGGCGGTGGCGCATGGCGTTCTCCTTACAGCATGTAGCGCATGGTGGTGCGCGGCGACAGCGGCGTGGCATAGCTGCTGGCCGCGCCGATCACGAAGGGCAGGTACTGGCCCACCGACAGCGTGTAGTTGACGACTTCGACGCGGATGCCGCCCGGCGCCGTGCCATCGGTGCAGCTGCTGTCGTTGAAGCTCGCGTCCAGGCAAGTCACTGTCACGTTGGCCGTGGTGAAGTCGCTGATGCCGGCGCTGAGGGCCGCATCGACCACAGTCTGCCTGGCCGCCGGCACGCCCTGCGAGGCGATGCCGGCCTTGGCCTTGACGGACATGTTGCGCGCCGCGTCGCGCGTCGCCTTGGTCAGCGCGTCGTAGTACCAGAAGGCGCGGCCGAAGCCGAAGATGCCGGCCAGCAGGGTGACCAGCAGGGCCAGCACGATGCCGAATTCGACGGCGGCGCCGCCGCGCTGGCTGAGAGGGGAAAGGGGGATGCGCATGGCCGCCTCACTTGTAGAGTTTGATTTCGGAATTCGGCACGGGCTCGATCAGGCCCGCGAACTCGACGTCGAGGCGCGCGCCGCCGCTGAAATCGGCCTTCATCGTCATGAAGAATTTGCCGATGCCCACAGCATCCATGGCGCCGCACGAGGCCGGCCCCACGGGTGCCGTGCGGCAGTCGACCAGCACCACGTTGAGGATGCGCCGGTTGTTGCGGCCCGGATGGGCTGCCGAGGGCGCCTGGAACGTGGGGCCGCTGGTCTGGTTGTACGGCGAAGGCGGCGTACTGGCAGGAAAGCTTGCGCCGGGGCTGACGGGGTAGCTGGCCGTGTCGAAGTAGGTCGCCTTGGCCGTGCTGTACATGGGGTTGGCATTGGCGTCCGCGACGCTATACGCCGTGCCGGCCTTGGCCGGGGTGGCTCCGTTGCTTTGGTAGGCAGGGCCGTAGGACCACAGCACGCCATAGCCGGCGAACTGCGCCTGGGCCGCCGTCACGGGCGTCGTGAAGGTCGGCGGCAGGCGGTAGTTCGGCTTGCTGCCGGACAGACTGACCGACTGCTGGCTGGGCAGGGTGCTGGCGCCCGGTTCCATCCAGCCGGTGGGCGGCGAGTTGGCGGCGCTGGCGACGCAGGGCGATGAGCCGCCCTTGCAGGGATATTCCTTGATGTTGGTATCGGGTGGCGCCGTGGCGGGGTCGCACACGGATGGCCCGCTGTAATCGTCGAAGCGTGAATTGAGGGCCGCTGCGATCTTGCCGGCGCTCAAACCCGTGTTCGTGTAGACCTTGCCCGAGCCGCTGCTGACGACGGCGCTGCTGCCCGTGCACATGAACGGCGCGGTGGAATTGGCGCTGGCATGCGATGCGTCGCAGGCGCCAGGGGGCGCGTCGACAGGGTTGATCAGGTAGGGATCGGACGGGCCGCCCAGGGGATTGAGACCGAACAGGTTGTAGGTGACGCCGCGGCGGAAACCGAATTCCAGCAGTTCCGTCAGGCCCGTGCCGGCCGGCGCGGCCGGATACGTGTATTGCGCCGTCTTGTTGGCCGGATCGACGGCGCACACGCCGATCGGCGTGACGTCGTTGACGAAGCGGCCCGCCACCGCCACGCCCGAGGTGCTGGTGCTGGCGATGCCGGCGATGCCCATCAGGTAGGTGGCGAAGGTCTTGCTGCCCGTGTCGACGCGGATGAAGGTCTGGCCCTGGGGACTGGTGCGGGCGCTGGCGCCGGACGACCAGGGGCCATCCGGGCTGGGGCCGAAGCTGATGTTGGCGGCCGTCAGCGTCAGCGTGGTGGAAAAATCGTAGCGGTTCTTTTGCGCGATGGAGATGGCCTTGGCCTGCGCATTGTCGATGCCGGTGGCGCTTTGATTGAGTTCCACGGCGCCTGCCAGCGCCGAGCTGTCGGCGCCGTTCTGCAGCTCCGTCTTGGCGATGTACAGGTGGCCCAGGTCCAGCACCAGACCGCCCATGGCAAACAGCACCACCAGGGTCAGCCCCAGCACGATGGCGATCGCGCCCTGCTGCTTGTCGTGCCTGCGAAATGCGGTGTTCATGGCTGTCTCCTGGTGGCCTGGGGGGGGGGATCGCGGGACTGGCGCCTACTGGCGTCCGCCCACGCCGATGGTGAAGACATTCGGTTGCGGTTCCGGCGCCGCGAACGATTTCTGGTAGCGCTGGTAGGCGCTGGCGCCGGCCTTGCCGTCGATGCCGCTGACGGGGTTGGCATTGCGGTAGGCGTCCGGGTACATGATCTGCTGGGCCTTGAGCAGGGCCACCGATTCGCCGAAGTGCGAATCGAGCACGGGCGTGGTGGTGGCGGTGCAGCCGGCCAGCAGCGACAGCAAAGACAACAGGGCGGCGCAAGGCAGGCGATGTGCGGTTTTCATGGTGTTCTCCTATTTGAGGTCGAAGCCGGCGGCAGGCTGGGGCGCGGCCGCTTGCGGCGGCATGGGGGCCGCTGGTGCTGGTTCCTGTGCCGCTGCGGGCGCCGGCGCGCTGCCTTCCATTTTTCCCTGCATGAACATGTCGCCGCGCGTCGGCTGGATGTAGCCGTCGGTGGGCAGCTTGTAGTCGGGCGGCAGCGGCTTGACCAGGTGCGGCGTGATGATGAAGACCAGTTCCGAGCGGTCCGTCTGGAAGTCCGTGCTGCGGAACAGGGCGCCCAGCACGGGCACTTCGCCCAGGCCTGGCAGGGCCTTGATATTGCTGGTCACGTTGTTCTTGATCAAGCCGCCGATGGCGAAGCTCTGGCCGTCGAACAGCTGCACCGTGGTGGTGGCGCGCCGCGTCGTAAACGAAGGCAGGACGGCCGTGGCCGAGATGCCGGTGGCGGTGATGCCGATGCCGTCCTTGTTCAGGTCCGACACTTCCGGCGCCACCTTCAGGTTGATGCGTCCCCCTTCGAGCACGGTGGGCGTGAATTTCACGGCCACGCCGAACTCCTTCTCTTCCAGCGTGATGGTGGGCACGCCGCCATTGTTGGTCTGGCTGACGGGGATGAAGATTTTTCCGCCGGCCAGGAAGCTCGCCTCCTGGCCGCTGATGGCCATGATGTTCGGTTCGGCCAGCACCTTGATCAGGCCATCGCGTTTTTGCGCGTCGAGGTTGAAGAAGTTGTTCTTGCTGGCGCCGCTCAAGCCGCTGGGATTGTTGCTGAGCAGGCTCGACAGCAGCGAATATGACCAGCTGCCGATGGTCTTGTTGATGCCCAGGCTGGCGCCCAGCTGGTCGACCAGCACCTTCGACACTTCGGCCACCTTCACTTCCAGCATCACCTGTTGCGGCGCGGCGATCGACAGCAGGTTGATCACGCGCGGCATGCCCGCATCGGGCGCCGCTGCTGGAGCGGCGGCGCCCGCGGCTGGCGCGGCGCCCGAGGAGGCACCGCCGCTGCGGCTGCTGCGCTGCACATAGGCGTTGGCCAGCGACAGGGCCTGGTCGGCCTTGACGACATCGCTGACCATGCCCGACAGGATCAGGGTGTCGCCCGCTACCGTGACGTGGATCTTTTCGTTCGGCAGCAGCTCGGCCATGCGTGCCTGCAGGCTGCTGCTGTCGATGCCGACGGCCAGGTCGATGATGGTGGCGTCATTGCTCTTGTTCCACAGGATCAGGTTGGTGGTGCCGACGGAGCGCCCCAGCAGGTACACCTCGTTGGGGTTGAGCAGGATGACGTCGGCGATGCGCGGATCGCCGACGGACATGCGGCTGGCGGCGAACGGCAGGCGCATCAGGGTCGACTTGCCTTCGGCCAGGCTCATTTGCGGCGCCATCTCGGTGCGGCCGGCGCGCGATTCGCTTTGCGGCGGCGTGGACTTGGGACGGACGGCTGCCCGGCTGCTCCTGGCGGTGCCCGCTTCGGCGGCAACGGCGGTGGCGGTGGCGGCCGTGGCGGCGACTGGCTCGGCATGCGCCCGGGGCGCCAGGGCGCCGATGGCGGCGATGGCAAGCGCCAGGTGCAGGCCCCGGATGCCGCTTGCTGTGCGATATGTACTCATGGCTAGGCTCCTCTGGTGCAGGTTAGAATTGTTGGGAGCTGCGTTCCAGCCCCTTGATGACATCGACGCGGGGACCGGCCTGTGGCGCAGCTGCGGCTGCAGGACGGCGGCGGGGGAGCGGCTTGGCTTGCACCATGGCGGCGGGGGCTGCCATGGAGACTTTTTCATCGAGCAAACTGGACTTGGTGGCGCCTTCCGTGTTGACGGGCTTGTCCTCGACCTGGTTGCGCAGCACCAGCGACAGGGTGCCCACGCTGCGCGCCAGGTCGAGTTTTTCCGCCTGCTCCGGCGTCAGCTCCAGGGTCACGGCGTTGACCACCTTGGGTTTGGTGTCGTCGCGGCTCGATTCCTGGGCGATGGCCAGCACGAGGATGCGTTCGAGCACGATCTTGGAAATATTCGGATCGCGGTCCGGCGTCTTGCGCGCCCCTTCGCCCTGGGTGTTGACGAGGATGTCGACGAAGTTGCCGGGCAGGGCGAAGCCGGCCACGCCCACCACATCGTTGACGCGCACGGTCATGGCACGCTTGCCCTCGGCGACGACGGCCGACAGGCCGCCTTGCGTGCCGGGAGGCGCCAGCTTGCCTTCCATGATCGGTTCGCCGTGCTGGATGCTGGTGCGCGTGACGCGCGTTTCCAGCAGTTTCGGATCGTTGATGGCCCCTGGCGGCAGTGCGTTCGATGGCCAGTCCACCATGCGCACCATGTCGGGCGTGAGGCGCGCCCCCAGGCTGATGTCGACCTGGGCCACGGCCACCTTGTTGATGTTGCCCGAGGCTTGGGCATTGATCCAGCGCGCGGCCACGATGACCGCGGCGAACGCCAGGATGACCGCAATGGCCATCATCGTCAGTGCGCGTGCGTTTCTCATTTTGCTTCCCCTTTGTGCTGGACCGCTGCCGGTCCGTTATGTGTGCTTGCAAGGTCGTCATCGCTGCCGAAATAGTTTTTCCATGCCCACAGCAGCACTTCCGGATTCAGTTGCGCCGCGTGGTCTTCATAGCGCGCCTGGTCGCACACCTGCGCCAGGATGTCGCGCGGATAGCAGGCCAGCAAGGGCCGCTGGTGCTGGTTGTGCAGGTGCAGCAGGTAGGTGTAGGAGGCTTCGTCGAAGTTGATGCCCAGCTGGGCGCAGGTGCTGCGGAACACGGCCAGGTAGTGGTAGGCGCTCAGGGGGCCCACGTGGATCTTGTAGCCGATGCGGCGCAGGAAGGAGTCGTCGGCCAGGTGCTGCGGCGCCAGGTTCGACGAGAACACGACGATGACGTCGAAGGGCACGGGGAATTTGTAGCCCGTGTGCAGCGACAGGTAATCGATGTGGCGCGCCATCGGCACGATCCAGCGGTTCATCAGCTCCACGGGCGAGCAGCGCTGGCGCCCCAGGTCGTCGATGATGAAGATGCCGTTGTTGGCCTTCAGGTGCGGCGGCGCCTGATACAAGCGGGTGCCCTGGTCGAATTGCAGGTCCAGCATGTCGAGTGTCAGCTCGCCGCCCGTCAGCACCGCAGGGCGCTCGGCGCGCACCCAGCGCGGGTCGGATGGCACGGCGCCGCCGCGCGACAGGGTGTGCAGCATGGGGTCGAGGAAGGGCAGCACTTCGCCATCGACCATCACGGCATGAGGCAGGGCGATGGCGCCGCTGAGCAGGCCGTTCAGGCGCTCGGCCAGGTAGCTCTTGCCGCTGCCGGCGGGGCCGTGGAAGAACAGGGCGCGCCCGGAATTCATGGCCGCGCCCAGCTGGTCGAGCACGGCCGAACTGGCCACCACGTCGCGGAACTGGCGCTGCACGTCGTCGCGCGTGACCTGCATGTCCGCCACGCTTTGCGCCAGCACCTGGTTGCTGTAGTCGGCCAGGGTGACGGGGGCGGGACCGCTGTAGGCATTGCGGCGCATGTATTCGGCGGCGCGCAGGCGGCCCTGGTCGCCCAGCAGGTAATACAGGTCGGCGTCGGTGCCGTTGCCGCCGTTGCGGCGCGCTTCGCACAGTTTTTCGGCGCGCATGAAGGTGAGCAGCGGTTCGAGCACGCCGGCGCCCAGTTTTACGTGCGTCGACAGGGCGGGCAGGCCGATCTGGCCGCGCAGGAAGAGTATCTTGACCAGCAGTTCGACCAGGAACAGGAAGGGCAATCCCGTTTCCTCGACCGTGCGTGGCGCGCGCCGGGCCGCCGGCTCGATGCCGCCGCCGTCGCTGCGTTCTGGATAAGTGTCAGGCATGATGGATACTCCTCGCTTGGGTGGCCGGTGATCAGAAAATGAAGGGCAGCAGGCGGTACTTCACCTGGCGCATGTAGACGCGATAGCGCACGTCGGTGGACAGAAAGCGTTCTTCGCGCAGCAAACGCGCCACCAGCATCAGCATGGCCAGCACGTACACGGCGCCATTCGCGGGCGAGGTATTGGCCAGCAGGTAGCCGCTCAGGGAAATCAGGTAGCTGGCATACAGCGGATGGCGCACCACGCGGTAGGCACCGCCCGTCTTGATCTCGCGCTGCGCCGCCACCAGGCCGAAGCTGCGGTTCAGCGACAGCAGGCCGGCGATCTGCAGCAGGCTGCCGACGGCCAGCAGGTAGCGCGCGCCGGGCCAGATGGCCATGTCGGCGGGCGACAGCAGGAAGGGCGCGAAGGTGGCGCCGATGGCCAGCAGCCAGTCGCCCGCATCGGTGGAGACGCTGACGGGGGCCGAGCGCACGACGAAGAACAGGGCAGCCAGGGTTTCGGCGGCGCAGAACAGCAAATAGCTCCAGTCGCCGCCGTGCAGGTAGCCCACCACGTGGGCACTGGCGAAGAACGTCCACAGGCAAGCCATTGCGATGCTGGTGAACAGGCTGGCGTGGCGCGAGTGGCAGAGGGTGGCGAGAGTGTGCATGGTCGGATCCTGTGGTGGCTGGTCGTCGGAGCGGCGCGTTTCAGCGCAGGCTCCACAGATGGTTGTATTGCAGGAACACCTGCAGCGCGGTGCCGCTGGCAATGGCGTAGGCGTAGGCCAGCTTGCCTGTGGCTGGCGGCGGTTCGGCGATCGTGGCGGCGCCGCCGGCAAGGCTGTGCAGCAGCGCACCCAGCATCATGTGGTAGGTGTTGCGCAGCACCAGGCGCAGGCGGCGGCCTGCCAGCGCGGCGACCAGGGCCAGCACGCCGCCGCACAGGAAGGTCAGCAGGGCCGCTTCCAGCACCGCATCGGGACCGAGGAAGGCGCCGCACATGGCCATCAATTTGACGTCGCCGGCGCCCAGGGCGCGCAGCAGGTACATGGGCAGCAGCAGGGCCAGTCCGGCAGCGGCACCGGCCAGTGCCTGCAGCAGTCCCAGGCCGCCGAAGGCGGCGTCGAACAGGCCGGCGCCGGACGGCACGAAGCTGTTCAGGATCAGTCCCGCCAAGGTGCCCCACAGCACCAGCAGGTTGGGGATGCGGCGCGTGCGCAGGTCGTGCCACAGCGCGGCAGCGAGCAGGGTGGCCAGCACGGCCAGGCACAGCAGCATGGGCAGGCGGGCGCTCATGATGTCAGTCCTCCCTTGCTCATGCAGGGCGCCGTGGCCATGTGCATGTTGGGGGCTGGGGCCTGGCTGCCCAGCAGCCGTCCCACCAGCTGCCACACCAGCGCCGCGCCGGCCGCACCCACATAACCATCGAGCGCATAGTGCCAACCGAGGTGGATGGAGCCAAGCAGGATCAGCACGGCGAAGGCGGACAGGGCGAGTCCGGCGGCGCGGCTGACTTTCCAGCCCATGATCGCCATCAGCACGGCCGTGGCCACATGCATGCTGGGCATGGCGGAGATGCCCAGTTCGCCGTTCGCGCCCTTGCTTTGATAGCCTTGCCACAGCATGTCCTGCACTTGCAGGGCCCAGACAGGGACGTGCTGGTTGGCGTCATGCAGGTAGGCCATCAGCGGCGCATACGGGTCGCTGGCGTGCAGGTGGCCGTAGTAGCAGGGGCCGACCGAGGCAAACAGCACGGCCAGTATGCTGCCCAGGGCGATCCAGGTCAGCGCAAAGCTGAGCAGGAACTGCATGCGGAGCAGTGGGCGGCGCGTGTCGAGGATGAGCCAGTACAGGATGGCGTAGAACAGGAAGAACCAGAAGTGGTAGCTGAAGTTGAGCAGGCCCGTGACGAGCGGGTGGCCCAGCAGCGGCTGCAGCCTTTCCCATGGGGCCTTGCCGCCATGCAGCGCGATGTCCCAGGCGGACAGGCTGGCATCCCAGGTGTACGGATGCAGGCGGGGGATGGCGGCCTTGAAGACGGTGAAGCTGGAGGCGAAGACGGGGATCAGCAGCATGGCCGGCAGCGCGTGCAGCAGGCGCTCGTTGCTCAGGTAGCTGCGCAGATCGTGGTACAGATAGTGGCACAGGCGGTGCGGGCGTTTCACCACCATGACGTGGATGGTGTAGCCGCACAGGATGAAGACGGGGCCCGTGAGGATGGCCATGAGGAAGCCGGCCAGCACGTTGAGGGTATCCGAGGCGCTGGGCAGGCCGCCGGCCAGCAGTGCCGCCGCGGCGGCATACAGCAGCACGATCAGCAGCAGGGCGCGGTGGGTGCGCAGCGAGGCGCGCAGGGTATTCATGACAGGGCCAGGACCACTTGGTCCTTGACGTAGACAAACAGCAGCCGGACCTGGTCACCGAGCAGGGTGATCGTGATCACCAGCACTGCCGCGATCAGGCTCGCCAGCAGCGCGTACTCGATCGCCGTGACGGCGGACTCGTCGGATAAACGGCTGAAGAGAGATTTCACGATGGGCCTCTGATAGGTGAGCAGGAGAAATGAGCCTGTGGCGTTGACCTGGCGGTAACCGGACTGGCGACGTGCCAGCCCGGAGTACCGTGTTCAGGCGGCAGCGGTGTTGGCGGAGGTGAGCTTGGTGCCGATGGTGCTGAAGGTTTTTTTCAGCTGCGTGCCGACGATGGTGACGGCAGCGATGATCACGACGGCAATCAGGGCGGCGATCAGGCCGTATTCGATTGCGGTGACGCCATCTTCTTCGCGGATAAAGTTTTTGATGAGGTTCATGACAACTCCTGGTGGTGGTTAAGGTACAGCGGTGGGTAAAACGGCATGGCAGCGTTGCTTCCTGGCGTACTCATGGGCTCTCGCCCAGTGCCAGCAGTCCGATGATGCAGACCACCGCCATGAGGGCCGCCACCAGGGCATAGCGGTAGAACGCAGCCTTTTCCTTGCCCTGCAAATAGGTGATCAGGGCTGTCGGAAGAAACTTGTCAAAGCGCATGCTGTGCTCCGTGTTGTGGTGGGCCGCGCGGTGATTTGCACTCCGGTAAATCCACTATAGAAGTCGGCACCTTGATCTACATCAGAAGAACATCCTTTTATTGCGGGGAGGAACTGCTTGTTTTTTTCGTGACAATTGTCATGCTTGAGTTTGGCGCGCGCAGGGGCGCGGCGAGGCCGCGCCGGTGGCGGGCGAAGGGGGCGGCGGGGAGGAAGGGCGCGGCCGTGCGGTGGCCGTGCAGGGGGATGGCGGCGTCAGGCGCCGGGCGGCAATTGGCCCAGCTGGTGCTTGGTGGCGTAGGCGTACAGTTCCAGGCGGTTGTACACGCCCAGCTTGCGGTAGATCGACGTCAGGTGATTGCGCAAGGTGTGTTCGGAGATAAACAGCTGGTCGGCCAGCAGCTTGGCCGGCGTGCCGCTGCCGTGCACCAGCGCGGCGATGATCTTTCTTTCCTTGAGGGTCAGGCTGGCGACGGCGATGGCTTGCGCCGAGCCGCCGCCGGGCTGGGTCAGCTGCGTCAGCATGCGTCCCAGCATCGCGTGTTCCAGCCACAGTTCGCCCTGGTAGACCTTTTCGATGGCCTTCAGGACCATCTCCGCCGGCGCATCCTTGCTGACGATGCCGCGCGCGCCTTTCAGTACCGTCTGGTCCAGGATGGCCTGGTCGTGGCTGGCCGTCAGCACCAGCACGCGCGTGCCGCCGCACTGCGCCAGCGCGGGCAGGATGGCCAGCGAGCTGATGCCGCCCAGGTCCAGGTCCAGCACGATCACATCCGGTTGCAGTGCCTTCGCCTGCTCCAGCGCCTCGGCGCTGTCGGACGCCGTGGCGACCACGCGCATGCCCGAGTGCTCGCCGCCGATCAGCCGCTCCAGGCCCCACAGCATGGTCTTGTGATCGTCCACCAGCATGACGCTGATGACATGTCCGGTCGGTGGCATGTGGCGTAAGTCATTCATATGGGGATCTCGATCTGTACGGAGGTGTTGCCCAGCATGCCATGCGTGACGCGGGCGGTGCCGCCGAGGGCGGCGGCGCGCTCGGCCAGCGAGTCGGGCAGGAAATCGGGGACGTGCGCGGCGGCGCATTCGTTGTCGATGCTGATGTGCAGCGCGCCCTGCACGCAGGTCAGCTTGACGGCGCCATGGCGCGCCGACGTATGCTTGCGGATATTGCTCATGCCTTCGTTGACGATCTGGAACACCTCGGCCGCCAGGCGGTCGTTGATGTGCAGGTCGCCTTCGATGTGCAGGGCGATGTCGATGCCATAGAATTCGCGGATCTGCGTGGCCTGGCGGCGCAGCGCGACCAGCAGTTCCGGCTCGCTTTGCACCTGGCCGTTCTTGAACGTGCGCGCATAGCTGCGCAGGTCGGTGATCACCTGGCCCGACATGATGATCAGTTTTTCCAGTTCGGGCAGCAGCGGGTTGCCCGGCGTGGCTTCGTTGCGCAGGGCGGCCAGGCCATGGCGCAAGCCGATATATGGCTGCACCGCCGTGTCATGCAGGTCGCGCGCGATCTTTTCGCGCTCGCGCGAGGCCGCCTGCGACGCCAGGCGGTCGAGCAGGTCGATGTTTTCAATGACGGGAAACGCCTGCGCGCCTATATGGCTGAGAAACAGGGCGTCCGTCTTGCTCATGCTGGTGGCGGACACGATGAAGATGCGGCCTTTGCCATTGCGCAAGGGCAGCGGCGCGCTGATGAAGGCGTGTGCCTCGAGCAGTTCGGCCAGGCGGGCGCCTGCCGCGTCGTCATGCCGCAGCCAGCGCCCGCTGTCGGGTTCGAGCATGCGCGCGCCGCCGGTCCACGGCAGCCAGCGCCCGGCGGGCTGGTTGTACAGGGCGATCTTGTCATAGGGGAAAGCGAGCAGGGGGCTGGCCGCGTCGTCGCTGAGGAGCGAACTCGTATGCACGACGCCCGTGCCAGTATGAATCACGCTGCGCAGCGACCAGACCCGCGTGCCCTTGTCCTGCATGATCAGCAGGCAACTGCGGCCGTTGAAATAACTGCGGGTCTTTTCCAGCACCGAGGTGATGGTCTGGTCGACGCCGAAGCGGGGATTGGATAGCTGGCTGACATCGCGCAGCAGCGCCAGGTGGCTGCGCTGGGTGATGGCCGAGCCACCCCAGTAGGCGATCATGTAGCCGAGCGCCAGCAGGAAGGTGGTGCGCAGCAGCAGGCGCGACAGTTCCGCATCCGTTTCGCCGAACAGGGCGGTGGCGGCAAACAGGCCGGCTGAGGCCAGGGTGACGCGCGCGCCTTCCTCGAAGCCCCGCTGGAACGACGAGGTGAGGATGGCAAAGAAAAAAAACAGGAAGAATAAATTGTTGTGGCTGCTGGTGGAAAACACGATCAGCGCATACCAGGCCACGTCCAGCCAGTACAGCAGTATATCTTCCGGCAAGCTAAGGCCCAGGACGGCCAGCACATACAGCAGCAGGCTGTGCATGGTGTAGGCGGAAAAGATCAGCCAGGTGATCTTGGTCAGCTTGCCGGCGCTTTCGGGGTCGATGAACAGGGTCAGCAAGGTGGCGCTCGACAGCAGCAGGCGCATGCCGTTCACCATGGTCGTATCCATGCCGGCGCCCGGCAAGCCGGATCTGAGGGGAGGATCGAGATTCACAAGCGCTCCTGGCCATGTCCCGCATGGGTGGGCCATGCGCAGGGATAGATACCACAGATAAATTCTTGTTGTTGTTGCTGCAATCAGTAACGAGTCTACGCACACGCCGTAAAGATGTCTACAGGAATCCTTTGCCTTGTGTTGCTTTTTTTATAGCGGCTGCACCATCACGCGGTTGCGCCCGGCACCCTTGGCCAGGTACAGGGCGCGGTCGGCGGCGCCGATCAGGGCGGAGATGGCCAGCGGCTGCTGCGGTTGCTGCGTGGCGATGCCGATGCTGACCGTGATGTGCTTGACCTCATTGCCCGTCTTGGCATGCGGAATGCGCAGGTCCGCCGCATGCTGGCGGATCGCCTCGGCCATGCGCAGCGCCTGCGCCGCGTCCGTGTCGGGCAGGATGGCGGCAAACTCTTCGCCGCCATAGCGGGCCAGCAAGTCGGTCGGGCGCTGCAGCATGGCGGCCAGTTCGGCCGCCACGCGGATCAGGCAATCGTCGCCTTGCTGGTGGCCGTAATGGTCGTTGTAGTCCTTGAAATGGTCGATGTCGATCATCAGCAGCGACAGCGGGCTGCTGGTGCGCATGGCGCGCCGCATTTCCTTCTCGATCGCCACGTCGAAGTGGCGGCGGTTGGCGATGCCCGTCAAGCCGTCGGAAAAGGTTTGCGAGCGCAAGACCATGGTCTGTTCGCGCAGCAGCTTCTCGCGTCCCACGGCGATGGTGACATCATTGATCTGGATCAGGCAGTGGCGCGGCGAACCGGGTAAATTGATCGGCGTGACGGCGATGGCTTGCTGCATGCGTTCCTCGCCATCGCTGCCGCCCGTGGCCGCGCCATGCGTGTACAGCGCAAACGGCGCCTTGTGCAGGGTTTGCGACAGCAGCGACTGGAAATTGTCGCGCAGGGCCTGGGTGATGGCCGAATCGATGCGCTTGTGCCGCATTTCCGGGAAGACGGCGAAGAAATCCTGGCCCAGCACGGCGTCGGCCGGGTGGGCCGAGTGGCGCGCCATCCAGCGGTTCCACAGTACGATGCGGTGCTCCTCATCGAGCACGATGGCGCCCAGGTTCACGGCGCCGAGTATGCTCTCGAGCAGGGCGAGTCGGTGCAAGGCATCCGGCATGATCGTCACGCCTGTCCCAGCACCTTGGCCAGGTAGCGGCTGACTTGCTGTTTCAGGTCGTGCAGGGCGGACAGGTCGAGCACGAAGGCCACATAGCCATGGATCTGGTGCTTGGACAGCACGAAGTCGATATGCAGCATCAGCACGACGGCCTCGTCATCCTGGCCGCCGAACGAGGACAGGATTTCCGCGCTGGTGCCCACGTGGTACAGGGGCAGCGAACCGTGCAGTTCGCTGTCGAACAGGTTGGCCAGGGTCCCCACGCAGGAGTTGAGGATGATGTTGCCGATCTCGCTCATTGCCTCCTGTTCCATCTCCGTCAGTTCCTGCAGCGGCATGGCGTCGCCCACCATCAGGCGCACGATTTCCAGGCTCTTGTCTTCCGGGAACATCAGGATGGCTTCGGTGGCAAACGCGCCATCGTAATGCTGGCTGACGCCGCAGATGCGTTCGCCATCCTTCTTGCTGCCCAGCAAGGCGGCCGCGTCGGCACGGTTCAGGAAGGTGATCGACGGCACCGACATGGTGACTTCTTCATTCACGATCTCGCTCATGGCCGCCGCCGCGTGGCCCACCCCGATGTTGAATATCTCTACCAGGGCGTCGTTCTCGAGTTCGGAGAGATTGATCATGCTCACAGTCCCAGTGATTCGATCAGCTGGTGGATGCGCGTTTCCGTGATCGGTTTTTCCATGAAGCCGACTTTCATTTCGCTGGCGCGGTTGCGGGTGGCGTTCTGCACATTGGCCGTGACGAGAATGATGTGCGTCTGCGGGCACAGCGCGCGCAATTGCTCCGCGGCCGCGATGCCGCCCATGCCGGGCATGTTGACATCCAGTAGTATCAGCACAGGGGTGACGGTCTTGACTTTTTCCAGGGCTTCCTCACCCGTCGTCGCCTCAATCACTTGCCAGTCGGCGTGTTTGCTGAGGATGAATTGATGCGACATCAAACGTGAAACCCGGCTGTCATCGACAACAAGTACCTGTTTACTGTGAGTCATGTGCTATTCCTGAAACGTCATATCGGTGTATCGTTTCATTTTCGCATATTTTAGAGGGCATAGAGTGTAATTGGGTGCGCAATTGCCCTAGGGCAATGTTTTCCCGTTTAGCTGTTGTATCGCGTCTTCTCGTCGGTCATGATGGCCGGTTGGCCAGGCTGGCAATCCGTTAAAATAGCGCCATTCCTCACTTTAGCCTGAATGCCATGACCCAAGACGAATTGAAACAAGCCGTAGCCCGTGCCGCCATCGCCTATGTGGTGGAGGGTGAAATCATCGGTGTCGGCACCGGTTCCACCGCCAACTTTTTCATCGATGAACTGGCCAAGATCAAGGACAGCATCAAGGGCACGGTCGCGTCGTCCGAAGCGACGGCCGCGCGCCTGGCAGGCCATGGCATTCCCGTCTTCGACCTGAACGATGTTGAATCGATCGCCGTCTACATCGACGGCGCCGATGAAATCACGGCCAGCGGCGCCATGATCAAGGGCGGCGGCGCGGCATTGACGCGTGAAAAGATTGTTGCTTCCGTAGCGAAACAGTTCGTCTGCATCGCCGACGGCTCCAAGCTCGTCGATACCCTGGGTGCCTTCCCGCTGCCGGTGGAAGTGGTGCCGATGGCCCGCGCCGCCGTCTCGCGCCAGCTGGCCGCGCTGGGCGGCACGCCCCGTTTGCGCCTGAAGGCCGGCAGCACGGAAGCGTTCATTACCGACAATGGTGGCGAAATCATCGACGTGCTGGGCTTGCAGATCGCCGACCCGGTGGCGCTGGAACAGCAGATCAACCAGATCGTCGGCGTCATTGCCGTCGGCCTGTTCGCCGTGCGCGGCGCGAATGTCTGCCTGCTGGGCATGCCGGAAGGCGTGCGTACTCTGGCATATTAAGGTGATAGCCGGTGCTTGCCGGCTTCCACACCTGTCTTACACGGCGGCCCCTTGCGGGCCGCTTGTCATATGTGCCTGGCGGTACACGGCCACGGTGCGCAGCAAGCCGCCGAGGAAGATGCCGCTGAAGCAGCCATAGGCGAGGCAGACGGGCACGTTGAAGCCGGGCGCTTGGGCATAGGCCGGGGCGATGGCCAGGGTCACGGCGACCGCATATTTCATGCAGAAAATGCTCATCATCAGGACCAGCGGTACCCAGCTGCCGGGACGCTGCACGCTGCCCCGCGCGGGAATGGCCACGATGGCGTCTGTCCTGGTCAACGACCATGCCAGCACCGCGCCGGCCAGGGCGCCTGCTGCCCAGGCGAACGGCGCCACACCGGCCAGGCCGAAGCTGCCATGTACGCCGCTCAGCGACAGGGCCAGCATGACCAGGGGAATGATGCACAGCTTGCGCAAAGTCACTTCGCGTGCGCGGCTGGCCAGCACGCCCCGGTACACGAGAAAGCCCAGGATGGCCCAGACGTAGAGGGGAGTGTGGCTGAAGATTTGCTGCAACATGGTGTCCGCCTTGGAATGAGGTTGTCGATGGACGTACTGTGCCAGCCGGCGGCGTGGGCGGCGAGCGGTGTGCGACGAAACGGGGAGGCAGTGCCGTGAAACGGCGGGGGAGGGCGTGAAACGCAGGTGCAGCGAAGGTGAAACTGCCCGTGACGTGGTCACGGGCAAGCGGTAACACTTATTCCGTTGGCGGCACGTAACCCATGGCCGCATCGGCGCCATCGCCGAAGAAATGTTTTTCCATCTGCGTGGCCAGGTATTTGCGGGCGCGCGCGTCGGCCAGGTTCAGCCGGTTCTCATTGACCAGCATGGTCTGGTGCTTGAGCCAGGCAGCCCACGCTTCCTTCGACACGGATTCGTAAATTTTCTTGCCCAGTTCGCCCGGGTACGGCGGGAAATCCAGTCCTTCGGCTTCCTTGTTGAGTTTGATGCAGTGGATCGTGCGGGCCATCTGTGCTCCTGAATCAGTGTAGAGATAAAGCGTGATTATAAGGCACTTTGCGCCTGCCCTCGCGGGGCCGTCGCGGCCTGGCGACACGCCGTTTGCCGTGCCCTTGCGCTGGATCAAATTTGATCTGCGCCGCCCTAGCTAGTAAGATGCCTTATCGCGCCAGCCGCTGGCTGCGCCTCTTCCAACCCAGTAGTAACAATTAACCAATATGGAATCCCCTATGGCCTCAGTGAAAGTCAATGGCATCGATGTCAGCAATGAAGGCAGCTTTGTGCTGTTTGGCGGCATTAATGTGCTCGAATCGCGTGATCTTGCCATGCGCGCCTGCGAAGAATATGTGCGCGTGACGCAAAAACTGGGCATTCCCTATGTGTTCAAGGCCAGTTTCGACAAAGCCAACCGCTCCTCGATCCATTCTTATCGCGGTCCGGGCCTGGAAGAAGGCATGCGCATCTTCCAGGACGTCAAGACGGCGTTCGGCGTGCCCGTGATTACCGACGTGCATGAGCCATGGCAGGCGCAGCAGGTGGCCGAAGTGGTCGACGTGCTGCAATTGCCCGCCTTCCTGGCGCGCCAGACGGACCTCGTCGTGGCCCTGGCGAAAACCGGTAAAGTGATCAACATCAAGAAGCCGCAATTCCTCAGCCCTGGCCAGATGGCCAATATCGTCGAAAAATTCAAGGAAGCGGGCAATGATCAATTGATCCTGTGCGACCGCGGCACCTGCCTCGGCTACGACAACCTGGTGGTCGACATGCTGGGCTTTGGCGTCATGAAGAAAACCTGCGACGACCTGCCCATCATCTTCGACGTCACGCATGCGCTGCAGCAGCGCGACCCCGGCGGCGCCGCGTCGGGCGGCCGCCGCCAGCAGGTGGCGGACCTGGCCCGCGCCGGCCTGGCCGTCGGCATTGCCGGCCTGTTCCTGGAAGCCCATCCTGATCCCGACAACGCCCGCTGCGACGGCCCCAGCGCCTTGCCGCTGGACCAGCTGGAGCCATTCCTGGCGCAATTGAAGGCGCTCGATGACCTGGTCAAATCGTTTGCGCCGCTGAATATCAAGTAATGATATTTTAGTAAAGAAAAAGCCCGGCATGCCGGGCTTTTTCAGTTTTAGAGTGTCTTGATCAACACTTGGGATTTGCGCTGCCAGTTATACATATGCTGGCGGTCCTTCGGCAAATCGTCGACGGTGGCCGGCACGAAGCCGCGTTTCTTGAACCAGTGCGAGGTACGCGTGGTCAGCACGAACAGCTTGTTCAGGCCGGCGGCGCGCGCGCGGTTTTCCATGTGTTTCAGGATGCGCTCGCCGTCGCCCTGGGCTTGCACTTCCGGGTTGACCGTCAGGCATGCCATTTCCGCCATCTTTTGCGCAGGGAAAGGGTACAGGGCGGCGCAGCCGAAGATCACGCCATCGTGCTCGATGACGGAGAAATAATCGATTTCCCGCTCGATCAGCTCGCGGCCCCGCTTTACCAATGTGCCGTCCGCTTCCAGCGGTTCGATCAGCTTGATGATGCCGCCCACGTCTTCGATGGTGGCCTGGCGCAAGCTTTCCAGGTTTTCATGGCTGATCATGGTGCCCACGCCATCATGGGTAAACAATTCCAGCAGGGCCGAACCATCCATCGAGAAGGGCACGATGTGCGAGCGCTCGACGCCGTTGTGGCATGCCTTGACGCAATGTTTCAGGTAAAACGCCGTGGCGTCCGGCAAGAAGCCCGCCATCAGTACGGCTTCGGCCTGGTGCGACGACAGTTCGCGGATTTCCACGCCCGTGGCGTCTTCCATCATCGGTGTTTCGGTAATGAAAATCAGTTTATCTGCGTGCAGGGCGATGGCAGCGCTGCAGGCCACGTCTTCCATGGTCAGGTTGAATGCTTCGCCGGTCGGCGAAAAGCCCAGCGGCGAGAGCAGCACCAGGCCGTCCGAACCGAGGATGGAATGGATGGTTTCGGCATCGACCTTGCGCGTGATGCCCGTCAGTTCCAGGTCCACGCCATCGATCACGCCCAGCGGGCGCGCCGTGATGAAGTTGCCGGAAATGATACGGATGGCTGCATGCGACATGGGCGTGTTCGGCAAGCCCTGGCTGAACGCGGCCTCGATATCGAGGCGCAGCTCGCCGGCGGCTTCCTTCGCGCATTCCAGCGCGGCGATGTCGGTGATGCGCACGCCATTGTGGAAGCGGCCTTCGACGTTACGCAAGGCCAGCTGTTCCGCCACCTGCGGCCGCGAGCCGTAGACGACGGTGACATTGATGTCCAGCGCATGCAGCAGGGACAAATCATGGGCCAGCACCTGCAGCGCCCCGGCGCTGACGAGTTCACCGGGGAAGGCGACCACGAAGGTCTTGCCGCGAAAGGCGTGGATGTAGGGCGCGACTGAGCGCAGCCATTGGACGAATTGGGTAGGGTTTTCCATTAAGCGCATTATAATTCGCTGCGCGATGTGCGCGCTTAAAATACCTGTAAAAAACAATGTCTTCAGCCAGCAATAAGTCTTCCCCTCCTTCCAACGTTGCAAATGTGCCCGCCAGCGGGGATGTTTCCGCGCCTGCAGGCACGCCTGCGCAGGGCCGCCAGCGCCCGCCCGTGAGCCAGCAAAGGCCGCAGGCGCCGCGCGCGGAGCAGCCGAAAGTACAACAGCGGCAGCAACAGCAGCAGCGATCGGCAGAGGGCAAGCCCCAGGCCGCGCGCCCGCCGCGCGAGGGGCAGGAAAGCCGCGAGAGCCGTGACGCAGCCCGCGCCGCGCGCGAGGCGGAAAAGGCCTTCCGCAATCCGCTGCCGCCGATTACGTATCCGGAAGACTTGCCCGTCTCGGGCCGGCGCGCGGAAATCGCCAAGGCCCTGATGGAAAACCAGGTCATCATCGTCTCGGGCGAGACGGGTTCCGGCAAGACGACGCAGTTGCCGAAGATTTGCCTGGAACTGGGACGGGGCCAGAAGGGCATGATCGGCCACACGCAGCCGCGGCGTATCGCCGCTTCCTCGACGGCCAAGCGCATCGCGCAGGAGCTGGGGACGCCGCTGGGCGAAACCGTGGGCTTCAAGGTGCGTTTTACCGATACCCTGAGCCGTGGCGCTTCCGTCAAGCTGATGACGGACGGTATCTTGCTGGCCGAGACGCAGACCGACCCGTTGTTGAAAAACTACGACACCATCATCATCGATGAAGCGCACGAACGCAGCCTGAACATCGACTTCCTGCTGGGTTATTTGAAACAGCTGCTGCCGCGCCGGCCTGACCTGAAAATCATCATCACCTCGGCCACCATCGATGCGGAACGCTTCTCGCGTCATTTCGGCACGCCGGAAAAGCCGGCGCCCGTGATCGAAGTGTCGGGCCGCCTGTACCAGGTGGAAGTGCGCTACCGTCCCGTCGAGCGCGAGCAGGTGGCCATGCCTGGTTCGGGCGCGAACGCCGACAAGCCGGGCCAGCGCACGGCCGCAGCGCGCGAAAAGCGCGACTTGATGGATGCCGTCGTCGATGGCGTGGAAGAACTGTGCCGCATCGGTTCGGGCGATGTGCTGGTGTTCTTGCCGGGCGAGCGCGAAATCCGCGACTGCGCCGAAGCGCTGCGCAAGCACCATCCGCCGCATGTGGAAATCCTGCCCCTGTTCGCCCGCCTGTCGGCCGAAGAGCAGGAACGCGTGTTTAAAACCAGCAACGCGCGCCGCATCGTGCTGGCCACCAACGTGGCGGAAACGTCGCTGACCGTGCCCGGCATCCGCTACGTGGTCGACGCGGGCCTGGCGCGCGTGAAACGCTACAGCTACCGCAATAAAGTGGAACAATTGCAGGTCGAGCCGATCGCCCAGTCGGCTGCCAACCAGCGCGCCGGGCGTTGCGGCCGCGTGGCCGATGGCGTCTGCATCCGTTTGTACGAAGAGCAGGATTATTTGCTGCGCCCGAAATTCACGGAGCCGGAAATCCTGCGCTCCTCGCTGGCGGCCGTCATCCTGCGCATGAAATCCCTGCACCTGACGGACGTGGAAACCTTCCCCTTCATCGAGCCGCCGCTGGCGCGCGCGGTGGCCGACGGTTATCAATTGCTGCAGGAACTCGGTGCCGTCGACGAGGTCAACAAACTCACGCCGCTGGGAAACAAGCTGGCCAAGCTGCCGCTGGACCCGCGCGTGGGCCGCATGATCCTCGCCGCGCTCGATAACGCGTGTCTGACGGAAGTGCTGATCGTCGCCTCGGCCCTGTCCGTGCAGGATCCGCGCGACCGCCCGATGGAACACCAGCAGGCGGCTGACGAGGCGCACAAGAAATTCGCCGATGAAAAATCGGAATTTCTCAGCTACCTGAAAATCTGGCGCTGGTTCGAATCGGCCATCGAGCACAAGAAAACCAACCGCCAGCTGCAGGATAATTGCCGCACGAATTTCCTGTCGCAGATGCGCTTGCGCGAATGGCGCGACGTGCATTCGCAGTTGCTGACCATCGTCAAGGAACAGGGCTGGCGCCTGAACGAAGCGCCGGCCACCTACGATAACCTGCACATGGCTTTGCTGACCGGTTTGCTGGGCAATATCGGCTTCAAGGGCGAGGACGAGCCGGGCGCCGGGTATCTGGGCGCGCGCGGCATCAAGTTCCACATCTGGCCCGGTTCCTCGCTGCTGAAAAAGCCGGGCAAGTGGATCATGGCGGCCGAACTGGTCGACACGACGCGCCTGTACGCTCGTTGCGTGGCGCAGATCCAGCCCGAGTGGCTGGAAAAAGTCGGCGAGCATTTGCTGAAGAAATCGTGGGGCGAGCCGCGCTGGGAAAAACGCTCGGCGCAGGTGACGGCGTCCGAACGGGCGACCTTATATGGCCTGGTGGTGTACAGCCAGCGCCGCATCAACTACGGCAATTTCAACTTGCCGGAAGCGCGTGAAATCTTCATTCGCGACGCTCTCGTTGGCGGCGATTTCGACACGCGCGCGCCGTTCTTTGCGCACAACCATAAATTGATCAAGGACATCGAAAACCTCGAACACAAGTCACGCCGCCTGGACGTGCTGGTCGACGATGAACTGATCGCCGCTTTCTACGATAAATTGCTGCCGGCGGACGTGTGCAATGGCGCCGGTTTCGAGAAATGGCATAAAGAGGCCACGCGCGACAATCCGAAGCTGCTGTATCTGAACCGCGAAGAGCTGATGCGCCACGAGGCGGCCGGCGTGACGACGGACCTGTTCCCGAAAACCATGTCGGTGACGGGCCTGGAAATGGGCCTCACGTACCACTTCGAGCCGGGCAGCGTGCGCGATGGCGTGACCTTGAGCGTGCCCCTGTATGCGCTGAACCAGTTGCCGCGCGAGCGCTGCGAATGGCTGGTGCCGGGCATGCTGAAAGAAAAAGTGCATTTGCTGTTGAAATCCTTGCCGCAAAAGCTGCGCCGCCACTGCGTGCCGCTGCCCGATTACGCAGCGAAATTTTGCGAGCGCGTGCATGAGGCGGGCGTGTTTGGCCGCGGCGATCTGATCGACGCCATCATCCTCGATATCCGCACCCAGATCACGATCAATGTGCTGACGACGGATTTCAAACCGGAAACCCTGCCTGCCCATCACTTCATGAATTTCAAGGTGATCGATGAGCACGGCCGTCAGCTGGACATGGGCCGCAACCTGGCCACCCTGCAAGCGGAATTCGGCGGCCAGGCGCGCCAGAGCTTCCAGAAACTGGCCGAAGTGTCGGGCGTGTCCGGCACGGGCACGCCCGGTGCCAAGGTGGCGGGCGCGCAAGTGGCGTCGCGGCTGCAAGCGCAGGGCGCCAGCGCGGCAGCAGGCAAGGGCGGTGCGCCAGCCAAGGGCGCAGCCGCTGCCGCGCCGGCATCGCCGAATGCCACCGTCTCGCAGCACATGGGCTTGACGGCCTGGACCTTTGGCGAATTGCCGGAGTTGCTAGAAATCGTGCAGGGCAAGCTGACCCTGATCGGCTTCCCCGCCCTGGTCGACAAGGGCACGCATTGCGACCTGGAAGTGTTCGATGATCCGACCGTGGCCGCCCGCACGCACAAGATTGGTTTGCGCCGTTTGTTCGCGCTGCAAATGAAGGAGCAGATCAAATACGTCGAGAAAAGTATTCCCGGCCTGCAGCAGATGGGCATGCAATTCATGGCCCTCGGTTCGCAGGAAGAGCTGCGCGAGCAAATCATCAACAAGGCGCTCGACATCGCCTGCCTGCAAGATCCGCTGCCGCTGGACGCCGCCTCGTTTGCCAAGCGCCAGACGGAGGGCAAGTCGCGGTTGGTTCTGTTGGTGAACGAAATTGCCCGTTTGCTGTCGCAAGTGCTGACGGAATTCCACGGCTTGCCGAAGCGGCTACAAAATATTCCCGCAGCGGCGGCCACCGATATCCAGGCGCAGCTGCAGGGCCTCGTGCATAAGCGTTTCCTGACGGAAAACGAGTACACGCAGCTGGCGCATTTCCCCCGCTATTTGAAGGCGATCAATGTGCGCCTGGAAAAACTGCGGGCCGACCCCGCGCGCGATATCAAGCTGATGGCCGAATGGCAATCGGCCGCCGCGCCGTATCTGCGCCAGACCAAGGACCGCCAGGCTGGCAAGAACACGGATCCGAAACTGGTCGACTTCCGCTGGATGCTGGAAGAGCTGCGCGTGTCGCTGTTTGCGCAGGAATTACGGACGCCGATGCCGGTGTCTGCCAAGCGCCTGCAGAAAGTATGGGAGTCGATGCAGCGGTGATGGCACCTCTATAAACCTACTGCGCAGCTCACTATCGCGTCGGCGTTGCTCACCGTACTAGAGTACGGTTGCGCTACTCAACGCGATATTGAACTTGCTCGCTATGGTTTCTAGAGGCGCCTTGACGCTAACGATGGGCAGCAACATGCTCCGCTAATCCATCCTACCCGACCTACGTTCCACCTGATCTCTCAAGTGCGCTTGTTGAGATCATCATCATCGCCGAGCGATGAGCGCGAACCCAGGTCGCCCTGGCTGCCGCCCGTGCCGGCGCGGCTGCCGCTCATGGAGGTGCCGGACAGGCTGCCTTCGCTGCCCGCTTGCAGGCTGGCGCCGCTGCGCAGGTCGCTGCCGGATGGCATGCGGCTGCCTGCCATGGCGCCGCTGCCGTAGCGCGTGCCGCTGCCATAGAACGCTTCCATCTGCAGATTCCACGCTTCACTGCCCATGTCGGGCCAGTTGTTCTTGTCGAAGCCGGGGGCATCCTTCAGCAGGTCCTTGTCGACGTTGAGCAGGAAGCGCTTGTTGACGGTGTCCAGGGTCAGGCGCTCCCAGGGCACGGCAAACAGCTTGTCGCCCATGCCCAGCATGCCGCCGAAGGACAGCACGGCATAGGCGATCTGGCCGGTGCGCATGTCGAGCATGATTTCCTTGATGTCGCCCAGCTCCTCGTCGTTGTGATTGTAGACATCGTCCCCGATCAGGGTATCTGCCCCCATCAGGGCCGGCCCCGGGCCGTCGTGGTTGCGGTACATGCCCAGGATATCGCGGTCCAGATAGCTCATGGTGTTCTCTCCTCGTGTGAAGTGCTGATCGAACATCCAGAGTAAGCATACGCCCCAGGTCGCGCTTGATCTGCCTCAATGGTGCTAAGTAACCCCCAATAAATTATTATGATTTCTGACTTCCATAACCGGCGCTCTGCGGCGTTGCCCGCTGCTAGCAGTGCTCGCACTGCGTCGCAGTGGGCGCCTTGCATAGCATCCGGTTCTGTTCGTTATAAATTCACAATAATTTCCTGAGGATTACTTAGCGGCACTTTATCGGTGTGCAACCGTACGGTGTGGTCAGCCAATTGCGGTACTCTATGCGATATACGGAGGAGGCCGCACATGCTGACGATGCAACGATGCAGAGGGATGAACTTGCGGTACGCTCCACTACGACACGCGCGCCGCTTGTCATGGTAAAGCCCGCCACCAAGTGGCTGCGTGGGCTTTTGCGCGCCGGCAAGGCGCAGCAGCGCACTGCCACCAAGCTGGCGAAGGTGCTGTTCGGCCCCGTGCCGGCCAAGCCCAAGGCTAAATCCAAACCCCGTGGCAAGACCGTGGTCAAGGCCGTGGTCAAGACCAGGCCGCCGCCGCGCGCCAGGCCTGCCAGCGGCGCCGTGCCCGCCCTGGCACCCTTTGCCACGCCCCTGTCGCCACCGCGCGTGCGCAAGCGAACGGCGCCCCCGCCGGGCAAGTGGCTGGCCGCCCACTATGCACCGTTGCCTGAACTGGGTCAGTTGCCGGGCCGGCGCCTGCCATATTTCCTGTACTTGCCCGAGAAGGCGCCAAGTGCCGCCATGCGCAGCCGGGGCCGGCCGCTGTTGGTGATGCTGCATGGCTGCGAACAGAGTGCCACGCAGTTTGCCGAAGGTACGCGCATGAACCGCCTGGCCGAACGCAAGGGCTATGCCGTGCTGTATCCGCAGCAATCGCTGCGTTCGCATGCGCGCCGTTGCTGGAAGTGGTACGACAAGCTGACGCAGGAGGGTGGCGGCGACGTGCGCCTGATCGTCGGCGCCATCGAGCAGGTGGCGGCCCGCTATGCGATCGACCGCGCGCGCATCTATATCTGCGGCATTTCCGCCGGCGCCGGCATGGCGCATATCGTGGCCCTGAACCATCCCCATCTGTTTGCCGCGCTGGGCCTGCATTCCGGGCCCGTGTTTGGCGCCGGGCATAACCTGATCGGCGCGCTGGGCGTGATGCAGCATGGCGCCAGCGCCCGTGCCGACGCGGCCATCGATGAAGTGCTGGCGCGCCAGCCCGCGTTTCCCCGCCTGCCCACCATCCTGCTGCAAGGGCTGGCCGACAAGGTGGTGCGTCCCATTAACCAGACGCAGCTGGTGCGCCAGAGCGTGCGCGTCAACCGCTTGCCGGTTGATACCGTGGTGACGGCGCAGCGTTTGCCTGGCGGCGCGGCGGGCGGACGCAATCCGGCCCATGCGTATGGGCTGCACGATTATCAGGTGGGCAAGGATGTGCTGCTGCGCGTGGCGCAGGTCGAGCACCTCGAGCACGCGTGGAGCGGCGGCGACGCCAGTCTGCCATTCAACGACAAGGCCAAGCCCGACGCCAGCAAGATGCTGCTCGATTTCTTCGCCAGCCACCGCCGCCGGTAAGCCAGCGTGCTGCGCGCCGCAACGGTGCGCAGGTACTGGTACGCATCGTTTTCCTTTCTCCCGTACGGCTGCTGCCGCGCGCCGGCACGCTGGCGGTGCCCTTTCCAGCGCAGATTCCACATGCCGGAGCACCATGAATTTTGTAAAGTGGTATTGTTTCGGTATTTAAAAATAACAAAATCAGGCGCTAAAAATACTAATTGGTATACAATTGGTACACGTTTTCAGTGTGATCCGTGTCCGCCGTCCCATGCCCCGACGGCTGGCATGCACTGACGGCAGCCACCCACGTTACGGAACGCGCCATGTCCATCAAGTCCAAGCAGTTGCTGTGGTTTTTTGCGTTTTTTCTCGTCTTTGAACTGAATATTTATTTGTCGAACGACATGATCATGCCGGCCATGCTGGGCATCGTCGGCGAGTTCCAGGCAGAGGAAAAATTCGTCCCCTTGTCCCTGAGCCTGTATCTGCTGGGCGGCAGCTCGCTGCAGATTTTCCTGGGGCCGCTGGCCGACACCATCGGCAAGCGCAAGCTGGTACTGACCGGCAATACCTTGTTCCTGCTGGCCACCTTGGCTGTGCCATTTGCCGCCTCGATCGAGCAGTTTCTCGCCGCCCGTTTCATCCAGGGCATGGGCTGCTGCTTCATCTTCGTCGGCTATGCCATGATCCATGAGTTGTTCGATGACATGGCCGCCGTCAAGCTCAGCAGCATCCTGTCGAGCACCACCATCCTCGCGCCCCTGGCCGGCCCCATCCTCGGCAGCGCCATCATCAGCCGGCTGGACTGGCGCTACGTCTTTTTCCTCTCGGGCCTGCTGGCGCTGCTGTCCCTGCTGGGCCTGTGCAAGACCATGCCGCGCGTGGCGCCCAAGGTCACGCGCCTGGACCTGGCCGCCATCGTGCGCAGCTATGTCGCCATTTTCAGCAACGGGCGCTTCATGTTCGGCATGTTCACGGCCGGGCTGGCCACCGTGCCCCTGACGGCCTGGATCGGCTTTTCGCCCCTCTTCGTGCTGCAGGAAATGGGCGCGTCCTACGCCACGTATATCGCCTTGCAATGCGTGATTTTGTCCGGTTTCGTTCTCAGCAGCATCGCCATCCAGCGTTTGCGCCAGGATTTCCCGCTCGTGTCCCTGCTGCGCCTGGGCGGGCTGATCGCGGCCGCCGGCATGCTGGGCGCCGGCGCGGGCCGCCATCACGTCGACGTGTTTGCCGCCTGCATGTTTGTCTATTCCATCGGCTTCGGCCTGTTCAATGGCGCCCTGATTCGCAGCGCGATTACGGCCAGCAAGGAATCGATGACACTCACGACGGCCGCCATGAGCTTGCTGTACTGCATTTATCTGTCCGCCTGGCTGCAGCTGTACAACGTGCTGTGCCAGCGCTTTGGCTATGCGCTGGAAACGTATGCGCTGCTCAATATCCCCGTCATCGTGGTCATCGCCGCCTGCCTGCTGCTGTTTGCGCGGGGTATGGCGGGGCGCCGGGAAAGCGAGGTGCTGCTCGCCCGGCACTGATGGCGCAGCGATGCGCATGTTGTCGACCTTGTTTTACCTCCTGCGAAGTTCATTGACACTCTCCTGCGGAAAATGGTGCGCCCATGAAAATAGATGACCTGGCCTCGAAACACGATCAAGCAAAGATTTTCAACCTGGAATACGAGTTTCGCATCAACCGGCTGAAACTCGATTACATCACCCTGGCCGATGTCCGGCCCCCCGGCATTGATCTGGAACGACTGGCCGTGGAGCACCAGGCGGGCATCGCGGCCCTGCGCAGCTTTGTCGCCCTGAACTTCAACCATTTCAATGCGGCAAGCTGTTCCTCGCTCAGCTGCATCCCCACGCGCGCGCTGGGTGACGACGAGCGCTACCTGCACCGCATCTGGATGGGCGGACCATTGCCGGCCATCGCCTGTGAGGCGATCGGGCAGTGGGGCGCGGCGCTCGACGACGTGCGCTACAACGGCGGCGCGCCGTACGTCTCCATCCTGTGGGTGTGGGATGCGCAGCAGCTGCGCGATGACGAGCGCTTCAGCCCCACGGGCGGCGCCGGGCGCTACACGATAGGCCGCTACGACATCGGCGGCACGACCCTGCATATCAACTCGCTGCGCGCGCTGGCGCTCGATTTCGCGCCGGCCCGCTTCGATATCCTCGATACCCTGCATACGCAGCGCTACTTCGCCACCTTGTCCGATTATTTCCGCATCCTCATCATGTGCGAATACGGCGGCATGTATATGGATGTCGATACGATCCCGCACAATCCGGCGACGATTTTCCTGATGAAGCCGGAAGTGCCCGATTATTTCCAGCGCAACGCCGATGACAGCGAAGAGCGCCGGCATGTCAGCTGGATGAATCTGTTTCTCGATGAAACGGGCATGCTGATCGCCAAGAAGAACGATGCCGCGTTGCGCGTGATCCAGCGCAATGTGAACCTCGCCTATGCTGGTATCGATGCGCAGGTTCCCCGTTCTTGCCCGCAATTCGAGGCGCAGCTGTTTGGCCAGTTCTATGCCGAATGGAAGAAAAACCTGGGCGTGACCCTGCTCAGCCATGCCGAGTTCTACCAGCGCTATTGCGTGCTGTATGACGGCGCGCGCGAAGCGGTGGCGGGCGGCATCCGCGGCATGCGCTTGCTGGACGATATCATTACCGACATGCACATCCCCTTGAGCGACGAGGAGCGGCGCGCGTACGCGCGCTGCGTGGCGCGGCTCGATGAAATCGCTTGGCAGCTCGACGATCCTTTGAGCCTGGTCAATATCGTCGACGTGTTCGATATCGAGGAAGTGCCGCGCATGGCGTATGCTGCCCAGTTGCGGGCGGACATCGACCACTTTCACTATTACTCGGTGCTGTCGGACGACCCGCAGCTCGACCGCGTGAATGCCGTCTTTTGCCGTTACCTGCTGGCCCACCGCTCGGAGCAGATTGCCGCCGGCAACTTCTGGCGCCCGACCGTGGGCCGCCACGGCAGCCGCATGCCGGCCACCAGCGATGCCGCCGCGCCAAGTGACGAGGCGCAGGCGGGCCTGCTGTCGCATGCGCCGCTCACACTGGTGGCGGGAGAACTGCTGGGCGACGAGGCGAAGAACCGCATGGCCAAATTGCTGTTTGCCACCAGTTACCTGGAATACTGTTCCTTTGGGAATAAATTGAATCTGCAGTTAGTCGAACTGCAGCGGCGGCAAAATATCGATCCGTATCTGGCGCACATCCACGGCCTGCATGACGAGGAGGGGCGTTTCATCGGCTTCTTCACGGCCGCGACGATGGACGAGTTCCAGGCCTGCGGTGCCGTCTCGTATTACCGCGATGACATGAAGGCGCTTGACGATGCGTATGACGCCTTCGTGCTCGCGCATGCGCGCGCCGACGACTGTTTCGTCAGCAGCCTGGCCATCGACGAGAAATACCGGGGCCAGGGCTTGTTTCGGCAAATGTTCCATGAAATCCGCGACCTGGCCAGCCGCAAGGGCTGTGCGCGCATCACTTTGACGGTGTGGGAAAAGAGCGAAGCGCTGCAAGTGTATCTGCACAAGGGTTTTCGCAGCGTGGGCACGTTCGATTATGCCTACAGCCTGTTCTATGACCGGCTGCATTTTTTGGTGTATGAAGGTAACTGAGGAGGGCAACTGAGGGAAACAGGGGCGGCCGGCAGCCGCCCCGCGATGCAGCTTACAACGCCAGGAAGGCCAGGCCCGCCACGGCCGTCGGCAGCAGGGCGCCGGCCAGCAGGCCGACGGCGCCGATCGATTCATCCTTGAAACCGCGGCGCAGCAGGGCCACGCCGGCCGGGTTCGGCGCGTTGGCGATGACGGTCAGGCCGCCGCCGGCCACGGCGCCAGCCATCAGCATGTATTTTGCTTCGTCCGTCATGCCGACGATCAGCGAACCGAGGTAAGTGAGGGCCGCATTGTCGGTAATGGCCGTCAAGCCCAGGGCGCCGAAGAACAGGGCCAGCGGCTTCAGGCTGGAAACGATGGGCTGCAGCCACCATTGCTGCATGCCGCCCAGTACCACCAGGCCGCCGAGGAAGAAGCCGACCAGCAAGCCTTCCTTGAGGATCAGCGGGCTTTGATAGCGCTCATACGCCTGCACGAAGCCGAGGAAGAACAGGAACAGGCCGATGAACAGCACGGGATGGTGCGCCAGGGTGACCACGCCGGCCAGCACGATCATGTGCACCAGGCTGACGGCCAGCGGCACTTTCGGCGCTTCCACTTCACCGGCTTTCGGCTTGATGTCGGAAGTGTTGCTGTGCAGATATTTGCGCAGCAAGATGCTCACGCCCGTGGCGTTGATCAGCACGGCGATGGCGGCCTTCCAGCCGAAATGGCTGGCCATGAAGGCGCTATCCCAGTTCCACGTGGTGGCCACCATCAGCACGGGCGGCGCCGCGTACGAGGTGAGGGTGCCGCCGATGGAAACATTGACAAACAGCACTCCCAACGCGCCGTATTTCAGCCATTCAGGGATGCCCGGGCGGAAGATTTGCGGCGCCAGCATCAGCGCGGCCAGGGTCATGGCGGCCGGTTCCGTGATCAATGAACCCGTCAGGGGCACGAGCGCCAGGCCCAGCCAGACGAGGGCCAGTTCCGTGCGCAGCGGCATCACGCGCGCCACGCCTTTCAACAGGCGCTGTACGGCGTCGAGCACGGGGCGTGAGGCGGCCACGACCATGACGACAAAGACGAACAGCGGCTCCGTGTAATGGCGCGACTCGGCATACTCGATGGCCGCATCGCCGCCCGAGACAAAGGCCATGATGATGATCAGGATAAAGGCCCAGAAGCCGAACACGACTTCCACTTCACCCAGCAAATGCAGCAGGCCCGCATGGCGGGGATGGCGCCTCGATAATGTTTCAAACGACTTGGCGGCGAAGGTGTGGATGAGCGCAAGGCCGAAGACGATGGCGCTGATGATTTGGATGGTGGTCAAATGCGTTTCCTTATGGACGGAGGAAGCCGCCCGGTGCATTGCCGAGCGGTAAGGAGAGTGCTTATGGTACAGCAATCGATGCCAGAAACGGGGTTTTTCGGACATGGCGGAGCGGCCTCCGGGCAGGCGCTGAGCAGATAAGCCTTGCCAAAAGCAGGACTGGATAGTACTGTATATGCATACAGTATTTATCTTCATATTCAATTATGCAACATTCTCAATTGATGGCCTCGCCGGAAGCCTTGCACCCGTCTTTATGGCGCGCATCGCAGCTGGGACAGGGCGCCACGCGCTGCCTGGACACGGGCTTTGCCGCCCTGTCCGCGCAGTTGCCCGGCGGCGGCTGGCCCAGCGGCAGCCTCATCGATCTGCTGGTGCAGCAGCCAGGCAGTGGCGAATTGCGCTTGCTGGCGCCCGCGCTGGCGCAGCTGCCGGGCTTGCCCATCGTGCTGCTGCAGCCGCCCCATCCGCCGCAGGCGCTGGCCCTGGTGGCGCAGGGACTGGCGCCGTCGCAGCTGCTGTGGCTCAAGAGCGCCGGCAGCAAGGATGCCCTGTGGGCGGCGGAAAACATCTTGCGCAGCGGTAGTTGCGGCGCCTTGCTGTTCTGGCAGCCGCACGTGCGCGCCGACAGCCTGCGCCGCCTGCACCTGGCTGCGCAAGGAGGCAATACCTTGTTCTGCATGCTGCGCCCCTTGCACGGCGCGCAGGATGCGTCGCCGGCGCCGCTGCGCCTGTCCGTGCGCCCGGCCGCCGGCGGCATCGAGATCGGCTTCATCAAACGCCGGGGACCGCAGCGCGACGCGCCCCTGTTCCTGCCCCTGCAACCTCCTTCATTATTGCCACGCCATGCGACTCTGGATCGGCCTGTGCCTGCCCCGGCTTCCGCTCGAAGTATTTTGCCCGCGCTGGTCGGCTGACAGCCTCGGCGTGGTGCTGGAGCAGGAGCAAGTGATGGCCCTGTCGCCGCTGGCGCGGGCGGCCGGTATCCGGCCGGGCATGCGCCGCGCCGGCGCGCTGATGCTGGCGCCGCAGGCGCGCCTGCACGAGCGCTCGCTTGAACTGGAAGCGCAGGCGCTGCAGGCGGTGGCGCTGGCGCTGCTGCAATACTCGCCGCTGGTGGCGCAGGGCGAGGAAGCGACCCTGCTCGTCGATGCGGGCGCCAGCCTGCGCCTGTTTGGTGGCGTGCGCGCCCTGTGCAGGCAGATCGCGGCCAGCTTGCGCGCGCTCGGCTACACGGCCCAGCTGTCGTGCGCCCCCACGGCGCGCGGCGCCTGGCTGCTGGCGCGCGCCGGCACGCGCCGGGGCCGCGTGCTGGGCATGGCCAGCCTGGTGCGCCGTCTCGACGGCCTGCCGTGCGCCTTGCTGCCGCCCGCGCGCGCCTATCTGGACTGGTTCGAGGGCATCGGCTGCCGCACCCTGGGGCAGCTGCGCCACTTGCCGCGCCCTGGCTTGCAGCGCCGCTGCGGCGGGGCCTTGCTCGACATGCTCGACGATGCGCATGGCCACAGCACGGAACTGTTCGTGTGGCTCGAAGCGCCGCCCACGTTCCGCGCCAGCCTGGAATTGTTCGACCGCGTGGAGCACGCGGACGCGCTGCTGTTCGGCGCGCGCCGGCTGCTGCAGCAAATGACGGGCTGGTTGTGCGCGCGGCAATTTGCCGTCGAGCGCATACAGTTGCTGCTGGCGCACGAGCGGGGCAGGGTGGCGCGCCCGCCCACCATCATCGACCTGGCGCTGGGCGAGGCCGTCTGGCGCGACGAGCACCTGGTGCGTTTGCTCAAGGAGCGCCTGGCGCAGCTGGTGCTGGACGCGCCCGTGATCGGCCTTACTCTGGAAGCGCTGCAGGTGCAGCCGATGGCGCCGCCCAGCGATACCCTGTTCCCCGAACCGGGCGGTACGCCGCAGGAGCGCCAGCGCTTGCTGGAATTGCTGGTGGCGCGCCTGGGGAGCGACAATGTCTTGCAGGCCGCGCCGCGCGCCGATTACCGTCCCGAGGCGGCCAACCAGTGGTTGCCGTTGCCGGCCAAGCCAGGCGGCAGGAACACGGTGCCCGACTTGCCGCCCGGCTTGTCCGGCATGCCCCGTCCCGGCTGGCTGCTGGCCCAGCCCATCGCCCTGCTGATGCGCGAGCACCGGCCGTTCTATGGCTCGCCCCTGAAAATGGTGTCAGTGGCCGAGCGCATCGAGGCAGGCTGGTGGGGCCAGTCGCAGGCGCGTGATTATTTCATCGCCGAAGGTCTCGACCACGCCCATTACTGGGTCTACCGCGAACGCATCGCCGGCAGCGGAGAAGACGCCGCGCCGCGCTGGTTTTTGCATGGCTTGTTTGGCTGAATGCGCTGTCCTGCTGAAACTGCCATGCTTGGCTATACTTGCTCTCTTGCGCCGCGTCAACCATCTCAATAAGGATTCCAATGTCCCAACTTTCCGACTTCCCCATCACCCAAAAATGGCCTGCCCGGCATCCGGAACGCCTGCAGCTGTACTCGCTGCCGACGCCGAACGGCATCAAGGTTTCCATCCTGCTGGAAGAGCTGGGCCTGGCGTACGAGCCGCACCTGGTCAGCTTCGAACAAAATGACCAGCTGTCGCCCGCCTTCCTGTCGCTCAATCCGAACAACAAGATTCCCGCCATCCTCGACCCGGACGGTCCCGATGGCAAGCCGCTGGCCCTGTTCGAGTCGGGCGCTATCCTGCTGTACCTGGCCGAGAAAACGGGCAAGTTCATCCCGCAGGACGCGGGCTTGCGCTATGAAACGATCCAATGGCTGATGTTCCAGATGGGCGGTATGGGCCCCATGTTTGGCCAGGTGGGCTTCTTCCACAAATTTGCCGGCAAGGACTATGAGGACAAGCGGCCGCTGGAACGCTATATCGGCGAGGCCAAGCGCCTGCTGAGCGTGCTCGAGCAGCGCCTGCAGGGCCGCGACTGGATCATGGGTAGTCAGTACACGATTGCCGACATCGCCATCTTCCCGTGGGTGCGCTGCCTGGTGGGTTTCTATGGCGCAGGCGATCTCGTCGGTTTCAGCAGCTTCCCGAACGTGCAGCGCGTGCTGGACGCGTTTCTGGCCAGGCCAGCCGTCATCAAGGGTGTCGACATCCCATCGCGTGGCTAAAACAGCTGTGGCCGGCCGGCGCTACAATGCGTCATCGGCCGCCCTGTGCGGCAGCTTTGATCTGAGACAATGAAATCCACCCGGCAAGATTTTCCCGGCGCGCACGGCCATGTGCTGGCAGCGCGCCTCGATGCGCCCGACGGCGCCATCCGCGCCTACGCGCTGTTCGCCCACTGTTTTACCTGCGGCAAGGACGTGCTGGCCGCGCGGCGCATCGCGCAAGGCTTGACGGAGCACGGCATCGCCGTGCTGCGCTTCGACTTCACGGGACTGGGCGCCAGCGAGGGCGAGTTCGCCGCCACCAATTTCTCGTCGAATGTGGACGACCTGGTCGCCGCCGCCGATTTCCTGCGTGCAAAACATGCGGCCCCGCAATTGCTGATCGGCCATAGCCTGGGCGGCGCCGCCGTGCTGGCTGCCGCGTCGCAAGTGCCGGAAGCGATCGCCATTGCCACCCTGGCCGCCCCGAGCACGCCCGCCTACGTGACGCGCATGTTCAGCGCGCACCTGGAGCAGATCGCCGCGGAAGGCGAGGCGCTGGTGCAGCTGGAAGGGCGGCCCTTCCGCATCCGCCAGCAATTCGTCGACGACGCCGGCAGCCACAGTTTAAAAGAGCACATCGCCGGCCTGCGCCGCGCCCTGCTGGTGATGCACGCACCGAACGACACGACGGTGAGCCTGTCGAACGCGATGGAGATCTTTACGGCAGCCAAGCACCCGAAAAGCTTCGTTTCGCTCGACGATGCCGACCATTTATTGACGGGGCGCGATGACGCGGCATATGTCGCCAACGTCATCGCCGCGTGGAGCGCGCGCTATATCAACTAAGCAACTAAGCTGAATTAAGTCTTCACCCATGAAAAACGCCGTACCGGCAAGATGCGGGTACGGCGCAGATGGGGAGAAAACGGCTCAGTCCTCGTCGAATTCTGCCGAAAGATCCTTCCAGCCTTTGCAGATTGCAAAGGCGGAAAATTCCTCTGGCGCTTCCAGAACGATCAGTTTCTTGTCTTGCAGGCCAAGGTCGCCATGGCCGAAGTCGGGGCCAACGTAGCCGAGGCTGCGCAGGCGGGTCAGGATGTGGCCGACCAGGGTCTTGTCCTTGTAGGCGCCCGCTTCGAGCGGGGCGGCGAAATCGACGTAGACGTCGATGATGCCGTAGCCTTCGTCGAAGATGCGGATGGCCTTGATGTCGTGGGCACGGCCGGAGCCGTCGGTGGCCTTGAAGGGGCCGCTGAGCTGGATGTCGGTGTCATTATTCATGCCGCCAGCATACACCAAAAGCCGGCACCGCATGGGGGACGCCATGCAAAATCCCCGTGGATGGGCCATGTAAAAATTTCTTACAAATTCTTCGCCGTCTGGGGCGCTTTTCGCCAATTTCAAGGCCTTGAAAGGGCGTTGACAGGCCGTATATCGGTAACAGGCGGATGCTCACGGTGAGGTCCGCCCCTCTTATCGCTTCATTTGAAAAGGATAGTTATCATGCGTACTTTTGACCTTGCTCCCCTGTATCGTTCCGCCATTGGCTTTGACCGCCTGGCACAGCTGCTCAACGAACAGCGCGCCGATGCGCAACCGAGCTACCCCCCATACAACATCGAACTGGTGTCGGAAGACAAGTACCGCATCGTGATGGCCTTGGCCGGCTTCTCGCGCGAAGAGATCGACATCATCACGGAACGCGACTCCCTGCACGTCACGGGCCGCAAGCAGAAAGATGGCGTCGAGCGCACGTTCTTGCACCGCGGCATCGCTGCCCGCGATTTCGAACAGCGTTTCCAGCTGGCCAACCATGTGAAGGTCACGGGCGCCACGTTTGAAAATGGCATGCTGACCATCGACCTCGTGCGTGAAGTGCCGGAAGCGCTGAAACCGCGCAAGATCGAGATCGGCAGCGGCGGCGATACCGTCAGCGTGCTGGAACAGCGCCAGGCAGCCTGATCTGAGCTGAGCTGACCCCGGCGCCCCTCGGGCGCCCAGGTAGGCTCTTTCCATGCAGTAAAATACTGGCCGGTTGATCCGGCCAGTGTCACGTCCGGAGCCCGTTCGGGTACTCCTTGATCGCCATGCAACCTGCGTGCGGCAGGCAAGATTAAACCCTGCTTAAAGGCGCAAATGCTTGTTTCCAAATGGAAAAATGTTAAGCACCGCCTAAGACTCGTGGCCCACTATTGCATACATCAAAATCTCATTGAATGAGGAGCAATTCATGGAACAGCAAACGAATACCGCATCCCTGAAAATCAAACGCACCGTAGCCGCGCTGGCCGCGATCGGTGTGCTGGGCGCCGGCGGCGCCATGGTGGTGCATCAGAACAATGCCGGCGCGAATGCCGCAGCGGCCGCCGCCGCAGCACCCGTGGCCGCCGCTGTCGCGCCTGCCGCGGCCTCGCCGCTGGTGGCCTTGCCCGACTTTAGCCAGATCGCCGCGCGCAACAGCCCCGCCGTGGTGAATATCAGCGTCACGGGCAGCACCAAGGTGGCCTATGACCCCTCGGCCCAGGCCGGCAATGACGACTTCGGCAACGACCCGTTCCTCGAATTTTTCCGCCGCTTCCAGGGACCGCAAGGCGGACAGCGCGGTGGCCGCGACGTACCGACGCATGGCCTTGGTTCCGGCTTCATCGTCAGCCCGGACGGCATCATCATGACGAATGCCCACGTGGTGCGCGATGCGCGCGAAGTGACCGTCAAGCTCAACGACCGCCGCGAATTCCGCGCCAAGGTGCTGGGCACGGATCCGAAGACCGATATTGCCGTATTGAAAATCGACGCCAACAACCTGCCCATCGTGCCGCTCGGCCATTCGAGCGACCTGAAAGTGGGCGAGTGGGTGCTGGCCATCGGCTCTCCTTATGGCTTCGACAGCACGGTGACGGCCGGCGTGGTCAGCGCCAAGGGCCGCTCCTTGCCGGACGACAGCAATGTGCCCTTCATCCAGACGGACGTGGCGGTGAACCCCGGCAATTCGGGCGGCCCGCTGTTCAACACGCGCGGCGAAGTGGTCGGCATCAATTCGCAGATCTACAGCCAGACGGGCGGCTTCCAGGGCTTGTCGTTCGCCATCCCCATTGACCTGGCCGGCCGCATCAAGGACCAGATCGTCGCCACGGGCAAGGCCAGCCATGCCAAGCTGGGCGTGACGGTGCAGGAAGTCAACCAGGGCTTTGCCGACTCGTTCAAGCTGGCCACGCCGGAAGGCGCGCTGGTGGCCAATGTGGAGCGGGGCAGCCCGGCTGACAAGGCGGGCTTGAAGTCGGGCGACGTGGTGCGCAAGGTCAATGGCCAGCGCATCATCGGCTCGGCGGACTTGCCGGCGCTGGTGGGCACGTCCTTGCCAGGCGACAAGATCAGCATGGATGTCTGGCGTGACGGCAAGATCGTCAGCCTGACGGCGACCCTGGGCAATGCGGCCGACAAGGTGGCCGAAGTGGCGAAGAGCGACAGCGCAGCCGGCAAGGTAAAGCTGGGCCTGGCCCTGCGTCCGTTACAATCGGATGAAAAACGCGAGGCGGGCATCAGCGCCGGCCTGCTGGTGGAAGACGCGGGCGGCGCCGCCGCGAATGCCGGAGTGCAGCCGGGCGACGTGCTATTGTCGGTCAATGGCCGTCCCGTCAACACGGTCGAGCAGGTGCGCGACGTGGTGGAAAAATCCGCCAAGTCGGTCGCCTTGCTGATCCAGCGCGGCCCCGACAAGATATTCATTCCAGTACGCCTGGGTTGAACACACGAGTAACGAGATAGAGAGGCAAACCATGCGCTTATTGCTGGTAGAAGACGACACGATGATCGGCGAGGTGGTGCTCGACTTGCTGCGCGCCGAGCATTACGCGGTGGACTGGGTCAAGGATGGCGACATGGCCGACACGGCCCTGCAGACGCAGACCTATGACCTGGTGCTGCTGGACCTGGGCTTGCCGCGCAAGGATGGCCTCGACGTGCTGCGCTCGATGCGTTTGCGCAAGCTGGACACGCCCGTGCTGGTGGCCACGGCGCGTGACGCCGTCGAGCAGCGCATCGCCGGCCTCGACGCGGGCGCCGACGATTACGTGCTGAAACCGTATGACCTCGACGAATTGCTGGCGCGCATACGTGCCCTGCTGCGGCGCGCCTCGGGGCGGCCGGAACCGATCTTCGAGCACCAGGGCGTGAGTATCAATCCGCTGACGCGCGAAGTGATCGCCGAGGGCCACCCCGTCAACCTGTCGGCGCGCGAATGGGCCGTGCTGGAAGCGCTGATCGCCCGTCCCGGCATCGTGCTGTCGCGCGCGCAGCTGGAAGAAAAGCTGTACAGCTGGAAGGATGAAGTCAACAGCAATGCCGTGGAAGTGTATATCCATGGCTTGCGTAAGAAGCTGGGCAGCGACTTGATCCAGAACGTGCGCGGCCTTGGTTACATGGTGCCCAAGGCATGAGGATGAAGGTCACGGTGACGCATTCGCTGCGCGGCCGCCTGCTGTGGTTTTTGCTGGCGGCCATCATCATGGCGGCGCTGGCGCAAGCGTCGATCGCCTACCGCAGCGCCCTGTACGACGCCGACCAGATTTTTGATTACCACATGCAGCAGATGGCCCTGTCGCTGCGTTCCGGCGCGCCGCTGGCCAACCATGCGCAAGCCTTGCCTGCCGACCCCGTCAACAACGACATGGTGGTGCAGGTGTGGACGCCGGACGGCGTGCAGGTGTTCCGTTCGATCACGCGCGCGGAACTGCCGCAGCGCGCCGTGCTGGGCTTTTCCAACGTGAAAGCCAACGGCACGACTTACCGCATCTTTTCCGTGCAAACCAGTTCCCAGACCGTGCAGATCGCCCAGGACATGGCCGTGCGCAAGCGCATGGCCGGCAGCCTGGCGCTGCGCACGGTCGGTCCCATCGCGCTGATGGCGCCTATCCTGATGCTGGTCGTCTGGTGGGTCGTCAGCGGTTCGCTGGCGCCCGTCTCGCGCGTGCGCAAGCAGGTGGCGGCGCGTCAGGCGGACGACCTGTCGCCCGTCTCGGAAGCGGGTTTGCCTGACGAAGTGCGCCCCCTGGTGCATGAATTGAATTTGCTGTTCGGGCGCGTGAAAACGGCGTTCGACGCGCAGCAGCACTTTGTTGCCGACGCCGCGCATGAATTGCGCACGCCGCTGGCTGCCCTGAAACTGCAGGTATTGAGCCTGGAACGGGCCGAATCGGAAGAAAAACGCAGCCTGGCGATTTCCCGCGTCAGCGCCGGCATCGAGCGGGCCACGCGCCTGGTCGAGCAGCTGCTGGTGCTGGCGCGCCAGGAAGCCAGTGCCGCCAGCGGCGACCAGCTGCAGGCGGTGGACTTGAACGATGTCGTCAAGCGGGCGCTGGGCGACATGGCCGGCATCGCGCAGGCGCGCAAGATCGACCTTGGCCTGCATCACATGGACCCGGCCAAGGTGGCGGGGCAGGCCGATGCGCTCAACATCATGCTGCGCAACCTGGTCGACAACGCCATCAAGTACACGCCGCAGGGCGGCACGGTCGATATCGACCTGCGCGCCAGCCCCGTCGGCGTGACCTTGTCGGTGGAAGACAGCGGCCCTGGCATCCCGCCCGAGGAGCGCGAGCGCGTCTTCAGCCGCTTCTACCGCGTGCCCGGCACGGACGCCAACGGCAGCGGCCTGGGGCTGGCCATCATCAAGGCCATCGCCGAGCGCCATGGCGCGCGCCTGGTGCTGGATAAATCCGAGCGCCTGGGCGGCCTGTGCGTGCGCGTGGAGTTCCCGCAAGCCGTGAAAAAATGACGTTTTGATCATGATCTTTGGCCTGTTGCATTGACGCGCGCGCCGCTGGCATATATTGTCTGCGCAATAAGCAATCAAGCAAACGGAGCGCAGCATGCAGAAGATCGGCTTTTCAGGAACCCTCGATCCCATCACCAACGGCCACATGTGGGTGATCGGCGAGGCGCGTTCGCTCGCCGACGAGGTGATCGTGTTCCTGTCGCAAAATCCCGCCAAGAAGCCGCAATTTCCCGCCGAAGACCGCAAGCGCATCATCGAACAGAGCGCGCGCGAGTGCGGCTGGGACAATGTGCAGGTGGTCATCGTCAAGGGCGACTACACGGCCCGCGCGGCGAAAAAGCATGGCTGCGACTACCTGATCCGCGGCATCCGCACGACGGCCGATTTCGACTATGAAAACCTGATCCAGCAAACGAATGTGGACGTGCTGCAGGGCGCCAAGACGATCTTCGTCATGCCGCCGCGCGACCTCGGTTCCGTCAGCTCCAGCTTCGTCAAGGCGCTGGAAGGGCCCGTGGGCTGGAACTGGACCATGAAGAAATTCGTCCCCGGTCCCGCCTACCAGGCGTGGATACTCGACTGCCTGCGCAAGGAGTGGGAAGCGCTGTGGAACTACGCCACCGCCTCGTCAGACGACATTGCGCTGGCGGATCACTGGTTCGCCCACCTGACGGGGCCGCAGGCGTATGGCGGCGCGGACCGCCACTATCACAACCTCGACCATCTGGTGCACGGCCTGTCCGAGATCCGCGTGTGGGCCGACAATACCTTTGCGCCCAAGCGCGACAGCGCGCTGGTCAAGAAGGCGTTCTGGTTCCACGACGCCGTCTACAGCCACGACGACGATGCCCTGTATTCCAGCGAAGAGGCGAGTGCCCAGTTGTGGCTGGCAAGCGGCCTTGATGCGGGCGATAACCTTGATGTGGCGCAATTGATACGCGCCACCGACCATTTCCAGGGGCCGGGCATCAGCCACGCGCTGAAAGACGCCATGCTCAGCGCCGACCTGGCCATCCTGGGGCAGGATGAAGAGGTGTATCTAGCCTACACGCAAGCCATCGTCCGCGAATACGCGCACGTCGACCCCGTGCGCTTCAACGAGCAGCGGGGCCTGGCCCTGCAGCACCTGTGCAGCAAGGCGCAGGCGGGCCAGCTGTTTGGCGATGCGTATTTCGCCGACCAATATAACGAGCGGGCGATCGAGAACATGCAGAAAGAGATCGCGGCGCTGGCCGGCGCCTGAGCCGATGCGCGCGTGGTGGCCGCTGCCCGCCTCTATTGTATGGACTGCTTCACCGCATGCTGTACCTGCAGCAGCATCCAGTCGCACTCGAAGCGCAGTTCCGCCGTCTTGCCGTTGATGGGTCCCCATAAACTGCGCCTGAGCCGCAGCCCCAGGGCTGCCAGTTCGACGGCGAAGGCGGGGCAGGACTTCGATAGTTGCTGGAATGCCAGGCCATTCTTTTCCGAACCATGATTTTCCAGATCGGCGGGCTTGCAATGCACGCCTTCCTGGAAGACCGATAGCAGTTCCGTGGAACCCGCATACGAGGTGAATATCTGCTGCATCAGGGCAGATTTTCCGATCAGGTTATAGCTGGATTGGAACAGTCCCGCCTCCGCCGTGTTTGCCGCCGTATTATGGGCATCCTTGTCGCGGCCTTCGCAATAGCGGCCCGAACTTTCGCGCATGCCCAGGCCCGTCAGGAGGACATACAGATGCCGCAGCGTATCGGCGCCATCCTTGTCATTCTGCATGCCCAAGGCCGCGAATTGCCCGCCATACCAGTCCAGCGCATCGTTGTCGTCGTTGCCATGCGTGGCTGCGGCCATTCTCACGGCAGTGGCATCGTTTTCTAGCCAGTTGTGGTACGCCTTGGCAAATGCCAGGGCCATGCCCTTGATGTAGCCTGCCGGCGCGACGCCGCGGCCGGGCCAGTCGTAACGCGCCAGTTCGGAATGGGCGGCAATTTCCAGTATGGTTTCCTGCAGCTGGGCCGGTACTTGGGCGGGCAAATGCGCTGGCAGCGGCAAGGCCGATACCGTCAGCGGGACGGCGGCGATGTCCGGACCGCTGGGCCGCAGGAAATACTCGGTGGGCGTTTTGCCATTGCCTGAGGCATGGCGTATATGGGTCTGCGCCTGCTGGTTGTCGGCGATGCGCATGGCATCGGCGTCGAGGCGTTCCGCCACGAGGTAGATGTGGTCGGCGCCAGGCGGACTCTTGAGGTCATACGTGACGCCGACGTCGCCGGCCTGCTGCTCGCCTACGCCGATGCGCTGCCAGCGGCGCGATTGGCCGCCGCTGCCGCCAAGGCGTTGCGCCAGATGCCCTGCGCCCAAGGTGAGGGGAATATCCACGCCGACGGAGATCAGCAGTGCGCTCAATGTTGCCGCGCAGCCATTGAGCAATGGCGGTTGCGCATCGTCCAGATCAAGCGCCACGGCCGCGCGCTGCTGGGCTGCGTGCAGCCGTGCATCGCTATTGGCCGCTGCGATGATCTGGTCGATCAGTTGCTTATCCATGGGTATGCTCCGTTTCTCATCGCAATCTGGGTTGGTCATCGCAATCGGGTGAAAGTTCGCAGCAAGTGATTATTCCGCCTTGGGTTTGCCGATCAGGACGCAGGAGTCGATTTCGTCCAGGGCAAGCTCGCCCAAAGCCGTAATTTGGGCCAATTGAGCGATGCGAACGGCTTCACTCCTCTCGTTCGCCGCAGCCAGCGCGGCAAGCTGGGCTGCCTTGCTCGGCTCTTTGATTTCTCTGGCCTGTATCTGACGCGACTGTTTCTGCAGGAGCTGAAGCGCCTGTTCCTGCTGGAGCAGGGCGGCCGAGAGAGTATTTCCTGTACTGTTGACTAAAATGTTGTTGCTGGCATAGCGGTCGCGCAGGTCGATGACTTGCTTGATGCTTACTTCTTGCGGCTTGAGCACTTGCAGCGATGCACGCAGTTCTGCCAGCACCGAGAGCCAGGCGACATTGAGCGAAGAAGTGGTTTGTTGTTCGATGCTGTCGGGCCAGGCGATCACGCTTGCGACAGGACGCTTGCGCTGCTCATAGTTCGACAGGACGACGCTCAGGCAGGCCACCTTGTCGGCCGCCTTGGCGTAGAGCGTCGATTGCTGGTCCAGTGAGTAGCGCGAAGCGACCAGGCCGGCGCCACCGCCGATGACGGCACCCAGTGCCGCTGTCGGCAGCGATTTGAGCAGGCCGCCCGCGGTTCCGATGGCGCCGCCCGTCAAAGCCCAGTCGCTCTGGTTGTAGATGGCGCGCTGGCTATCCTCGGCCAGCTTCAAATACCAGAATCTTTGTTTGAGCAATAATATCTTGCTCTCTGCCAGCGTGGCGGGAGCGCCAAACAAGGTATTGCTCTGCACGCTCTCGGTCAGCGCATTGCTTTCCGCGTTGCTGGGCATGCGAAAGATCGGATAGGCATTGGGCGGTGCAAAGCCGCATCCACTCAATAGCAGCGCCAATAATGGCAGCGCAGGAAATGCTTTCATTTCGCTCCTCCTTGCATGGCATACATGCAATTACCGAAGGGAAATGTACGTGCAATCCCAAGCAACGACAAGTTAATTATTTTTTTGTCATGGCGCTATTTTCATGCGGGGAAGGTGTAGAAACGCGTGCGCAGGTGTGTTGCTGAGGCTGCTTCTTGCGCACGTCGTTCCTGAAAACAGCGTCAGGTTTCACATTGACAGTGACCGTGCGACCGCCGCATGCGCCAGCGCATCGTCCAGCCAGTCGTTGCCCTAGAATAATTTCCCATGGCTGATGCAATTGGGGGCGCCGAACAGGTTCAGCGCTTGTGCCTGCTCAGTTTAGCTGCTTGTGGCCGCCGCCTTGGCGCGCGCCGCATGCAACTTCTTGAAGCTGTCGATCAGGCGCTGGTGCCTGTCGAGGCCTTCCAGTTGCATGCTGGTCGGGGTCAGGCCGAAGAAGCGCACGCTGCCGTCCACCGAGCCCAGCACCGCGTCCATGCGTTCGTTGCCAAACATGCGGCGGAAATTGACGACGTAATCGTCCAGCTCCAGTTCGTCGTCGAGTTCCACTTCCAGCACCACGTTCATGGCTTGATAGAACAGTTTGCGCTCGAGCGTGTTGTCGTTGTACTGCAGGAAGGTTTCCACCAGCTCTTTCGCTTCTTCGAATTGCTGCAGGGCGAGATGAATCAGCAGCTTCAATTCAAGGGTCGTCAGCTGGCCCCACACGGTATTTTCGTCAAATTCGATGCCGATCAGGGTGGCGATGTCGCCGTACTCGTCGAGCTCGCTGTTTTCCAGGCGCTCGAGCAGGTCTTCCAGGCTGGCATCGTCCAGGCCGTGCAAGTTCAGGATGTCGGCGCGGAACAGCAGCGCCTTGTTGGTGTTGTCCCAGATCAAATCTTCGACCGGATACACTTCCGAATAGCCGGGCACGAGGATGCGGCAGGCGGTGGCGCCCAGCTGGTCGTACTCGGCCGTGTAGACTTCCTTGCCCATGCCGGCGAGGATGCCGAACAGGGTGGCCGCTTCCTCGGCATTCGAGTTCTCGCCGTGGCCGGAAAAATCCCACTCGACAAAATCGTAATCTGCCTTCGCGCTGAAGAAGCGCCACGAGACGATGCCGCTCGAATCGATGAAGTGTTCGACAAAGTTGTTTGGCTCGGTGACGGCTTCGCTGGCAAACGTCGGCTGCGGCAAGTCGTTCAAGCCTTCAAAACTGCGGCCCTGCAGCAATTCCGTCAGGCTGCGTTCGAGCGCCACTTCCAGGCTCGGGTGTGCGCCGAACGAGGCAAACACGCCGCCTGTGCGCGGGTTCATCAGGGTGACGCACATCACCGGGTACACGCCGCCCAGCGACGCATCTTTCACCAGCACGGGGAAACCCTGTTCTTCCAGGCCGGCGATGCCGGCCACAATGCCCGGATACTTCGCCAGCACGTCCTGCGGCACGTCGGGCAGGGCGATTTCGCCTTCGAGGATTTCGCGCTTGACGGCCCGCTCGAAAATTTCCGACAGACATTGCACTTGCGCTTCAACCAGGGTATTGCCGGCGCTCATGCCATTGCTGACGTACAGGTTTTCAATCAGGTTCGACGGGAAATACACGACCTCGCCATCGGAGTGGCGCACATACGGCAGCGAGCAGATGCCGCGCTCGGCATTGCCGGAGTTGGTGTCGATCAGGTGCGAGCCGCGCAGCTCGCCATCGGGGTTGTAGATGTCGAGGCAGTAGGCGTCGAGAATCTCTTTCGGCAGCGCATCCTTGCGGCCCGGCTTGAACCAGCGCTCGTTCGGGTAATGGACAAATGCCGCGTTGGCGATGTCGTTACCCCAGAAAGATCCGGCGTAGAAATGGTTGTTGCTGAGGCGCTCGATATACTCGCCCAGGGCCGACGCCAGCGCGCTTTCCTTGGTCGCGCCCTTGCCGTTGGTGAAACACATGGGCGAATGCGCGTCGCGGATATGCAGCGACCATACATTCGGAATGATGTTGCGCCACGAGGCGATTTCAATCTTGATGCCGAGGCCCGCCAGCAGGCCAGACATATTGGCGATGGTCTGTTCCAGCGGCAAGTCCTTGCCCACAATATAGGTGCTGGCTTCGCCGGCCGGATTGAGCATCAGCAAGGATTGCGCATCGGCATCCAGATTCGCGACTTCTTCAATGACGAACTCGGGCCCCGCTTGCACCACTTTTTTCACCGTGCAACGGTCGATCGAGCGCAGGATGCCCTGGCGGTCCTTGGCCGAGATATCGGCCGGCAACTCGACCTGGATCTTGAAAATCTGCTGATAGCGGTTTTCAGGATCGACAATATTGTTTTGCGATAAACGGATATTTTCCGTGGAAATATTGCGCGTATCGCAATACAACTTCACGAAGTAGGCCGCGCACAGGGCCGACGATGCCAAAAAGTAATCGAACGGGCCGGGGGCCGAACCATCGCCCTTGTAGCGGATAGGCTGGTCGGCGATGACCGTAAAATCGTCGAACTTGGCTTCGAGACGCAGCTTGTCGAGAAAGTTGACTTTAATTTCCATGGTAATCCAATATGTGCATAAGTAAGTTAGCCGCTATTATCCGTTCTTTCTGCCGCAGGGCAAAGATTGTTCACCGCGGCCGTGCTGGCTGGAAGCGGCCGGGGCAATGAGGCAGGCTGATAAATGGGCGAGGCGATTCAACTGAACATGCGAATAACACTGATGCGTCACGGCGAGCCCCGACTCGCCAAGGGGCGCTGGATAGCGCCCATGCAAATGGGACAGTGGATTGATCGCTACAATCAATCCGTCATTGAAGACAATGACATCCCTGCGGAATGCCCTTTGGCAGCGCTTTCCGCGTCAACCATCGTGGCAAGCACGGCACCCAGGGCATGCTCCTCGGCCAGGGCATTGGGCGAATTGCCGTTCATGCAAGAGGCGATTTTTATTGAGGCCGGGCTTCCCTTTGCCCTCTGGAAAGCGCCCTGGTTGCCGTCTCAAGTCTGGGCAGTGATTTTTCGCCTGCTCTGGTTGTTCGGTTATGCGCGCGGTGCGGACTCGCTAGCGATAACCCGGCGGCGCGCCAGGGCTGCCGCAGAGCGGCTTGTCGCGCTTGCCGCCAATGGGCCTGTGCTGCTGGTCGGACATGGCATCATGAATCGTTTGATCGGCAAAGAGCTGCAGGCATTGGGGTGGCTTGCCCGCAACAGGCAAGGCAGCCGCTACTGGAGCATGGGAGTGTATGAGTTATGAAACTGGTGGGACGTGGATCGATACAATAGATGTTGATGTTGTCGAAACGCTTGGACCTTCCCATTGCGAAGGTCAGCGCCATCCATAAAGAAGGCCGTGCCGATGCAAATTTCCATGAATGATGTGATTACCGAGCAAGAAGTGATAGCCATCTACAAGGCCAATCACTGGTCATCCGCAGAAAAGCCCAAGGAGCTGATGGCCGCATTGCGCAATTCCCACAGCCTGGTGACGGCCCGCGCAGATGGCAAATTGATTGGCATCGGCAATGCCATTTCCGATGGCTATCTGGTGGTCTACTTCCCGCATATGCTCGTCGATCCCATGGCGCAAGGCCAGGGCGTCGGCAGAAGGATGATGGCGGCAATGCTGGAAAAATATTCGGGGTTTCACCAGCAAATGCTGACAGCGGACGGCAAGGCCATCGCGTTCTATGAATCTGTGGGCTTCGTGCGGGCAGGGAAAACAGAACCGATGTGGATCTATGCGGGCGATGAGCATTGAATTGCGTATGCCGATATAACAACAGCGGCTGTCCATGCTGGCGCAGCCGCTGTTTTCTTATACGGACACGGTGATCAGAACTTCACCCACAGCCGTCCGAAATACGAAGCGCCGTTCAGGCCGAACTGCACGCTGTCGTATTTGAAGCCGTTATCCGTTTCATCCGCGTTTTGCGTGGTCGGCTTGACGTTGAAGATGTTGTTGCCGCCAAAAGTGAGCTTGGTATTTTTGCTGATGCTGTAGGTGAAGCTCAGGTCGGCCGAGGTCTTGGCCGCATAGCGGGCGTTCGGTACGCCTTCGGCCGTGCCGCTGAAGGTGCCCAGGGTTTGTGGACCAAAATAGATGATGCGCAGGTCGGACTCCAGCTTGCCCGTGATGTAGTCGAAGCCCAGAGTGGCTTTCGCGCGCGGGCCGCCCTGCTCGATGAACAGGCGTTCGCGCTCGGACAGCAGGACATCCTCGAAGCCCGTCAGCGAGGCGGGCGTCTTGACTTTCGTCACTTCCGTTTTGCTCAAATTCAAGGCCAGGAAGGTGTTCAGGCGGTTGCCGGCCAATTCTCCCTTGTGCGAGGCCGTCAGGTCCAGCCCGCGCGTGCGCGTGTCGATGGAGTTGACGAAGAATTGCGCCTCGCCCACACCCAGCAGGGCCAAGCGCGCGGCCAGGTCCGGGTAGTTGTCCGCGTTGAAGCGGCCCGACAGCACGATGCGGTCCTTGATCTTGATGTTGTACAGGTCGGCTGTGACGGAAATGGCTTGCGTCGGCGTCCAGGTGGTGCCCAAGGTAAAACTGGTGGATTTTTCCTCTTTCAACTTCGGAATACCGGCCGCGTTGGCGACGGCGCCGCCGTTCGGCGCCAGCACCACGTCGGTGGGTACGCCGCCGATGAAGTCGGTGAAGGTGGACGAGAAATACACTTGTTGCAACGATGGCGCGCGGAAACCCGTGCTGGCCGAGCCGCGCAGCAGCACGTTCGGCGCCACTTTATAGCTGGCGGCCAGCTTGCCCGTCACGGTGGAGCCAAAGTCGCTGAATTTTTCATAGCGCAGGGCGGCCTGGGTCTTCAGGCGCTCCGTCCAGTCCAGTTCCACGTCGCCATACGCGGCGATGCTGTGGCGTTTGGCCTTGGTGGCGTCGCCGGGCTGGAAGCCGGGAAAGCCCTGGCTGCCCGCATTGCCGCCCACGCCCACGCCGTCGGCGTCGCTGTAGGAGCCCGGTTCGCCGGCCATGATCTTGTATTCCTCGCTGCGGTATTCGGCGCCGAAAGCCACGTTCATGCCGCGCATCACTGTGTCGTAGTAACGGCTGAAGTCGGCGTTGCTGGTCAGCTGCTGGAACGAGAAGCCGCCCGCGTCATAGCTGCTGGCGCTGATGCCCTTGCCGCCGTTCATCAGGTCGAGATTGGCGATCGAGGCGTTCAAGGTATGGCTGATGTCATAGCGCATCTTGTTGTAGCCATAGGTTTGCGAAAAGTCCGCATGCCATTCGCCGATCTGGCTGCGGTGGCCGATGGTGGCGTACTGGTCGTCGATCTTGCCGTTAATGAAAGGCACGAAACCGTCCGGATACATGGCGGCCGAATTGCGCGATGGAATGTCGTCGCTGCCGATGCCGCCCCGGCCAAATGCGGCGCTGGACGCGTCGCGCGTCTGCGCGCCGGCCGTGAAGTACAGCTTGCCCGTGCCGCTGGTGGCGTAGTCGCCATTCACGTACAGGGTCTTGTTTTTGGACTTGGTGTCGCCGATGATGCGCATGCTGTCCGCATCGGCCCGGTTCGAGCGGCCCCGGTCCAGGTATTCGCCCGTGATGGCCAGGGTGCCCTTGTCGCCCAGCGCGATGCCGCAATAGGCGGAGGTCATGTAATTCTTGCCGTCGCCTTCGGAATACTGGCTGTAGCCTGCCACGGCTTCGCAGCCCAGGCTTTTCTTCAGTTCGATGTCGATCACGCCGGCAATGGCGTCCGAGCCGTACTGGGCGGCGGCGCCGTCGCGCAGCACTTGCACGTTCTTGATCGCCAACAAGGGAATCGCATTCATGTCCGTGCCCGTGTTGCCGCGGTTGCGCGCGCCGAACAGGTTGACCAGGGCTGTCGTGTGGCGCCGCTTGCCGTTCACCAGCACCAGGGTCTGGTCGGAGCCGAGGCCGCGCAGGGCGGCCGAATCGATCAGGTCGGCCCCGTCGGCGCCCGTCTGGCGCGTGGAGTTGAACGAGGGCGAGATGTATTGCAGCGATTGCGCCAGGTCAAACTGGCCGCCTTGTTCGGCCACCTTGGAAATGGGAATGATATCGACCGGCACCATGGTATCGGTGGCGGAACTGGCAACCCGGCGCGAGCCGACCACGCTGACCGTTTGCACGGGGCCGTCCGTGGCGGCCGCTTCCGTGTTCTGGGCCATGGCGGCGGGACTGAAAACGGCCAGGGCGGCGCTGCCGTACAGGCTGATAAGGACTGCTTTACGCAAGGTGGTGAGGGTCGGCACGCAGTATCTCCAAGTGGCTGATGAGCAAGATTCGTGACTTGATTCTAGTGCCATCATTTCAGCATTCACCAGCGATACTTTGTTTTGTTATTACAAATTTGCTGTAACTGTTGTTTCCTGGTTGATTATCTTTTCGTCGCTGCCTGGCTTGCCTTGCGCTGGTGCGGCATGCCCCATTCAGGTGCTGCGTTGCACCATGCCGCCCACCCGGATGGCCTGCGCGCTGTACTGCACCTGGATCAAACACGGCTGCTGCGTCACGTGGCCCTGATGCAGGCTCAGCGACTGTTGCCAATGCGCTGCCAGCGCGCCCGCCGCCACACCCGTAGCGCTGTCTTCCAGCGCCGGATCGAGGTGGTTGAAGTTGCGCCCTTCGTACTCGTGCTCGCCCGTGCGGCAATACGCATAGCAGCCGTTGACCTTGTGCAAGGCGCTCCAGTCGGCGATCAGTTCCAGGTTCGGCCGCAGCGCGCGCAGGATGGTGCGGTCGGCCACTTCCAGCAGCAGCTTCGGACTGCCGACAGAGGCGATGACGGGCGGCGACAGCAAGTGCATGTGTTGGCCCATGAGTTCGGACGGCACATATTTTTCCAGCATGACGGCAGGCGCCGGCTGCGGCGCCAGGCTGATGAATAGACCGGCGGCGTTGCACTCTAGCTGCAAGGCTTGCCCGCGCATGGCCGTGCTTACCGTCAGGGTTGCCGGGGCGCCAGGCGCCGTCAGCAGCACATGCGCGGCGGCCAGGGTGGCATGCAGGCACAGGGGACTGCGCGTGTGCGGATAAAAATAGTCAAGCACGATGCCGCCGTCCGCTTGCCGGTCGAGGAAGACGCAGGCACTCACATTGCGCTCGCGGGCGAATTGCTGGCGCGCCGTTTCGCTGCTGTCGTCGTTCTCCACGACCAGCGCCGCATTGCCGCCACCGGGTGCGGCGCCGAAACATTTTAATAAGTGGACGATCATGGCGGATGATGTGCAAGGTAAAACATCAGCATAAACGATAAGCCCGATTCCAGATAAGTATAATATACTGTGTTTATATACAGTATTGAGGTAGATCATGTGGGGCGCAGTCTTACCCGAGTATGCTGAGTTGTACTGCCTGAGCAATTTCAGCTTCCTGCATGGGGCCTCGCATGCGGAAGAGCTGGTGGCGCGCGCCGTCCAGCTCGGGTACAAGGGGCTGGCCATCACGGACGAGTGCTCGCTGGCCGGTGTCGTGCGCGCCCATGCGACGGCCAAGCGGGTTGGTTTCCCCTTGATTATCGGCGCGCATTTTCACTTGACGCAGGCCGACGGCAGTCCGGCCCTGTCCTTGCTGGCGCTGGTGCAGAACCGCGATGGCTATGGCAATTTGTCGGAACTGATCACCATGGCGCGCACGCGGGCGGCCAAGGGCAGCTATTTGCTGACGCCTGATGATTTCGCCGCGCCTTCGGCGGAGTTTGCCCATTTGCAGGGCTTGCCCGGCTGCCTGATGATCTTGCTGCCCAGCTACCCGGCCCAGTCCGGGACGCTGCGCGCACAGGGAGCGTGGATGGCGTCCACCTTTGGCGGCGAGCGCAGCTGGATCGGCCTGAACCTGCTGCAGCGGGCGCAGGATGACGCACACCGCAGCGCCGTGCAGGCGGCGGCGCAGGCGCTGGGCTTGTCCGTGGTGGCTGTGGGCCATGTGTGCATGCACGTGCGTTCGCGCAAGCCCCTGCTCGACACCCTGTGCGCGATACGCGTGGGCAAGCCCGTGGGCGAGTGCGGCTATGCGCTGGCGCAAAATGCGGAGCAGCATCTGCGCGCGCGCCTGCGCCTTGCCAATGTGTATCCGCCGCAGGCGCTTGCGGAAACCTTGCGCATCGCCAAGAAGTGTACATTTTCCCTCGACAGCCTGTGCTATGACTATCCAGTCGAGCTGGTACCGCACGGCCACACGCCGGCGACCTATCTGCGCGAAGAGACGTATGCGGGGGCGCGCAGCCGCTTTCCGCTGGGTATTCCGGCCAACGTGCAGGAGCAGATCGAGCAGGAGCTGGAACTGATCGCCGAGCTGTCGTATGAAGCATACTTTTTGACCGTGTACGACATCGTGCGCTTTGCCCGCTCACAAAACATCCTGTGCCAGGGCAGGGGCTCGGCCGCCAATTCGGCCGTCTGTTATTGCCTGCACATCACGGAAGTGGACCCGGCGCGCGGCAACTCGCTGGTCGGACGCTTCATGTCGCGCGAACGCAACGAGCCACCCGACATCGACGTCGACTTCGAGCACCAGCGGCGCGAAGAAGTGATTCAATATATCTACGGAAAATATGGCCGCGAACGAGCCGCTCTGGCAGCCGTGGTGATCAGCTACCGGCCGAAAAGCGCCTTGCGCGACAGCGGCCGGGCGCTGGGGATCGACCTGGCCATCGTGGAAAAAGTGGCCAAGGCGCATCGCTGGTTCGATGGCAAGCGCGATCTGCTGGAGCGCCTGGCCGAATGCGGGCTCGACCCGGAGGCGGAATTGTCGCAGCAGTGGGCCGGCCTGGCGCAGCAGTTGCTGGGTTTTCCCCGCCATCTGTCGCAGCATCCGGGCGGCTTTGTGATTGCGCAAGGAAAATTGTCGCGACTGGTGCCGATTGAAAACGCCAGCATGGCCGAGCGCAGCGTCATCGAGTGGGACAAGAATGACCTCGAGGAGCTGGGCTTGATGAAGGTTGATGTGCTGGCGCTGGGCATGTTGTCGGCCCTGCGCCGCGCGCTGGAACTGGTGAGTGCGCGGCGCGGCGAGGAATTTCGCCTGCAGGATATCCCTGCCGAAGACCCCGCCACCTACGACATGATGTGCGAGGCCGACACCATCGGCGTGTTCCAGATCGAGTCGCGCGCCCAGATGAGCATGCTGCCCCGTCTGCGCCCCCGTGAATTCTACGACCTCGTCATCGAGGTGGCGCTGGTGCGTCCCGGCCCCATCCAGGGCGGCATGGTGCATCCGTATCTGCAGCGGCGCCAGCAGAAAGAACCTGTCGACTATCCGAAGGGCCTGGAAAAGGCGCTGGGACGTACCCTGGGCATTCCGATTTTCCAGGAGCAGGTGATGCAGGTGGCCATCATCGCGGCCGATTTCAGTCCCGGCGAGGCCGATGAGCTGAGGCGCGCCATGGCGGCCTGGAAACGCAAGGGCGGCATGAACAATTACAAGAAACGTATCGTTGAAACGATGGTCAAAAATGATTATGACCGGGAGTTCGCGGAGGCCATCTTCAGCCAGATTGAGGGCTTTGGCGAATATGGTTTTCCCGAGTCGCACGCGGCCAGTTTCGCGCTGCTGACGTACGCCAGTTCCTGGCTGAAATGCCACGAGCCGGCCGCCTTTCTGTGCGCCTTGCTCAACAGCCAGCCCATGGGCTTTTACAGCCCCTCGCAACTGGTGCAGGATGCGCGCCGGCATGGCGTACACGTGCTGCCCGTCGACGTGTCCATCAGCGGCTGGGAAGCGGTATTGGAAGAAGGCAAGGGAGCGGCGCCCGCCGTGCGCCTGGGCTTGAACAGTCTGTTCGGCATGCGCGCCGAGGCGGCCCTGCGCATCGAGGATGCGCGCGCCATCACCGCCTTTGTCGACGTGGCCGACCTGGCGCGGCGTGGCGGCCTGGACCGTCATGACTTACAGGTGTTGGCTGCTGGCAACGCCCTGCACGCGCTGGCTGGCCACCGGCGCGAGGCGCTATGGCAGGCGGCCGGCGCCGTGCCTGACAAGGATTTGCTGCGCGTCACCACGCAAGAGGAAGACTTGCCCGTACTGGCCGCACCGACGGAAGGCGAGAGCATCGTCAGCGACTATCGTGCGCAAGGCCTGACCCTGGGCCGCCACCCGCTGGCGCTGCTGCGCAGGCAATTGCTGGAACAGCGTTTCCTGCCCGCGTCCGCGCTGGCCAGCTACACGGATGGCCAACTGGCGCGCGCCTGCGGCATCGTCACCGTGCGCCAGCGTCCGGGCACGGCCAAGGGCGTGATCTTCATGACCCTGGAAGACGAGACGGGCACCGTCAACGTCATCGTCTGGCCCGACCTGGTGGAAAGCCAGCGACGCGAAGTACTGAGCGCGCCGCTGCTGGGCGTGTACGGCGTGTGGCAGCGCGAAGGCATCGTGCGCAATCTGGTGGCCAAGCGCCTGGTCGACATGTCGCATTTGCTGGGGCGCTTGCGCACCAGCAGCCGGGATTTCTGTTGATGCTTGTCAACATTATCCAGCTGATGGCATGATTGTTATATGACTACTTTGCCCGAACCGACATTGCGTCCCGCCCTGGTTGCCGACGCGCCCGCCATCGTCGCCCTGATCGACGACCTGATGCCCTTTCTGACCTTGCACCCTGATGGCGCGGGGGCGGAAAAGTTCATCGAACACTGCCGCCAGCCGGCCATCGAAGGCTATCTGTCGCAGTCGCGCTACGCGTATCAGCTCGCGCATATCGACGGCGCACTGGCCGGCGTGGTGGCCATGCGCGACAACACGCATCTGTTCCACATGTTCGTGCCGCGCGCCCTGCACCGGCGCGGCATGGCGCGCCGGCTGTGGCAGGCTGCCCGCGATGCGTCGCTGGCCAAAGGCGATGTGACGGCCTTTACCGTCAATTCCTCGCTGTATGCCTTGCCCCTGTACACCAGCCTGGGCTTTGTCGCCACGGGGCCGAAGGTGGAAATGGATGGCATCGCCTTCGTGCCGATGCGCATGGAATTGACGGCCTGATTACCAGCGCACGATCTTGCCCGGATTCATGATGTTCTTCGGGTCCAGCGCGTGTTTCAGGGCGCGCATGGTGTCGATGGCACCTGCACCATGTTCTTCCACCAGGAAAGCCATCTTGTGCATGCCCACGCCATGTTCTCCCGTGCACGTACCATCCATGCCGATGGCGCGCGTGACCATGTCGCTGTTGACCTTTTCCGCGCGCGCGATGTCGGCGGGGTCGTCCGGGTCGACCAGCATCTGCACGTGGAAATTGCCGTCGCCGACGTGGCCGATGATGGCGTAGACGAGCCCCTGCGCTTCGCAATCGGCCTTGGTGGCCAGGATGCATTCGGCCAGGCGCGAAATCGGCACGCAGCAGTCGGTGGAAATGGCGCGGCTGCCGGGACGCATCTGCAACAGGGCGAAATAGGCGTTGTGGCGCGCGGCCCACAGGCGAGAGCGGTCTTCCGGGCGGCTGGCCCACTCGAAATCGCTGGCGCCGTGTTCCGCCGTGATGGCTTGCACCAGCTGCGCTTGCTCGGCCACGCTGGCCGGCGTGCCGTGAAATTCAAACAGCAACAAGGGTTTCTCCGGCAGCGCCATCTTGTCGTAGGCATTGATGGCTTTCACGCCATTTTCATCGAGAAACTCGACCCGCGCCACAGGAATACCCATCTGGATGGTCTGGATCACGGCGCTGACGGCCTCGCCCGTGCCGTGGAACGAGCACACGGCCGCCGAGATCGCTTCCGGCAGCGGATACAGTTTTACCGTCACTTCCGTGATGATGCCTAACGTGCCCTCGCTGCCGACGAACAGGCGCGTCAGGTCGTAGCCGGCCGACGATTTTTTCGCCCTGGTCCCCGTCTTGATGATGCGGCCATCGGCCGTCACCACCGTCAGGGCCAGCACGTTTTCGCGCATGGTGCCGTAGCGCACGGCGTTCGTGCCCGAGGCGCGCGTGGCAGCCATGCCGCCCAGCGACGCATTGGCGCCGGGGTCGATGGGGAAGAACAGGCCCGTGTCGCGGATTTCTTCATTGAGCTGTTTGCGCGTCACACCCGCCTGCACGGTGGCCGTCAAGTCTTCACTATGCACTGCCACCATCTGGTGCATTTGCGACAGATCAATCGTCACGCCGCCATGCAGGGCCAGCACGTGACCTTCAAGCGAAGTGCCGCTGCCGTAGGCGATGACGGGCACGTCGTGCGCGCTGCACAGCTTGACGGCGGCCGCCACTTCCTCGGTGGAATGGGCGAAGATAACGGCGTCCGGTAACATGGGAGGATAGCTCGACTCGTCGCGGCCATGGTGTGCGCGCATGGCTTGTGTCATGGAAAAGCGGTCGGCAAAGATCAGGGAAAGTACGGCAGCAAGGGATTCTGGCAGCGGTTTTTTCAGTACCGCCAACTGGTCAGTTTGATTCACGCGAGTCCTCCGTTTTTTTTATTCTACTCCGCGCCCGGGGATTTCACCGAAGCACCATTTTTATTTTTGCCAGTTGTAAAAAAATCTGCCTGGTTCAGCGTACATTGGTTGTAAATGAGAATCATTTCTATTAAAATGCCCGCCAGTAGTTATTTTGCAATGCGTGCTTCCACCCGAAAGGCCATGCCCATGAAATTCCCCTTGTCCCTCGCTGCTGTCCTGCCCGCCTGCGTACTGGCGTTGAGCGCCTGCAGCAGCGTCGCCCCGGTTGCAGGCACGGCCACCGGCGCCGCCACAGCGTCCGCTACTGTACAAGACGTGCGCCAGCTGGGCGAGATCGTCGACCTGCGCAGCGGCCAGCGCGTGACTGCCGAACAATTGCTGGCCCAGCTGGCCACCGCGCCAAGGATCATTGTCGGCGAACAGCATGACCAGCTCAGCCATCACCAGATCGAGCAATGGCTGCTGCAGCAACTGCAGGGCCAGCGCCCGCAAGGCAGCGTGCTGCTGGAAATGCTGAACCCGGACCAACAAGCCAAGGTGGACAAGGTCAAGCCGTGGCTGCAGACGGATCCCGTGGTGCGCCCCGAACACGTGGCCGAGCTGCTGGCCTGGCAGCCGAGCTGGAAGTGGGAACAATATGGCGACCTGGTCATGACCGTGATGCGCGCGCCGTATCCCGTCTGGTCGGCCAACCTGGACCGCAGCGAGATCAAGCAACTGTTTATCGACAAGCCGGCCGTGCAGGGCAAGCACTCGAACCTGGCCAACGATGGCAAGGTGCATGACAAATTGAAGGACATCATCCGCGTCATGCATGACAACCAGATCGATGAGCCGCGCCTGGCCGCCATGCTGTCGGTGCAGCAGCAGCGCGACCGCCGCATGGCCGAGCGCCTGCTGGCCGCGCCCGCGCCGGCCGTGCTGATCGCCGGCGCCTACCATGCGCACAAGGACCTGGGCGTGCCGCTGCACGTGCAGGACTTGACGGGTGGCCCCGCGCCGCTGGTGCTGGTTCTGGCACAGCAGGGCGCCACGGTGCTGGCGCCGCAGGCGGATTTTGTCTGGTTCACGCCGGTTGTTGCACCTGCCGTCGCCAGCGCCAAATAATTTTTTGTATGTCCGCCGGGCGTTCTGCCCGGCACTCTCCCCCAGCAAGCTCCCCCGCAGCAGCCAGGTAGTCCGTCCGATTTTTTTGCATGCGCGTGCGCGCCGTTGGCGCAGCCATGCCTGTTACCTGTCAAAGTTCTCATGCGTATCCTCCGTATCAAAGCCGCCAGCTGCGGTGCCGTTCTTTCCCTCTGTCACGCCACCGCGCAAGCGTCCGCTTTGCCCCATGACATGTCGCCGCTGGGCATGTTTTTCGCCGCAGACCAGGTCGTCAAAAGCGTGCTCATCGGTTTGCTGGTCGCCGCGCTGGCCACCTGGGTGGTCTTGCTGGTGAAGGGCGCCAGTTTGCTGCAAGCCCGGCGCGAGGCGGCGCAAGCCGTCGCCATGCTGAAGTCGGCCACTTCCTTGCCCGATGCGGCCGCCAAAGTGGAGGGGGCGGGCAGCACTTCGCTGGCGCGGCAACTACTCGACGATGTGCAGCAGGAGCTGAGCCTGTCGCACGCCAATGCCCCGGCGGTAGCCCTGAAGGAGCGGGCCGGCTTTCGCCAGGAGCAGCTCATTGCGCAGCAGGTGCGCGGCATGACGCACGGCATCGGCCTGCTGGCCAGCATCGGCGCCGTGGCGCCGTTCGTCGGCCTGTTCGGCACCGTGTGGGGCATCATGAACAGTTTTATCGGCATCGCCGTCAGCCAGAGCACGAATCTGGCGACAGTAGCGCCTGGCATCGCGGAAGCCTTGCTGGCGACAGCGCTGGGCCTGGTGGCGGCGATACCCGCCGTCGTCATTTATAACGTGCTCAGCCGCGGCATCAACCAGTACAAGGCGCAGCTGCGCGCCGCTTCCGCGCAAGTGCTGCTGATGCTGAGCAGGGATCTCGACATGCGCAAGCAGGCCTGAGCCATGGCGTCCCTGTTTCCTTCGTCGGACGACGACACGGCCGACATGCCGGAGTTGAGCGAGATCAATGTCACGCCTTTCATTGACGTGATGCTGGTGCTGTTGATCATCTTCATGGTGGTCTCGCCGCTGGCCACTGTCGACCTGAAAATCGACTTGCCGGCCGCCACGGCCAAGCCGGAGCCGCGTCCCGAAAAACCGCTGTTCGTTTCCCTGAAAGCGGACCACAGCCTGTACCTGGGCGAGTCGCCCGTGGCGCGCGAGCAGCTGGGCAGCCTGCTCGATGCGCAAACGGGCGGCGACCGCCAGCGCACGCTGTTTTTCCAGGCCGACAAGCAAGCCGCGTATGAAGACGTGCTGAGCGTCATGGACGCCCTGCGCCAGGCCGGCTATCTGAAAGTGGGCCTGGTGGGCCGGGAGGGCGGGTGAATCCGCGCCCTGTATTGAGCTGGGGCATTGCCACGTCGCTGGTGATGGCGGGCGCGCTGACGCTGCTGTTGTGGGCCAGCTGGCAGCCCGTCACCGTCGTGCCCGCCAACCCGGCGGCCAGCGTGATGGTGGTATTTGCCGTGCAAGCGATGTCGCCGGAAACACAGGTGGCGCATGCCGTGGGCGCGCGCCAGTCGGCGGCGTCCAGCGCCGCCCGGCCGCCCAAGAGTGCAGTCCGGCAGGAAGCCTTGCCGGTGCTGGCGCGTGCCGCCGCGCCGGACATCGTCGCCGCGGAAAAAGACACCAAGGCAGCGGCCAGTCCGTCGCCCGATCCCGGCAAGGATGCCGCGAAGGACGCGTCCGTGCCTGCGCAGGCCAGCAGCAGCGCCACGCCGGCGCCGGCTGCCGTGCGCGGTCCCCAGGCGGCGCCGTTCAACAGCGACACGCCATCGACCAGCGCGGCGCCCGCCAGCTGGCAAAGCCAGGTGCTTGGCCACTTGGCCCATTTCAAGCGCTATCCGGGCGATGCGCGCCAGCGCAAGCGGGCTGGCGCCGCCTGGGTGCGCTTCCAGGTGGATCGCGACGGAAAATTGCTGGCCAGTGAATTGATCACCTCGTCGGGCACGGTGCTGCTCGACCGCGAAGCCTTGCAAGTGCTGCAGCGCGCGCAGCCGCTGCCGGCGCCGCCCGCCACCGTATTGCGACAGGGCACGGTGACGGTCACCTTGCCCGTGTCGTTCCGGCTCGATGCCGACGGCGGCACCAGCTGAATGTCACATTTTTCAATCACATAACAAATCGAGGGTGTATGCATATCAAGACAATGACGCAGGCCGTGGGCATCTGCATGGCCTTGCTCGCGCAGCAGGCATGGGCGCAACAAGCGCAAGACAGCGGCAAGGTAGAATTTTCGCCGTTGAATGTATCGGGTGAAACTGTCCCGGCGGAACAGCAGGCGCTGGAAAAACCGGGCGCCGTCAGCGCGCGCGGGGCCGATACGCGCTTGCAGCCCGTGGACCAGATCGTGCGCAGCATGCCGGGCACGTTTACCCAGATCGACCCGGCGCAGGGCGCCGTCAGCGTCAACATCCGCGGCCTGTCGGGCCTGGGGCGTGTCAACATGATGGTCGATGGCGTGAGCCAGAATTACTATGGCAGCGCGCCGTCGTCCGTGTCCCACGGCGGCGTGCCCAGCAGCCAGTTCGGCGCCCTGATCGACCCGAATTTCATCATAGGCGTGGATGTGTCGCGCGGCAATGTCGTCGGTGGCGACGGCGTCAATGCGCTGGCCGGCAGCGCCAATTTCCGCACCATCGGCGTCGATGACGTCGTCTTCGCCGGTGAAAAAACGGGGGCGCGCACGAAGATGTGGAGCGGGAATAATGGCGTGGGACGCAGCGCCATGCTGGCCATGGCCATGAAAAACCCCGCCTTCGATGGCGGCAGCGTAGGCTTCATGGCTGCCACCAGCGCTAGCGTGATCGGCAACAACTACAAGAATGCCAAGGGCGTCAACAGCGAGGAATTCGGTTTCGGCTACAACCGCTATTACAAACAGAAACCCAAGTCGCAGCTGCTGAAGCTGGACCTCAAGTTGAGCGACTTCCATGCGCTGGAACTGTCGGCGCGCGATTACCGCAGCACGTTTACGCGCCGCGACATCCGCAGCAATGACTACTACGTAAAATATCACTACACGCCGTTTTCGGAATTGATCGACCTCAATGTGGTGGCCAGCAGCAGCCGCGGCAACCAGAAATACATGCCCGAGGCGCTGACCAATTTCATCAACACGAATGCGGCCAACCGCGCCGACGCTGTCGACATCAACAACACCAGCAGCTTCAGGCTGGCGGGCGGCGATGCGCTGGTGACCATAGGCGGCAAGCTGATGCGCAATAAATACAGCAAGCACGTGGAAAGCCTCGTCGACGATCCGGACAATCCGGACGCGAACCAGCAATCGATTGAAAACAATACGTTTGGCCCCGAGGGCGTGCAAAAGATCAACAGCCTGTATGCGGGCCTGCAATACAACCGTGGGATTGTGCAGGTCAATGCGGGCCTCAATTACACGCACTTTGATTTGACCGGCTACAAGCCCGCCTGCGACCCGCGCGTGCAGTGTTTCCCGCAAGGGGCGAGCAATATTGCGCTCAAGGAGCATGGCATCAATCCTTCGCTGCTCGTTTCCGCGCAAGTGACGCCGTGGTTCCAGCCGTTTGCCAGCGCCGAGCGCACCATGCGCGGGCCGAATCCGCAGGAAGTGTTTTTCTCGAATGACGGCGGGGCCTCGATGAATCCTTTCCTGAAGGGCGAGCGGGCCAGCACCTATCAGCTGGGTTTCAATTCCAGCCTGCATGGTTTGCTGAGCAAGAATGATGTGCTGAACTTCAAGGCCCTGTATTTCAAGAGCAAGATCGACGGCTATATCACCAGCCAGTCCTTCCTCGTGTGCGACCGCGGCCGCAAGTGCAATATCGCGGAAGTGCTGGCCAATGACTGGCAGAATGTGGATGACTACATGACCAATATGTATATCTACATCAACTCGGCCACGCCCGTGTACTCGCGCGGATGGGAACTGGAAGCGCAATATCATCTGGGGCCGGCCTATGCGCGCCTGTCGTACACGCGTGAAACGACGCGCCAGCCCACGTCAATCGCCAGCGCCTGGTTTGGCGCGGCCGACATCAGCGAGCTGCCCAGCGTGTATTACAACCTCGACGTGGGCACGCGCCTGCTGGATAACAAGCTGGAAGTGGGTGCCATCCTCAAGCACACGGGTTCGAACCGCCGCCTGTCGCCGGACAATGAAGCCGATGAAGCGACGGGCGAAGTGCTCAAGGCCGAGAATCCGAAGATCCCGGCTGTGATCGACTTGTATGCGAGCTGGCAGGTGACGAAAAATCTGTTCCTGCGCCTGTCCGTGCAAAACGCCATGAACAAGGATTTCTCGGAAGCGCTGAACCGTTTGAACTCGATGCCGTCGCAGTCGCAGGAAAACACGCCGCTGAGCACGGCGCGGGGCAGGACGTATGTGGCTGGGCTGGAGTACCGCTTTTAAAGCAGACCCCAGCCCCGCGCTTTGGCTTGATTAATACTCGCGTGGTGTCGTTCCGTAGTAACTATGGATGGACTGGGCCCACGTGGTATCGGCCATGTTCGGCCAGTTATCCGTATCGAAGCCGGGCGCATTTTCGATGCGCTCCTTGTCGACGTTGAGGGTGAAGCGCTTGTTGACGGTGTCGAGCAGCAGCGCTTCCCAGGGCACGGCGAACAGCTTTTCGCCGATGGTGAAGACACCGCCGTGCGACATGACGGCATAGGCGATCTTGCCGCTGCGCATGTCGATCATGATTTCCTTGATTTCGCCCAGATGTTCATCCTTGGCGTTGTGCACATGGTCGCCGATCAGGGTGTCGGCACCCATCAGTTCGGGGCCGGGACCTTTGTGGCCGCGGTTGACATACATGCCGTAGGCGTCGCGTTCTTCGTAGCTCATGATGGACCTCCTGTTGAAAATGCCAGTCTGCCGCCAGGGCGCGGCAGGGTCTGTTCGCTCTCCCACACAATATATGGAATTGGAAATATTTCAATTATTGCCACTACGCAATTTTGTTGTGTGTAGACAGCAGGAGGGGGAGGGATAGTCGGTATTTGCCGCAAATTTCCGTGCGCGGGGAGCGACGCAGGCGGGCTTTAGTGTATAATTTCAATTTCCCGCACGTGCCGTTCGGCACCATCTGCAATGACCAAATTTGTCTTCGTCACTGGTGGCGTTGTGTCTTCCCTTGGAAAAGGGATTGCCGCCGCCTCCCTCGCCGCGATCCTCGAATCGCGCGGCCTTAAAGTCACCATGCTCAAGCTCGACCCGTATATCAACGTCGATCCTGGCACGATGAGCCCTATGCAACACGGTGAAGTATTCGTCACCGATGACGGGGCCGAAACCGACCTCGACCTCGGTCACTACGAGCGCTTCATTTCCACCCGCATGAAAAAGGTGAATAACTTCACCACTGGCCAGATCTATGAATCGGTGATCCGCAAGGAACGCCGGGGCGAATATCTGGGCAAGACCGTGCAGGTGATTCCGCATATCACCAATGAAATCCAGGATTACATCCGCCGTGGCGCCGAAGGCTACGACGTGGCCCTGTGCGAAATCGGCGGCACCGTCGGCGATATCGAATCCTTGCCCTTCCTGGAAGCGGCACGTCAGCTGAGCCTGCGCGCCGGCCGCAAGAACACGGCTTTCGTCCACCTGACCCTGGTGCCTTACATCGCCTCGGCCGGTGAACTGAAAACCAAGCCGACCCAGCACTCGGTGCAAAAGCTGCGCGAAATCGGCATCTTGCCGAATGCGCTGCTGTGCCGCGCTGACCGCGCCATCCCGGAAGACGAACGCGCGAAAATCTCGCTGTTCTCGAACATCGAGGAAGACGCCGTCATTTCCGTGTGGGACGTCGACACCATCTACAAAGTGCCACAAATGCTGCACGACCAGGGCCTCGACAAGATCATCTGCGACGCGCTGGACCTCGATCCGGCACCGGCCGACCTGTCGATCTGGAGCAAGCTGATCTACACGATGGAGCATCCGAAGGCGGAAGTGACCGTCGGCATGGTCGGCAAGTATGTCGAGCTGACCGAGTCGTACAAGTCGCTGATCGAAGCGCTGCGCCACGCCGGCATCCACACGGAAAGCCGCGTCAACATCGAGTACATCGATTCGGAAGAAATCGAAACGACCGGTTGCGACAACCTGGCCAAGTACGATGCCATCCTGGTACCGGGCGGCTTCGGCAAGCGCGGCGTGGAAGGCAAGATCAAGGCCGCCCAGTTCGCCCGTGAAAACAAGATCCCTTACCTGGGCATCTGCCTGGGCATGCAAGTGGCCCTGATCGAATACGCGCGCAACAAGGCAGGCATGCCGAACGCGAATTCGACCGAGTTCGACCTTGATACGGATCAACCTGTCGTTGCACTGATCAATGAGTGGCAAAACCACGATGGTAAAGTCGAGTTGCGCGATGAAAACTCGGACCTGGGCGGTACCATGCGCCTGGGCGCGCAGACCTGCGCCGTCAATCCGGGCACCCTCGCCGCCGAGATCTACGGCAGCGTGGTGACCGAGCGTCACCGTCATCGCTACGAAGCCAATAATCACTACCTGGCCCGTGTCGAAACGGCTGGCCTGATCGTGTCGGCCCGCACGCCGAGCGAAGATTTGTGCGAAATCATGGAATTGCCACGCACGGGTGAAAATTCCCACCCATGGTATATGGGCGTGCAATACCATCCTGAGTTCAAGTCGACGCCACGCACCGGCCATCCGTTGTTTACCTCGTTCATCAAGGCAGCGCTGGCGCACAAAGAAGCCAACGCCGCTGCGCAATAACGCGGTCGATCGGTACAGTATTACCCGTAAGACAGCTCCCGGCCAGATCGTTCCCGCCGGGAGTTTCTTTGCCCCCTTTGTGCAATTGCGCATCAGAACGCAGTGTGCAGCCCCCTGTTAAGCTTAACTTTGGAGAATGACATGAGTGCTATTGTTGATATTATCGGTCGCGAAATCCTGGACTCGCGCGGTAACCCGACCGTCGAATGCGATGTGTTGCTGGAATCGGGCGTGATGGGCCGTGCGGCCGTGCCGTCGGGTGCCTCGACCGGTTCGCGCGAAGCCGTGGAATTGCGCGATGGCGACGCCAAGCGCTACTTCGGCAAGGGCGTGTTGCAAGCATGCGAAAACATCAATACCGAAATCTCCGAAGCCATCATGGGCCTGGACGCCAATGAACAGGCTTTCCTGGACCGTACCCTGATCGACCTGGACGGCACGGAAAACAAATCGCGCCTGGGCGCCAACGCCATCCTGGCCGTCTCGATGGCCGTTGCCAAGGCTGCCGCCGAAGAAGCGGGCTTGCCGCTGTACCGCTATTTCGGCGGTTCGGGCGCCATGCAGATGCCAGTGCCGATGATGAACGTCATCAACGGCGGCGCACACGCCGACAACAACCTGGACATCCAGGAATTCATGATCATTCCCGTGGGCGCCCCGTCGTTCAAGGAAGCTGTCCGCTACGGCGCGGAAGTGTTCCACACGCTGAAAAAGATCCTGCACAAGAAGGGCCTGAACACCAACGTGGGCGACGAAGGCGGTTTCGCGCCATCCTTGGCCAACCATGAAGAAGCCATCAAGCTGATCATCCAGGCTATCGAAGAAGCGGGCTACGAGCCAGGCACGCAGATCGCCATCGGCCTCGATTGCGCCGCGTCCGAGTTCTACAAGAATGGCAAGTACGAAATGGAAGGCGAAGGCCTGAGTCTGACCGCTACCGAGTTCACCAACCTGCTGGCGACCTGGTGCGACAAGTACCCGATCATCTCGATCGAAGACGCGATGCATGAAGGCGACTGGGACGGCTGGGCGATCCTGACGGCGGAACTGGGCAAGAAAGTGCAACTGGTCGGCGACGACCTGTATGTCACCAACACCAAGATCCTGAAAGAAGGCATCTCGAAAGGCATCGCCAACTCGATCCTGATCAAGATCAACCAGATCGGTACCCTGACGGAAACCTTCGCCGCCATCGAAATGGCCAAGCGCGCCGGCTACACGGCCGTCATTTCGCACCGCTCGGGCGAAACGGAAGACTCGACCATCGCCGATATCGCCGTTGCCACGAACGCCCTGCAGATCAAGACCGGCTCGATGTCGCGTTCGGACCGCATGGCCAAGTACAACCAGTTGCTGCGTATCGAGGAAGACCTGGGCGACATCGCCAGCTACCCTGGCCGCGATGCGTTCTATAATCTGAAGTAAGCTGATGTAAAACCCACTGGCCGGCCGGAAATGTTCCGGCCGGTTTTTTAACTGAATGCCCCATGCGCCTGATTACGCTCGCCCTGGCAGCCCTGCTGCTGTTGATTCAATTTCCCCTCTGGCTGGGTAAAGGCGGCTGGCTGCGTGTTGCCGACATGGAATCCCAAGTGGCGGTGGCCAATAAGAAGAATATGGAATTGAAGGCGCGCAACGCCAAGCTCGAATCCGAAGTGCGCGACCTGAAAGATGGGACGGGCGCCGTCGAAGAGCGTGCCCGCTATGAGCTGGGCATGGTCAAACAGAATGAGATTTTCGTGCAGATCGTGCGCAAGGGACAAACCCCGCCACTGCTGGAAACGCCGGTGGACGCCGCTGCGCCACACTAAGATAGTACGACTTCCCGCTTGCCAGCCTGGACCGATTGCCAGGCTGACCTGTCACATGACTACCTTGTTACCTTGTACTGCTACGCACGACTGGCCGCACGGCGCGGCGTGCTGCTGCCTTGCTGCTTGCTGATCAGAAACGGGCCTTGCCGGTCGTGATCAGGTAAAAATGGATGCTGGTGACCACGATGGCAACAGCGATCAGTGCGGTTTCGAGAAATATCATATAAAAATCCTTGTCAGTATTTATTTGGTTGGCTTAAAAAACGTCCAGGGCCAGGCGCCAAGCCGAAGACAGTACGAACGTACGGCGAGGCGCAGGCAACGCCGCCCTGGGCATTTTTTAGCCGCGCGAGGCCAGGAAGCGCAGTTCCGAAGCCAAGTTCGGCATCAGGTTTTCGTAACGGGCCGCTTCCGAGTTCAGCAGGGCGATGTCGCGCTTGCTTGGGCGCACATAGCGCGCGTCATCGGTACTGGTCGTCGTGCTGGCGATGACTTCCTTCTGTGCCAGTTCGCTGTACGGCTTGGAAGCGAGCAGGGCGCCGAGGAAGGCGCGCGTGGCGCGGCCCAGGTTGCTGAAGTAGTTGTCGTTGTCGTTGCTGTAGGTGTTGGTAAAAGTGGACATATGCCCTCCATGAATGGTCTGTTGTTGCATTGCACAATAATGGAGTTTGCGATATGCGTCCAATTTCAAATTCCAATTTCAGAAATTCAAGAAACGAATAATAAGGGCGTAGCCATCGGCCACGCCCTGAAAATGAATTTGTTACTAAATGTTTATCCTGCGGTTTATCCTGCGGCGATGCGTCCCAAACCCGGATCGTCGCTGAAAAAACCGTCGAGTCCCGTCTCGATGTAACGCCGCATTTCCGCCACGGAACCGGCCTCGTTGCGCGCATTTTCTCCATTGCCATCGCGGAAGTCGGCCGCCAGGAAACGGTTTTCCGGGCGGAAGGTCCACGTGTGCAGCAGCAAGCCTGCCTGGTGCGCATCGTCGACGATGGACGAGGGCTTGGCCAGGCGCTGATCGGCGCCCAGCGCGATGACGCCCCGCGTGGGCGGCGCCACCACGTCCGCGTAGGCGGCGATGTCGCGCAGGCCGGCTGGCGTCGTCATCTGCCCGAACGTCAGCTTGCCGCCTGCCTTGGCCACGTCCATCGGGCGCACATCGCCACCCACCACCAGCTGCATCAGGCGCACGTTGGCGCGCCGTCCCAGTTTCTCGCGCAGGTATTTCAAATTTGCCACTTCGAAGGACTGGATTTCGATCGGCGCGCGGCGCGTGTACTCGTGCGCGAGCAGGGTCGACAGGAAACGGTCTTCCAGCGCCAGGTTCGCATCGCGGAAGTAGGTCGAGCTTTTCAGCTCGGGCACGAGGCCGATGATGCGTCCGCTGGCGGCAGATTGCGCTGCAACAAAATCGATGATTTCTTCCCAGGTCGGGATCTGGAATTGTCCATCGTACAAGGTGTTGCCGGTACGTACTTTCGGCAGCCGTTCGATGGCGCGCAGGGTTTTCAATTCCGCCAGGGTGAAGTCGTCGACGAACCAGCCTTCGTGCCATTCGCCGTCGACCAGCTTCTTGCCGCGCCGGCTGGCGAACTCGGGCCGGCGCGCCACGTCGGTGGTGTCGATCAGATTGCTTTCGTGGCGCGCCACGAGGATGCCGTCGCGCGTGGCGACCAGATCCGGCTCGACGTAGTCGGCGCCGTCGAGGATGGCCTTGGCATAGGACGCCAAGGTATGCTCGGGACGCAGGGCGCTGGCGCCGCGGTGGGCGAATACGAGCGGACGGGCAGGTTTTGTCTCCAGCAGGCCGGCCGCAAAGCCGGGCGCGGCGGCCAGGGCCAGTCCGCCCACGGCCGCCTGGACGAAGCTGCGGCGCGAAAAGTGACGCTGGGGCAGCACAGGGGCGATATGCGGCGTGCGCATCAGAAATCCGCCGTCAAGGTGAGGAAGCCCTGGCGTGGGGCGATCGGGAAGGTGTTGTATGTCTTGTCGGCCGCGCCGACCACCACGTTCAGCGAGCCTTCGCGGTTGGCCAGGTTGCTGACGTTCACTCTCCAGCGCGGGTTTTTCAACCAGCTGGCCATGGCCGGCAGCTTGCCCGACACGCCCAGGCCCATCAGGAAATAGCTGGGGACGGACAGATCGTTGGTGTACGTCGCGTAGCGCTTGCCCACATAGTCTCCCGTCAGCTGCACTTCGATATCGCCAAAGGTAGCCGAAGCAACAAACTTGTTCAGCCACTCCGGCGAGCCGGGCACGTTCTTGCCCGCTGTCAGCACCAGCGCGGCGCCATTATTGTAATTGTCCGCATACTGCGAGCGGTTGTACGACAGGGCATTGTAGAACGAGAAATTGTTGCCGAAGTGCACAGTACCCGCGATATCGATGCCGTCCGTGCGCACGCTGCCCACGTTGGCCAGCACGGGGTTGCCGCCAATGATGGAGGAAATCACGGGGGTTGGGCTGATCTGCAGCAAGCGGTTGCTGAAATCGACGTGGTACACATTGACCTGGCCATCGATGGCCGTGATGGCGCCCAGGTTCAAGGCGTGGCTGCCGCGCACGCCCACTTCATAGGTGAGGGCCGTTTCCGGCTTGGCGTCGCGCTTGAACAGGTCGAACGCGGCCTGGCTCGACAAGCTCCACGGCGAGGCGCCGCCACCGCCATAGGTGACGAACTGGCGCATGTTTTTCTGGATATTGAAGTACAGCTGGTCTTGCGGCGTGAAATCCCAGCGCGCGCCCACTTGCGGCAAGAACCATTTTTTCGTGTTGATGGTGCCGACCGGCAAGGCCGTCGAACCGCCGGAAATGGCGCCCTTGGCCGGCTGCACGGGGAACTGGCCATCGGCGAATTGCAGGCTGGACTTGAAGCCCGCTTGCAGGGCGATATCGGGGCGGATGCGCCATTCATCCTGCAAGTGCAGCTGCACCACCTTGTTGTCGATCTCGCTGCCGTACTGCGTGATCAAAGGATTGCTGGGGCGGTCGTACGGCGAGGTCGGGTTGTTGACGTCCAGCGCATACCAGCGGCGGTAGGCGGACGAGCGGTTCTGTTCCAGCCACAGGCCCGCTTCCAGCTGGTGGTTGCCGATTTCCTTGCGCAGGGTGGAAATGAAGCCGCCGCGCTTGATGTCGTATTCCGTCGTGCGCACGGCGTAGCCGGAGTTGCCGAACACTTCCTTCAAATTCTGTTTCGGGTAGTACACGCTGAACAGGCCCGGCAAGCCGGCCACGCCGATGGGGCCGGCCACCACGCCCGCGCCGTCATCCTTGTGGTAATACACCTGGTTCGACCAGGTCATGCCTTCGGACAGGTTGGCGTCGAACTTGGCATATGCCAGGTAATCGGTGCGCTGCGCATCGCTGTAGTAATTGCGGTAATTGTTGCCGTCCGCGGCAGGCGTGGCGCCCGTTGGCGACAGGTAATTCAGGGCCGCCTTGAAGTCCGGGTACAGGAAGGGGCGCGTGTATGGCGCGCTCGTTTCGCCGGCCACGTGCACGGTGCTGTCTTCGTTCGGCTCGATCTTGTCCGAGTAATTGAAGAACAGGGTCAGCTTGCCCGCTTCGCTGCGGTTGACATATTTGGCGTTGAACTGGTCGCCGCCCTGGCGCGCATCGAAATCCCAGGCCCGCGCTTCATGGTGCAGGATGGAAAAATAGGCGCTGCTGCCATCGCCGAAGGCGCCCGTGTCGTAGCGGGCAAACGTGCGCGAAGTGCGGTGGCTGCCCACGGTTTGCTGCACGCTGGCGCCCTGCGTGGACAGCGGGTCGCTGGAATAGGTTTCGATGGTGCCGCCCAGGTTGCTGGTCGAGGCCGTGGCCAGGTCGCCCGCACCCGACGACAGCACGACGCTGCGCACGTTTTCGCTGATGACGGCGCGCTGCGGCGACAGGCCGTTGTAGTTGCCGTATTGCTGGTCGCCCAGCGGCACGCCATCCATGGTGTAACCGAGTTGCTGGCCGGAAAAACCATGCACGAACAGCGACAGGTTTTGCTCGTTGTTGCCCCATGGATCGGCCGTCTGGAAGCTGACGCCTGGCAGGGTTTGCAGGGCTTTCAGGGGATTCGTGCCGGGCAGGATTTTCTGGATTTCATTCTTGCTCAGGGCGACGGAAGAGCGCGTCTTGCGCGAGGAAATCTCCACGGTGGCCATCGGAGCATTGTCGTCGGCAGCCGGGGCGGCCGCTGCGGCCATGTCGGTAGTGGCCGAGGCCACGGCGGCGGCGACGGCCGTTTGCGCCAGGGTTGGCAAGCTCAAGCCCGCGGCGCAAGCGCCCAGCAAAACGTGGAAGGAATGGCGGCGCAGGGCCAGCGTCAAGTGGGAGTTCATCATCAGCCTGTGGAAAGTATTGGAAGGAATACAAGCTGCGCAGCGTAACGGCGGCGCGTGACGGGCTGATGACGAACTGATGACGGAACGATGACAGTGGAAACAATTGCGCCGCCTCAAGGGCGGCGCGGCAGATTCATTACGAAACTGTAATGCTTAGTTGATGCTGGCTGCGGGTGGAATCAAAACTTCCGCCGGCGCATCCGTGATGAACAGCTGCGCGCAATCGACCTTGTCGAATTCATAGTGCTGGCCGCAGAAATCGCAATTGACACCCACTTGTCCCACTTCGTCCAGGGTGCTGTTGACTTCTTCCTCGCCCAGCATCTTGAGCATATTGCCCACTTTTTCACGCGTGCAACTGCAATGGAAGCTCGGGTGCAGCGGGTCGAAGACGCGGATCGTTTCTTCCCAGAACAAACGCTGCATCAGGGTCTCGATGTCCGTCGACAGGATTTCCGCCTCTTTCAGGGTCGACGCCAGCATCACGGCGCGGTTCCACGTGTCCAGTGCCGCTTCTTCCGACACGGGCGTCGCTTCGGCCTTGCCGCCATGGTGGGGCAGCTTTTGCAGCAGCAGGCCGCGCGATACGGTGTCGTCCGTGGCCAGCCACAGACGCGTATCGAGCTGTTCCGAGCGCAACATGTAGTTTTCGATCACGGTCGCCATGTCATCGCCGTCCAGCGGCACGATGCCCTGATACGGTTGCTGGCCCGGCACCTTGTCGGCCGGGTCCAGGGTGATGATGAAGCGGCCCTTGCCGGTGGCATTGAGCAATTGCGGCACGGTGGCCACGTCGGGGATGGTGGCGTCCGGGTCCAGCTTGGCCGTGGCGCGCAGGCGCAGGTCGGAGTCGCACTCGACCACCATCAGGCGCACGGGACCGTCACCATGGATTTGCATGATGATGGAGCCGTTGAATTTCAGGTTGGCCGACAGCAGGGCGGCGGCAGCCACCATTTCGCCCAGTACTTTTTTCACGGCTGTCGGGTAGGCGTGGCGCGACACCACTTCCTGCCAGGTGCCGGAGACGTCGATGAACTGGCCGCGCACGGCGGCGTTGTCGAAAATAAATTTTTGCAGGGTATCCTGGCCGCTAACGGCTGCGCTGACCGCGCCCGTGGTTTCAGTCGTCATTCTCTTATCCAATCTTCTTGAGTTGCGTATTAAATAGCTGGCCGCGTTGCACATAGTTCACGGCGTTGCCTTGTAGTCTGGTGATATCGTCTGCCGTCAGGACCCGCACAGCTTTCGCCGGTGAGCCGATGATCAGCATATTATCGGGAAATTCCTTGCCTTCCGTGACCAGCGCGCCCGCGCCGACCAGGCAGTTTTTGCCGATCTTCGCGCCATTCAGGATCACGGCCTGGATGCCGATCAGGGCGCCATCGTCGATGGTGCAGCCATGCAACATTGCCTGGTGACCAATGGTGACGTTCTGGCCGATGTCCAGCGGATAGCCCGGATCCGTATGCAGCACGGCGCCTTCCTGCACATTGCTGTTGGCGCCCACGGTGATGCGTTCGTTGTCGCCGCGAATCGTGGCGCCGAACCATACGGACGTATTCGCTTCCAAGGTCACCTTGCCGATCACATTGGCCGTGTCGGCAACAAAAGCGGAAGCATCAATCTGTGGCGCATCGGCGCCCAATTGGTAGAGTGTCATCGTTAGCCTGTGGCGGTCGTGGAAGCGCCGGGCACGGCCGGACGCGGAAGTTTTGCGCTATTTTACGCTGTTGCAGGGCAAGTCCGAACGCCGGGCGTTAATCCGGTATAATTATCGAACGGTCGTACTTTTATGCGCACCCTATCTACAGACACAGCATGTGGCGCCATCTGCGCCACTTTCAAGGCAGGCATCCGATGAAACCCATGAAACTTTCCCGTTCCGAATGCATCAACGTCCGCGGCGCCCGCACGCATGTGCGCCACTGGGGCCGCGACGGCGCGCCCATCCTGTTCATGGTGCATGGCTGGATGGACGTGGCCGCCTCATTCCAGTTCGTCGTCGACGAACTTGCCGGCGACTGGCATGTGATTGCCCCCGACTGGCGCGGCTTCGGCCTCAGCGACTATACGCAATCGGACACTTACTGGTTTCCCGACTACCTGGCGGACCTGGACGCCATGCTGCTGCATTACTCGCCGGACGCACCTGTCAACCTGCTGGGCCACAGCATGGGCGCCAACGTGGCCGGCCTGTACGCGGGCGTGCGGCCCGAGCGCATCAGCCGCTTCATCAACCTGGAAGGCTTCGGCATGATGGCAACAAAACCGGAGCAGGCGCCGGGCCGTTACGCCAAGTGGCTAGCCGAATTGCGCGAGCCGCCCGCGATGCGCAGCTATCCCACGCAAAAGGCCGTGGCCGAGCGCCTGCAAAAGACCAATCCGCGTCTGCCGGACGAGCGCGCGGCTTTCCTGGCCGAGCACTGGTCGGCGCAGAACGAGGCGGGCGAGTGGGACATCATGGGCGACCCTCAGCACAAGCGGGTCAATCCCATCCTGTACCAGGTGGAAGAAGTGATGGCGTGCTGGCGCCGCATCACGGCGCCCGTGCTGTGGGTGGAAGCCGACGATACAAATATGTGGCAATGGATGGGGCCCAAGGAAGAGGCGCGCATAGAAATCGACCGGCGTTTGGCCTGCATCAAGGATGTGCGCTGCGAGATGATGCGCGATGCGGGCCACATGCTGCACCATGACCAACCGGCGGCACTGGCGCGCCTGGTGGAAGCCTTTTTGGCCTGATTTTTGGCCCGATATGTGACGGGAACGCCGCAGCGCTATTTGACAAGCAGCGTACAATGAAAACTTCTTCCATGCTGAGCCCGTGCAGGGTATTGTTTTCACATGCTTAAAGTCGACCTGCATTGTCATTCGAATATCTCCGACGGCGTGCTGTCTCCCGCCGCCGTGGCCGCGCATGCTTGCCGCGCCGGCGTCGATGTATGGGCGCTGACGGACCACGATGAAGTGTCCGGCGTCGCCGCTGCGCGCACGGCCGCGCTGGACCTGGGCATGCGCTTCGTGGCCGGTGTGGAAATTTCCATTACCTGGGCCGGCGAAACCGTGCACATCGTGGGCTTGCAAGTCGATGAAAACAATCCCGGTCTGGTACAGGGCTTGCACCAGACGCGCTCGGGGCGCGACGCGCGCGGCCGGGAAATTGCCCGCCAGCTGGATCTGGCCGGCATCCCCGACGCCTATGAAGGGGCACTGAAATTTGTCGGCAACCCGGACCTGATGTCGCGCACGCACTTTGCCCGCTACATCGTGGAAATGGGCAAATGCGCGAACATTCCCGACGTATTCAAGAAATACCTGTCGGAAGGCAAGCCCGGCTACGTCGAACACCGCTGGGCCACCCTGACCGAAGCGGTGGGCTGGATACGCGGCGCGGGCGGCGTGGCCGTCATCGCCCATCCGGGCCGCTACCGCTTCAGCGACATGGCGCAAGGCGTGCTGTTCGATGAGTTCAAGCAGCTCGGCGGCGTGGCCATTGAAGTCGTCACGGGCAGCCACAGTCCGGACCAGTATCCGGAATACGCGCAACTGGCCAACGCCTACGGCTTCCTCGCTTCGCGCGGCACGGATTTCCATGCGCCAGGCGAGTCGCGCGTGGATTTTGCCATGCTGCCGCCTTTACCTTCCAACGTGACCCCGATCTGGCACGACTGGTTCTAGGGCGCGGCTGGCCTGCGCCTGCCGCGCGGACTTGAAAAGTCGCGGCCGTATACTTATCTTTTAGCCATTCTTGTTTTTCCGGAGCCAACGCCCATGAAACGTATCGTCCTGTTTATTGCAACCAATCTGGCCGTGATGCTGGTGCTGTCGCTCGTGCTCAGTTTGCTGGGCGTGGGCAATCCGGCGCGCGGCAGCACCCTGAACCTGGGCAGCCTGCTGGTGTTTTCGCTGGTGGTCGGTTTCACGGGGTCGATCTTTTCCCTGTTGATCAGCAAACCGATGGCCAAGTGGAGCACGGGCGCGCGCGTCATCGAGAACCCGACCTCGTCGACGGAATTGTGGCTGGTCAATACCGTGCGTGCGCTGTCCGAGCGGGCCGGCATCGGCATGCCGGAAGTGGCCGTCTATGAGGGCGACGCGAATGCGTTCGCCACGGGTGCTTTTAAAAATTCGGCGCTGGTGGCCGTCTCCACGGGCTTGCTGCAAAGCATGAACCGCGATGAAGTCGAAGCCGTGCTGGGCCACGAGATCGCTCACGTCGCGAATGGCGACATGGTGACTTTGACCCTGATCCAGGGCGTAGTGAATACCTTCGTCGTCTTCATGGCCCGCGTCGTGGGCTTCTTTGTCGACAATGTGCTGCTGAAAAATAACAACCGCGAAGGCGGCGGGCGCGGCATTGGCTACTTTGTGACCGTGATGGTGTGCGAAGTGATCTTTGGCTTGCTCGCTTCCATCATCGTGGCCTGGTTCTCGCGCCAGCGCGAATTCCGTGCCGACGCCGGTTCCGCCAAGCTGCTGGGCAGCCCCACGCCGATGATGCATGCGCTGGCCCGCCTCGGCGGCGTGCCGCCGGGCGAACTGCCGCAATCGATGCAGGCGTTGGGCATCAGCGGTGGCAATGGTGGCTGGGGCGCCCTGTTCGCCACCCATCCGCCACTCGAACAACGCATCGCCGCGCTGCGCGGCGTACAATAATGCTAACTTAACAAGCTGGTTCGCCAGAACGCTTACACATGAGTCAATTTTTTCATATTCACCCTGACAATCCGCAATTGCGCCTGATCAAGCAGGCGGCGCAGATCATCCAGTCCGGCGGTGTCGTGGCCTTGCCGACCGATTCCTGCTACGCGCTGGTGTGCCAGCTCGACGACAAGGGCGCCGTCGAGCGCCTGCGCCGCATTCGTGGCGTGGATGAAAAGCACCATCTGACCTTGCTGTGCCGCGACTTGAGCGAGTTGGGCGTGTACGCCCGCGTGGACAATCGCCAGTTCCGCCTGCTCAAGGCGGCCACGCCGGGCGCCTATACCTTCATCCTGGAAGCGACGAAGGAAGTGCCGCGCCGCCTCAGCCATCCTTCGCGCAAGACCATCGGCCTGCGCGTGCCGCAACACCGTATCGTGCAATGCCTGCTGGAAGAGCTGGGCCAACCCTTGCTGGGCGCCACCCTGACCCTGCCCGGCGACGAAGACAGCCTGACGGATGCCGACACCATCCGCGAGCGGCTGGAAAAGCTGGTCGACCTGATCATCGATGGCGGTGTCTGCGCGCATGGCCCCAGTACCGTGATCGACCTGACGGGGCCGGAGCCGGAGGTGGTGCGCGTGGGACGCGGCGACCCGGCCGTGCTGGGTTTGTAGTGGCTGGCGCAGGGGGCCGAATTTACCTATCTTTAATGGCAACATAAGAAAGTGCCTGGGACGCCTCTGGTAGAATCGCGGTCATGAGCGATTTCAATACGATAGTCCAGACCATTGCGGTGTACCTGGTGCCGGTGCTGTTTGCCATTTCCCTGCATGAGGCGGCGCACGGCTACGCGGCCCGCTATTTCGGCGACCCCACGGCCTCGAACGAGGGCAGGCTGAGCCTCAATCCCATCCGGCATATCGATCCTTTCGGCACGATCCTGCTGCCCTTGATGCTGTATTTCACGATCCAGGTGCCGTTCGGCTATGCCAAGCCGGTGCCCGTCGATTTCAGCCGCCTGCGCAATCCGAAGAAGCAGATGGCCTGGGTGGCGTTTGCCGGGCCTGGCGCCAATTTCGTCATGGGCTTCGGCTGGATGATCGCCTTTGTCGTGCTCAGCGTTATGCCGCCGACGGAAATGGGCATGTTTTTCCGCAAGATGGCGGGCGCCGGCGTCAGCGTGAATGCGGCCATGTTCGTCTTTAACCTGATACCCGTGCCACCCCTCGATGGCGGACGCATCATGACGGGCTTGCTGCCGATGCAGCTGGCGCGTCCTTACGCCAGCATCGAGCGCTACAGCCTGTATGTGTTTGGCGCCCTGGTGCTGCTGATGTACACGGGCGTATTGAACCGCGCCTTGCTGGCGGCGATCGAATTTGTCATCGGCATTTTTGTCACCCTGGTCACGCCCCTGACGGCGCTATTGACTTGATGCCCGCAACTGGAAGTACGCAAATAATTGATGGAAGTACCGATGCAAGTAATTGAACCAACAATAGAAACCGAAGCGATTTCCGGTTGGGTACGCCGCTGGGCGCCCCTGATCCCGGGCGGCGAAGTGCTGGACCTGGCCTGCGGCGCCGGCCGCCACGCGCGCCACTTGGTAAGCCTGGGCCACCCCGTGATCGCGCTCGACCATGATCCGGAAATGCTGGAAAAGGCGGCCGGCACGGGCATCACCACCTCGCTGGTGGACCTGGAAACGCCGGGCGCCGTGTGGCCCTTCGCGCCCGGCCGTTTTGCCGGCATCGTCGTCACCAATTATCTGCACCGGCCGCTGCTGGACGCCATGATTGCCAGCCTGGCGCCCGATGGCGTGCTCCTGTATGAAACGTTTGCCGAGGGTAATGAGCAGTTCGGCAAGCCGTCGAATCCGAAATTCCTGCTGAAGGAAGGCGAAATGCTGACCTGGGCGGTGCAGCAGGGCTTGCGTGTGGTAGCGTATGAGGATGGGCGCGTGGAACAGCCAAAAGCTGCTCTGGTGCAACGAATTTGCGCCGTCCGGCCGGATTTTCCACGGTTGGCAGCCCTGCTGCCGACGTTTTGAGCGGCCATACTATGTCAGAATGCACCACAGGCGCGGGCTATCCGCTACAATCGTTGTTTTATTTATCGGCGCTATAAACTTACTATGATCAAGGGCAGCATTGTAGCAATCGTCACCCCGATGCACGCAGACGGCAGTCTGGACTTTCCAGGTCTGCGCAAGCTGATCGACTGGCATATCGCCGAGGGTACGGACGGCATCGTCATCGTTGGCACGACGGGCGAATCGGCAACAGTCAGCGTGGAAGAACACTGCGAACTGATCCAGTTGACCGTCGAACATGCCAAGGGACGCATTCCTATCATCGCCGGCGCCGGAGGCAACTCCACGGCCGAGGCGATCAAACTGACGCGCTATGCGAAAGAAGCGGGCGCCGATGCTGTCTTGCAAGTGGTGCCGTACTACAACCGTCCTACCCAGGAAGGCATGTACCAGCACTTCAAGGCCATCGCCGAAGCCGTCGACATCCCCGTCATCCTGTACAACGTGCCGGGCCGCACGGTTGCCGACATGAGCAACGAAACCATCGTGCGCCTGTCCGCCATCCCGAATATCGTCGGCGTGAAAGATGCGACCGGCAATATCGGCCGCGGCATCGACCTGCTGCGCCTGGTTCCAGCGGACTTCGCCGTGTACTCGGGCGACGATCCGACGGCCATGGCGCTGATGTTCTGCGGCGGCCACGGCAACATCTCCGTGACGGCCAACGTCGCGCCGCGCGCCATGCATGACATGTGCGTGGCAGCCATGGCGGGCGAGCGCGCCACGGCGATTGCCATCAATAACAAGGTTTTTCCTTTGCACCAGAAATTGTTTGTCGAGCCCAACCCGGTGCCCGTCAAATGGGCGCTGGCCGAAATGGGCCTGATGCCAGCTGGCATACGCTTGCCACTGGTGCCACTGGCTGAAAATTGCCATGCCACCGTGCGCGATGCCTTGCGCGACGCGGGCATCCTGTCTTAAGCCGAACTTCAAGCCCGGACTTGACCAGTCCGGACCTTCCCTGATTCCAGCTGCTACTTAGCTTCTTATCCAGTTACGACATGACTAATTGCAAGAAAACCCAATCGGCGCCTGCCACCATCGCCGTCCGCGGCATCGTCATCGGCGCCGTCGCAGCCAGCCTCGCGGGCTGCGGCATGATCAGTTCGGTAGTCGGCGGCGACAAGGTCGACTACAAGTCGGTCAAGAAAGCCAGCACCCTGGACGTGCCGCCTGACCTGACGCAATTGCAGCAGGACAACCGTTACTCCTTGCCGGATTCGAAAAACGGCGTGGCCACGGCTTCCGGCTATAACGCGCAGCGCAACGCCACGGCCGGCGCGCCCGTCATCGTGGGCGCCGACGGCGTAGTCGGTGTCGTGCCCGTCACGGCCGGTGGCGTGAAGGTCGAGCGCGCGGGCAACCAGCGCTGGCTGGTCGTCAAGCAATCGCCTGAAGTGCTGTGGCCGCAACTCAAGCAATTCTGGGAAGATTCGGGCTTTACCGTCGCCATCGACCAGCCAACGGCTGGCATCATGGAAACCGAGTGGAACGAGAACCGCGCCAAGCTGCCGCAAGACTTTATCCGCAACACCATCGGCAAGGCTTTCGATTCGATGTACTCGACCGGTGAAAAAGACAAGTTCCGCACCCGTGTGGAGCGTCTGGCCGATGGCTCGACCGAGATCTACATCAGCCACCGTGGCGTGGAAGAGGTCGTCACGGGCCGCGACAAGGAAACCACCACCTGGACCGCGCGTCCCAACGATCCGGGCCTGGAAGCGCAATTCCTGGCCAAGCTGATGACGCGCCTGGGCGCGGCCAGCGACGAAGCGCAAGCGAAGACGGCTGTCGACGGCGCCATCGTGCAGCCGCTGCACGCCAAGCTGGTGGGCGACGCCGCCACGCCGGCGCGCGCCATCGAAGTCGATGAAGGTTTCGACCGCGCCTGGCGTCGTGTCGGCCTGGCGCTGGACCGCGTTGGCTTCACCGTGGAAGACCGCGACCGCACGCAAGGCACGTATTTCGTGCGTTACGTCGATCCGGACGCGGTCAAGAAAGATGGTTTCTTCTCGAAACTGTTCAGCTGGGGTTCGTCCTCGGACAAGGACAAGGAAGCGCAGCGCTACCGCGTCCTCGTCAAGGCCGGCAATGGCTCGACCAGCCTGGTCAGCATCCTCAGCAACGAAGGCCAGCCGGATGTCTCGCCAGTGGCCGAGAAGATCCTGGGCCTGCTGAACGAGCAGTTGAAATAAGTGGTGTGACAGCGGCAGGTTTGAAAACCTGCCGCGCCTTAAAAAGGCTGGCCCGGTGCAAACCGGGTCAGCCTTTTTTATTGCCTGCGTCCGGCGTCATATCTTGCGGACAAAACGCCGGACGCAAAAAAGCCGACCCGAGGGTCGGCTTTTCCTAGTGCAGGGTGCTAAATTACTTAGCAGCCGATGCAGCAGCCGAAGCAGCCGAAGCAGCGTCGGTAGCGGCCGAAGCGGCAGCCGAAGCAGCAGCAGCAGCGTCGGTAGCGGCCGAAGCAGCAGCGTCAGCAGCAGCAGCTGGAGCAGCTTCAACTGCTGGTGCTGGTGCTGGGGTTTCAACTACTGGTGCTGGTGCAGGAGCTTCTTCTTTTTTGCTGCAAGCAGCCAGAGCAACAACCATCAGGGAGGCGATCAGCAGGGATTTTTTCATTTGTTTTCCTTAATTATTTCAAAAAATAAATCAATATTGTTGCGATGAATAATTACCGGTAATTATCGCTCGTTAGGTCGTCTTCGAAGGCTTTTCGTACCAGGTGGTGCCTGCCAGACAACGGAAACTTCCTAACCGAATATTATAGCGATTTTTGGTGCGTCGCAATAGGAGCAAGAGGCAAATTCGCAACTATTTTGTGATATCGCAATATTTGCCGAAGCAAATTGCAAGCAAGTGTAAGCGATTTGCGAAAGCGCGACAAAACGATATAAAAATAATATGTTTTTATTGCGCTAACGCAGATACTGTTATTTTACCTACTGTAATACCACTTTGCTACGCCGCACCCATTCAAGCCAGTTCGATCCAGCCATCCTGATACCACGTATATAAGGCATCCATCACGTCATCGGAAGCCTGGGCCACGGCGGCGCCATCGAGCGCGCGTTCGTTGGCCAGGGTTTCCAGGGCCGTTTTATCGGCCTTGCCAATGGCAAACGATTCGCCATTGATGAAGACATTCTTGCCACGATACAGCATCAGCGTCTTGCGCGACAACACGACACCCTTTTTCTGTGCGGCATCCGCGAAGCGGCCCACCGTCAGCGGCTTGGACAGCGGTGTGAAAAACACATTGTGCTTGGGTTCCGACAGGTGTTCGCCGAGGAAAATGGTCACGTCTTCTTCCGTGAAGCGCACCTTGTTCATTTCTTCCGCGATGGTGCTGAGCATTTCACGGGGGATTTCCGCCGGTTTGCCCGACGCTTTCAGGTCCGGATCGCTATAGATGCCCGGCAAGTCGATCGAGTCGGCCATGAATTGCAGGAAAGCTTCGCCCAGTTCCTGAAACGTCGGCGAGCGGAAGCCGATCGAATACGTCTGGCAATCGCCAATGGCCACGCCGTCGTGCGCGTAGTGGGGCGGCAAATACAGCATGTCGCCCGGTTCCAGCGTGAATTCTTCGTCGGGCGTGAAGTTGCTGAGGATTTTCAGCGGCAAGCCGTCGATCAGGCTCAAGTCTTTCTGCGCGCCGATGCGCCAGTGGCGCTTGCCCTGGCCTTGCAGCAGGAACACGTCATAGGAATCGAAATGCGGGCCCACGCCGCCGCCATCGGTGGCAAAGCTGACCATCAGGTCGTCCAGGCGCGCGTCCGGCAGGAAACGGAACTGGCGCAGCAGGGCGTCGGCCTTGGCGCTGTGCAGGTTGGCGCCCTGCACCAGCAGGGTCCATTCCTTCTGTTTCAGCGAAGGCACGCTGGTCAGCGGGCCTTGCTGCATGTTCCAGTGGCCATCCGCATGGCTGACCAGGCGCGATTCGACGTGATCGAGGGTAGCCAGCTCGGCCAGGGCCTTGAAATCGAACAGCGCCTTGAAGCCAGGCACGGCTTGACGGATCAACAAGGGTTTTTTATGCCAGTAGTCGCGCAGGAATTGCGCCGGCGTGATATCGCCGAGGAGAGTTAATGTTTTCATGCGCCCATTATAACAACCGGAAATGCAGGAATGCGCCTGCCGTTGGCGGCGTGAAGGTATAATTTGCCAGCTTATACAATGAAAGGAAGCATAATGAAGATTGCCAAAAATACGGTCGTGACTGTCAACTACAAACTGTCAGACGCGCAAGACAATCTGATCGAAGACGGCCGCCAGCCGATGGTCTACCTGCACGGTGATTATGAAAACACCCTGCCAAAGATCGAAGAAGAGCTCGACGGCAAGGAAGTTGGCTATTCCAACACGATCCAGATCGAACCGGATGATGCTTTCGGTGAATACGATCCAGCCCTGGTGAAGGTCGAGCCGCGCAATCGCCTGCCTGAGCCGCTGGAAGTGGGCATGCAGTTCGAAGGCATGCCGGAAAGCGACTCGCCGGACGAAGAAGCGATGATCTTCACGGTCACCGACATCGCCGACGACAAGGTCGTGCTGGATGGTAACCATCCTCTGGCCGGCATCGCGCTGCGCTTCTCGCTGACCGTCGCTGACGTGCGCGAAGCCACCGAAGAAGAAATCGCCCATGGCCACGTGCATGGCGCACACGGCCATGACCATGGCGATGAAGATGATGAAGGCGAAGGCGAAGAGGGCGACCACTTCCGTACGCATCCGATTCATTAATACTGCTTGTTCCAGGCCGGCTCTATGCCGGCCTGTTCGTTTGTGCGCTGTTACTAACGGCGCACAGTCGACGCCTTGGCGCGCGCCTGCGCCGATGGGCGGGTAGCGCGTTGACGCACCTCAAAGAATGGCGTCTTGCCTGGCCGCACGGCGATGGCGGACCAGTCGTTGTCGATGCTGACGTGGCCCAGGTTGCCTTTCCAGCTGATCTTCGGCCCGCCTGCCCTGGCTGCGGCCTTTTTACTCTTGCCTTCCTTGCCGTCCGCGTCGCCATCGCGCTGCGTATCGACCAATAAGACCTTGCCACTGAATTTCTTCGCCAGGGTGCGGATCTGTTTGCGCGGTCCGGCAAAGCCGTCCTGTTTCGAGCTGAAGCTGGGCAGCAGCGAATTGTCGTCTTCATCGAGCGCGCCCACGTCGCCATCGGAAAACAGCACGATGCCGTCGAGCTGCTTGCGCTGCGCCATGGCGAACAGGCGCTGCAGCCAGGAACGGTTGGCGACCAGGCGGTCTTCGAATTCGCTGTTGCGTCCCGCTTCCGGCAAGAAATGGTTGTTATTCGCGGGCAGGTTGACGGTGGCAAACAGAACGCCGCCGTATTCCCAGTGGGCATTTTCCGCATAGCTGCGGAACTTCGCCGTCGATGATAATCGCGACAGGGTCAGCTTGCGCTGGCCCAGGCTCTGGTCGTCGGCAAAATACACGTCGCGCAGGCGGTTCAGGCGCTCGATGGCGTTGACCCTGCCGCGCGAATTGCGGCAGTTGGCCCAGTCGCTGGCCGACAGCGAGACGATCAGCGGCGGGCCGCTGGCGTCCAGCAAATCCTTGCGCTGGCCATACAGCTTGTCGCTGCACGACTCACTGGCGGCCTTGATGCCGGTGGCCACGACGAACGACGCATTGAAGGCGCTGGTGTCGGCGATGGCTTTTTTCAGGGGACCATCGTCCGGCCCCGCGTTGAAGGAATGGCCCAGCACGGCAAACTCGAAGCCGGCCTGATCGACCTGGCCGGCCAGCGCCGCTTGCCACTGCAGGCTGGCAGCCAGCAGGCCGGCGGCCAGCAGGCGCAGGCTAGCGATGCTGCGCCGCGTGGTCATGCGGCGGCCAGCCGTTTCAACTGGTACAACTGCTCCAGCGCATCGCGTGGCGTGAGCGCATCGGGATCGAGGTCGGCGATGGCGTCGAGCAAGGCTTGCTGCGCCGCATTCAGCGCGGCCAGCGGCGCCGCTTCCTCTTCTTCCTCTTGCGCATATGGATCGGTTGCCGGCGCGGCGAACAGGTCGCGTTGCGGCGTGGCGTCGAGCGCCTGCGCTTCCAGGCGCGCCAGATGCTTGCGCGCGGCCTTGATCACGGGCTGTGGCACGCCAGCCAGTTGCGCCACCTGCAAGCCATAGCTTTGCGAGGCGGGACCTGCCTGCACGGCGTGCAGGAAGACGATGCTGTCCTTGTGCTCGACGGCGGACAGATGCACGTTGGCGGCGCTCGGGTGACTGTCCGGTAGTTGCGTCAGTTCAAAGTAATGTGTGGCGAACAGCGTAAAGCTGCGGCTGGTATCGATCAGATGGCGCGCGATAGCCCAGGCCAGAGCCAGGCCGTCGAAGGTCGAGGTGCCGCGGCCCACTTCATCCATCAGCACCAGCGAGTGCTCGGTGGCGCCGTTCAAAATCGCCGCCGATTCCGTCATTTCCACCATGAAGGTCGAGCGTCCGCCCGCCAGGTCGTCGGTGGCGCCGATGCGCGTGAAGATGCGGTCGATGGGGCCGATGGTGGCGGACGCGGCCGGCACGTAGCTGCCCACGTAGGCCAGCAAGGTGATCAGGGCCACCTGGCGCATGAAGGTCGATTTACCGCCCATGTTCGGACCGGTAATCAAGAGCAGGCGGCGCTCGTTGACGAAGCGGCAGTCGTTGGCGATGAAGCGTTCGATCTGCTTTTCCACAACGGGGTGGCGGCCTTCGACGATGTTGATGCACGGCTCCTCGACCAGTTGCGGCGCGGCCCAGTTGTGTTGTTGCGCGTGTTCCGTCAGCGCGTTCAGGGTGTCGAGCTGGGCCAGGCCCTGCGAAATGGTCTGCAAGGTGCCGATGTGCGGCGCCAGGTCGGCCAGCAGCAGGTCGTACAGCATCTTTTCGCGCACCAGCGCCTTGTCTTGCGCCGACAGGGCCTTGTCTTCGAACACTTTCAGTTCCGGCGTGATGTAGCGCTCGGCGTTTTTCAGGGTCTGGCGGCGGCGGTAGTCGTCCGGCACCTTGTCCGTCTGGCCGTGCGTGACTTCAATATAGAAGCCGTGCACCTTGTTGTATTCCACGCGCAAATTGGCGATGCCCGTGCGCGCCCGTTCGCGCGTTTCCAGGTCGAGCAGGAACTGGCCCGCGTTTTCCGACAGTGCGCGCAGCTCGTCCAGTTCGGCATCGAAGCCGGTGGCAAACACGCCGCCGTCGCGCACCATGGCGGCCGGTTCCTGCGCCACGGCGCGCACCAGCAAGTCCAGGCAGGCCGTTGGCGTGGCCAGCGCCGCGTGGATGGCGGCCAGCAAGCCGGTTTCGCCGCCCTGGCCAGGACCATAACAACGGACGACGTCGCCGCGCAGGGCCGGCAGTTGCAGCAGGCCGTCGCGCAGGGCGGCCAGGTCGCGCGGACGCGCCGACAGCAGCGCGATGCGCGTGGTGATGCGTTCGATATCGGGCACTTGCGCCAGGGTGGCGGCCAAGGGCCCCGCCGCTTCGCTTTGCGCCAGCGCGGCGATGGCTTCATGGCGCGCGCGTGCCACGCTCTGGTCGCGCCGCGCATGGTGCAGCCAGTGGCGCAGCATGCGCGAACCCATGGCCGTGCGGCAATGATCGAGCAGCGAAAATAAAGTCGGCGATTCCTGGCCGCGGATGGTTTCCGTCAACTCCAGGTTGCGCCGCGTGGCCGCGTCCAGTCCGATGAATTCGCTTTCCGTTTCCGTCGTCAATGAGCGCACGTGCTGCAAGCCGCGTCCCTGCGTCGATTGCGCATAGCGCAGCAGGGCGCCGGCCGCGCCGAACGCGGCGCCGAGGCCATCGGCGCCAAAACCCGTCAAGGTCGCCACGCCCAATTGATCCAGCAGGGCCTTGTGGCCGCCGACCACATCGAAATGCCAGTCCGGCACGCGGTTGATGTGCGTGCCTGCGTAGTCGTCGAACAGGTTGCCATTGTCGCCGCTCAGGATTTCGGCCGGCACGATGCGCTCCAGTTCCTGCTGCAGGCGCACGGCCACGGTGCTGCTGTCGCCGGAAAACTCCATCAGTTTCAATGCGCCGCTGGCCAGCGACAGCCAGGCCAGGCCCGTCGTCACCGTCTTGCGCTGCGTGATGCTGCACATGGCCAGCAGCGGGCGCTCGGCCTTCTCTGGCAGCAAGTCCGCATCCGTCAGTGTGCCGGGCGTGACGACGCGCATGACCTTGCGTTCGACGGGGCCTTTGCTGGTGGCCGGATCGCCGATCTGCTCGCAAATGGCCACCGACTCGCCCAGCTTGACCAGCTTGGCCAGATAGCCATCGAGCGAATGAAACGGCACGCCGCACATTTTAATAGGGTTGCCACTGGCCACGCCGCGCGCCGTCAAGGTAATGCCCAGCAGGCGCGAGGCTTTTTCCGCATCCTCGAAAAACAGCTCGTAGAAATCACCCATGCGGTAGAAGACCAGCATCGTCGGGTGGTTTTCCTTGATGCCTAAATATTGCTGCATCATCGGAGTAAGCTTTTCAGCCGAATTTTTCTTTGCCGCGGCGGCGTTGATTTCTTTTGGGACGGTGGTCATGTGTTCTTTGTCGTTGGTCCGGCGGCAGGAAAAGGCGTGCCTGCCGGGCTGTGTGTGGTGCTGTGTGCAGTCAAGGCCGCGCCAGGGGGCGGAGCTTGGGTTCAAGGCCGTCATTTTACCGCTTTCGGCGGGCGGGGCGGCGTATTGCGTGTGGGTGTGAAAAAGCCGCGCCGGTGGAGGTGGCGCGGCTTGGAGTGTGGAGTGGGTCGGCGCTGTCCGCGCGGCGCTTGCGCCACGCGTCAGCTGTTACATGTCGATCGAGCCGCCGACTGAGCTTTCCGGATCGAAGGCCAAGACGCGCAGTTCCGGTTGCACGCCTTCACCGCGCAAGATGCGCACGGTAATGACAAAGGATAATTCCCAGCGGCCTTTTGTATGACCTACGTCCAGCGTATGCTTCCATTCCTGGCGAATGCGGCGCAGGTCCGGCAGTTCAGGGTCTGGCGGCAGCAGGTGCGACTCGAAATCCAGTTGCAGTGGATAGGCGGCGCCTATGGCTTGCAGGAATGGCGAGGGGGGCGAGTAAACGGTCGGCACATTTGGGCCAATCTGCGTCAGTTGCGGAATGGTGACGATGCAGCAATCAACGATCTGGAATGAGGTGAAGCCGCTTTTCTTGGAGCCGCAGCAATTGACATCCAGGTAGACATGCTGTCCTGGCTGAAAGTGCACACCGCCCATATATTCGCCGTGGCGTGGGTCCGCGGTACCATCGCAAGAGATAAATTTGTAGTCCAACTCGCTGCTGGTCTGGTCTGCATCAAAATGTACGGATAGTTTCATCCAAGGGCTTACAGGCGTCATGTTTTACGATCTCTTTTGAGGTTAATAATAAACTGCTGGTAGCGAGCATCTCGCCTGAGGTTCAACAGATCGGGTGCAGTCTCGATCAGATTGACGGGGTAGCCGAGTTTGGCCGCTTGTTGTAGCGCCGCCAGCGCCTCGTCGTGATTGCCGATCAGCTCATGAGTCAGGGCGGCACGGAACTGTACGTCTGCCACTTCGCCGGACAATTCCAGCGCCTGTTTGAGCCGTGCCTGCGCTTCCTTTGCCTCTCCTACGTAGGCACGGTACAGCGCCATGCGCGAATGGATGATCGCGTTATCCTTCCGGCGCTGCAAAATGGGTGTCAACAGTGCTATGGCGCGGCGGTAGGAATCCGTCGATGCAGCGGCCTGGGCTGGAATCCAGCGTTGCGCGTCGGCCAGGTTAGCCCACAGTAAATAGGTGTTCGGGCTGCCCTTGCTGGAGGACACGGCATTCTTGAACGCTTCCACCGCACCCAGGTAGTCGGCCTTGGCGAACAGCGAGGCGCCCAGATTGTTGTACAGCTCCCAGTGTGGCTGGATTTGCAAGCCCTGCTGCAGAACGCGCAAGGCTTCATCGTTGCGGTCCAGCCGCAGGAGGGTGGCATTCAGGTAGGCATAGGCGTTCGATGATTGCGGATCAAGCTCGATAGCCCTGCGGAACGACTTTTCCGCATGGGTGTAGGCGGACTGGCGAAAGTGCAGCATACCCTGCATGATGTGAAACAGACGTTCGTGCGGGTAGATAAGTTGTGCCTTGTCGATGACGGATTGTGCCAGATCAAATTTTTGCACATTCATCAGCACGCGTATCTTGCCCATGTGCGCCAGCAGATTTTGTGGATCCAGGTTCAATGCTGCAGCGGTACTTTTCAGGGATGCCTCGGACTGTCCCTTCAGTTCCTGCACCCAAGCTTGCGCGACATGAGCCAGCGCAAGTTGGTTATCCTCCACCAATGCCTGCTGGGCACTGGCATCGGCACGCTGCAGCCAGGTTTCGTCTCGGCCATTGCCCACGTAGCGCTGGCTATATGCCAGGGATAGGCCTGCCGCCGCTGCCGCACTCTTCGGATTGTGCGTCAGCACAGTGGTGAATTGCTCGATGGCTTTCGCCTGGCTCGTATCGCGATCAAACACCCGCAACGCCTCCATCCCCGCCGCCATGCTGGCCATTTCCGAATATGGCGCGGGCGCCTTTTCGCCTGTGACGAACGATTTGACGGTAGGAACGATATTGGGCAGCTGCCATCCCGCCAGTACCGCCAGCAGCGCCACGCCCGCGCCCCATTTCAGGGTGCGCTTGCGTGGCAGGGGCAGGCGGATGGAGACGCTGGCGGGCGGTTCTTCTTTTGCAGGCGTCTCGTCGGCAAGGGGCGTGGCCATGGTGAGCGGTTCCCCGCGCTGCGCGCCAATCGCTTCGCGCACATCGCGCATGGTGCGTGGCCGTTCCGCCGGGTCGTGCGCCGTCATCGCGCGCACGAGGGCGTTGATGGTGGGCGGGACGGAGTCGGGCAGGTCGGGCCAGGCTTCCGTCGCCTGCATGTGGGCGGCGGCCAGGGCCAGGCCGTTCAGGTGGGCGAAGTGGCGCTGGCCGGCCAGCAGTTCGTACAGCATGGCGCCCAGCGCATAGACGTCGCCGCGCGTGTCGGGCAGGCGGCCCATCAGGCGCTCGGGCGCCATGTAGGCGATCGTGCCCTGCAAGTCGCACAGGGTGGTCGTTTGCGTTGCTTGCGGGTCGATGTGGCGCGCCAGGCCGAAGTCGAGGATGCGCACCTTGCCATCCGCCTCCAGCATCAAGTTCGATGGTTTCAGGTCGCCGTGCACGAGATCCATGGCGTGCGCCTCGTCCATGGCGTCGGCGATCTGGTAGGCGATGTCGAGCGCCGCCTGCAAGTCCGCCTTGCCGCTGTGCATGAACTGGCCCAGGGTCTGGCCTTCGACCAGTTCCATGATGATGGACTGGCTCGTGCCCTGGCCCTCGATGGCAAAGATGCGCACGAAGGCCGCATGCTTGAGCGAGGCGGCCAGGCGTGCTTCATTGATGAGTTTTTCCGGATGCAGCACGTCGGCTTGCGGTTTCAGGCGCTTGAGCGCCACGCTGCGGCACAGCTTGGCATCCCAGGCTTCGAATACATGGCCGAAACCGCCTTCGCCCAGCAAGCGGCGCACTTCATAGTGCCCGCTGATCGTGTCGTCTTGCGGTGGGGTCTGACGCAGGGAGTCGAGCAGTTCCATATACCTTGGCTTCAGAGTGCATCAACGTGGGCGTCAAGCATCGAAAAGGGGTAATGCGATGTTTGAATCCTCAAGATGATTGATTTTGAGTAACTTCCTGATTTAAAACGATTGTTTCGAATAAGTCAATTAATATTGACAAGGAGTGAACAAAAGCTGCCATTGACGGCGATTGTCATGTCGGCGGCGGGCAAGCCGTCAATGTGCTCGAACGCAATGACGACTGTTGCGTAGCGCCCGATAATGCAAACGGGAGCGGCACCGTATGGACCGGTGCCGCGGTATGCGCTGGACAGGAACAGGAGGCAGTATGCGCGGCGTGATCCGCTTGAACGACCCCACCAGCCATGGTGGCAAGGTGGTGGGCGCGGCGCCGAACAGTACGGTACTGGGCGTGGCCGTGGCGCGCAAGGGCGACCCTTGCGTGTGCCCGATCAAGGGTCACGTGCGCTGCGTGATCGCCGAGGGCGATCCACAGGTGCTGATCGATGGCGTGCCCGTGGCCTTCGAGGGTCACAAGACCAGCTGCGGTGCCAGCCTGATGTCCACCGTGGGTAACAGCGGGCGGGGTTAGACGACGCAGGCGTCGATGGCCGGGCTCAGCTTGTCGACGATTTCATCGACGTGGCTGGCGTCGATGATGTAGGGCGGCGCCAGCAGGATGTGGTCGCCGTGCAGGCCGTCGATGGTGCCGCCCATGGGGTAGCACATCAGTCCGTTTTGCATGGCGTGCGCCTTGATGCGCGCGTGCAGGCGGCGGGCCGGGTCGAACGGCTGCTTGGTATTGCGGTCCTGCACCAGTTCCAGGCCCAGGAACAGGCCGCGGCCGCGGATGTCGCCCACGTGCGCATGGCCGTCGAAACGCGCCTGCAGCCGCTCCTGCAGCAAGTCGCCCATGGCGCGCACGTTGGCCAGCAAATCGCGTTGCTCGATCTGCCGCTGCACGGCCAGGGCGGCGGCGCAGGCCGTGGCGTGGCCGATATACGTGTGGCCGTGCTGAAAAAAGCCCGTGCCGGCGCGGATGGTGTCGCGGATATCCTTCGATACCATCACGGCGCCGATGGGCTGGTAGCCGGCGCCCAGGCCCTTGGCGATGCAGACCAGGTCAGCCGTGACGCCTTCCTGTTCGCAGGCGAACAGGCTGCCCGTGCGCCCCATGCCGCACATGACTTCGTCGAGGATCAACAGGATGCCGTGGCGCTGGCAGATGGCGCGCATGCGCGCAAAATAGCCGGCGACGGCGGGCAGGGCGCCGGCCGTGGCGCCGACGACGGGTTCGGCGATGAAGGCCATGACGTTGTCCGCGCCCAGTGCGGCGATATGGTCTTCCAGCTCCTGGCCCAGGCGCGCCACGTAGTCGCCGTCCGTTTCATGCACCTGCTGGTCGCGCCAGGCGTAGCAGGGCGACACGTGGGTGACGCCTATCAGCAACGGCTCGAACTGCTGGCGGCGCCAGGCATTGCCACCCGTGGCCAGCGCACCCAGGGTGTTGCCATGGTAGCTCTGGCGGCGCGCGATGACGTGGCGGCGCTGCGGCTGGCCCTGTTCCACGAAATACTGGCGCGCCATTTTCAACGCGCTTTCCACCGCTTCCGAACCGCCAGAGACGAAATATACGCTGTCGATACCGGCAGGCGCGCGGGCGACGAGGAAATCGGCCAGCTGCTCCATCGGCTCGCTGGTAAAGAAAGAGCTGTGCGCGTAGGCCATGCTGGCGATCTGCCGCTGCACGGCGGCGATGACGGCCGCATCGGAATGGCCAAGGCAAGAGACGGCCGCGCCACCGCAGGCGTCCAGGTAGCGCTTGCCAGCCGCATCGATCAGGTAAGGGCCATCGCCGCCCGTGGCGACAGGATAGCTGGCGGTCAAGCTGCGGTGGAAGACGTGGCTCATGGCATCGCTTTCTTATCGGCAAGGGAGATGGCCGATTATAGGCTGCGTTGCACCGTATAGCAACGTTCGATGTATTTGTTTCTAATTTACATCATTTGATGTTTTTTCGTAGGCGCCCAGCGTCCGCAGTTGGGTTTCCGCCGCACCGATGGCGTGTACGGCGTCCGGCCCCGCGCGCGCCACCAGCAATTCCACCAGGCTTTCCACGGCCGCGACGCCGGCCACGATGGAGGGAAAGAACGAGGGACTGTCGACGGCGATGACGATGCTGGCGTCGGCCTGCAGGGCCAGCGGCGACATGGCGCTGTCGCTGATGGCAACCACCTGGCAGCCGGCCTGGCGCGCCGCTTGCGCCACCAGCAGCGCTTCGCTCGAATACGGCGCGAAGCTGACGACGACGACGGCTTCGTCCGCCTGCAGGGCGCGCAAGTCCATCTCCAGCGTGCCGCCCTGGCCGCTCAGCAGCTGCACGCTGGGGCGCAGCAGCCGGTACAGATAGTGCAGGGTGTAGGCGATCGGGTGGGCGGCGCGAAAGCCGGCCACGTGCACGCGGGGCGCCGCCTGCAGCAGGCTGGCGGCCGCATCCAGGGCCGCATGGTTGGCGCTCTCCGTGGCGGCCAGGTTGCGCTGCTGCGCCGTGAACACTTCGGTGACCAGGTCGCGCTCTTTCCCCTCTTTGCCAGCAAGCGCGCCGGCCTTTGCCGCATAGCCGCTTGGCCCCGCGCGCAGGCGTTCGACGAAGATGGCTTTCAGTTCCGGCCAGCCGGCAAAGCCCAGCTGCTGCGCAAGGCGCACGAGGGCGGCCGATTGCACCTGCGCGCGCGCGGCGATGCTGCGCATCGACGACACGGCCACTTCGTCAGGATGGTCGGCCAGGTAGCGCGCGCCAGCCTGGAATTGCGGACTCAGTTCCGCATGGCGCGCCTTGATCAGGTCCATCAGTGCCGCATAGGAATCGTGGGGTGTCGCTGCCTGCATCGCCGTGCCTCATTGGATAGGTTGCGGCGATGGTACAGGATTCGTCAGCGCGCCGGTAGCGGTGCGCCTTGCGCCAGGGCAGCCGTGCGTGGACGCAGGCGGGTAAACAGGTGCGGCCCGGCCGGCTTGCGGCGCGGTCCCGTCGTCAGCACGCGCAAGGCGGTGGGCAGCGGCACGTCGTGGCAGTGCAGGAACAGGGCGGCGGCGCCCGTGCCGGCCATTTCCTGCAAGGCCAGCGCATGCTCGACCAGCGCCGCCGTGCGCATGTCGAGCCGCACCGGGATGTCGGGTTGAAATAGCTGTGTGTCGACGTGCCGTGCATCGCGCATGCTGTCCCCGCCGGGTTCGATGGTCAGACTGCCAGCATAAAAGCGCCCCGGCGGCGCTACTTTGCGCCAGATCACTCCTGTGTCGGATAGATTCCACAAAGCAAAAAAACGCCAGCCGTTGCCGGCTGGCGCTGAAAACCCTCAAGGAAGAAAGGGTGGGGGACTGGCTAGTAGCTCCAGCGTACTGATAAACCTACGACCTTGTCATAGCGCCGCACGTCGCGCACGTAGTCCGGCGTGTCGTGATAGTCGCGGTAGGTCGAGTCGAGCAGATTGTTGGCGTCCAGGGTCACCGTGGTGTTCGGATTGAGCTTGTACGACACCGACGCGTCCAGGGTCTTGGTGGGCGCCACGGTCAGGTGGATGCCCTTGCCGCGGTAGTTGTAGTCGTCGACGTACTTGTCGCGCCAGCTGTAGGCCAGGCGCGCCGACCACGCTCCCTGTTCGTACAGACCGACGATGTTGGCCGACCACTTCGACATGCCCGTGAACGGATGTGCGCTGCCATTCAATTCCTCCAGCTCGCCCGTCATGTAGGTGGCGTTCGCCTGCAGGCCCAGGCCGCTCATCCAGCCCGGCAGCTTGTCGTAGAACTGCTGGTAGGCCATTTCCAGGCCTTGCAGATGGCCCTTCGAGGTGTTGCGCGGACGCGTGATGTCGTATTCGATGCCGCCATACGTTTCCTTGGCCGATCCGGACAGGATGTAATTCTTGAAGTCGTGGCGGAACACGGTGGCCGTGACGGAACCCGTCTGCGCGAAATACCATTCCAGCGCCACGTCGAGGTTCTTGCCTTCCACGGGTTTGAGGTCGGGGTTGCCGCCGCTGCCCGTCGGGCGCACCATTTCCAGGCTCTGGCCCAGGCTCACGCCGGGGTTGAAATCGGCGAAGTTCGGGCGCTGCACGGCCTTGCCGGCCGTCAGGCGGGCGACCAGGTCCTGGCGCAGCATGGCTTTCAGGGTCATGCTGGGCAGCACGTCTGTATCCGAGGTCTTCACGCGCACGGGCGTGATGATGCCGTTTTGCGCGGAATTGCCTTGCAAGTCCTGCTTGGTCTGCACCACGCGCACGCCCAGGGTGCCATCGACCGGTACCTGCGCCAGGTCAAAGCCGATGCGCGCCTTGCCGTAGACGGCATTGGTTTTTTCCACATCCTTGAAGTGGGTCATCGGATCGTCGGGACTGCGTTCGCTGCTGCCCGTAAACAGCTGGCGCAGCGCGGCCGTGTTGTTGAGCATGAAGTCGCGGCACGGCGTGAGCCAGCTTTGCAGGCCGAAGTTGCCCGTGTTGTCGTGCGAGGTGCATGCCAGGCCGGGAATCGCGTCCGCAGTCATGATCGACGTCAGCCCGCCCTGGCCATTTTTTTCGCGGACCGATTCGGCCTTGCGCTTGGCCAGGCGCACGCCGCCCGAGAATTCGCGGAAGAAGCCCGTGCTGTCCATGTCGTAGGTAACGTCGCCGCGCCAGTCGGTCGAGCTGCCTTCGTCGTGGTTGTGATTGTCGTAGAAACCGAGCAGGGTATAGTTCTTCGGGTCCAGCATGTTGTAGCCGGGGTAGCTGATCTGCGCGCCGCCGTTGACGTTCGTGCTGCCGATCACGCTGGTCGGATGGGCGAGGAAATCGAGGATGGGAAATTCGCGCTCGAAGTTGCTGACCGTGCGCGCCAGTTCCGTCGTGGCGCGCAGCTGCGGCGTAATGTCCCAGCGCGCGCCGATGGCGCCTTGCGAACCGATCGAGCGGTCGCGCCGCGCCTGGGTCGAGCCCAGCGTGAACGGCGACCAGGGGCCGTCGATCTTGCCCACCGTGGCCGCCTGGCTGGTGCCGGGGATCAGGGTGATGTCCGGGTTCTGGCCCCAGGGCAGCGAACCGACGAAGAACTGGCTGTCGAACGCGTGCTTGATCAGGGTCGACATGCCTTCCGCATACACTTCCACCTGCGAGTTCGGACGCCACTGGAAGGCGGCGTTGGCCGCGTAGCGCTTGCGGTCGCCCACGGTGGGGATCATGCCGACGGAATCGGGGCCCGTGATGTTGCCCGCGTCGGGGCGCTTGACGGGTTCGGCGTTCCAGATCGTCTCGTCATAGTATCTGCCGCGCTGGTAGGACAGGCCGAGCAGGGCGCCGAATTCGCCGTATTGGGTCTTCCAGCGGTTCGAGACCATGCCGCCGACGTTCGGGTCCGTCGAGCCGGACTTGTCGCGGTGCTCGGCGCGCACGTTGCCCGATGCCGTGAAGCCCTTGAAGTCGAACGGTCGGTTGGTGCGCACGTCGATCACGCCGGCCGTGCCGCCTTCGACCATGTCGGCGCCCTGCGATTTGTACACGTCCACGCGCTGTAGCATGGCCGTCGGAATGTCGGCCAGGTACAGGCTGCGGCCCACGGAGGTGAACATTTCACGGCCATTGAGCAAGGTCACCACGCCGGGCAAGCCGCGGATGATGACGGTGCCCGCCTCGCCACCCTCGCGGCGGATCTGCACGCCCGTCACGCGACCGAGGATTTCGGCCACGTTCTTGTCGGGGAATTTGCCGATTTCATCGGCGACGATGGAGTCGACCACTTGGTCGTTGTTTTTCTTGATCGTCTGCGCGCTCTGTGCGGCCCTGCGCACGCCCGTGACGGCGACGACGGCGATGCCGGCATTGTCGGTCGCCGCCGGTGCCGCTACTGCAGCCTGTGCCGTTTCTTCCGCTGGCGTGTCCACGACGGGCGCCTGTTGCGCCCATACGGAAGCGCTGCTCAGCAAGCCGGCGCTGGCCAGCGCGGCCACCGTTGCCTTCAAGGTCAAGCGCGTGTTTTGTGCGGACGTGCGGGTGCCCGTTGCCATCAATTGCTTCATCTTGTCTCCACCTGTATTTTAGTTATGTTGAGAACGCTGCGGCAGTCGCCGCCAGAGCTGGAACCTGCTCAGAAACATGGTAGGTGGGAATGACTTTGCCCCACAAATGACTTCTTTTGCGATGTCAATACCGATTCCGGTATCCCTGCTGCATTCATGCGCCCTGGCGGCGCGGCGCGCATTGCCGAACTTGGCGCGTGCGCGTTGCGGGCGCTCCACAGAAAGTGTCAGGCGGCGCAGGGCGCGGCGCTTTGCGCCAGCCAGTCCATGAAGTGCGCCTGCGGCATGGGGCGGGCAAAGTAAAAGCCCTGCAATTCATCGCAGCCGGCTTGGCGCAGCACGTCGGCATCGGCCGCGCTTTCCACGCCTTCGGCGGTGACCGTCAAGCCCAGCGTATGGCCAAGGCCGATGATGGTTTTCGTCACCGCCAGATTCTGCGGCGAACCGTGGATGTCCTGCACGAAGCTCATGTCGATTTTCAGCTTGTCGAGCGGGAAGCGGCACAGGTAGTTCAGGCTCGAATAGCCGGTGCCGAAATCGTCGATCGACAGCGCAAAACCCAGCGCCTTGATGGCGTGCAGGGTGGCGATGGTGTCGTCCACGTTGTCCATCAGGATCGATTCGGTCAGTTCGAATTCGATCTGTTCCGGCGTGACGGGAAATTCGCGCAGCACTTCGCGCAAGGTCGCCACCAGGCCGCCGTTTTTCAGCTGGATGGCCGACAGGTTGATCGACACGGCGATGTCGCCCGCGCCCGCCTCGCGCCAGGCCAGCTGCTGGCGGCACGCTTCGCGGATGACCCACGCACCGATGGAGACGATCAGGCCCGATTCCTCGGCGGCGGGAATGAAGCTGTCGGGCGCGATCAGGCCGTGCTGCGGATGCTGCCAGCGGATCAGGCTTTCCACGCCATTCAGGCAGCTGCTTTTCGCATCGATGCGCGGCTGGTAGTACAGCACCAGTTCCTGCCGCTCGATGGCGTGGCGCAGATCGCTTTCCAGGTGCAGCTGCTGCAACTGCTGTTCCTGCATCTGCGGCGTGAACATGCGCGCGTGATCGCGTCCGCCGCTCTTGGCCTGGTACATGGCCGCATCGGCGTGGCGCATCAGGGTATCCATGTCGTCGCCGTGGTCCGGGTAGACGGCCACGCCCACGCTGCACGAGACATACAGCGCGTTGCCTTCCACCTGGTGCGGCTCGCGCATGGCCGGTATCAGCCGCGTGTCGAGCAGGGCGGCGATGGCTGCGGCGTCGCCGACGCCGTTGAGGATGACGACGAATTCATCGCCGCCCAGGCGGCTGACGGTGTCGCCTTCGCGCACCAGCTGCAGCAGGCGCTTTGAGACCGATTGCAGCAGCGCGTCGCCCACATGGTGGCCCAGTGCGTCGTTGACGTGCTTGAAGCGGTCCAGGTCGACGAACAGCACGCCCACCTTTTCGCCACTGCGGCGCGCCTGCGCGATGGCGGCCGCCAGGCGCAGTTTCGAGACGTGGCGGTTCGCCAGTCCCGTCAGCGCGTCGTGGTGGGCCATGTGCTCGATCTGCCGCTCGCTGGCCTTGCGTTCGCTGATGTCGAGCGAGCTGGCGATGAAATGCGTGGTGACGCCATCGAGGCCGCGCACGGCGTTCATCACCAGCCAGGCGGGATAGCTTTCCAGCGACTTGCGCTGCACCCGGATCTCGCCCTGCCAGTAGCCGCGCCGCGCCAGGGTCCGGCGCAGGCTGTCGAGCTGTTCGGGATTGTTGTCGGGCGCGAGCAGGAAGGCGGGGCGCTTGCCGATCAGCTCCACCATGTCGTACAGCGAATGGCGGCGGAAGGCCTGGTTGACGGTGATGATGCGCATGCCTGCGTCCATCACGATCAGGCTTTCGGCCGAGGCCTCGAAGACCTTGGCCCACAGTTCCAGGCGCGACTCCATCAGCTTCATCTTGTTGATCGGCGTGAAGGTCGACAGCACGGCGCGCTGGCCCTGGTAGTCGATCAGGCGCGCGGAAATAAGGGCCCAGGTGGGCGTGCCTCCGCCGCTCCAGCACACTTCGAATTCATCGACGGCGCCCAGGTCGCTCAAGCGCTGGAAGAAGCGCGAACGGGCTTGCGGACTCATGCCGCCCACCCACGGGTCCAGTTCCAGGCCGCCCTGCCACGCGTGCGCAGCCTGGTTCGCGTGCAGCACCTGGTGGTGCGGGATCGAGGTGACCATCAGCGGGATGGGAATGGCGTCGACCAGCTGGCGCTGCGCATCGGCCGCGCTGGCGCGCGCCACCAGTTCCTGTTGCGCCATGCGCTGGAAGTCGAGCTGCTGCAGCATGGTATTGAAGGCGCGCACCAGACGTCCCGTTTCATCTTCGCTGTCCCAGACGGCGCGCAGGCTATGGTCGCCCGTTTCGCGCACTTCCTGCGCCACGCGCGCGAGGCGGCGGATGGGCAGGGCGATCTGGCGTGCGACGAAAAACACCAGGCCCAGTATCATCACCAGCAGCAGCACGGCCGTACCCAGGTGCAGCCACATACGCGTAAAAAAGCCGTCCACGCGCAGCTGGATCAGCCGGTGCAATTGGCCTTCTGCCTCGCGCCAGGCATGCTGCAGGGCCGTGGCGGCGGCCGCATCGCGGCGCAGCAGTTCCTGCGTGCCGGCGGGGTAGGCTTGCGCGCCGGCCAGCGGCTGGGTACTGGCGCGTAAGCGCGCCACGGCCTGCTGCAGGACTGCGCGCGAACCATCGAGGTGCTGGCGCAGCAGCGGCGTGCTGGCCGCGAACGCCTCCGTGTAGTCGCTGCCGATGCCGCCCATGGTGGCGTCCATGCGGCCTTCCAGGATCAGGAACTGGGTCTGCAGGCGCTGGCGCTGCGCGCCTTCGGCCGTGGCCAGTTGCAGGGCCAGGGCGCGCGTGCTGTTGATCACTTCCAGCAGCTCGGGAAAGCGCAGGATCACCAGCGACATCGTGTAGTAGCTGTCGAGGTCCGGGTCGAGGATCAGGTTCGACTGGTTGCCCACGCGGGTGAGCAGTGCGCGTCCTGCAACAAAGGCGGGCGAGGGGGCGATGCCGTCGTCGGGTGAGGCGGGAGTACTGCCGGCCTGGCGCAGCAGGGTGGCAAATTGCGCATTCAGTTCGGCGCTGCGCATGCCGCTGCCGAAGCGGCTCTCAGCCTGCTCCAAGGCCGCGGCCTGCGCGCCCGCTTGCGCCGTGCTGCGCACCAGGGGCAGCAGCGCATCGCGGATCGCGGCGATGTAGTCATTGCCCGCCATCTCCTTGCGCGAGAAATCGATGGCCAGGTATTTTTCGTTGATGAGGATGCCGGAAATGAAGATGACGGCGGACAGGTCGAGCAAATAGATCAGCGCCAGTTTGCGCCCCACCGTCAATTTTCCGATCATGCGCGAGATTCTGCCCAGCATGCGTGCCCCACCTTCTCGTCAGCCCATTTATGTTTTCTTATGAGCAATTTTCATGCCTGAATTTACAAGCTTGCAAGGGGGCTTTTGCACCATGCGGGTGCGCGCAGGGAGGTGGCGGGCGCCAATAAAAAGGGCGGCCCGCAGGCCGCCCTTGTGCGCAGTGATGCAGCGCTTAAGCTTCGGCAACGCGCTTGGCGATGTGCGCCAGCGCTTCTTCCACCTGGTCGATCAGGATCAGGCACAGGTCGCCTTCACCGAGGCGCGCCAGGGCCTTGTCGATGGCGACGAATTCGCCGTTGATTTCATCGATATGCGTGGTGCGCTTGGCGCCGTTCAAGCCCTGGCGCAGCAAGGCCACCACTTCTCCGTCGGCGCGGCCGCGCTGGCATTGATCCTGGTACAGCAGCACGTCGTCGAAGGCGGCACCGAGGATTTCCGTCTGCTGGCGGATGTCTTCGTCGCGGCGGTCGCCGGCGCCGCTGATGACCACCGAGCGGCGCTTGGCCGGCATGCTTTCGACGGCCTGCACCAGCGCCAGGATGGCGTCCGGATTGTGGCCGTAGTCGGCGATCAGGGTGGCGCCCTTGTAATCGAAGACGTTGAAGCGGCCCGGCGCATTGTCGGCTTCATTGGCAAAGGTTTTCAGGCCCAGCGCGATGGTTTTCCAGTCCAGGCCCACGGCCCAGGCGGCGGCCAGCGACGCCATGACGTTGTCGACCTGGAAGCCGATGGCGCCGTTGCGCGTGATCGGCACCTGCGACAGGGCGATTTCGTGGCGCTCCTTGCCCTGTGCCGCGACCAGCTTGCCGTCTTCCACGTACACGACGCGGTTGCCCTGCGCGCGGTGCGTGGCCATCACGGGATGCGTCTTGTCGGCGGCGAAGAAGGTCACCGTGCCGCTGCAATTCTTGGCCATGCGGGCCACGGCCGGGTCGGTGGCGTTCAGCACGGCCACGCCGCTGTCGGCCACGTTCTGCACGATCACGCGTTTCAATACCGCAAGGTCTTCCACGGTGGTGATGTAATTCAGGCCCAGGTGGTCGCCGGCGCCGATATTCGTCACCACGGCGACCTGGCAGCGGTCGAAGGCCAGGCCTTCGCGCAGCATGCCGCCGCGCGCCGTTTCGAACACGGCCGCGTCCACGTCCGGGTGCAGCAGCACGTTGCGCGCGCTGCGCGGGCCGCTGCAGTCGCCGCTGTCGATCTGGCGCCCTTCGATGTACACGCCATCCGTGTTGGTCATGCCCGTGCGCAGGCCGGAGGTGGTGAGCAGGTGGGCGATCAGGCGCACGGTGGTGGTCTTGCCGTTTGTGCCGGTGACGGCGACGACGGGAATGCGGCCATCGTCGCCTTCGGCGAACATGGCGGCGATGATGGCTTCACCGACGGGGCGCGGCTTGCCGAACGACGGCGCCAAATGCATGCGCAAGCCCGGTGCGGCGTTCACTTCGACGATGCCGGCGTTCTGTTCTTCCAGCGGTTTCAAAATGCTTTCGGAGACGACGTCCACGCCGCAGATGTCCAGGCCCACCATGTGCGCGGCGGCGACGGCGCGCGCCGCCACTTCCGGGTGCACGTCGACGGTGACGTCGGTGGCCGAGCCGCCCGTCGACAGGTTGGCGTTATTGCGCAAGATCACGCGCTGGCCCACGGGAGGCACGGATTCGGCCACATAGCCCTGCTTGGCCAGGCTGGCCAGGGCGATGTCGTCGAAGCGGATTTTCGTCAGCGAGGTGGCGTGGCCGCTGCCGCGGCGCGGGTCCAGGTTGACCTGGTCGACCAGTTCGCGCACCGTGTGCTGGCCGTCGCCCACCACTTGCGGCGGGTCGCGGCGGGCCGCTGCCACCATCTTGTTGCCGATGACGAGCAAGCGGAAATCGTGGCCAGGCAGGTAGCGTTCGACGAGAATGTCGTCGCGGAACTCCTGCGCCGCGAGGAAGCCGGCCGTCAGCTGTTCGCGCGTGGTGACATTGACGGTGACGCCCTTGCCCTGGTTGCCATCTTTTGGTTTCACGACGACGGGCAGGCCGATTTCGCAGGCGGCGGCCCAGGCGTCGTCCGCATCGACGGCGACACGGCCGTGCGGCACCGGCACGCCGGCCGAATCGAGCAGCTTCTTGGTCAGTTCCTTGTCTTGCGCGATGGCTTCGGCAATGGCGCTGGTGCCGTCCATTTCGGCGGCCTGGATCTTGCGCTGCTTGCTGCCCCAACCGAATGTCACCAGGCTGCCCTCGGTCAGGCGGCGGAACGGAATGTTGCGCGCCACGGCGGCGTTGACGATGGCGCCCGTCGATGGGCCCAGACGCACGTCTTCATCGAGTTCCTGCAACTGGTGCAGGGCGCCGGCCAGGTCGAACGGCGCATCGTCGAGCGCCGCACGGCACAGCTGCTGCGCCAGTTCCAGGGCCAGGCGGCCGACGGCTTCTTCCGAGTATTCGACGACGACCTGGAAGATACCCGTTTCCAGGGTCGGCGTGGTGCGGCTGAAGGTGACGGGGCAGCCGGCTTGCGCCTGCAGGCCCAGCGCCGCCAGTTCCAGCACCTGCGCCATCGGCGCGGCGTTGTAGTTGCCCAGTGGTTGCAGCGGGCTCAGTTGCGGAAAGCGCGCGCGCAGGCGGGCTTCGAAGCCGGGCAGCTGGGCGATGTCGAGTTCCTGCGTGGTGCAGGAAACAATGGCTTCCACGGCGGTGTCGTGGCTCCAGAGGTTAGGGCCCCGCAAGGCCCGTACGCGAGATACTTCCATAATTAAACCGTAATCCTGTTGTGTTCTTGTGGGCCCGGCCGTCCTGGCCGGGCTTGAGTGCTGCTTTGCCTTAGTTGCCGATGCAGCCGGGTGCGGCGTCGAACGTGCGCAAGCCAGCGCAAATCAGGTCGACGGGCAGGTTCAGGGCCCAGGCGGCGGCCGCGACGGCCAGCACGCTGTCGACATTGCCGGCCGTGGCTGGTTTCAGCAGGTCCAGGCACAGCAAGACCGTTTCGATGCCGCCTTCGGCCAGCACGATGTGGTTGCCGCGCACGAATACGGCGCGCTGGCCGGCGGCCAGTTGCGCCGCGATGGCTGGCAAGCCGCCGTCCTGCGCATACAGGGTCACCGTGCCGTCGCACAGTTCGGCCAGTTCCAGCACGTGCGCGTTGGCCGCGTTGAGCACGGCCACGCCCGTCGGCACCACCACGTCAACCTGGCTGCGCACGGCCTTGTACAGGCCCACTTCGTCCAGCACGTCGAAATCCTTGACGCTATCGAGGCTGCCCATGTCCGTGACGATGCCGATCTGGCACTTGTCGTAGGCCAGGCCTTCGGCCAGGATCATGCGCGGATTGCTCTCGAACAGGGCCGTCTGCACGGTGCGGTTGAGCAGCAGGCGCTGGCCCGCGTCCCAGTTCACGCAATCGCTGCTGACGACGCGGCGCTGGTCCAGATACATGCCTTCGCTGCAGACGGCGCCCGTGTGCAGGCCCGACAGGTTGAGCAGCTTGCACAGCATGCGCACGATCAGGCTGGCGCCGCGCGTGCCCGTCACGCCGATCAGCGGAATGCGGCCCGTTTCCTCGGCAGCGAACAGGTGGTCGACGATGGCCGCGCCGACAGGGCGGCTCTGGCCCACTCCCGGCTTGATGTGCGCCAGCAGGCCGGGGCTGGCATTGACTTCGATGATGGCGCCGCGCTGTTCTTCCAGCGGACGCGTGATGTCGGTGGTGACCAGGTCGATGCCGGCGATATCCAGGCCGACCACGCGCGCGGCCAGCAGGGCAGCATGCACGACGGACGGATGCACGTCGTCCGTGACGTCGATGGCCACGTTGCCGTTCGGCTGGATCAGCACTTTCTGGCCCGCCTGCGGCACGGACAGGGCGGTCATGCCCTGGCGCTGCAGTTCCAGCACGATTTCGCCCGATTCGTGCGGCTTGACGGTGCCTAGCGGGAAGTCTTCGCCTTCGCCGCGGCGCGGATCGGTATTGATCTGCGTGTTGACCAGTTCCAGCACGGTCGAGACGCCATCGCCGTCGACCCACAAGGATTCGCCCTTGGCGGCCGCGATCAGCTTGTTGCCGACGACGAGCAGGCGGTGTTCGTCGCCCGTGATGAAGCTTTCCACCAGCACGGCCGAGCTGTCGCCCTTGCGTGCGGCCAGTTCGTAGGCGGCCTTCACGTCCGCTTCCGTCATCAGGTTCAGCGACACGCCGCGGCCATGATTGCCGTCATACGGCTTGACGACGACGGGCACGCCGATGTCCTGCGCTTCTTCCCAGGCCGCTTCGGCGCTGCGCACCAGGCTGCCCTCGGGCACGCGCACGCCGCACGATTTGAGCAGGAATTTGGTCAGATCCTTGTCGCTGGCGATGCCTTCGGCGATCGCGCTGGTGCGGTCCGTTTCGGCCGTCCAGATGCGGCGCTGGGCGGCGCCGTGGCCCAGTTGCACCAGATTGCCGTCGTTCAGGCGCAGCGAAGGGATGCGGCGTTCGGTGGCGGCATCGACGATGCTGGCCGTGCTCGGGCCCAGGCAGCGCGAATCGACCATGTCGCGCAGGGGCGCCAGGGCCGCTTCCAGGTCATAGGCTTCATCGTTGATGGCGGCCATCAGCAGTGTGCGCGCGGCGGCCAGGGCGGCGCGGCCCACGTGCTCTTCACGCGTGCGGAAAGCCATCTTGTAGACGCCGCGCTGGCTGGTCGAGCGCGTCTGGCCGAAGCCCGTGCGCATGCCGGCCAGGTTTTGCAGCTCCAGCACCACGTGTTCGAGGATGTGGGCCGACCACGTGCCTTCGCGCAGGCGCTCGAAAAAGCCGCCCCGTTCGCCCACGCCGCAGCGGTGCTCGATCATGCCGGGCAGCCAGGCCACCAGGCGCTCGTACAGGCCGGGCAGGGTATTCGATGGATAGTCTTCCAGTTCGCCGATGTCGACCCAGGCTTCAATCACCGGGCGATAAGTCCAGATGTTGGGGCCGCGCAAGTGGGTGACGCGGGCAAATTCGATGTTCTTCTTCTTGATCATGTAAGTGGTTTCTTGATAACAAGCCAGGCGTCTGGGCGCCAGATACTTTATGTTGGCTCTACAGAGTCTTTTCAGGCTCGTGCTTGGTTCTTTATCCCGGGTATGCGCAGTGTGCCACTTTTAGCGGCCTCTTGTCGCGTTTGCTTCTCGTATTCTGCTGGTGTTGTCATTCTAATTGTTACTAATTGTTGCCATACTTGTTATAAAGATACCGACTCTGCTTAAAGCTGGAGCATTTGTGCAACAGCGGGATGTTGTATACTTGCTCCGGTACGACGGTCGCCCATTTTTTTGCGCCGTTTTGTCATCATTCCTTACCGGCAGGCATCCATTCGATACAATACAGGAAATTGCCACTGGTGCATCCACCTCGCCATCGCGCAGTACACAAACATTGATCGGGCGTCTGCCCCATCCCCCAAATCCCGCCCTGAAGGGCTTGGCCTCGAGCCGGAGTATGCTTTACGATGACAACTGAACTGAGTGTTCCTGCAACAACTATTCCCCTCACCTCGCTGCCTGAACACTGGCTGGTGGAAGTGGAGAGCAACCTTTCTCCAGGGGAGAACGTTTTAAGTAGCGTTGAGGTTGACCTCGATGCGCGATTACGTTTCACAAAAGGCATAATAGTTGTCACCGAGAAGCGATTACTGGCCCGTTCGCCGGGCGACACCGTCTGGAAAAGCTGGTCTTTCCGCCACGGATTGCGCCTGACGCACCACGACCACGCCGGCGTCGGCCACCTGGAACTGTTCGATGACCACGGCCGCCTGGCCTCATGGCGCTTCACTTTGGGACAGAACTTGCACGCCATCCGCGTGCTGGAGCAGTTCGTCGAGCGCCTCGACAGCCACCTGACGGGCCAGCCCGTGCTGGAAGCGGAGCAGGAAGTCTGTCCGAGCTGCAAGGCGCCTTTGGCGCCTGAGCAGGAAGAATGCCCGATCTGCGCCAAGGTGCTGCACACGCCCCCATCGACCTGGACCCTGTTCCGCCTGTGGCGCTTCGCCCACCCTTACCGCGGCCAGCTGGCCCTGGGCTTCATGCTGATGCTGCTGAGCACGGCCGCGCACATGATTCCGCCCTATCTGACGGCGCCGCTGATGGACAATGTGCTGATCCCGTATCAGAACGGCAAGCACATCGACCCATGGCTGGTGGTGTACTACATGAGCGGCTTGCTCGGTTCGGCCCTGCTGGCCTGGCTGCTGGGCTGGGGCAAGACGTATGTGCTGGCCCTGGTGTCCGAACGCATGGGCGCCGACTTGCGCTCGGCCACGTATGAACACCTGATGAAGCTGTCGCTGGAATTTTTCGGCGGCAAGCGCACGGGCGACCTGATGGCGCGCATCGGCAGCGGCAGCGACCGCATCTGCGTCTTCCTCTCGCTGCATCTGCTCGATTTCGCTTCCGACGTGCTGATGATCATCATGACGGGCGTGATCCTGTGGTCGATGAACCCGTGGCTGGCCATCATGACGCTGGCGCCGCTGCCCTTCATCGCCTGGATGATCCACCTGGTGCGCGACCGCTTGCGCACGGGCTTTGAAAAGATCGACCGCGTGTGGAGCGAAGTGACCAACGTGTTGGCCGATACCATCCCCGGCATCCGCGTGGTGAAGGCGTTTGCGCAGGAAAAACGCGAAGCGGCCCGCTTCCGCGACGCCAACGCGCACAACCTGGCCGTCAACGACAAGTTGAACAAGGTCTGGTCGCTGTTCTCGCCGACCGTTTCCTTCCTGACGGAGATGGGTTTATTGGTCATCTGGTGCTTCGGCATCTGGCAGCTGTCGCGCGGCGAAATCACCGTTGGTGTGCTGACCGCCTTCATCGCCTACAGCACGCGTTTCTATGGCCGCCTCGACTCCATGAGCCGCATCGTCTCCGTGACGCAGAAATCGGCGTCGGCCGCCAAGCGCATTTTCGACATCCTCGACCACGTGTCGAGCGTGCCGGAACCGGCGCAACCGGTGAAACTGGACAAAATCGAAGGACGCATCGACCTGCGCGAAGTCGGTTTCCGCTATGGCAACCGCGCCGTCAACCGCGGCATCACCCTGAACATCAAGGCGGGCGAGATGATCGGCCTGGTAGGCCACAGCGGTTCGGGCAAGAGCACCCTGGTCAACCTGATCTGCCGTTTCTATGACGTCTCGGAAGGCGCGATCCTGCTCGACGGCGTCGACATCCGTTCGTTCGCCGTGTCCGACTACCGCCGCAATATCGGCCTGGTGCTGCAGGAGCCATTCCTGTTCTTCGGCACCATCGCGGAAAATATCGCCTACGGCAAGCCGCACGCGACGCGCCAGGACATCATCGCCGCTGCGCGCGCCGCGCATGCCCACGAATTCATCCTGCGCCTGCCGCAAGGCTACGATTCGATGGTGGGCGAGCGTGGCCAGGGCTTGTCGGGTGGCGAACGCCAGCGCATCTCGATTGCCCGCGCGCTCTTGATCGACCCGCGCATCCTGATCATGGATGAAGCGACATCGTCGGTCGACTCGGAAACGGAAAAAGAAATCCAGAAGGCGCTGGACAACCTGGTGCAGGGCCGCACGACGATCGCCATCGCGCACAGGCTGTCGACCCTGCACCGCGCCGACCGCCTGGTGGTGCTGGACCGCGGCCAGGTCGTCGAAGTGGGCAGTCACGATGAACTGATGGCGAAAGAGGGCGCCTATTTCCGCCTCTACGAAGCACAGGCGCGCAACAACGAACTCGCCCTGGATGACAAGGAATAAGCATGGCCAGTACAACTTTTACATTAAGCCGCGACACCTTCGGCAAGCTGGTGATGACGGACGCGGACGGCCAGGTCTTTGAAGGCGTGGCGCCCGTGCGCGCCTTTCCCATCCAGTCGCCGGACGAAGGCATTTCGCTGGTGCTGGGCAATGGCAAGGAAGTGGCGTGGATCGACCGCATCGACGCCTTGCCGGAACCGGCGCGCAGCCTGCTGCAGGAAGAGCTGGAGGGGCGCGAATTCATGCCCGAGATCGCGCGCGTGAAAAGCGTTTCCAGCTTCGCCACGCCGTGCACCTGGCATGTCGATACGGACCGGGGCGAGACGCAATTCGTGCTGAAGGGCGAGGAAGACATCCGCCGCATCGGCGCCACGTCGCTCTTGATCGCCGATAACCACGGCATTCACTTTTTGATCCGCGACATGTTCAATATCGACAAGACGACGCGCAAGATACTCGACCGCTTCCTGTAAGCGATGCGACAATCAAAAACGGCGCCTTCAGGGCGCCGTTTTTTACTGTTGCAGCATATCTTTGTGTTTTTCGCGCATCGTCTCAAGTTGTCCTTGCAGGCATGCCAACAAATCGGTGCGTGCAGATAGTGGCATTTTTTCCGAAAAACTGATGGCGTACTGGGGCAGTTCGGCAGCATATTCGATGCCGAACTGCATTTTTTTGCCGGCAACAAAGTGCTCCAGCTGGTCGATGGCGGCAGGCAGGGGCACGGCGCCGGTCAGGTAGCCAGGCTCATTGGTCTGCGTTGTCTGCGTGCGCATGGCCTTGCCCTGGTCGGCTGCACTCAGCCAGAATCCCGTGGGTCCCGGCAGTTTCGGCTGGTGTTGTATTGGCCGCACATCGAGCTGGCTGATTGGCAGGCTGTTCCTTCCCGCCTTGACACTGCCCCGCAATGTCGACGCTGAAGTGAGCAGCAAGAACTCGTGTCTTTCAAGAATTTCCCCGACCATCACCGTCGCTGTCAGCTTGATGCCGCAGACGTCAAAGCCCTCTTTGGCGCGCTCGATGATCGGATGCATGGTGACATGCCTGGGTGTGACGAGCATTGCTGCTGACAGCGCGGGCGCCGACAGGCAAAGTGGCGCGGCAAGCGCGCACCATCGAACAAAATGCATGGATGTCCTTTTTTGAACACTGGGCGGATAGTCTGATCCGCCCAGCGATAACGTTGGCTTACTGAAACGCCACTTCCGCAAAGCTGCGCAATTTGCGGCTATGCAGCCGGTCCACGCCCTGGCGGCGCAGCAATTCCACGGCGCGGATGCCGATGCGCAGATGCTGGTCGACCCGTTCGCGGTAGAAGTGGTTGGCCATGCCGGGCAGCTTGATTTCGCCGTGCAGCGGCTTGTCGCTGACGCACAGCAGGGTGCCGTAAGGGACGCGGAAACGGAAGCCGTTGGCGGCAATCGTCGCGCTTTCCATGTCCAGCGCGATGGCGCGGCTCTGGCTGAAACGGCGCTCCGGCGTGCGCTGCGGCAGCAGTTCCCAGTTGCGATTGTCCGTGCTGGCCACGGTCCCCGTGCGCATGATGTGCTTCAGATCATGCCCGGTCAACTGGGTGATTTCCGCCACGGCCGTTTGCAGCGCCTGCTGGATTTCCGCCAGCGGCGGGATCGGCACCCACAGCGGCAAATCTTCGTCGAGCACGTGGTCTTCGCGCACATACGCATGCGCCAGCACGTAGTCGCCCAGGCTTTGCGTGGTGCGCAAGCCGGCGCAATGACCGAGCATCAGCCAGGCATGCGGACGCAGCACGGCGATATGGTCGGTGATGGTTTTCGCATTGGCGGGACCGACGCCGATATTGACCATGGTGATGCCGCTGCCATCCGCGCGCAGCAGGTGGTAGGCGGGCATCTGCGGCAGGCGCGGCGGCGCGGCGCCCAGCGCATCCTCGCTCTCGACCGTCTGGCCGACCCGGCGCGTGACCACGTTGCCCGGTTCGACAAAGGCGACGTAGCCATCGTCGTCCGAGGGTGCGGCCGCATCGGGCGCGCGGTCCATCATGGCGTGGCCCAGGCGGATGAATTCGTCGATGTAGAACTGGTAATTGGTGAACAGCACGAAGTTCTGGAAATGCTGCGGCGATGTGCCGCTGTAATGGCGCAGGCGCTGCAGCGAATAATCCACGCGCGGGCCCGTGAACAGCGACAGCGGCTGCGCTTCGCCATGCGCCGGTTCGTGCGTGCCGTTGGCGATGCCGTCGTCCATGGCCGACAGGTCGGGCAGGTCGAACAGGTCGCGCATGGCCAGGCGGCGGCCCGCATCCATATTGCCTTCGATATGGTCATGCTCGGCGAACGAGAAATGCACGGGAATGGGCTGGGCGCTGACGCCCACTTCCAGGTGCACCTTCTGGCCGCTGTTATGGTTTTTCAGCAGCAGGGTGAATTGATCGAGGTAATAGTCGCCGAACAGGTCGGGGCGCGTCAGCGTGGTTTCAAACACGCCGGGGCCGGCGACAAAACCATAGGCCAGCGGCGAGTCGGCGCGCGCCACGGTGTCCGTCTGGATGCGCACGAAGGGGTAGCAGGCGCGCACGCGCTCGTGCATGTCTTCGCCGGCGACAAAGCGCTGCAGCGCATCGCGCAAGTGTTCGATGCTGCTGCGGTAAATGGCTTGTACTTGTTCCAGCGCCAGGCGTGGATCGTCGAAGCGGGAGGAGGCGATGAAGGGGGGCGTAAGCAAGCGGATTCTCCTTTAGCGGTTCGTGCATACCATTGTAAGGCAGCGGGGCAACTCTTGTCGGCGCATCTGGGGCCGCTTGACGGATTCAAATAGAATCTGTATTCTATTTGAATGGTCAGACTAGCTAAATTCAACGAAAACAACTTCATCGACAGCGCGATCGCCGTCGCCGCCCAATGTGGCGTGGGTGCCGTCTCGATGGCCGCCATCGCCGTCAAGGCCGGTGCGCCCATCGGTTCCGTGTATCACCGCTTCGATTCGCGCAACGCCATCCTGGCGCGCGCCTGGCTGCGCGTGAAGAGCGACTTCCGCGAGGAAGTGGCCAGCCGCTGGCTTGGTGGCGACACCTGGGCCGGCGTGCACGGCTTGCTGGACTGGTGCCGGCGCAAGCCCGTGTATGCACGCTTCCTGCTGCAATGCGCGGACAGCCCCGATTTCAGCAATGGCCTCAGCGAGGAATTGCTGGCCGCCGTCGAAGAAGAGCAGGCCGCGCTCGACGCCTGTTTTGTCCGCTGCGCCGAAGCCATGCCCGCCACCACGGAGCTGGACCTCGACCACATGCTGCTCAAATTCGTTCTGATCGACGCCCCCGTGGCCGTCGTCAAGCCTTACCTGACCCAGGAGCGGCCGATACCGGCCAGCGTCGACGCCATGCTGCGCGCTTCGCACGACGCCGTGCGCGGCTGGGCCGCCCACACCACATCACACTAACAAAGAAAAGAATCCCCATGCGCTATTCCACCCAGCTTGAACACGGCAAGAAAATCCCCCTGCACGACGAAGAAGGTTTCATCGGCATGCGCGCGGCCGGCCGCATCGCCGCCGACACGCTCGACTACATCGCGCCTTTCGTGAAACCGGGCGTCTCGACGGCCAAGCTCGACGCACTGTGCGAAGAATTCATGCGCGCCGCCGGCGCCATTCCGGGCACCATCGACTACCACGGCTACAAGCACGCCAGCTGCATCTCCGTCAATCACGTGGTCACGCACGGCATCCCGTCCGAGACCAAGATACTGAAAGTGGGCGATATCCTCAACATCGACGTGACGCCGAAGTTCCAGGGCTGGTTCGGCGACACCAGCCGCACCTTCAAGGTGGGCGCTGTCTCCATTCTCGCCAACCGCCTCGTCAACACGGCGTATGACGCCATGATGGCAGGCATCCACACCGTGCGTCCGGGGGCGACTTTGGGCGACGTGGGCGCCGCCATCGAAGCGGTGGCCAAGGCGCAGGGCTTTTCCTCCGTGCGCGACTTCTGCGGCCATGGCGTGGGCCAGGTCTTCCACGACACGCCGCAAGTGCTGCACTATGGCCGCGCCGGCACGGGCATCGTGCTCGAACCGGGCATGATTTTTACCATCGAGCCGATGCTCAACGTGGGCAGCTACCAGGTCAAGGTCTTGCCCGACAAATGGACGACGGTGACGAAAGACCGTTCGCTGTCGGCGCAGTTCGAGCACTCGCTGGCCGTGACGGAAACGGGCTTTGAAATCTTCACCCTGACCGGTTCGACCGAGCCGCTGGTGTAAGCATGGATGACGCGCGCCGGCAGCAGCTCATCGATATCGTCGCCGCGAAAACCGGCGTGGATGTCGCTTGCGCGGCGCGCCACCTGGCGCTGCATGACGACGACGTGGCGGCCGCCCTGCGCGGCATCGACATCGAGCGCCATACACTGACGCAGCGCCTGCTGAACAAATACCGGCGCGATCCGGAAGACGCGCTGCAACACGTGGCGCTGGCCGTGCTGCAGCACGAAGGCATCCGCAGCGACAGCGTGCTGCGCACCGAGCGCATCGCGGCCCTGGCGCCGCCCGTCGCCGGCATGGTGCTGCTGGCCGAGTGGCTGGCCTATGTGGACTGGGAAGGCTTCGACAGCGCCCTATACGCGAATATCGACGCGGTGGCGGCATTCATCGCCGGCGGATTGGACCTGCCCGAAGTGGCCGCCAATCTGCTGCAAACGCGCGATGAAGCCGTGTTTGAAACGCAGCGCCTCGCGCTGGCGACAGCGGCCCTGCTGTTCATCGAGCGCCACACTACGCAGTTTCCCTGACGGCTGGCGCTTTGCCGCCGGGAGGCGCGCGTCTTACAATGGCGGCAAGCACTGTTGCCCCATTTTGAAGACTTCCGCATGAGCGATTTTCCCGAAGATATCTACACCGAGCCGTCCGCCGACGTGCACACCCTGAACAACCTGGGTCCCTTGACGGGCATGGCTGGCATCTGGACGGGCACGCGCGGCCTGGACGTCAAGCCGAAAGCGGATGGCCCACGCAAGCAGGCCTTTGTCGAGCGCATCGAACTGCAGCCGATCGACCCCGTCACCAACGGCCCGCAACTGTTCTACGGCTTGCGCTACTACATCCACATCACCAAGCCGGACCAGGTCAAGACGTACCATGAGCAGGTCGGCTACTGGCTGTGGGAACCGGCCACGGGCGCCGTGATCCAGACCCTGGCCATCCCGCGCGGCCAGATCGCCATGGCGTCCGGCACGACGACGGCGGACGCCACCAGTTTCGAATTGGTGGCCAAGCGCGATTCGACGGCCTACGGCATCTGCTCGAACCCTTTCCTCGAACACGCGTTCACCACCGTCGAATATCGCATCAAGGTCGATATCCACGCCGATGGCACGTGGGGCTACGATGAAGACACGGTCATGCTGATCCGCGGCAAGGACGAACCATTCCACCACACGGACCGCAACCTGCTGACAAAAGTCGCCGAGCCGACGCCGAACCCGATGGCCTTGCAGGCGCTGGCGGCGGCTGCTTAAGGCTGCCCCTGGGCGACGGCCTTGATCGCGCGTTCCTCGCCCATTGCGGCGGCGATCTTCCAGCGCTGCATGGCGCTGGCGCGGTCGGGGCGTTTCAAGCCCGCACCTTCCCAGTCCATCAGGCCCAGGTTGTAGATGTCGCCCGCGCTGCCCTTGTCGGCGGCCAGGGTGAACCATTTGCGCGCTTCCTTGTGGTTGACGGGGATCTGGTAGCCGCGCACGTGGTACAGGCCCAACAAGTGCATGGCTTGCGCATTGCCCTTGTTCGCGGCCTGTTTCAGCAGGTCGAGTCCGCGCGCCATGTTGCGCGGCTCTTGCCAGCCTTCGGCCAGCATCACGCCTTTCGCTGTCAGCGCATAACTGTCGTTTTTCACGAGGCCCTTGCCGATCAGCGGCTTGGCGGCCAGCTGGCGCGCTGCGCGCTGCTGCGCCGTTGGCGCGGTGATGGGGCCGGGTTTGCCTTCGCCCATCAGCAGCATCCAGCCATACAGACCATACGCGCCCGCGTCACCCTTGCCGACCAGGCTTTCCAGCATGGCCAGCGCCTGCGCCTTGTCGCCATTTTCATACAGTTTGACGGCCTTGGTGCTACTGGCATCCTGCGGCACGGTGGCTGGCGCATGCGGTGCGACGGGCGCCGATGCCATGGCCGTTTGCGGCGGTGGAGCAGCCGGGCGTACGCGCACGGGCAAGCCATAGCTGGCGGCCAGCACGGCCAGGCTGGCGGGCGCGAGGATCAGCACGTGCGCCAGCTGGTTGCGGCGGCCCTTGCCGGCGATGCCCATGGCCCGTTCCGCCTGCTGTTCGCCGCCCAGCGCTTCGCTCAGCACGTTTTTCACCTTGCGGTTGAACAGCCAGTAGCCGGCGCCCGTGACGAGCAAGCCGGCGACGGCGGCCGCACCGCGTCCGGCGAAAAACCACGTGGCGATGGCGGCGGCCAGGGCGGCCAGCGCGCTTTTCCACCAGAATTGCTTGGCCAGCCGCGTGTAGACCTGGCGCAAGGCGCCCAGCACGCAGGTGCGCACATTGTTGGCATAGTCGGCGGAAACGACATCGACGTGCGCGTGGTCGGTTACTCCGCTGAGCACCGATTCAATCACGTCCGCATTCAGTTCCGAGGCGGCCACGTCGCGCAGCGGCGTGAGCAAACCCTGTACGTGGGCCGAGAACAGGCCGTCGTCGGCGCTGCCGGCCAGCGCATCGCTGAGCGCCTTGAGGTCGCCGCGCAGCAGCTTTTCCACGATGTCGTCCAGGGTCAGCCAGCGCAGATCCGTGCCGTACGCCACCAGGTGGTGCTTTTCGGTGTTGCACGATGCGTCCAGGCGCACGATGCGCAGTTTGCCCGCATACAGGGCGTCGACTTCCTGCGGCTGGTCTTCATTGTAAATGCTCACTTTCGCCAGGCCCAGGCTGCTGGCAATGGCGGCCAGTGAGTGCACGCTCTCCTTGTCGCGGATACGGCGCGCGTCGTCGGGCGCCTGCTTGGGCAGGCTGACACTGTAGCCTGGTGTCACGTGCACGTCGACCCAGGCCGCCTTGCCCACCTTGCCGGAACCGTCGCACGGGTTGCAGCGCAAGTCGCCCACGCCGCTGCAGGTGCGGCACGTCACCTTGCCGCTGGCGCGGCAGGTGCCGCAATTGATGCTGCCGGAACCGTGGCAGGTGCTGCAACTGACCTTGCCGTAGCTGCAATGGTAGCAAGAGCGGTATTCGGTGCGGTACTGGGCGCGCGTTTCGCTGTGGTAGCTGGTGTGCGAGCTGCCGTTGCTGTAAGTGGTAGTGGGTACTTGCACCGTGACGTAGTCGGTGACTTGTTCTGACACCGTGCCGCTGCCGCTGCAATACGAGCACGACACCTTGCCGCTGCCGTAGCAGCCATACGCGTCGCAGCTGACGGTGCGCCCGCCGTGGCAGCTCCAGCACGTTTCCGTCGTCGCGCCATAACAGGTGTGGCAGCCGATGCGGCCTTTGCCGGTGCAGTTGCTGCAGGTGTCCAGGTGCCAGTACTTGACGGCGTGCGGCAGGTAGACGCCCGCTTCGATGCCGTTGTAGGCCTGGCCTGCCTGGCGCAAGGCATTGTCGAGTTTGCCCGCCGCGCGGCGCAGCCGTTCCTTTTCCTGCGCGTGAGCGAGCGCTCCCACCTCGTGCGAGCCACAGCGGCAGTCATTGCCCGCCGGCGTGAAATAGCCATTGATGACGCGCTGCTCGAAGCGCGCCTCGAGCGCGTAGTTCGCTTGCAGCGAGAATTCCTGCAGCACGTCTTCCTCGTCCAGCGGCGTGATGTCGTGCGGTTCGAAACGTGTCTTGTCCTGCACCAGGGTGCGCAGCTTGCCCAGCACCGTGGGTATCTCTTCCTTGTCGAGTTGGATGGGCGCTGGCGCCGTCACGACCGTCTCCGTCACCTGCGGCGCATCCTCGCTGCCTGGGGTTTCATGGGTCGTCTCGGTGCTGGGGTTCATGCGCGTCCTTTTGCTCTCTGGAAAGATGTTTGAATTTTAGCATCCCCATATGACAAACCATGACAAAGCGGATCCGCTTTTCAGCGCAGGCCGCGGCGGAACTGGTCGGGCGTGCCGCCGCTCTGGCGGCGAAACATGGCGATGAAGGCCGAGGCCGTGCTGTAGCCCAGTTCCAGCGCGATGGCCTGCACGGTGTCTCCCTGTTCCAGCAGGGGCAGGGCGGCCAGGAAGCGCTGGCGCTGGCGCCATTCGCCGAACGGCATGCCCAGTTCGCGCTGGCAGCGGCGCGCCAGGGTGCGCTCGGTCACGTGCAGCTGCGCGGCCCACTCCGCCAGTGAGCGGTTACTGCCCGGTTCCGCCTGCAGGGCGGCCAGCAGCGCCGCGATGACGGGTTCGTCGCTGCCGGGCAGGTAGTTGCGGCTGCACGGCGCCAGTTGCAACTGGTCCACCAGCACCTGCGCCAGGCGCTGGTCGGCTTCGGTGGCGGGCGTGGTGACGCCCCGTTCGGCAAAGTCGCCGAGTATGGCTTTCAGCAAGGGACTCAATACCAGCGCGCACGGCTGCGCCGGCAACTGCGCGCACAGGCTGGCGTCGATGTAGGCCGAGTGAAATACGACATCCTGGCGGATATAGCCATCGTGCAAGGTCTCGGGCGGTATCCACACGGCGTACTGGGGCGGCGACAGATAGCGCTGTCCCGCCACCATGATTTCCATCACGCCCGTGGAGCAATACGTGAGCTGGCCCCACGGATGGCTCTGGTAATCGAATTGCTGGTGCGCGTGGTAATCGTCGAGGCGAAAGTACACGGGATAGGGCAGGGCGTCGGAAACGGCGGGGAAATGCTGGTTGCTGGCCATGGTGTCTTTGTCCTGTTCTTCGCATCGATTGTCCGATATGGATTATATCCATGGAATCGGACCATGCGAAAATGGCGGTCTTGAATAATGGAGTACGCCGCATGCAAGTGAAACACTATCTGTTACCCGTGATCGCCGTGCTGATCTGGGCCATCAATACCATCGTCAGCAAGATGGCTGTCGGCGTGATCGATCCGGCCGCCATCTCGTTCTACCGCTGGCTGCTGGCCGGCGTGCTGCTGGCGCTCGTGTTTGGCCGCGCCGTGTGGAAGCAGCGGGCCGTGGTGAAACCGTATTTGGGCAAATTGTTTGTGCTGGGCATGTTGGGCATGGTCATGTACCAGTGCCTCGCCTACATCGCCGCGCAAACGACGACGGCTACCAATATGGGCATCCTGGCGTCCATGATGCCGCTGCTGGCCGTGGGCCTATCCGTATTGTTGTTGAAAGAAGCGCCCACCGTGGGCGGCGTGTTTGGCGGCCTCGTGTCGCTGCTGGGACTTGGCTACTTGCTGAGCCATGGCGACCCGGCCGCTTTGCTCGCCCATGGCGCGGCCGTGGGCGATGCCCTGATGCTGCTGGCGTGCCTGTCGTATGCGGGCTATGGCGTGCTGCTCAAGCGCTGGAAGATTCCCCTGAATAACTGGCACTCGCTGCTGATCCAGGTCTGGTGCGCCGTGCCCGTGCTGTTCGTGTATTACCTGAGCCAGTCCGCGCCGCCCGTCACCAGCGCCGGCTTGCCGCTGGTGCTGTTTGCCGGCATTCCCGCGTCCATCATCGCGCCGTTCCTGTGGATGCACGGCCTGGCCAAGCTGGGGCCCAGCCGCGCGACGACCTTGATGAATCTGCTGCCCGTGTTCACGGTGATCATCGCCATGCTGTTCCTCGGTGAAACTTTGCACAGCTATGACGTGATCGGCGGCGGCGTGACCCTGCTGGGCGTGGTGATGGTGCAATATCTGAAACGTCCGCTGCGCCGCGCCAGCGCCTAGTGCTATGCTGGTGTTTTGAACAAGGAGCCATCATGCCGGACATTGATACCCTGTTGAGCGAACTGGAAGCATTTGGCAGCAGCAACGATGCGGCGCATGCGGAGCGGGCCAGCCGCATGCTCAACATCACGCGCGACACGGGCGAGCTGCTGGCCGTGATGGTGCACGCGCGCGGTGCGCGGCGGGTGCTGGAAATCGGCACCTCGAACGGCTATTCCACCCTGTGGCTGGCGCGCGCCGTGCAGGCGCTGGGCGGCAAAGTGGTGACGGTGGAAAAGGCGCAGGACAAGTTCGACATGGCGCATGCCAACTTTGTACGCGCGCAATTGCAGGGCGTAATCGGCCAGCTGCTGGCGGACGCGGGCGACGTGCTGCGCGATGCGGCGGACGGCGCCTACGATTTCATCTTCCTTGATTCCGCGCGCCAGCAATACGCGCAATGGTGGCCGCAGCTGGACCGCGTGCTGGCGGCCGGCGGCGTGCTGGTGGTCGACAACGCCAGTTCGCACTACGCGGACATGGCCGGTTTTATCGAGGCCATCCGCGCCGACAGCCGCTACACGACGTGCCTGGCCACCGTCGGCAAGGGCGAATTCATCGCCGTCAAGGCAGGCAACTAGTTATTCAGCAACGATAGCCGCTTCCAGCACGCGCACCAAGGATTCGACGCCTTGCGCGTCGACTTCGTCGAAGCGGCCGATCAGGGGGCTGTCGAGGTCGAACACGCCGATGATCTGGTCGTGCGCAAACACGGGCACCACCAGTTCCGAGCGGGAATTGACGTCGCAGGCGATGTGGCCAGGAAACGCGTGCACATCGTGCACGACGATGGACTTGCCTTCGACCACCGTGGTGCCGCACACGCCGCGGCCCTTCTTGATGCGGATACAGGCCGGTTTGCCTTGGAACGGCCCCAGCACCAGTTCCTCGCCTTTCATGAAATAAAAGCCGGCCCAGTTGAGGCCCGGCATCGTATTGAAGACCAGCGAACTGAAGTTGGCCGTATTGGCGATGAAATCGGTCTCGCCTGACAGCAAGCCTTGCAGCTGCGAGCGCAAGTCCGCATACATGGCTTGCTTGGCTTCTGGGGTATCGGTGCCGTAGGCGGCGTCGCTGATGGTAAACGTCATGGTCGTGGTGGCGCGCAAAATGGGGAAGGCGTTATGGTAGCGCGTCTGGCCTGTCCGCGTGCGGCGTTCACTTTTGCAGATGTTCCACCGCCAGCTGGCGCAGCAGGGGCAGGGCTGCATGGCCGTGATCTTCCCGCCAGGCAAGGCCGATGCCGGCCGCCAATTCCTTTCCCTCCACCAATGGCCGGTAGGCCACGCCAGCCAGGCGCAACGCGCGGAAGGAGTCGGCCAGCAGGGCCATGCCCTTGCCGGCCGCCACATCGCCGAGCAGCACATGATGGTCGGGCGCTTCGCGCAGGAAGACGGGGGCGAAGCCATGCCGGCGAAATACTTGCTGGCAATGGTCGAAAAAGGCAGGCTGGCGCGCCCGTTCGAACCAGTAGACGGATTCCTGGGCGATATCGGCCAAGCTGAGCTTGCGCTTTTTCGCCAGCCGGTGCCCGGCGGGCAGGGCCAGCATCATGGGCTGGCGCGCCAGCGGCTGCACGGCCAGTTCGAACGTGGCGCTGGGTAGCGCGAGCAGGGCCGCATCGAGCTGGCCCTTGCGCACGGCCGCGACCAGGCGCGGCGAGGGAGCGGACGTCAGTTCCAGGCGCACATCGTGTAGCTGCTCTTCCAGCGCCGCCAGCAGCGGGCGGAACAGGCCGGCCGCCACGGAACTTGTCAAGCCCAGGCGCAGGCGCGCGGGCGCGCTGTCTTGCCGCAGCGACGCTTGCGCCATCTCCAGCAAATCGAGGATGTGCAAGGCCTGTGGCAGCAGGGTGCGTCCCGCTTGCGTCAAGGCCACGCCCTGCGTGTCGCGCTCGAAAAGGCGCGCGCCCAGCCGCTCTTCCAGCACCTTGATGGCGCGCGACAGGGGCGGCTGGGTCATGTGCAACTGCTCCGCCGCCTGGCGGAAATTCAGGCAGCGGGCGACGGCGCAAAACAGTGTCAGGGCATGGGTATCGAGGACTCTCATACCAGAAAGGTATCACGAAATCGCGCATTCCCCCGCCAGCCGGCGCGGCCTAGACTGGCCGCATTGACATCAACGATTGAGGGAGATCAACATGCAACAACGACGGATCGGCAATAGCGGCTTGACCAGCTCGGCACTGGGCCTGGGCTGCATGGGCATGTCGGAATTTTATGGCGCCACGGACGAGGCGCAGTCCTTGGCCACCCTGGAAGCGGCGCTGGCGGCGGGCGTGACCCTGTTCGACACGGCCGATGCCTACGGTTTCGGCCACAACGAGCAATTGCTGGGACGTTTCCTGGCGCGCCATCGCGGCCAGGCCCTGGTCGCCACCAAATGCGGCTTGGCGCGCGAGGCGGGCAGCTATGCGCGCCGCGTCGACAATTCCCCCGCCACCATCCGCCAGGCGTGCGACGCGTCGCTGGCGCGCCTGGGCGTGGAGAGCATCGACCTGTTCTATCTGCACCGCCTGAACCTGGAGACGCCACTGGAAGAATCGATGGGCGCGCTGGCGCAACTGCGGCAAGAGGGAAAGATCCGCGCCGTCGGTCTGTGCGAAGTGAGCGCCGCCACCTTGCGGCGCGCGGCGGCGATCTGCCCCGTGGAGGCCGTACAGAGTGAATACTCGCTGTGGACGCGCGAGCCGGAGCAGGGGGTGCTGACCGCCTGCCGCGACGTGGGCGCCAGTTTCTTTGCCTACAGCCCGCTGGGGCGCGGTTTCCTGACGGGCGCCATTGCCGATGCGGCCAGTCTCGACGCGGGCGACTTTCGCCAGTTCAATCCCCGCTTCGCTACCGATAACCTGGCGCGCAACCAGGCCATCGTCGCGCAGGTCAGGGATATTGCGCGCGCAAAAGGCTGCACGCCGGCCCAGCTGGCGCTGGCCTGGCTGCTGGCGCAAGGCGACGACGTCATTCCCATCCCCGGCACCAAGCGCATTGCGTATCTGCACGACAACCTCGGCGCGCTGACCGTGCGGCTGGACGGTGCCGAACTGGCGGCGATGAACGCGGCCTTTCCCTTGGGCATGGCGGCGGGCGCGCGTTATACGGAGGAGGGCATGAAGGGCTTGGATGCCTGAAAAAAGACGCGTGAGTGTACGCCAGCGTACCTAACTGAAGCTTTTCCTGCGGGATAATCGGCGACGATCTGCTAGCATTTGGCCGTGACTACGCGGTGCGTATTGCACCGCGTTCAATGGTCAGGTATCCGATGAGGTGGATGTTGTTAGAGGACGATATTTTCGATATAGAACTGAAATTGTTGCTTGAGGGAATCTTATTGAGATATCAGCACGATTTCCGCGATTATTCGGTGGCGTCGCTGCGCCGGCGCATGCGCCAGGCCATGGAGCGCTTCGGCTGCGCCAGCCTGTCGCAATTGCAGGACCGCATCTTGCACGAGCCAGCCATGTTCGCGCAGATGTTGCAGTTTTTCACGGTGCAAGTGAGCGAGATGTTCCGCGATCCCGCCTATTTCCGCGCCTTGCGCGAAAAAGTCGTGCCCATCCTGCATACCTATCCTTCCATCAAGATCTGGGTGGCGGGCTGCAGCAGCGGCGAAGAAGTGTGGTCGCTGGCCATCTTGCTGGAAGAGGAAGGCTTGCTTGAACGCAGCATGATTTACGCGACGGACATCAACGTGGAAGCGCTGGCCGCCGCCGAAGCGGGCATCTATCCAGTCGAGCGCATCGCCCAGTTCAGCGAGAATTACCAGTTGGCGGGCGGCAAGCGTTCGCTGTCCGACTACTACACGGCCGCCTACAAGGGCGCCATCTTTGAGCGGCGCTTGCGGCGCCAGTTTGTCTTCGCCGACCACAGCCTGGCGACGGACAGCGTGTTTTCGGAGGTGCACATGGTTTCCTGCCGTAACGTCATGATTTACTTCAATAAAGACTTGCAAGATCGCAGCCTGGGCCTGTTCCACGAAGCGCTGGTGAACCGGGGCTTCCTGGGCCTGGGCATGAAGGAAAGCCTGCATTTCAGCCGCCATGCGGCCAGCTTCAACGAGCTGAGCCCGGCTGAACGCATCTTCCAGCGTGCCTGACATGCTGCCGACCTGCGACGTGGCGCCGCCGCCTGCCGGCCTGCGCCTGATCGCCATCGGCGCCTCGGCTGGCGGCGTGGAAGCGCTGGGCATCGTGCTGCGCGCCTTGCCCGCCACCTGCCGCGCCGCCGTGGTGGTGGTGCTGCACCTGGCGCCGGGCCGCTCGAGCCAGTTGCCGCATCTGTATGCGGCACGCTGCGCGCTGCCCTTGCGCGAAGCGCAGGACAAGGAGCCCTTGCAGGGGGGCACCGTGTATTTCGCGCCACCTGATTACCACCTGCAAGTCGAACCCGATGGCTGTTTTTCCCTGTCGCAGGAAGCACCCGTGTATTTTTCGCGCCCGTCCATCGATGTCTTGCTGGAAACAGCAGCGTACGCCTACCGGCGCGCCATGCTGGCCATTATCCTGACAGGTGCCTCGGCCGATGGCGCGGCGGGCCTGGCGCGCGTGCGGCAGCTGGGAGGCGGTGCTTGGGTGCAAGATCCGCAGCGGGCCAGTTGTGGCATCATGCCGGCCGCCGCGCTCAAGCGGGCCGGCGCCGACCGCGTGCTCGATTTGCCGCAGATGGCTGCCAGCCTGGCATTGCTCGGCGATGACGAACACAAGTGAATGGGAATAGTGCAGTGCGTGTAATATATGTGAGAATTGAAACAATGTTTATGTCCATATCGAAACACGATGGCATCTTGCCGTTGCGATGCCTGAAGACTGATCCGTGACCGCCCCTATCCATATTCTCGTCGTTGACGACATCGCGCAAAACCTGGTCGCCGCCGAAGCCGTGCTGGCACGGCCCGGTATTGTCATCCTGAAGGCAAGCTCGGGCGCGCAAGCGCTGGAATTGCTGTTGACGCACGAGGTCGCAGTGGCCCTGATCGACGTGCAAATGCCCCAGATGGATGGTTTTGAACTGGCCGAGCTGATACGCGGCAGCGAACGCACGCGCAGCATTCCCCTGATTTTCCTCACGGCGGCGTCGCGCGAACCGAGCTACAGTTTCCGTGGCTACGAGGCGGGCGCCGTCGATTTTTTGTACAAGCCCATCGACGTGAAGGCCTTGCAAAGCAAGGTCGCCGTGCTGGTCCAGTTGTACCAGCAGAAACGCGAATTGTCGGCTCAGCTCGACGAGCTCAAGCATGCCCTGCACCTGAATGAACTGTTCACGGCCGTGCTGGGCCACGACTTGCGCACGCCCCTGTCGGTGGTGATGAACGGTGCCATGCTGTTGCCGATGATGAGCGACCACCCGAAGGTGATCGTCACGGCGCAGCGTATCGAAAGCAGCGCCAAGCGCATGGCGCGCATGGTCGACCAGTTGCTGGACCTGGCGCGCATCCGTTCCGGCACGATGGAGTTGCGCAGCAGCACGCACGACTACCTGGCACTGGCGCGCGCCATCGTCGAGGAATTCGAGACGGCTGGCCAGGTCCCGCGGGTCGAAGTCAGCAGTGTGGGCGAGCTGCGCGGGCAATGCGATGCGGGCTTGCTGTCGCAAGTCATCTCGAATCTGTTATGCAATGCTCTCACGCATGGCGAGGCGGGCACGCCGGTGCAGCTGGCCCTCGATGGGCGTGCTGCGGACAGCATTGAGTTGCGCATCGCCAATCGCGGCGTCATCCCCGCCGCCCTGCTGCCGACCCTGTTCGAGCCGTTCCAGCAGGCAGGCGAAAAGCGCAGGACGGGGCAGGGTCTGGGGCTGGGCCTGTACACGGTGAATATGTTCGTCAAGGCCCACGGCGGCACGGTCGAGCTCAGTTCGACGGCCACGCAGGGCACGCTGGCGACCGTGCGCATCCCGCGCCAGTGCCAGGTGCGCGTGCAAGCGGGACTGGCCACATGAGCGCGCCAGCCTGGCCGCGCGGCGGCGGCCGCATGGGCGAGCTGGTGCGCCAGCGCGACTGGTCCGCCACCAGCCTGGGCGCCCTCGATGGCTGGCCGGCCAATTTGCGCACCAGCGTCGACATCGTCCTCAATTCGCCGATGGCGATGGTGCTGATGTGGGGGCCGCAGCACGTGATGATTTACAACGACGACTACATCCAGATCGCCGGGGCGCGCCATCCGGCGGCGCTGGGCGCTACGGTGCCGGCCGTCTGGCCCGAAATCTGGGACTGGAACGCGCGCATCCTCGAAGCGGGATTGCGCGGCGAGACCCAGGTGCACCGCGAATGCTGTCTGCCGCTGTTGCGCGACGGACAGCGCGCGGATGTCTGTTTCGACCTGTATTACGCTCCCGTGCATGGCGCCGGCGGCCAGGTGGATGGCGTGCTGTGCACGGCGCTGGAATTGACGGCGCGCATGGAGGAGGGGCGTCAGCTGAAGCTGGCCACGGCCGAACTGGGCGAACTCAACACCACCTTGCAAGCCGAGAGCGAGGCCGTGCGCGCGGCCAACCGCCGCCTGGGCGAGGAACGCGCGCTGTTGCGTGCCCTGTTCCAGCAGGCGCCCAGCTTCATGGCCATGCTGCGCGGACCGCGGCACGTGTTCGAATTGGCGAATGAGCATTATCTGCGCCTGGTAGGGCACCGCGATCTGCTGGGCAAGACAGTCGAAGTAGCCTTGCCCGAAGTTAAGGAACAAGGCTTCATCGCGCTGCTGGATCAGGTCTACCGCACGGGCGAACCTTACGAGGGGCGGCAGGTCAAAGTGGATTTGCAGACGGCGGATGGGCAGACGGGCCAGCGCCAGATCGATTTCGTCTACCAGCCCATCAAGGATGACGAGGGCGTGGTCACGGGCATCCTCGTCGAAGGCATCGACGTTACCGAGCGCATGGAAGGCGAGGAGCGTTTGCGCCTGGCCCAGCAGGCCGGTGGCATTGGCACCTTCGAATGGTTCCCCGAGACGGGCGCGATGCTGGTATCGCCCACCTTCCGCCGCCTGTGGGGCATTGCCGACGAGGTGGAGGTGACGGAACGCCTGCTGGTGAGCCTGGTCGATGCGCGCGACCAGCAAAAGGTCGGGCCGAGCAAGCTGGACCTGACGCCCAATCCCCTCGAATACGTGGAATACCGCATCCGCCGTCCCGCCGATGGCGCGCTGCGGTGGATCGCGCGCCAGGGCGAGGTGGTGGCGGGCCGCGTACCGGGCCAGCGCCGCTACGTGGGCGTGTCGTTCGACGTGACGGAGCGGCGCCAGATCGAGGATGAACTCAACGCCAGCCAGGAGCGCATGGCCGCCATTTTCGGCCAGGCTTCGGTGGGCTTGTCCGAGCTGGGCCTCGATGGCCGTTTCCAGCGCGTCAATGGCGCCCTGTGCCGCATGCTGGGGCGTTCCGCCGAAGAATTGCTGAGCCTGAACATGAACGACATCATGCATCCGGCGGATGTGCCCGGCAACGGCGTGCTGTTCCAGCGCCTGGTGGAAACGGGCGAGTCGTTCTCGCTGGAAAAACGCTACCTGAAGCCCGATGGCTCGCAAGTGTGGGTGTCGAGCAATGTCAGTCGCCTGGTCGATGAGCAGGGTCATACGCGTTCCTTGATCGCTGTCAAGACGGACATCACGGACCGGCGCCGCGTGGAAAAAGCGCTGCATGAATTGAACGAAACGCTGGAACACCGGGTCGAACAGGAAGTCAACGAGCGCACCAAGGCCGAGGACGCCTTGCGCCAGGCGCAAAAGATGGAAGCCGTGGGCCAGCTGACGGGTGGCATCGCGCACGATTTTAATAATGTGCTGCAAATCATTTCCGGTAATTTGCATTTGTTGCAGCACCTGGCGGGCACGGATGGCCTCATGCGCCAGCGCCTGGACACGGCGATCGCTGCCGTCGAGCGGGGCGCCAAGCTGTCGTCGCACCTGCTGGCGTTTGCGCGGCGCCAGCCGCTGCAACCGGTGGTGGCCGACCTGGCGCGCGTGGTGCGCAACATGGATGCGCTGCTGCGGCGCGCCCTGGGTGAAGCGATCGACATCGTGCTGGTGGGCGGCGGCGGACTGTGGAATACCCTGGTCGACCGCAGCCAGATCGAGAACGTCATCCTCAACCTGGCCATCAATGCGCGCGATGCCATGGATGGCGTGGGCAAGCTGACCATCGAGCTGGGCAACGTCGTGCTCGACGAACAGTATGTGCACAACCTGGTCGACGTGCCGGCCGGGCAGTACGTGATGCTGTCGGTGACCGATACGGGCCGTGGCATGAGCGGCCCCGTGCTGCAGCGGGCCTTCGAGCCGTTCTTCACGACCAAGCCGGAAGGCGCGGGCACGGGCCTGGGCTTGTCGATGGCGTACGGCTTTGTCACGCAAAGCCGCGGCCATATCCGCATCTACAGTGAACCTGGCGTGGGCACGGGAGTCAAAATCTATTTGCCCCGTTCCCTGATGGCGGAAGCGGACGAGGAACTGGAATTGAGCGGCGTCGTCACGGGCGGCACGGAAACCGTGCTGGTGGTGGAAGATGACGTGGGCGTGCGCACCACTGTGGTCGATATGCTCGGTGCGCTCGGTTACCAGGTGCTCAAGGCCGAGGATGGCGAAAGCGCGCTGGCCGTGCTGCACAGCGGTGCGCAGATAGACTTGCTGTTTACGGACGTGATCATGCCCGGTCCCGTCAGCAGCACGGAGATGGCGCGTCAGGCGCGCGAATTGCAGCCTGATATCGCCGTCTTGTTTACTTCGGGCTACGCACAGGATGTCATCGTGCACGAAGGCAGGCTCGACGCGGGCGTGGAATTGCTCAGCAAGCCATACCGGCGCGAAGAGCTGGCGCGCAAGCTGCGCCATGTGCTGGCCAACCGTCAGCAACAAATGCGTGCGCGCCAGTTTGAACGGTCCGGTGCGCCGGTGGCCGGCACGCTGGCAAGCGGCAGCACGGCGGCCAGCCTGTTGGGGGGCGGCACGCCGGGGCTGGACTTGACGGGGCATGCGCCAGAACCGCAGGGGGACATGCCGACATCCATGAAGATACTCGTGGTGGAAGACAATCTCGATTCCCAGCTGATGGTATGCGAACTGGTGGGCATGCTGGGCCACACGGTGAGCGGCGTGTCCGATGGCGAGGCGGCGTGGGAATTGCTCAACGAGCAAGACTTCGATATCCTGTTTACGGATGTCAGCCTGCCCGGCATGTCCGGCATCGCGCTGGCGCGCATGGTGCTGCGCGAGAAACCGGACATGCGCATCATCTTTTCCACCGGCTATGGCAAGGAATCGATGGATGAGCTGGGCTTTTCCGCCAGCGTCTTGCGCAAGCCCTATGATTTGATGGAGTTGCAAGCGGCACTCGACCAACCCTGACGGGCATGCGCCGGCACGGCTTGCCTGTCTCACCCGCAGAGGTAAGACATGACCCCTGAACTGACGATGCTGGCTTGTACTTTGGTGCTGGCGCTGGTGCAAATCCTGCTGCCCGCGCTGTTTCGCACGCGCGAGACAGGCACGGCCTATAACGTGAGCGCGCGCGACGGCGACGGGCCGCCCGTCGGCAAGATCACGGGCCGCTTGCGGCGGGCCCAGGCGAACCTGTTCGAAACCCTGCCCCTGTTCGCCGCCGCCGTGCTGATTGCCCACGTGACGGCGCAGGAAAGCGCGCTGACACTGTACGGTGCCGCCCTGTACCTGGCCGCGCGCGTGCTGTATTTACCGCTGTACGCGTTCGGCGTGCCCGTCGTGCGTACGCTCGTGTGGTGCGTGTCGATTGCCGGCTTGCTGATGCTGTTCTGGGCCATCCTCTTTACTTCCTGAAGTCCTACGCCGGCTGTGGCGCCCGTCCTATGGCGGTGCGCCAGGCCCGGCCGTAAAGTAACTGCACCTTGGCGCAGGGGCGCCGGCAGTGTTACTTTCGGGACGGCAATAATGCATGCTTCAGTGTACAAGTCTGGTCGACACATCCAGCGCCTGCTGCGCACGGTCTTTGGCGTGGCGCGGCTGCGCACGGGCCAGCAGGAAGTCATCGACAGCGTGCTGGCCGGGCGCGACACCCTGGCCATCATGCCCACCGGCAGCGGCAAGTCGCTGTGCTACCAGCTGCCTGCCGCCCTGTTGCCGGGTGCCACTCTGGTCGTGTCGCCGCTGATTTCGCTGATGAAAGACCAGCTGGAAAAGCTGCACGAACTGGGCATCACGGCCGTGCAGCTCAACAGCAGCCTGTCGCGCGCGGAAGAGGATGAGGCCATCGCCCGTATCGGCCAGGGCGGCAGGCTCATCATCTTTTGCACGCCGGAACGCCTGGCGACGCCCGAGTTCCTGTCGCTGCTGGCCAGCGCGCCGCCCAGCCTGGTCGTCATCGATGAAGCCCATTGCATTTCCCAGTGGGGCCACGACTTCCGGCCCGCCTACCTGGACATCGCGGCCGCCTTGCGCGCGCTGGGCCGTCCGCCCGTGCTGGCGCTGACGGCCACGGCCACCGGGGAAGTGATAGACGATATCGACACGCAGCTGGAAGCGCGCAAGCTGCAGGTCATCAATACCGGCATCTACCGCGCCAATTTACGCTACCGCGTGATCCAGGTGACGAATGCCGCAGAAAAACAGGATACCGCCTTGCGCCTGCTGCGCGAGACACCAGGCGTGGGCATCGTGTATGCGGCCACCGTCAAGGCCGTCGAGGACCTGGCGGCGCGGCTGGAGGAACTGGGCGAGAGCGTCACGTGCTACCACGGCAAGCTGGCGGCGCGCGAGCGCAAGCACAACCAGGATTTGTTCATGAATGGCGAACGCCGCATCATGGTGGCCACCAACGCCTTCGGCATGGGCATCGACAAGCCCGACACGCGCTTCGTCATCCACTTGCAGGTGCCTGCCAACCTGGAAGCGTACTACCAGGAATCGGGCCGGGCGGGACGCGACGGCTTGCCCGCCGATTGCACCTTGCTGTATTTCCAGGAAGACAAGCGGGTGCAGCAGTTTTTCCTGGCCAAGCACTATCCCACGGAAGGTGAACTGGCTGCCATCATTGCGGTAGCGCAAGAATTGCCAGCCACGTTTGCTTTCGCTGCACTGGCGTCCAGCCTGCCCGAGTTTTCCGACGGCCACTTGAAGGTATGCCTGAAACTGTTGAAAGACGGCAAGCTGCTGCGCCAGGACCGCAAGCTGGGCTACCGCTTGACAGCGCCGTCGGCCGCCGCGCCCCCGTATGCGCAACTGGCGCAAATCTATGTCGACAAGCAGGAGCGCGACAAACAGGCGCTCGAGCAGATGGTGGCGTATGCGCAAAGTGGCCTGTGCCGCTGGAAACCGCTGCTCGATTACTTTGGCGATGCCGGCGATTTCGAGCGCTGCTGCAGCTGCGACAATTGCCAGTCGCCGCCCGCGCTGGCAGCGCCCATCACCCTGGTCGAGTTGCCGCCGGCGCCTGGCCAAGTACCTGCGCCGGCGCCGGTACCCCAGATCGCCGTCGGCAGCCGCGTGCGCGTGCCCCGCTACCAGATTGGCACCGTGCTGTCCGTGGCGGGCGACCAGGTCACCATTGCCTTTCCGGAAGACACCACGCGTACCTTCATGGCGGAATTCGTCGTGCCCGCATGAAGCCATGGTGCGCTGTCGAACAGTGATCTGGCGCAAGCGCGCTAGAATCAGCCCATTCCAACGCGCTTTTTTAACGCAGGGAGCAGGGCATGGCAGACATGGTTGTGGTGCGCAAGGAAGGCTTGTATTGTGTGCCGGGTCAGTTCTACATCGACCCGTGGCGCCCCGTCGAGCGCGCCATCATCACGCACGCGCACGCCGACCATGCGCGTGTCGGGCACCGGCATTATTTGTGCGCCGCTGCCGGCGAGCAAGTGTTGCGCGCGCGCCTGGGCGCCGTTTCCATCCAGGGCCTCGCGTATGGCGACAGCATCGAACACCACGGCGTGCACGTGTCGCTGCATCCGGCCGGCCATGTGCTGGGTTCGGCGCAGGTGCGCATGCAGCACGGTGGCGAAGTGTGGGTGGCGTCCGGCGACTACAAGCTGCAGCCCGACCCCACCTGCGCACCGTTCGAGCCCGTGCGCTGCGATACTTTTATTACGGAATCGACCTTCGGCCTGCCCATCTACCGCTGGCAGGCGCCGCAGGACGTTGTTGACGACATCAATCAGTGGTGGCGCAGGAATGCGGCCGAAGGGCGCACCAGCGTGTTGTTCTGCTATGCCTTCGGCAAGGCGCAGCGCATCCTGGCGGGACTCGACGCCACCATCGGCCCCATTATCTGTCATGGCGCGGCGCAGGCCTTGACGCAGGTCTACCGCGAGTCCGGCGTGGCCTTGCCCGCCACCGTGATGGTGGGCGACGTCACGGACAAGGCGGCCCTGAAGACGGCGATGGTGATCGCGCCGCCGTCGGCCGCCGGCTCGCCGTGGATGAAGCGTTTCGGCGACTACAGCGATGCGTTCGCCAGCGGCTGGATGCTGCTGCGCGGCGCGCGCCGGCGGCGTGGCGTGGACCGGGGTTTTGTGCTGTCCGACCATGCCGACTGGCCCGGCCTGATGCAAGCCATCCAGGCCACGCAGGCTGAACGCATCATCGTCACGCATGGCTCGATTCCCGTGATGGTGCGCTGGCTGCAGCAGAACGGCTGGCAGGCGGGCGGCTTCGAGACGGAATATGGCGACGACGAGGCGGAAGACAGCGTAGTTGCACAGCAGGAGGCAGCGCCCCATGCGTGACTTTGCCCGGCTGTACGCGGAACTCGATGAAACCACGTCCACCAGTCGCAAGCTGGCGGCCCTGCAAGCCTATTTTCGCGGCGCTTCGCCCGAGAATGCGGCCTGGGCCGTGTATTTCCTGGCCGGCGGCAAGCCGCGCCAGGCCGTGCCCACCAAGTTGCTGCGCGAGTACGCGACCGAGCGGGCGGGCCTGGACGCCTGGCTGTTCGACGAGGCCTATCACGCCGTGGGCGACCTGGCCGAAACCATCGCCCTGATCCTGCCCGCGCCCGCCAGACGCAGCGACATCGGCCTGGCCGAGTGGGTCGAGCAGCGCATCGCACCGTTGCGCGGCGCGGCGCCCCACACCATCCGCGCCGACTTGCTGGCCTACTGGGACGAGCTGGAAACGCGCGAACGTTTTTTGTTGATCAAACTGATCGGCGGCGGCTTTCGCGTGGGCGTGTCAAAACTGCTGGTGACGCGCGCGCTGGCCTCCATCGCCGCCGTCGACAGCAAGCTGATCGCCCAGCGCCTGATGGGCTGGACGGATGGCAAGGTCAGCCCCACGGGCGCGGGCTTTCTCAAACTGATCGCCGCGCAGTCGGAGGGAGAACATGCGCTGCGCGGCGGCCAGCCGTATCCGTTTTTCCTCGCGCACCCCTTGCAGACGGGGCCGGAGACGCTCGGTGACATCGGCGGCTGGCTGGCCGAATGGAAATACGACGGCATGCGCGCCCAGCTGCTGCGCCGCGAGGGCGTGAACTGGCTGTGGTCGCGCGGCGAGGAATTGATCACGGAGCGCTTTCCCGAACTGGCGCAACTGGCCTTGCCCGAGGGGACCGTGCTCGATGGGGAAATCCTCGTCTGGCAGCCGGGCGACGTGCCGGCGCCATTTGCCGATTTGCAACAACGCATGGGCCGCAAGAGCGTGTCGCCCAAGCTGCTGGCCGGGTTGCCCGCCGTGCTGGTGGCCTACGATGTGCTGGAAATGGATGGCGTCGATGTCCGCCAGCTGCCCCAGCTGGAACGCCGCGTGCTGCTGGAAAGCGTGGTGGCCCAGGTAAATGCTCCCGCGCTGCGTCTGTCGCCGCGCATCGAGGCGGCAAGCTGGGATGCGCTGGCGGCCATCCGCAGCGAATCGCGGGCGCGCGGCGTGGAAGGCTTGATGCTCAAGGCCGTGTCAGCCGCGTATGGCGTGGGCCGCACGAAAGACGTGGGCACGTGGTGGAAATGGAAGATCGACCCGTATGCCGTCGACGCCGTGCTGATCTACGCCCAGGCGGGCCACGGCCGGCGCGCGTCGCTGTACACGGATTACACGTTCGCCGTCTGGGATGAGGAGGGTGGTGAAGGTGGCGGGGAACGCAAGCTGGTGCCGTTCGCCAAGGCGTATTCGGGCTTGACGGATGCCGAGATCGCGCAAGTGGACGCCGCCATCCGCAAGACGACGATAGAAAAATTCGGCCCCGTGCGCAGCGTGCAGCCGACCATGGTGTTCGAAATCGGCTTCGAAGGCATCGCCGCGTCCAGCCGCCACAAGGCGGGCATCGCCGTGCGCTTTCCCCGCATCCTGCGCCGGCGTGACGACAAGGCCATCGCCGAGGCGGATACGCTGGCCACCCTGAAGGCCATGCTGGCCCAGGCCACATGAGCAAAAGCGCGCTGGCGCAGCGCATCGACGCGTGGTTTGCCGCACGCGACTGGTCCGTGTTCCCGTTCCAGCGCGCCGTCTGGCGCACCGCCGCCCAAGGGCAATCCGGTCTGCTGCATGCCAGCACGGGTTCCGGCAAGACGTATGCCGTCTGGTTTGGCGCCTTGCTGCGCGCCGAGCGGCTGGCGCGCAAAGGTAAAAAACAGGGCTTGCGCGTGTTGTGGATCACGCCCATGCGGGCGCTGGCGGCCGACACCGTGCGCGCCCTGCAAGGCTCTAGCGCCGACCTCGCTCCCGGCTGGCGCATCGAGGCGCGCACCGGAGATACCAGCGCCGCGCAGCGGGCGCGGCAGGCGAAAGCCTGGCCCGACGTGCTGGTGACCACGCCGGAAAGTCTGTCATTGATGCTGAGCCAGGCGGATGCCCGGGAACGTTTCAGCCTGCTGGAAACCGTGATCGTTGACGAGTGGCATGAATTGATGGGCAGCAAGCGCGGCGTGCAGGTGCAGTTGGCGCTGGCCCGCTTGCGCCGCTGGAATGACGCATTGATGACGTGGGGCCTGTCGGCCACCCTGGGCAATCTGCGGCAGGCGCAGGATGTCTTGCTGGGCGAGGAAAACGCCGGCGTGCTGGTGGAAGGGAAAATTAAAAAACGCATCCTCGTCGACAGTTTGATCCCCGTCAACCCTACGCGCTTTCCCTGGGGTGGCCACCTGGGCATCCAGATGCTGCAACCGTTGATCGCCGAAATCGAGGGCAGCGACACCACCCTGGTGTTTACGAATACGCGGTCGCAGGCCGAGCTGTGGTACCAGCATCTGCTCGATGCGCGCCCCGACTGGGCGGGACTGATCGCCCTGCACCACGGTTCGCTGGACCGCGAAGTGCGCGAGTGGGTCGAACAGCACTTGAAATCGGGTGAGCTGAAAGCCGTCGTGTGCACTTCCAGCCTGGACCTGGGCGTCGATTTCCTGCCCGTCGAACGGGTCTTGCAGGTGGGCAGCGCGAAAGGCATCGCGCGCCTGGTGCAACGGGCCGGGCGCAGCGGCCACGCGCCGGGGCGCATCTCGCGCGTCACGCTGGTGCCCACCAACAGCCTGGAATTGCTGGAAGCGGCTGCTGCCCGCACTGCCCTGGCGCAGGGCCAGCTGGAAGCGCGGCCCGTGCCGGACAAGCCGCTCGACGTGCTGGTGCAGCACCTGGTGACGATCGCCCTGGGCGGCGGTTTCCAGTCGGGCCCATTGTATGAGGAAGTGCGCGCGGCCTGGTCCTACCGCGACCTGACCCTGGACGAATGGCAATGGGCGCTCGACTTCGTCGCGCGCGGCGGGCAAAGCCTCACCGTGTATCCGGAATACCGGCGCGTGCTGCCCGATGAGGCGGGCGTGTATCGCGTGCCGGATGTGGCCCTGGCGCGGCGCCACCGCATGAGCATCGGCACCATCGTCTCGGAGGCGGCGATCCAGGTCAAGTTCCTCGGTGGCGCGCGCATCGGCAGCATCGAGGAATCGTTCATCGCGCGCCTGAAGCAGGGCGACCATTTTTTGTTTGGCGGGCGCATCCTGGAATTCGTGCGCGTGCACGAGATGACGGCCTACGTGCGGCGCGCCACGGGCAGCCGCGGCGCAGTGCCGCGCTGGCAGGGTGGCAAGATGCCCCTGTCGTCGGAACTGGCGCATGCCGTGCTGGACCAGTTGCAGCTGGCGCAAGATGGGAAGGCCAGCGGGCCGGAAATGCGCGCGCTGGCGCCGCTGCTGGCCATCCAGCAGGCATGGTCCAGCCTGCCCACGCGCGCGACCTTGCTGCTGGAAACCCTGTCCAGCCGCGAAGGCCATCATTTGTTCGTGTATCCGTTTGCGGGACGCTCCGTACACCTGGGTCTGGCGTCCCTGGTGGCCTACCGCATCGCGCGCGTGCAGCCGGCGACCTTGTCGATCGCCGTCAACGATTACGGCTTTGAATTGCTGGGCGCGGACGATGTCGATTTTGCGCCGCTGTTGACGGCCGCCAGCGGCGCCGGTATTGCCCTGTTCAGCACGGACAACTTGCTGGAAGACGTGCTGGCCAGCCTGAACGCGACGGAATTGTCGCAGCGGCGCTTCCGCGAAATTGCCCGCATCGCCGGCCTCGTGTTCCAGGGCTATCCGGGCCAGCCGAAAAGCGCGCGCCAGTTGCAGGCTTCGTCTTCGCTGTTTTTCGAGGTGTTCCGCAAGCACGATGCGGCCAATTTGCTGCTCACGCAGGCGCAGCGCGAAGTGCTGGAACAGGAACTGGAACTGACGCGCTTGCGCGCCACCTTGCGCGAGCTGCATGGACGGCGCATTTCCCTGCAGCCGTTGGCGCGGGCGTCGCCCTTTGCCTTCGGTCTGATGGTCGAGCGCTTCCGCGAACAGCTGACGACGGAAAAATTGTCGGACCGGGTGGCGCGGCTGGTCAGCGCGCTGGAAAAGGCGGCCGCATGAGCGGGCCGCAGCAAGCGCACTGCGTGGTGGAGCTGGCCGGCGAGATGCTATGGCTGCTGGCGCACAAGGCCGTGTATTGGCCCGCGCGCAGGATGCTGGTCATCGCCGACATTCATTTCGGCAAGGCGGCCGCGTTCCGCGCACTGGGCGTGCCCGTGCCGCGCGGCACCACCACGCAAAACCTGCTGGCGCTCGACGCCTTGCTGGCCAGTTACGCCTGCGGGGAAATCGTTTTTCTCGGCGATTTCTTGCACGCGCGCGCCGCGCATGCGCCCGCCACCGTGGCCGCCATGCTGGCCTGGCGCGCGCGCCATCCGGACGTGCGTCTGACGGTGGTGCGCGGCAACCACGATGCGCATGCGGGCGATCCGGCCGCCGCGCTGGGGATACGCATGGTCGATGAACCGCACCAGGTGGGCAAGCTGACGTTCTGCCATCACCCGGATACCGTCGCGCCCGGCTATGTACTGGCCGGTCACGTGCATCCCGTGTTTCACTTGCGCGCAGCAGGGACGGGACGATATGGAGGCGGCTTGCGCCTGCCGTGTTTCCTGCTGGGCCAGCAGCGCGCCATCTTGCCTTCGTTTGGCGCGTTCACGGGCGGCCATGCGGTGCGGCCCGCCGTTGGCGAGCGCGTGTATGTGACGGCGGACGCGGCAATTTTCCCGCTGCCTGCTAACTGCTGAGTGTCTGGTACTTTTGGTGGAAAACTGAAAGTAACTGCGCCACCGTGGGCGGGACTCATCCTACATGCGCTCTTGCCATCCTCCTATTTCTTGTGCCCCATGTGCGCACTAAGATGACGGTTCCCTTGCCATGCGAGGGGGAAGAATTGCATGGTTTGCATTGTTTTTTGCATTGTTTCTGATTCCATCGATTAAGGAGATCATCATGGCCACATCGAGCGACAATAAACAGCAAGGTAGTAAAACCAGTAGCAGCAGCAGTAGCAGCGGCGGCAACAAGCAAAGCGATACCAGCAAACGGGGTTTCGCTTCCATGGATCCCGCCCAGCAGCGTGAAATCGCCAGCGAAGGCGGACGTGCTGCGCATGAAAAGGGCACTGCGCATGAATTCACGTCGGAAGAGGCACGCCGCGCAGGCAGCCAAAGCCACAAGAACGATGCCAGCCGGCAAAGCGCCACCAGCTCCAGCGGTACGCGCGACAATGCCAGCATGAACCAGGATGGCAACCGCGACAGTGGCAACAAGCAAAGCGGCGGTGCGGGTTCCAGCTCGGGCTCCTCGGGTTCGCGCAACAAGTCGTAGCAAGTCGTCATGAGCAGTAGGAAGTGAGCATGGCCAGCGGCAGGTACGCCGTTGGCCATGGTCGCATCTGTCCGGTCGCCGCAAAATTTTGATGCAATGCAGCAGGCATGGACTATGATGAAATAGCTGCGCCAGCAAGGTGCAATCACCGTGCAATCGCCTCGCAGTCAACTTGTATTGATGATCAGGGAGAAGATTATGGGCAACTCGAATACGCCGCAACCGGGCAATAGCCAAGGCGGCACGCCATCTACGGCGGGCAGCAAGCAAAGCACGGCCGACTCGGCCGAAAACTTTGTGCTGGTCGATAGCGAGCAAGGCCTCGATATTGGCGACGATCTGTTTTCCATCGGCGAAGTGCGGCGCGCCGACCGCTTGCCCCATCACCAGTCCGGTTCCTCCGGGCAGAGCCGGCAGAGTGCCGACGATGCGCCAGACACCACGGGCAGTACGGGCGTCTGAACTTTCCTTCCTGACTGTCTGATCATCCCCGCAAGGCCAGCCGTCAGGCGTGTTTGCACACGCCGACTGGCCCGCATGCGCGCGGGTAAATCAGGAAGGCTCCGCTACAGGTCGACCCGTCCATGTTCGCCCAGGTCCTTCGGCGGCTCGCCCGTAATGGCGGCCCTGGCCATCTCATAGAATTGCATCATCTTGCTGGCGCTGCTATCCCAGTACTCGGCCGACTGGATCGTCACCTTGATCAGCGACAGCTTCGGATCGTCGAGTCCGCCCGGGAACCAGGCTTTTACGAGCGGGTTCCACAATTCCTCCGCCTTGGCGCGGTCCTTCAGCAGCTGCGCGTGGCCGCAGACGGACACATACAGGCTGTCGCCCGTGTCGACAAAGCTGACATTGATTTGCGGATTGTTCAGCAAATCGCGCGTGTAGGCGGCTTCATCCGAGACAAAGAACCAGATGTGCCCATCGCTGTCGACCTGCTGCTGCGTCAACGGCCGGCTGGTGAGGGTGCGCATGTCATCGCTGGTGGTCAGCATGCCGAATTTGACGTCCTTGATTTTGGCCGCGATGCTGGCCAGTTGTTCGCTGGAATACGCTTGCATGGGGTGCTCCCTTGATGGTTGTCCTGAACAAGAGCATAGGCGGGCGCGGCAGTCGGCTCTGTACGGCAGCTTACGTAGTGGCGTCGGCCTGTCTGCCTCGCGCCATGTTTCAAAGCTGTTACAAAACGCTGGCCCGACGGGGCGCCCCATGTATTGACTTAATAAATGATAATCATTATCATTTGTTTGAAAATTAGGCATGAACTTTGATTGAAGGATGGGAATGAAGCACACTGACTTGTCGCGCCACCTGGCCCGCTCCTTGCCGGGAGCGCTCGATGGGTAATGCGGGCGCCGCAGACAAGGCCAAGAACAACGCCAGCCGCGCCGTCTGGCTGAAGAATTTGCATCAATGGCACTGGATCAGCTCGGCACTCTGCCTGCTGGGCATGTTTCTTTTCGCCATTACCGGCATCACCCTGAACCACGCCGGCCAGATCGAAGCCAAGCCGTCCATCACGCGGCAGAAGGCAGAATTGCCGGCACCCCTCGTCACGCAACTGGCCGCCTATGCCGCCAAGCACGATGGCGCCAACGCACCGATGCCGGCCGCCGCCGAAGCCTGGCTCAAGCAGCAGTGGTCGCTCAACGCGGGCGGCCGTCCCGCCGAATGGTCGATCGACGAAGTGTATTTACCGCTGCCCAAGGCGGGCGGCGACGCCTGGGTGCGCATCGGCCTGGAAGACGGGGCCGCCGAATATGAATTGACGGACCGGGGTTGGGTGTCCTGGCTCAACGATGTCCACAAGGGCCGTAACACGGGCGTGGCCTGGAGCTGGTTCATCGACATTTTTGCCGGCGCCTGCATCGTGTTTTGCCTGACGGGTTTGTTGATTTTGAAATTCCACGCGGTCAACCGGCCATTTACCTGGCCGATGGTTGGCCTCGGTATCTTGATACCTTGCGCGATCGCCTTGTTGTTTATCCATTGATCGTTTTTATTTTTCCTTTTTACAGGCACACCATGAAATTACGCTACTCCCTGGCGCTTGGCCTTCCCCTGATCGGTACGTCGGCGATGGCGGCCGACCTGGCCCTCAAGATTGAAATCCCGCAACTGAACGTAGCGGAATACCACCGTCCCTACGTGGCGGCGTGGCTGGAAACGGCGGACCAGAAGGTGGTTGGCAACCTGACGGTGTTGTATGACGTGAAAAAGAAAGACAAGGCGGGCGAGAAGTGGCTGAAGGACATGCGCCAGTGGTGGCGCAAGAGCGGCCGCGACCTGGCCATGCCGGTTGACGGCGTCAGCGGCGCCACGCGTGCGCCGGGTGAACACACCCTGACGTTCCCAGGCGCCAAGGCCTTGCTCGACAAGCTGCCCGCCGGCGAATATCAGGTGGTGGTGGAAGCGGCGCGCGAAGCGGGTGGACGCGAACTGGTGCGCGTGCCGTTCCAGTGGCCGCTGAAGTCGGCCCAGTCCGTGCCTGCCAAAGGCAAGGAAGAACTCGGCAATGTCGTCGTCCAACTCAAACCATAAGGCGCACACCATGTTCAAGCAATTCAATAAACCCCTGATCGCCCTGGCCCTGGCCGGCCTGGCCATGAACGCCCACGCCCACCGCGGTTGGATGGTGCCATCGAGCACGATGGTGGAAAGCAAGGACGCCTGGGTGACGGTGGATGCCGCCGTCTCCGACGGCCTGTTCGAGATCGACCACCAGCCGCTGCGCCTGGACGCGCTGCAAGTCATCGGTCCGGACGGCGCCAAAGTTACGCCGGCGAACACAGTCACGGGCCGCTTGCGCAGCGTCTTCGACGTCAAAATGGAAAAGCCGGGCACGTACAAGGCGGCCATCGTGTCGCAAAACGTGATGGGCAGCTACAAGCTCAACGGCGAGCAGAAGCGTTTCCGCGGCAACGAAGAGACGTTCAAGAAGGAAGTGCCGGCCGATGCGCAAGAGCTGAAAATCACGCGCACGGCAGCGCGCCTGGAAACCTTCTTCAGCAATGGCGAAACCAGCACGGAAGTGTTCAAGCCGACCGGCGTGGGCCTGGAATTCGTGCCGGTGACGCACCCGAACGACTTGCGCGCGGGCGAGAAAGCCACGTGGCGCTTCCTGGTCGATGGCAAGCCGGCGGCGAACCAGGCCTTCAGCCTGGTGCCAGGCGGCGTGCGCTACCGTGGCGTGCTCGGTGAAATCCGCCAGAGCACGGATGCCAAGGGCGAGATCACGTTTACGGTGCCAGCGGCCGGCATGTATTACCTGAGCAGCACCTGGCCAGCGGCCGCCCCGGCCGTGGCCGGCCAGCCGCCGGTGATGCCCGAGCGCCGCATGACGTACGCGGCCACCGTGGAAGTGCTGCCGCAGTAAGCGGCGGCCTGTTCACAAGGTTTCCGATGCGCCGGGTCCTGCTGCCGCAGCATATTTCCGATCAGATCGCGCCGCCCGGCGCCGCGATCCGGGACTTGCGCGGCCTGACCATGGGCACCAGCTGGTCGGTGCGCCTGCTGGAGTCCGCCATGCCGGGACGCGCGGGCAGCGCCGACTTGCAGCAGGGCTTGCAGCAGCAGCTGGATCTTGTTGTAGCGCAAATGAGCCATTGGAGTGACGAGTCCGACCTGGGCCGCTTCAACCGGGCCGAACCCGGCAGCTGGCATAGCTTGCCTGCCGCGTTTTGCGAGGTGCTGGGCTTTGCCATGCACGTGTCGCAAGCGTCCGGAGGCGCGTATGACCCGTGCGCCGGCGCCCTCGTCAACCTGTGGGGCTTCGGCCCCCGCAACCGCTACGATGAGCCGGGTTTCCTGCCGCCGAAAGACGATACCGTGGCGTTGCTGCTGTCGCAGCGCCAGCGCCGCCGCCTGGAACTCGATTTGCCGGCCCGCCGCGCGCGCCAGCCGGGCGGCTTGCAGCTCGATTTGTCCGCCGTGGCCAAGGGCTATGGCGTGGATCGCCTGGCTCGCTACCTAGACAGTCAGGGCATTCAGCATTACCTGGTCGAAGTGGGCGGCGAGCTGCGCGGCGCCGGCAGCAAGCCCGACGGCCAGCCGTGGTGGGTGACGCTGGAACAGGTCGATGGCGCTGCCGATAGTGCCGGTCATGCACAGCATCCGCCGGAAATGCTGCTGGCGCTGCACGGCCTGTCCGTGGCGACGTCGGGCGACTACCGGCGTTTCTTCCAGGATGGCTCAGCGCGTTTCTCACACACCATCGATCCGCGCAGCGGCATGCCGATCGCCAATCAACTCGCTTCCGTCACCGTCGTGCATGCCGAATGCATGGCGGCCGATGCCTGGTCGACGGCCCTGACCGTGCTGGGTGTCGAGGCCGGCATGGCCCTGGCCGAAGAGCAGGGCCTGGCTGCGCGCTTCCTGCAGCGCGACGGCGATGGCTACCATGAAACGCTGAGCAGCCACATGCTGGCCATGCTCGACGAATGAACGATTAATTCCATGATTTTTACGCACGATACGACGCGGCTGGCCTTGCTGGCCGCCCTGTCCCTCAGTTATGCGGGCGTGTGCCTGGCGCCCTGGCTGCGCGCGCGCGCCAAGCGCCGCGCGTCCGACGCCGCCAGGGCGGCGCTGGCAAACAGTCCCGCCTGGCTGGTGGCGTATGCGAGCCAGACGGGCAATGCCGAGGAACTGGCCACGCAAACGGCACAGAGCCTGCAACTGGCCGGCATCCCCGTGCGCCTGTGCGCGCTGGCCGAACTCACGGCCCTTGATCTGCAACAAGCGGAACGGGCCTTGTTCCTGGTCAGCACGTATGGCGAAGGCGATGCGCCCGACAATGCGGCGGCCTTCATGGGCCGCCTGATGACGGGTGAGCTGGCGCTGCCGCAATTGCATTACGCCGTGCTGGCCCTGGGCGACCGCAGCTATGGCCAGTTCTGCGGCTTCGGCCGCGCGCTCGACGCCTGGCTGGCCGCGCAGGGTGCGTCGCGCCTGTTCCAGCGCATCGAAGTCGACCGCAGTGCCAGCGCCGCCATCGAGCAATGGTTCCAGCACCTGAGCCACCTGGCCGGCACCAGCGACGCGCCCGACTGGAGCGCCCCCGCCTTTGGCGACTGGCGTCTGACGCAAAGGCAGTTGCTGAATCCTGGCAGCGCCGGCGGCGCCATTTATCACGTGGAACTGGCGCCCGTGGCGGGCAGCTTGCCTGACTGGCAATCGGGCGACCTGGTGCAGGTGACGGCACCCGCCGACCCGTCGCAGCCGCGCGAATACTCGATCGCCTCGATCCCGCGCGATGGCGGTGTGCATCTGCTGGTACGCCAGCATGCGCATCCCGATGGCAGTCTGGGCCTGGCCTCTGGCTGGCTCACGGCGCAAGCCAAGGTGGGCGACGTGGTGCAGCTGCGCTTGCGCCAGCACAAACGCTTCCGCCTGGAAGACAATGCCCAGCGGCCATTGATTTTGATCGGCAACGGCAGCGGCATCGCCGGCTTGCGCGGGCATTTGAAAAGCCGCGTGCTGGCAGGGCAGCGGCGCAACTGGCTGATCTTTGGCGAGCGTAACGCGGCCCACGATTTCCATTATCGCGAAGAAATTGAGCGCTGGCACGCCAGTGGCGACTTGCCGCGCCTGGACCTGGCGTTTTCGCGCGACCAGGCAGAGCGGACCTACGTGCAGGACCGCCTGCGCGGCAATGCCGACGAGGTGAAACTGTGGCTGGAACAGGGCGCGGCCATCTATATTTGCGGCAGCCTGGCCGGCATGGCGGGCGGTGTCGACCAGGCCCTGCAGGAAATCCTGGGGCGTCCCGCGCTCGACGCGCTGGCGGCCGAAGGGCGCTACCGGCGCGACGTCTACTGAGTTTTTGACGCCGCCAGCGCGTTCGCGCGCACACGGCTATCATGATTGTTTCATCCAGGGAGAACCATCATGAGCGACAGCATTTACGACATTCCCTTGCGCCGCATCAATGGCGAGCCCACCAGCCTGGACGCGTATCGCGGCAAGGTCGTGCTGGTGGTCAATGTCGCCTCCGCCTGCGGCCTGACGCCGCAGTACGAAGGCCTGGAAAAACTCTACGCCGACAAGCAGGCCGAGGGCCTGGTGGTGGCAGGTTTTCCCGCCAATGAATTCGGCGCGCAGGAGCCGGGCAGCAATGCCGAGATCGCCGACTTTTGCCGTGGCACGTTTGGCGTGCAATTTCCCATGTTTGAAAAAATCGTCGTCAAGGGCCCTGGCCAGCATCCGCTGTACCAGCGCCTGGTGCAAGAGCAGCCGCGGGCGCAGGAAAAGCCGGGCAGCGATTTCCGCGCCAAGCTGGCCGGCTACGGCATCACGCAGGAGCAGCCCAGCGACGTGCTGTGGAATTTCGAGAAGTTTTTGATCAGCAAGGACGGCAAGGTGGTGGGGCGTTTCGCGCCCGACACCACGGTCGATGATGCGCTGTTGCGCGAGGCCATCGCGCAACAGCTGCAGGCCTAAGCTTGGGCCTGGCTTAGTCGGATGCGTCCAGCACGGCCGGCTCCATCTCGCCGCTCACTTCCTGCAAGCCGCGCGCCAGGCTGGAAATGCTGGGGTTGTCGATGAAGACGCAGCGCTTGCCCGTGCGCTTGCAATAATCCTTGACGCGCCAGTAGGCGCTGTGGCTGATGCAGCCCGTCTGGCAAATCACCAGGTCGGCCGCCGCCAGGCTCGAGTCGAGCAGGTTGGCATTGTCTTCCAGGCCGCCGTCGTGGTGGGCAAACTGCGCGCCGACCCGTTCGATCAGGGCGCGGTAGGTGGCGACATTCCCGCTGCGTCCGCCCACGCACAAGACGCTTTGATCGACGAGGCGGATCGGCATTTTCAGCTTGCCGCCCGTCGGCACTTCCAGCTTCGGCGCCGGCGGCGGCGCGACCGCGCCTGGACGTGGCTGGGCCTGTTTCAATTCCACGATTTGCTGGCGCAATTCCTTTTCGCGCTCATCCATTTGCGCCAGGCGCTCGACCAGGCGCGTGCGCGATTCCAGCGCCGGGATGGCCGCCTGCAATTGCGCCAGTTCCGCGCGCAAGCCATCGATCACGCTATCCTTGCCTATGGCCTCGGCACGCGTGCGCAGCAGCACGGCTTCCTGGCGTTCCAGTTCGCCCGTCTTTTCCATCAGTGCGGCCTGGCTGCGTTGTTGCAGCTTGGCCAGTTCGTGCGTCAGGCGTGCATTTTCTTCCTGCAAGGCCGTAAACTTGCCCATGTCGGCGCGCACGCAGGCGCCGGCCTGGTGCTGGATCATGTGCAAGTCGCGGCACATCTGCTCTTCCAGCTCGGCATCGCAGCGCGGGTGCGTCAGACCGGCCCAGAAAGCGCCCGACACGTCGCCGTTGGCGACGGCCGTGCGCCACAGTTCGGCCACTTGCGCCGTCGTCTTGGCGCCGCGAAAGCGCAGGATCACGGGAGCGTAGCGGCGTTCGAGTTCCTTTTGCAGCGCTTCGGACAGGCGGTTGCGCGCGCCGCATTCCGTCACGGCACCCACGTGCACTTCGTAATCGTCGGCCAGCACGCGCCCGCCCGTCATCTTGCCCACCAGCTTGCGCAGGTATCCCAAGGGCAAGCCCACGCCGACCAGCGGGCAATGACAGGTATGCGACAGTTCCCACAGCCGGCGGCGGCGCGAAGCGAGTGCGGCCGTTTCGGCCCCGCCGCTGGAACAATTGCTGATGACGGGCAGGGACTGGTCTTTGTCACACATGGCGATATCCTGTTGGACGGTGGGGATGGAAAAGAAATTATTGCGGCAGGGGCGAGGCAGGGCGCTTGGCGCTCAGCATGCGTGCCAGGCGATCCAGCAAGGAGGTCCTGGGCGGCGCGGGCTTGTGCAGCGCCACCAGGGCGGCCCATTGCTGCGACAGTTGCTGGCACGTCGCTTGCAGCACGGGGCCCAGACCGGGCGAACTCGACAGTACTTGCAGATGGCGTTCGATGACACCGGCCAGTTTCTCGCAGGGACTGCCCGCATGGTAGTGCGACATCAGGTGCAGCACGGCCGACAGCAGCAATTCAGGCTGTTGGCCTTGCGGGGAGGGAAACATCGGGGAAGGTCGGTCGTTCGCCATCAAACACTCCTGTGCGGTGGTTTGGCTGGCTGCGCGCACGGGGCGCGACTGGCTGGCGAGTGTGGTGACTGGCTGCCGTGCTGCTTCAGGCAGTCAGGATCAGCTTGTTCAACTGGGTGACGCGCAGGCGATAGATCTTGCCGCTGTGCTCAATCTCCACTTCGCGACCCTGCTGCAGCAGCGCTTCGCTGGTGATGCGGCGCGCCGGCTGGGTCATGCTGACGGGAGGGCGGACGTGGGCGGTAGCGGCATCCTGGATCAAGGCTGGTTTTGAGCTTTGCATGTTGGGCTTTCTTTATCTCAGTTGAGAATGATTCGTATTTGCATTATTGTTGAATGTGGCCCGAAAAGCAAGGCTTATTTGTGCGGAATCCGCGCTTTTTTATGGTGACATGGCAGCGTGGATGATCGTGCTGCGCAAAGCTGGCCGCAGGAGCGGCGCGGGAGGCGGAGGCGGCAAAAAAGACCCGGCAAGGCGTTGTGCGCCTTGGCCGGGTCAAGCCTGTGCCAAGCTTGAGGAAATCGGGATGGCGCTAAATAGTAGCCAGCAATTGCGCCGAAGCGCTGGCGGCGGCGGTGGTGTCGGCCTTGAGCTTGGCGGCGGCCAGCTGCTTGGCGCGCGAGCGCGACGGCGGCAGGCGGCGCAGGGTTTTCAGGGCGTCCGGATCCTTGATGCCGATGGTGCGCTGGTCAACCGTGATCAGGCCGATTTCATTGAAGGCGGACAAGGTGCGGCTCACCGTTTCCAGGGTCAGGCCCAGATAGCTGCCGATTTCATGGCGCGTCATGCGCAGGTTGAACAGCTTGCTCGAATAGCCCATCTGCGCAAAGCGGTCGGCCAGCGAGACGAGGAAGCGGGCCACGCGGGCTTCGGCACTGAGGGCGCCCAGCATGCCGATCATGGCTTGCTCGCGCACCAGTTCGCGGCTCATCACGCCGTACATGACGTTTTCCAGTTCCAGGTGGACTCTGCCCAGCGCCGTCAGCTTCTTGAACGGCAGCAGGATCAGGTCGCAGTCGGACAGGGCCACCGCTTCCGAGGAGTAATGGCGCGAGTGGATGCCGTCGACGCCCAGCATGTCGCCCTTCATGGGAAAGCTGAGCACCTGCTCATTGCCGAATTCATCGATGAGCACGGTTTTCAGGAAGCCTGAATTGACGATGTACAGGGTGTCGAACGGCTGGCCGATCGTGTGCACGCGCTGGCCCGTCTTGAATTGCACGTGCTGGAACAGCAGTTCGTCGGCGGCGATGGTGCAGGCGCTGGAGATATGCAGCAGGTCGCACACCTCCTTCAGGTTCGACCAGAGCCGGCCCTGGCGCTGGCGCCCCGCTTCCATCGGAGAGGAGGGGGCCAGCGATGGTGAGGCGGCGCGGGTATCGGGCTTTTGCGTGGACAGCATGTTCATCTCCTGGTGACAGGTAGTTCAGAGTTGAATAACGGGGTGCGCGGGACGGCGGGCGGGCAAGGGCCGGCGGCGCGCGTTCAGGCAGGTAATGCTCAATTCGCTGAAGACTTGCTGTGTGATGAAATAACTTCCCAGCAACTTGATTACTGGTTTCAGTATGCCAACAACCGTATGCAATTAATATCAGCAGTGGCTGAATATGGCAGTAGGAGCTGTGGTAGATGTAGTAGGATTGTTCCTACAGTCGACGCGCGGGCGCGCGCCGCCGGACTTAGGTCTTGAAGGGGGAAAGCAGGCGGTGCGCGACGGCATACTGGACCATTTCCGACAGCGAACTCATACCCATTTTTTGCATGATGCGCGTCTTGTGCGTACTCACCGTTTTGACGCTCAGGTGCAGGTTGTTGGCAATTTCCGTGATCGACTTGCCTGCCACCAGCAGGGAAAAGACTTCGAATTCGCGGTCCGACAACTGTTTGTGCAGCAAGCTTTCATTCGGCATCATGATGTTGAGCACGAGTTGCTCCGCCACCTCGGCGCTGATATAGGGACGGCCCGACGCCACCTTGTGGATGGCGCCCACGAGCTGGGTGCCCGCGCTTTCCTTGGTCAGATAGCCTTGCGCGCCGGCGCGGATGGCGCGCACCGCATATTGTTCTTCCTCGTGCATGGTGAGGATCAGGATGGACAGCTTGGGCGCCTCGCTGCGGATTTGCCGGATCAGGTCGACGCCGCTGCGGCCCGGCATCGACAGGTCGAGCAGCAACAGGTCGAAGCCGCCCTGGCGCACATGGTTGAGGACTTCAAAACCGTCGATGGCTTCACCCACGATGTCGATATCCGGCGCGCCGTCAAGGATGCGCTTTAATCCTTCACGCATGATGGTGTGGTCGTCGGCAATCACAATACGTATCATAGGCGGGCAATCTGGTGGCGTGTAATCTGCTCTGTCCGTCACCGGACAATCAAATGTTAAGAAACGAGAAATGTTGTCATTTTAACTGAAGTGGCCGCACGTTTGCCTTTTTCTTGGTGCGCCGGCAACGGCGGCCTTCGTGGCCATGTGACCCCTTATTTTGCCGGGGGTTCCTTGATCAGCCTGTGCACGAGCACGGGCAGTTTCGAGTGCGACAGCACCTTGTTGGTCACGCTGCCCAGCAGTAACTGCCCCCAGCCGCTGCGGCCGTGCGAGCCCATGAAGATCAGGTCGCATTGCTGCAATTGCGCCACTTCCACGATTTTCAGGGCAGGGCTGTCGGAAAAGGCCGTCAAGCCCGTCGCCTGCAGACCCCGCTTGGCGGCCGCGTCGAGGATGGGCTGCCAGTGGTCGGCGCCCGCCTTGCGCATGGCGATGCGGTATTCCTCTTCGCTGGGATAGCTCGGTGGAATGATTTCGATGTACACCGGGTACTGGTACTCGGGCGCCACGTACACGGCAAGGATGTCGGCGTGCATCTGTTCGGCAAAGGCAACGCCGGCACAGGCCGTCAAGTTGGAGACGGTGGAGCCGTCCGTGGCGATCAGAATTTTCTTATACATGGCAGGTCCTTTGGCAGTGACTCAGCGCGCGCAACGCCTCTTATTGTAGACGTGGCGGCAGCATTGTATTCATGTAAAGACTTGATAATTATCAATACTACTGCACCTTCAGTATAGACAACATTGGCAGAAAGATCGTGTTTAGCTGCAACGATGGCCGTGCGAGGCTGTTGCGCAGGCGCCCGGAGGCAGGATTTGTCATGTCGCGCGTGGTCTTGCACGCACGCCAATGGTAGTATTTCAAAATACAACAGCAGGAACACTTATTTCCTGGCGGAAAAGCTCTTGTGGACCCGCTTTGCACCAGGAAGCGCGTTTTGAGATTTACCAACAGGGCGGCGCCCTGCTACACTCGCACCATCGCAGCGGTATTGCCTCAAATCATCTTAATCGAGAAATTGTGGGTATCAGTCTGTAAAACGCACAGTTCAGGCGGAATTTTGACAAATTATGGAGAAGCAGGGATATGACCAACGCCGCTGATGATTTCGATGCATTATTCGATGAAGTATCCGCGCAAAGCGCGGCCGCAGCCACGCCGGCACCCGCCGCCGCGCCCGCTCCTGCCGTGATCGCGGATGATGATTTTGACGCGCTGTTCGACTCCGTGTCGGCCAGCGCCGCCGTCCCGGCAGCCGCAGCGGCGCCGGTGGCTGCCGCGCCAGCCGCTGCGCAAGCGGCCGCCGTGGCCAGCGCCGACGCGCATGGCGAGGCGGCAGATCCTGTCGACCAGTCCGACAAGCCGATGTTCGAGCGCCTGGGCGGCATCGTGCGCCTGCTGCACGATTCGCTGCGCGAACTGGGCTACGACAAAGCGTTGACGGAAGCGTCGTCACAGATCGTCGATGCCCAGGACCGCCTCGAATATGTCGCCACCCTGACGGAGCAGGCCGCCAACAAGGTACTGAATACGCTCGACGAAGGCATGCCGGCGCAAGACGTGTTGTCGAAGAAAGCCAAGGACATGGACGGCCGCTGGACAGCCTTGTTCGACGGCAAGCTGAGCCTGGAAGAATTCAAGGCTCTGGCCGGCGATTCGCGCCAGTTCGCGCAAGCCGTTGCCGAAGCGACGGAAGCGGAAAAAGCACGCTTGCTGGAAATCATGATGGCCCAGGACTTCCAGGACATCACGGGCCAGCTGATCAAAAAAGTGGTCAACATCACCAAGACGGTGGAGCACGAGCTGGCTCAGCTGCTGCGCGACAACGCGCCGGCCGAAGTGCGCGAGAAACTCGCACAGAAGCAGGACGCGCCGCTGATGCAGGGCCCGTCCGTGCCGTCGGTGGCGCTGGACCAGGATAATGTAGACGACCTTCTTGCGGATTTGGGATTCTAATGGACGATATGCTCAAGGATTTCGTCGTTGAGGCGATGGATCTTGCGGTTAATGTTGAAGAGCACTTATTACGCCTCGAGCGTGATCCTGACAACAAGGAAACACTGAATGCCGTGTTTCGTTCCTTCCACACCATCAAGGGTGGCGCCGGCTTCATGGGCTTGCCCGCGCTGGTGGCAGCCTGCCATCTGACGGAAAACCTGTTCGACGCCTTGCGCACTGGTGCCGCGCCCGTGACGCCGATCGCCATCGAGGCGGCGCTGCAAGCGTCCGGATTCGTGGCCGACCAGCTGACGGAGCTGGCGAATGGCGCCGCGCCGGAAAGCTTGCCGGCCATGCCAGAAGAGCTGGAACACATCCTGACGAACGCCATCGAAGGCAAGGGCATGGACGCGCCTGCGCCGGCCGCCGCCTTGGTGGCGGAAGTTGCCGTTGCCGAGGTTGTCGAAGTCGTCGTGGCCGCGCCTGCCGCCGCCGTTGCCACTGCCAGCGCCGATGGCCTGGACTGGGAAGGCATGTATAACGCCGTCGTGCCCGAGGGTAATCGCGTCGCAGCAGCGCCGGTGTCCGTCGTCGCCGCTGCGCCTGCCGCCGTGGTCGCCGCGCCTGCTGCTGCCGCTGCTGCCGCCAAACCGGTCGCCAAGGCCTGGGATGGCGCCGAACGCCGCGAAGAGCGTCCGGAAGTGCGCCATGCCGCGCCCGTCAAGGAAGACAGCATCCGCGTCGACGCCGTCAAGCTCGACGCCTTGCTGGAAGTGGCCGGCGAATCCGTGCAGGCCGCCAACCAGGCTGCCGTGCTGCTCGAGCGCTTGCTGCAATTCAAATTCGAAGGCCAGGCCGCCACCTTGATGGCGACCCTGGCGGAAACCCTGGAACGCGCTTCGCGTTACTCGACGGAACTGCAGCGGGCCACCCTGGCCACGCGCATGCAGCCTGTCGGCCGCCTGTTCCAGAAATTCCCGCGCCTGGTGCGCGAGCTGGCCAAGGATCTGGGCAAGGATGTCGAACTGACCATCGAAGGCGCGGAAACGGAAGTCGACCGCGTGGTGGTCGACAGCCTGTACGATCCGCTCGTGCACATGCTGCGCAACTCGCTCGACCATGGCGTCGAATCGCCGGAAGCGCGCCTGGCTGCCGGCAAGCCCGCCAAATCGTATATTTCGCTGAAAGCCTGGCAGGAAGCCAACAGTGTCATGATCGTGCTGCAGGATGATGGCAAGGGCATGGACCCGGCCTTCCTGCGCAGCAAGGCCCAGCAAAAGGGATTGATCAGCGAAAACGCGCAATTGAGCAACGACGAATGCTTCCAACTGGTGTTCCTGCCGGGCTTCTCGACCAAGGAAGTCGCGTCCAGCGTTTCCGGCCGTGGCGTGGGCATGGACGTGGTGAAAACGGCCGTGGAGAAAAACCGCGGCGCCATCCACATTGAATCGGCGCTGGGCAAGGGCACCAAGTTCGCCATCCGCCTGCCGATCGAACTGTCGATCGTGCCGACCATGCTTGTGTCGACCTCGGGCGCCGCGCTGGCGCTGCCGATGGCGGTGGTGCAGCGCGTCGTCGAATTGCCGGAAACTTTCATGGAAGTGGGCGGCGCGCCCGTGCTGAAAGACCAGGGACGTCCATTGCCCGTGCGCTCGCTGGCCGGCTCGCTGGGCTACGAATCGTGCAGCGAGCGCGTCGGCATCGTTGTCGCTGCGCCACAGCCGTACATCCTTGCCGTGGAAGCCGTCGATGGCACGGCCGACCTCGTGATCAAGCCGATGACGGCCATCACCGTGGAAGGCATCACGGGCACGGCCCGCTCGGCTGAAGGCGAACTGGTGCTGGTAGTCGGCCTGTCGTTCCTGATGGATGGTTGTCGAGGTAGCGTGCGTTTAGCTGCCTGACGTAAGTGTCGCTGTATTCTTTGGAAAGCCCGCCAGGTATGGCGGGCTTTTTTTATGGCGCCAGCGGTGTCAAATGTTGTTAGGGCGTAGCGTGCCGCCTTCCAGCCAGCGCTGCACGCGCACGATTTCCTGGGCGCGCCCCGCTTCGTCCTTCGGCGGCGGCAGGTAGATGTCGGGCATGATGCCGCCCAGGTCCACTTGCAGATGCGGCAGCCGGGCCGAGCGCGAGGTCGCGTATTGCAACTCGCGCACGCCGGAAGGCAGGGCGTGCAGGCGCAGGTTGGAATAGTCGAGCGCGCCTTCGCTGTTGCGGCCGATCAATTTGACATGAAAACTTTGCCGCGCCGCCAGCAGGAATTCCTCGCAGGAACTGGCGCACTCGCTGTCCATCAGCACGGCCACGCGTGCGGGCCGGCGCGGCTCCTGCGCGCTCACGCGGGCATAGCTGATGAGTTCGTCATTTTCCTGTGGCACGTAGTCGCCCGGCTTGACCGTGCGCATCTGTTTCACGGCCTGGGTCGCAAAGTCGATGCAGTCCTGGTCGCCGGGTGCCACCAGCGCGCAGATTTTTTCCTGGCTCGCGATATTGGCCGGCGTGGACAGCCATTCGGCGCCCACGCTGACCATCTCGTCTGAGCTGATCCATTGCAGCAGCGGCGCATACGTGCTGTCGCTGCCGCCGGCGTTGCGGCGCACGTCGATGATCCAGTTGGGACGCGCCGCCAGTACCGCGCGATGCGTATCGAGCAGGGCGGCCACGGCGGCGCGGTAGGGGTCGTGAAAGCTGGGCAGGCTCAGCAGCACCGTCGCGTCAGACAAGATTTGCAGCGCCGGCTCCTTCGACGGGGCTGCCTGGCTCGCCACGTTCGGCCTGGCTGGCGTCGGCTTGGCAATCTCTTGCACGCTGCCCGGCTTCACATACAAATGGCTCTTGCGCCACATGCCCAGATAGTTTCCCAGGATCGCGTTGCAAGCCTTGTCGTCGGCCGCGCTGGCCGCCGCCGTGGTGGCCGTGGCCAGCGCCAGGTCGAAGTAGGCCTGGCCCTTTTGCGCCAGGTGGGCGCGTGCGCCCGTATCATTTTCCAGCAGGAAGGGAGTAATCGCGCGCAAGTCCCGCACGCAGGTTTCTCCCGGCGCGGCGGCCAACGCATGCGTGTTGGCCAGGGTGAGGGCGGCCAGCGCCCAGAAGTGCAGTTTCATTCAGCTCCCCATCGGTTGTGGGCGCGTGCGCTTGCGCGCGCCGGTCATTATTGTCGAAATACAATACACGAAAGATTGAGTAAAAAATATCATTTTTTTGACCGCGCCGTGACTCGTTCGGCGGCCTGCGTGCGGACGGGGCCGGTATGCCGCCAGCAAGGCAATATCGGCAATTTTTCGCCCATATCCAACAAATGAGCCGAACTTTGTATCGCCAATCCCACGCTTTTGCCTGTTTCGGTTCTGTATTCCCCAATATATGGCATAATCCTTGTGGATCACCGTATGACCTGGTATCACTTGATCACTTAAACAGGCTGTGGCAACGCTGCATAAATCATGATGAAGACGCTTTACGACAAACTTTGGGAATCCCACGTTGTTCGGGCCGAAGATGATGGCACGACAATTCTGTACATCGACCGGCACCTGCTGCACGAAGTCACCAGCCCGCAAGCCTTCGATGGCCTCAGCGTGGCGGGCCGCCAGCCGTGGCGCATTTCCGCCAACCTGGCCGTGGCCGACCATAACGTGCCCACCACCAGCCGGGTCGACGGCATTGCCGACCCCGTTTCGCGCCTGCAGGTGGAAACGCTGGACAAGAACGCCAAGCACTACGGCTTGACCTACTTCAACATGAACGACAAGCGCCAGGGTATCGTGCATGTGATCGGCCCGGAACAGGGCGCGACCCTGCCCGGCATGACGGTCGTCTGCGGCGACTCGCACACGTCCACGCACGGCGCGTTCGGCGCGCTGGCGCACGGCATCGGCACGTCCGAAGTGGAACACGTGCTGGCCACGCAGACCTTGCTGCAAAAGAAATCCAAATCCATGCTGGTGCAGGTCGACGGCGCCTTGCCGGCCGGCGTGACAGCGAAAGATATCGTGCTGGCCATCATCGGCAAGATCGGCACGGCCGGCGGCACGGGCTACTGTATCGAGTTTGGCGGCTCGGCCATCCGCGCGCTGTCGATGGAAGGGCGCATGACGGTGTGCAACATGGCGATCGAGGCGGGCGCGCGCGCCGGCATCATCGGCGTGGACGACACCACCATCAATTACGTCAAGGGCCGTCCGTTTTCGCCGGCCGGTCCGCACTGGGAACGGGCCGTGACCTATTGGCGCACCCTGCATTCGGACCCGGGCGCCCGTTTCGACCTCGTCGTCACGCTCAACGCGCAAGAGATTCAACCGCAAGTGACATGGGGCACGTCGCCGGAAATGGTCATCGGCATCGATGGCCGCGTGCCAGATCCGGACAATGAAAAAGACAGCGTCAAGCGCGACGCCATCGAAAAAGCCCTGGTCTACATGGCCCTCAAACCGAACACGCCGATCACCGACGTACGTATCGACAAGGTTTTCATTGGTTCCTGCACCAATTCGCGCATCGAAGATTTGCGCGCGGCAGCCGCCGTGGTGCGCGGCAAGTACCGCGCCTCGAACGTGACCCTGGCGCTGGTCGTGCCCGGTTCCGGCCTCGTCAAGGATCAGGCCGAACGCGAAGGCCTGGACCGCATCTTCAAGGATGCCGGCTTCGAATGGCGCGAACCGGGTTGCTCCATGTGCCTGGCCATGAATGCGGACCGCCTGGAACCGGGCGAACGCTGTGCATCGACCTCGAACCGCAACTTCGAAGGCCGGCAAGGGCAGGGCGGCCGTACCCACCTGGTGTCGCCCGCGATGGCGGCCGCGGCGGGTATCGCTGGCCACTTTGTCGACGTGCGGGGCTTGCGATGACGGCAGGGACTGGCGCCGCTGGTTTACACTAGCGTTCCCAGTCCCTTACTTACTATCAAGAAATCATCATGAAAAAACTCTTCGCCCTCCTCATCGCCACCGTGATCCTGTCTGGCTGCAACACCGTCTCCGGCATCGGCCGCGATGTGCAGAAAGTCGGCCAGGTCGTCACTGGCGCCGGCGGAAAATAAACCGTGACGTGCCGGCGCCCAGCGCCGCGCGTCCTACCGAGTAGAAACAGCATGGATAAATTTACGATTTACGAAGGCCTGGTCGCTCCGCTGGACCGCGCCAACGTCGACACCGACGCGATTATCCCGAAGCAATTCCTGAAATCGATCCACCGCAGCGGCTTCGGCCCCAACCTGTTCGACGAATGGCGCTATCTCGACCATGGCGAACCGGGCCAGGACAACAGCCGCCGCCCGCTGAACCCGGAGTTCGTGCTCAACGAGCCGCGCTACCAGGGCGCCTCGATCTTGCTGACGCGCAAGAATTTCGGCTGCGGTTCCTCGCGCGAACACGCGCCGTGGGCACTCGATCAGTATGGCTTCCGCGCCATCATCGCGCCCTCGTTCGCCGACATCTTCTTCAATAATTGCTACAAGAACGGCTTGCTGCCCATCGTGCTGTCGGAAAGCCAGGTCGAGCACCTGTTCAATGAAGTCAAGGCGTTCCCCGGCTTCAAGCTGGTGGTGGACCTGGAGCAGCAATGCGTGCGCACCAGCAATGGTTCCGTGTCGTACCCGTTCGAGATCGACGCCTTCCGCAAATATTGCCTGATGAATGGCCTCGACGATATCGGCCTGACCTTGCGTCACGCCGACGATATCCGCGCCTTCGAAGAACGGCATCTGACTAATCAGCCTTGGCTGGCCAACGTTATCTAAAGATCATTCCATGAAAATTGCAATCTTACCCGGCGACGGCATCGGTCCTGAAATCGTCGCGCAAGCCGTCAAGGTCTTGAATGTGCTGGGCGAATCGTTCGAGCTGGAAACGGCGCCCGTGGGCGGCGCCGGCTATGCGGCCCATGGCCACCCGTTGCCGGAAGGCACGCTGGCGCTGGCGAAAGCGGCCGATGCCGTGCTGTTCGGCGCCGTGGGCGACTACCAGTACGACAACCTCGAGCGCCAGTTCCGTCCGGAACAGGCGATTTTGGGCTTGCGCAAGAACCTGGGTTTGTTCGCCAACCTGCGTCCGGCTATTTTGTATCCGGAACTGGCGGGCGCCTCGACCCTGAAGCCGGAAGTGGTGTCTGGCCTGGACATTTTGATTATCCGTGAATTGACGGGCGACATTTATTTTGGCCAGCCCCGTGGCGTGCGCGAGTGCCCGGACGGTCCGTTCAAGGGTCAGCGCGAAGGTTTTGACACCATGCGCTATGCGGAAGGCGAAATCCGCCGCATCGCCCATGTGGCTTTTCAGGCGGCACAAAAGCGCGACAAGCGCCTCACCAGCGTGGACAAGGCGAACGTGCTGGAAACCTTCCAGTTCTGGAAAGACATCGTCACCGACGTGCACAAGGAATACCCGGATGTTGCGCTTGATCATATGTATGTCGACAACGCGGCCATGCAACTGGTGCGGGCGCCAAAGAAATTCGACGTCATGGTGACGGGCAACATGTTCGGCGACATCTTGTCGGACGCTGCCGCCATGCTGACGGGTTCGATCGGCATGCTGCCGTCGGCCTCGCTGGACGCCAACAACAAGGGCCTGTACGAGCCATCGCACGGTTCGGCACCCGATATCGCGGGCAAGGGCATCGCCAATCCGCTGGCGACGATCTTGTCGGCCGCCATGATGCTGCGCTATTCGCTGAACCGCGAAGAGCAGGCAAACCGCATCGAGGCAGCCGTCAAGCAAGTGCTGGCGCAGGGTTTGCGCACGGCCGATATCCACGAAGCGGGCACGACTTTGGTCGGTACTGAGGCGATGGGTGATGCAGTTGTAAAAGCACTGGGATAAAATAGTCTAATGACGGCAGTCGCCGTCTCATCTTGAGGAATGGTAATGAAATTAGTTGGCTTGGTAGGTTGGCGCGGTATGGTCGGTTCGGTCCTGATGCAACGCATGCAGGAAGAGGGCGATTTCGCCCACATCGAACCGGTGTTTTTCACCACCTCGAACACGGGCGGCGCGGCGCCGGCCATGGCGAAGAATGAAACCATCCTCAAGGATGCCAACAACATCGCCGAACTGTCCAAGTGCGACATCATCATTTCCTGCCAGGGCGGCGACTACACGAGCGCCGTCTTCCCGCAGCTGCGCGCAGCGGGCTGGAATGGCTACTGGATCGATGCGGCCTCGACCTTGCGCATGGAAAAAGACGCCGTCATCGTGCTCGACCCCGTCAACCTGCACGTCATCAAGGATGCGCTGGGCAAGGGCGTCAAGAACTACATCGGCGGCAATTGCACCGTATCGTGCATGATGATGGGCCTGGGCGGCCTGTTCCAGCACGATTTGATCGACTGGATGACGTCGATGACCTACCAGGCGGCATCGGGCGGCGGCGCGCAGCACATGCGCGAACTGCTGACGCAATTTGGCACCATCAACGGTTCCGTCAAGGCGCTGCTGGACAACCCCGCTTCCGCCATCCTGGAAATCGACCGCCAGGTGCTGGCCACCCAGCACGGCTATTCCCCGGATGAAATCAAGCAATTCGGCGCGCCGCTGGCCGGCAACCTGATCCCGTGGATCGACAAGGACCTGGGCAACGGCCAGTCGAAGGAAGAGTGGAAAGCGGGCGCGGAAACGAACAAGATCCTGGGCCGCGGCATCGACTTCGGCACCAAGGAAATCCCTGTGGACGGCCTGTGCGTGCGCATCGGCGCCATGCGCTGCCATTCGCAAGCCTTGACCATCAAGCTGAAAAAAGACGTGCCGCTCGATGAAATCAACGACATCATCGCCAGCAACAATCAGTGGGTGAAATTCGTGCCGAACACGCGCGAAGCGTCCGTGCGCGACCTGTCGCCGGCGGCCGTCACGGGCAGCCTGACGATCCCCGTCGGCCGCGTGCGCAAGATGAGCATGGGCGGCGAATATCTGTCCGCCTTCACCGTGGGCGACCAGTTGCTGTGGGGCGCGGCCGAGCCGCTGCGCCGCATGCTGCGTATTTTGCTGGACGCGTAAGCGCCACAAATTGCTGATCCAGATCAAGCCGGGGCTGTTTTCCCGGCTTTTTTTTCGTCCTGGGCCCGTCAAGGCTCAACCATGCGGAGCTTGCATAGCTCTGGGCATGATGATATGTTGATACCTCTGGAAAAGTAACAGTTTTCCCATGTCAACTAAGATGCCGCCAACTATGCCTGTACACACTCGTCCCCGGGTCGCCTCCCTTGCCATTCAAACACTCAGCAGCGCTGTCGCCTGTGCGGTGTTATTGTCACCGGCGGTATCCGCAGCCGAGCTGGGCAAGATCACGGTGCTGTCCGCCGCCGGCCAGCCGCTGCGCGCCGAGGTCGAATTATCGGCCGTCAAGCCAGGCGAGGCGACCAGCCTGCTGGCCAAGCTGGCGCCGCCTGACGCCTACCGCCAAGCCAACGTGGAATTCAATCCTGCCCTGAATGCGCTGACGTTTGCCGTGGAAAACCGCAACGGCAAGTCCTTCATCCGCATCAGTTCGGCGCAACCGGTAGCCGAGCCCATGGTCGACCTGCTGCTGGAACTGAGCAGCAAGAGCGGCCGCCAGGTGCGCGAGTATGCATTCGTGCTCGACACGCCGGAAGCGCGCCAGACGCGCGGCGCGCAAGTGACAGCGCCAGTCGAGCCGGGCAAGGCCAAGCCGGCCGCCGCCTCTGCCGCTGCCGAGACTGCGCCGCCGGCCGCGAAAAAGGCGGCAGGTGAATACAAGGTCAAGGCGGGCGACACCCTGAGCCGCATCGCCAGCGAACTGAAACCATCTGGCGTCTCGCTCGACATGATGCTCGTCGCCCTGTACCGCGCCAATCCCGACGCCTTCAAGGGCGAGAACATGAACCGCATGCAGGCCGGGCGCATCCTGGCCGTGCCGGGTGCGGACACCGTGCGCGCCACCGGCGCGGCCGAAGCGAAGGGCATCGTGACGGCGCACGCCATCGATTTCGACGCCTACCGCAACAAACTGGCCGGCCAGGTGTCGCAAAGCAAGCCAGCCAAGGCCGCGCAAGCGACGCAAAGCACGGCCGGCAAGATCGGCCCGACGAAGGTGCAGGAAAAACCGACGGCCGTGAGCGAATCGCAAGACAAGCTGAAGCTGTCGAAGGCGGAGCCGGCGGCCAAGTCGGCCGGCAAGAGCGCCGTCGCCAGCGAAGAAGACAAGATCGCCAAGGCGAAACAGGTCGATGAAGCGGCTGCCCGCGTCAAGGAGCTGGAAAAGAACGTCAGCGACCTGGAAAAGCTGATGGCGGTCAAGAGCAAGGCCATGGCCGACAAGAGCGCGCCGGCACCTGCCAAGCCGGCCGAGGCCGCTGCCAGCGCATCGGTTAGCGCGCCTGCCAGCGCCGTTGCCAGCGCACCGGCCGAAGCCCTGCCACCCGTGCCGAAGGCGAAACCGGTGCCGCTGGTGAAAAAACCATCGCCGCTGGAACCGACCTTTGCCGACAAGATCAACGACCACCTGGGCGCCATCGGCATCGGCCTGGCCGCGCTGCTGGCCGCCGTGGCCGCGCTGGTGATCGCGCGCCGCCGCAAGGAGACGCCGCCGCCCGCCGAAGCTATCGCTCCCGTGCTGGAGCCGGAAGCGCCAGTGGCGCCGCCGACGACCGGCCTGGCGCCGGAAGACCAGCAGTCCGAAGCGAGCAACCACCTGTTCGGCACGGGTGCGGCCGCTGCCGGAGTGGCCGCCGCAGCGGGCGCCAGCATGCTCGACGCGAATGAAACGGACCCGGTCGCCGAAGCGGACGTGTATATCGCCTACGGCCGCGATGGCCAGGCGGAAGATATCCTCAAGGAAGCCTTGCGCATCCATCCGGAGCGCCATGCCGCCCGTTTGAAGTTGCTGGAAATCTATTCGGCCCGCAACGACGTGCGCGCGTTTGACGACCAGGCCAGCGAGCTGTACAGCCTGACGCGTGGCCAGGGCGAAGAGTGGCCGCAGGCGGCCGCGCTGGGTCTGGCGCTCGATCCCACCAACCCCCTGTATGGCGATACGGAAGACGACGCCGTTGTCAGCCTGAGCAAGGCTGCCGGCGACGACTTGCACGGCCAGAGCATGGATTTGCCTGACGAGCCGTCAGCGCCGCTGGCTGACCTGGCGCCAGCCGAGCCGCTATCCGCCGTGGCGGCCCGCGATCCGCTCGACTTTGACCTCGACAGCCTCGATTTCGAGCCCGTCTCCACCAGCGATCCGATCGTCATGCCGGGGCCGGACAGCAAGCCGGTCTCCGCCGCGCACGATGCGCAGTATGACGCCAGCATGGATTTCGGCCTGGACCTGGAGCCGCCAGCCGGCCCCGTGAATGGCGTGGGCGCCGGCTTGACGCCGTTGCCTGATCCGTTGAAGGATGTCGATCTGGCCCATTTTGACCTCGACGAACCGGTGGCAGCCGCTGCCGCGCCGGTGGCGGCGGCCGAGCCTTCGCTCGACAGCCTGTTTGAAGATGCGCAAACGCCCGCCACCTTGCCGGAAGCCATACCGCCGGCACAGGAATTCGACCTGTCCGGCATCGACCTGGACCTGAACGACGGCAAGACGGCCAGCGTGGGCGTGGACGACCCGCTGTCGGCCATCCACATGGAAATGGATACCAAGCTGGACCTGGCAATCGCTTACCAGGAAATCGGCGACAAGGAAGGCGCGCGCGAGCTGATCGATGAGGTCATCAAGGGTGGCAGCGAAGAGCAGGTGAAGAAGGCGAATACCATGCGCGCTTTGCTCAGCTAAGCTAAGCGTCGATACGACGTCCATGGCTGCGTTGCACGGTCTCGCCGTACTATTCGTACTGTCTTCGACCGTGCGCCTTGCCCTGAACGCCGTCTCGCTCGCTTAGGGCGATACGGCGCACCGGGGCTGCTGCGCCGGTATAATGCTTCGATGCAAAATATTACGACAGCAACGCCATTCAAGCGTATCGTCCTCGGCCTGCAGTACGACGGCACGGCCTGGCACGGATACCAGAAGCAGGAAGACGGGCAAACGGTGCAGGACCAGCTGGAAAATGCGCTGGAGCAGTTCGCCCGCGTGCGCCTGGCCACCACTTGCGCCGGCCGCACGGATACGGGCGTGCATGCGCTCGAGCAAGTCGTGCATTTCGATACGGACCTGAACCGTGACGTGCATTCGTGGGTGCGCGGCGTCAACGCCTTCCTGCCGAAATCCATCGCCGTGCGCTGGGCCAAGGAACTCGAAGGTGATCCGACGGTCAATGACTTCTTCCACGCCCGTTTCAGCGCCCGCGCGCGCACCTATCATTATGTGTTGTACAACAACGCTACCCGTTCGCCGCTGGTAGAAGGGCGTGCCGGCTTCTTTTTCCGGCCGCTGGACGTGGAACTGATGCGGCAAGCCGTGCAGCCGCTGCTGGGCTGGCACGATTTCACGGCCTTCCGCGCCGCGCAATGCCAGGCCAAATCGCCTGTCAAGCTCATGCATGACATCCGCATCGAGCGGCGCGGCGATTGCGTCATCTTTACCATTACGGCCAATGCCTTCCTGCACCACATGGTGCGCAACCTCGTCGGTTCGCTCGTCTACATCGGCACGGGACGGGAAAAGCCGGAATGGCTGGGGCATCTGCTGGAAAGCAAGGACCGCCACGCGGCCGCGCCCACCTTCATGCCGGACGGCCTGTACCTGGCACAGATCGATTACGATCCGAAATGGGCATTGCCGCAGGACAGCAGCAGCGCTTTGCCCTGGTTTTGATCTGCATCAAATCAAGTAAAGGATTGCCATGCCTCGCACACGCATCAAGATTTGCGGCCTGACCCGCGTTGAAGACATCCAGGCCGTCGTGGCGGCCGGCGCCGACGCCATCGGCTTCGTGTTCTATCCGAAAAGTCCCCGCTACGTCACGCCCGAACAGGCAGCTGCCCTGATCGCCGCCGTGCCGCCCTACGTGACGACGGTGGGCCTGTTCGTCAACGCCACGGTGGAAGAGGTGCGGGCAACGAAGGCCGTGGCGCCTTTATCCCTGCTGCAATTTCATGGCGACGAGACGCCGGAACATAGCGCCGCGCTCGCTGGCGCCGTGAATACGCCGTTTACGCAAGTGTTCCGCGTCAAACCCGACACCTCCTTTGAAGATTTGCTAGAATACGAACAGCGCTATCGCGCCGCCAGTCCCTTGTTTTCGAGTCTCTTGCTCGATACCTATGTGGATGCCTATGGCGGTGCAGGAAAGGTATTTGATTGGTCCCTCATTCCAAAAGAACTCGCGCCTCGGGTCGTTTTAAGTGGTGGCTTGAGCGTACAAAACGCGACTGACGCAGTGGTGCGCGTGCGCCCTTACGCCGTCGACATCAGCAGTGGTGTCGAAGCGTCCAAGGGCATCAAGGACGCGTCCCGTGTCCGCGCGTTTATCGCCGCGGTGCAGGATGCTGATGCCATCATTGCCAGAGGAAACAACCATGAATGACCGTACCACAGCGCCCGGCGCAGCCGCCGCATTGTTCCACGCCACCGATTACCCGTTTCCCGACCTGCGTGGCCACTTCGGCCCGTACGGCGGCTCCTTCGTTGCCGAAACGCTCACCCACGCACTGGCCGAGCTGAAGGATGCCTACGCCCGCTACAGCGTCGATCCGGAATTCCTCGAAGAATTCCGCTACGAGCTGAAACACTTCGTCGGCCGTCCCTCGCCGATCTACCACGCCAAGCGCTGGTCCGAAATGGCCGGCGGCGCGCAAATCTATTTCAAGCGCGAAGACTTGAACCACACGGGCGCGCACAAGATCAATAACGTCATCGGCCAGGCCCTGCTGGCCAAGCGCATGGGCAAGCCGCGCATCATCGCCGAGACGGGCGCCGGCCAGCACGGCGTGGCCACGGCCACCATCTGCGCCCGCTTCGGTCTCGAATGCGTGGTCTACATGGGCAGCGAAGACGTCAAGCGCCAGGCGCAGAACGTGTACCGCATGAAACTGCTGGGCGCGACCGTCGTGCCTGTCGAATCCGGTTCCAAGACCCTCAAGGATGCGCTGAACGAAGCCATGCGCGACTGGGTCACGAATATCGAAAACACCTTTTACATCATCGGCACCGTGGCCGGCCCCCATCCGTATCCGATGATGGTGCGCGACTTCCAGTCCGTGATCGGCGAGGAATGCCTGGTGCAGATGCCGGAAATGACGGGCCGCCAGCCCGACTACGTGCTGGCCTGCATCGGTGGCGGCTCGAACGCCATGGGCATTTTTTACCCGTACATCGACCAGAAGGATGTGAAATTGATCGGCGTGGAAGCGGCCGGCGAAGGATTGGACACGGGCAAGCACTCGGCGTCGCTGACGGCCGGTTTCCCGGGCGTGCTGCACGGCAATCGCACCTATCTGCTGCAGGATGAAAATGGCCAGATCATCGAGACGCATTCCGTCTCGGCCGGTCTCGACTATCCGGGCGTGGGCCCGGAACACGCGTGGCTGAAAGATTCGGGCCGCGCGCAGTATGTGTCCATCACGGATGACGAGGCATTGCAGGCCTTCCACGACTGCTGCCATATCGAAGGCATCATCCCGGCCCTGGAATCGTCGCACGCACTGGCCTACGCGGCCAAGCTGGCGGCCACCTTGCCGAAAGACCAGATCGTGCTGGCCAACCTGTCGGGCCGTGGCGACAAGGACATGCATACGGTGGCGGAGCGCATGGGATTGAATTTCAGTTAAGCAACTGACAATTCCAAGCAGGTCGGGTTGGCGCGAGCGCGTAACCCGACATTTCTCACCGATAACACGAAAGCATCCCATGTCCCGTATCGCCACCACCTTTGCCAATTTAAAATCCAACAACAAGACCGGCCTGGTCACGTTCATTACCGCCGGCGACCCCGGCCCTGACGCCACCGTGCCCCTGATGCACGCGCTCGTCGAGGGCGGTGCCGACATACTGGAACTCGGCGTGCCGTTTTCCGACCCCATGGCCGAAGGCCCCGTCATCCAGCGCGCCTGCGAACGGGCCTTGAAATTCAATGTCGGCATCCATGACGTGTTCGGCTATGTGCGCCAGTTCCGTGAAACGAACCAGACGACGCCCGTGGTGCTGATGGGCTATGCCAACCCGATCGAGCGCATCGGCAGCGCCGCTTTTATTGATGCAGCGCAAGCGGCCGGCGCGGATGGCGCCATCGTCGTCGACTATCCGCCGGAGGAGTGCGAGGAATTCGCGGCCGCCATGCGCGCAGCAGGCCTCGACCTGATCTTCCTGCTGGCGCCCACCTCGACCGAAGAGCGCATCGCGCAAGTGGCCAAGGTTGGCGGCGGCTTCAGCTATTATGTGTCGCTGAAAGGCGTCACGGGCGCCGGCAACATTGATACGGAACAGGTGGCAGAGCGCCTCGCGGCCATCCGCCAGCATGTAAAATTGCCTATCGGCGTGGGCTTCGGCATCCGCGATGGCGCCACGGCCAAGGCCGTGGCCAAGGTGGCCGATGCCGTCGTGATCGGCAGCCGCATCATCCAGGAGATAGAAAATGCCCCGGAAGGTGGCGCCGTCGACGCCGTGCGCAGCTTTACGGCAGGCATCCGCGCCGCACTGGATGCGTGAGCAAGCTTGTTGTTTACGCAAGCTCGGGTGGCGGCAAAGTTCGACAGCCCGGCGATAAACGGCTACACTTCGGCCACTGATTTGCCTGTTATTGTGCAATAGATAAAATTTTTGGTGGCGCCCTGCGGGGCGTTGCCGTTTACCGTCTGCCGGGGGCGTCCACCGACGCTACCCCTACAAGGGCCCAAGGAGAAAATATGAGTTGGTTGGAAAAACTGCTGCCACCGCGCATCCAGCGTTCGGACGCCGCCGCGCGCAAGACCATGCCGGAAGGCCTGTGGGTCAAGTGCCCGTCGTGCGAAGCCGTGCTGTACCGTACGGACCTGGAATCGAATTTGCACGTGTGCCCGAAATGCGACCACCACATGCGCATCCGCGCGCGTGAACGCCTCGACAGCCTGCTCGACGCGGGCGGCCGCTATGAAATCGGCCAGGAAATCCTGCCTGTCGACACCTTGAAATTCAAGGACAGCAAGAAATACCCGGACCGCCTGAAGTCCGCCATGGAAGCGACGGGCGAGACGGATGCGATGGTCGTCATGGGCGGCGCCATCATGAGCCTGCCGGTGGTCGTGGCGTGCTTCGAATTCGAATTCATGGGCGGCTCCATGGGCTCCGTCGTGGGCGAGCGCTTCGTGCGCGGCGCGCAGATCGCGCTGGAACAGAAAGTGCCGTTCATTTGCATCACCGCCACCGGTGGCGCGCGCATGCAGGAAGGCTTGCTGTCGCTGATGCAGATGGCCAAGACCACGGCCATGCTGACCAAGCTGTCGGAAAAGAAATTGCCATTCATCAGCGTGCTGACCGACCCGACCATGGGCGGCGTGTCCGCCTCGTTCGCCTTCATGGGCGACGTGGTCATCGCCGAGCCGAAAGCGCTGATCGGCTTTGCCGGCCCGCGCGTGATTGAAAACACCGTGCGCGAAAAACTGCCGGAAGGCTTCCAGCGCGCCGAGTTCCTCGTCACCAAGGGCGCCGTCGACATGATCGTCGACCGCCGCAAGATGCGCGAAGAAATCGCTCGTCTGCTGGCCTTGTTGCAAAACCAGGCTGTCGAAGTCTTGGCGTAATCCGCCAACGTAACAGGCCGGGCGGCGTCCGCAGGACACGCCCGGTTGCCACGCTACACCGTCTGCGCGCCGCGCGCACTGTCTCCTCATCAAGAAGTCTCCCATGCACAACCTCCCCACCACCTTGCCGGACTGGCTCGCCATGCTGGAAACCCGCCATTCGGAAACCCAGATCAACATGGGCCTGGACCGCGTGCAAGCCGTCAAGGCGCGCATGCAACTGGCTTTTACCTGCCCCGTGATCATGGTGGCGGGCACGAATGGCAAGGGTTCCACCTGCGCCATGCTGGAATCCGTGCTGTTGCGTGCCGGCTACAAAGTGGGGCTGTACATCAAACCGCACTTTCTCGATTTTAACGAGCGCGCCCGTGTGTTGGGCGAGATGGCCAGCGACGAACAACTCGTCGCCAGCTTCAACTCTGTTGAAGCCGTGCGTGGCGACACGCCGCTGACGTATTTCGAATTCACCACCCTGGCGATTTTGCACCTGCTGTCGCAGGCCAAGCTGGACGTGGCCATCCTGGAAGTGGGCCTGGGCGGGCGTCTGGACGCGGTCAACGTGATCGACGCCGACGTGGCCATCGTCACCAGCGTCGATATCGACCACACGGATTACCTGGGCGACACGCGCGAAGCGATCGGCTTTGAAAAGGCCGGTATCTTCCGTCCGGGCAAGGCGGCCATCTGCAGCGACCCCGTGCCGCCGCAGTCGCTGATCGACCATGCGACCGCCATCGGCGCCGACCTGTGGCTGATGGGCCGCGATTTCAATTATTCGGGCGACAAGCAGCAGTGGAACTACGGCGGGCGCGAGCAGCGCCGCAATTCGCTGGCTTACCCGAGCTTGCGCGGCGCCAACCAGATCCTGAATGCGACGGCCGTGCTGGCCGCGCTGGAAGTGCTGAAGCTGAAACTGCCCGTGGGTGCGCAGGAAGTGCGCACGGGCCTGGTGACGGTGGAACTGCCGGGCCGCTTCCAGGTCTTGCCTGGCCGACCCAGCGTGATCCTCGACGTGGCGCACAACCCCCACGCGGCCTCGGCGCTGAACCAGAACCTGGGCAATATGGGTTTCCACCCGTACACCTATGCCGTGTTCGGCTCCATGCTGGACAAGGATATCGATGGCGTATTGGCCGCGATGAGCGAACATGTCGACCACTGGTGCCTGACGGGCCTGCCTTCGCCGCGCGCGGCCACGGCTTCCGAGCTGGCCGCCAAGGTACAGATCATGCTGGAAGACAAGCCTGACAGCAGCGAACATACTGTGTCTATTTTCGATGATCCGGCACAAGCTTTTGCAAATGCAATGAGCCGGGCCGGTGAGAATGATAGAATTGTGGTCTTTGGTTCTTTCCTCACCGTTGCCGGCGTGATGAAGGCCCGAAAATCCTCACTTCACTGAAACGCACTCGACTGAAAATCACGCATGGGCTTGTTCTCGAAACTGTTTAAAAACAAGCAAGAATCCTCTGGCGAAGACAGCGGCTTTTATGTCCCTGGCGAAGCACAGTCGCCGACCCGCAAGCGCGCAGCCAACACCTCCGGTGGTGGCGGATCGCGCCGTGGCGGCAAGGAAGCGCCGGATCCGGTCTTGCCTGAAAAAAAACGCGCACGCCGCCGCCTGGTCGGGGCCATTGCCCTGGCCCTGGGCGTGGCTGTCGGCTTGCCGATGCTGCTCGATTCCGAGCCGAAGGCGCCCTTCAACGATATCGCCATCGACATTCCGTCGAAGGAAAAGGCTGTGGCGCCTGCGCCTGCGCCCGTGCCTGCTGTTCCGGCCCAGGCCGCATCGAATGGTCTGGACCAGTCCGAGGAAATTGTCGACGCGCCGCTGCCGCCTGCGGCCAAGCCGACGCCGACGCCAGCACCCGTGCTGGCCGCCGCCCAGCCTGCACCGGTCAAGCCTGCCTATGTGGAACCGAAGCCCGAGCCCAAGCCTGAGCCCAAGCCTGTCAAGGTGGAGCCGAAGCCGGAAGCCAAGCACGAACCCAAGCCTGAGCCGAAACACGAGCCAAAGCCCGAGCCCAAGCATGAGGTAAAACCGGAAGCGAAGCCCGAGACTAAGCCTGCCAAGCCGGCGCAATCGGCCGACGATGCCGCGCGTGCGCTGGCTATCCTGGAAGGCAAGCCGCAAGAGAAAGCACAAGACAAGGCTCACGACGCCGGCAGCGGCAAGTTCGTGGTGCAGGTGGCGGCCCTGGCAACGCAGGACAAGGTTGACGAATTGCAGGACAAGCTGCGCGAAGCAGGCATCAAGTCGTACACGCAGAAAGTCTCCAGCCCGGCGGGCGAGCGCATCCGTGTAAGAGTTGGCCCGTTCGGCAGTCGCGAAGATGCCGAAAAGACCCGCGCCAAGCTGCAGAAGCTGGGCCTGGGCGGCAGCCTGGTACCGGCGTGATGTTGCAAGGCTGAACGCGCGTGACGATCTTCGATTACCTGGTGCTGTTCGTGCTGGTGACGTCCGTGCTGATCAGCATGATGCGCGGCCTGGTCAAGGAAATACTGTCATTGGTCAGCTGGATCGTGGCTTTCGTCATTGCCAACGCCTATGGCGCCACCCTGGCGAAATTCCTGCCGGAAGCCGTGCCGGGCGAGGCCATCCGCCTGCTGCTGGCCTTCGTGGTGCTGTTCATCGGTGTGCGCATTTTGATGGGATTGCTGTCCATGACGGTCGACGCGCTGGTCAAGGTGACGGGCCTGAGCCTGGCCGACCGCACCCTGGGGAGCCTGTTCGGCGTGGCGCGGGGCCTTGTGATCGTGCTGACCGCCGTCATCTTGTGTGGCATGACGTCCATACCGCAGCAGCCCTTCTGGAAAAACGCGCAGCTCAGCCCGCTCGCGGAGCAGGGCGCGCGCGCCATCAAGCCTTATCTGCCTGCCGCTTACGCGCAGCATGTGAAATTTTGAATTTTGAATTTTTTTAAAATCAGTAGCACAGTTTAGGAGCACACCATGTGTGGCATCGTCGGCGTCGTTTCCCATCAACCTGTCAATCAATTGCTCTATGATGCATTGTTGCTCCTGCAACATCGCGGTCAGGACGCGGCAGGGATTGCGACCAATCACAGCAGTATGTTTTCCATGCACAAAGCCAATGGCCTCGTGCGTGACGTCTTCCGTACGCGCAACATGCGTTCGCTGCAAGGCACGACGGGCATCGGCCATTGCCGCTACCCGACAGCCGGTTCGTCGAGCGAAGAGGAAGCACAACCGTTCTATGTGAATGCGCCGTTCGGCATCACCCTGGCGCACAATGGCAACCTGACCAACTGGGAACAGTTGAAGCTGGAAATGTTCAAGAACGACCGCCGCCACATCAACACCGATTCCGATTCGGAAGTGCTGCTCAACGTGCTGGCGCATGAAATCCAGGAAGCGACGACGGGTCTGAACCTCGATCCGGAAGCCATCTTCAAGGCCGTTACCGTGCTGAACCGCCGCGTCAAGGGTGGCTACGCTGCGGTCGCGCAAATCGCCGGCGTGGGCTTGCTGGCCTTCCGCGACCCGCACGGCATCCGTCCGCTGTGCCTGGGCATCAATGAAACGGAGCAAGGTCCCGAATACCTGATCGCTTCCGAATCCGTGGCACTGGAAGGCATGGGCTTCCGCTTCGTGCGCGACATCGGTCCCGGCGAAGCCGTGTTTATCGATGCCGATAAGAAATTGCACAGCGCTCAATGCGCCGACAATGCCAGCCTGAACCCGTGCGTGTTCGAATTCGTCTACCTGGCCCGTCCCGACTCCGTCATCGACGGCGCCTCCGTGTACGCCACGCGTCTGAAAATGGGCGAGTACCTGGCCGAGAAGATCCGTGCCGAATTGCCAGGCGTGCATATCGACGTGGTCATGCCGATTCCCGATTCCTCGCGTCCGGCCGCCATCCAGCTGGCCATGGCGCTGAACATCGAGTACCGCGAAGGCTTCATCAAGAACCGCTACATCGGCCGCACCTTCATCATGCCGGGCCAGGCGGCGCGCAAGAAATCCGTGCGCCAGAAGCTCAACGCCATCCCGTCCGAGTTCAAGGATAAAGTGGTGCTGCTGGTCGACGATTCCATCGTGCGCGGCACCACCAGCCGTGAAATCGTGCAGATGGCGCGCGAAGCGGGCGCGACGAAGGTCATCTTCGCCTCGGCCGCGCCTCCGGTGATTTACCCGAACGTGTACGGCATCGACATGCCGACGCGCGACGAACTGATCGCCTATGGTCGCACGACGGAAGAAGTGTGCCGCGAAATCACGGCCGATTACCTGGTCTACCAGGATATCGGCGCGCTGAAGCAGGCGATCGCCGACGTCAATCCGGCCCTGACCAACTTCGAAGCATCGTGCTTCGATGGCGTCTACGTGACGGGCGACGTGTCGCAGGAATACCTGGATCGCCTGGAGTATGCACGCCACCATCCGAAGGCGGCAGCGCCCGAAGATACGCCGCGTTCCCAGCTGAACCTGAACCTGGCGACGACAGAAGCATAAGTACCTGCCCGGCCGATGCCGGGCTTTTTTTTCTTTGCGATCATGAACGATAAAAAAAACTACGGCTTTACCACCACCATCCTGCATAACGACCGCCGCAAGGGCATCGAGCACGGCTCCCTGCACAAGCCCGTGCACACTTCCGTTGCTTTTGGTTACGCCGATGCGCGCCAGCTCGCTTCCGTGTTCCAGGGCAAGGAGCCGGGTTTCCGCTACGGCCGCCAGGGCAATCCGACCGTCTCCGCGCTGGAAGACAAGGTCAACAAGATGGAGGACGGCGTGGCGACCCTGTGCTTCGCCACCGGCATGGGCGCCATCGGCGCCGTGGTGCAATCCTTGCTGCGCGCCGGTGATCACGTCGTGTCGTCGGCCTTTTTGTTCGGCAACACCAACAGCCTGTGGCAAACGGTGACGGGGCAGGGCATCGCCGTGTCCTTCGTCGACGCCACCGACGTGGCCAACGTGGCGGCCGCCATCACGCCGTCCACGCGCATCGTGTTTGTCGAAACCATCGCCAATCCGCGCACGCAGATCGCCGACCTGGCAAAGATCGGTGACTTGTGCCGTGAGAAGGGTATTTTGTACATCGTCGACAACACCATGACGACGCCATACCTGTTCCGTCCGAAAGCGGTGGGCGCGGGCCTGGTCGTCAATGCGCTGACGAAATCGATTGGCGGTCACGGCAATGCGCTGGGCGGCAGCTTGACGGACACGGGCGTGTTCGACTGGACGCTGTATCCGAACATCTTTGAGAATTATAAAAAGGCGGCACCGGCACAATGGGGCATTGCGCAAATCCGCGCGAAGGCCTTGCGCGATTTCGGCGCCTCGCTGGGCCCGGAAGCGGCGCACCACATCGCCGTCGGCGCGGAAACCATGGCCTTGCGCATGGATCGCACCTGCTCGAACGCCCTGGCGCTGGCCACCATGCTTGCCGCCGATCCGCGCGTAGCGGCCGTGCATTACCCGGGCTTGGCGTCGCACCCGCAGCACGCGCTGGCGACGGATTTGTTCCGCAGCTATGGCTCGCTGTTCAGCTTTGAGCTGAAAGATGGCATCGACTGCTTCGATTTCCTCAATCGTCTCAATCTTGCTATTCCAGCGAGCAACCTCGGCGACACGCGCACCTTGGTGATTCCCGTCGCCCATACGATTTTCTACGAGATGGGCGCCGAGCGCCGCGCCAGCATGGGCATCGCCGAATCGCTGATACGCGTGTCGGTGGGTATCGAAGATGAAGCAGACTTATTGGAAGATTTCAGTAACGCCCTGGATGCATAAGCAGCCGCGCATGTAAAAAGGGCCGCGACAGTCATGCTGTCGCGGCCCTTTTTTTACGCTGAAAGCTTAATGCCAGCTGCGCATCAGTCCGACGGCGAGGCCTTCCAGCGCAAACTCGTCTTCCGGCGACACGGTGATCACCTTGAAGTCGGGGTTTTCCGGCAGCAGTTCGATGACGGAGCCCGTCTTCTTGTAGCGCTTGACGGTGACTTCGTCGCCGATGCGGGCGACGACGATCTGCCCGTTCTTGGCGCTGTCGACTTTTTTCACGGCCAGCAAATCGCCATCCATGATGCCGGCGTCGCGCATGGACCAGCCGCGCACCTTCAGCAGGAAGTCGGGCTTGGCCGAAAACAGGGCCGGGTCGACGTTATAGCTCGCTTCCAGGTTTTCCTGCGCCAGGATGGGCGAGCCTGCAGCCACCCGGCCGATCAGGGGCAGCGACATCAGCAGGGCCGCCGGCACTTTCGACGGCGCCGCTTCGGCGGCCGCGCCGATCAGGCGGATGCCGCGCGAGGTGCCGGGCGAAATCTCGATCGCGCCCTTGCGGGCCAGGGCCTGCAAATGCTCTTCGGCCGCATTGGCCGATTTGAAACCCAGTTCATTGGCGATTTCCGCACGGGTGGGAGGAAAGCCCGTGTTTTCAATCGCGTCCTTGATCAGGTTCAGGATTTGTTCTTGTCGTGCTGTCAGCTTGATCATGAGCGGTGGGTGCATACTAAAATGCTGTCTATATGAACAGTCTGTATTTTTGTACAGTATCGCCCACTATGCAAGGGGATTTCCGTGTTTTCGGCGAATTTTGCAAGAAATACTTGCCCATGGGCCGAAAGCACGCTGGCGCACGGGCTTTTCGGGTGCTGGTGGAAGGAATGATTGAAACGTTTGCAAAAGGCGGTTATAATCTTCGGCTGACCTTCCCACACCCGTCTTGACGCCGGGGTGGGCGATTATCAATCCGACCTGAAGGAGTTTGCATGCGTCATTATGAAATAGTCTTTATCGTCCATCCGGACCAAAGCGAGCAAGTGCCCGCGATGATCGAACGCTACAAAGCCAGCGTAACCACCCGCGGCGGTTCGGTTCACCGCGTGGAAGATTGGGGCCGCCGTCAAATGGCTTACTCGATCCAAAAGCTGCCTAAAGCACACTACATCTGCCTGAACATCGAATGCGACAACGAGACCCTGGTCGAGTTGGAAACAGCATTCAAATTCAATGATGCCGTGTTGCGTCACCTGACCGTTAAAATGAAGAAAGCTGAAACAGCTCCTTCGCCGATGATGAAATCGGTACAACGCGAAGACGCGGCCAAAAGCCACCGCACCGAAGCACCAGCAGCCGCTCCAGCCGCAGCAGCAGCTTAATTCTTGACCAGGATCGTGCGCTGAACCAGCTACAAGTCACCGCCATCATTGCCGAGCGCGAAATATTGCGCTATACCCCGGCAGGGCTGCCGATTGTGAATGCAGTATTGCAACACAGTTCGCAGCAGATGGAAGCAGGGATTGCCCGTTTGACCGAGTTTGATGTTGCCGCGCTAGCCGCTGGCGAAATCTCAGGCCGGTTCAGTCAGGCAAGCTTGGGCGGGGTATATCAGTTCACGGGTTTCCTGGCCAGGAAGAGCCGCAACAGCAAGAGTTTGGTGTTTCACATCATTGATTTTAGTGCAGTCAATTTTGACTAGCGCATTTTAGATACAGGAGCCTGACATGGCATTCGGTAAAAAGTTCGACAAAAATAAGCTCAAGCTTAAAGAAAAACGCAAACAGCAAAACCCGTTGTTCAAACGCAAGAAGTTCTGCCGCTTCACCGCAGCTCACGTTGAGCAAGTCGACTACAAAGACGTCGACACGCTGAAAGACTTCGTCCAAGAAAACGGCAAGATCATGCCAGCACGCCTGACCGGTACCAAAGCGCACTACCAGCGCCAAGTTGACACCGCAATCAAGCGCGCTCGCTTCCTCGCGCTGCTGCCATACACCGATCTGCACCACGCTTAATCGGTCAGATATTCCTGGAGAAGAACTATGCAAATCATTCTGTTAGAAAAAGTTGTTAACGTCGGTAACCTCGGCGAAGTCGTCAAAGTCAAAGACGGTTACGCACGTAACTTCCTGATCCCGCAACGCCTGGCACGTCGTGCTACGGCAACCGCTGTGGCTGAATTCGAAGTCAAGCGCGCCGAACTGGAAAAAGCTGCTGCTGCCAAACTGGCCGCATCGCAAGCCCAGGGCGAAAAACTGAGCGGTCTGACCGTTCAAGTTGCTCAAAAAGCTGGTGTTGATGGCCGTCTGTTCGGTTCCGTCACCAACTTCGACATCGCTGAAGCGCTGACCAAGCAAGGTTTTGCTGTTGAAAAAGCACAAATCCGCATGCCTACCGGCCCGCTGAAGATCGTTGGCGAGCACAACGTTTCGGTTGCTCTGCACACCGACGTGGTTGTGGAAGTTGTTATCGCTGTCGTTCCAGACGCGAACGCGTAATCGTCTGCGGGCCTGGCCCGCAGGCATTGCCGCACTATGAAAAGCCGGGTTCGCCCGGCTTTTTTGTGGCCTTTTTTTCGCTCAATTTCAGCCCTTTATTTTTGCCAGCACGCCGAAGCGGGTATAATTCGCGCCATGAACGCCCCCTCTGATCCGCAACTGGATTCCCTCCGTATTCCGCCGCATTCGATCGAAGCAGAACAATCCGTTATCGGTGGTCTGCTGCGCGACAATGCCGCATATGACCGCATCGCCGACTTCATGCATGCGGAGGATTTCTATCGCTATGACCATCGCATCATCTTCGAGCAAATCGTCAAGATGGTTAACGCTTCCAAGCCCGCCGATGTCATTACTGTTTTTGAAACCCTGACCCAGCTCGGCAAGGCCGATGATGTGGGCGGACTCGCTTACCTGAACGCCATGGCGCAAAACACGCCATCGGCCGCGAACATCCGGCGTTACGCCGAGATCGTGCGCGACCGCGGCGTGCTGCGCAAACTCATCACCGTCGCCGACGATATCTCCGGCACGGCCTTCAGCCCGCAAGGCAAGGAAGTCAAGCAAATGCTTGACGAGGCCGAATCGAAGATTTTCGCCATCGCGGAAGAAGGCGCGCGCGGCGCCCAGGGCTGGACCGCCATCCAGCCCCTGCTGACGCAGGTGGTCGAGCGCATCGACGAACTGTACAGCCGCGACAACCAGAGTGAAATCACGGGCGTGCCCACCGGTTTCATCGACCTCGACCGCATGACCTCCGGTCTGCAGCCGGGCGACCTGGTGATCGTGGCGGGCCGTCCTTCGATGGGCAAGACGGCGTTTTCCGTCAACATCGGCGAAAACGTGGCCATCGACAGCGGCTTGCCCGTGGCCGTGTTCTCGATGGAGATGGGTGGCGCCCAGCTGGCCATGCGTATGCTCGGCTCCGTCGGACAGCTCGACCAGCACCGCCTGCGCACGGGCCGCCTGAACGACGAAGACTGGCCGCGCCTGACGAATGCGATCCAGAAGATGAACGACGCGCAGTTGTACATCGATGAAACGCCGGCGCTCAATTCCATCGAATTGCGCGCCCGCTCGCGCCGTTTGTCGCGTCAATGCGGCAAGCTGGGCCTGATCATCGTCGATTACTTGCAGCTGATGTCGGCCAATACGCCGGGCGACAATCGCGCCACGGAGATTTCCGAGATTTCACGGGGCTTGAAAGGCCTGGCGAAAGAACTCGGTTGCCCCGTGATCGCGCTGTCCCAGCTGAACCGCTCGCTGGAGCAACGCCCGAACAAACGTCCCGTCATGTCCGACTTGCGCGAATCGGGCGCTATTGAGCAGGATGCGGACGTGATCCTGTTCATTTACCGTGACGAGGTGTATAACCCCGACTCGCCAGACAAGGGAACGGCCGAAATCATCATCGGTAAACAACGTAACGGTCCAATCGGCAGCATCCGCCTTACCTTCATGGGGCAGTACACCAAATTTGGCAATTACAGTGGTGGCCTGGCGCTTTACCAAGGCGACTAAGACTCAGCAGCACTGGCAATTCCATCGGCCGCCCCCGATAACGGGGCGGCTTTCTGTAGTAAATAACACGACTCAATGCTTAACGGAGAATGACATGTTTGGACGCTTGATGCCCACTGAGGGCAAGTTTTTTGAATTGTTTAACCAGCACGCGGAACTGTGCGTCAAGGGCGCCAAAGAGATGCTCGGCCTGATGACCAATTTCGACGACCTGGAAAACCGCGTGCATGCGATCGAAAGCATCGAGAAACAGGCGGACAAAGTCACCTACGCCACCGTGGAAATGCTGCACAAGACCTTCATCACGCCGATCGACCGCGACGACATCCATCAGCTGATCACGCGTCAGGACGACATCCTCGACCTGCTGGAAGATGCGGCGCAAACCGTCTCGCTGTACGACCTGAAAGCCGTCACGCCGGAAGCCAAGCGCCTGGCCGAACTGGTGCTGGCCTGTACCGAAAAAGTGCGCGACGCCGTCGCCATGCTGCACAACATGGACAACTCGCGCAAGATCGTCGCCATTTGCGAAGAGATCGACCGCCTGGAATCGGACGCCGACCACGTGATGCGCGCCGCCATGTCCAAGCTGTTCCGCGATGAGCCGGACGTGCGCAACCTGATCAAGCTGAAAGCGATCTACGAAATTCTGGAAACCGTGACCGACCGTTGCGAAGATGTGTCCAATATTATCGAAGGCATCATCGTCGAAAACGCGTAAGCGTTGGGCCTGTCCTGAACCAGAATCAGAAAAGAAACTACAATGACCATACAAATCAGCATCTACGTGCTAGGCCTGTTGATCGTCCTCGCGCTGCTGTTTGACTTCATGAACGGCTTCCACGATGCCGCCAACGCGATCGCCACGGTGGTCTCGACGGGCGTATTGAAACCGCAAACCGCGGTTGCCATGGCCGCCACGTTCAACTTCGTCGCCATCTTCGTGTTCCACCAGCTGACCGTGGCCGCCACGGTGGGAAAGGGAACCATCGATCCGGCTGTGATCGACCAGTACGTGATCTTCGGCGCGCTGATGGGCGCCATCTTCTGGAATTTGTTTACCTGGTACTACGGCATTCCCTCGTCGTCCTCGCACGCGCTGATCGGCGGCTTGGTAGGCGCCGCTGTCGCGAAGTCCGGCACGGGCGCGCTGGTCGCGGCCGGCCTGTGGAAAACCGTGGCCTTCATCGTCATCGCACCGGTACTGGGCTTTGTCTTCGGCTCGATCATGATGCTGCTGGTGTCGTGGATATTCGTGCGTTCGACGCCGCGCAAGGTCGACAAGTGGTTCCGCCGTTTGCAACTGGTATCGGCGGCGGCCTACAGCCTGGGCCACGGCGGCAACGATGCGCAAAAAACCATCGGCATCATCTGGATGCTGCTGATCGCCGCCGGTTATTCCAGCGCGGCCGATGCCATGCCGCCGATGTGGGTCATCATTTCGTGCTACACGGCCATCAGCTTCGGTACCCTGTTCGGTGGCTGGCGCATCGTCAAGACCATGGGCCAGAAGATCACCAAGCTCAAACCGGTGGGCGGCTTCTGCGCCGAAACGGGCGGCGCGATCACCCTGTTCGTCTCGACGGCGCTGGGCATTCCCGTGTCGACCACGCACACCATCACTGGCGCCATCGTCGGCGTCGGCTCGTCGCAAAAAATGTCGGCCGTGCGCTGGGGTGTGGCGGGCAATATCGTCTGGGCCTGGATCTTCACGATTCCTGCCTCCGCTTTCGTGGCAGCAGTCGCGTGGTGGATTGGCCACCACATCATGTGATGGATAGCCAACGCCAGTAAAAAGGGAGCCTTGCGGCTCCCTTTTTTTATGCACCGGCCAGTTCCACCGTCAGTCCCTCGTAGGCAAGGAACACCTGCAGTCCGGCCAGGCGGCTCGCATAGCGGCCCATTACGTCGGCAAACACGGCTTCGAGCTGCTCGTCGCTGCGGGTCGGTTCGTGGTGGGTGCAGTACAGGCGCCGCGCGCCGCAGCGCAGGGCCAGGTCGAAGGCGGCGTCGAAGGTGCCGTGGCCCCAGCCCTGCTTGCCCGGGTATTCCTCGCGCGTGTACGAGCAATCCATGATCAGAGCGTCGACGCCGGCGACGACCGCATCGATGCCGGCCTGGCGCTGCGCATTGCGCGCCGCGCAGGCCGCATGCTCGGCGTGGCCGGGCGGATGCAGGTTGTAGAACGGTTCATGGTCGCCGCTGAAAAACAGCGCGGTGCCGCCGCAGTCGATGCGGTAGCCGAGGTTGACGACCGGGTGGTTCATTTCCGCGCCGCACACGCGCGCGCCGCCCACTTCGACGGCTTCGCCTGGCGCCAGGGTGCGGTACTCGATGCTGGCCGCCATGGCCGCTTCGCTGACGGGGAAATAGCTGCTTTGCAGCTGCACCGCCATCACGTGTTCGATGCCGCGTCCGGCGGCCGCATCGTGGGCGCCGTGCAGGCGCATGCGGTTGCCGGCCACGAACAGGGGCGAAAACATGGGCAGGCCGTGGATGTGGTCCCAGTGGCTGTGCGTAATGAAGACGTGCGCGTCGACGGGCTCGCCCGGCGGCAGTTGCTGTGCCAGCGAAAAGATGCCGCTGCCCGCATCGAGGATGATCAGGCTATCGTTGTCGGTGCGTACTTCGATGCACGTGGTGTTGCCGCCATAGCGCGCCGTGCGCGGGCCGGGAGAGGGGATGGAGCCGCGCACGCCCCTGAACGTGAATTTCATTCAGTACCTTGTTACGGTGTAATTATTGTTGATTCTATTCTAATTAATAAGATTGGCGGCAACATTTATGCGTGTTGCGATACGGCAAGTTATTTCATTTTGTTGTAACTAAGTAATGTACAGTGCGCAGGGGGGCCGTTACACTGGCGCTTGCCGACTTCCCCTTTTTTGCTTGCCCATTACCTGATTGCCGCCAACATGCCTCAGTTGCACCCTGAGAAAATCGCCCACAGACTGGAGCAATTGACCGAACTCAGTGTCGCGCTCGGCCATGGCCTGGGCGGCGAGGGACACGATATCGGCGCCTTGTTGCAGCGCATCGTGCTGCTGGCAAAAAGCATGAGCGGCGCCGATGGCGCGACCCTGTACCGGCCCGTGGCCGAGGGCCGTCAGCTGGCGTTCGACATCAGCGTCAACGATAGCCTGGGCATCGCGCAGGGCGCCGACATGGGCTTGCCGGGCGTGCCCCTTTTCGACGCTGCCGGCCAGCCGAACCTGGCATCGGTGGCCGCGTATGCGGCGAACCTGCGCCGCAGCGTGAATATCGCCGACGTCTACCGCGACGAGGGCTTCAATTTTTCCGGCATGCGCGAGTTTGACCGCCACCACGGCTACCACACGCAATCGATCCTGACGGTGCCCATGAGCGACCACGAGGGCGACCTGATCGGCGTGCTGCAACTGGTCAATGCCAAGGATGGCGAGACGGGCCAGGTGCGCGCCTTTTCCTCGACCGACCAGCGCTTCATCGAGGCGCTGGCCGCGCAGGCGGGCGTGGCGCTGACGAATCAATTGCTCATTTCGCAGCTGGAAGAGCTGCTCGAGTCCCTGGTCACCCTGATCAATATCGGCATCGATGAAAAGTCGCCCTACACGGGACGGCACTGCCAGTTCGTGCCCGAGCTGACGATGCTGCTGGCCGACGCCGCGCATGCGACGGACAGCGGACCGCTGGCCGATTTCCGGCTCAGCGACAACGAGCGCAAGCAGCTGTGGCTGGCCGGGCTGCTGCACGATTGCGGCAAGATCACCACGCCCGTGCACGTGGTCGACAAGGCCACCAAGCTGGAAACGATCTTTGACCGCATCGCCCTGATCGATACGCGCTACGAAGTGCTGCTGCGCGACGCCGAGATTGCGGCCTTGCGCCAGCAGGCGGCGCAGCCGCAGCAAACAGACGCCATCGCCCGCGAGCTGGAACAGGAGCAAACGGCGCTGCGCGAAGAGCGCGACTTCATCCGCACGGTGAACGTCGGCGGCGAAAGCATGGCGCAGGCGGACCAGGAAAGAGTGCGGCAGATCGCCAGGCGCCGCTGGCGCGCGGCGGACGGCGAGCTGCGCGATTTCCTCGACGCCGACGAGACGGAAAACCTGACCATCCGCGCCGGCACCCTGACGGCTGCCGAGCGGGCCATCGTCAACAACCATATCAGCGTGTCGATCCGCATGCTCGAAGCGCTGCCGTGGCCCAAGCACCTGCAAAAGGTGCCGGAATATGCGGGCGGCCACCACGAGCGCATGGATGGCAAGGGCTATCCGCGCGGGCTGACGAAAGAGCAGATGTCGGTGCCGGCGCGGCTGATGGCCATCGCCGACATTTTCGAGGCGCTGACGGCGCGCGACCGGCCGTACAAGAAGGGCAAGTCGCTGTCGGAATCGCTGCGCATCCTCGGCAATTTCAGCCTGAACGGGCATATCGACCCGGAGCTGTTCGACGTTTTCATCCGCAGCAAAGTCTATCTGACCTTCGCTGAAAAGCACATGCATCCGAGCCAGATCGATGCTGTCGACGAGGCGGCCATTCCGGGCTATACCCCTTGAAGCTGTCGCCGGCCTGGCGCAAGCACGGGGCGCGCTGCTTGCTGGGCGTGCTCCTGAGCGTGGGCGCGGCCGTCCTGTGCCTGGCCGGGAATGAGAATATTGCCCGCCTCGACGCCATGCTGGGCGACTGGCGCATGCGTGCCGAGACGCCGCAGCTCGACCGCCGCATCGTCATCGTCGACATCGACGAGCAAAGCCTGGCCCGGGTGGGCCGTTTTCCCTGGAGCCGCGACATCCAGGCGCGCCTGGTGCGTCAGCTCACCGGCCATTACGGCGTGGCCGCACTGGGCTTTGACATTGCCTTCCCCGAAGCGGACACCAGTTCCGGCTATGCCGTGCTGCAAGGTCTGGCGCGCGGCGAACTGGCGGGCGTGGTGGGCTTGCCGGCGCAGCTGGAAAAACTGCGCCCGGCCATGGATTACGATGGCCTCTTCGCCGAAGCCATGCGCGGCCAGCCCGTGGTGCTCGGCTACAGCGTGTCGGAGCAGCAAAGGAAGGGCGTGCTGCCCAAGCCCGCCTTCACCGTCGCCGACCTGAATGGCCGCATGGTGACGGCTTACGTGGCGCGCGGCTACGAAGCCAATATCGCGCCCCTGCAGGCGGCCGCGCAAGGCGCCGGCATCTTCACGGCGCTGACCGATGCCGACGGCGTCGTGCGTTCCTCGACCCTGTTGCAGCGCATCGGCGACGGCTATTACCCTTCGCTGTCGCTGGCCACCGTGGCCGTCTACCTGCAGACGCGCGCCATCGCCCCCCGTTTCACGGGCACGGCCGATACCCTGTCGGCGCGCGAACTGGCCAATGGCGGCCTCGAACACATCATGCTGTTTACGCCGCGCGGCGCGCTGGCGATCCCCGTGGGCGAAGCCTTGACCACCACGGTGCAGTACCGCGGCGAGGGCGGCCCCGATGGCGGCGCCTTCCGCTATGTGTCGGCGTCCGACGTGCTGGCCGGCACGGTGCCGCCCGCGCTGCTGAAGGGCGCCCTCGTGCTGGTGGGCACCACGGCGCCCGGCTTGAACGATATCCGCGCCACGCCCGTGAATGCCGAATATCCGGGGGTGGAGGTGCACGCCAACCTGATCAAGTCCATGCTCGACGGGCGCTTCAAGGCGCGGCCCGACTATGCGCTGGCATTGGAACTGGTGCAGATCGTGCTGTTTGGCCTGTTGCTGGCGGGCGCCTTGGCCGTGCTGCCGCCGGCCGGCGTGATGCTGGCCACCGTGGGTGCGCTGGCGGCCGCCATCGGCATCAACCTGTACCTGTACGCCGCGCACGACCTGGTGCTGGGCGGTGCCGTGCTGCTGTTGCTGATCCTTGCGCTGTTCATCGCCAACCTGGCGTGGGGCTACTTTTTCGAGGTGCGCAAGGGACGCGCACTGGTGGCGCGCTTCGGCGAATACGTGGCGCCCGAACTGGTGGCCGAGATGGCCGACGATCCGCAGCGCTACACGATGGAGGGCGAGAACCGCGAACTGACGGTGCTGTTTGCCGACGTGCGCGGTTTCACGGCCATTTCCGAGCAGCTGGCGCCGGCCGCGCTGCGCGAATACATCAATACCTACCTGACGGCGATGTCGGAAGATATCCGTGACAGCCATGGCGGCACCCTGGACAAATACATCGGCGACGCCGTGATGGCGTTCTGGGGCGCGCCCGTCGCCTTTGGCGATCACGCCAGCCGTGCCGTGGCCAGCGCCCTGCTGATGCAGGGCAGCGCGGCGCGGCTGAATCAGCAGTTCTGCGCGCGCGGCTGGCCGGTGCTGCGCATCGGCATCGGCCTCAATACGGGACCCATGCATGTGGGCGACATGGGCTCGCGCATCCGCCGCGCCTATACGGTCATGGGCGACAGCGTCAACCTGGCCGCGCGCCTGGAAGGCGCCAGCAAGCTGTATGGCGTGGGTATCGTGGTGGGCGAGGCCACGCGCGCCGCCGCCCCGGATTTCCTGTACCGAGAACTCGATCGCATACGCGTGCTGGGCAAGCAGGAAGCGGTGGCCATCTTCGAGCCGCGCTGCCTGCTGGCCGGTGCCGCTGCCGCCGAACTGGCGCAGCTCGAGCGCTGGCACGCGGTGCTGGCCCGTCTGCGCGCGCGCGACTGGGTGGCGGCCGGCGCGCAGCTGGCCCGTTTGCAGGCGGAGTTTCCTGACGACGGCTTGTACCGGCTGTACGCGGCGCGCCTGGAACAGTACCGCAACGCGCCACCGCCTGCCGACTGGGATGGCGTGACGGAATTACACAGCAAGTAAGACTGTCAGCGCATCAGAAAATGCAAGCGATTGCGGCATTTTTATCATGCTGCGCGCATGGTTTGTTGCGCTGCGATGAAAATCGCGGAGAAATGTTAGAAATTTCTGACTGGAAACTAAAAGCCGTCTAAAATTTGTCTTCAATCCATTGCCGGACATGCAGGCGCCTGCGGGCCGCGCGCTTGTCCGGTTACACAAGAAATCCTTCACATGACATATCGTTTGGTGCACCTGCTTGCGGGTTCCGCGCTGCTGTTCGCCGTCGGCGCCGCCGGCGCTGCCGTTTCCATGGATGAAGCTGCTCCTGCCGCGCAGGAAGACGGCGTGCCGCGCTTCGAGATCCGCCGCTTCGACGTCCAGGGCAATACCCTGCTCACGTCAGCGCAGGTGCAAACCCTGCTGGCGCCTTTTACAGGAGCGCAGCGCGATTTTTCCGACATCGCGCGTGCCGTCGAGGCGCTGGAAGCGGCCTACCGCGAGCGCGGTTACAGCGCCGTGCAGGTGCAACTGCCCGAACAGGAACTGGAGCATGGCGTGGTGCGCCTGAGCGTGCTGCAAACGCCGCTGGGCAAGTTCGCCATCAGTGGCAACGCCTACGTCGACGAGGCCAACGTGCGGCGCGCCTTGCCGTCCTTGCGCGAAGGCGAGACGCCGAACTTGCCGGCCTTGTCGCAAAGCCTGAAGCTGGCCAATGAAAACCCCGCGCGCAAGATCGAAGTGCGCCTGCAGGCCGACGAGCCGGCCGGCGCCATCGACGCCATCGTCACGGTGGCCGATGAAAAGCCGTGGAAAGCCATGCTCAACGTGGACAATACGGGCAATGCGCAAACGGGCAAGACGCACGTCGGCGTGGTGCTGCAGCATGCCAATCTGTTCGGCCTCGATCATGTAGCCAGCCTGCAATACACGAGCAGCCTGGAAAAGCCGGACAAGGTGGGCGTGTATGGCGCCGGCTACCACTTGCCGTTGTATGCGCTGGGCGACTCGATGGATTTTTTCGCCAGCTATTCGAACGTCGATTCGGGCAGCGTCTCGGCCGGCATTTTCGACCTGGCCGTCAGCGGCCAGGGCAGCATGGCCGGCATCCGCTACAACCAGAACTTTCCCCGCAGCGGCGATTTCGAGCCCAAGCTCGTGTACGGCGTCGACTACAAGGCTTACCGCAACAGCGTGCAGCTGTTCGGCATGGAGCTGGGCGCCGACGTCACCGTGCACCCGCTCAGCGTCAGCTACATTGGCAACTGGACCTTGCCCACGGGCGAGACCAGCGTGGCGGTCACGTTCGCGCACAATATCCCTGGCGGCAAGCATGGCGCGCAAGCCGATTTTGACCGGGTGCGCGCGCACGCCAAGGCGGCCTACAACACCTTGCGCCTGAGCGCCAGCTCGGGGCGCGTGCTGGCCGGCGACTGGCAATGGCGCGCGCTCGTCAATGCGCAAGTCACGCCGGATGCGCTGGTGCCGGGCGAGCAGTTCGGTGCCGGCGGCGCAGCGTCCGTGCGCGGCTTTGCCGAGCGCGAGGTATCGAACGATTCGGGCATCAACCTGAACCTGGAACTGTACACGCCGAACTGGTGCGGCCAGGCACTCGGCTACCAATGCCGCGCGCTGGCTTTCTATGACACGGCATGGCTGCGCCGCAACCATGCGCTGCCTGGCGAAAGCGCGTCGCAAGGGATCAGCAGCGGCGGCCTCGGCCTGCGTTTACTGCTGAGCCGCTATGCCAATCTGCAACTCGATTACGCCCATGTCGTCAATGGCGGCGACACGGGACAGCGGGGCGCCAACCGCCTGCATTTCCGCCTCGCCTTGGCCTACTAGCATCAGGATGAACACCATGCACAACCACGTTCAACACGCCTCCGTTTTCATCCTGACGCCACCGTTTGCACCACCCTTGCGCCGCACGGCGCTGGCGCTGCTGCTGGCCGGCTGTTTCGGCGCGGCGCAGGCCAATCCCGCCTTGCCGCAGGTGGTCAACGGACAGGCGACGTTCAACCAGCAGGGCAACATCTTCTCGATCACGAACACGCCCAACACCATCATCAACTGGCAGAGCTTTTCCATCCATGCGGGCGAAATCACGCGCTTCATCCAGCAAAACGGCAATAGCGCCGTACTCAACCGCATCACGGGACAAGACCCCAGCAAGATCCTCGGCGCGCTCGAATCGAACGGCAAGGTCTTCCTGATCAACCCGAACGGCATCGTCTTCGGCCAGGGCGCGCGCGTCGATGTGAACGGGCTGGTGGCGTCCAGCCTGGGCATGACGAACGAGGATTTCCTGGCCGGCAAGCGCCAGTTCACGGCCGGCAGCGTGGCCGGCGGCGTCAGCAATGCGGGCACCATCAACGCTGGCAAGGGCGGGCAAGTGCTGCTGATCGCGCCGAACGTGGAAAACACGGGCATCATCACGGCGCCAAATGGCGAAGTGATCCTGGCGGCCGGGCGCAGCGTGCAGCTGGCCGACCCCGGCAATCCGCAATTGCGCGTGCTCGTTTCGGCACCGACCGACCAGGCGCTGAACCTGGGCCAGATCATCGCCCAGGGCGGCAGCATCGGCATGGCCGGCGCGCTGGTCAGCCAGCGCGGCGTGCTCAACGCGAATAGCGCCGTCGTCGGCGAGAACGGCAGGATCGTTCTGAAGGCCAGCGGCAAGGCGCTGCTCGAAGCGGGCAGCGTCACCAGCGCCACGGGCGCGGTGGGCAAGGGCGGCGACATCCAGGTGCTGGGCGAACAGGTGGGCTTGCTGGGCAATGCGACCATCGACGCCAGCGGCGGCACGGGCGGCGGCACGGTCTTGCTGGGCGGCGACTACCAGGGCAAGAACGCGGCCGTGCAGAATGCGCGGCAAGTGCTTGTCGGCAAGGACGCCAGCGTCAAGGCCGACGCGATCAACAGCGGCAACGGTGGCAAGGTCATCGCCTGGGGTGATGACTCGGCGCAGGTGCACGGCAGCATCTCCGCGCGTGGCGGCGCGCAAGGCGGCGACGGCGGCTTCGTGGAAACCTCCGGCCATTCCCTGGCCGTCGACGGCATCCGCATCGATACCAGCGCCCGCTCCAGCAGAGGCAAGCGCGGTATCTGGCTGCTTGACCCATTCGATATCGATGTGGTGCAGGGCAGTGGCGGCAGCCTCGATGATGTAGACCAGTTCCTGGAGGGGCCGCCCGCCAGCAGCACCAGCATCGGTGCCGATACCATCTCCAACGCCAGCAGCAATGTGATCTTGCAGGCCCAGCACCGTATCAATTTCAGCGCTGCCGTCAACATGGTGCATGCCGACATCGGCCTGAGCGCCACGGCTGGCGAGACGATCAATGTGTACGCGCCCATCACCACCAATGGCGGTAACGTGACCCTGTCGGCGAACGACGCCAGCAGCGGCGGCGCATACGGCCCCGGGTCGAACGTCATCCTGAACGCGGCGATCACGACGAATGGCGGCAGCGTGTCCCTGTCCGGCGCCAGCGTGGTGGGTGCGGGCGTGGTCAGTGTCGGCAATGGCAACCTGTTCCTGCGTGCCAACCATGCGGGCGGCGAAATTAACCTGACGGGCGGCGGCGCGCGGCTGGTCGGCAGTGGCATCGCCAACCAGAGCGTGACCCTGCAGGCGGACAGTATCACGCTCGGCGGCACCTTGAATTTCGGCGGTAGCGCCGCAGGCGCCAACGTGACGCTCAAGCCCCTGAGCAGTTCGCGCATCATCGACCTGGGCAGCAAATCCGGTGGCGCCCTGGGCCTGACGGCAGACGAGCTCGCTGGCATCTCGGCCGCGTCGCTGACCATCGGCGACGGCACGAATACGGGTGGCATGCGGATTTCGGATGCGCTCGCCAGGACCGGTGATCTGCACCTCAATTCAGGTTCCGCCATCACGGCCACGGGCGCCGTGACGGTGGATGGCAGCTTTGTACTCGACGGCGGCAGCTGGGTGCAAAACGGGGCGGTCCTGCCAGGATTCAGCGCCAGAAGCTTTGCCATCGGCAGCGGCGCCAGTTTCCTGCGCGCGGCCGGCGGCGACGGCGGTTCGTCCTCGCCTTATCTGATCGCCGATATCTACGGCTTGCAAGGCATCGCCAGCCTTGGGCTTGGCAACAGCTATCGCCTGGCCGGCAATATCGACGCCAGCGGCACCGCGAATTGGAACGCTGGCCAGGGCTTTATGCCGATCGCCGGCGGCGGCAGCGGTTTTTCCGGCGTCTTCGATGGCGGCGGATTTACTCTCAGCAATTTGAAAATCGATCGCAGCCTGGCCTCCGGTTCGGCGGCAGGTCTGTTTGGCACCGTGCAGGGCGGCACCTTGCGCAACCTGACCCTGAGCGGCGGCAGCGTCACCGGCACGGCCAACGTGGGCGCGCTGGCGGGCGAGGTCGTCAGCGGCGTCATCGATGGCGTGAACAGCAGCATGGCCGTCAGCGGCCAGCGCAATGTCGGCGGCCTGGTGGGCAGCAATGGCGGCGTCATCACCTTGTCCGCCAGCAGCGGCGCCGTCACAGGCATCAATGCCGATGGCGGCGGCGCCGTCGGCGGCCTGGCGGGATTGAATGCGTCCGGCGCCCGTATCGCGACTTCGTACGCCACTGGCGTGGTGACGGGCGCGCGCGAAATGATCGGCGGCCTGGTCGGCAATAACCAAGGCGCGCTGAGCCAGTCTTATGCCACCGGCAATGTCACTGGCGCGCGCAGCATCGGCGGCCTGGTGGGCCTGAACGGCGGCAGCATCGACGATGCGTATGCCCGCGGCGCCGTGGGCCGGGCGGGCGTTGCCGATCCCATCCTGGCCAGGGAAAACATGGGCGGGCTGGTCGGTGAAAGCACGGGCAGCGTCAGCCATGTCTTCAGCAGCGGCGCCGTGACTGGCGACGGCTATGCGGCCGTGGGCGCGGTAGTCGGCCGCGTGTCCGCGGGTTCTCCGTTCAGCTATGGTTTTTTCAATTCTGAAACGTCGCTGGTGCAGACCGATCCAGGCGGCTCCAGCGGCCGCAGCACTGCGCAGATGCAGCAGCAGGGCAGCTTCAACGACTACGATTTCAGCAGCGTGTGGCGCATCTACGAAGGCTACACGACGCCGATGCTGAAGGCTTTCCTGAAGCCGCTGCAAGTGAATCTTTCTGGCAATGCCGCGGGCAAGGTCTACGATGGCCAGCTGGCCGCCTTCCTCGGTGCAATCGGCTATGTGGGATTGATTGATGGCGATGCCGGCGTGAATGGCAGTCTCGGTTACGGCAGCAACGCGCGCAATGTGGGCAGCTATGCGGCGACGGGCCTGTGGTCGACCAAATACGACATCACGATGGGTGGCACGACGACCTTCGCCATCACGCCGCGCGCGCTGACGGTGAGCCTCGGTGGCAATGGCAAGATATATGACGGCACCCTGGGTTACGACGGCGTCAACTTTGTGCTGGGCAATGTGGTGGCGGGCGACAACATCAGCATCAGCGGCAGCGCCGCCTTCCTTGACAAGAATGCGGGCGGCAGCAAGGCCGTGCACGCCAGCGGCCTGGCCCTGGGCGGCAATGAACTGGGCAACTACAGCCTGGCCGCGACGACGGTGGACGGCACGGCGGCCATCACGGCACGCATTCTGAACTATGGCGTCACGGGCGCGCAAAGCCGCGTCTACGATGGCACCTTGCAGGCGGCCCTGAATGGCTACTTCGAAGGCCTGGTGACGGGCGACCAGGTCGGCATGGCCGGCTTGCTGGGCAGCTTCCGCGACAAGCATGTCGGCACCGGCAAAGTGGTCGATTACCAGGTGGCGACCGGTCACCTGACGGGCGCCGATGCGGGCAACTATGTGCTCAATGGAAATGCGGGCAGCACGACGGCCGACATCACGGCGCGTACTCTGAACGTGAGTTTCAATGGCATCAACAAGACCTATGACGGCACGACGGGCGCGCAAGTGAGCTTTGGCGACGACCGTATCCAGGGCGACGCCTTGAACGTGAGCGGCAGCGCGGCCTTTGGCAACAAGAACGCGGGTGCCGGCAAGGCGGTCACGGTGACGAACGTGGCGCTGGGCGGCGACGACGCGGGCAACTACGTGCTGAGCAGCAATGCAGGCAGCACGACGGCCGATATCACGGCACGTTCCCTGAACGTGAGTGTTAACGGCATCAACAAGACATATGACGGCACGACGGGCGCGCAAGTGAGCTTTGGCGACGACCGTATCCAGGGCGACGCCTTGAACGTGAGCGGCAGCGCGGCCTTTGGCAACAAGAACGCGGGTGCCGGCAAGGCTGTCACGGTGACGAATGTGGCGCTGGGCGGCGACGACGCGGGTAACTATGTGCTGGGCAGCAATGCGGGCAGCACCACGGCCGATATCGCGGCGCGCGCGCTGAACCTGTCCGGCGTGGCGGGCAACAAGGTCTACGATGGCACGACGGGCACGCAGCTGAACCTGGGTGATGACCGCATTGCCGGCGACAATTTGACGGCCTCGGCAGTGGCCAATTTTGCGGACAAGAACGTGGGCGTAGGCAAGGCCGTGCAGCTCAGTGGCGCGGCGCTGACGGGCGCCGATGCGGGCAATTACTTTATCGTCCTGCCAACTGGCTTGCTGGCCAGTATCACGCCCGCCAGCCTGACCCTGGCGGGCCTGAGCGCCGTCGGCAAGGTGTATGACGGCACGACTTCCGCTACCGTCAGCGCCACGGCGAACGGCGTGCTGGGCCTGGATGTGGTCAGCGTGGTTGGCGGCAGCGGCAGCTTCGCCGACAAGAATGCGGGTGCCAACAAGCTGGTGACCGCCAGCGGCTTCCGCCTGGCGGGCGCCGATGCGGGCAATTACACCCTGGAAATGTCGGGCGGCACGGCGCAGGCAACGATTGCGCAAAAACAATTGTCGACCTGGGTCGGCAGCGGCAACGGCTTGTGGGGCGATGCGGCCAACTGGGACGGCGGCGTGGTGCCGGAAGGCGCGAACGTGCTGGCTGTCGACTTTAGCAACAGCAAGGGCGTCGTCACCTACAGCGCGGCGGCCGGCAACACCGTCCTGAAAAACCTGAACTCGGCGACGGGCTTGCTGTTGACGGGCGGCAGCCTGACCCTCGGTGAAAGCGCGCTGGACCGCTCCGTGCTGGGCGGTCTGGCTGGCCTGGAAATCAACGGCGGCAGCTTGCTGCTGAATGGCAGCCTATCGGCGGAGCGCTATGCGCAAGGCGGCGGCATGCTGAGCGGCAACGGTAACTTGCTTGTCGCCAACAGTTTTAATCAGACTGCCGGTGCCATCCGGCTGGCGGGTCAGCTGGCCATTACGCAAGCGGCTGGCGATTTGCGCTTCGCCAGCGTGGCGGCGAGCGAAGTACGCTTGAGCGCCCTGAACGGCGCCATAGTCCAGGACGGTGCCTTGCTCGCCAGCAGCCTGGCTGCGCAGGCGCGCGACGGCATCGTGCTGGACCATGCGGGCAACCAGGTAAGCAGTTTTACCGCCAGCAATAGTGCGGGAGGCGGGATTACGCTGAACAATACCTCGGCGCCGGGCACATTGACTCTGGGAGCGCTGACCACGGGCGCGGGCAATATCGCCATCGACAACACGGGCGGCATCAATGCTGGCAACATCAATGCGAATGGCGGCAACGTCAGCGTGACGGCGCACAGCCCCGTCACCGTCAACGGCAAGATCGCGGGCAATGACATCACTTTCAATGCCAGCACGGACGTGCTGCTGGGCGATGGCGCGCAGCTGACAGCGGCGCGCGACATCAGCCTGGTGGCTGGCGGCGATATCCGCGTCGAAGGCAATGCCAAGCTCGTCGGCGCTGGTAATTTTACCGCCAGCGCGGAAGGCTATGTGCGCTTTGCGGACTCGGCAAGCTTCGTCTTGCCGGCGGCGGGCAGCATGAGCGTGCTGGCGAAAACGGGCAACATCACGGGTGACTCGGGCGTGCGCATCAACCGCCAGCGTGCCAACGTCAGCTTGCTGGCGCCGAACGGCACGGTGAGCATGGCGGACGCCATCTTCCTGCCAGCGACCACCATCGACAAGCCCGTGATCGACGCCGCCACGAGCGCGGCCATCGACGATGCCTTGCGCATCATCAAGCAGGCTGATCGTGCCAACGATACGCTCGCGTCCACGCCGGCAGCCAAGCCGGACGACAAGAAGAAGGAGAGCAAGGATGTTGCCGATGCCACAGATAAATCCACAGGATACAAATTTGATGACCCTACTAAAAAAATGTACTGCAATTAAGGCCTTGCTGTGGCTGGCCCTGATGTGCCTGGGCGCGCACGCCTGGGCCGGGCAAGTGGCCGGCACGGTGATGCAATTGAGCGGCCCACTGATGGCCAAGAAAGTGGACGGCAAGGTGAAAATCCTGGCCATCAGGTCCGAGGTCGAGCAGGGCGACACCTTGCTGACGGAAAAGGACACGTATGCCTTGATCAAGCTGATCGACAATAGCGAAATCACCCTGAAGCCGAATACCAGTTTCGTGATCGAGCAATTCAGCTACACGGCCGAGCAGCCCGACGGCGACCACGCCATCTTCAGTTTGCTCAAGGGAGGCTTGCGTTCCGTCACGGGCCTGCTGGGCAAGCGCAACAAGGAGCGCTTCGAAATGAAGACGCCGGCTGCCACCATCGGCATCCGCGGCACGACGTTTATTGCCAGCTATGTCGCTCCCTCGGCAATGCCGCTGCCAACGGCGGCGCCATCGGCAGGACAAGGGCTGGCTCCCGGCCTGTATGTGCATGTGCTTGACGGCCTGATTCAGGTGAGCAATCCGGCTGGCGCGCAAAGCTTTGCCCCGGGCCAGTTTGGCTTTACGCCCAACTTCAGGCAGCCGCCTGTGTTGTTGCCCGTCAATCCAGGCCTGCAGTTCACGCTGCCGCCGGCCTTTGTACCGTCGCCATCGAGTGGGGGCGCCCCTGCCACGCCCGGCAAACCTGCTGCCATCGACTGCGTGGTGCGCTAGGTTTTCAAACAAGCCCTGCACACCGTGCAAATAGGGCTTGACCTTCCCATCATGGGATAGCAGATCCTGACCCTATTCGTTAATCTTTCGTACAGGATCTGCCATGAACCAGAGTGCACTCGCTCCCGCCAATTCCAGTCCTCCCCCTCCCGCCGCCGCGCATGCGCAGGCGCTGGCCATTGAAGGCATGAGCTGCGCCTCGTGCGTGGGCCGCGTCGAAAAGGCCTTGGCCGCCGTGCCCGGCGTGAGCCAGGTCAGCGTCAACCTGGCCACGGAAGTGGCCAAAATCACGTCCAGCACGCCGATTTCCCTGGTCACCTTGCAGGCGGCAGTGGAAAAGGCTGGCTATACGGTGGCGCAGCGCGAGATCGACCTGAACATCGCCGGCATGACGTGCGCCTCTTGCGTGGGCCGGGTGGAAAAAGCCCTGCTGAAAGTGCCGGGCGTGCTGGCCGCCAGCGTCAACCTGGCCACGGAAAGCGCGCGCATCAAGGTGACGGGCGGCCTGGAGGCGGGCACCCTGATCGCCGCCATCGACAAGGCCGGCTATGCAGCCAGGGTGCCCGCCGCCAGTCAGGCCAGTGCGTCCGCTGCCGCACCGAACCGCGACGGCATGAAAGTGGCATTCGCGGCCGTGCTGGCTTTCCCCCTGATGCTGCCGATGCTGCTCGAGTGGGCCGGCATCCATCTGATGCTGCCCGGCTGGCTGCAATTCGCGCTGGCCTCGCCGGTGCAGTTTTACTTTGGCGCGCGTTTCTACAAGGCGGGCTGGAAGGCGGCCCGCGCCGGCAGCGGGAATATGGATTTGCTGGTGGCGCTGGGCACGAGCGCCGCGTATGGCTTGTCCGTCTACCAATGGCTGACGGCGGGCGAAATGCTGCCGCACCTGTATTTCGAAGCGTCGGCCGTCGTCATCACCCTGGTGCTGCTGGGCAAATGGCTGGAAAGCCGCGCCAAGCGCCAGACGGCTTCGGCCATTCGCGCGCTGCAAGTCTTGCGTCCGGAATCGGCCCGCGTGCGCCGCGACGGCGTGGAAATCGACTTGCCCGTGGAGCAGGTGAAAGTGGGCGACCTGGTGGTGATCCGTCCCGGCGAGCGGGTAGCCGTCGATGGCGTGGTGGTGGAAGGCGCCAGCCAGATCAATGAGTCCTTGATCACGGGCGAAAGCTTGCCGGTCGATAAGCATCCGGGCGACAAGGTCACGGGCGGCGCCATCAATGCCGATGGTTTGTTGCTGGTGCGCACCCAAGCCGTGGGCGGCGAGACGACCTTGTCGCGCATCATCCGCCTGGTGGAAGATGCGCAGGCGGCCAAGGCGCCGATCCAGCATCTGGTCGACAAGGTCAGCGCGATCTTTGTGCCCGTGGTGCTGGTGCTGGCGCTGCTGACCATGCTGGGCTGGTGGTTCGCTACCGGCGAGCTGGAGAACGCCATCATCAATGCCGTTGCCGTGCTGGTCATCGCCTGCCCCTGCGCGCTGGGCCTGGCCACGCCGACGGCCATCATGGCTGGCACGGGCGTGGCCGCCCGCTATGGCATTTTGATCAAGGATGCGGAAGCGCTGGAAGTGGCGCACGCCGTCAATACCGTCGTGTTCGACAAGACGGGCACCCTGACGGTGGGCAAGCCTTCCTTGGCAGCCCTGCATGCGCATGGCATCGAGGATGCACGGCTATTGCAACTGGCGGCCAGCATCCAGCGCGGTAGCGAGCATAGCCTGGCGACGGCCGTGCTGGATGCGGCTGCCGCGCGTCATATCGAACCCTTGCCGGCCACGGGCCTGTCGGCCTTGCCGGGCCGCGGCTTGGCGGCCCACGTGGATGGTCTGGAGTTGAAACTGGGCAGCACGCGGCTGATGCAGGAACTGGGCGTGGACATGTCGCCTCTGGCGGCCCAGGCCTTGTCGCTGGAAAACACGGGCAACACGATTTCGTGGCTGGCGTCGGGATCGGAACTGCTGGGCTTGTTCGCCTTTTCCGACCAGGTCAAGCCGAACGCGCAGGCAGCCATTGCCCATTTGCACAGCCTGGGTATCCGCACGGTGATGTTGACGGGAGATAACCAGGGCAGCGCCGACGCCGTCGGCAAACTGCTGGGTATCGACACGGTGGCGGCGAAAATGCTGCCGGCCGATAAAACCGCTAAAATTGTCGCGCTGAAAGGCGAGGGCGCGAAAGTGGCCATGGTGGGCGACGGCATCAACGATGCGCCCGCGCTGGCGGCCGCCGACGTGGGCATCGCCATGTCGACGGGCACGGACGTGGCGATGCATGCGGCCGGCATCACCCTGATGCGTGGCGATCCGGCCCTGGTGGCGGACGCCATCGATATCTCGCGCCGCACCTACAGCAAGATACGGCAGAATCTGTTCTGGGCCTTCATTTATAACCTGATCGGCATTCCCTTGGCCGCCTTCGGCCTGCTCAACCCCATGGTGGCGGGCGCGGCGATGGCCTTCAGTTCGGTCAGCGTGATCAGCAATGCCCTGTTGCTGCGCCGCTGGAAAGCCCGCAGCGCGCATACCAAGGAGTCATAGGATGAATATCGGCCAGGCGGCAAGCGAGACGGGCGTATCGGCAAAAATGATACGCTACTACGAGAGTATTTCATTGTTAAAACCCAGCGCACGCAGCGACGCCGGTTACCGCATATACACGCCGAACGATTTGCACGCCCTGCGTTTCATCAAGCGCGGGCGGGGCCTGGGCTTTTCGCTGGAGCAGATCCGCGAGCTGCTGTCGCTGTGGCAAAACGACCAGCGCGCCAGCGCGGACGTGAAAGGCATCGCGCTGGCCCATGTCGCCGAGCTCAACAAGAGGATCGCCGAATTGACGGAGATGCGCGACACTTTGGCCCACCTGGCGCAATCGTGCCATGGCGACGACAAGCCCGATTGCCCCATCCTGCAAAGCCTGGGGCTGGCCGGCGACGCGGAAGCGAAAGCCTGTTGCCATTGAGGTAAATCAAAGGAGGTGGGGTATGGCGTATGCACTGTATTACTGGCCCGCGATACAGGGGCGCGGCGAATTCATTCGGCTGGCCCTGGAAGAAGCGGGCGCCGAGTACCGTGATATCGCCCGCTTGCCTGAACGCACGGGGCAAGGCCTGTCTGCCATGCTGGCCTGCCTTGATGGCGACAGCACGTCACAGGCCGCTTACGCGCCGCCCGTGCTGCGCGATGGCGATGTGCAGATCGGCCAGACGACGAATATCCTGTTGTACCTGGGCCGGCGCCTGGGGCTGGCGCCACGCGCGGAAAGCGGCCGTTTGTGGCTGAACCAGCTGCAACTGACCATGGCCGACTGGTTGACGGAAGTGCATGACACGCACCATCCGCTGTCGATGAATCAATATTACGAAGAGCAAAAGCAGGCGGCCATGTTGCGCAGCGCGGATTTCCGCGCAACACGTTTGCCCAAGTTTCTCGATTATTTCACGCAGGTGCTGCTGAACAGTCGCGGCCAGTATCTGGTCGGGGCCAGGCTCACGTATGGCGACCTGTCGCTGTTCCAGATGCTGGCCGGCCTGCAGTATGCGTTTCCGCAAGCCATGGCACGCCTGGCTCCGCAGTATCCTGCCCTGCTTGCGCTGCACGACATGGTGGCCGCGCGGCCGAATATTGCCCGCTACCTGCGGTCGAAGCGTAGGATCGCGTTCAATGAGGAAGGCATTTTCCGCCACTATCCCGAACTGGATGGATAAAAAAAGGCTCTGTCATCGATAAATAGGGGAACTGCCGGAATCTTCCCTTGGCATTGCTGTCTGACTCTGCATACTTACCACATAGGGAGCAGATCATGCAGCCAGCCGAATGGATGCGTTTTATCGCCCAGTTTGCTCACCTGAACCGACGCCAGCGGCAGACAGGCATCGCCCTGCTGCGTGGCAACGCACCGCAAGATGCGACCGTCGCGTTGCTGGAAAGCGTGGCGCAGCCGCGATTGGCCTGTCCCGCCTGCCGCTCGCCTCACCTGCACCGGCATGGCCATGCGCACGGCTTGCAGCGCTACCGCTGTGTGCCTTGCGGACGCACTTTCAATGCCTTGACGGGCACGCCGCTGGCCCGCTTGCGTCACAAGGCGCTGTGGATCGCGTATGCCGATTGCCTGCTCGACTCCTCCTCGGTGCGCCAGGCCGCTCAGCAGCTAGGATTGCACCGCAACACCACGTTTCGCTGGCGCCACCGCTTTCTCAGCGTGGCGAAGACGGACCGGCCGCATGGCCTGCATGGCATCGCCGAGGCCGATGAACTCTACGTGCTGGAATCGGAAAAGGGATCGAGGCAGATGACGCGGCCGGCTCGCCGCCGGGGCGGCCATGCCTTTAAACGTGGTATCTCGAATGAGCAAGTCTGCATCCTGGTGGCGCGCGACCGCACGGGCCAGACCCTCGATTTCGTCACGGGCAAAGGCGCGTTGACGAAGGCGCAGCTGCACCGATGTTTGTTGCCCGTTATCGACAAGGATGTTCTGCTGGTAACGGATGGCCATGCGGCCTACCGGGCGTTTGCGAGGGAAGCGGGTATCAGCCACGAGGCCGTCAACTTGCGCGCCGGCATCCGTGTGCAGGGCGCCGCGCATGTGCAGAACGTCAATGCGTATCACAGCCGCTTGCGGCAATGGCTGCGTCCGTTTCACGGCGTGGCGACGCGCTACCTGCCAAATTACCTGGGCTGGCGCTGGATACTCGACGCCAGACGCATCCGTTCACCAGAAACGTTATTGAAAGCAACACTGGGAGTATTCCCACATCTTACGGTGACATAGCCATAAAAAAAACAGCCGGCGCAAGGGCCGGCTGTTCTTTGTAAGTGTCGCTTATTGCGCGCTGGTGACGGGGTAGCCCGCCTCCACGATGGCTGCGCTGATGGCGCCCAGTTCGGCGGGTGAGTCCACCGTGACACGCTTGCTGGCCAGGTCGATCTGCACCTGGGCTTGCGGGTCGATGCCTTGCACCGCTTTCGTGACCGAGCCGACGCAATGGCCGCAGCTCATGTTTTCAACTTGTAACTGATACATGGCAAGTACTCCTTGAATGATTAAGTGCTGCCACTGTAATCCTTGCCCCGGTGGGAAGGTCAAGCGGCAGCGTGATCGTTGATTTTAATGCAGCAAATAATCGTCAGCTTGCATGGGTGGCGGCACGTTCTCGTCTTGCACGGATTCGCGCAAGCTGATTTCGATGGCGCGGCACATGGCCGACAGCGGCAGGTCGTTGGCGTCTTCGCCGAACGGTTCCTCGATCTCGTCCCCCAGGGCATCGAGGCCAAAGAAGGTGTACGCGACGATGGCGACGACAAACGGCGTCATGAAGCCCAGCGAATCGACGAGGCCGAAGGGCAGCAGGAAACAGTACAGATAGGCCGTGCGGTGCAGCAGCAGCGAATACGAGAAGGGAATCGGCGTGCTGCGGATGCGTTCGCACGAAGCGCCTGCGCCCACCATGGCCGAGACCGTATTATCGATCTGCGTGGCCAGGATGCTGTCGATGCGACCTTGCCGGACGCAGTCGGCCAGGTCGTGGCCCATCTGCAGCATCAGGTAGTCGGACGGATTCGATGCCTTGCAGGCCGCGTCCCATTCGGCCGGGCGCAGCAGCGGCTGCAGGTCGGCGGGTCCGCGCGTGTCGCGCAGCTGGTGGCGCAGGGCGTGGCAAAAGGCGATGGTGCGGTAAATCATGCGCACGCGCACGTCTTCCAGGCCCAGCCTGGCGTGGGTCGGCGTGTCGCTGCGTATCATCGTCTGGCACTGGCGCGAGAAATTCCGGCTGCGCAAGACCAGTTCGCCCCACAGCTTGCGCGCTTCCCAGTAGCGGTCGTAGGCGGCAGTGTTGCGAAAGCCCAGGAAGATGGCCAGCGGCAAGCCGATCAGGGTGAATGGGATGGTCGTGAGGATCACCTTGTGGTCGAACAAGGTGCCGTGGCACCAGGTGACGAGGGTGGCGATCAGGGTATTGACGATCAGCGTGGTGCGGATGCGCGGCAGGACGGAGCCGCGCACCACGAGGAACAAGCGCAGCGCCGAGGGACGCTCGCGCACGATCATGCTGCGCTCCCTGTGGGGAGCTGGGCTGGCGGGGAACAGCGCGCCCGGTGATCGTTAAAAGGGGAAAGACGGAGTGGCAATGGCCGGGAACAAAAAGCCCGCGAGGTATGCGGGCTGAGCAGGGTGTACATGGGAGGCAGAGTAGGGGAGACGGCTTGAGTATAGGCCGCCGTTTCGCTTCCGGCCAATTCACAGTGGCGATAGGTGTTATTCATTTCATGAATGAATATTTCATTTGTAATTTAAATCCATGTAAGCGCTGAAATTACGATCTTTCGTCTGGACCAGTCGCAAAAGTTCGCCTGTATCAGGTGCGCCTGCAGGGCAGGACTTTTCGCGTCGAGCCTGCCCGATTCGTCTTCTCAAGGCACCTGCTAAGTAGGGGAATCATTTCAGCAGTCCATTCGAGAGGCTTTACACCATGTCCGTCAGTCGCAAGCAGCATCGCTATATTTCCACACCGCAAATCCTTCCCATCGCCCGTGCCGTGTCGCTGGCCGTGTGCAGCCTGGCACTGTATGCGGCCATGCCAGCCCTCGCGCAGGCGCAAACTTCCCAGGCCCAGCAGGCTGGCGCCACGCGCCTGGCCTATAACATCCCTGCCGGTCCGCTGGCGCCTGCGCTGCGCAGCTTGGCCAGCGCCGCGAATGTCTTGCTCAGCTACACGCCCGAACAGGCCAGCGGCAAGAGCACGGCCGGCTTGCAGGGACAGTATACGCCGCAGGCTGCCCTGGCGGCCTTGCTTGCAGGCGGTCGAACTGGAAGCGGGCAGCTATGTGCTGCGCGCCGCGCCTGCCGTGGCCAGCGCAGGCACGGCGCCGGACGCCGTCATGCCGTTGATTTCCGTCATGGCAGCGGCTGACGCAGGCGAGGGTACGGTATCGCGCGGCTATGTACCGATCAGCGTGGCCGCCACCAAGATGCGCACGCCATTGATCGAGACGCCACGCGCCATTTCTGTCGTCACGCGTGAACAGATCAAGACGCAGGCGCCGAAAAGCATCGAACAGGCGCTGGCGTATACGGCGGGAGTGCTGACGGACGTGACGGGCGCCGACGTGCGCATGTCGGGCGCCACCATCCGCGGCTTCAGCGATGGCAGCTCGTACTACCAGGATGGCTTGAGGCTGTTGTCGGCGGGCAGTTATGGTTCCTGGAATAGCGAAATGGAAGACCTCGACAGCGTAGAAGTCATCAAGGGGCCCGCGTCCGTCTTCTACGGCCAGGGTCGCCCAGGTGGCATGATCAATGTCACGTCCAAGCTGCCGAGCGCCGACCACGTCAATAGCGTGGGCGTTTCCGCAGGGCGCTACCAGCGCTATCAGGTCAATGCCGACCTGGGCGGAGCCGTCGCGGGCAACGATGGCTTGTTGTACCGCGTCACGCTGACGGGTCGTGATGCCAACGACCGTCCCATCGAGTCGAAGAACAACCGCGTTTCCATCTCGCCGTCGCTGCGCTGGGACATCTCGGCGCGCACCAGTCTGACCGTGCTGGGCACATATTCGCAAGAGCGGGGTACGCCGAAACCATGGTGGCCCAGCCTGTTTGTCCATCCGCAAATCAAGGACTTGCCCGTAAGCCGCACGGCGGGCGACCCGTCCTTCGATTATTTCAACCGCGATACGCGCGCCCTCGGCTATATGTTCGAGCATGCAACAGGGAGTGGCTGGAAGCTGACGCAAAACTTGCGCTATGCCACCATCAAGGTCGATTACCAGCATATTTATGCCGAGGGTTTGCTGGCGGACGGACGCACGGCCACTCGCGGCAGCCTGGCGGAAAAAGTGGACGGCAAGACCTGGACGGTGGACAGCCGCGCACAAAAGGAATTTCGCTGGGGCGAGATCGAACACCGTTTTGTGGCGGGCATCGATTACCTGAAATACAAGGAAAATGACGGCCTGGGCTTTGGCTGGGACGTGCCGAACCTGGATATTTATTTGCCGGTGTACCATCAATCGATCGCCGCGCCTGAACTCGACTATACCGACACTGAACTCAAGCAGACGGGCCTCTACACCTTGAACCAGTTCAAGCTGGGCGCATGGGTGGCGAACGCCAGCCTGCGCCACGACCGTGCGCGCAGCACGCAGCGCAATTCGGCGACCACGCGCATCGGCGACAATGCCACCACGGGCAGCGCAGGCCTGCTGTACCTGTTCGACAATGGCGTGGCGTCGTATGCCAGCTATGCCACCTCGTTCGATCCGGCCACGGGCCGCGACTTTGACGGCAAGGCTTTCCAGCCACGCAAAGGCAAGCAGGTGGAGCTGGGTATCAAGTACCAGCCTGCTGGCACCTCCACCATGCTGACGGCATCATTGTTTGATCTGACGCAAACGAATGTCACGACTCCGGACCCACTGCATCCGCGTTCGTCAATACAGACGGGCGAAGTGCGCGCTACGGGCGTGGAACTGGAAGGCACGTTCAAACCCTTGCCCGAGCTGGGTGTGCTGGCTGGCTACACCTATCTTGACCCGCGCACGACGAAGAGCAACCACGACTACGAAATCGGCCGCCAGAGCCTGCAAACGACACGCCATGCGGCCAGCGTGTGGCTCGACTACCGGCCCCTGGCCGTGCCTGGCCTGATGCTCGCCGGCGGCCTGCGCTACCGTGGCCGTTCGCCCTACAATGGCGCGGCCAATGCGCTGTACCTGAATGATCCGTACACCTTGGCCGATATCGCCGTGGCCTATGAAACGGCGCATTACCGCCTAGCCCTGAATATCGGCAATGTCTTCGATAAAAAATACTTTGGCGGCATCTTCCGTGGCGCGGAACGTGAAGCCCTGTTGAGCTTGAAGGTGAATTTCTAGCCATGACCGGGCTGTACCAGGCTGTAGCCAGCCGGGGCCGTGCGATTACAGCCCCGGCGCGCGCCAGCCATATACGGCCAGCGCCGCCACCCACGCCAGCAAGATTGCCAGCCCCGGCAACAGCACCCATTTCGTCACCGTTTCTTCCCACGCCACAAAAGCGCGTCCGCCGCGCGCGATGGCCAGCAGCGCCTGTCCCCCGTTCAAGCCGGCGAACGGCAGCAGGTTGAAGGCGCACAGTTTCAATGAGAACAGGGCGAACAGCAGCGCAAAGCCGTGCGTGCGGGCAAAGGTTTCTCCATCACCCAGCAATTCCTGCGCCACGGACAGCGGCGCCAGTGCGCCGTGGATGATCTGCCCGAAGGCAGCGACAAAGCGCTCCCAGCCCGACGCTCCCATGATACCCAGCGATAAGGCCAGCAGTACCCCCACGCCGCTCAATGGCAGCAGCACCTGCTTCCACAACGGCTGGAAGTTATAGGCATCAAGACAGGGATCGTCGTCATACAAGGTTTCCTCGCGCGTATCCTTCAGCACCACGTTGCCGGCCAGGGGCAGCAGCTTGACATGGACTTTTCCTAAAGTCAGCAAGGTCGGTCCCACGCCATAGCTGATGCTGCGCACGGTGATGCCGAATGCGCGAGCGCACAGGGCCATGACGGAAATGTGGATCAGCATGAAGAGGATAAGGCAGAGCAACAACTGGAAAGCGGGGTGCATCGGATATGGTGTCCTGAAAGAAAGGAGCGGTATTAGAACATGCCTCCACGAAAAGTCGCGCACAAGAAAAAAGCCCCGCCTGCATCGCTGCAGCCGGGGCTTCGAATGACTGGGCAGCTTGCGCCGCCCGCTATAACTTACAGCACGTTACAGCACTTCGCTGGCGTGGTCGGCCAGGCGTGAACGCTCGCCGCGGGCCAGGGTGACGTGGCCGCTGTGGGTCCAGCCCTTGAAGCGGTCGACCACGTAGGTCAGGCCGCTCGAGCCTTCCGTCAGGTACGGTGTGTCGATCTGCGCGATGTTGCCCAGGCACAGGATCTTCGTGCCGGGACCGGCGCGTGTGACGAGGGTTTTGACTTGTTTCGGCGTCAAGTTTTGCGCTTCATCGATGATGAGGAACTTGTTCACAAATGTGCGGCCGCGCATGAAGTTGAGCGACTTGATCTTGATGCGCGAACGGATCAGGTCTTGCGTTGCCGCACGGCCCCATTCGCCGCCATCCGAGTCGGACTTGTTCAGCACTTCCAGGTTGTCGTCGAAGGCGCCCATCCATGGCGACATCTTTTCTTCTTCCGTGCCTGGCAGGAAGCCGATGTCTTCGCCCACCGGTACCGTCACGCGGGTGACGATGATTTCATTGTAGAGCTTGGTTTCCAGCACTTGCGCCAGGCCGGCGGCCAGGGCCAGCAAGGTCTTGCCGGTACCGGCCTGGCCCAGCAGGGTGACGAAGTCGCATTCCGGATTCATCAGCAAGTTCAGGGCGAAGTTCTGCTCGCGGTTGCGCGCCGTTACGCCCCACACATTGTTCTTCGTGTGGCTGAAGTCGCGCAGGGTTTGCAGCACGGCCGTCTTGCCGTTGATCTGTTTTACCTGGCCGTAGAATGGCGTTTCGCCGTTTTTCGGTTCCAGGTAGATGAACTGGTTGACCAGCAAGGATGGAATGAACGGGCCCGTCACGCGGTAGAACGTCGAGCTGTAGCCGTTCTTGCTTTCCTGCCAGGATTCCATATCCTTGCCGTGCTTGTTCCAGAAGTCGTCCGGCAATTGCACGATGCCCGAGTACAGCAAGTCCGTGTCTTCCAGCACATGGTCGTTGAAGTAATCTTCGGCTGGCAAGCCCAGGGCGCGCGCCTTGATGCGCATGTTGATATCTTTCGACACCAGCACGACGGGGCGGCCTTCCTGTTCCGACTCCAGCGAGCGCACGACGGCGAGGATCTGGTTGTCGGCCTTGCCTACAGGCAAGCCTGCCGGCAAGTCGGCGCTTTGCAGACGCGTCTGGAAGAACAGACGGCCCTTGGCATCCTTGTTGCCCAGCTTGGACAGCAAAATGCCGTGTTCGATGGCGTCGTCATCCGTGTTGCTGATCAGGGCGTCCAGGGTGCGCGAGACCTGGCGTGCATTGCGCGCCACTTCCGTCATGCCCTTCTTGTGGTTGTCCAGCTCTTCCAGGGTCATCATCGGCAGGTACACATCGTGTTCCTCGAAGCGGAACAGCGACGATGGATCGTGCATCAGCACGTTCGTGTCGAGCACGAACAGCTTGCTGATGCCGCGCTGGTCGGCGGCGCGGCTGGCGGACGACTTGAGCTGTACTTCGACCGCCTTGTGCTTGGCCGGATGTGGCTGCTCGGCTTGCTTGACTGGCTTGATCGGCGTGACCTTGCCTTTTGCCGCCGGCTTGGCTTTCGCCGCAGGCGCGGCAACGACGGCAGGTGCGGCCGCAACCGGCGCAGGTGCAGGTGCCGGCTTGGCGACCATCAGGGCCGCCACTTGCTTGATCTTCGTGGCCGCATTGCGGACCGGCTTGGCAACTTCGGCGATCGCCGCTTCAATGATCGGTGCAGCCACTTTCTTGGCTGCCGGGGTTTTGGTGGCCGGGCGCGCTGCGCCTGCGGTTGGGTAATCTTGGGTGGCCAGGATGGTGGCTGGCTTGCTCGGTAATTTTGGCAGTGGCATCAGGATCTCAATCAAAAAATTTCTGGAATGAATCGCCCATGGGCAGCCAGCTTCTGGCGGCACTTCTCATGGGGTGGATGCGGGGGAACAACAATGCTATAGGACGAGTAACTGCCGGAAGGCCGGCAGCATGGCCGGTCATGGACGCCATCGGCGGGCTGCAGGCCCGCCTGGCGGAGTGGGTGGAGGCGCTTCGTTGACTCAAAATGGCGATAGGTACCGTGAACTGAACTGCGGTTGAACCAGGCTCGCTGGAAGCCGACAACGCGCATTGGATCAAAATGGACGATCAATTCAGATGCGCTACGAATTCCAGCACTTCTTCCACGTGAGTTGCGACCTTCACGCCTCTCCATTCTTTCACCAATCGGCCCTGGGCGTCAATCACAAACGTACTGCGCTCGACGCCACGGACCGTCTTGCCGTACATCTGTTTCATCTTCATGACGTTAAACAGCAGGCAAACGGCTTCGTCCGGGTCGGAAATGAGCTCGAATGGCAGCTCCAGCTTGGCTTTGAAACTTTCGTGCGAGCGCAGGGAATCGCGGCTGATGCCGTAGATTTCCACGCCGGCGGCGACGAATTGTGAATACGCATCGCGGAAGGCGATGTTTTCCGTGGTGCAGCCAGGGGTGTTGTCCTTCGGATAGAAAAACAGCACGGTGGCCTTGGCCGGACGGCCCAGCAACTGAAAGGTCTTGCCGCTGGTCATAGCGGCGCTAAAGTCGGGTATGCTTACGAGGGATTGGCTATCAGCCACAGGTTCTCTCCTGAACGGTGATCATCAGCGCTGTTTTTAATCTGGCAACGCATCCAGGTGCAACAATACAGCATTCAGGCCGCTTTGCCCTGCACAATCAGGCGTCCCGAACGGCCTGGCAACTCATCCCAGGTGACGGGACAAACGGGCAAGTCCGTATTTTTTATCTTTTCATAATAATCGCCCATCGCTGCAAACTGGTAGCCCTGGGCTTTCCAACCAGCCAGCAATTGTTCGAAAATGGGGGCGAGTTTCTGTCCTTCAAGTTCCGCATGCAAGGTATACACGTGATCGCGGGGATTATCCGCCGTCAGCGACAATATATGCGCGGCAACATTGCCGGTCGTGATCAGTTTGCCGTCGATTTCGCAGCCCAGCAATTCATCCAGGGTGGGCAGGGTGGTGGGCAGTTGCACGCATTGCAGGATGGTGTTGCCATTGCGCACGCGGTGCGGGCCATTGCTAGGATGGACCATGGCGCCGCGCGCGTCGAGCATGGCGCGGCCATCGGAGGCAAAGCGGTAGCCGGCCGTGTCGTGTTCGACAAAGGCGCTGACATTCATTTGCCAGCCGGCCGCGCCGTGCGTGTGCGGCTTGGTGCCAAATACTTGCTCGTAGCGGTTGGCGGCCTTGCGCATCATGTTGATGGTCCAGGCGGCGTTGCGCTTGGCCACGTTGTCTTGCCACAGGGTGTGATCCCAGGTGTGGATGCCGCACTCGAAACCGGCATCGCGCACGGCGCGCAATTGCGCCGCGCATTGCTTGCCGATATCGGGTCCTGGCAGCAAAGTGCCGTACATCAATGTTTTCAAGCCGTAGTGCTCGACCACCGAGGTGCGCGACACCTTGCTGAAAAAGCCGGGCTTCAAGGCGCGCCGCAGGGCCCAACCCGTGTGGTCGGGGCCCAGCGAGAACAGAAAAGTGGCCTTGGCCCGGTGCGCGGCCAGCATGCGCACCAGATTGCCCATGCCTTCACGGGTGCCGCGATAGGTATCGACGTCGATTTTCAGGGTCAGGAACGGCTTGCTCAACATTAATCCATCAGTGCTTTGGCTTGGGCTACCTGGCTGCGGTAGGCGTCGAAAATATTGCGCAGGGAATCGGCCATGGTGGTGGTCGGCGCCCAGCCCAGCTCTTCGCAGGTATTCGTGATTTTCGGCACGCGGTTTTGCACGTCCTGGTAGCCGGCGCCATAGTAGGCGCCCGACGTCGTTTCCACGATTTTCACGTGTTTCGCGCCTTCGGCATATTCCGGGTATTCGGCGGCCAGGGTCAGCATCATGCCGGCCAGGTCGCGGATCGAATAGTTATTGGTCGGATTGCCAATGTTGTAGATCTTGCCGCTGGCGATGCCGTTCTTGTTGGCGATGATACGGATCAGTGCATCGATGCCGTCGTCGATGTAGGTGAACGCGCGTTTCTGCGCGCCGCCGTCGACCAGCGAGATGTTCTCGCCGCGCACGATGTGGCCAAAGAATTGCGTCACCACGCGCGAGGAACCTTCTTTCGGCGTGTGGATCGAATCGAGGCCGGCGCCGATCCAGTTGAACGGACGGAACAGGGTGAAGTTCAAGCCTTCCATGCCGTAGCCCCAGATCACGCGGTCCATCAGCTGCTTGGCGTTCGAATAGATCCAGCGCGGCTTGTTGATCGGGCCGCAGATCAGTTCCGAGTTTTCCGGGTCGAATTCCTCGTCATGGCACATGCCATACACTTCCGAGGTCGACGGGAAGACCAGGTGCTTGCCGTACTTGGCGGCCGAGCGGACGATGGGCAGGTTGGCTTCGAAGTCCAGTTCGAACACGCGCAGCGGCTGCTTGACGTAGGTCGATGGCGTGGCGATGGCGACCAGGGGCAGGATCACGTCGCATTTCTTGACGTGGTACTCGACCCATTCCTTGTTGATCGTGATGTCGCCTTCGAAGAAGTGCATGCGCGACTTGTAGTTGTCATCTTCCAGCAATTCCGTGATGCGGTCCGTGTTCATGTCCATGCCGTAGACATGCCAGTCGGTGGTTTCCAGGATGCGCTTGGACAGGTGGTGGCCGATGAAGCCGTTGACGCCTAAGATGAGGACTTTTTTCATGTGAGATTCTCTTGAGTGATATCAGTGTGTGCTGACGCGGGTGGTCAGACTTGCTTGCAATTGCTGAGCCGAAATCGGCTCCCCGGCAGCCCTCAGCGCGGAAATGGCCAGCATGCGGCCGTCTCCGCAGACGCCAAAGATGCAATTATCCACTACCGCCAAGCCCGGTGGCAAACTTCCTGCGGAATGCTTGCTCAAACGGGCTTTTTCGATGGTGTAAATGACATCGTTGACTTCGGTGAATGCGCCGGGATAGGGGGGCGCGACGGCCCGGTGCAGGTTGTATACCTGCACCGCCGGTAACTTCCAGTCGATGCGGCCGTCTTCGGGCTTGCGGCCGCCGAAGTAGCCGCCCTGGCGCAAATCGTTGAGCTGGCGCGGCGCCGTGCCGTCCAGCAAGGCCGGCAGCACGTTCCACAAGGTTTGTTCCGCCGCCACGGTGACTTTACCGAAGACTTCGAAGGCCGTGTCGTCGGGCAGGATGGGTACGGCCGTTTGCGCGACGATGGCGCCGGCATCGGGCTTGACCGTCATTTCATGCAGGGTCGCGCCCGTTTGCGGGGCGCCATGCAGCACGGCCCAGTTGACGGGCGCGCGACCGCGGAACTGCGGCAGCAGCGAGCCGTGCATATTGTAGGCGGGCGCGACTTCCAAGATGCTAGCCGGCAACATGTGGCGGTAGTAAAAGCTGAACAGCATGTCCGGCGTTGCCGCCTGCACCTGCGCCAGCAGTTCGGGCGCGCGCGCGTCCGATGGCGTGATGTACGGGATGCCTTCGGCCTGGCACAGACTGGCGACGGATTCGAACCACAGGTTTTCCGAGGGGCTGTCTTCGTGCGTGACGACCAGGGCGATGTCGACGCCACCGGCCAGCAGCACCTTGATGCAGCGCACGCCTACATTGTGGTAGCCGAAGACGACGGCGCGTGGCGCGCCCATCAGCGGCCCACCTGGCGCTTTTCCAGGCGCACGTACGATAGCGCCTCGGCTTCCGCCTGGATCATGCCGTCCTGCAAGATGGTTTGCACCACGTAGCGGGGCCGGGCACGAACTTGCTGGAAGATGCGTCCCACGTATTCGCCCACCAGACCGATGCCGAACAGGATCACGCCCATCAGGAAGAAGGCGATGGCGAACAGGGTGAACACGCCCTGTGCCTCGGCGCCGAACAGGAAGCGGCGCGCCAGCAAATAGATCACCAGCACGGCCGAACTGAAGGACAGCAGCATGCCCAGCATGGAAAAGATTTGCAGGGGAATCAGCGAAAAGCCCGTGACCAGGTCGAAATTCAGGCGGATCAGGCTGTACAGCGAATATTTCGATTCGCCGGCCGAGCGTTCCTCGTGCTCGACGGTAATTTCCGTGGGCTTGCGGGCAAACGTGTAGGCCAGGGCGGGCACGAAGGTGTTGACTTCGGCGCACTGGTTGACCAGGTCGATCACATTGCGGCCATACGCGCGCAGCATGTTGCCCTGGTCCGTGATCTTGATGTTGGTGATGCGTTCGCGCAAGCGGTTCATCATCTTCGATGCCAGTGTGCGCCAGGCGGAATCTTGCCGCTTGCGCCGGATCGAACCCACGTAATCGTAGCCTTCGCGCATCTTCGCCACCAGGTTGCCGATTTCTTCGGGTGGATTTTGCAGGTCGGCGTCGAGCGTGACCATGATTTGCCCGCGCGAGGCTTCAAAACCGGCCAGGATGGCCATGTGCTGGCCATAATTTCCGTTGAACAAGACCACGCGCGTGACGTCGGGGCGCTGGCGGAACTGTTCCGCCAGGATGGCTACCGAATTGTCGCGGCTGCCGTCGTTGATGAAGATGATTTCGTAGCTTGTCTGCAGGGCGTCGAGGGCGGGATACAGGCGGGCGAACAGGCTGGCCAGGCCATCCTGTTCGTTGTAGATCGGAATGATAATGGACAGTTCAGGTTTCATCGGCGCGCTGCTCATTTGATGAGAATGGATTTGACGGTGGCGACGGCGCGTTCCACGTCTTGTGTCGTCATGGCGTAGAACATCGGCAAGGTCACGGTCAGGCGGCCGATCTTTTCCGAGACGGGGAACATGCCCTCGGTAAAGCCGCGTTCGCGGTACATGGTAAACAGGTGGATCGGTGCGTAATGATAGCCCGTTCCCACGTTTTGCTGCGCCATTTGCTGCATGAAGGCGGCACGCGTGCCGGGGCCAATGTCGGGCAGGATGATCTGGAACAAATGCCAGTTGCTGTTTTCAAAATCCTGCACCGGCAACTGGGCGCCGCTCAGGGCTTCGAAGTCGCTGCCGAATTGCGCGAAATAGTGGCGTGCCAGCGCGCGACGGTGGGTCGTGATCGCATCGATATTGGCGAACTGGCCGAGGCCGATGGCGGCCATGATGTCGCTCATGTTGTACTTGCCGCCCAGCACATCGACGTCGATGCCGTCGACGCCGCTGCGCGTCACGCCCTGCAGCCGGTATTTCTCGGCCAGCTTCGCTTCTTCCAGGTTGTTCAGGACGAGGCAGCCGCCTTCGCCCGTGGTGATGTTCTTGTTGGCCTGGAAGCTGAACGAGACGAAGTCGCCAAACGCGCCGATGCGCTTGCCTTTCCAGGTGGAACCGAACGCTTGCGCCGCGTCTTCCACGACCCGCAAATTGTACTTGTCAGCGATCGCGTACAGGCGGTCCATGTCGACGGGCAGGCCGGACAGGTAGACGGGGATGATGGCCTTGGTACGCGGGGTGATGGCCGCTTCCAGCTTGTCGAGGTCGATATTCCGCGTGACGGGGTCGATATCGGCGAAAACAGGCGTGGCGCCCACTTCGATGATGACGTTGGCCGTCGCTACCCACGACACGGGCGTGGTGATGACTTCGTCGCCGGGGCCGATGCCGGCGATGCGCAGCGCGATTTCCATGGTGCACGTACCCGAATTGAAGGTGCGCACGGGACGCCCGCCAAAATACTCGGACAGCTGGGCTTCGAAGGCCTGCACTTTCGGGCCGCTGGTGATCCAGCCCGAGCGCAGCACGTCGCCGACGGCGGCGATGGTCGCTTCGTCGATGGTGGGTTTGGAAAAGGGCAAAAAGGGCAGGGTAGAGGTCATGGGGCGCAGTTCTTGGATCTGTATTGTGTCAGGGTATCGGCATCGCCGAGGCTGCCAGTGCCGTCAACAGCGGCCGGCAGGCATGGCTATTTTATATCGTCAGTATGGCGGCGCAGCCCCTTCAGCGGTGAAAAATCCTGCTGATGCGGGGGCGGCGCAAACTGGCCGGGGGCGCGATCCGTGCTGCCTCGCGCCCCTTTAAACATTTATTTGTTGGCAATGACCATGCGGCGCGCATCTTCGGCAATCACACGCATGGGCACGCCACGCGCTTGCAATTCCTTGTAACGGTTCAGGCTGATAATCGCCATGTCGCGCACGCCGGCATTGGCATCGTTCGTCCACTGCGTGATGAAAGTCTCGATGCTGGGGATGGACAGTTCGGGCTGCTGTTTCAGGCCAAACGTAAACTCATCCCAGTAATCGACGAGGATCACGGGCCGCTGCAGATAATACGTCAGCGACTGTTCATAGATGCCGACGGAATAGAGCTTGGTATCGGCCGTCAGTTCGGCCTGGATCTGCGGCAGCATGTCCGTGCCAGCGCGGTTCTGGCCATACAGCTCGGAGCCGGCCAGGATGCAGTGCGTGGCCAGGAAGCCGGCGCCGGCGATGGTCAGCACCGTCATGTCGCGGCGCAGCTGGCGCGCATGCAGCAAGGCCAGGGCGCCGCCGGCCAGGGCGAAGAAGCCGGCCGCCATCAGCCATGGCTGGTAGCCCTTGAGCGCGACCAGGGCTTCCGCGTCGCGTGCGCTGGCTTTGCTGAAGGCGATCGGTCCGCCGATCAGGATGGCCGCGCCCAGCACGCACAGCAGGCCGGCGGCGAACAGGCGCTGGCGGCGCGAAGCCGATTCCAGGTACAGCGCCACCAGCAGGGCCAGGGCCGGGAAGACGGGCACGATATAGCCGGGCAGCTTCGACGTCGAATAGCTGAAGAAGAAGAAAATGAAGACGGCCCAGACCAGCAGCATCAAGCGGGGCTGGAACGCGCCTTCCTGGCGCTGGAAGGCGGCGGCCAGGCTTTGCGGCAGCACGCCTATCCATGGCAGGATGCCGGGGATGAGCAGCACGAGGAAGTAATACCAGGCGCCTTCGCGCTTGTGGCCCTTCATCAGGAAGCGCTGGAAATGTTCGTGGATGAAGAAGAAATGCGGCTGCTCCGGATTGCGCAGGGCGACCAGCACGAACCATGGCGTGGCGATGGCAAAGAACACCAGCAAGCCCTTGACCAGGTGCAAACGCGTCCAGATACGCCAGTCGCGCGCACACAGCGAATACAGCACCAGCACGGCGCCCGGCAGCACGATGCCGATCAGGCCCTTGGCCAGCACGGCCAGCGCCATGGCGGCCCAGCAGGCCAGCATCCAGTTGCGTCGCTCGTTCGCCGTGGCGTCATCGCGCTGGGCGATCAGCAGGCTGCCCAGGGTGAGGGTCATCATGCCCGACAGGCCCATGTCCAGCGAATTGATCTGGCCGGAAGCGAGCCAGAACAGGCTCGACGCCAGAACCAGGGCCGCATACAGGCCGACGCGCGGGCCGAACACTTTCTTGCCCGCGTAGGCCGTCATGCACACGCCGATGATGCCGCACAGGCCAGTCCACAGGCGCGCCTGCCATTCGCCCAGGCCGAAGGCGGCGAAGGTCAGCGCATTCATCCAGGTTTGCAGCGGCGGCTTTTCAAAGTACTTGATGCCGTTCAGGCGCGTGGTTATCCAGTCGCCCGTGACGAACATTTCGCGCGCCATCTCGGCGTAGCGGCCCTCGTCGGGCGGCACCAGCGTGCGCACGCCCAGCGCATACAGGGTGACAACGATGAAGATGCCCAGCAGGGACCACATCAGCACCCGCGACGAGTGCAGCTCGTTGACATTGATTTTCATGCGGCCTTGCCTGCGGCCGGGGCCAGGATCAGTGCCAGGGTGACTTTGCGGCCTTCGCCCATGAGGATATTGTAGGTGCGGCAGGCAGCCTGGCTATCCATGCATTCGACGCCGATGCGGCGCATGGTCAGCGCGGCCGTCAGCTTCGGATGCACGAAGCGCTGGCGCTCGCCCGTGCCGAGGATGACCACGTCGGGCGCGTCGGCCAGGATTTGCGCGAAATGCGCCTCGTTCAATTGCTCGAAACTGTCCACCTCCCATGCCCGTGGCGGCATTTCCGGCATGACGATCAGGCTGTAGCTGTAGGGCTGGGCATTGATCTCGACGCCGTTTTCGTCATAGCCGGTGACAGTCTGGTATTGTTGGGTGCTGCTGGCATGGAGTTTCATGGCGATATCGGGGCTGGTCGTGTCGGTTGATCGGTGCGCGCGCGGCCAAACTGCGTGCCGCGGCCAAGGGCGTAAGCATGCCATAAATGACAGAAAAGAGCGACTGAAAAGCAACATCCTTTCCAAATTGCAATGTTCGGCGCCACAGTGGCGATGCCTGCTTGCGCCATGGTAGTGCTGCAAGATTAAGGGAAGATGAAGATGGCACCCACCCGATTGCCGTCGGGAGGCGCCGGCGTGGCAGAATCGGCGTCAAATGCTGGGGTTGGCCATGTTTAATTTGATAAAATGGCCTGTTTTCGGCGAGAATGGTTGTTTTCGCCTTGCAGTCTTTCGCATCGCAGTTTCACGGGTTCATAGTTCTGGCGCGGCTATCATGCTGCAAGCTTAGGTCTCCGCGCCGCATCACGACAGGGATTTATTTTGCGACCGATTCAGAAATCGAATAAATTGGCGGACGTCTGCTATGACATCCGCGGCCCGGTCCTGGAAAAATCCAGGCAAATGGAAGAAGAAGGCCACAAGATCACGAAGCTCAATATCGGCAACCTGGCCGTCTTCGGCTTCGATCCGCCGGACGAGATCGTGCGCGACATGATGCTCAATCTGCAGAACGCGGCCGGCTATACGGATTCGAAAGGCATGTTCGCGCCGCGCAAGGCCGTCATGCACTACACGCAGGGCAAGAATATCGCCGGCGTGACCATCGATGACATCTACCTGGGCAATGGCGCTTCCGAGCTGATCGTCATGTCGATGAACGCCCTGCTCAACAGTGGCGACGAAGTGCTGGTGCCGGCACCCGACTACCCGTTGTGGACGGCCGCCGTCAGCCTGTCGGGCGGCAATCCCGTGCACTATGTGTGTGACGAGCAGAACGAGTGGTATCCCGACATCGAGGACATGCGCCGCAAGATCACGCCGCAGACCAAGGCTATCGTCGTCATCAACCCGAACAATCCCACCGGCGCGCTGTACCCGGTGGAAGTGCTGCTGCAGATCGTCGAACTGGCGCGCCAGCACCAATTGATCATTTTCGCCGACGAGATCTACGACAAGGTCCTGTACGACGAAGCCGAGCACGTGTCGATCGCCTCGCTGGCCGACGACGTGCTGTTCATCACAATGAACGGCCTGTCGAAGAATTACCGCTCCTGCGGCTACCGTTCCGGCTGGATGGTGGTTTCGGGTGAAAAGCGTCACGCAAAAGATTACATTGAAGGCCTCAACATGTTGGCCTCGATGCGGCTATGCGCCAACGCGCCGGGGCAGTTTGCCATCCAGACGGCGCTTGGCGGCTACCAGAGCATACAAGACCTGGTGGGGCCCGGCGGGCGCCTGTTGAAACAGCGCGACCTGGCGCACAAGCTGCTGACCGATATTCCGGGCGTCACCTGTGTCAAGCCGAAGGCCGCGCTGTACATGTTCCCGCGCCTGGACCCGGAGATCTACCCGATCGCCGACGACCAGCAGTTTGCCTATGAATTACTGGCCGAAGCGAAGGTCCTGATCGTGCAGGGCACGGGCTTCAACTGGATCGCGCCCGACCATTTCCGCGTCGTCTTCCTGCCCAACTCCGATGACCTGACCGAGGCCATGGGGCGCATTGCGCGCTTCCTCGAAGGTTACCGCAAGCGTCACGGCCGGGGCTGAACCAGCCAGCAGCAGCAATCTCGATCAACCATACCGATCAACCTGGCGCCGCCCAAGGGGGCGCCACTTATGAGCAGTCAAGCACAATTATGAAATCCATCAAGATCGGCCTGCTGGGCCTGGGCAATGTCGGTTACGGCACGTTCAGCGTCCTGAAACGCAACCAGGAAGAAATCAAGCGCCGCGCGGGCCGCGGCATTGAAGTCGTCGCCGTCGCCGTGCGCGACGTGGCGCGCGCCGAAGCGCTCGTCGCCGGCGGCTGCAAGGTCGTCAATGACCCGATGCTGATCGTCAACGATCCCGAGATCGACATCGTCGTCGAACTGATCGGCGGCTACGACCTGTCGAAAACCCTGGTGATGCAGGCCATTGCCAACGGCAAGCACGTGGTCACGGCCAACAAGGCCCTGCTGGCCGTGCACGGCAACGAAATTTTCGCCGCCGCCCAGGACAAGGGCGTGATGGTGGCCTTCGAGGCGGCTGTCGCCGGCGGCATCCCCATCATCAAGGCGCTGCGCGAAGGCTTGACGGCCAACCGCATCGAATGGATCGCCGGCATCATCAACGGCACCACCAATTTCATCCTGTCCGAGATGCGCGACAAGGGCCTCGATTTTGCCACCGTGCTGAAACAGGCGCAGGAACTTGGTTACGCGGAAGCCGACCCCACCTTCGACATCGAGGGCGTCGACGCCGCGCACAAGGCCACCATCATGTCGGCCATCGCCTTCGGCATCCCGGTGCAGTTCGACAAGGCCTACGTGGAAGGCATCAGCAACCTCAATGCCGTCGATATACGCTACGCCGAGCAACTGGGCTACCGCATCAAGCTGCTGGGCATCACCAAGCGCGCCACCGTCAACGGCGTGGAAGGCATCGAGCTGCGCGTGCATCCGACCCTGATCCCGGCCAAGCGCCTGATCGCCAACGTGGAAGGTGCCATGAACGCGGTGCTGGTGCATGGCGACGCCGTCGGCGCCAGCCTGTACTCGGGCCGCGGCGCGGGCGCCGAGCCGACCGCCTCGTCGGTGATCGCCGACCTGGTCGACATCACGCGCCTGGCCACGGCCGACCCGGAACACCGCGTGCCGCACCTGGCGTTCCAGCCGAACGCGATGACCGATATCGCGATCCTGCCGATGTCGGAAATCACCACCAGCTACTACCTGCGCATGCACGTGGCCGACCAGCCGGGCGTGCTGGCCGACCTGACGCGCATCCTGGCCGAACGCGGCATCTCGATCGACGCCATGCTGCAAAAAGAGCCGGCCGAGGGCGAGACGCACACGGACATCATCATGCTGACGCACCAGACGCAGGAAAAGAATGTCACGGCCGCCATCGAGAAGATGGAAGCCCTCAATAGCGTGGTGGGCACGGTCACCAAGATTCGCCTGGAAAACCTGAGCTGATTTTCACAAGGTTGCATGCAAAACGGCGCCCGCGGGCGCCGTTTTTTCATACGATGACTGTCTTACAGTTGCGGCACGCCGGGCGCGCCGACCGGACCCACATCCATGCCGTCATAGCTGGCCAGCTGGTTGTCCTGCGCAAACGCCATCAGCTCGCCATTGCGCGCGTGGAGGCTGTCGACGCCATGCACTTCGGCCTTTTCCACGTGCAGTACCCACACGGGCGGTGCGGCAGGGTCGTCGAGTTCGGGCTGGTACAGTTCCACCGGGCGGTAGCCCTGCAGCGCCAGCAGGGTGGCGGCTTGCTCCAGCGGCTCGGACGCCGGGTTGGTGAAGTAATAGCCCCACAGCAGCGGCTGGGACAGATCCCACGGCGCGTTCTCGGCGATATTGGCAAACAGTTCGGTCACATCTTCTTTGGTCATCATGGCGGTGCCTTCCTTAAAATCTCAGGACGCGATCTTAGCATCGACTGGCGTCGGGGCGAAATACACGCCGACTTTCAGTCCATGTCCATTCGCCGCTGTCGTCAGTTCCAGGCGGGCACCGTGCAGGGCGGCGATGTCGCGCACGATGGCCAGGCCCAGGCCGGCGCCGCCAGGGTTGCTCTCGAGCGCCGTGCCGACCCGGTAGAACGGCGTGAACACGCGTTCGCGCTCGGCCGGCGGGATGCCCTTGCCGCTGTCTTCCACCTCCAGCACGGCGCCGTGTCCGTTCCCCGCCTGCGCGGCGCGCACGCGCAGGATCACGCTGCCGCCCTGCGGCGTGTAGCGCAGGGCGTTGTCGACCAGGTTGGCGACCAGTTCATGCAGCAGCAGGGCCTGGCCATGCACGGGCGCTTCGTCGGGCGCTTCCAGCGACAGGTCGATATGCTTGCCGACGGCGGCCATGGCCATTTCCAGTCCCACCTGCTGCGCCACGTCGCGCAAGGGTACGGTGTCCATCGCCAGGTTCTCGCCGCCATGCTCGATGCGCGCCAGGGTCAGCAGGCGGTTGGCCAGCAGCACGGTCGAATCCGTGGTGGCGGCGATCGAGCGCACGATGTCGCGCAGGGCGGCCATGTCCTGCGGCGCGGCGCCTTGCCGGTCGCACTCGCGCATGGCCAGTTCGGCCTGGGTTTTCAGCACTGTCAACGGCGTGCGCAACTGGTGCGAAGCGTCGGCGATGAAGCGGCGCTGGCTGGCGATCAACTGCTGCAGGCGCGACATGGAGCCGTTCATGGCGCTCACCAGCGGGCGCATTTCCTTGTGCACCAGCGTGGGGTCGACGTCTGACAGGTCGGACAGGGTGCGCGTCTCGACTTCCGTTTTCAGGCGCATCAGCGGGCGCAGCACCAGGCGCACGGCAAACCACACGAGGGCGCCCATCACCAGTATCATCGCCGCCTGCCAGCTCAGGGTGTCGAACAGGATCTGGTTCGACAGGCCGCGTCGCGCGTCCAGCGTTTCGGCCACCTGGATCAGGGCGATGCCGCGCATCGAGTCGTCATACACGGGTTGCAGCAGGGCGGCGATGCGGATCGGCTTGCCATGGTAGTCGGCGTGGTAGAAGCGCACCAGGGCCGGATAATTCTGTGAGCGGGGCACGTTTTTTGGCACGGGCGGCAAGTCGCCATAGCCCGACACCAGCTCGCCATTGATGCCCGTCACCTTGTAGTAGATGCGGCCCAGGGTGTCGGTCTCGAAGCTGTCGAGCGCCACGTAGGGCACTTCGGCCACCACCTTGCCGCCCACGATGGAAACGCGCTCGGCCAGCGCCCGCGTCGACGCCAGCAGGGAGCGGTCGTAGGCCATGTCGGCCGCGTCGAGCGCGTTGCGGTACACAAAAACGGCATCGAGCAGCACCAGCATCACCAGCGGGATGAGCAGCCAGCGCAATAGCTGGCTGCGCAGGCTGCCCAGCGGCCGCCCCTGCGCCCAGCGCCGGCGCAGGCGCTCGAACACGGGCAGGCGTGGGGCGCGCACGGTCATTTCGGCGCGGCCGGCGCCATGGCGCTGCGCGGCTGCAGCAGGTAGCCGATGCCGCGCAGGGTGGTGATGACGGCGCCGTCGGGCGAACCGCTTTCGAGTTTTTTGCGCACGCGGTGGATATACAGTTCGATGGCGTCCAGGTTGGCGTCGTCGGCCAGCGCGAAGACTTCATCGAACAGCTTTTCCTTCGATACGGCGCGCCCCGAGCGCGTGATCAGCGCTTCGAGCACGGCGTGTTCGCGCGGCGTCAGGGGAAAGGGGGCGCCGGCATAGCTGAACATGCGCGTGACGGTGTCGAAACTGAGGGCGCCGCAGGTGTGCACGAGGGCTTCGTTGCCCTGGCTGCGGCGCAGCAGGGCCTTTACGCGCGCTTCCAGCTCGGCCAGTTCGAACGGCTTGGCCATGTAGTCGTCCGCGCCCAGGTTCAGACCCTGCACTTTTTCATCGAGGCCGCCGCGCGCCGTGAGTATCATGACGGGAGTCTTGCCGCGCGTGCCGCCGCGCGCGCGCAGGCGGCGCAGCACGTCCAGGCCATCCATCTTGGGCAGGGTCAGGTCGAGCAGCACCAGTGAATATTCCTGCGTGTGCAGCAGGGCGTCGGCATCGGCGCCGTTGTGGGCGGTCTCCACCGTCAGGTGCGCGTCGCGCAGGGCCTTTGCCAGCCAGTGCGACAGCTCCAGATGGTCTTCCACTAATAATATGCGCATGGTCTCCGCCATTCGTTTGAATTGATGCAGTGTAAGCCTGCCGGCGCCGCGCCGACAGAGGCGGCGATGAATATGTTTGTCCCCCTTGTGGCTGGCGGACGACACCTGTCAGTCTGAAAGCGAATTGAAAGGATCGCGCTCATATAGTGTGATCCTGATTCATGAAATTGATCAGGCATATCACTAATAACTATATCTAAGGGAGACACGTTACATGAAGAAAACTGCATTCTCGCTGGCCGCCATGGCGGTACTCGCTGCCGCCGGCAGCGCCCAAGCCCAGTCGAACGTCACCCTGTACGGCCGCCTGGACGCCGGCATCAGCAACACCAGCAACGCCGGCCCGAACAAAAGCTCGATGACGCAAGTGAGCTCCGGCGGCATGAATACCTCGCGCTGGGGCATCCTGGGCAGCGAAGACCTGGGCGGCGGTCTGAAAGCCGTCTTCAACCTGGAAGGCGGCATTCTGGTCGACACGGGCGCGGCCGACGGCGCGCTGTTCAAACGCCAGGCCAATGTGGGCCTGGAAGGCGCGTTTGGCCGCGTCGTGCTGGGCCGCTCGTTCACCACCGTGTACGATTTCGTGCTGCCGTTCGATCCGATGGCGTATGCGCCGTTCTACTCGTGGGCCACTTCGGCCAACGCGACGGGGCCGAGCAAATACGGCATGACGACGGCCTTCGACAACATGGTCAAGTATTCGGGCAAGACGGGCGACTTCAGCTACGGCGCATCGTACGGTTTCGGCGAACAGTCGACGGGCAACTCGGATAGCGCCAAGCTGTCCACGGCCGTCACCTACAAGACGGGTCCTGTCAGCCTGCTGGCCACGTATGAGCAGGTCAACGGCAATGCCATCGCCGGCGGCGCGCGCGACAAGACCACCGTGTACCACCTGGGCGCCATGTATGACGACGGCCCGTGGAAAGTGCAGGCGGCGGCGCGCGACTACAAGCTCGATCCGGCTGCTTCCGGCAAGGCCGACGTGCGCGGCACCCTGTACTGGGGCGGCGTCAGCTACAAGACCACGCCGGTCATCACCCTGACGGGCGTGATCTACTACCAGGACGTGAAAAACGTGGCCGCCAACCTCAATGCCGATCCGATCATGTACGTGGCGCGCGTGCGCTATGCCCTGTCCAAGCGCACCGACCTGTACGTGGCCGGCGCCTACGCCAAGGCCAAGCACAACCAACTGGTCAGCCTGTCGCGTGACGATGCCGGTTTCGGCGACACGCAGCGCGGCCTGATCGCCGGCATCCAGCACCGCTTCTAAGGCATGACGATGCTGCGCTCCCTGTTCCTGTCGCTGCTGTGCCTGCTGCCCGCTGTTGCGGGGGCGCAGGCGTTCGCGCCGGCCGAGTGCGTGGTGCCGTCCAAACCGGGCGGCGCCATGGACCTGACCTGCAAGCTGGCGAAAAAAGGCCTGGCGCAGGAGGGCGTGGCCGCCGCGGCTGCGGGCACAGCCATGCGCATCAGTTATCTGCCCGGCGGCATCGGCGCTGTGGCCTGGCACTCGATGGGCTCGCAGCGCCGCCGCGCGGAAGCGAACACCCTGGTGGCCTTTTCGGGCGGTTCGCTGCTCAATCTGGCGCAGGGCAAGTTCGGCAATGCCAAGGCGGGCGACGTGCGCTGGGTGGCGGCCTTGGGCGCCGACTACGGCATGATCGCCGTGCGCAGCGATTCGCCCTACAAGACGCTGGGCGACCTGATCGCGGCATTGCGGCAGCATCCGGACAAGGTGCTGATCGGTGTCTCCGGCACCATCGGTAGCCAGGACTGGCTGAAGATGGCGCTGGTGGCCCGCCAGGCCGGCATCGATCCGAAAGTGCTGCGTTTTGTCGCGCTCGAAGGCGGCGGCGAAGTGTTTACGGCGATGCAGGCCGATTATGTGCAGGTGGTCTCGGGCGACACGTCCGAAGCCACCCTGAACGCCAGTGCCAACCACGCGCGCGTGCTGGCGGTGCTGTCGGAGAAGCGCCTGCCCGGCGTGCTGGCCGGCGTGCCGACGGCGCGCGAGCAGGGCGTCGACGTGGTATGGCCGATCATCCGCGGCCTGTGGATGGGCCCACAGGTGCCGGATGCGGATTACCAGCGCTGGGTAGCCACGTTCGAGCGCGCCATGGCCACGCCGCAGTTCGCCGAGTGGCGCGCGCAGGCTGGCCTGTATCCATTCGCCCTGACGGGGCCGAAGCTGACCGCGTATGTCAGGAAGGCGGTCGACGAGTATGCCAGGCAGGCGAATGAGCTTGGCCTGATGCGCTGAACGACCTCATATTAAAAAACCTATTCATAGACGGAGACAACCCCATGCAAACCAAGACCCTGCTTCAAGCCGCCCTTGCCACCGCGTTTGCCAGCCTGGCCGGCGCCGCTTTCGCCCAGGTACCGGCAGGCTATCCGGCCGACTACCAGAAGATCATCGACGCTGCCAAGAAGGAAGGCAAGGTGGTGATCTACAGCGCCACCGACAGCAAGGCCGCCGCGCCGCTGATCAAGGATTTCAGCGCCCTGTATCCTGGCATCTCGGTCGAATACAACGACATGAATTCCACTGAAGTGTATAACCGCTTCATTTCCGAAGTGGCCGCCGGCGGCAACACGGCCGACGTGATGTGGTCCTCGGCGATGGACTTGCAGATGCGCCTGGCCTCCGATGGCTACGCCCTGAAATACAAGTCGGTCGAAGCGGCCAAGATCCCCGGCTGGGCCATGTGGGACGACCAGGCCTACGGCACCACGTTCGAGCCGGCCGCCATCGTCTACAACAAGCGCTTGCTCGACCCGAAGGAAGTGCCGAAGAACCATGACGACTTCGTCAAGCTGATCGCCACGCCGAAGTTCAAGGACAAGGTCACGACCTACGACATCGAAAAATCGGGCGTGGGCTTCATGTTCATGTCGCAGGACGCGAAGGAATATCCGCAATTCCTGGCGCTGCAAAACGCGTTTGGCACGGCCAAGGTGCGCGTGCAGTCGTCGACGGGCACCATGATGGAGCGCATTTCATCGGGCGAAAACCTGATCGGTTATAACGTGCTGGGCTCCTACGCCCTGGTGCGCGCCAAGACCGACCCGTCGATCGGCGTGGTGCTGCCCAAGGATTACACCCTGATCCTGTCGCGCGTGCAGTTCATCAACAAGAACGCGAAGAACGTCAACGCCAGCAAGCTGTGGCTCGATTACATCCTGTCGCACCGCGGCCAGACCATCATCGCGAACGGCGCCAAGCTGTTCGCCATCCGCGCCGACGTCACGGGCGAGACCACCTCGGCGGACCTGATCAAGGAAATCGGCGCGGCCAATGTCAAGCCGGTGCCGGTGCATCCGATCATCCTGCAATTTTTGGGACCAGCCAAGCGCATGGCTTTCCTCAAGCAATGGAAAGAGACAGCCGGCAAGAAGTAACGCCGTCCTGGCCGTCCGCAGGCGCGTGCCAGCGGACGGATGCCGTACCCTTCATTCATTGGATTCATCATGCAAACTGCTATCTTGCCGCTGCCTGCACGGTCGCGCTCTCCCTTGTCGCGCCTGAACTGGCCGCGCGGCGTGGTCGTGGCGATCACCCTGGTCGCCATTTTCCTGCCGCTGTTCCTGATTTTTTACCAGAGCTTTTTGAACGCGCCCTTTTTCATGCCGGTGCGCGAATTCGGCTTTGATTCCTACCGTTTCATCTTCGATGATCCCGACTTTTCGATGGCCTTCAAGAATGGCCTGATGCTGGCCTTCGGCCTGACCGTCATCGCCGTGCCGCTGGGCGGCATGCTGGCCTTCCTGATGGTGCGCACGGATTTGCCGGGCCGCGGCTGGGTGGCGCCCATGCTGCTGGTGCCGATCTTTGTCTCGCCGATGGTGATGGGTTTTGGCTACGTCGTGTCGATGGGGCCCGTGGGCTTCTATTCGATCTGGGCCAAGGAGCTGCTCGGCTTCGTGCCCTGGAATATTTATTCTTTCACCAGCATCGTCATCATCGCCGGCCTGACGCACGTGCCGCACGTCTACCTGTATGCGTCGTCGGCTCTGAAAAGCCTGGGCTCGGACGTGGAAGAAGCGGCCCGCGTGGCTGGCGCCTCGCCGATCCAGGTGATGCTCAATGTGTCGCTGCCGATGATCATGCCGGCGCTGGCGTATGCGGGCGTGCTGGTGTTCTTCCTCGGCTTCGAAGTGTTCGGCCTGGTGCTGGTGCTCGGTGATCCGGAAGGCCACCTGGTGCTGCCGACCTATCTGTACAAGCTGACGAACAAGCTCGGTACGCCGTCGTACCATCTGATGGCCGCCGTCGCCGTCTGCCTGGTGATGGTGACGATGCCGCTGGTGATGATACAGCGCTGGCTGCTGAAATCGGCCAACAAATACGTGTCGATCAAGGGCAAGGGCGCGCGCAGCAAGGCCATGCCGCTGGGCCGCTGGAAGTGGCTCGCGTTTGCCTTGCTGGCAGGCTGGCTGATCTTCACCATCATCCTGCCATTGACGGGCATCGTGCTGCGCTCTTTCGTGCAGTACTGGGGCGAGGGCGTGCACCTGGCCGATGTATTGACCTTGCAGCATTTCCGCGATATTTTCGACCAGCCATCGCTGGTGCGCGGCATCGTCAACACCATCCTGATCGGCGTCGTCGGCGGCGCGCTGGCCGTGGGCTGCTACAGCTTCATCGCGCTGGCCATGCACCGCAAGCAGGACGGCATCACGCGTCTGCTCGACTACAGCGTGCTGGTGCCGCGCGCCGTGCCGGGCCTCCTGGCCGGCCTGTCGTTCCTGTGGGTATTCCTGTTCGTGCCGGCCTGGCTCGACGGCATATTGAAGGGCATGGACAACGGCGTGGCCCTGTGGCTGAGTGGCCATGTGATCCCCGTGCTGCGCGAAGTGCGCTCGACGATCTTTGCCCTGTGGCTCGCGTATTCGGTGGTGTGGATGGCCTACGGCATGCGACTCATTTCGACAGCGCTGCTGCAGGTGGGGCCGGAACTGGAAGAGGCGGCGCGCGCCGTCGGCGCCAACCGCGGCCAGGTGACGCGCGACGTGACCCTGCCGCTGATCAAATACGGTTTGCTGGGTGCCTGGCTGATGGTGTTCCTGATCTTCGAGCGCGAATATTCGACGGGCGTGTACCTGCTCTCGCCGGGCACGGAAGTGATCGGCGCCATGCTGGTGTCGCTGTGGGCGGGAGGCTCGACCGACCTGGTGGCGGCGCTGTCCTTCATCAATATTACCCTGGTGGCCATCGGCCTGGGCATCGCGCTGCGCTTCGGCGTGAAGTTGCATAACTAAATACAAAGACTGAGACCACATCATGAATGAATTGACTGTCAATGAGCTGTACCTGGACTACGGCACCGGCGCCTCCGCCAACCAGATACTGAAGGGTGTCTCGATGCACCTGAAAAAAGGCGAAGTGGTCGCCTTGCTGGGGCCTTCGGGCAGCGGCAAGACCACCTTGCTGCGTGCCGTGGCCGGGCTGGAAAGCCCGAAGGCAGGCACCATCCAGATCGGCGAGCGCAATGTCTACGATGGCGCGAAACACTTCGAGATGCCGGCCGAGCATCGCAACCTGGGACTGGTGTTCCAGTCATATGCGCTGTGGCCGCACAAGACCGTCTTCGACAACGTCGCCTATGGCCTCAAATTGCGCAAGATGGGCAGCACGGAGATCGCCGCGCGCATCAAGGAAGTGCTGACGCAACTGGGCCTGGGCCACCTGGGCGAGCGCTATCCGCACCAGCTGTCCGGCGGCCAGCAGCAGCGCGTGGCGATCGCCCGCGCGCTGGTGTACAACCCGCCCGTGATCCTGCTCGACGAACCGCTGTCGAACCTGGACGCCAAGCTGCGCGAGGAAGCGCGCGCCTTCCTGCGCGAACTGATCGTGCGCCTGGGCCTGTCGGCCCTGATGGTGACGCATGACCAGGGCGAGGCGATGGCCATTTCCGACCGCATCCTGCTGCTGAATAACGGCAAGATCGAGCAGCAGGGCACGCCGCAAAGCATGTATGAAACGCCGGACACCCTGTTCACGGCCGAATTCATGGGCAGTAACAACCGCCTTCCCGGCAAGGTGGTGCAGCGCGAAGGCAATCAGGTGCGCCTGCTGGTCGATGGCGCGTCCATGCAGGGCGTGGCGCGCGGCGCCAACGTGGGCACGGAAGTCACCACCATGATCCGCGTCGAGGAAGTGAAGATCAGCGCCACGCAGGTCGACAACGCCATCGAGCTGCCGCTGCTGACCTGCATGTACCTGGGCGACCGCTGGGAATGCCTGTTCGAACGCGGCGGCGCCGAGAACATCAGCCTGCGCGCCTATTCGCGCCACAAGCTCGAAGCGGGCAAGTACTGGCTGCACATGCCGGCCGATAAGCTCTGGGTGTTTTAACGGTGACGAGGTGGCCACGCTGGCGCACAGTATATTGCCCTTCCTGTGCGGCACTGGCTACCGGATTGGCGGGCGCCTCCATCTGTTGCGCCTGCCCGAATTGATGATGCGCACGGACCCTCTGTTCGTCGTCATCGCCCTGGGTACATGCTTCGGTCCCGCCTTCCTGGATACTGCTCCTCGCTACATGGCCGGCGCGGCGCGGTGCAGCTTCTTGATGCTGCTGGTCGCTGCCTTCGGGCTGGGCTTGTCGCATTGGCTGGGCATCCATCCCTGCACGGCCATCCTGACCTTCTCGCCCGGCGGTATTGCCAAGATGTCGCTGACGGCCAAGACCCTGCATATGGGCGCGCCCATCGTCACGGCGCTTCATGTTTTTTCATGCTGATATGCAAAGCCGCCAGAGTTGAATCGGCCGGCTGGAACTGGCATAAAGCAAATGCTCTGTATCGTCCCTGCTGCGCACCCGCTTTAAGCCATGCGTGGGTAATATGTGGCTGCCCGTTTTTCCAGGGCATTCCATCCTGGCGGTGCACTGGCCAGCCATGCCCGGCGACCGTATTTTCCGCACCGTTGCGCCATGTTGAGTGTGTTATCTAAAAACAACGCTCCAGTGTGTGGTATGCGCACCTTGTTTTGATCATGGATAAAAACACACCCGTTCTGAGAATGCCGGCGGTTTGCCGGAGAATGCTTATTCTCCCATTGAAAATATAGATGTGAGTGTTGCAAATAGTAACTAAAGGGAGGTCAAACTTTAAAAGATGAATTTTGTATTTGCATTTAAAAAGTTGCTCCACAGCCATTTATTTTAGTTATTTTTACTTCCTTCGTTTATAATTTGAAAAGAACGCCGGCGAGGCTTTTTGCGCAGTTTTGACGTGAGTTCGCCTTTTTTTGAGCTCAGGGATATGCATATGCGCACCGACGGTGTCCGTTTTTCAATTGTCAGACATGCCGCATGGGCGCCAGGCCTGGAAACGCCGCAGCAATGGCGCGCGTGGGCGCAAAGCACCTTGCCCGTCGCACCGATTGCTGCTGCTGGCGAGCCGGGCGTGCGCGCGATGACGCCGATGCTGCGCCGCCGCGCCGGTCAGCTGGGCAAGATGGCGCTCGAAGTGGCGTACGCCTGCCTCGGCGAACAGCGTGATATTCCGCTCGTCTTTTGTTCCCGCCATGGCGAGGTGGCGCGCGCCGTCGAACTGTTGTCTGCGCTGGCCCAGGGCGAACCCCTGTCGCCAACGGCATTCGGCATGGCCGTACACAATGCCAGCGCAGGCCTGTTTTCCATCGCTCGCGCCGATACGGCGAATCAGCTGGCCATCGCTGCCGGTGCGGCCAGCCTCGAAGCCGCGGTGATCGAGGCGTGCGGCTTGCTGGCCGATGGCGCGGAGCAGGTATTGCTGGTGCTGGCGGAGTGTCCCTTGCCAGCGCCATTCGAGGTTTTTGAGGACTGCCATGAGCAGTCGCATGCGTTTGCCTGGCTGCTGCAGGCCGAGGCTACCCCTGGCACCGCTTTCAGCCTGACGTGGCGCGCCCGCGGCAGTGATGACGCGTTCGCGGTGGCCGCCGGCGCCATGCCGGGCAGCCTGGCCGTGTTGCGATTCATGCTCGGCGAGGCCCGCACGTTCGAGCATGCGGCCAACCGCCAGGCATGGTGCTGGAGCCGCCATGCATAGGCTGAAGGCTGTCCGCACCGGCCTATCGATAGGCTGGCGTACCATCGCGACCGCGCTCAGTTTTGCCGCCTTCGGCCTCGGTGGCTTGCTGCTGCGCGTGCTGGTGTTTCCCGTGCTGCAGATGCTGATGTGGCGGCGCGAGACGCGCATTGCCTGCGCGCGCACCATCATCCGCTGGAGTTTTCGCTTGTACATCGGTCTGATGCATTTTCTCGGCGTGCTGCGCTACGACTTGCGCGGTCTCGACAAGCTGGAACGTGGCGGCTTGCTGATCCTGGCCAATCATCCGACCCTGATCGACACGATTTTCCTGATGGCGTATGTCAAGCAGGCCGATTGCATCGTCAAGTCCGATTTGTGGAATAACCCGTTTACGGGCGGTCCCGTGCGCGCGGCAGGCTATATCAATAACACGGGCGGCGCCGAACTGGTGGACGCCTGCCTGGCATCGCTGGAGCGCGGCAATAACCTGATCATTTTCCCGGAAGGCACGCGCACGCCATGCAGTGGCGAGGTCGTGCTGAAGCGGGGCGCGGCGAATATCGCCGTGCGCGGCCGCCGCGACGTGACGCCCGTGCTGATACGTTGCCTGCCCAGGACCCTGGGCAAGGGCGAAGCATGGTGGCGCGTGCCGGCCCGCCGTGCGCATTTCGAGATCGCCGTGCAGGACGACCTGGCGATCGGCGAGTTTACCGGCGGTGGCGCCAGCGACGTGATGGCGGCGCGCACCTTGACTACTCATTTGCAACATTACTTTAGCGGGAAACAGGAACAACATGCTTGAACAAGAAGTGAAGGAACTGATCATCGAGGCGCTGCAACTGGAAGACGTGAGCGCTGCCGATATCGATACGGATGCACCCCTGTTTGTCGAGGGCCTGGGCCTCGATTCGATCGATGCGCTGGAACTCGGCGTCGCCCTGCAAAAAAAATACGGCATTTCCCTGTCGGCCGATTCGGCCGATACGCGCCGCCACTTTGCCTCGGTACGGGCGCTGGCGGCCATGGTTGACACTCACAGAAAGAAGTAAGGAGCAGCAAAATGGTAGATATGAGCGCAATGAGCCGCGATGAATTGTACGCATGGGTGGTGCAGCTGCTGGCCGAAATGTTCGAGCTCGATCCGACGGCGCTGACGCCGCAGTCGAATCTGTACGCCGAACTCGATATCGACAGCATCGATGCGGTCGACCTGGCGGTCAAGCTGAAGCAGCTGACGGGCAAGCGCCTGCAGCCGGAAGTGTTCAAGACCATCCGCACGATCGACGATGTGGTCGAGGCGCTGCGCGCGATGTCGGTGTCGGAACAGGCGGCATAACGCGTGCTGCTCAATGCCGTCGCGTTGCTGCTGACCGTCCTGTATCCGTTGGTGATCTGGTTCGGTTACGGCCAGGTCGAGCCGCGCTGGCTGGCGCTGTTGCTGTTGCTGGCCGCCGCCTGCCGTCTGCCCGCGCTGAAGCTGCAGCGCGCCGCGCGCTGGTCGGTGGCCGCCGCGCTGCTGCTGGCCGCCATCGCTCTGTGGAGCAACCTGCTGCTGCCGCTGAAACTGTATCCGGTACTGGTCAACGTCGTCTTGCTGGCCACCTTCGGCTACAGCTTGTGGGCACCGCCTTCGGTGGTGGAACGCCTGGCGCGCTTGCGCGAGAAGGATTTTCCGCTCGCCGCCGTGCGCTATACGCGCCGCGTGACGCAAGTCTGGTGCGGTTTTTTTATCGTCAATGGCGCTATCGCGCTCGGTACGGCATTGTGGGCCAGCGAAGCCGTCTGGTCGCTGTACACGGGCGTCATCGCCTATGTCCTGATGGCCCTGTTATTTGGCGGCGAGTATCTCGTCCGCCTGCGTTTTAAGCGTTTGCACCATGCCTGAATCTTCCCTGCCGCAAGCCACTGTGCCTGACGCACATCCGCCGATTTCCCCGCTGGCGCGCCTTGCGCTGTTCGTGCATGGCCGCCCGCCGGCCATGCACGTGGGCTGGCGCGATGGCGCGGTGCTCGATTGCGCGCACTTTGCGGCGCGCATGGCCGCCTGGGCCGGCTTGCTGGAAGGCCAGGCAGGCCGCCATTTCGCCCTGTACCTGGACGACAGCATCGAGTTTGGCGCCGCCTTGCTGGGCGCCTGGCAGGCGGGCAAGACCGTCTGGCTGACGGCCGATACGCTGCCGGCCAGCTGCGCTTCACTGGCTGCGTCCGTCGATGGTTTCCTGGGACAGTTCCCGGCAGCGCATGCGCCGCTGCCGCCACCACCGGACAGTCTGGCCGAGCGTGCGTGGACGCAGCTCGCCGACGATTTCCCGGCGCTGGTGGTGTACACCTCGGGCAGTACGGGCGCGGCGCAAGCCATCCCGAAAAAACTCTCGCAGCTGGCCAGCGAGGTGGCCACGCTGGAGCAGCTGTTTGGCGAACACGCCGATGGCGCGGCCGTCGTCGCCACCGTCTCGCACCAGCATATCTACGGCTTGCTGTTCAAGGTCCTGTGGCCGCTGGCGGCCGGGCGTGCCGTGCATGCGCACAGCGTGGACTACCCGGAACAGCTGGCTGCCTTGCTGGCGCGCGGTCCGTGCGTGCTGGCCGCCAGCCCCGCGCACCTGAAACGCCTGCCGGAACACATCGACTGGTCCGGCGCGCGCGCGCAGCTGCGCGCCGTGTTTTCCTCGGGCGGGCCGCTGGCCCTGGACAGCGCGCTGGCTGCGGGGCATTTGCTGGGCCGCGTGCCGCGCGAAATCTATGGCAGCTCGGAGACCGGCGGCGTAGCCTGGCGTCAGCGCGTGCCGGAGCACCCTGACGACGAGAGCTGGCAGGGTTTTCCTGGCGTCGACTGGCGCCTGATGGCTGACGGCGCGCTGGAAGTGCGTTCGGCGCACCTGGCCGACGATGGCTGGCTATGTTTGGCCGACCGCGCGCGCGAAACGGCGTCAGGACGCTTCCAGCTGCTGGGACGCAGCGACCGCATTGTGAAGATCGAAGAAAAACGCATTTCCCTCAATGCCATCGAAGCGGCATTGCTGGCCACGCCGCTGGTGCTGGACGCGCGCGTGTTGCTGTGCGATGCGCCGGCCGGCGAGCGCCAGAAGGTGGCCGCCTTTGTCGTCTGCAGCGCTGCTGGCCGGGCGCTGCTCGATGCCGAAGGCAAGCTGGCCCTGAACCGCCAGCTGCAAACGGCGCTGGGCGGGCAGGTCGACGCCATTGCCATGCCGCGCCGCTGGCGCTACCTGGAACAATTGCCCATCAATGCACAGGGTAAGACGACGCAGGCGCTGTTGCTGGCATTGCTCGAGAAACCCCGCTTGCCGCATGCGCGGCTGATCGAGCGTTCGGCCGATGGCGAAACGCCACGGTTGCTGTTCCAGCTGCGCGTGCCGGCGAATCTGTTCTATTTTGACGGCCATTTCACGGGTGCGCCCTTGCTGCCCGGCGTGGTGCAAGTGGAGTGGGCGCTGCACTTCGCGCGCCAGCACCTGGATCTGCCCGCGCGGTTCCGCGCCATGCATGCCCTGAAGTTCCAGCAGCCGGTGCTGCCGGACCGGCCGGTCCGGCTGGCGCTGGAATACGACGCGCTCAAGGCCAGCCTGCAATTTCGTTATCTGTCGGACGCCGGCCAGCATGCCAGCGGCCGCATCCTGTTTCACCCGAATGCCGCTGCCGTTCCCGATGGCGGCACCGATACACCCACTCCAGCAGCGAGCGCATGTTAGATAAAAAATTCTCACCCGAACGCCAGACCGCCTTTGCCGCCCGTTTCGAGGCGCAAAAAATCGCTTTCGGTCCCGTCGTCTTTCAATGCGTGCGCTATGCCTGGAAGCGCGGCATGCTGCAGGCATTGGCCGACACAGGCCACAGCGGCTTGAGCGTGGCCGAGATGGCCGCCAGCGGCCGCTGGACGGAATATGCGCTGAAGGTGGCGCTCGAATCGTGCCTGTCGGCCGGCGTCGTCTCGCTGCGTGACGGCGCATATGTGCTCGATAAAGTCGGTTTTTGCATGCTGACCGACAGCATCACCCAGGTCAACCTGGACTTCATGCATGACGTTTGCTACCAGGGCTTGTTCGACCTGGACCGTTCGCTCGACGCCGAGCAGCCGCTGGGATTGGCCGCGCTGGGCGATTGGCCTACCCTGTACCAGGGCCTGTCTGCCCTGTCGGAGCCGGCCAAGGGCAGCTGGTTCGCCTTTGACCACCATTATTCGGATACATCGTTCCCCGAGATATTCCCTGACGTCTTCGCCACGGCGCCGCGCCGCATCATGGACATCGGCGCCAATACGGGCAAGTTCGCCAGTGCGGCGCTGGCCTACCATGCGGGCGTGGAACTGCACCTGGTCGACCTGGAGCGCCAACTGGCGGTGGCCGACCAGACTCTCACCGATGCCGGTGTGCGCGAGCGGGCGCATTTGCACGCCTGCGACCTGCTCGACGACGTGGCGCCCCTGCCGGCCGGCATGGACCTGATCTGGATGAGCCAATTTCTCAGCTGTTTCAGCGAGCCTGCCATCGCCAGCATCCTGCGCCGCGTGTCGCAGGCGCTAGGGCCGAACGGGCAAGTGCTGATCATGGATACCTTCTGGGACCGCCAGCAGTACGATATCGCCGCATATTGCCTGATCAATACCTCGCCGTACTTCACGGCCATGGCCAGCGGTAACAGCAAGATTTACCAGAGCACCGACTATATCCGCCTGGCGCAAGCTGCCGGCCTGGAGTTGCTGACCACGCGCGACGGTATCGGCTATTGCCATTCGCTGCTGCGCTTTGGCCGCGCCGGAGCGCACAGTGACTGAAGTGCGTTTTCAACCGTGCATCGTGATTCCCGTGTTCAATCATGAACACGCAATCGGCGCCGTGGTGCAGCGCCTGCTGCCGCATGGCGTGCCGCTGATCCTTGTCGACGACGGCAGCTTTGACGTCGGCGCGCGCACCCTGGACGCGCTGGCCGCCGCGCATCCTTCGCGCGTGACCCTGCTGCGCCATGCGCAAAACCAGGGCAAGGGGGGGGCGGTGCTGACGGGCTGCCGCCACGCGCATGCGCACGGCTACAGCCATGCGCTGCAGATCGATGCCGACGGCCAGCATGAAACGGACGATGTGCCGCGCTTCCTGGCGCAGGCGCAAGCCATGCCGGCGGCCGTGGTGGTTGGCTACCCAGTGTACGATGCTTCGGTGCCCAGGGCGCGCTACTACGGCCGCTATGCGACGCACGTCTGGGTATGGATCAATACCCTGTCGCTGCAGATTCGCGACTCCATGTGCGGCTTTCGCGTCTATCCGCTGGCGTCTTTCATGGCATTGGCAGAGAAGTGCCAGCTGGGACAGCGCATGAATTTCGACACCGATGTGCTGGTGCGCCTGTACTGGGATGGTTTGTCGATGGCGAATCTGCCCACGCGCGTCGGTTACCCCAGCGACGGCATCTCGCATTTTGAGCTGTGGCGCGATAACGTGCTCATTTCGCGCATGCACGCGCGTCTGTTTTTCGGCATGCTGTGGCGCGCACCGCGCCTGCTGGCCCGCCACTGGCGCGCGCGATGACGGCAGCACCGCAGCCGTCGCGCGGACACTGGTCCGGCTTCAATGAAGTCAGCTTCGTGGCCGGCATGCGCCTGCTGTTCTGGATCTGCCGCGTCTTCGGCCGCTGGCCTTTTCGCATCGTGCTGTACCCGGTGCTGGCCTGGTACGTGCTGACCAAGCCGCGTGCGCGCCGCGTGTCCCGCAGCTACTTGCGTCGCGTCGCGGCCTGCGGCGGCCCGGCAAACCTGAGCGTGCTGCGGCACTTTGCCACGTTTGCCGAAACCATCCTCGACAAGATGCTGCTATGGGGCGGCCTGTACGACACGCGTAGCGTGAGCCTGCACGGCGTCGATGGCGACGATGGCGTCAACCGCTGCCTGGACGAGGGACGCGGCGCCTTGCTGATCTGCGCCCACCTGGGCAACCTGGATTTGTGCCGCGTGCTCTCGCAGCGCACTACGCGCTTGAAGCTGACGGTGCTCGTGCACACGCGCCATGCGCAAGCGTTCAACCGCATGCTGGAGCGCCTCAATCCGGACAGCCAGCTCAATCTGATGCAGGTGACGGAAATCACGCCTGCCACGGCCATGCTGCTGGCGGAAAAGGTGGCGCAAGGTGAGTTCGTGGTGATCGCCGGCGACCGCGTTCCCGTCTCGCCGCAGCCGCGCGTGGCGGTGGCGCCGTTCCTGGGTCAGCCGGCCGCCTTTCCGATCGGCCCGTATGTGCTGGCCAGCGTGCTGCAATGCCCGGTGTACCTGCTGTTTTCCATGCGCATCGGCCAGCGCTCGGAAGTGCATTTCGAACTGTTCCGCGAGTCGCTGCACCTGCCGCGCAATGCACGCGAGGCGATGCTGGCCGAACTGGCGGCCGCCTATGCGGCGCGCCTGCAGTACCACTGCCTGCGCGCGCCGCTCGAATGGTTCAATTTCTACGATTTTTGGCAACTCCCCGATACTTCAAGACTGGATACTCCCGATGCAACTCGCTGACCTGAAAAACACCCGGCGCGCCGTCCGCTTCGACCGCGAGCGGCTGCGCATCGAAGACATTACCGACATCGCGCATGGCCGGGCCAGCGCCGAACTGTCCAGCGACCCCGTCTTTCTGGCGGCGATCGCGCGCGGCGCCGACTTTCTTGACCGCCTGCTGCGCGAGGATGGCACGATCTATGGCGTGACCACCGGGTACGGCGATTCGTGCACGGTGACCGTGCCGCCGGAACTGGTGGCCGAGCTGCCGCACCACTTGTACACCTATCACGGCTGCGGCCTGGGCGAATTCTTCACGCCAGCGCAGACGCGCGCCATCATGGCCACGCGCCTGGCGTCGCTCTCCAAGGGTTTTTCCGGCGTCAGCGTGGAACTGCTGGCGCAGATCGCGCGCTTGCTCGATGCTGGCCTGCTGCCGCTGATCCCGTCCGAAGGCTCGGTAGGCGCCAGTGGCGACCTGACGCCGCTGTCCTACCTGGCGGCCGTATTGTGTGGCGAGCGCGAAGTGTGGCGCGACGGCGTGCAGGTGCCGGCGCAGCAGGCGCTGCGCGAAGCGGGCATCACGCCTCTGCGCCTGCGTCCGAAGGAAGGCCTGGCGATCATGAACGGCACGGCCGTCATGACGGCGCTGGCCTGCCTCGCGTATGAGCGCGCCGAATACCTGACGCGCCTGACGACACGCATCACGGCCATGGCCTCGTTTGCGCTCGACGGCAACGCGCACCACTTCGATGAAACCCTGTTCTCCGTCAAGCCCCATCCAGGCATGCAGCAAGTGGCGGCCTGGCTGCGCGCCGATCTGCCCACCGATTCCTGGGAGCGCAATGGCAAGCGCCTGCAGGACCGCTACTCGATCCGCTGTGCGCCGCACGTGATCGGCGTGCTGGCCGACGCCTTGCCATGGCTGCGTTCGTCGATCGAGAATGAACTCAATAGCGCCAACGACAACCCCATCATCGACGCCGAAGGCGAGCGCGTGCTGCATGGCGGCCATTTCTACGGCGGCCATATCGCCTTCGCCATGGACAGCATGAAGAATACGGTGGCCAACCTGGCCGACCTGCTGGACCGCCAGATGGCCTTGCTGGTCGACAGCCGCTACAACCAGGGCTTGCCGGCCAACCTGTCTGGTGCCACGGGGCCGCGCGCGGCCATCAACCACGGCCTGAAGGCGCTGCAGATCAGCGCCTCCGCCTGGACGGCCGAAGCACTGAAGCTGACCATGCCCGCCTCGGTGTTTTCACGCTCGACCGAATGCCACAACCAGGACAAGGTCAGCATGGGCACCATCGCCGCGCGCGACTGCCTGCGCGTGCTGGAGCTGTGCGAGCAGGTGGCCGCCGCCTTGCTGATCACGGTGCGCCAGGGCGTCTGGCTGCGCTGCAAGGTCAGTCCCGACGTGCCGCCGCAAGCGGCGCTGGCGGCGATGATGGCGGCGCTGGCGGCCGACATCGCGCCGGTTGAAGAAGATCGCCGCCTCGATCCGGAACTGCGCGTGCTGCTCGAACGCATGCGCACGCAAGCGTGGCCGTTGTACGGAGCCGGGAATGACTGAGACGCATAAGGTGCGCGGCAAAAAGGCCACGCCTAGCCGCTGGAACGCCGAAGTCGAGATGCAGGTGCAGTTCTTCGACCTGGACCCGATGGAGATCGTCTGGCACGGCCGCTACGTGAAATACCTGGAAGTGGTGCGCTGCGCGCTGCTCGACAGCATTGGCTACAACTACGTCGACATGAAGGCCTCCGGCTATGCCTGGCCCGTGATCGACATGCACTTGCGCTATGTGGCGCCAGCCACCTTTGGCCAGCGCCTGACCTTGCGCGCCGACCTGGTGGAATGGGAAGACCGTTTGAAGATCGACTACCTGGTCAGTGACAGCGCGACGGGCAAGCGCCTGAACCGCGCCAGCACGACGCAGGTGGCCGTCGACATCGCCAGCGGCGAGATGTGCTTTGCCTCGCCGCCGATACTGTTTGAAAAATTGGGATTGAAGACCGTATGAAAAAACAATTCAAAGTTTTGCTGGCATGCCTGTGCCTGATGGCGATGGCGCCGCTGCACGCGGCCGCGCCCGTGGCAAAGATCGAGGCCATGCTGGCCAAGCCGCAACAGTTGTGCGGCCGTTTCGACCAGAGCAAGCAGCTGGCGGGCATGAAGAAGGCGCTGGCCTCGAATGGCCGCTTTTGCGTGGTGGCCGGCAAAGGTGTGCTGTGGCGCACCTTGCAGCCGTTTCCGAATACCCTGCGCCTGACGCGCGACGAGATCGTGCATTTCCAGGGCGAGCGCGTGGCCATGCGCCTGGACGCGAAGACGGAACCGGTGGTCAAGATGATCAACAGCGTGTTGTTTTCGCTGCTGGCCGGCGACCTGGCGCAACTCGATACGCTGTTTGAAGTGGACGGCAGCATCGATGGCGGCACCTGGCAGGTGGCGCTGAAGGCGCGCCAGCCGGCGCTGGCCAAGGCCATCGGCAGCATCCGCCTCGATGGCGGCGCCTTCGTGAAAAACATCAGCATCAGCGAAGCGAGCGGCGACCGCACCAGCATCGTGTTTTCCGCGATTGAAACGGGACCGGCCGCCATCACGGCGCAAGAGGCGGCCCTGTTTTGACTTCCCTGACGAAGCGTGGCCGCAACGCCGGGCGCTTGCTGGCCATCGCCTGGGCGCTGGTGGTGGCGCTTCTGCTCGCGCATAACGCCTATCTGTGGCTGGGCAAGCGCATCGCGCCCGAAACCGACATTCTTGCCTTGCTGCCGGTGCAGGAGCGCGACCCCGTCTTGCAGGCATCATTTACACACATGGTCGACGCGGCGCAGCAGCGTCTGGTGGTGCTGGTCGGTGCGCCCGACTGGACCGAGGCCAAAAAAGCGGCCGACGCCTATAGCGCCGTGCTGGCGCGCCAACCGGACCTGTTCCAGTCCACGCCGCTCGACGAGCAGACGCAGAACGACTGGCTGGCCCTGTTCCAGCAGCACCGCTTGACCCTGCTGACGGCGCCGCAGGAAACGCAGCTGCGCCAGGAAACGCCCGCATTCTGGCGCGATTCGGCGTTGAGTCAGCTCTACAGTCCTTTCGGTGGGCCGAAACTGGGCGCCTGGCAGGACGATCCTTTCGGCCTGTTCAGCGGCTGGGTGCAGGAGCGGGCGCAGGAAACCCCCGTGCGTCCGCGCGACGGCCATTTGTTCGTCGCCGACGGCGAACGCCAGTATGTGCTGCTGCCGCTGACCTTGCGCCTGCCCGCCTTTTCGCTGGGCGCGCAGGAAAGCGCGCTGCCCGTGCTGGCGCAAGCCGAGGCGGCGGCGCGGCAGGCTGTGCCTGGCGTGGACATCATCAGCGCCGGCGTGATCCTGCATGCGGCTGCCGCCAGCAGCCAGGCGGCGGGCGAGATGTCGACCATCGGCCTGGGCTCCCTGGCCGGCATCATCCTGCTGACGTGGCTGACCTTCCGCTCGGTCAAGCCGATTGCGCTGATCCTGCTGTCGATCGGCATCGGCTGCCTCGGTTCCTTGTCCGTGTGCTGGCTGCTGTTCGGTAAAGTCCACCTGATGACCCTGGTGTTTGGCGCCAGTCTGATCGGCGTGGCGCAGGATTACGGCATTTATTTCCTGTGCAACCGCCTGGGCGCCGATCCCGCGCTCGACTCGCGCGCCTTGCTGCGCCGGCTGCTGCCGGGCCTGTGCCTGACCTTGCTGGCCGCCGTCATCGGCTACCTGGGCCTGGCCCTGACGCCATTCCCCGGCCTGCGCCACATGGCCGTGTTTTCCGCCCTGGGCCTGGTGTTTGCCTGGCTGACCGTGGTGTTCTGGTTCCCTGCGCTGATACGCGGCGGCACCCTGAAAAGCGGCGTCCTGGTCGCGCGCTACGGCGCGGCGCGCGCGTGCTGGCCGCTGTTGCGCGCCAACCGCGCCACCCTGGCTGGCGGCGTGCTGTTCGCCGTGTTTGCCGTCTTCGGCATCGGCCGCCTCGGTGTCAACGACGATATCCGCTTGCTGCAAACGCCGCCCGCGCACCTGATACGCGACCAGATCAAATTGAGCAAATTGCTCGATGGGCCCACGCCGGTGCAGTTCTACCTCGTGCGCGGCGACAGTGCGGAAGCCGTGCTGCAGCGCGAGGAAGCGTTGAAACAACGGCTGCTGCCGCTGATCGCGCAAAAGCACATCAGCGGCTATCAGGCCATGTCGAACTGGGTGCCGTCGCTGCAGACACAGGCGGCGCGCCGGGCTTTGCTCGACACGGCCATCCTGCGGCCGGGCGCAGCGCTCGACTTGCTGGCGCAGTCCGTCGATGAAGGTCCCGAGTGGGCCGGCAAGGTACGCGCGCAGTTGGCGCAAGCCGGTGCGCCGCTGTCGATCGATGCCTTCTTGCAGGTGCCGGCCAGCGAGCCATGGCGCCACCTGTGGCTGGGCAAGGTCAAAGGCGGCTATGCCTCCATTGTCGCTCTGCGCGGCATGCAGTATGCGGCCATTCCTCTGCTGGCGCAGGCGGCCGACGGTTTGCCCGGGGTGCAGTGGGTCGACAAGGTGAGTGAAATTTCCTCGGTGCTGGGCCGCTACCGCGTCTACATGGGCGCCGTGGTGCTGGGTGCCTACGTGGTGGTCTTCGGTTTGCTGCTGCCCCGTTACCGGCGCCGCACCTGGCGCGTGCTGGCGCCGACTGCGCTGGCCAGCGTGGCGGCCCTGGCCTTGCTCGGTTATTTGAACCTGCCGCTGCAGTTGTTCCACGTGCTGGCGCTGATGCTGCTGCTGGGCGTGGGCGTCGATTACGGCATCTTCATGCAGGAGCATCCTGATCGCCGCAACAATACGCCGTGGCTGGCCGTGGGCTTGTCGGCGGCGAATACCATTCTGTCTTTCGGCTTGCTGGCCTTGAGCAAGACGGCGGCCTTGCAGGCATTCGGCCTGACCATGCTGATCGGTACGGCGCTGGTCTGGCTGCTGTCGCCATGCTTTGCCGAGGCAGACAACCGTAGCGCGGCCGATGCCGCAGGAGAAATCTGATGTTTTTGCACTGTCAACGATGGGTGCCGGCACTGCTGCTGGCACTGGCCGGCTGCGCCAGCACGCCTCCTTCGGCACCGGCGCGCCTGGGCCTGAAACTGGCGCCGGCCGCACTGGGCGCCACGGTCAGCTTGCAGCAGCATCTGGTTGTCGAACGGGCAGGGCGCATCGACGAACTCGATGCGGCGCTGGAAGTGGAGCCGTCGCACCTGGACCTGGTGGGCCTGGCGTTCGGCCAGCGCGTGCTGTCGCTGCATTACGACGGCAAGGAGATGACGTCGTGGCGCCACCTGATGCTGCCGGCACAGGTGCGCGCGGAAGACGTGCTGGAAGACATGCAGCTGACCTTGTGGCCGCGCGAGGCGATCGCCGAGGTCTTGCCGACCGGCTGGCGCATCGAGGACAGCGGCCTGCGCCGCACCCTGTTCCTGCATGACGAGGCGGTGACGGTGATCGACTACAGCGCCATGCCGCGCTGGAGCGGCACGGTGGTGCTCGACAACCTGCGCTACCGCTATCGCCTGACGATACAGAACGCCCCGGAAGGAAGCTGAATGACTGGCTTGACCGTGTATTTGAATGACTGCGGTATCGTCTGCGCGCTGGGGGCCAGCCGCGACGAGGTGCGCGCGCGCCTGTTTGCCGCGCACAGCGGCGTGCTGGCCACCGACCGCCACACGCCGGGCCGCGTGCTGCCGCTGGGCGTGGTCGATGCGGCCCTGCCATCGGTGGCACAGCACGGCATCGCCGCGCGCAGCCGCAACAACCAGATGGCGCTGGCGGCGCTGGCGCAGATCCGCCCCGCCGTGGAACATGCCGTCGTCCGCTACGGCGCGGACCGCGTGGCCGTGGTGATCGGCACCAGCACCTCGGGCATCGGCGAGACGGAAGACGCCATCGGCCAGCATGTGGCGGGCGACGGCTTGCCGGAAGCCTTCCACTATGGCCAGCAGGAGATGGCGTCGCCGGCTCTGATGCTGGCCGAGGAACTGGGCATCGACGGCCCGGCCCTCGTGCATTCGAGCGCCTGTTCGTCGAGTGCCAAGGCGATGGCCAGCGCGGCGCGCCTGATCCGCATGGGCCTGTGCGACGCCGTGCTGACGGGGGGCGTCGATACCCTGTGCGGCTTTACCGTGGCCGGTTTTTCCGCGCTGGCATCCGTCAGCGCGCGGCGCTGCAATCCGCTCGGCGCGAACCGCGACGGCATCAATATCGGCGAAGGTGCGGCCCTGTTCCTGATGACGGCGGAACCGGCCAGCGTGGCCTTGCGCGGATGGGGCGAATCGTCCGACGGCCACCACATGTCGGCGCCCGATCCCGCAGGCGGCGGGGCGCGCCTGGCCATCGGCCAGGCCCTGGCGCGCGCGGGCATCACGGCGGCGCAAGTCGACTATGTGAACCTGCACGGCACGGCCACGCCGCAGAACGATGCGATGGAAGCGCGCGTGGTGTCCGACCTGTTCGGCGCCACGGCGATGGTCAGCTCCACCAAGCCGCTGACGGGCCATGCACTGGGCGCGGCCGCCGCCATCGAGGCGGCCCTGTGCTGGCTGGCGATGCAGGACGATAACGCCGAGGGCTTGCTGCCGCCGCACCTGTGGGATGGCGTGCCCGATGATTCCCTGCCGCCGCTGCGCCTGGCTTTGCCTGGCGCGCGCCTGGGGCGTCCGCTCGACTGGGCGCTGAGCAACTCGTTTGCCTTCGGCGGATCGAACGCCGCTCTGCTGTTCGGGAGGGGAGCATGAGTTTTCCGCCTATCCGTGAGCTGGTGCCCCATTCCGGCGCCATGGTCCTGCTCGACCGGGTGCTGTCGGCCGATGTGGAAAACCTGTGCGCCGAAGTCACCATCCATGCCGGCAGCGTGTTGTATGACGCGCCGTCGGCAGGGGTGGGTAGCTGGGTCGGCATCGAATACATGGCGCAGGCGATCGCCGCGCATGCAGGCTACCGCGCCCGCTTGGCCGGTGCGCCCGTGAAGATCGGTTTTTTATTGGGGGCGCGGCGCTACGAAGCGCAGCTGCCTCTGTTCGTCGATGGCAGCGTGCTGCAGGTGCATGTGCAGCAAGCCTTGCAGGGCGAGAATGGACTGGGCGCGTTCGAGTGCCGTATCGAGATGGCGGGCGCCGTGCTGGCGCAAGCGACGATCACGGTATTTCAGCCCGAAGATGCAAAGCAATTTCTGCAGGAGAGTATGAATGGAGCGCAGCATGAGTAAAAGTGTATTGGTGACGGGATCGTCGCGCGGCATCGGCAAGGCGATAGCCTTGCGCCTTGCGCGCGATGGCTTTGACGTGGTACTGCATTGCCGCAGCGCGCGCGCCGAAGCCGACGCGGTGGCGCAGCAGGTGCGGGCGCTGGGGCGCGCGGCGCGCGTGCTGCAGTTCGATATCGGCGACCGTGCCGCGGCAGTTTGCGCGCTGGAAGCGGACATCGCCGAACATGGCTGCTATTACGGCGTCGTGTGCAATGCCGGCGTGGCGCGCGACAATGCGTTTCCCGCCATGTCGGGCGAGGACTGGGACATCGTCTTGCAAACCAACCTCGATGGTTTCTACAATGTGCTGAACCCGCTGGTGATGCCGATGGTACAGCGCCGCAAACCGGGGCGCATCGTCACCATGGCATCCGTCTCGGGCCTGATCGGCAACCGCGGGCAAGTCAATTACAGCGCGGCCAAGGCAGGCATCATCGGTGCGACCAAGGCGCTGGCGCTGGAACTGGCCAAGCGCGCCATCACCGTGAACTGCGTGGCGCCGGGCCTGATCGAGACGGACATGATCAGCGAGGTTCCACTCGACGAAGCGCTGAAGATGATCCCCGCGCGCCGGGTCGGCACGCCGGAAGAGGTGGCCGCCGCCGTGAGTTTCCTCGTTGGCGAGGAGGCGGGCTACATCACGCGCCAGGTCATTTCTGTCAACGGAGGCATGGCATGAGCCGCCGGGTAGTCGTGACCGGCATGGCCGGCATCAGCCCGATCGGCAACGACTGGCCGGCCATCCGCCAGCGCCTGGGCGAGTACCGCAACGCCATCGTGCGCATGGAGGAATGGGCCGATTATGAAGGCTTGAATACGCAGCTGGGCGCGCCGGCCGCGCCGTTCGCGCTGACAGACCGCTATAACCGCAAGGCGGTGCGCAGCATGGGGCGCATCGCCTTGATGGCCACGCGCGCCAGCGAACTGGCGCTCGAACACGCGGGACTGGCCGGGCACCCCGTGGTGAAAAGCGGGCAGATGGGCATTTCCTTCGGCTCGTCGGCGGGTACGCCCAGCGCCATCGGCGACTTTGGCCGCATGATGGAAGAGCGCACCACCAAGGGCATCAACGCCACCACCTACATCAAGATGATGGCGCACACGGCGCCCGTGAACATCGGCGTGTTTTTCGGCGTCACAGGCCGCGTCATCACCACCTCGAGCGCCTGCACCTCGGGCAGCCAGGGCATCGGCTATGCCTACGAGGCGATCGCCGGCGGCAAGCAACTGGCGATGATCGCCGGTGGTGCCGAGGAACTGTGCGCCACCGAGGCGGCCGTCTTCGACACCCTGTTCGCCACCAGCACGCGCAATGACGCGGGTCACACGACGCCGCGCCCGTTCGACGCCAGCCGCGATGGCCTTGTCATCGGCGAAGGCGCCGGTTGCCTGATCCTGGAAGAATTCGAGCATGCGCAGGCGCGCGGCGCCGCCATCCACGCGGAACTGGTGGGCTTCGGCACCAACAGCGATGGCTGCCACGTGACCCAGCCGAACGCCGCCACCATGCGCCAGGCGATGCTGCTGGCGCTGGCCGACGCCGGCTTGCAGCCGTCCGATATCGGCTACATCAATGCGCATGGCACCGGGACGCAGCAGGGCGACATCGCCGAATCGCAAGCCACGTTCGAGGTGTTTGGCGACCGCACGCCTATCAGTTCGCTGAAAAGCTACATGGGCCACACCCTGGGTGCCTGCGGCGCGCTGGAAGCGTGGATCAGCATCGAAATGATGCGCGAAGGCTGGTTCGCCCCGACCATCAACTTGCAGCAGGTCGACGCGCAATGCGCGCCGCTCGACTACATCGCTGGCGAAGGCCGGGCCATCGAATGCGAGTATGTGATGTCGAATAATTTTGCCTTTGGCGGCATCAACACGTCGCTGATCTTCAAGCGTTACCGGCCGTGAAGTCAGCTTGTGCTGGCGCAAGTGGCAAGTGTGCTTCCGTTTGTACTATCTTTAACTTATCGAGGAAAGCAGCATGAAAAAAATGATGATCCTGGCGGCGCTGAGTGCGGCGCTGACGGTTGCCTTGCCGGCACAGGCGGGCGATACCAAACACATGATGCCGATCGCCAATGCGATGTCCGCCAACGATGCCCAGGCCCGCCTTGGCGATACCGTCAAATTCTACTTTGGCGACCAGGCAACGCCGCCGATTGCCACGCGCATCAGCAGCGACAAGACGAGCCAGAAAACCAATGGCGTCGGCAAGTCCGCAGAAACCTCGTGCAACTGGGCCTTCCTGTCGGCCATGCTGGCGCTGCAAAAGCGTGCCCAGTCGGTGGGCGCGGATGCCGTCGTCAATATCGTCAGCAATTACAAGAACATCGAAAATTCCAGCGCCACGCAATTCGAGTGCCATGAAGGCACGATGATGACGGGCGTGGCCTTGAAGGGTGAGTTCGTGAAGTTGAAGGCAAGTAAGTAGCAGTAGCAGGAAGCAGCAGGGAAGTTCACCCCATCGGTGACCGGCGCAATCAGATGTAGTGATCGCGTCCGGGAGCCACTCCAATAAAAAAGTAGAAAGAGAATATGCAAAAAGTATCGAAAACTGTCGTCCTGGCTGGCGCGTTGCTGGCATTGACCATGTTGCAAGGCTGCGCCACGCGCATCAAGGCATCGTCGACGGCCAATCCGCCGCCGAGCGAGGCTTTCTCGTCGTTTGGCCGCATTGAAGTCAAGTCAACAGTCTTTGCCGAGGGCTACAAGGGCAACCAGGCCGCCATGGCGAAAATCGACGAGAATATCCGCAAGGACCTGGCCGAATCGCTGACCAGCTGGAATGCCGCCCCGGCCAATGGCCGCGTGCTTATCATCGAGCCTATCGTCGAAGAAATCCAGTTCAAGAGCGGCGCCAAGCGCGTATTCCTGGGACCATTGGCCGGCAGCTCCGGCGTGCGCATGCGCGTCATGATCCGCGACAACAAGGGCGCCCTGGTCGCGACGCCAGAGTTCTTCCAGCGCGCCGACGCGATGGCGGCCGGATTCACGTTTGGCGTGCACGATAACCTGATGCTGACCCGCATCGCCAACCTGACCAGCGCTTACATCAAGGCCAACTATGTACGTGCCGAAGGCGGCCCGACTGGCGCCGATAGTAAAGCGGTCGAAGCAGCAATGACGAACTAAGAAGGGCGCGGCGCGCAAGCGCCTGCAGACCTGCTGAGATGGCAGCGACGGGCAACCGCGCTGCCATTTTTTTGCTGCATGCATGCTGGTCATTTGTGGCAGACTGCGCCTTTGCCTATCCAGACCTTGTCATGTCACCAGCCTTCCCCGGTAACGGCGCCAGCATCTGCCTGCTCGATTCCCGCAGCATTGATCTCGCGCAGCTGACTCAGTATGAAACATGGCTCGGGCCAGCGGAAACGGCCCGATACGCGCGCTTTGTGCGGCCATTGCGCCGGCGCCAGTTCCTGCTGGGGCGTGCCTTGCTGCGCGTAGCCATGGGGGAAATGCTGGAAGTGGCGCCGGAGTCCATTGCGCTGGAAGAGAGATCAGGTCAGGCGCCGCGGCTGCTGGCGCCCGCCGGTGGTCCCTATTTCAGTATCTCGCATAGCGGCCACTGGGTTGCCTGTGCGTTGAGCGGTACCACGCGGCTGGGGCTCGATATTGAGCTGCGTGACCCGCGGCGCGACGTGCTGGCACTGGCGCGCCAGGCGTTTGGCGCGGCCGTGGCGGCGGATCTGGAAAAGCTGCCACAGGAGGAGCGCCGGGAGGCGTTTTACCAGTGCTGGAGCGAGGCGGAGGCGCGCTACAAGCTGGGCATGGACGCGGGCGCTTGCGTGACCTTGGCGCATGCCGAGCTGTCCATCGTGCTGTGCAGCGCCGCGCCGCTGGCACACCCGCCCGCCTTGCTATTGTCCTGTCTGGCGCCAGACTAATTCCCCCGTACCACGATTTCCTGCACTTTCGGTTCGCGCTGGCGCATGAAGCGCACGATGGAGTCGACGGTGACGACGTCGATCTGGCGCGTCATGCGGCGCTCGAACGGGTGGTCGTCGAAGGCGATATTTGCGCGGAACATGCGCGCGCCCAGGCGCGTGGCGGCGGGTATGCTCAGCGTTTGCGGCGCGTAGCTGGCGCTGCGCAGCCAGCCTTGCGCTTCGGCGCGCGTTTCTATCTTGCCGGGCTCGTTGCTGGCGGCGGCCAGGGTTTCCAGCACCCACTGGTTCGAATTCTGGTACTTGGTGGAAAACGGGTAGGCCAGCATGTTGTAGTGCGCCTCATGCAGGCGCTTGGGCGTGTTCGACGTCAGCAGGCGCACCAGTTGCTGCTGCGTATCCTGGCCCGGAATCAGGATCATGCTTTCATACATGAACACATCGTCCATGAAGAAATTGCCCAGGCCTTCGTTGTACAGCGACGATTGCGCCGTGCCGCACTCATTGAGTTCATGCACTACCAGCCAGCGGCCCTTCGGGTGGTCGCGCCAGGCCAGCGCCATGTGCGAATAGCGCAAATTGTACTTTGACAGGTCTTGCCCGGCGCGCGCCAGCAGCGCCACCTGCGCGCCCGAGCCATCGAGCGCTTGCAGTGTCTTTTGCGCCAGGTCCATCGATTTGACGAGGGTGGTCGCATCCGTTTGCTTTTCCTCGCACGAGCGTCCCGCATGGGCGGCGCCGGCCAGGGCCAGGCTGATGATCATGGCAGTCAGGCGTTTCATGGGTTTACGCTTTCGAATGGTGGAGGATGGCATTGCCGGCCGCATTCGGCACATAGGCGATGGCCTTGCCCGACAGCACCAGCATGTGGCCCGTCGAGACGGCCACCACCTGGATGGCCGTGCCGGCCGCCAGCGACAGGCCCTGCGTGGCCTTCTGGCTCAGCTTGACGGAGGCCTTGGCCGCCTGCGAGGCGCCTTTGGCTGCGCTTTTCAGCACGAGGACGCTGCCGTCGGCCACATCTTCCACCTTGTCGATGATGATTTCACCGGCGGCGGCCAGCACCGACATGGAGCCGACGAGCACGATGGCCGACGCCATGCTGGCGTTGTCGGACGCGTTGGTGGTGTCGGAGTTGGCGGCCCGGGCCAGTGGCGCCATGGTGGCGGCGCACAGGAGGGCGGTGGTGAGCAGATGTTTCATGGAATGTCCGTTCTTCATTGGTGGTTACACTTTGGAGTGGTGCAGCAGCGCCTTGCCCAGTTCGTTCGGGATAAAGGCGATGGCCTTGCCGGAAAGAACCAGCATGTGACCGGTGGACAGCGCCACCACGTTGACCACGGTGCCGGCCGCCAGCGACAGGCCCTTGGCCGCTTGCGTGCTCATCTGGATGGATGCGCCGCCCGCTTCGGACGCGCCTTTCAGCACGATGACGATGCCTTCGCCCACCGTTTCCACGCTGGCGACCACCACCTGGCCGGAGGCGACCAGCATCGACATGGAGCCTGCGACGACGATGGCGGATCCCTGGCTGAGGTTTTGCGAGCCATTTGACAGATTCTCGGAGGCGGCGGCGTGGACCAGGCCGGGAGCGGCCACGGAGAGCGTCAACAGCGACAGGGACAGGCAGAGGGGCAGCAGGCGTTTCATGTGTTTCTCCTTCAAGTGTGCCAAGTGGCAACGCCATCATTGTAGACTGTGGGCAATTGGTCAATGAAAACGCTACTCGTAGCGGGCAGGCATACCGCAGGTAGCGTATAGCGCTACTTTTTTGCCGCTGGAACCGATGCTATTTATATAAAGGAAGTGCATGCCGCAAACCCACGCCTTGATCGAAGCCTTGAAACGCCTGTTGAAAGCGCGTTCCGTCACGTATGCCGAGCTGGCCCAGCGCATCGGCGTGTCCGAAGCCAGCGTCAAGCGGATGTTTTCGCAAAAGCAATTTACCCTGCAGCGCCTGGACCAGATCCTGGTGGCCATCGGCAGCGATTTCCAGCAACTGGCGCTGGCCGTGCAGTCAGCCCAGGCCGCGCCCACCCTGATCACGGGACTGACGTATGCGCAGGAAAAGGAAATCATCGAGGATACCCGGCTGTTCGTGGTAGCTGTCTCCGCCCTGAACCTGCTGCCGCTGGAACAGATCGTCGCCATCTACGACATCAGCGAGGCGCAAGCCGTGAAATACCTGCTGCGCCTCGACAAGATCGGTTTTTTGGAACTGCTGCCGAATAACCGGGTCAAACTGCTGGTGGCACGCACGTTTGCGTGGATACCGAACGGTCCCATTCACACGTATTTCAAAAAGGAAGCCTATGGCGACTACTTGAATTCGCAATTCGATGGCGAGACGGAATTGCTGCGTCTGGTGAACGTGATGCTGTCGAAAAAATCCACGGCAGCCTTGCTGGAACGCCTGAAACAAGTGGCGGTGGAATTCTCGCAGCAGCACCAGGAAGACGCGCGCCTGCCCGGCGATGAGCGCCTGGCCATCAGTTTCATGCTGGCGGCGCGGCCGTGGATGCCGCAGACGTTCAAGGCGTTGCTGCGGCAGTGAGGCAGCCATATTGCGGGCAAGCGGCTATTGCTCCTGCTTGTCGGTACTGCCTTGTTCCTGTTTCATCTGCGTCAGCAAACGCCAGGCAAAAAAGCCCAGCACGCCCACGCCCAGCAGCAGTGCGCCCCACAGCGCGGCCAGGCGCCACGTTGTCCCGTCCTTGGTGACGCGTGCGGGCGCAGCCACGCTCCCGTTGGGTTTGAGCGGACCGGCGCTGGCCGTCTTGAGCGCCAGCAATTCGTCCGCCCTGAAGCCGGGCGCCACTTGCGCCAGCGGTTGCGCCACGGCGGCGGCGTTGCGGTTGCCGAACGCCAGCTGATAGGGCGGCTTGCCGCTGGCCAGGAAGACCACGGTGGCCGGTGTCCAGCCCAGGCGCATGGCGGGCGCGTCGCTGGCGGAGAGCGCGAGATCCGTGGCCGTCAGCAGCACCCATTCGCCCGTTTGTGTGACGGGCATGGTCAGGTCGCCCGAGACCCTCTCCTTGCCATCGAGGCCGATGCGGTAAAACGTTGTGCTCAGCAGGGGATCGAAATAGGCGCCTTGCGCGGGACGCGCCTGGTGGCGCAGGTGTAGCCGGTGCCGGGGAACATAGCTGCTTTGGCGATACACGCCCAGGGTCACGGGCAGCACCACATTGTTGTGCGTCAATTGCAGGGCGATGCTGTCGGCGGGGATGGCGAGGGGAGTGGCGTAGCGCCATTCATTCGCCCGTTTGCCGGGCAAGCCTTGCAGCACGATGGAGGCGCGCGGTGGGGCGATGTCCGTTTCGCTGACGGCTTGCGCCGTAATCGCCGCAAAGGCCAGCGGCTCGCCCGCTTGCCAACTCAGGCGCGCATAGCGAAACGCGCGCGGCGCAAAGGCGATGCTGTCGTTGGCCAGGGTCTGCGTGTCGCTGTTGCTGAGCCAATTCAGGGTGGTGGTGCCGATGGCGTCCCATTGTTTCAGGTCATCGCTCACTTCCAGCAGCACTTGCGCACTGTAATTGTCCGTGCGGGCCGGCGGCGTGAAGCGCAAGGCGGCGATGCGCTTGTCTTGCGTTTGCTTGCCCAGGTCGAGGATCAGCGCTTGCAGCGCCGCCGTGGCCGCTGCCGTGCCGGCGCGCGTGCTGACCGACAGCAAGCGGCCATCGTCGGCCGTGCGGATATCGATGCCTTGCATGCCATCGCCAGTTGCCGGCGCGCCCGTCACGGGGAAAATGCGGGCGGGAATGCTGGTGCGCTGCGTGGCCGATTGCGCGGGTGGTGCGCCGATGGCGTAGGCCAGGCGCTTGCCGTCGGCGTCGAACAGGCGCAGGTCGGCCAGGCTGGCCGAGCTGGCGTGCAGGTAAACGTCCCTGGGCAATGTTAGCTGCACGATGCCGGCGCCGGCCGGTGACTGGATGGGCATGCTCCAGGCATAGTCCTGCGGCCGGTCCTGGCCAGGTGCGGCCAGCGCGGCGCCTGCCACCAGCAGGCCGCAGCAGATCAATGAGGCTTTCATGCGGCTCCTTGTTGCGGTTCGGCTGGCGCTGGCGCAGCAGCCTTGGGGAAGGGGGCCAGGTAGCCGATCAAGACCATCAGCAAACCGACACCGACGAAGGAGACGATGCGTTCGATGCCGCCCACGTTCGACAGGTCGATCAGGAACAGTTTCAAGACGACCAGGCCCAGCAGCACGGCGCCCAGGCTCCATTGCTGGCGCCGCTGCTGGCGCGCCGCGTGGCGCATCAGCAGCAGGGCCGTGATGCTCCACACCAGCGACAGCATCGCTTGCACGAACTGCGAGGCCAGCATGGCGTCAAAGGTATACGGCACGCCCAGGTAATGCGACACGGTGCGCAGCAGCATCAGGTTGAACCAGGCATACAGCAAGCACACGGCCACGACAGGTAGGCGCGTTTGCCACACGGCGGGCAGCGGGATCTGGCCGGCCGGGAATAAACGGTAGCTGGCAATGGCCAGCAGGACGGCAAAGCCCGTACTCAGGTCCAGCGGATTGAGCAGCGGCAAATAGGGCAGGGGTGCCATGGCGCCGTTGTCGAAAATGTTCCATGCGGCGATCAGCAGCAGCGACCATGCCGCCGCCAGCGGTATCAGATAACGCTGGTACCAGTCTGCAATCGGCGCCACCGGCCAGGCGTTCGCGCGGCAGCGGCGGATCAGCAGGGCCAGTACCAGCATCATGGCCCAGGCCGGCAAGTAACGGGCCCAGGCAGGGCTGACGCTGTCTTCATGCTGTGCCAGCCAGGCGCTGACCTGGATGGCGCCCACGGGCCACAGCATCAACCAGGGCGCGGCCGTGCGCAGCGTATGCAACAGGCGCAGGGCACGCACGTCGAGTTGCCAGCCCGCTTGCGGCCAGGCCCGCAGCAGGTATTCGCCGGCCGCCAGGGCGCTGGCCAGGGCCAGCCAGCTCAAGCCGGTCGGCAGGTAATCGCGCAGGTACAAGGCCAGCAGCATGTGGGCGCTCCACAGGCCCAGGCCAAGCCAGGTGGCCACGCTGAGCCAGCGCAGTTGCTGCCAGTCGAGGCGCCGCGCCAGGATGGCGAACACGGGCGTCGTGACGCAGACGGCGATCAGGTACAGCGCCAGCCAGTGTTCGCCCGCGTGCGGTTGCAGCCCCAGGTCGCCGTCGATCAGGCGCAGCAGCCAGCTGGTGAAGGGCACGAGGATGGCGGCAAACCACAGCAAGCCGCTCCACACCAGCAGGGGGCGCGCCACCAGGGCCAGCAGCTCGTCGCCGCCGCGCGCGCGCAGCGCAAGGAAACGCGCGCTGGCAAACGCTGCGGTGCCCAGCAGCAGGGCGCTGAGGAAGGAACCGCCGAACAGGCTGGCCGGATGTTGGTCCCAGGCCCAGCTGGCGCGGCTGAGCATGACCATGCCGGCCAGCACCTGCACGGCCAGCAGCAGCGCGCGCGGCGCATGCCATTGTTCGCGCCGCGCCAGCGCCGCCAGCAGGGCTGCCACTGCCAGCGCGCTGACGGTCAGCAGGTTCAATTGCGTGGCGGCATCCGTGCGCAGCAGGATTTCGGTCCAGATGCCGCCCAGCAGCCAGACCGTGGCGGCCGTCAGGAACAGCACGGACAGGCTGCGCATGAACTCCGGGTGCAAGTGGCTGCCGTGGCGGCGGAAATTGTAGGCCATCACCAGCGCGGCGGCGGCCAGCAGCGCGCAGCCGAGCCAGATGTTGGCGTCCAGGGCCGCTGCCGTATTGAGTTCCTGCATGGCGCCGAGGAAGGCCAGCCAGGCGGCCCCCTGCACCAGCAAGCCGAAGGCCCAGGCCAGCGTCTGGCGCTGGCGCAAGCCGACCCAGACGATGCCCGCGCCTTCCAGCGCCCAGGCGGCGGAGGTCCAGCGGCCATCTAATGCGAACGGAATGGCCAGGGTGCCGAAGACGATGCCCAGCGCAAGGAAGGCTTCGGCCAGCAGTTTGAAACCGTTCCTGCGCCACAGGGCCACGGCCAGTCCCGTGTAGGTCAAGCCGGCGAGCAGCGCGGAAAACGCCAGGCCGAAGTCAAAGTGCCGCACCAGGCCGTATTGCAGGCCCATGGCCGCCAGCGGCGTGCCGAAGACGAGGGTGCCATCCACGTAATGCTTGAGGCGCGGCGCCTGGCGCGCGCAGTAGGCAATCGCGATGCCGATATAGAACAGCACGAACAGGATCAAAAACAGTTGCGTCGACAGGTAGTGTTCGGGCGTGTAGCGCAGCAGGCCCCAGGTGGTGGCGACGACAAAGGTAAAGCCAAAGCTCAGCACATTCAGGACCCGCCAGGCGCGTTTCAGGGCGATGGCGAAGACGCCTGCATTGAGCAGCGCGTAATAGCTGAACAGGCCGATATGGTTGCCGCTGCCCGTCGACACGAGCAGGGGCACGGCAAAGCCGCCGACGATGCCGAAGACGGCCAGCCAGACGGCGTTTTGCAGCACGGCCAGCAAACACGTGAATGCCGTCAGCACGAACAGCACGGCAAACGCCAGGCCGGCCGGGATCAGTTCATACAGGCGGAAGGCGCCAAACGTCACCAGCATCAATATCGCCAGCGCCGTGCCCTGCAGCGGCAGGCTGATGCCGGGACGGCTGAGGCGGATGCGCCAGGCCCAGGCCAGCAGGGCGATGTCAGCCAGCACGATGCCGGCCAGGCGCAGCTCGATGGGCAGCGTGACCTGCGCCGACACGTATTTGAGCAGGAAGCTGACGCCGAGGAAGAGGATCAGCAAGCCCAGCTTGGCAACCAGGTTGCCGGTAAACAGCCAGTTCTTGGCCTTGGCAACGAGGCCGTCCGGGTGCGCGATCCAGGACGGGGTGTTGGGGACGGCGGGAGCGGGCCTGGCCGGAACCGGCGGGGCTGGCTTCGGCGGCACGGGTGCAGCTGGTGCGGCCGGCGCGACCTTCGCCACCTCGGCCACCTTGATCGCTGCCGCTTGCGGCACGGGGGCGGGCGTCGGCAAAGGCGCCGGCGCTGCCACGGGCGCCACTCTAGCGGGCGCGGCGGGTGCGATGGGCACGGCGGACGTGCCGGCCGGCGCTTCGGCCTGGCCTTCCAGCGCTCGCAGGCGCTGCTGGATGGCGTCGACTTCCTTGCGCAAGCGCGCCGTCAGCAATTCCAGATCCGCTACTTTCCGGCGGTGCTGCAGCACCAGCACGAAGGCGGTGACCAGCAAGGCCAGGATGGTCAATGATGTCATTCCAAACATGGAGGCAGCTTTCCGGGAGGGGCGGGCAGGGGCGCCAGCGGTATGCGCACATTACCTTATTATCAAGAAACAAGCGATTTCTGTTGTATCAGAGTAAGAGCCAGGCAGCGCGTGGGCGGCAAGGCGAGCATGACGCGCAGGCTGTTTTCTGTATTGATGCCGAGCAAGAGGACGACATTCAGATTGTCGTGCGCAAGATAGTGCTGTATTTTAGCAATTCCTTAATTGCCAGTTCCCCATGCCATGAGTCAAAGCAGCCAGTTTTCCTTATTGTCGCAGCGCCGTTTCGGGCCCTTCTTCTGGACCCAGTTCTTCGGCGCCTTCAACGACAATCTGTTCAAGACGGCCTTGATGGTGATCCTCGCCTACGATGCGCTGAGCTGGACCACGCTCGACCCGTCCACCATCACCAACCTGATTCCCGGCCTGTTCATCCTGCCCTACGTCGTGTTTTCAGCCACGGCGGGCCAGCTGGCCGACAAGTTTGAAAAGGCGGGCCTGGCCCGTTTCGTGAAATGGATGGAACTGGCCATCATGGCCGTGGCCGCCGCCGGCTGGATGACGCATACGCTGTGGCTGCTGGTGGCGGCCGTGGTCGGCATGGGCGTGCATTCGACCCTGTTCGGCCCCGTCAAGTATGCGTACCTGCCGCAGCAGCTGAAACCCGAAGAGTTGGTCGGCGGCAATGGCCTGATCGAGATGGGCACCTTTGTCGGCATCTTGTTGGGTGAAATCCTCGGTGCTGTCTTGATCGTGCACAAGCCGCTGGGCGTGGAACTGGTGGCTGGCGCGACCATCGCCGTGGCCATTTTCGGCCTGCTCGCCAGCTACCGCGTGCCGCGCACGCCGGCGCCCGAGCCTGATTTGAAGGTGAGTTTGAATTTTGTGGCCGAATCGTTCCGCAACCTGAATTTTTCGCGCAAGAACCGTCCCGTCTTCCTGGCCATGCTGGGCAACTCCTGGTTCTGGTTCTACGGCGCCCTGATCCTGGCGCAGTTCCCCGTGTACTCGAAGGATTTCCTGCATGGCGACCATAGCGTGTTCGTGCTGCTGCTGACCGTGTTTTCCGTCGGTATCGGCACGGGGTCCTTGCTGTGCGAAAGGTTGTCCGGTCACAAGATCGAAATCGGCCTGGTACCGTTCGGCTCCATCGGCCTGTCGCTGTTCGGCATCGACCTGTATTTCGCCAGCAATGCGTATGCGAATACGCAAGTGGTCGACGCGCTGGCCTTCGTCAGCCAGGCGGGCGTGCCGCGCATTTTGCTCGACATCGTCATGATCGGCGTGTTCGGCGGCTTTTTCATCGTGCCCCTGTTCGCCCTGATCCAGACGCGCTGCGACCCGAAACACATTTCGCGCACGATCGCCGGCATGAATATCCTGAACGCGCTGTTCATGGTGGCGGCCGCGGGCGTGGCCATCGTGCTGCTGGGGCAAGGCTTTACGATCCCGCAGTTGTTTCTCGTTACGGCCATTTTGAATGCGCTGGTGGCCGCCTACATCTTCTCGCTGGTGCCGGAATTCCTCATGCGCTTCCTGGCGTGGATCTTGATCCAGACCGTGCACAGGGTCAAAGTCGTCGATGGCGAGCGCATCCCGGCGGAAGGGGCGGCCGTATTGGTGTGCAACCACGTCAGCTATGTGGATGCCATCGTCATCATGGCGGCCAGCCCCCGCCCCATCCGTTTCGTCATGGACCACCGCATCTTCAAGATGCCGCTGATGGGCTGGATTTTCCGCACGGCCAAGGCGATTCCCATCGCGCCGGCCAAGGAAGATCCTTTCCTGATGGAAAAGGCTTTCATTGACATCGCGCAAGCGCTGCACGAAGGCGAACTCGTCTGCATCTTCCCCGAAGGCAAGTTGACGCGCACAGGCCAGATCAGCGAATTCAAGGGCGGCATCGCGAAGATCGTCGAGCGCAGCAAGGTGCCCGTGATTCCACTGGCGCTGCGCGGCTTGTGGGGGCATCTGTTGAGCCATCGCAATGGCCATTTGTTCGAGCGCGCCTTCAAGGCGGGCTTGCGCTCGCGCCTGTCGCTGGCCGTGGGCATGCCCGTGGCGCCCGAGGCCGCCACGCCGGAACTGTTGCAGCAAAAGGTGCAGGAATTGCGCGGCAAGTGGAAGTAAGCGCTAGGTTGCCCGCGTAGTGTCCCCCGCCCGCCGCGCCAGGTGCTGTTCCAGCAGGGCTGCGATGGCGGCGAAATCCACCGGTTTCGTCAGATGATGGTCGAAACCGGCTTGTTCCGTGCGTGAGCGCGCCTCGCCCCAGCCCGTCAGGGCGATCAGCAGCACCTCGCGCCCGTGCGCACGCTGGCGTATCTGGCGCGCCGCTTCATAACCATCCATGTCCGGCATGCCCAGATCCATCACGACCAGTTGCGGCCACGTCATCTCGATGGCCGCCAGGGCTTGCGCACCGCCATACGCGACCCTGGCGGCATAGCCCTCGAGCTGGAACAGACTTTGCAGGGAGTCTGCCGCATCGAGGTTGTCGTCGACCACCAGCACTTGTACAGGCGGGACCGCGCCGGTGGGGGACTCTTGGGCGGCCGCCGCCGGCATGACGGCAGGGGCGTCGCCGGTGCTGGCCGGCAAGGTGACGATGAAGCGGCTGCCGCGACCGGGGCCATCGCTGCAGGCTTCGATGCTGCCGCCATGCATCTCGGCAAACTGGCGCGCCAGGCTGAGGCCGATGCCCAGGCCGCTGGCCATCTGACCGGCTACCGTGCGCCCCTGTTCAAACATGGAAAAGATGCGCGGGATGGCGTCCGGCTCGATGCCGATACCATTGTCTTCGACCGTCACCTGCAACTGGCCCTGCGCCAGGCATGCCGTGAGGTGGATGTGGCCGCCGTCGGGCGTGAACTTCACGGCATTCGACACGATATTGGCGAAGATCTGCACCACCCTGGCATAGTCGGCGTGCAAGGTCACGGCATGCGGCGGCAATGCCTGCGTGATGCTGATGTGCCGGCTGTCGGCAGCGGGCTGGCACAGTTCGATTACATGCTCGAGCACTTGCTGCAATTTAATATTCTCGCGCTGCAGCAGTACCTTGCCGCTGGTGATGCGCGCCACGTTGAGCAAGTCATCCACCAGCCGCGTCAGGTGCGTCACCTGGCGGTCGATCACGCCACTCACTTTGCTGACCTGCTCGGATGCCGGATACAGGTGCTTGAGCAGGGCCACCGAGGTCTTGATGGGCGCCAGCGGATTGCGCAGTTCATGCCCGAGGCTGGCAAGGAATTCATCCTTGCGTCGCTGCGTCTCGCGCACCTGGTACTGGCGCCGACGCGCGCGCAGCATGGCGTGGGCCGAGGTGATCAGGGTCAATATGTGTACGGGGCGTTCCAGTAGGGTCAGGTTGCCCAGGGTGGCAACGGCTTGCCGCAAAGGCAGGGAATCGAGTCCCGCGTGCGTCAGCAAAATGATGGGCAAATCGGACCAGTCCGGTTGCTGGCGGGCGTAGGCGTCGAGCACGGCGTACACGCCTGCATGCAAGGCCTCGTCCACCGTCAGCACGCCGCCGGCGCCCAGCGCCAGTTGCTCGGCCAGTTCGCCGGCGGAACGGCAGGCGTGGCTGGCGATGGCCTCGCCGGCGAGCACCCTGGTGGTCAGGGCAGCGTCCTGGCCGCCAGGCGCATAGATCAGGATACGCTGCTCCATGGCAACTCCTAGGGGAAGGGCGTGCCGCCGATGGTGGGCAAGCCCGACAGGATGCCGTGAAAGCCGGCCAGGGCCGGGCCGATGCGGATGCCCTGCGGGCTGATCTCGAAGCGGCGGATGCTGCGCTCGTGCGCGCTGCCGCGCTTCTTGAAGACGGAAATGGCTTGCCGCACCTCGCCTTCCGTTTCGTAGTAGCGCAGCATGATGACGCTGTCGGCCAGATAGCTGGCGTCGGCCGCCGTCGTCATCGAGGTGCCCAGCATGTTTTGCTGCACGCCGACGAGCAGGGTGGCCACGCCGCGTTGGCTCAGGTAATTGAGCAGTTCGTGCAGGTAGGTGCTCTGGAAGCGTTCATTGGGCACGGCATGCATGTAGCCGTTCAGGCTATCGATGACGATGACCTGGGCGCCCCGTTCTGCCGCGTCGACCACGGCCTGGGCGAATTCTCCCGGTGTCAGCTCGGCCGGATCGATTTGCTGTGCGCTCAGCAGGCCGGAGTCGAGTGCCGCCTGCAGGTGCATGCCAACGTTGCCGGCCCGGTTCAGGAGCTTGCTGCGCGCCTCCTCGAACAGGAACATGGCGCACGGTTCGCCGCGCGTTGTGGCCGCATGCACGAATTGCGCCGCCAGGGTGGACTTGCCGCTGCCGGCTGGGCCGGAAATGAGCGTGCTCATGCCTTCTTCCAGGCCGCCGCCTATCATGGTATCGAGTTCGGGCACGCCGCTCGACAGGCGCCGATGGTCGCCATCGCGTCGCGTGTCGGCCGCCACCAGGCGCGGATAGACGATCAGGCCGTCATGGGCGATCTTGTAGTCGTGCGTGCCGCTGCGAAACGGCACGCCCCGGTATTTCACCACCCGCACGCGGCGCCGGTCATTGCCATAGTCCTGGTTTTGCAGTTCCAGCGAGATCACGCAATGGGCCACGCTACGCACTTGCAAGCCGTCGTCCAGCGCGGAACGGTCATCGATCAGCAGGGTGGTGCAGTGCCGGCTGGCCAGGTATTGTTTCAACGCCACGACCTGGCGCCGGTAGCGCAAGGGGTTTTCCGCTAGCAATTGCAGTTCGGACAGCGAATCGAGCACCAGGCGGGCAGGGCGGTGCTTTTCGATGGCGGCGAGGATGCGCTGGTTGGTCGAGGCCAGTTCGATTTCCGACGGGTGGAAGATGGTGTACTGGCGTTCGGGGTCGAGGATGTCGTCGCTGGGCGCCACCTCTTCGATGGCGATGCCGGCCAGGTTCCAGCCATGCGACAGGGCCGCGCCGCGCAGCTCGATCTCGGATTCCGCCAGGGCGATATACAGCACGGGCACGCCGCTGCGCGCGCCCTCGGCCAGAAATTGCAGCGCCAAGGTGGTCTTGCCCGTGCCGGGAACGCCTTCGACCAGATACAGGCGCTCGGCCAGCAAGCCGCCCGTGAGTATGGCGTCGAGGCCGGCGACGCCCGTCGACAGCAGTGGCGGCGTGTCCGGGCCGCTCGGGCCATCTTGCTGCCTGGTATTTCGCGCCTGTGCTGTCATCGTTGCGCCCCCGCTTTGCCACGCTGTGGCCACTATACTAGCGCGTCCGCCGCGCCATGTCTTTTCGATACCATTGGTAAATATTTATGGTGGCGAGGTGTGTGTGCGCAGGCAGTGTTGCGCGCGCGATCACGGCTTCAGCAAAAAACGCATTACCCTGCTACAGTAATCATTCAATCCAACTTTCCCGCTTTGCCGTTTTGCCGCCGCCCGCCCGCTTCCTGCTCGACCTGGCTGGCGTGCCGACGCTGTTGCTGTCCTCATTTCATTGCCTCATTGATAATTTAATTCGCTTGATAGTTACTATGTTTCAATTGTAACGATGCTTGACGATTTTAGAATGATCGTTCATTCTTTGATCTGCGTTAATAAATTTAGTCATTTCTAACGACACTAGCCAGCTTCTTTTTCAGAAAGTCCAAGATGCAACCAACATTTTCCTTGACGTCGCCGCGTACGAGCGGCGCTATTGCCGTTCTGTGCGCCACTGTAATCATGGCCGGCTGCAGTAAAAAACAGGAAGCACCTCACGCGCAGCAAGCGCCACAGGTGGTCGTGTTTACTGTTAATCCGGCCGCGTTGCCGATGAGCGCCGAATTGCCCGGCCGTACGAATGCCTACCAGGTCGCCGATGTGCGCCCGCAGGTCGGTGGCTTGATCCAGAAGCGCCTGTTCATCGAAGGCAGCGATGTGAAAGCGGGCACGGCCCTGTATCAGATCGATCCTGCCACCTACCAGGCAGCCTACAATTCGGCCAAGGCCGCGTTGTCGAAAGCCAAGGCCAACCTGCTGACGGCCGGTCCGAAAGCATCGCGCTACAAGGAATTGGTTGCCATCGAAGGCGTGAGCCGCCAGGAATACGATGATGCCGTCGCGGCGTTCGAGCAAGCCAAGGCAGATGTCGAGTCCGCCACTGCGGCGCTGGAAACGGCAAATATCAACCTCAAGTACAGCACCGTGACGGCGCCGATCAGCGGCCGCACCAGCCGCTCGACCGTGACGGCCGGCGCGCTGGTCACGGCGGGCCAGGCCGATGCCCTGACTACGGTGCAGCAACTCGATCCGATCTATGTCGACGTGACCCAGTCGAGCACGGATTTGCTGCGCCTGAAACGCCAGATGGCCGACGGCTCGCTGAAAAAAGTCGGCGAAGGCCAGGCCAAGGTCGACCTGATCCTGCCGGATGGCAGCAAGTACAGCGAACCGGGCAAGCTGCAATTCGCGGGCGTGACGGTCGATCCGACCACCGGCAACGTAATCTTGCGCGCGCTGTTCCCGAACCCGAAAGGCGAATTGCTGCCAGGCATGTACGTACGTGCCCAGCTGGAAACGGGCGTCGATGAAAAAGCCATCACCGTGCCGCAAGTGGGCGTGACGCGCAACCAGAAGGGCCAGGCAACGGCCTTGATCCTGAACAAGGAAAACAAGGTCGAGCAACGCGTGCTGACCACCAGCGGCACCGTCGGCACCAACTGGCTGGTAACGTCCGGCCTGGCCGCAGGCGACCGCGTGATCGTGGAAGGCTTGCAAAAAGTCAAGCCAGGCGCGCCAGCCGTTGCCGTACCGGCCAAGGCTGCTGACGCGCCTGCCGCTGCCGCCTCTGCCGCCGCGTCGGCTGCCAGCGCCCACTAATTCAGGAGAATATTAATGGCCCGTTTTTTCATTGACCGCCCGATTTTTGCCTGGGTGGTCGCGATCGTCATCATGCTTGCCGGCGTGATTTCGATCCTCAGCCTGCCGATCGCGCAGTACCCGAGCATTGCTCCGCCGTCGATTTCGATCAGCGGCTCCTACCCTGGCGCCTCCGCCAAGACCGTGGAAGACGCTGTCACCCAGGTCATCGAACAAAAGATGAAGGGTATCGACGGCTTGCGCTACATGGCTTCGTCGAGCGATGCCACTGGCGGCATCAGCATCACGCTGACGTTTACCAGCGGCACCAACCCTGACATTGCCCAGGTGCAAGTACAGAACAAGCTGCAGCTGGCCACGCCACTGCTGCCGACGGCTGTTACGCAACAGGGTCTCGTCGTGTCGAAAGCGACGAAGAACTTCCTGATGGTGTTCGGCTTCATTTCCGAAAACGGCAAGATGGACCAGACCGACTTGAGCGACTATGTGGCCGCCAACGTCGTCGATCCGCTGAGCCGCGTGCCTGGCGTGGGTGACGTGACCCTGTTCGGTTCGCAGTACGCCATGCGCATCTGGCTCAATCCGGCCAAGCTGCAAAGTTTTAACCTGACCCCGGCGGACGTGATCACGGCCGTGCAGGCGCAGAATGCGGAAGTGTCGGCCGGTGAGCTGGGCGGCACGCCGTCCATCAAGGGCCAGCAGCTGAACGCGACCGTGTCGGCGCAAAGCCGTTTGCAAACGGTGGAGCAGTTCGGTGCCATCTTGCTGAAAACCACGACCAACGGCGCCATGGTGTACCTGAAGGATGTGGCCACCATGGAACTGGGCCGCGAGAACTACAACACCGTGGCCCGCTACAACGGCCATGCGGCAACCGGCGTGGCGATCAAGCTGGCGACGGGCGCCAACGCGCTCGATACGGCCAACGCGGCGAAAGCCATGCTGGGCAACCTGAGCAAGCAATTCCCTGAAGGCATGAGCTACCAGGTGGCGTTCGACACGACCCCGTTCGTGAAACTGTCCATCGAAGAAGTGGTCAAAACCCTGGTCGAAGCCGTCATCCTGGTATTCCTGGTGATGTATTTGTTCCTGCAGAACTTCCGCGCCACCCTGATCCCGACCATGGCCGTGCCGGTCGTGCTGCTGGGTACCTTCGGTATCCTGAACGCTTTCGGCTATTCGATCAATACGCTTACCATGTTCGCCATGGTGCTGGCCATCGGTCTGCTGGTCGACGATGCGATCGTGGTGGTGGAAAACGTCGAGCGCGTGATGAGCGAAGAGGGCTTGTCGCCGCTGGAAGCGACGCGCAAGTCCATGACGCAGATCACGGGCGCGCTGGTCGGTATCGCCATGGTGCTGTCGGCCGTGTTCGTGCCGATGGCCTTCTTTGGCGGTTCGACGGGCGTGATTTACCGCCAGTTCTCGATCACGATCGTCTCGTCGATGGTGCTGTCCGTCATCGTCGCGCTGGTGTTTACGCCAGCGCTGTGCGCCACTCTGCTCAAACCGGTCGAAAAAGGCCATCACGCGACGAACAAGGGTTTCTTCGGCTGGTTCAACCGCAGCTTCGACAGCAGCAGCAACAAATACCAGGGCCTGGTAGGCAGCATGATCCGCCACCGCGCCCGTTCGATGCTGTTGTACGTGCTGTTGCTGGCCGGCCTGGTGTTCGTCTTCATGCGCCTGCCGACCTCCTTCCTGCCGGAAGAAGACCAGGGCATCCTGTTTACGCAGATTCAATTGCCGACGGGAGCCACGCAAGAGCGCACCTTGAAAGTGATCGAGCAGGTCGAAGACCACTTCATGAACAGCGAGAAAGACAACGTCGCTTCCGTGTTTGCCGTCGCCGGCTTCAGCTTCGGCGGTAACGGCCAGAATACGGGTATCGCCTTCGTGCGCCTGAAAGATTGGTCGCTGCGCAAGGATGTGGCGCAAAAAGCGCCGGCCGTGGCCGGTCGCGCCATGGGTAAGTTGTTGCAGATCAAGGATGCGATGGTATTTACGTTTGCACCGCCTGCCGTGCTGGAACTGGGTAACGCCACCGGTTTCGACATGCAGCTGCAGGATATCGGCGGTGTCGGCCATGACGCCTTGATGGCGGCGCGTAACCAGTTGCTGGGCATGGCGTCGCAGAATCCGGCCATGGTCGGCGTGCGCCCGAACGGCCAGGAAGATACGCCGCAGTACAAGATCGACATCGACCAGCAGAAGGCAACGGCGCTGGGCTTACAGATCTCGGAAATCAACCGCGTGCTGAGCGTCGGCTGGGGTAGTTCGTATGTGAACGACTTCCTCGACCGTGGCCGCGTGAAGAAAGTGTTCATTCAGGGTGACGCCAGTTCGCGCATGCTGCCGGAAGACTTGAACAAGTGGTTCGTGCGCAATACCGCTGGCCAGATGGTGCCGTTCTCGGCCTTCGCCACCGGCAAGTGGATTTACGCGTCGCCACGCCTGGAACGCTACAACGGTTTGCCGTCGGTAGAGATACTGGGTACGCCGGCGCCGGGCCAAAGCACGGGCGCCGCCATGAATGCGATGGAAGAAATGGTCGCCAAGTTGCCGCCTGGCATCGGCTTCAGCTGGACCGGCGTGTCGCTGGAAGAGCGTGAATCCGGTTCGCAGACGCCGCAGCTGTATGCGCTGTCGCTGCTGATCGTGTTCCTGTGCCTGGCCGCGCTGTATGAAAGCTGGTCGATTCCGTTCTCCGTGCTGCTGGTAGTACCGCTGGGCGTGATCGGCGCCGTGCTCGGTACGTGGATGTTCGGCTTGTCGAACGACGTGTACTTCCAGGTGGGCTTGCTCACGGTGGTGGGCCTGTCGGCGAAGAATGCGATTCTGATTGTTGAATTCGCCAAGGAAATGCAGGAGTCGGGCATGTCGCTGCTGGACGCGACCTTGCATGCGGTGCGTCTGCGTCTGCGTCCGATTCTGATGACCTCGATTGCCTTCGGCCTGGGCGTGTTGCCACTGGCGATCTCCAGCGGCGCCGGTTCCGGCAGCCAGAACGCCATCGGTATCGGCGTGCTGGGCGGTATGTTGACGGCCACGTTCCTCGGTATCTTCTTCGTGCCGGTGTTCTTCGTGCTGGTGCGCGGCTTCTTCTCGAAGTCGGACGCGCCCGCCATGCCGGCGACGCCTGGCTCGCCAGCCGTCACGCTTTCTAAGGATGCGCATTAATATGAAAAAAACGCTACTCTCCATGGCGGCACTGGCCTTGCTGGCCGGTTGCAGCCTGGCTCCCACGTATGAGCGTCCGGCAGCGCCGGCGCCCACGGCGTGGCCGACCGGTCCTTCCTACAAGGCCGACACGGCCGCCGCCGACGCCAAGCCGGTGGCGGACGTCGCCTGGCGCGAGTTCTTTGCCGATGCGCGTTTGCGCCAGGTACTGGAACTGGCGCTGGCCAACAACCGCGACCTGCGCGTCTCGATCCTGAACATCGAGAAGGCGCGCGCCACGTACGGCATCGAACGCGCCGCGCTGATCCCGACCCTGTCGGCGTCCGGCGGCCAGACGGCCAGCCGCGTGCCGAAGAACGCCAGCGCCAACGGCGAAGCGTCCATCAACCGCCAGTACACGGCGAACCTGGGCGTGTCGGCGTACGAGCTGGACTTCTTTGGCCGCGTGCGCAGCCTGTCCGACAGCGCGCTGGAACAATACCTGGGCACGGAAGAAGCACGCCGTGCACAGCAGATCAGCCTGGTGGCCGAAGTGGCCAGTACCTATCTGAACCTGGTGGCGGACCAGCAGCGCCTGCGCGTGGCGCAGGATACCTTGAAGAGCCAGCAGTCGTCGTATGACCTGGCCGTGCGCCGCTTCAGTGCCGGTGCGACTTCCGGCCTGGACAAGTACGATGCCCAGACCAGCGTGGAATCGGCCCGTTCCGACGTGGCCGTCTACACGAGCCAGGTTGCGCTGGATCAAAACGCGCTGGTGCTGCTGGTGGGCGGCCCCGTGCCGGCCGACCTGCTGCCGCCAGCCGAGTTCGGCGCCGTGACGGCCCTGGCGGACATTCCGTCCGGCGTGCCGTCGGACGTGCTGCAACGCCGTCCCGACGTGCTGGCGGCGGAGCGCACCTTGCGCGCGGCCAACGCCAACATCGGCGCGGCGCGCGCGGCCTTCTTCCCGCGCATTTCGCTGACGGCCACAGCCGGCTCGCTGAGCGACAACCTGTCGGGCCTGTTCAAGGCGGGCAGCGGCACGTGGAGTTTCATTCCGCAGATCAGCTTGCCGATCTTCGATGGCGGCGTGAACCGCGCCAACCTCGATATCGCCAAGGTGCAGCGTGAAATCTCCGTGGCGCAATACGAAAAGGCGATCCAGGTCGCCTTCCGTGAAGTGTCCGATGCGCTGGCCCAGCGCGGCACCATCGACGAGCGCCTGCAATCGCAGGTCTCGCTGGTCGAGGCGTCGACGAAGAGCTACACCATCCACGACGCGCGCTACAAGCAGGGCGCCGAGTCCTACCTGAACGCCCTGGTGGCCCAGCGCGCGCTGTACACGGCGCAGCAAAGCCTGATCACGGCGCGTCTGGCCAAATCGACCAACCTGGTGACCTTGTACAAGGTGCTGGGCGGCGGTTGGCAACCTGAGCAGACAGCCGTCGCGGCGGCTGGCGGCGTCCAATAATCACGGGGACGCCGACGCCGGCCTTGCCCGCAAGGGCAGGGCCGGCGCGCTACTGGAAAATCATGAACCAAGTTGAAAAGAAGCATCCGGATCCCGAGCGCGCCAACACGCGGCGCAAGCAGGTGCTCGATGCGGCCGAAAGCTGTTTCAGCCGACGCGGCTTTCACGGCGCCAGCATGGCCGAGATATCGAAAGCGGCCGGCATGAGCGCGGGCCATATCTATAATTATTTTGACAGCAAGGATGCGATCATCGCCGCCTTCGTCATGCAGAATACGGAGCGGGTGTCGAACCTGATGCAGGACCTGGCGCAGCGCGAAGACCCGCTGCAGGCCGTGATCGACAATGCGGGCGAGCATGTGCTCGAAGCGCTGGACCCGAAAACGTGGATGATGCCGCTGGAAATTTTTGCCGAAGCATCGCGCAATCCGGTGATCGCCGAAATGCTGCAATGCTCGGACCAGCGCTCGCGCCAGCTGTTTCTCTCCATCATCCGCGATGCGCGCATCAAGCGCGGCTTGCCGGCCGATGAAGAGATGCTGGAAGGCCGCCTGAATGCCCTGGTCGCCATTTACCAGGGCTTGCCCGTGCGCTTCATTCACAATCCGGACGTGAAAGTCGAGCCGCTGATCGCGGGCTTCCGCATCGTCCTGACGGCGCTGCTGCTGAACGAATAGGCCGCTTGCCAGGGCCATGCAAAAAAGTTTGCGCAGATCGATATGAATCATGCGCAAAGCATGGCAAAAATCTAAAAGCCTCTGCTATAATTCCCACCTCGTCGGGGCGTAGCGCAGCCTGGTAGCGTACATGCATGGGGTGCATGGGGTCGGAAGTTCGAATCTTCCCGTCCCGACCATAAGAATCAAAGACTTAGCAGTTTTTGTGCTGCTGAGATAAGAAGCTGTGTACACAGATGTGTACACAGCTTTTTTTGTGACTATTGTGTTCATGAGGATATCTTGTTCTTTTGCGCGCCGAATTGACCCACTCTGTTTGACCCTCCCTCCATTGCCTGGCGAACGCCGCCACTCGGTCGTAAGACCCCTTGAACCCCAATTCCGTTAGGTCCTCGTGAAGCTGTTTTAGGCTGCGCCGTTGCTTGCGTGATTTGGCCGCCTCGGTCTTGAGCCAGCCTGCGAGGTGAAAAGCGTATGGGTCGATGGCGCTGGCCGATTGGCGCTCCGCATAGGCGGGCTCGGTTGTCTCCGAGCGCAGATAGCGCCGGACGGTGTTGCGCGAAATGCCGAGGCGCTTCGCGATTTCCCTCAATGAGACTTGGTCGCGAAGATGCCAGCGCCTAATAATTCCTAGTAATGCCACGTCAATCACTCCGATCCCCTACTCATTCAGATAAGTAGGATTGTGTGCTAAACGTGGGTCAGTTTTCGGTGCAAATCAACAGAGTAGCACTTCGACTGTCAAAGCTGGCCTCGTTATTCTAGTCCTGGCTCTGCACATATATTTTCCAGGTATGCCGCTTCAATTGCGAGCTAACACGGCCTAGTCAACGGCGCCGTCCCAGTGAGCCGCTTGTATTTGATGCGGTGGCTCCATGCGTATCCATGTTGCGCTGCTCCCCCCATCTGGGTTCATGCATATGTCCTTCTAAATCGCCAAGCCCGGGCAGCAACTCTATCGGCGGCGTTCATCCCGCCAGCGCCGGTTTCCTCCGCGATTTGTAGGCGTTCGTCGCATGGGAGAAGATACGGGCGTCCGTGCCGCTAGAATGGGGGCGAGCTAAACACAAGGAATTTGATGAGTTCTCCCCCATTTTTGCCATTCAACGCGCCTCCCGTATCGGAAGTCAAGCACGACCGCCACCTTGTGCGCCGCTACTTGCTACAGTCGGCGCTGCGCTTAAACGCCGGTTCACTCTTGTTCATGTCGCTGGCGATCGCGCTGCTGCCGCTCTGGCTGAACCACACCCCGGCCGCGCCCGGAGAAATGGAGACCCGCAAGCTGACTCCGTACATTGTCAGCGGCGTTGTAGCGGCGGTGATGGTCTGGCTCGCGCTGATGTCTAATGGGATCGCACGCGGCTTTCTAGCGCGGCTGGGCGAAGAGGGCAAGGCGCTGAGTGTCGAGGCGATGGCTTCCTTGGTTACGCGTCACATCCATGCGCCGTTCAATCCCTACACCACCTTTGACCTGTGCACCGAGTCCCTATCAGGGCTGGCGCTCGGCACGGCACTTGGCTACTCCGGTCCGCCTGCGTTTTTTCACGACCCTTTCAAGGGCCGGATCGTGCTGGGTCGCTGGCGCCCGTTGGCGCTGGGGCGCCATGTCGAGGTGAGAATATCGTCCGATTTGGGCCCCAGTTGCGACATTGAGCTGCGCTGCCGACCTGGCCTGGCTTGGTTCGCGATCCAGCAGGGTGAGTCGCTAAAGACTGCCGAGATGGTATCTACCCAACTGCACCAGCACCTCGCGCGCCATGCAAGCGCGCTAAATGCGGCTCGGCGTGAGCGCGAGCTGGAACGCACCTCTCTGCAGGCGCGCCTTTCAGCCTTGCAGGCCCAGGTAGAGCCGCACTTCCTGTTCAATACCCTGGCAAATCTAAAGTATCTGATCCGCACCGACCAGCGGGCCGCGCAAGAGATGCTTGACCATCTGGTCGGCTACCTGCAAAACGCGATGCCCGATATGCGCTCGGTGTCCTCGACCCTGGGACGAGAAATGGATCTTGTTAGCGACTACCTAGCGGTGATGCGCATCCGCATGGGCACGCGCCTGCGCTACGCTGTCGAAGTGGCCGAGGAATTGCGCAGCCTGCCATTCCCGCCGGCGATGCTGATCTCGCTTGTGGAGAACGCCGTCAAACACGGTTTGGAGCGGGCCAGCCGACCGGGCCTGATTACCATCAGCGTAAGGCAAGAAAGCGACAGCACGGACGGGCTGCTGAGCGTGTCTGTTGTCGACGACGGGGTCGGCTTGACCGAACAATCCGGGCAAGGAACGGGATTGGCGAATATTACAGAGCGCTTGCTGCTGCTATATGGACGGAAGGCTAGCCTTTTTGTGGAGCCGGGCGACGGACAAGGCGTATGTGCAGTGTTGACGGTGCCTATTGTCGGGAGCCACGCCTGATGCCAAGCGCTCTGATCGTCGAAGACGAGCCTCTGTTAAGGGCGGAGCTGGTGGACCAGCTGTACGCCTTGTGGCCCGAACTGCAAATCGCCGGCCAGGTCGAAAACGGCATCGACGCGGTGGCAAGCATCGACGTACTGAAACCGGACATCGTATTCCTGGACATACAGATGCCCGGCCTGAACGGCATGGAGGTGGCGCGCCATATTCCTGAGTCGTGCCAGGTAGTGTTCGTTACAGCGTATGCGGACTATGCCTTGGCCGCTTTCGATACCGGCGCGTCCGACTATCTGGTCAAGCCAGTGACGACCTCACGCCTGCTGCAGACGATCCGTCGTTTGAAGTCGCGCACGGCCGCAAGCCCGCCGCCGGCCGTGTGGGAACAGCTCTTTGAACAGGAGAGCGCACCGGTGTACCTCAAGTGGATCAAGGCCTCAAGCGGCAATTCGGTGCGGCTGGTGATGGTGAGCGAAGTGCTGTACTTCCAGTCGAACGAAAAGTACACGCGGGTGGTGACGGACAACGGCGATTCGCTGATTCGCTTGCCTCTCAAGTCCCTGCTCGATCAACTGGACCCGCAGTTGTTCACGCAAATCCACCGCAGTGCCGTCGTCAATCTGCAGGCCATTGACCGGATTGAACGCATTGAATCCGGGGTGCGCAGCGGCCCTTGGCTGGAGGTCATCCTGAAAGGCCGGACCGAGCGCCTGACCGTTAGTGAGGGATTTACCAAGCAGTTCCGCCAGATGTAGCAGGGATGTTAAAGCCTCCCTGCCGATTGGCCGCCTTCGTGACGACGGCGGATTTGTTGGTTCAGTTCGAAGTGAATCATTTAATCATATTAAAAAAGGAAAATAATGATAAATAAATGGATAGTCTCCCTGGCTTTGTTATTGCTGACCGTGACAGGGGCAATCGCAGCCCCCCCGGTGGCGCCGACAGTGGAGGTCAATCGGGCAGTCCGGTTGGAGGTCATCGATACGCTGATTGCCAAGCTCAATGCCCACTACGTTTTTCCAGACAAAGCCAAACAAGTCGAGCTTGTCTTGCGCCAGCATCAGCGCGAGGGCAAATACGATAGGGTCACGGACGGTCAACAACTCGCCAAACAGCTATTCGATGACATTGATGGCGTTATCCACGACAAGCATATGTTCATCGATGTCAGTGCCCACCCGGTGCCGCCCGATGATGCAATGCCGCCGCCACCACAGACGCGGGCGGAATGGGAAAAACAAGTGCCGCCTGCCGTGCTTGAAAGGGTTCTTGCATCAAAATTTGGCGTGGAAAAGGTCGATCATCTTAGTCCCAATATCGGCTACCTGGAGATTTCCTCATTCGGACCGGTTTTCCTCGTATCCGACAAGTTCGCCGCAGCGATGAATAAACTCGCTAACACCGATGGCCTCATCATCGATCTGCGCAACAACGGCGGTGGAGGGGAAGACTCAGTGGCGCTACTGATCAGTTATCTTGTTGACGGGCGCACCCGCCTCAACGACATCTGGGAACGTGCGACCGGTATCACCACACAGTATTGGACGCAGGATAAGCTCGACGGCAAACGCTATGGGGGCAAGAAGCCGGTCCTCATCTTGACAGGCCCCGATACGAAGTCCGCCGCCGAATCATTTGCGTACCAAATGCAGGCGCTGAAACGCGCCAAGGTGATCGGGGAACGCACTTGGGGCGGCGCCAACGCTTCGCGCCCATATCGTCTCAGCGAGCATTTTGCTATCTTTATCCCAAGCAAGCGCCCGATCAGCTCAATTACCCGTACAAACTGGGAGGGCACGGGAGTCACTCCGGATGTAGCTACAAAGGTGAACGATGCTCTCGCGGAGGCTAAAGTTCTGATGCAGCGACAATTTCATGGGGGCGCACCACGTACTACCAAGGATCACTAAAAACTATGGTCGATATGCCGGGTGCGAAGTTCATATTTGTCACGATGAGGTAGAAAACAGCCCAGTGCAGTCTTTGGGTGGCGAGATTCTTCACTTCGACGGCAAGAGTTTCACCCGGTTTGAGTTGCCGGAGACAAAGGCAGATAAACACGGCTAGAACGGGATTCAGATGTCAGGCTCAGTATTGATTGATAGGTTTTATATCTCCATGACGGCACGGCCCAAGCATGCACTATGGCGGGAGGGACACCTCCAAAGTGCACACCTCTGTTCGTTTTCTGGCTGGATTGACCCTCTCAGTTTGACCGGCCCTCCATGTCTTCGCGAACGCCGCGACCCTGTCGCAAGACCCCTCGAATCCCAATTCCTTCAAATCCTCGTGAATCTGTTTCAGCGTGCGCCGCTGCTTGCGTGATCGCGCCGCCTCGGTCTTCAGGAGTGCAGAAAGCTGGAACGCGTATTTGTCGATGGCGCGGGTAGAGCGCCGTTCAGAGTAAGCTGGCTCAATGGTTTCCGATCGCAGATAGCGCCGGACGGTGTTTCTAGAGATACCCAAACGCCTGGCTATCTCTCTCAAAGGGACCTGGTCGCGAATGTGCCAGCGTCGAATAATGCCTAGTAATGCCCACATCGATCACTCCAATTCCCCACTCAATGTCATGAGCAGGATTGTGTCTTATACGTGGGTCAGTTCGGTTTGCAAATTATGTGGCAAAGGGGGTCATATTTCGCTGCAAATCAACAGCGGACGCTCAAACATCCCGCGTCTGCAACTTCATAGCGGGCGTCTCGCGCTTTTAGGTTTCGCAGTAGCTTATGGTTCAATGCCATATCATGATCCTCATCACTGTGTACACTTGAATGTACACAGAGTTCATGGCAGTAGTTGAAACAGGCTGAACATCTGTGACCCAGGAGTGTTTATTAACTTGTTGAATATAAAGGGAATTATGCCACAAGTGGGAATGGATGAATTTTGTTGAATAGATTGAATACTTGTATGGGGTGCATGGGGGCGGAAGTTCGAATCTTCTCGCCCCGACCATTAGATTCAAGGAGTTACAGCGCAAGCTGTCTAGAAACCCAGTACTGTATTATACGTTTGTATAATATCGGTACTGGGTTTTTCCGTTTACGTGACGTATGATTTCTCATCGCCGCATGCCGATGGCTGCTACCGGCCGCCATGCGGCGGTCAAACGGTCCTGCATATTTTGTCTGAACTTACATCCGCCACCATGACGATTTCCGAATTTCTTACCGCTGTTCGCACGCCATACATCGGCACCTTGGCACGGGCCGCCACGCAGCTTGCATCGCATGTGGAGCCGGCATACAGGCAAAGCGATGGATCGCTGGCCGTCGAAGGCGCACTCGGCCTTCCTTGCAGAGCCGACGTCATCCCAATGGAAGGGGCCGCTGCGGGTCAATCGATTCAAGTCGACTCCGAGACCCGGTTGGAGTTTGAGGCAGTCACTTTTGCGTCGGGTGCGGGTGAAGTGGTTCTTGCACCGTTCGTGTGGGATTGGATGCCGCTCGAAGTGCGTGGCCTGAGCCAGGAGGCCGTTTCAGACGTTTTTCAGGCGTGGTTCCTGAAGTGGTTCGATACCGACGATGAAAATGTAGCTACTGCAGAAGGCCTTTTCGGCGTCGTCCACTTCATGTCTGAGCTGGAACCCACAGACGCGGGCTGGAGAGTGACGGTTGATCTTGGCTCGTCGCCGGTGAGCGCAGTTGAAGATTTCCTGTTTCGCATATTGGATGCCGGCGCATCTCAAGTTCGGGTCGGCTGACCCCATGCAATTCAATGCAGCCGCCTGACCAGTCATTCAAGCCATCGCAGAACGTCGGATTATTGCGTGTGCCATGCATGCCAGCCCGCTTTTGCCGGCGCCTGCCTTTGCCTTTCATTCCCCGTTTCCCCCATCCTGTCCCTTGATTTCCGTTCCCTGTCGCGTAGTCAACCTGGCAATACTGCTTTGGCCTATGATCTGCTGGCACATGCACGTGTGAAGTTTTCCTTCATTCATCAACCATGAGGTGTCCATGATCCGCTATGTCCTGCCTGTCCTGTTGTTCGCCGGCGCACTGCCGGCGCACGCCCAAGTCCCTGCCAAGGAAACGCCGCTGATCGAGCGGGCCAAGCTGTTTGGCAATCCCAGCAAGTCCGGTGGCAAGCTCAGTCCCGACGGGCAGTGGCTGTCATGGATCGCGCCGCGCGATGGCGTGCTCAATGTGTGGGTGGCGCCGGCCGGCGACCTGGCGCAGGCGCGCCCGCTGACGGAAGAAAAGGTGCGGCCCATCCGCAGCAGCTTCTGGTCGCCTGATTCGAAGACCCTGCTGTTCATCCAGGACAAGGGCGGCGATGAAAACTTCCTGCTGTACGGCGTGAACGTGGCGAGCGGCAAGCAGATCAACTACACGCCGTTCGAGAAGACGCGGGTGCGGATAGTCCAGATCAGCAGCAAGGTGAAGGACCGCATCCTCGTCGGCATCAATAACCGCGATGCGCGCTGGCACGACGTGTACAGCCTGGAGCTGGCCAGCGGCAAGCTGACCCTGGTGCAGCAGAACGATGGCTATGGCGGCTATGTCGCAGATGAACTGCTCAACTTGCGCATCGCCAGCAAGGCGCGCGCCGATGGCGGCATGCAGTATTTCCGCCTGGCCGATGGCAAGGTCGAGAGCACGCCGCTGGCCGAAGTCGGCCTGGAAGATGCGCAGACCACGTCGCCACTGGGCTTTACGGTCGACGGCAAGACCTTGTACTGGACCGATTCGCGCGGCCGCAATACCTCGGCGTTGCTGGCGCAGGATGTGGCCAGCGGCAAGACCACGGTGGTGGCGCAAGACCCGCGCACCGACATCGCCGACGCGCTGTACGACACGCGCACGGGCCGGGTGCAAGCCTATACGGTCAATTATCTGCAGCAGGAATATCTGCCGCTGACGGACGAGCTGAAAGGCGACCTGGCCTTCCTGAAGAGAAATACGAAGGGCCAGTTCACGGTGACGTCGCGCACGGATGCTGACGATAAATGGCTGGTAAGCGTCGATGCCATCACGGCGCCGCCATCGAGCTGGCTGTATGAGCGCAAGACCAAGAAGCTGACGCGGCTGTATGTGACGCGTCCGGAACTGGAAGGCGCGCCGCTGGTGCCCATGTATGCGCAGCAGATCAAGGCGCGCGACGGCCTGACCCTGGTGTCCTATCTGACCTTGCCGCAGGCATCGAAGGCGGGCGCCGGCGGCACGCCTTCGCAGGCGGTGCCGATGGTGCTGCTGGTGCACGGCGGCCCGTGGGCGCGCGATACGTATGGCTACAATGGTTATCACCAGTGGCTGGCCAACCGCGGCTACGCCGTGCTGTCGGTGAACTTCCGCGGTTCGACGGGCTTCGGCAAGCAATTCATCTCGGCCGGCGACCTGCAGTGGGGCCGCAAGATGCATGACGACTTGCTCGACGCCGTGCAGTGGGCGGTGCAGAGCGGCGTGACCACGGCCGACAAGGTGGCCATCATGGGCGGCTCGTACGGCGGCTACGCCACCCTGGCCGGCATGGCGTTTACGCCGACGACGTTTGCCTGCGGCGTCGACATCGTCGGCCCGTCGAACCTGTTTACCTTGCTGCAAACCATCCCGCCATACTGGGAAGCGGGCAAGCAGCAGTTCTACAAGCGCATGGGCGACCCGACCACGGAAGAGGGCAAGGCGCTGCTCAAGGAGCGTTCGCCGCTGAACTTTGCGCAGAACATCCAGCGCCCGCTGCTGATCGGCCAGGGCGCGAACGACCCGCGCGTCAACGTGGCTGAATCGGACCAGATCGTGGCGGCCATGGCGGCGAAGAATATTCCCGTGACGTATGTGCTGTTTCCCGATGAAGGCCATGGCTTTGCCCGGCCCGTCAACAACATCGCCTTCAATGCGGTGACGGAGAACTTCCTGGGGCAATGCCTGTCTGGCCGCGCCGAGCCGATTGGCGCCACCCTGAAGGCATCCACTGCGCAGATCAAGCATGGCGCCGAGTTCGCGCCGGGGTTGAAGCAGGCAATGCAGTAACGCTGCCAGCATGTGGCGCGGCCTGCGGGGCAATCTGCCGGGCAGGCCGTGCTGCCCGCTGACAAGAAGTTCCGCGCCGGTGGCTTGCAATGTGACAGCTTCCGGCGTTGCGTGCGTACAACTGATGGCGGGGTGTGCGAGGCCGCATTCGATGCGGCCACTGCCGATGACGCGGCAGCCATGCGCCGCAGAAATCCGCCGTGCAAGGTGGATTTCTGCTGTGGCGCAGAGCATACCGGACGGGAGAGCGGGCGGAAAACCCTTGCTGCTGCCTGGGAAAACTGGCGTCGGGCCGCGCCAGCATGGTTCACGGCGAGTTGGTCAATATAGCCATCCATGCGCCTTTCTTTTTCATATTTGTTGCTAAATAAATACACTCTTTTGGCAACAATTGATTTTCATTAAAAACTTCCCTATTTGATAATATTTTATAGTTGCTTTCTTTGTAAGTCGTAGTAGCATAGATTGACTTAAAGCAAGGTTCAATCATGCTGGAAAGCCATCTTCAGTCCTGTTGGCGGTCGTTGTCATCGGCGTGCAGGTTAGCCATGACCGTTATCAGTACCAGGCCCAGCGCCAAGATAAATGTATCGAGGGAAGACAAATGTTTCTAAATTTCACGAAATTTGGATGGCTATCCACGCCCGTCCGGGGTGTTGATGGCTGCATTGCCAGAGTCCATGGCGCGCCGCCTGCCCAAGGTCTGGCGCCGTCAATGCTGATGTACCTGGCGGGAACTTTGCTATTTGTCTTGCTGTTCCTTTTTTCCAGCCAGGCTTCCGCCGCCAGCACCTGCCCGAGCCCGCGCGCCGTCAGCATCGTAGCGGGGGGAGAGTATTACGAGGATTACACCAATGCGCCTTGTTCCCAGTTCGGCCTGACGGGAACCCTGGTGGCTCCGCTGTATGGCACGCTGGAAGATTCGAATGCCACGAATGCCGTGCGCTACCGGAATACCAATCTCAGCGCGACCTCGGACACGTTTACCGTCAGGGATGATGTGGGGCAGCCCATCGTGTACAACGTCACGATCACCTCCGCCATCGTGCTGTCGCCGGCTACCCTGCCGAATGCCACGGTGGCCCTGACTTACCCGACGACGACCATGACGGCGACGGGGGGCGCGGCACCGTACACCTATGCCATCAGCGCTGGCGCCTTGCCGGCTGGCATGAGCTTGAGTGCTGGCGGTGTGCTGTCGGGTACGCCGACAGCGGGCGGCACCTTCAACTTCACCGTGCGCGCCACCGACTCGCTGGCCATCAATGGCACGCGCCCGTATACGCTGACGGTCTCCGCGCCCACCATCACCATCGCGCCGACGACCTTGCCGGCAATGACAGTCGGTCTCGCCTACAGCCAGGCCATCACCGGCGGCGGCGGGACGGCAGCGTACAGCTATGCCGTCACTGCCGGCAGCGTGCCTGCGGGCTTGAGCCTGGCGGCGAACGGCACCTTGTCCGGCACGCCGACGGTAGCCGGGGCATACAGTTTTACCGTCACCGCCACCGACAGCAGCGCAGGGAGCGGTCCGTACACGGGGGCACGCGCCTATTCCGGCACGGTGGCGGCCGGTGCACCAGTCGCCAATGCCAGCAGCGCCATAGTGGCTTACGGCAGCAGCGCCAATCCGCTCACACTGAGCCTGAGCGGCGGTGCGGCGACATCGGTGGCCATCGCCTCCGGCGCCTCGCACGGCACGGCGACGGCCAGCGGCACCAGCATCACCTACACGCCGACGGCAGGTTACGGCGGACCTGACAGTTTTACTTACACGGCCAGCAACGGCATCGGCACCTCGGCACCGGCCACCGTGACGATCACGGTCAGTGGCCCCACGATCACGATTGCACCCTCCACCGTACCAGCGGGAAGCGTCGCTACGGCCTACAGCCAGACCGTGACGGCCGCGAACGGCACGGGGCCGTACACCTACGCGATCAGCGCCGGTTCCTTGCCAGCCGGGTTCAGCTTGAATACCGCCACCGGCACGCTGTCGGGCACGCCGACGGCGGGCGGCGTCTTCAACTTCACCTTGCGGGCCACGGACAGTTCGACGGGCAGCGGCCCGTATTCCGGTGCGCGCGCCTATTCGCTGACGGTGGCGGCGCCCACGATCAGTATCGCGCCAACGACCCTGCCGGCAATGATGGCCGGCGTCGCCTACAGCCAGGCCATCACCGGCGGCGGCGGGACGGCAGCGTACAGCTATGCTGTCACTGCCGGCAGCCTGCCCACCGGCTTGACCCTGGCGGCGGACGGCACCCTGTTCGGCACGCCGACGGCCACAGGCGCGTACAGCTTTACCGTCACCGCCACCGACAGCAGCACCGGCAGCGGACCCTACACCGGCGCGCGCGCCTATTCCGGCACGGTCGCGGCCGGTGCGCCAGTTGCTGGCGCCAGCAGCGCCTCGGTGGCCTACGGCAGCAGCGCCAACCCGATCACCCTGAACCTGAGCGGCGGTGCGGCAACGTCGGTGGCCGTGGCCTCCGGCGCCTTGCACGGCACGGCGACGGCCAGCGGCACCAGCATCACCTATACGCCGACGGCAGGTTACGGCGGGCCTGACAGTTTTACTTACACGGCCAGCAATGGCGTAGGCACCTCGGCACCGGCCACCGTCACGATCACGGTCAGCGGACCCACCATCACGATTACGCCAAGCACCGTGCCCCCGGCAACTGTGGGAACGGCCTATAGCCAGAACGTGACTGCAGCGAACGGCGCCGCGCCCTATACCTATGCGATCAGCGCCGGTTCCCTGCCAGCCGGACTCAGCCTGAATACGTCCACCGGTTTGCTGTCGGGCACGCCGACGGCGGCAGGCACGTTCAATTTCACCGTGCGCGCCGAGGACAGTTCGACGGGCAGCGGCCCGTATGCCGGTGCGCGTGCCTATTCGCTGACGGTGGCGGCACCGGCGGTCGGCATCGCACCATCGACCCTGCCGGCCATGACGGCAGGCGTCGCTTTCAGCCAGGGCGTCAGCGCCACGGGCGGCACGCCAGCATATAACTATGCCGTTACCGCCGGCAGCCTGCCCACCGGCTTGACCCTGGCGGCGGACGGCACCCTGTCCGGCACGCCGGCGGCAGCGGGCGCTTACAGCTTCACCATTACCGCTACCGACAGCAGCACCGGCGCAGGCGCTCCCTTCTCTGGCTCACGCGCCTATTCCGGCAGCGTGGCACCGGGTGCGCCCATTGCCGGCAATGTCAGCGCCACGGTAGCCTACGGCAGCAGCGCCAACCCGATCACCTTGAGCCTGAGCGGTGGCGCGGCAAGCTCGGTGGCGGTGGCTTCCGGTGCCTCGCACGGCACGGCGACGGCCAGCGGCACCAGCATCACCTACACGCCGACGGCCGGTTACGGCGGGCCGGACAGCTTTACCTACACGGCCACGAACGGGATCGGTACCTCGACCGCGGCCACCGTGACCATCACCGTGGGCACGCCGACGGTGACGATAGTGCAAACCAGCGTAGCTGGTGGAACAGTCGGCGCGGCCTACAGCCAGACCCTGACGGCCGCAAATGGCCTGGCACCATACACCTATGCGATCAGCGCCGGTGCCTTGCCGTCCGGCCTGAGCCTGTCCAGTGCCGGTCTGCTGGCGGGCACGCCGACGGCCGGCGGTACCTTCAACTTCACCGTGCGCGCCACGGACAGTTCCACGGGCAGCGGTCCCTATGCTGGCGCGCGGGCTTATTCGCTGACGGTGGCGTCGCCAACGGTCAGTGTTGCGCCGTCGACCCTGCCGACAATGACGGCAGGCGTCGCTTTCAGCCAGGCCATCACCGCCACGGGCGGCACGGCAGCGTACAGCTATGCCGTCACCACCGGCAGCCTGCCGGCGGGGCTGACTCTGGCGGCGAACGGCACCCTGTCGGGCACGCCGACGACGGCGGGAGCGTACACCTTCAGCATCACCGCCACGGACAGCAGCACCGGCAGCGGACCGTATGCAGGCGTTCATGCCTATTCAGGCACGGTGGCGATCGCCGTGCCCGTCGCTGGCGCCGTGACCACCACGGTGGCTTACGGCAGCAGCGCCAATCCGATCACCCTGAACCTGGGCGGAGGCGCGGCGGTCTCGGTGGCCGTGGCAGCGGTACCCGCGCACGGCACGGCGACGGCCAGCGGCACCAGCATCACCTACACGCCGACGCCAGGCTACAGCGGCAGCGACAGCTTTACCTACACGGCCACGAATGGCAGCGGCACGTCCGCTCCCGGCACCGTGACGGTCACCGTGGGCGCGCCGACGGTCAGCCTGGCTCCGGCCAGCTTGCCCAACCCGACGGCGGAAGCGGCTTACAGCACGACCCTGACGGCGACGGGCGGCACGGCGCCGTACAGCTATGCCGTGGTGGGCACCTTGCCCGTTGGCCTGAGCCTGAACGCAGCCACCGGCGTGCTGTCCGGTACGACGAATGCGGCCGGTAGCTTTACATTCAGCATCAAGGTCACCGACAGCAGCACGGGCTTGGGCGCGCCATTTAGCGCCAGCAACAGCTACACCCTGGCCGTGGCGGCGCCGGTATTGACCCTGACGCCGGCCAGCCTGGCGGCGATCCGCGCCGGCGACGCGTATAGCCAGACATTCACGGCCAGCGGCGGCATCGCACCCTACGTCTACTCCTTGAGCAGCGGCGCCTTGCCGACTGGCCTGGTGCTCAATGCGGCGACGGGCATCGTCAGCGGCACGCCGACGGTGGCGGGCAGCTTTGCCTTTACCTTGCAAGCGAAGGATGCGCACCAGTTCACGGTGCAGCAGGCGCTGACCTTGCAGGTGAACCAGGCGCCGCCGCCGGTGCCGAATGAAACGGCGACCACTTCGGCGAACCAGGAAGTGAGCCTGACCATCGCGTCCACGGATGGCAGCCCGATCACGGACGTGACCATCGTCACGCCGCCGCAGCACGGGACCGTCACGGTGGTTGCGAGCGGCGCGGCGGGGGGCGGCAGCGGCCGCTCTTTCAAGGTGTCGTATGTGCCGAATGCGAACTACTTCGGCCCTGACGCCTTCAGCTACACGGCGACGGGTCCGGGCGGCACGTCCGCGCCCGCCACGGTCAGCCTGACGGTGGCGCCGCAGCCCGTGCCGGTACCGGTCGCCAAGACGGCGATAGTGCTGGCCGGCACGCCGGTGACCTTGAACGTGACGCAAGGCGCGACGGGCGGGCCGTTCACGGCGGTGGCCATCACCACGCAGCCGGCCAGCGGCACGGCGGTGGTCAATGGCCTGGACATCGTCTACACGCCAGGCATCAACACCAGCGGCGACATCCGCATCGGCTACACCGTGTCGAACGCGTTCGGCACCTCGGCGCCGGTGACGTCGACGATTGCCGTCAATCCGATGCCGCAGGTACTCAGCCAGAGCGCCACGGTGGTGGCCGGCCTGACGGTCACCGTCGACCTGACGGCGGGCGCCACGGGCGGCCCGTTCACGGCGGCGAATGTACTCAGCGTGGCGCCGGCGGAAGCGGGCAAGGCGGTGGTGCGCGATGTGGGCACGGCCGGCAAGCCGTCGTACCAGCTGAGCTTTGCGGCTTCGGGCAAGTTTGCCGGTGCGGCCGTCGTCAGCTATACCCTGAGCAATGCCTTCGCCACCTCGAAACCGGGCGTGGTCAACGTGACGGTGACGGCGCGGCGCGACCCGTCGGTCGATCCGGAAGTGATCGGCCTGCAGGCGGCGCAAGCCGATGCGGCGCGGCGTTTCGCCAGCGCGCAGCTGTCGAACTTCACGCAGCGCCTGGAAAGCCTGCATGGCGATGGCTGGGGACGTTCCAGCTTTGGCCTGAGCCTGACGCCGCCGAACGACAGCGGTAACCCGACGGCGGCGCTGGCGCGCTGGCAGGCGGACGAAGCGGACCGCGTGTTTGGCGCGGCCGTGAAACCGTTCATGCGCAAGGCGGCCTTGCGCCAGCCTGACACGGGTTTCAGCAGCGACCGGCAACAGGTTGATGTCAGCGGCGCCACGCAGGGCTTGCCGGACATGCCGCAAAAGCCGGACACGCAGAAGCAGGCGTTGTCGCTGTGGCTCGGTGGCGCGGTGGATTTCGGTCAGCACTATGTGAATGGCCGCGAGACGGGCTTCCGCTTCCGCACGAATGGTGTCAGCGTGGGTGGCGATTACCGCCTCAGCGACCTGGCCACCCTGGGCGTGGGCGCCGGTTTCAGCCATGATCGCAGCGACGTGGGCCAGAACGGCAGCCGCAGCACGGCCGACAGCGCCGTGGCGGCTGTGTATGGCAGCCTGCGTCCGAGCAAGGGCGTCTTCCTTGACGGCGTGCTCGGCTACGGCACCCTGCAGTACGACGCCTCGCGCTACCTGTCCGATGGCAGCGGTTTCGCCACGGGCGAGCGCGACGGCAAGCAGGTGTTCGGCGCCCTTGTCGGCGGTATCGAGATGCGCCAGGAAACCTGGATGTGGTCGCCGTATGGCCGCGTGGAACTGATGTCGGCCAAGCTTGATCCGTACACGGAGAAGGCGGCGGGCATTAACGCGCTGAGCTACTTCAAGCAGACCGTGCGTTCGCGCATCGGCGCGCTCGGTGTGCGGGCCGAGGGCATCTATGTGGGCGGCCTGGGCACGTGGTTCCCGCGCGCGCGGCTCGAGTACCGGCACCAGTTCCAGGGCGCCGATGATGCGCGCCTGGCGTATGCCGACCTGGTGGCCGACGGCCCCGTGTACGTGATCCGCACGGTGCCGCAGCAGACGGGCAACTGGGCGGCCGGGCTGGGCGTCAAACTGCTGCTGTCGAACGGCATGACGATTACGCTGGACTACAACAGCAATCTGAACATCGATAGCGGGCGGACCCAGTCGGTGATGTTCGGCATCGCCATGCCGCTCAAGTAGGGCTGCGAATCACGGAGTGACGCCACGGGGCGGGAGCAGCTTGCTTCCGCCCCGTGGCGCATGTGACGCCTGTTTTTTTCATGTCATTGCCGTGCCAGGGCGGCAATGATTCCATTAGAATCAGGCATCGTCTTGACCACACTGCTTACGGAATGGAATACCTGGAATGATGAATGTACTGACCCTCGAACATTTTGCCGCGCGCGTCAACGAGACGTTTGTTGCGGCCGCTGACGGGAATGCCGCCTTTGTCCTGAAGGAAGTGCGCCCGCTGCCGACAGCGACCCTGGAGGGCTTGATGCGCAAGCCGTTCAGCCTGCTGTTTCACAATAGCTCGCCCATCCTGTTCAACCAGAAAATCTTCCAGATGCAGCATGAGGCGTTTGGCGAGGTGGGTATCTTTCTGGTGCCGGTGGCGCGTGACAGCCACGGCTTTCTGTACCAGGCAGTGTTTAACTGAGGCCAGTACGGGGAGAAAGGCAGGGCGGGCGCCGCGATGGCGCCGCCTGCCTGGATTAATCCAACTTAATCAAACGACGGGAATTCGCCTTGCAGGGCGATGCAGAAATTGACCGCCAGCAACGGCTGGCGGTTTTCGTGCGGCTGGCCGCCGCCAGCGGTACCGATCGCCGCAGGGGCCAGCGTGACATTGGGTGGCGTCGTCGGCACGAATGCGGACGTGCCGCCAAGCGCAATCAAGCCATCGCCACTGAGCGGTGTGTTGTGCTGCAGGCCGGCGGTGGGCTGGCGGTACACATTGAGCTGATGGGTGTGGTTCGGGATCTCCGTGACGTTCAACGTGACACTGTTGCTACCGAAGGTTTCGCCCATCACGCGCGGTGTCAGTCCTGGTCCTTGTCCCTGGCTGCAGGGAGCGCGTCCCGTGAAGTTGGGCAGCTGGAAGGTGGTGGTGCCATTGCCGCCATACTGCGTGCCGATCAATGAAAACAGGGCACTATATTGCTGGATTTGCAGGGTGGCGCCATTGCAGCTGGCCCAACCGTAGGGTGTGAAATTGAAGCCGAAGACTTGTATCTCGCCAATGTATGGTGATGTCACGGTAGGTTCTCCTGATCGATGTTAGTGGCTGCGCTTGCGTGCCGGCTGTTATTGCTGCGATGGGAAAATGCCTGCCCATGCGATGCAAAATGAGGCGGTCAGGGTCGGCATGGTGTTCTCGTGCGGCAGGTTTCCGCCTGTCGCGCCCGTGGCGGTGGTTGCCAGCGCATAGGCGCTCAGGCCGGTCAGATCGCTCGTGTACATCTTGTCGTTATTCGACGGGGCCGTCAGCAGCAGGTTGGTTGCTGGCACATTCGCCGTCGCCAGGGTGCTGTTCACATTGAACGGGTGCGTATGCGTAGGAAGCTGGGTGGCCAGCAAGGTCACCGATTCGCTGCCGCTTCTCAGTCCGATGGGCCGGTTGCTCAGGCCGGGACCGGTGCCCATATGCAGGGGAACCTGGCCGCGCAGGTCGGGCACGGCAAAGGTGGTGACGCCATCACCGCCGTAGGTGGTGCCCAGCAGGACGAACAGTACCTCGTATTCGGAGATCGGTTTCAGGCTGCCGTCGCAGGCGAACCAGCCGCTGGGAATGCGGGGAAAGGAAAACAGGCGAATTTCGCCGACATAGGGTGTGGTCATGACTATGCTCCGTAAGAAGTGGCTGATTCGTTAGTTGCGCGACGGGAAGATACCGCTCAAGGCGATATTGAAGTTGATGACCGAGAACGGCTGCATATTGTTATGCGCCTGGTTGCCGCCGGTCAACGCCAAGGTCTTGTTGGAGAGGGTCACTTGCGGGCCAGCCGAACCGTAGATGGATTCCGCGCTGCTGCCGCCAAACAGGGTATTGGTGGGGTTTTTCGAGGTGCCGGGCGTGGTCACCGCATTGGCCGCATGCGTGTGCGGTGGCATCTCGGTCGATATCAAGGTGACAGCCTCCACTCCCGCGCGCGTGCCGATCTGGTAGGGAGTGGGTTGCCAGGAACCATCCACCGAACCGCCTGCACCAACAGGGGTACTGCCTTGCAAGTTAGGCAAGGCAAAAGTCGTACTGCCATTGCCGCCGTAATACGTGCCCAACAGCGCAAACAGCGCCTGATTCTGCGCAACTGGCAGCAATTGCCCGTTACATGCTGCAAAGCCACGCGGCGCAAAATTGAAACCGCCCATCATGATTTGTCCTAGATACACATCAGCCATCATCGTTCTCCCACGGTTGGAATGCCATCAAATGTTAAGAAAATAATATTTTCCATTTGTAATCAATATTGTGTTTTGAAAAACCCTTTTTGTTATAGTTACTTTATTGAAATCTCGGAGTAGCATACGTTGTCATATGGCAAGCGTCAACATCTGTTGGCACTCTGGAAGAGCTCGGAATGGGCATTGCCGGCGACCTGAAATCACGTTCATTTTTGTCTGAATTTCGTCTGAAAAACTCTGTATTGGAGAAACTATGTTGCGTACTTGCAACGATATTATTGGCCGCCCGGCACATTTTTTCCTGCTTGCCTTGTTTGCTGCAAAGCGGCAGCGAAGGGCGGAGCGCGCGGCCTTCGGGACATCCGTATCTTGCCGTCTCGGGCAGTGGTTCGCTTCGCTATGCCTGCTGGTGCTGGCGTTCGGCGTCACCCCCGCGCAGGCGGCTGGCCCGAGCGTTATCTGCCCTCCCACTCAGAGTTTTATCGTCGCCTCGGGTGCTGCGTATGTCATCGACCTGTCGAGCTGCAATACTTTTGGCCTGAACGATAATGCCGCCACGGCATTGCATGGCACGATTACCGGCCTCACCAACAATCAGGATAACAAGGCGACCTATACCAATAATGGTGATGGCGCGCTGTCCGATACGTTTGTGCTGCTCGACGAGTCGCAAGGAGAGATCACCTTCACGGTGACCGTCTTGCCTCCTGCCGCCGCCTTCACTGTGTCGCCGGGCAGTCTGACCGCGCCCGTGATTGGCGTGCCGTACAGCCAGGCCATGTCGGCGAGCGGCGGCGTGGCGCCTTACACCTACGTGCTTGATTCCGGCACCTTGCCGCCTGGCATTAGCGTATCGGCGAGCGGCGTGATTTCCGGCACCGTGACGGCCACCGGCTCCTTTGCCTTTGGCGTCAAGGTCGCCGATACGACCCCGGGCACGCCGCAGGAGGTCACCAAGAACTATTCCGTGACGGTCGCCATACCGATCCTGTCCATCACGCCCACGGTCCTGTCAGCGGGAGGATTGTCGACGCCCTACAGCCAGCAGATGTCCACTTCCAATGGCACCGCGCCCTATACCTATGTAGTGGAGTCGGGCAGCTTGCCGCCGGGCCTGACCTTGTCGAGCAGCGGCCTGATTTCGGGCACGCCAGGCAGCCTGGGTACCTTCAACTTCGTGATCAAATCGACGGATGTCACGGGCGGAAACGGACCGTATAACACGTCCAGAAGCTATTCCCTGGTGATCAACGCCCAGCCGCCGCCGACCATCACCGCCGTGTCGCCTGCCTCCGGCCCTGCGACCGGCGGCACGGCCGTCACGATCACCGGTACCGGTTTTACAGGAGTCACGGCGCTGAAGTTTGGCGCCAACAATGGTGTCAGCGTTACCGTGGTCAATGCCACGACCATGACAGCCACGTCGCCAGCGGGCAGCGCCGGCACCGTGAACGTGACCGTCACCGCAAGCGGCGGCACCAGCGCCACCGGCGCCGCGAACCAGTTCACATATATTCCTGCGCCAACGGTCACCAGCATTTCGCCCACGGCAGGACCGACCACTGGCGGCAGCACCGTCATCATCACGGGCACGGGCTTTACCGGCGCCGCGGCGGTGACCTTTGGCGCGACTCCTGCCACCGGCTTCACGGTCAACAGCGCCACGCAGATCACGGCGACGGCGCCAGCTGGCAGCGGCGGCACGGTAGACGTGCGCGTGACCACGGCGGGCGGCACCAGCGCCACCAGCGCAGCGGACCAGTTCACCTTTGTGCCGGCGCCGACGGTGACGAGCATTTCGCCCACGGCCGGCCCGGCCACGGGCGGCAGCACCGTCACCATCACCGGCACGGGTTTTAGCACGACGACGGCGGTGACCTTTGGCGCCACGGCGGCCACCGGCTTTACGGTCAACAGCGCCACGCAGATCACGGCGACGGCACCCGCCGGCACGGGCACGGTGGATGTGCGCGTGACGACGATTGGCGGTACCAGCGCCACCAGCGCCGCGGATCAATATACCTATTTGGCGGCACCAGCGGTGACGAGCATTTCGCCGACGGCGGGTCCGACTACCGGCGGCACGAGCGTCATCATCACGGGCACGGGCTTTACCGGCGCCACGGCGGTGACCTTCGGCGCCACATCGGCCAGCGGCTTTACGGTCAACAGCGCCACGCAGATCACGGCGACGGCGCCGGTGGGCAGCGCTGGCACGGTCGACGTGCGCGTCACTTCGGCCGGCGGCACCAGCACCACGAGTGCCAACGATCAATTTACCTACGTGGCGGTACCGGCAGTGACGAGCATTTCGCCGACCGCCGGTCCGGCGACCGGCGGCACCACGGTCACCATCACCGGCTCGGGCTTCAGCGGCACGACGGCGGTGACCTTCGGCGCCACGTCGGCCACGGGCTTTACGGTCAACAGCGCCACGCAGATCACGGCGACGGCGCCAAGCGGCACGGGCACGGTGGACGTGCGCGTCACCACCTCGGGCGGCACCAGCGCCACCAGCGCGGCGGACCAATATACCTATGTGGCGGCGCCGGTGGTCACGAGCATTTCACCGACGGCGGGTCCTTCTACGGGCGGCACTACGGTGATCATCAGTGGTTCGAATTTTAGCGGCACGACGGCGGTGACCTTCGGCGCCACGTCGGCCACCGGCTTTACGGTCAACAGCGCCACGCAGATCACGGCGACGGCGCCGGCCGGTACGGGTACCGTGGACGTGCGCATCACCACCGCTGGCGGCACCAGCGCCACCAGTGCAGCGGACCAGTTTACGTATGTGGCGGCACCGGCGGTGAGCGGTATTTCGCCGGGCACGGGGCCGGCTACCGGCAGCACCGCGGTCATCATCACCGGCTCGAATTTCAGCGGCGCTACTGCCGTGACGTTCGGCGCGACGGCAGCTACTGGTTTCACCGTCAACAGCGCCTCGCAGATCACGGCGACGGCGCCCGCCGGGACGGGCACGGTGGATGTGCGCGTGACCACGGTCGGTGGTACCAGCGCCGCCGGCGCGGCCGATCAGTTCACTTATTTCGGTGCGCCAGTTGCAGGCGCCGCCAGCGCCTCGGTGGCCTACGGCAGCAGCGCCAACCCGATCACCTTGAACCTGAGCGGCGGCGCGGCAACTTCCGTGGCCATCGCCACTGGTGCCTCGCACGGCACGGCCAGTGCCAGCGGCACCAGCATCACCTACACGCCGACGCCAGGTTATGGCGGGCCTGACAGCTTCACTTACACGGCCACCAATATCGTCGGCACCTCGGCACCGGCCACCGTCACGATCACGGTCGGCGCGCCTACCCTGACGCTGGCGCCAAACACCGTGCCCGTGGCAGGCGCAGGGGTGGCCTACAGCCTGAGCGTGAGCGCCGCGAACGGCACGGGGCCGTACACCTACACGATCAGTGCGGGCGCCTTGCCTGCTGGCATAACCTTGTCTGGCGCCGGTCTGCTGTCGGGCACGCCGACGGCGGTTGGCACCTTCAACTTCACCGTGCTTGCCACGGACAGTTCGACGGGCAGCGGCCCGTATTCCGGCACGCGCGCCTACGCGTTGACGGTGGCGTCGCCATCGATCAGCGTTGCGCCGTCGACGCTGCCGGCCATGACGGCCGGCGTCGCCTTCAGCCAGGCCATCACCGCCACGGGCGGGACGGCAGCGTACAGCTATGCCGTCACCGCCGGCAGCGTGCCGGCAGGCCTGAGCCTGGCGGCGAACGGCACCCTGTCCGGCACGCCGACGACGGCCGGCGCCTACAGTTTCACCGTCAGCGCCACCGACAGCAGCACTGGCGCAGGCGCCCCGTTCTTGGGCGCTCTCGCGTATTCCGGCACGGTGGCGATCGCCGTGCCCGTTGCCGGCGCCGTCACCAGCACGGTGGCCTACGGCAGCAGCGCCAATCCGGTCACCCTGAACCTGGGCGGCGGGGCGGCAACGTCGGTGGCCGTGGCCTCCGGCGCCTTGCACGGCACGGCGACGGCCAGCGGCACCAGCATCACCTATACGCCGACGGCAGGCTACAGCGGCAGCGACAGCTTTACCTACACGGCCACGAATGGCAGCGGCACGTCCGCTCCCGGCACCGTGACGGTCACCGTGGGCGCGCCCACGGTCAGCCTGGCTCCGGCCAGCTTGCCCAACCCGACGGCGGAAGCGGCTTACAGCACAGCCCTGATGGCGACGGGCGGCACAGCGCCGTATTCCTACAGCGTGACCAGCGGCAGCCTGCCGGCCGGCCTGAGCCTGAACACTGCTACGGGCGTGCTGTCCGGCACGACGAATGTGGCCGGCAGCTTCACGTTCAGCATCAAGGTCACGGACAGCAGCACGGGCACGGGTGCGCCGTTCAGTGCAAGCAGAAGCTATACCGTGACCGTCTCCGCACCGACCATCACGGTCACGCCAGGCACGTTGCCGGCGGCGACCGTGGCCACGGCGTACAGCCAGCAACTGACGGCCAGCGGCGGCGTCGCTCCCTATGCCTACACGGTGTCGAGCGGCAGCCTGCCGGCGGGTCTCACCTTGAACGGCAGTGGTTTGCTCAGCGGCACGCCGACGGCCGGCGGCAGTTTTACCTTGACCGTGCAGGCGGCCGATGCACACCTGTTTACCGGTGCGCAAAGCTATACCCTGACGGTGGCCTCGGCCACGGTCAGCCTGGCTCCGGCCAGCTTGCCCAACCCGACGGCGGAAGCGGCTTACAGCACGACCCTGACGGCGACGGGCGGCACGGCGCCGTACAGCTATGCCGTGGTGGGCACCTTGCCCGTTGGCCTGAGCCTGAACAGCGCCACCGGCGTGCTGTCCGGCACGACGAATGTGGCGGGCAGCTTCCCGTTCAGCATCAAGGTCACCGACAGCAGCACGGGCTTGGGCGCGCCATTTAGCGCCAGCAACAGCTACACCCTGGCAGTGGCGGCGCCGGTATTGACCCTGACGCCGGCCAGCCTGGCGGCGATCCGCGCCGGCGACGCGTATAGCCAGACATTCACGGCCGGCGGCGGCGTCGCACCGTATGTCTATTCCGTGAGCAGCGGCGCCTTGCCGACTGGCCTGGTGCTCAATGCGGCGACGGGCATCGTCAGCGGCACGCCGACTGTGGCGGGCAGCTACAACTTCACCTTGCAGGCGCGCGACGCGCACCAGTTCACGGTGCAGCAGGCGCTGACCTTGCAGGTGAACCAGGCGCCGCCGCCGGTGCCGAATGAAACGGCGACCACTTCGGCGAACCAGGAAGTGAGCCTGACCATCGCGTCCACGGATGGCAGCCCGATCACGGACGTGACCATCGTCACGCCGCCGCAGCACGGGACCGTCACGGTGGTTGCGAGCGGCGCGGCGGGGGGCGGCAGCGGCCGCTCTTTCAAGGTGACGTATGTGCCGAATGCGAACTACTTCGGCCCTGACGCCTTCAGCTACACGGCGACGGGTCCGGGCGGCACGTCCGCGCCCGCCACGGTCAGCCTGACGGTGGCGCCGCAGCCCGTGCCGGTACCGGTCGCCAAGACGGCGACGGTACTGGCCGGCACGCCGGTGACCTTGAACGTGACGCAAGGCGCGACGGGCGGGCCGTTCACGGCGGTGGCGATCACCACGCAGCCGGCCAGCGGCACGGCGACAGTCAATGGCCTGGACATCGTCTACACGCCAGGCATCAACACCAGCGGCGACATCCGCATCGGCTACACCGTGTCGAACGCGTTCGGTACCTCGGCGCCGGTGACGTCGACGATTGCCGTCAATCCGATGCCGCAGGTACTCAGCCAGAGCGCCACGGTGGTGGCCGGCCTGACGGTCACTGTCGACCTGACGGCGGGCGCCACGGGCGGCCCGTTCACGGCGGCGAATGTACTCAGCGTGGCGCCGGCGGAAGCGGGCAAGGCGGTGGTGCGCGATGTGGGCACGGCCGGCAAGCCGTCGTATCAGCTGAGCTTTGCGGCTTCGGGCAAGTTTGCCGGTGCGGCGGTGGTCAGCTACACCCTGAGCAATGCCTTCGCCACCTCGAAACCGGGCGTGGTCAACGTGACGGTAACGGCGCGCCGCGACCCGTCGGTCGATCCGGAAGTGATCGGCCTGCAGGCGGCGCAAGCCGATGCGGCGCGGCGTTTCGCCAGCGCGCAGCTGTCGAACTTCACGCAGCGCCTGGAAAGCCTGCATGGCGATGGCTGGGGACGTTCCAGCTTTGGCCTGAGCCTGACGCCGCCGAACGACAGCGGTAACCCGACGGCGGCGCTGGCGCGCTGGCAGGCGGACGAAGCGGACCGCGTGTTTGGCACGGCCGTGAAACCGTTCATGCGCAAGGCGGCCTTGCGCCAGCCTGACACGGGTTTCAGCAGCGACCGGCAACAGGTTGATGTCAGCGGCGCCACGCAGGGCTTGCCGGACATGCCGCAAAAGCCGGACACGCAGAAGCAGGCGTTATCTCTGTGGCTCGGTGGCGCGGTGGACTTCGGCCAGCATTATGTGAATGGCCGCGAGACGGGCTTCCGCTTCCGCACGAATGGTGTCAGCGTGGGTGGCGATTACCGCCTCAGCGACCTGGCCACCCTGGGCGTGGGCGCCGGTTTCAGCCATGACCGCAGCGACGTGGGCCAGAACGGCAGCCGCAGCACGGCCGACAGCGCCGTGGCGGCCGTGTATGGCAGCCTGCGTCCGAGCAAGGGCGTGTTCCTCGACGGCGTGCTCGGCTACGGTACCTTGCAGTACGACGCCTCGCGTTACCTGAGCGATGGCAGCGGTTTCGCCACCGGTGAACGTGACGGCAAGCAAGTGTTCGGGGCGCTGGTGGGCGGCATGGAGATGCGCCAGGAAACCTGGATGTGGTCGCCGTATGGCCGCGTGGAGCTGATGTCGGCCAAGCTTGATCCGTACACGGAGAAGGCGGCGGGCATCAACGCCCTCAGCTACTTCAAGCAGACGGTGCGTTCGCGCATCGGCGCGCTGGGCGTGCGGGCCGAGGGCATCTATGTGGGCGGCCTGGGCACGTGGTTCCCGCGCGCGCGGCTCGAGTACCGGCACCAGTTCCAGGGCGCCGATGATGCGCGCCTGGCGTATGCCGACCTGGTGGCCGACGGCCCCGTGTACGTGATCCGCACGGTGCCGCAGCAGACGGGCAACTGGGCGGCCGGGCTGGGCGTCAAACTGCTGCTGTCGAACGGCATGACGATTACGCTGGACTACAACAGCAATCTGAACATCGATAGCGGGCGTACCCAGTCGGTGATGTTCGGCATCGCCATGCCGCTCAAGTAATCAACTAGCCCTCAGCTTAGCCCTGATCGCCGGCCCGGAGCCAATCCGGTCCGGCGATTTTTTTTGTCCGCGCGCCATCACAGCGTCCACGGATGGTCTTCCGCGCCGGCAACAATGCCGCCCAGCAGTGCCTGGTCGCGTTCGGCATGGCTCTGGCGCAGGAAGACGGGCAGGTCGGCAACCAGGCGGGCGAAACGGGCATCGCGGCACAGGGGACCGGCGCCCAGCGCCCGCGTGGCCAGATGCAGGACCAGGGCGGCGGCGTCTTCCGTTGCCAGGCGCAGGCGCAGGGCCAGCCCCATGGCGTCGCGTTGCGGATGCAGGTCGATTTTGGCGGCTCCTTCGCGCAGCAGGGCGCAGGTGGCGCGCAGGACGCAATCGATTTGCCCCAGCTGCGCCAGGCGCACGGGGTCGGGGGCGGCGTGCTGCGCGCGCGCATGCAGGTGGCTGGCGACGGCGCAGGCCGCGCCATACCAGGCGGCCGCGATGCCCGCGTTGCCATGCCAGAAGCCGGGCCGCTGCAGATAGGCACCCGGTGCACCAACGGGATAGGCGCGCGCGGCAGAAAAAGTCACGTCGACGCTGGCACAGGCATGCATGCCGACGGCTTGCCAGCCTTCGTCCGTGACGTGCACACCGGGCTGCGACAAGGCCACCGAGGCGAGGCAAGCCTGGCCAGCGTCGTTCCAGCAGCTGACTAATGCGTGGCTGAGGCCCTGTGCCCCGGCACACCAGGCCTTGCGTCCATCGAGCACATGGCGGCCCTCGGCCGTCTGCCGCAAGCGGACGCGCGCGCCCGGCAGGTCCGTGCACCAGACGCCCCAGCTGCTGCCGGCCGGCACGGCGGAGCCGCCGATTTCCGCCAGGATGGCGAGCGCATCGGTATGGCCTTCATACAGCTTGAGCAGGGAGAGGTCGACGGCGGCGATGGCGGCCAGCATTTGCCAGCGCTGCAGGGTGGCGCCGTGGCCGGGTAGGGGCAGCAGGTCCAGTCCCGCGTCGCGCAAGCGCCGCAAGCCTTCGATGGGGTGGAAAGCGCTGTCCTGAGGCTGCAGCAGGGCGTCCAGTGCAGCGTGGGAGGGCAGGGGAAAGGCATGGTGTGACATGGCAAGCTCCTGTTTTTCTACAGGATAGCTTTTTATTTTTGCAATGTCTGTTTGATTTTACACAGACTCCCGTTCACGCTTGCGAGTCCATGAAGCGGCGGGCGAGAAGATGCGCCGTGGCAACTGCAGGGCCGGGCGGCCCCGCAGCTGATCACGCGCTTATTTTTTCACGTAATGCACGTCCAGGACATACACGCCCTTTTTCGGGTCCAGCACCACCGAGTACAGGTCGTTGCCGTGCAAGGACAGGCCGCCGGGGATGCTCGGCGCCGGCAGCATGCCTTCATCCCACATGCACGATTCGCCATTATCCACGTTGACGCACCATTGCTGCTTGCCATCGCGCAATACATATTGCACGGTGGCGCCGCTGCGCTGGAAGGTATAGGCCGGCACCGACGAGGTGACCTTGTCGACGCGCAAGTTCGTTGCCGCGGCGTTTTCCGCCAGCTTGATCGGCATGTCGGCTGTACCGTCCGGCTTGCCGGTGATTTTCGCGCTCATGCCGTCCGTCGCGACCACGGGGCCGGTGCAATCGGCCTTGAAGTAGGTTTCGCCGGTCGGCGTCAGTTCCAGCGAACCGCTGCCGTCGCTCTTGAGCGCGATGACGAGCAGTTGACGGTCGTGATTGTCGCACGCCGATTGCCACGTGCCGAGATATGCGGCCAGTGGCGAGGTGGAACCGGAATCGCCGGCAAGCTGCTGCGCCGAACCGCCGCCACCGCCGCCACCGCAGCCGGTCAGGAGTGCCGCGGTCGAGCCGACCAATACTGCCAATAATTTTTTCATTCAGAGTCCTTTTTATCCGGCAGCGGTGCGTGCCGTCAACGCGGCCTGATTATAGGATTATTAATAGGAAGGAATTCTCACCGAATCTATCGATGATTTGATTTGGATCATGTCGCGGCAATGCGCTGAAATGATTTGCGGGAATGAAGGGAGGATGTGGTGTAACTGGTGTGCATTGCGCCGCTCACGCGGCGCAATGGCTGATTATTGGCTGATTACTGACTGATTTATTGTTTTACATAGTGCATATCGAGCACATAAGCACCGTCTTTTTGCATCACGGTAAACAATTCGTTACCGCGCAAATAAAAGCCGCCGTTGCCACTTACTGCCTGTTGTATGCCGGTATCCGGGATGTCCGTGGTGTCGCCACTGCCATCGGTGATGCGCCAACGGGGTTTGCCATCGACCATTACCGTGGTGACGGCCGGGCCCGTAATCTGGATGGTGTGGGCTGGCAGCGACGATACGACCTTGTCGATGCGGATGTCCGTGGCAGGGCTGTCCGCCGTCAGTTTGAGCTGGATATTGCCTGCGCCATCCGGCGTCGCGGTAATCTTTTCACTCGTGGTTTCCGTAAATTGCACGGGGCCGCTGCAATCGGCAGTGCTGAAGGTTTCATCGTAGGTCGATATTTCCAGGGCGCCGCTGCCATCGTTCTTGAGGGCGACGACGAGGCGCTGGCGGAAAGAGTCGTTACAAGCGGGTGTCCAGGTACCAACATAGGCGGCCAGTGCGGGAGGCGGCGGAGGTGCGACCACCACTGGCGGGGGCGCTACCACCACTGGCGGGACCGCTACGTCTGCATTGCCGTTAGCACTACCGTTAGCATTACCATTAGCGCTACTGTTTCCGCCACCACCGCAACCAGTCAATACCACTGTGCCCGATACCATTAATAAAGCCAATACTTTTTTCATCCGTGATTCCTGTAAATCTTCAACCGGCTGGAAGCGTGCCGGATACGCGGCGATATTATAAAGTACATGCGTATCTTATTTTTCTGAAATCTGTAATTGGCCGCAATTCCTGCATTGAAAATGGTCATCGGATAAATTCCGGCAGGAGCGGTTGACCATTTTCCTGGTGCTGATGTGGCGGGAAATAAAGGAAGGTAATCTCACGTGCGGCCATTCACTGGCGTCGAGGAGAAACAGGCGGGTGCCGCGCCGCATCCGGCGCGAGGCAGGTATTGATATGGCCGTTTATGAAATTCGTGCCGGCGCCTGAATCTGGCGCCGGCCGCAGCCGGAAATGGCCGGTTTAAAACTCTTCCCAGTCATCGCCTGCCGGCGCCTTGGCCGGCGCATGCTGTGCCGCTTGCGGCTTGGCAACACTCAGGCGTTTGGCTGGCGTGGCTGTCTTGGGCGTCACGGCGCGCGGCGCGGCTGGCGCTGCAGCCGGCGTTGCCTGCCGCGCCTGCTCGCCCAGCTTGAACACGCTGACCACCTCGGCCAGATGGCTGGCCTGGTCTTGCAGGCTTTCGGCGGCCGCTGCCGCTTCCTCGACGAGGGCCGCGTTTTGCTGCGTCACGCCATCCATCTGCGCCAGCGCCTGGTTGACCTGGGCGATGCCGTCGCTTTGCTCGGTGGTGGCGACGCTGATGTCGGCCATGATGGCGGTGACCTTGCGCACGCTGTCGACCACCTGCTCCATGGTGGCGCCTGCTTCATCGACGAGCTTGCTTCCGGCGGCCACCTTGCCCACGGAATCGTCGATCAGCAGCTTGATTTCCTTGGCCGCCGCGGCGGAGCGCTGCGCCAGGTTGCGCACTTCCGTAGCGACGACGGCAAAACCGCGCCCCTGTTCGCCCGCGCGCGCCGCTTCCACAGCCGCGTTCAGCGCCAGGATATTCGTCTGGAAGGCGATGCCGTCGATGACGCTGATGATGTCGACGATCTTGTTTGACGAGTCATTGATCGACGTCATGGTTTCTATGACTTTGCCGACCACTTCACCGCTCTTCTGTGCCACACTCGATGCGGAAGCAGCCAGTTGATTCGCTTGGCGCGCATGGTCGGCATTTTCCTTGACGGTGCCCGTCAGTTCTTCCACGGAGGCGGCCGTTTCTTCCAGCGAGCTGGCTTGCTGTTCCGTGCGGGCCGACAGGTCGTTATTGCCTTGCGCAATTTCTGCGCTGGCGCGCGCCACGTTGTCGGCACTGGCTTGCACTTGCTGCAGCACGGCGTGGATCTTTTCGACGAAGGCGTTGAAACCCTTGCCGATGACGGCGAGCTCGTCGGTGCCCTTGACTTCCAGCTTGACGCGCAGGTCGGCATCGCCGCTGGACAGGTCCGTCATGGTGCGGCCCAGGGTGCGCAGGGGGCGCGTCAGCTGGTTGACGACGAGGATCAAAATGCCGGCCGTGGCTGCCGCGCACAGCAGGGCAACGATCAGCGTGTAGACCATCAGGTCGCGCGCCGAGGCGGTGGCCACGCTTTTCGGGAAATTCAGTTCCACGCTCCATGGCGCGATGTCGGGGTGGATCTGCAGCGGCTGCAGCAAGTGGATGTAGCCCTTGTCGTCCTCGTATTCATACGCCTGGCCCTGGCGCACCTTTTCCAGGCCGGCGGCGGGCACGTCGTCCGCCTTCTTGCCCAGCCGTGCAGGCTCGGGGTGGCTGGCGTACAGGCCGCCGTTCGAGATCAGGGCCAGCTTGCCGCCCTCGATCACTTTCAGGTCGGCGAGGATTTTCGCCAGGCGCGTGAGCATGAAGTCGGCGCTGGCCGTGCCCTTGAAGCTGCCGTCGATCATGATGGGCGCCACCAGCGAAGCCATCAGCACATCCTTGCCGTCGACGGGGTAGATATACGGTTCCGTAAAGTAAGTCTTGCCGGTGCGCTTGGGCACGTCGTACCAGTCGTTGGCGCCCGCTTTCGGGTCGAAGACGATGGGTTCGACTTGCAGCTTGCCGCCGGCGCCCCGTGTCCAGTAGGGCATGAAGCGGCCGCTGGCGTCGTAGTTCGGTTTCTGGTTGGCAAACTCCGCATCCTTGCCGTCGAGCGCATTCGGCTCCCACGTCACGGCCGAGCCCAGCAAGTCTTCCGAGCTGGTCAACGTCGCCTTGGTCAGTTCATTGATCTGGTCGCGCTGCAGGGGCAAATTCGCGCCCTTGGTGCCGCGCATGGCGCCGGCCAGGCTGGAAACGCTCGACAGGTTGCTGGCGATGCGCGCCTGCAGCGCACCGGCCACTTCGCGTGCCGACGTGCGCGCCAGTTCCAAAGCAGCCGCCTCGGCGCTGGCGCTGCTCTTGTAGCCGATCACGGCCGCCGTGACGCCGAGGCTGAGGATGGCGAGCGCAGTGGCGGCGACGCAGATTTTACTGTTCAGTGATAGTTGCATGAGGCTGTTCCTTGATGGGGAGGGGTATCGGTGTCTCGGGCGTCGCGGGTAGCGCGCCTAGAAAGTCTTGCTGACGGCCAGCACGAAGGTGGCCGCGGCCGGGTTCGAGGTGTCGAACCGGCCGGCCGCATTCGGGATGCCCAGCGTGTAATGGTCGTAGGCGTCGGTGGCGCCCCAGGCGCGCGTCACGGCGCCACTCAGGCTCCAGCCGCCGTCGAAGGCCCGCGTGATGCCCACCTTGGCATCGCGCCAGTTCCACATGGCATTGCCCGTGCCCGCCACGCGACCATTGCCGGCGTGCAGGTTCAAGGTCCAGGCATTGCCCAGGTCGACATTCGCGCCCACGTCCAGGTAGCCGGTGCCGCGCGCATGCGTGATGCCGAAGAAGTCGCGCGTGACGGTATGGTTGTATTTGGCGTACAGCATGCGGTAGGTCAGGCCCAGCGACAGTTCGCCGTAGTCGTACTTGACGCTCGTGGCGCGGTACACGGCGCCCGGATACTTGTAGTAATACGCGAGCACGCTGTAGCCCAGCTCGCCCACCGTGCCGCCGTAGCCGCCGTACAGGTCCCATTCGACGCTTGCATCCTGGATATAGCGGTCGCTGACGGTGGAAGCCCAGGTGCCCAGCGACCAGCCGCTCGGGTGCGCGTAATCGACGCCCGCCTGCAGGGCCGGCTTGCCCCAGGTCTGGCGGAAGCCGCGCGAAATGTATTGCGAAGTGAGGCTGGCATTGGCGCTGAAGGTGGCGCCAGTGCTGTCCGTGGTCTGGGCTTGCACGGGCAGGGCGGCCGCCAGCAGGAAGGCGCAGCCCAGCAAGGATGATCCGGGGAAACGGTGGTGCGATGGCATGGCAGTCAGCTCCGTATTTGCCGGCAGCGGCCGTCCAGGCGCGTTGCCCTGATGGTTGCAATAAAAATGCGGAATGGACTTTTGTGAAGGCAAGGCGAGGCCGTTTGCATGTTCGTCTGAACATGCACACATTCTCACCAAACGTAACTGAAAGGATAGGGGCTAGGGCTAGTGGAAGTCAATAAAGTTGCGCTACGGAAATCGTAAGTTGTTGTTTCCTGGCACTTTTTCATGCTCCTGTCACATTTCCGGCCTGCCCCGGCTGGCGGCCTGTTGCAAGCCGGCCAGCAAGCCTGGCAGGGCCGCATGCAAGGCTTGCAGGCTGTCGGCGTCCAGCCCGGCCTGCATTTCCACCCGGCCCGAGGGCTGGCCCCAGACGACCTGTGCGCTGAGCCGGGCGCCGGCGTCGAGTCCCGTGACGCTGACCAGCAGCGCGACTTCTTCCGGCGCATCCTCGGGCACGTCTGCGAGCAGGCAGGAAATGCCGAAATGATAATCCTGGAAGGCGCTGGCCGTGCCGCTGGAAAAGGCGAAGACGGAAGCGAGCACCTGCGGCGCGGCGGCCGCCAGTGACGGCAGGGCGGCGCGAAACAGGGGTAGCAAGTCGTTTTCCAGCTGCTGTACCAGCGGATGAGTGTGGCTGAGGACGGTCATGGGCGGAGGAAAGGAGTGGCGGCGCGCGATGGTAGCAGTTTTCGCCGCCGCCGGGGCCGTCGTCAGGCGGCGTAGCGGCTGGCCATGCTGGCGATAGTGCTTTTCATCTGTTCGCGCAGGGCGGCAGGCGCCAGCACTTCCACGCCATCGCCCAGGCCCAGCAACCACCACTGCAGTTCGCGCGTGCTGGGCACGGTGGCGGTCAGGTGCAGCGAGCCATCGGCGCGTTCCTGCAATTGCTGGTCCGCGCTCAGCGGCGTCTCGTACAGGTGCTCGCCGCTGCGACGGGCAAACACGGCTTCCAGCAGCAGCGGTTCGCCCTCGCGGATGCCCATGGCGCCCGAAGCAATATACGCATCGATGTCGAAGCCTGGCTGCGCGCGCGCGGCCAGATAGAGCATTTCCGCCTGTTGCACGCGGTGCAGGACCAGGGTGCGCACGTCGTTGTAGTCGGCGAACAGGCATACCAGGTAGAGCAACTGACCGCGCTGCACGATGGCCAGCGGATGGACGGCGTCATAGTTGACGGGACTGTCGTTGTCACGCTTCTTGTAGCTCAGCTTGAGCTGGCGGTTTTGCATCAGCGCTTCATACACGGTGCGCTGGCAAGCTTCGTCGATGTCGGGCGCCAGCAGCCGCTGCATGGGGGCGATGACGCGTATCTTGTCCAGCCAGGCGGATGCGCTGGCACGTTCGCTGGCCGCGTTCAAGGTCTGGCGGGCCGCGCTGAAATACGGCTGCATGCTGTCCAGGGTGGATGGCGGCAATGCATGGCGCATGTGCTGTTCCATCAGGGCCAGGGTCAGCGCGGCCGGCGTCGACAGGCCCGGCATGTCCATGCGCGCCGCATTTTCCATCCAGCACCAGCCAAATGGCTTGCTGTCGGCGGGATTGGTCAGCGGGAAAATTTCGGCCAGGTCGAGCAAGTCGCGCTGGATCGTGCGCACGCCGATGGCAAAGTCGATGGCCTTGAGCTTGTCGTGCAATTCGGCGACGGTGATGGTGCGTGGCGCCTGCGGTATCAGGCGCAGCATTTGCCATTGGCGCATGATGGTGGAAGGGCGGGGCGCGTGTTCAGACATGGTGATTCCGTTCTCTTCAGTGGCAGGATGTGTACTGACAAGTACACAAGTTAACGAATGGTAACATTGATTCGATGGCAATTACAGGGCGTCCAGCATGGCTGCCCTGACGCAATTGCGCCCCGCGTGCTTGGCCTGGTACAGCAGGCGGTCGGCCGCCGCGACCAGGGCGGCGGCGCCGGGCGCCCGGCTATCGGGCGTACACGCGAGGGAGGCGACGCCGAAGCTGGCCGTCGTCCCGATGTGCCGTGCCAGGCCGTCGCGCAGGCGTTCGGCCAGGCGCACGCCGCCAGCCAGGTCCGTTTCAGGCAGGATCAGCAGGAATTCCTCACCGCCGTGGCGCACCACGCTGTCGATGCCACGGCGCGTGGCGTTGCCGAGCAGGCCGGCAAAGGTGCGCAGCACGGCATCGCCCGCAGCATGGCCGTGGGCGTCGTTGATGCGCTTGAAGTGGTCGAGATCGCACAGGATGGCCGTCAGGCACAGGCCATGGCGTTGTGAACGCGCAAGTTCGGCGCCCAGCAAGTGCTCGTCGAGATAGCGGCGGTTGTAGCAGCCGGTCAGGTGGTCGCGCACGGCCTGTTCTGCCAGGATGGCGTGTTGCAGGACGTGCGCGCGGCGCTGGCGCTGCTGGCCATGGCTGGCACACAGGCCAGTCAGGTTGAGCAGCAGCAAGGTGGCGGCGTTGCCGGCTTGAAAGTCATCCTGCAGGCCGAGCCAGGCCAGGCTCGCCACGATGGCCAGGCCGGCGGCGCCCAGCAGTTGCCGCGTGATGCCGGCATAGGGGGCAACGAGCAGGATGCAAAAGGCGGTTGCGTGCCAGCCGGCGTCGGTTTCGCGCAAGGCATAGCAGAGCAGGAACACGAGCACGTCCAGCGCCAGCAGCGCGGTGCCGGAGGCGGCGCTGCCAGGCTGTGCGGCGGGTGCGCGCAAGGCCCGCAGCAGCATGGCCAGAATAAGCAGGCAGCAGGCCAGGCCCAGCGGCCAGCCGGCGGGCGGCAGCAGCGCGACGGCAAAGCTGGCGCTGGCGCCGGCATGCAGCGCCAGCAAGGGAAGCGGCGCCGGATTGCGGAGATCGTCAATTGCATGGTGCAAATGCATGGAAACCTGTCGGATAGCGAATCGGGCCTCCATTCTTGCCCGGCCCTGCGACAAGCCACGACGCGTTGCGCCACCATGCTGCATATCAGATTGGTCCTACCAGTGACCCTTATTCGTCGCTGGTGACGCGCGTGCGCACGAAATCGATGTGGCCTTGCATGGCCGTGCGCGCCTCTTCGGGCTGGCTGGAGCAGATGGCCTCGCACAGCGTGCGGTGCTGCGACAGCAGTTGCAGCGAAGTCGCCTCGTCCTGCTGGCGCAAGCCTGTGCCATTGATGGTGATGTGTTCGCGCAGCATGCCGATGATGCTGGTGTGCAAGTGCAGAAACATGGTGTTGTGCGACGCCTGCGCGATGACTTCATGCAGCCGTGCATCGGCCTGCGCCTCGCCGTGCTTGTCGTCGCTGGCGCGCGCCTGTTCCAGCTCGGCCAGCAGCGCCATGATCTGCGCGCGCTCGTCGCCGCTGGCCCGCTGCGCCGCAAAATAGGCCGTCGCCCCTTCCAGCACGCGGCGAAATTCCAGGATGTCGTTGCGCAGGGCGGGGTGGTCGGCCACCAGCTGGCTCCACGGCGACGCCATGCCGGTGCGCAATTGATCCGTCACAAATACGCCGGCGCCGTGCCGGCTGCGCACGAGGCCCCGCGCCGCCAGCCGCTGCACCGCTTCGCGCACGGTGTTGCGCGAAACCGCATATTGCTGCGCCAGCAGGCGTTCGGCCGGCAGCTGCGCGCCCGCCGGCAAGCTGCCGTCCAGCAGGGCCGTTTCCAGCCGGCGCATCACCATCTCGACCCTGCCCCGCGTTTGCATGCCTGTCGCCATCGCTGTCTTCCGGTGTTGTTTTAAAGTGGTCTGAGCAATTTGAAGTGGCTCGCGGAAGCTGGAATTATGCGTGAACCGGTCATTCTTAACAACACACAGCGGCGCCGCAGCAACATACAGAGCGCCGGGGAGACACACTCATGCAGCCAGACCCGCGCCAGCCACGTCGCTATCCACCCGCACCGCTCCAGGTGTACCTGTTCGCCACCTGCCTGGTCGACCTGTTCGTGCCGCAGGCGGGACTCGACGCGGTGCGCCTGCTGGAGCGGGAAGGCTTGCTGGTGCATTATCCGCGCGGCCAGAGCTGCTGCGGCCAGCCCGCCTACAGCAGCGGCAATCCGGAGCAGGCGCGCGCCGTGGCCCGCGCCCAGCTCGACCTGTTTGCGCAGCCGTGGCCCGTGATCGTGCCGTCCGGCTCTTGCGCCGGCATGATGCGCCACCACTGGCCGCAGCTGTTCCAGGACGACCCCGTCGCCGGTCCCAAGGCGGTTGAACTGGCCGAACGCGTGTATGAACTGAGCGAATTTCTCTTCTGCGTGCTGAAACTCGACCTGGCCGGCCTTTCTGGCGCCGGACAGGCCGATGAAAACGTGGTGCTGCACACCTCGTGCGGCGCGCGCCGCGAAATGGGCACGCGCACCCACGGCTTGGCCCTGGTCGACGCCTTGCCCGGCGTGACGCGCATGGAGCATCAGCGCGAATCGGAATGCTGCGGCTTCGGCGGCACGTTTTCATTGAAACATCCGGATATTTCCGGCGCCATGGTCAGTGACAAGATCGCCTCGGCCTGCGCCACCGGCTGCGACCGGCTCGTCTCGGCCGATTGCGGCTGCCTGCTCAATATCGGCCACGCCGCGCAGCACCAGGGCGCGCCGCTGCCCGTCGAGCACCTGGCCAGCTTCCTGTGGCGCCGCACGGGAGGCGCGGCATGAGCGCGATCCTGACCGCCCGCGAACGCATGCTGGGGCGCTTGCGCGCCGCGGCCCCCACCGCGCCCGAGACGGTGGAGCTCATCGATACGGCCATCGACCGGCATTACCTGGCGCGCCGCGCGCAAGCGCCGCTGTCGCCACGGGGCGCGATAGCCGCCATGCAGGCCGCCTTGCGCGCCGCGCATGCGCAAGTCGACTGCGTGAGCAGCAACGCCTGGCCCGCCCTGCTGGCGCAGCGCCTCGGCGCGCAGCAGGTGCGCCGTTTGCTGATGGATACCGGCAGCGCCGAAGGGCTGGCCTTGCGCGCCGCCTTGCCCGCTGGCGTGGAAACGCTGTCCTTTGACCGTCCGCTGGCACAGTGGAAGGGCGAGTTGTTCGACACCGTCGACGCGGGGTTGACCGTCGCCCGTTCCGGCATCGCCGCCACGGGCACCCTGGTCATCGCGCCCGATGCGGCCGCGCCGCGCACGGTGTCCTTGGCGCCGCCGCTGCATATCTGTCTCGTGTATGCCAGCACTGTGCATGCGGACTTGCACGCTGCGGCGCGCGCCGAGCGCTGGTGCGACGGCATGCCGGCCAACCTGGTGCTGGTGTCGGGGCCCTCGAAAACGTCCGACATCCAGCAGACGCTGGCCTATGGCGCGCACGGTCCGCGCTGGCTGTGGGTTTTGATTATCGATGATTTATCTGCCCATGAAGGAGGCCAGCCATGAACGCCAAGCCCCTGCAATTCGTCAAGCCGGCAGACTTCCATGCGCGCGCCCGCGCCGCGCTGGACGACCCGAAGCTGCGCCAGAGCTTTCGCGGCGCGATGGATTTTTTACAGGACAAGCGTAGCACCCAGTTCCCCGACGGCGACGAACTGGAGCGCCTGCGCGACCTCGGCGAAGCCGTGCGCCGGCATGCGCTGGCGCGCCTGCCCGATTTGCTGGTGCAGCTGGAAGACAAGCTGACGGCGGGCGGCGTGCAGGTGCACTGGGCCGAGGATGGCGAGCAAGCCAACGCCATCATCCACGCCATCGCGCAGCGTAATCAGGCGACGCGCTTCATCAAGGGCAAGTCGATGGCCAGCGAGGAAATCGAGCTCAATCACTACCTGGAAGCGCGCGGCATGAGTTGCCTGGAATCGGACATGGGCGAATACATCGTGCAGCTGGCCGGCGAAAAGCCGTCGCACATCGTCATGCCGGCCATTCACAAGACCAAGGCCGACATCGCAGGCCTGTTCGCCGAGAACATTCCCGGCGCGCCCTACACGGAAGACGTCGACAGCCTGATCCAGACGGGACGGCGCGCCCTGCGCCAGGCGTTTGTCGAGGCGGACATCGGCCTGTCGGGCGTGAACTTCGCGGCGGCCGACACGGGCACCCTGTGGCTGGTGGAAAACGAGGGCAATGGCCGGCTGACGACGTCCGTGCCGGAGGTACACATCGCCATCATGGGCATGGAAAAGGTGGTCGCCAAGCTCGAACATATCGTGCCGCTGGCGAGCCTCTTGACGCGCTCGGCCACGGGCCAGGCCATCACCACGTATTTCAACCTGATTTCCGGTCCGCGCCGCGCCGGTGAGCTGGATGGCCCGCGCGAAGTGCACCTGGTCTTGCTCGACAACGGCCGCAGCCAGGCTTACGCCGACGAGCAGCTGCGCGCTACCTTGCAATGCATCCGCTGCGGCGCCTGCATGAACCACTGCCCCGTCTACACGCGCATCGGCGGCCACGCCTACGGCACCACGTATCCGGGGCCGATCGGCAAGATCATCTCGCCCCACTTGCTGGGACTGGCTGCGACGGCGGACTTGGCCACCGCGTCGAGCCTGTGCGGCGCCTGCGGCGAAGTGTGCCCCGTGCGCATCCCCATTCCGCAACTGCTGGTGCGCCTGCGCACGGAGGCCAACCGCAATCCGCACGAGGAAGTCAGCCATCCGCTGCGCGGCCAGGGTGCCAAGTTCAGCCGCGGCGAAAGCCTGATCTGGCGCTTCTGGAGCGGCGCCTTTGCGCGTCCTGCCAGCTACCGCCTGTTCCGTTGGGCCGCCACGCGCCTGCGCCTGCTGACGCCGCGCGCGCAGCTGGGTTGGACGCAGCACCGCAAGCCCTTGACGCCGGCGCCGCGCAGCCTGGCCGACCTGCTCAATGCACGAGGGCAGGAAGAATAGCGTCGCTCCGCCATACCGCAAAAAACACGCTACACACAATTACATCAAAAGCCGTTTTTTACTTAACCAGCATCCACCGGAGGAGACCCGACATGCAGACCTGGACCCAACTTTATACACCGCTCGGCAGCCTGTGGCTGTCGTCGCTGGCGGCAGCCGTTCCCATTATTTTCTTTTTCATCGCCCTGGCGGCACTGCGCATCAAGGGCCACGTGGCGGCCGCCGTCACCCTGGCGCTGGCGCTGGCTGTGGCCATCTTCGCGTATGGCATGCCCGTGCCGCAGGCGCTGGCGGCGGCCGGCTACGGCTTTGCGTATGGTTTGTGGCCCATCGCGTGGATCATCGTTACGGCCGTCTTCCTGTACAAGATCGTCGTGAAGACGGGGCAGATCGAGATCATCCGCGCCTCCGTATTGTCTGTTACGGACGATCAGCGCCTGCAGGTGCTGCTGATCGGCTTTGCCTTCGGCGCCTTCCTGGAAGGGGCGGCCGGTTTTGGCGCGCCCGTGGCGATCACGTCGGCCTTGCTGGTGGGCCTGGGCTTCAACCCTCTGTATGCGGCGGGCCTGTGCCTGATCGCCAATACGGCGCCCGTGGCCTTTGGCGCCATGGGCATCCCCATCATCGTGGCGGGCCAGGTGACGGGCATCGATCCGTTCCTGATCGGCGCCATGGCGGGCCGCCAATTGCCGCTGCTGTCGCTGGCCGTGCCCTTCTGGCTGGTCTTCATGATGGATGGCTTCCGCGGCGTGCGCGAAGTGTGGCCGGCCGCGCTGGTGACGGGTTTGAGCTTTGCCGTGACCCAGTACTTCACGTCTAACCATATCGGCCCTGAGCTGCCGGACATCACTTCGGCCCTCGTCAGCCTGGTGTCGCTGACCCTGTTCCTGAAAGTGTGGCAGCCGAAGAATGCGAAAGTGGCCCATGCCGTCGGCGGTGGCACGGCTGCGCTGTCCGGTTTTGGCGGTGGCGCCGGCAAGGCGGACTTGCGCGGCAGCGGCAGCCGCGCCGCCTCGCCCTACACGACGGCGCAGACCATGCGCGCCTGGGCGCCGTTCGGCCTGCTGACGGCCATCGTCACCGTCTGGAGCCTGCCCGGCTTCAAGGCCCTGTTCGCCGCCGGCGGGGCGCTATCGAGCCTGGTTGTCAAGATCCACGTGCCTTACCTCGATAAACTGGTGATCAAGACGATGCCCATCGTGGCGGAGCCGAAGGCGTATGACGCCGTCTTCAAGCTCGACCTGCTGTCGGCCGTGGGCACGGCGATCTTGCTGACGGCCGTGCTGTCGATGTGGATGCTGCGCATGAAGCCGCGCGATGGCCTCAAGGCCTTCGTCGAAACGCTCGTGGAATTGCGCCGTCCCGTGCTGTCGATCGGCCTGGTGCTGGCGTTTGCCTTCGTTGCCAATTACTCGGGCATGTCGTCCACCCTGGCCCTGTTGCTGGCCGGCAGCGGCGCCGCCTTCCCGTTCTTTTCGCCATTCCTGGGCTGGCTGGGCGTCTTCCTGACGGGTTCCGATACGTCCTCCAACGCCTTGTTCTGCTCCCTGCAAAACACGACGGCGCACCAGATCGGCGTCTCCGACACCTTGCTGGTGGCGGCCAATACGACGGGTGGCGTGACGGCGAAGATGATCTCACCCCAATCGATCGCCGTCGCCTGTGCGGCAACAGGCCTGGTGGGCAAGGAATCGGACCTGTTCCGCTTTACCCTGAAGCACAGCCTGATGTTTGCCGTGATCATCGGCATCATCACCATGCTGCAGGCCTACGTATTCACCGGCATGATCCCGCACTGAGCGATCCGTAGAAGTACGTAGTAAAACTAGATGAATTGATAGTAAAACGTGCATCAGGTCATGAAAATGACCTGATGCACTGCAGCATATCCAAGATAGCCCGGCGCAATGCCGGGTCTGCGGCGATGCCTTCCGCATCGAGACCCGACCCCAGCAGGGGCAGGCTGATACAGGCCTCGTCGATCAGTCGTGCCGACATGGTGCGTACCGTTTCGCGCAGGGCCGCTTGCGCATGCGTGGCGCGCGGCGAGGCGTTCAGCAGCACCAGCGGCTTGTCGATGAACGATTCATTTCCCACCATCCAGTCCAGCGCGTTTTTCATGGGGCCACTCACGCCGTGCGCGTACTCGGGACTGGCCAGCAGCAGCACGTCGGCCGCCAGGATGGCGTCGCGCAGGCCCGTCACGGCCGGCAGGCTGTCGGCGTCGAGGTCGGGATTGAACAGGGGCAGTTCACCGAGTCCCGGATAGATACGGATGTCGAATGGCGCTGGGGCAAGCCGGGCGATGGCGCGCAGCAGGGCGGTGTTCAGCGAGGCGGCGCGCAGGCTGCCGGCGATGGCGAGGATGGTAATGGGCGTTTGCATCCCGCCTGTATAGCCCATCCTGTGCTCAAGCGCAAGGCGAGCAGGATGGCGCTATCGATGTTGCAACAGCCGATGATGGGCTGCGTGTTGCCGTACTAATTAACGGCTCAGACCGCTCATCCAGCTTGGCTGCGGGTTGGCACGGGCCAGTTCGCGCATGCGGTATTCCAGATCGTAGCGGTCGGTCGATTCGGCCAGGTAGGCTTCTTCGTAAGCGCGCTCGCGGCGGTCGCTGCTTTGGTTCAGCCAGGCACCGACGCGCTTGGCGGCGTGGACCAGGGTAGCGACGATATTGCTGTTTTGCGTGGTGTGATAGGTAAATGCGGTAGACATGGCAGACTCCTTATGTGGCGTGCCGCGTTGTGCTGCACTGCAATATAAGTATAGCGATTCCAAGTTATAAGGCTACTTTTGATTTCAAATGTCAGCTATTCAATTTTGAAATAACAGCCGCTAAAGCTGCGCAATACGGGGCTTTAAGGCATAATGCCGGCGCAGTATCGTAGTTTTACTACAAGACTGTTTTGTCCTGGATGTTGTTTTCAGACGCAGCCCGCAGGCGCGCCGCGTCCACAAGACATCATCTGACGAGAAACGGTCGGCCGTGCGCCTGCCGCGCGCAAGAGTCGCCATGCCTGCCCCCATTTCGTCAATGGCAGTCATGGCCCACGCTGATATCTGCGTGGCGCTTGCGCGTCCTGGTGCTGCCCGGGTGGAAACGCTTCCATGCCTGGCAAGATCAACTTGGAATTGAAAAATGGAGAAGGTATGGAATACGTAAAGCAAGGTCCGGGCATACAGTCCGCACAGGCCGGCACGCAAAACAATACAGGCGCCCTGATCATTGTCACGGTGCTGTTTTTCATGTGGGGACTGCTGACATCGCTCAATGATGTGCTGATTCCCCACCTGCGTTCGATCTACACCCTGACCTATGTCCAGGCGATGCTGGTGCAGTTCTGCTTCTTTGGCGCCTACGCCATCGTTTCGCTGCCCGCCGGCATGCTGATCAAGAAAATCGGTTACCAGCGCGGCGTCGTCGCCGGCCTGCTGATCGCGGCCGCCGGCTGCGCCATGTTCTACCCGGCGTCCACCGGCAGCTATGCACTGTTCCTCTTGTCCTTCTTCATCCTGGCGGCCGGCATCACCGTGCTGCAGGTGGCGGCCAATCCCTACGTGACGGAACTGGGCGACCCGCAGACGGCGTCGAGCCGTTTGACCCTGACGCAAGCGTTCAACGCGCTGGGCACCACCGTGGCGCCTGCGCTGGGCGGCATGCTGATTTTGTCGGGCACCGTGCTGACGGTGCAGCAGTTCGATCTGCTGCCGGCCGTCGAGCAACTGGCTTACCGCGCCAAGGAAGCGGCCTCCGTGCAGGGGCCGTATCTGGTGCTGGCCGCTACCCTGGTGATCCTGGCGGTGCTGTTCGCGCTGGCCAAATTGCCGAAGATTTCGCATGCCGACGATGCGGCCGCCCTGGCGCAGGATGGCCACAAGGTCTCGATCTGGTCGCACCGCCACCTGGTGCTGGGCGCGCTGGCCATCTTCCTGTATGTGGGCGGTGAAGTCAGCATCGGCAGCTTCCTGATCAACTTCCTGGGCGAGAGCCATATCGCTGGTCTCAGCCACGCCGACGCCGCGTATTTCGTCAGCTATTACTGGGGTGGCGCCATGCTGGGCCGCTTCGTCGGCTTTGCCGTGATGCGCTATGTCAGCCCGGGCAAGACCCTGGCCTTCAACGCCGCCGTCGTCATCGCGCTGATCCTCGTTGCCGTGTTCTCCAGCGGTCACACTGCCATGTGGGCATTGATCGCCGTAGGCCTGTTCAACTCCATCATGTTCCCGACCATCTTCAGCATGGCCCTGAACAAGCTGGGCGCGCAAACGGGTCAAGGTTCGGGCATCCTGTGCATGGCCATCGTCGGCGGCGCCATCGTGCCGTTCATCCAGGGCTTCCTGGCCGACCACATCAACCTGCAGCTGTCCTTCCTCGTGCCGGCCCTGTGCTACACCTTCATTCTGTACTTCGGCTGGAAGTACGCCAGCATGTACAACGACGACGCCAAGTAAGCAAAGTGGCGTGATCAATCAAAAGGGTGGCTTCGGCCACCCTTTTTTGCATTAATGAGCGAACTGCGTGCCCAGCACGTCCTGGCATACCTCGAGCCAGGCGCGCGCCGCGTGCGACAGATAGCGCCCGCTCCAGATATGCGCCACCTGCCACGCCACTTCCGGCTCGACGATGCGCACCGCCTCCAACGGTTCGCCGGCCAGGCGGTGGATGAACGGCTCGGGCAACAGGGCCACGCCCAGGCCCGCCGAGGCCATCGCCACCAGCCAGTCCCACTGCCCGCTCTGCGCGGCGATGGTCGGCGTGAAGCCCGCTTGCGCGAAATGCTGGCGCAGGCTGCGCGTGAGCGCGAAATCATCTTTCAATAACACCAGCGGCAGCTCGGCCAGCGCCTTGAAGGGCAGTGTCGTGCGGTTTTTCTGGAAGGTGCCCGGCTCGGCCAAGGCCCAGATCGGATAGTTGGCCACTTCCACGGCCACGAGATCGAGTTCCGGGTCGGCCGGCAGCACCGTCATGCCGATTTCCAGCTCGCCGGCCGCCACCTTGCGCTCGATCTGCTGGCCCGTGTCTTCCTGCAAGGTCAGGCTGATGTTCGGATGGCGCGCGCGGAAGGCTTTTAGTACGGGCGTAAACAGCACATTGATCATGGGCGGGATGCCGACTGTCAGGCTGCCGCGCTGCAAGGCCTGCGTGTCGCGCACTTCCAGGGTCAGCTGGCGCATATTGGCCAGCATTTCCTGGCCATGCTGGTAGACGATGCGGCCCGTGTCCGTCAGGGTCAGCTTGCGCCCGTCGCGTACCAGCAGCTGGGCCCCAACCTCGTCTTCCAGTTGGCGCACCATCTTGCTGATGGTCGACTGGGTCAGGTGCAGCGATTCGGCCGCCTGCGTAAAGCTCGACAGGCGCACGGTTTCGACGAAATAGCGCAGGGAACGGATATCCAAGAGGAGGCTCGGCGTTGGCAAAGCATGAAAATATCGACTGGATATGACGAAATTAATTCATACCATGCATGTAGGCGGGATTTTATACTGAATCCACTTATGGGGTTGGTGTATGACAGCCATCCAGTTTGAGAATATTAAGAATATCAGGAGCATCAAGATGTACGAGGACCGTATTCGCCACCCAGGCTTGCTCAGCAAAATCATGAGCGCCGATGAGGCCGCCAAATTGTTCCACAACGGCATGCGTGTCGGCATGAGCGGCTTTACCCGTGCCGGCGACGCCAAGGCCCTGCCGCGCGCGCTGGCCGAGCGCGCCCTGCAAGACCCGCTGAGCCTGACACTGATCACGGGCGCCTCGCTGGGCAATGGCAGCGATGGCCTGATGGCCGAGGCGGGCGTGCTGGCGCGCCGCATGCCGTTCCAGGTCGACTCTGTGCTGCGCGGCAAGATTAACAACGGCGAAGTCATGTTCATCGACCAGCATCTGTCGGAAACGGCGGAGCAACTGCGTTCGGGCAACCTGGCCGCCGTCGACATCGCCGTCATCGAAGCGACGGCCATCACGGCCGCCGGCGCCATCATCCCGACCATGTCTGTGGGCAACTCCGCCGCGTTTGCCCAGCAGGCCACGCAGGTCATCATCGAGATCAACCTGTCCACGCCGCTGGCGCTGGAAGGCTTGCACGACATCTATATTCCGCAAACCTTGCCGGGGCGCGAACCGATTCCCCTCACGCGCGTCGACCAGCGCCTGGGCAGCACGGCCATCGCCATCGATCCGGCCCGCATCGCCGCCATCGTCATCACGGACAGTCCCGACAGCCCGTCGAACGCCTTGCCGCCCGACGAAGAGACGCAAGCCATTGCCGGCCACGTGATCGCCTTCCTGGAGGGCGAAGTGGCGGCTGGACGCATGGGGCCGGAATTGCTGCCCCTGCAGGCGGGCATCGGCACCATCGCCAACGCCGTGCTGCATGGCCTGATCGGTTCGCCTTTCCGCAATATGACCATGTATTCGGAAGTGCTGCAGGACAGCGCCATCGAGTTGCTCGACTCGGGCCAGCTGGCGTTTGCCTCGGCCTCGTCGATTACCCTGTCGGCCGCCGTGCATCAAAAGCTGATGGACAATATCGACCATTACCGCTCGAAGATCGTGCTGCGCCCGCAAGAGATCAGCAACCATCCGGAAATCGTGCGCCGCCTGGGCATCATCGCCCTGAACACGGCGCTGGAATTCGACATTTACGGCAACGTCAATTCCACGCACGTGTGCGGCACGCACATGATGAACGGCATCGGCGGCTCGGGCGATTTCGCGCGCAACGGGCAAGTGTCGATGTTCGTGTCGAAATCGGCGGCCAAGGGCGGGCGCATTTCCAGCGTCGTGCCGATGGTCTCGCATGTCGACCACACGGAGCATGATGTCGACGTACTGGTGACGGAGTGGGGTTTTGCGGACTTGCGTGGCCTGGCGCCGCGCGAACGGGCGCCGTTGATCATCGAGCGCTGCACGCATCCCGCTTACCGCGATCAATTGCGCGCGTATTACGACGCGGCATGCCAGCGCGGCGGTCATACGCCGCACATCCTGGAACAGGCGCTGTCGTGGCATACGCGCTATCAGGAAACGCAGAGCATGCTCGAAGCGCAGTAAGCTTCGGGCATATCAAGACGGGGCAGGGCGGTGCAGCACCGCGCCTGCCTTTACTTTTTCTCAGTACATGTGCAGCGCCTTGGCGCCCAGGTCCAGCAAGGCAAGTTTGCGCTGGATCAAGCGTCAGGAAGCCGGTGCAAAGCGCAGGCGGATGCCTGTCGTGACGACGGCCAGCAAGTCGTCGATATGCGCGTTCATTTCCGGGTGCGGCGTCCACGGGTCGCCCGCATCCATGACGATGCGCAGCGACACTAGGCCGTGCAGCGACTGCCAGAAGATTTGCGTCATCGTATGCAGCGCCAGCTCGTCCTGGCGTACCAGGCCCGTTTGTGCCAGTTCGGTAAACAGGTGCAGCGCATAGGCGTACGGGTCTTGTTCGATATTGCCGTGTTCCACTTCGACGGCGTCGAGTTCCGCGTGCGGACGCAATTCCATGAAGATCAGCGAATACTCGTCGGGATGCTGGAAGCCGTACTCGATATAGGCGCGGCCGACCAGGGCGATGCGCTGCCATGGATCGTCGCTGGCGGCGCACGCCTTGCGCATGGCGCGCACCAGTTCCAGCAAGTCCTTGTCCATGGCCTGGGCGATCAGGGTGGCCTTGTCGCGGAACAGGGCGTACACGACGGTGGTGGAAAAACCGGCCGCCTCGGCCACCTTGCGGATGGAGACGGCGCGCGCGCCACCCTTCTTGATGAGATCTTTGACGACGTCGATGATGTGCTCGCGCCGCGCCTGCGCCTCGCGTAACTTTCTTTCCTGGATGTTAGTTAACTTCTTGTCCACGACTCTTTCCTGGCGACTCTATGAAAGCAAGAATTATAGGGGGGCGACCGGGCGCCAATGTGTCAGCCGCTGTTACAAAGCAGTTTTTTGTCCGGTAGATGCAACAGCTGACCGATTTTTCGCGCTTTTGCCCGGCACTTTTCCATCGATGCCCCGGATTGGTGCATAAATCGCCGGGCCAGGCTTTGCGAACGGGGTCAAAGGGCGGAAAATAGCGGGATAGCTTACACTGCGCTTTTTAGCGCGACGGCGCTAGCCCACGAGGCAACGCCGTAACACTTACCTTCGGACGGGATCATTACATGACCATTAAAATCAGCCAGAACTTCGACTCGGGCGCCATCGACGTGGTGAGCGCCGCCAGTGCCGGCGCCATCGACCTGAATTTGCGCAAGGATAGCCACGCCGACATCCACCAGTGGTTCCACTTCCGCCTGCAGGGCGCGCGTGGTCAGGCATGCACGATGCGCTTCCTGAACGCGGGCCAGGCTACCTATCCGGCCGGCTATGAAGACTACCAGGCCGTGGCCAGCTACGACAGCGAAAACTGGTTCCGCGTGCCGACCTCGTTTGATGGCCAGGTCATGACGATCTCGCACACGCCGGAACTCGACAGCGTGTACTACGCCTATTTCGAGCCGTATTCGTGGGAACGCCATCTGCGCCTGCTGGGCGAAGTGGCCGAGCATCCGCTGGCGCGCGTGTCCGACCTGGGCAGCACGGTCGACGGCCGCGACATGAACATGATTACCATTGGCAATCCGCAGGCGGAAAAGAAAATCTGGGTCATCGCGCGCCAGCATCCGGGCGAATCGATGGCCGAATGGTTCGTCGAAGGCCTGATCGATTCGCTGCTCGACGATGCCAACCCGATCGCGCGCAAACTGTTGCAGCGCGCCGTGTTCCACATCGTGCCGAACATGAATCCGGACGGTTCCATCCGCGGCAACCTGCGCACGAATGCGGCAGGCGCCAACCTGAACCGCGAATGGATGACGCCATCGCTGGAATCGAGCCCGGAAGTGCTGTGTGTGAAAAACAAGATCCACGAAACGGGCGTCGACATGTTCTTCGACATCCACGGCGATGAAGCGCTGCCGTACAACTTTGTGGCCGGCAATGAAATGCTGGAAAACTTCACGCCGGCGCAAGCGGCGCACCAGAAGGCCTTCATCGAGCGCTACAAGCAGGCCAGCCCCGACTTCCAGGACAAGTTCGGCTATGCGGCCAGCAAGTACAAGTCGGACATGCTGACCCTGGCGTCGAAGTATGTCGGCCATCACTTCGGCTGCCTGGCGCTGACCCTGGAAATGCCGTTCAAGGAAAACGCCGACTTGCCGGATCCGGCCGTCGGCTGGAATGGCGCGCGCAGCGCGGCCCTGGGCGCGGCCATGCTGCAGCCTATCCTGCTGTCGCTGGATTGAACGGCGTTGTTCATGGGTATCGAGATCGAGCGTAAATTTCTGCTTGCCAGCGACGCCTGGCGTGGCCTGGGCCAGCCGGTCCTGCTGCGCCAGGGTTATTTGTCGTCCGCGCGCGAGCGCGTGGTGCGCGTGCGCATCGAAGGCGGGCAGGCGATGCTGACCATCAAGGGGGCGAATGTGGGCGCGACGCGCGGCGAGTGGGAGTATCCGATTCCGCTGGCCGACGCCGCCGAACTGCTCGACGGCCTGTGCGAACAGCCGCTGATCGAAAAGTACCGTCATCGCATCGAACATGCAGGCATGGTGTGGGAAGTCGATGAGTTCCTGGGCGCCAATGCGGGCCTGGTGGTGGCCGAGATCGAACTGGCCTCGGAAGACCAGCCCTTCGAGAAACCCGACTGGATCGGCGCGGAAGTGTCGGGCGATACGCGCTACTACAACGCAAACCTGATCCGCCACCCGTTTTCACAGTGGTGATGTTGGCCACAGGAACTGGAAAATCACGGCATTCATCGTCAGATTGAATGCCGCGTGCGCCGCCATTGCTGGCCATAGCGAAGCATGGCGACGACGTAACCACGCGAACAGGCAGGCTGTCGCAAACATCAGCACCACCCACACTGCCGCCGAGACCACATTCAGCGACAGGCCTGCAGCCGTCATGCTCAGGCCATGATGGCACAGGTGTGCCAGGCCGAACAGCCCTGCTTCCACGCAGGTGCTGCCGCGCACGGACAGTTTTTCCTCGAGTGCCTTTTGCAGCACGCCCCGAAAGAAGATTTCCTCCCCGATAGGGCTGAAGATGCAGGCCGGCACGGTGATCATCAGGTGCAGCATCCAGATACTCAGCCCGGCCGTGGGCGCCGTGCGGCGAAAGCTCGTCGCTATGCTGACAAACCAGTTGTCCGGCGTGGCGCCATACAGCAGCATGCCCAGCGCAAAGCACAGGAGCGCGGCCGCCGCGCCGCAGATCAGCGCCAGGGCATAGGGCGCCTTGCCCGAGGGCGCTTGCAGGCCGATGCTGCGCCGTCCGTGCGGTGACAGCAAGATCCATGGCAAGGCCGCCATCACGCAAAAACTCAGTGGCAGCATCCAGAACAAACCCAATGGCCCCAGCGTGCCCATGACGCGCATGGCGATGAATACGCCTGCCAGCAACATTGCCAGCATGGGGAAGGACAGCGCCAGCAATGCTGGCCGCAGGGGAGGGAGCGAGGCTGGGCTGGAATGCATCGGCGGCCGGGGCGAAAAAAAGGCCGGAAGAAAACTTCCGGCCAGATAAATCATCAATTAATGGAAATGCTCGGTGCCTTGCGGCGTATCTTCCGGCATTTCCGCATGCGCCAGCTCGCCGACAGGATCGGCAAACAGGGGCGCGCCGCAATCGTCGCAGTATTCGCCGACAAAACGTTCCGCGTGGCGCTTGATCTGCGTCACGCCGGCGGCGTTCAGGTGCTCGATGATTTCATCGACGGGCGTCTTTTGCTTGTCCAGCGCGGCGATGCCGACCTGGATCAAGCCTTCGATCGGCGTGCCATCCTCGTCTTCCTGGCCGTACAAAGGCCAGACGATGCCGTAGATGACGTCCGGCGCCTGGCGCAGGGTGAAGGCAATGCGGTACTCATCCACCTGGCCATCGGCCGCTTCCTCGCCGAAACCGGCGATGACGGCGCGCAGTTCCGACGGCTCGATGGCCAGCGTATGCGTCAGGTAATGCACGGCGGCACGCACGGAAACGGGGCGTATCAGCTTGTCCGCTTCGCGGCAGGCCACGTAATACGCTTCCGGCAGCAGCAACTCCAGGCCGCAGCCTGGCAGCAGGCGGGCAATCGTCGGCGTTGCCTGCGTGCGCCATTGTTCCAGGGCGGCGCTGCGCTCGGCGATGAAGTCGAGCTGGCTGGCCGGCGTCTGCCAGCGGAACAACGGTGCGCCCGCAGGGGCGACCACGGCCACCAGCAGGTAGCGCGTATCGGCCAGGAAGGGCGCCGTTTCCGCCTCTTTGGCTGACGGCTTGACGGCCGTGCCTTTCAGCGCGGCCAGTGCCAGCTTCTGCGTCTTGGCATAGGTCTCGACGTGGCTGCGCGGCAGCTGGTCGATCGAGTACAGGGTCGGCGCCATGGCCATCTTCGTGCCATCGGCCAGCAGGTGGGCGGCGAAATGCGCCGACAGCACGCCGTGCGCGTCGCCGGCCATGGGGCCGGAGGCGATGGAAAAGCGCGTCCACGCGAGGATGGGCACGGCGACCAGCAGGGCGTCGTAGCGCACGTCTTCATGTGTGACGACGGTCGATTCGCTGACGGCTTCAACGCAGTCCATCAGCACGTCGTAGGCGTTCAAGTCTTCCTTGAACAGGCTGCCCAGGGTATTGTCGATGGTGTCCTGGTGGCCGGTTTTGAGTAATTTCTGGAGCTGCGTATCCAGGCTGTGTTCCCAGGACCGCTCTTCGAGACGGCTGGCTGCCTGTACGATCGCCTGGGCAAAGGTGACCAGGCGCTGGCTGTCGGCAGTCAGTTTATGGGATGAATCTTTGGAAGGACGACGCATAGCGGGATAAGAGTCTCGGAAAGTGAAAAAAATGGATCAGTCAAACAATGATAAACCCTTATAACCGTATTGTAGAGGATTCAGCCGCACGCAATACGTAAGCTATCCTCAGATCATGCCAATAGTCGAAATTTCAAGGAAAAACGCGGGGCCGGGACGAAAAAAAGCGCCGGTCGGAACCGGCGCTTTTATCTTACCTCACAGCTGGGCTGATTACTCGGCCAGCAGTTGACGCAGGACGAATGGCAGGATGCCGCCATGCTTGTAGTAATCGACTTCGATCGGCGTATCGATGCGCAGCAGGACTTTGACTTCCTGGCTGCTGCCATCGGCGCGGTGGATCACCAGGGTGGCCAGTTGCTGTGGCTTGATTTCGCCTTCGAGGCCTTTCAGGTCGAAGGTTTCCTTGCCGGTGATGCCCAGGGTTTGCACGCTGTCGTCGCCGATGAATTGCAGCGGCAGCACGCCCATGCCCACCAGGTTCGAGCGGTGAATACGCTCGAACGAACGGGTGATCACGGCTTTCACGCCCAGCAGCTGGGTGCCCTTGGCTGCCCAGTCGCGCGACGAGCCCGTACCGTACTCTTCGCCGCCGAAGACCATGGTTGGCGTGCCTTCAGCAACATATTTCATCGCTGCGTCGTAGATCGACATTTCTTCGCCGGAAGGCTGGTGGATCGTGATGCCGCCTTCGACCGCCGAACCGTCCGCTTTCGCAGGGATCATGCGGTTCTTGATGCGCACGTTGGCGAACGTGCCGCGCATCATGATTTCATGGTTACCGCGACGCGAGCCGTAGGAGTTGAAGTCCGCTTTCAGGACGCCGTTTTCCTTCAGCCATTTGCCTGCAGGGCCGTTTTCCTGGATCGAGCCGGCTGGCGAGATGTGGTCGGTGGTGATGGAATCGCCGAACACGCCCAGTGCGCGCGCGCCTTCGATGCCGGTGGCCACTGCCGCTGGCGTCATCGAGAAATTGTCGAAGAACGGTGGTTCCGCGATGTAGGTCGATTTTGGCCAGTTGTAGACTTGACCGGACACGGTCGTGACTTTTTCCCACAGCTTGCCTGGTGCGCCCTTGACGTCGGCGTAGTTGTCCTTGAACACCTTGGCGTTCATGGCGAACTTCATCATGGCCGACACTTCAGCCGAGGTTGGCCAGATGTCGCCCAGGTAGATGTCCTTGCCGCCCTTGCCTTTGCCGACAGGTTCCGTCATCAGGTCGCGCGTCATGTTGCCGGCGATGGCGTAAGCGACGACCAGCGGTGGCGAAGCGAGGAAGTTCGAGCGGATGTTCGGGTGAATACGCGCTTCGAAGTTACGGTTGCCCGACAGTACGGCCGACGCGACGATGTCGTGCGTGGCAATCGCTGCGTTCAGCTCAGGCGTCAGGTCGCCCGCATTGCCGATACAGGTGGTGCAGCCGTAGGCGGTGACGCCGAAGCCCAGTTTTTCCAGGTAGGGCAGCAGGCCGGCAGCGGTCAGGTACTCGGTCACGACGCGCGAGCCAGGAGCCAGCGAGGTCTTGATGTGCGGCGCGACTTTCAGGCCGGCTTCCACGGCTTTCTTGGCCAGCAGGCCGGCAGCCAGCATCACGCTCGGGTTCGAGGTGTTGGTGCACGAGGTGATCGCAGCGATCAGTACGTCGCCGTTCGACACTTTCACGTTGTTGGTGGTCTCGTACACGGCGTTCAGATCGGCCGGGTTCTTGTTGAAACCGTTCTCCGAGGTTGGCTTGGCGAACAGTTCGGCGAAGTTCGCTTTCACATTGCCGATTTCGATACGGTCTTGCGGGCGTTTCGGGCCAGCCAGCGACGGAGCGACCGATGCCAGGTCCAGTTCCACCACGCGGGTGTAGTCGATGTCGCCGGCTTTTGGCACGCCGAACAGGTTTTGCGCCTTGAAGTAGCCTTCGAACGCGGCGATTTCAGCCTTGCTGCGGCCGGTGCCCTTGAAGTAATCGATGGTCGCTTCGTCGACCGGGAAGAAGCCCATGGTCGCGCCGTATTCCGGTGCCATGTTGGCGATCGTCGCGCGGTCGGTCAGGGTCAAGGACTCGGTGCCTTCGCCGAAGAATTCGACGAACTTGCCGACGACTTTTTCTTTGCGCAGCAGTTCGGTGATGGTCAGTACCAGATCGGTGGCGGTGCAGCCTTCGCGCAATGCGCCCGACAGGTTCACGCCGATGACGTCTGGCGTCAGGAAGTAGACCGGTTGGCCCAGCATGCCGGCTTCCGCCTCGATGCCGCCCACGCCCCAGCCGACCACGCCGATGCCGTTGATCATGGTGGTGTGCGAGTCGGTGCCGACCAGGGTGTCAGGGTAGTACACGTCGCCGGCTTTCTTGCCGGAGTGGTGCACGCCGCGCGCCAGGTATTCCAGGTTGACCTGGTGGACGATGCCGAAGCCTGGTGGCACGACGCCGAAGGTGTCGAAGGCTTGCATGCCCCATTTCATGAACTGGTAACGCTCGTTGTTACGCGAGAATTCCAGTTTCATGTTCAGGTCCAGCGCTTTCTTTTCGCGGTAGTGATCGATGGTGACCGAGTGGTCGACCACCAGATCGACCGGTACCAGCGGTTCGATCTTCTTGGCGTTGATGCCCATCTTGGCGGCCACGTTGCGCATCGCTGCCAGGTCGGCCAGCAGCGGCACGCCGGTGAAATCCTGCAGCACGACGCGCGCCACTACGAACGGGATCTCGTCGGTGCGCTCGGCGGTCGGGCCCCAGCTCGCCAATTGCTTGACGTGTTCTTCGGTGACTTTTTTGCCGTCGCAGTTGCGCAATACCGATTCGAGCACGATACGAATCGACACTGGCAGGCGGGAGACATTGATGCCCAAGCTTTTTTCCAGCGCAGGCAGGGAGTACAGCTTGCCCTTCTTGCTATCCGAAATATTAAAGTCCTTGAGCGTGTTCAGAGTGTTGCGGGACATGACCTCTCCTTGTTGGGTATCGTCTATTTATTGATTATTCAAATTACAAAACATGACTGAGCCCCCGAAGAGGCCCTTGCTGCTCACATCAGCCGCCGGTCGCCGGCAGCACGCCCAGCGATGGCGCGGCTTCCACCGCTGCCGCCGGCTTGGCTTGTTCCGCATCCTTGCATTCATTGGCCAGCTGGCGGCCCTGCTTGGAATCGAGCAGCATGCCTTTGGCCGGGATGCCGATCCAGACGAGACCGTACAGACGGTTCTCGAAGCGGTTGGCGCCGGTGGTGGTACCAACGCGGCTCAGGCGGTGCAGGCGCTTCTTCCAGCGCAGGGCGATGTGTTTGTCGTCAGTCGCATTGGTGTAGATGGTAATTTTATTACCAAGTTCACAATTGAAATCGGTGGAGGCCGAGCCTGCGGTGTCCGGTTCGTCGGATTCTTCCTTGTCGGCGACTGACATGGCGAGCGGATGGGCTTCCTTGGCGGCTGCCTTGGCTTTGGTGGTCTTGGCCTTTGGCTTGGCCTTGGCAGCCTTCACTGCCTTGGGGTTTGCCTCTGCCGTGGCGGCGAAGCTGGCTGGCGCCAGCGTGAGGGTCATGGCGCCCAGCGCGACGCTGCAGGCAATGGCTAATTTGGAGAGGGACATCGTGTAATTCCTGTCAGTTTTCAGTGGTGCTGGAAGAGGGGGTGTTGAGTAATGCAGCGGCCGCCTCGGGCAGGCCGAGGCCTGCCAGTTTGGCGCGTTGCAAAACGGTCCAATAATATCGGTAGCTGGCGCGGTCGTGCAAGCGGCCATTTTGCGCAATCGGTCCCCAGTTGGCGCGCAGCGCCTCATTCAGGATGTTGCTGGCCTCGTTGACTTCGGACAGGCGCGGCGTGAAGGCCTTGATGATGGGCTTGATCTGGTCCGGGTGGATGCTCCACATGCGCGTGTAGCCGAACTCGGCTGTCGCGCGCTGGGCGTCATTCGCCACCACGGCCGAATCGCGCACGTCCGTCGTCACGTTATGCGACGGCACCTTGCCGTGCGCATGGCAGGCGGCCGCCACTTCCAGCTTGGCGCGCACCACCAGCGGGTGCGTGAACTGGCCCGGCGTGCGCATGGCGGCGGCGGGAATGGCGCCGTAGTGGGCCGAGACGAAATCCATGATGCCGAAGGACAGGCATTCGACCTGGGGCAGGGCGGCGATCGCGTAGGCGTCGCGCAGCGCGCCATGCGTCTCGATCAGGATGTGCACGGGCAGGTTGTCGCGGCCGGCGCGGCGCGCGTGCAGGTTGATCAGGTCGATGGCCAGCATGGCATCCTGCACGCCTGCCACCTTGGGCACGGCGATGTAGGCCAGGCGGGAGGCTGCACTGCAGATGATTTCCACGTCGCGCGCGAAAAACGGGCTGTCGACGTCGTGCACGCGCACGCCGATACGGTTGAACTGGTTGTCGTCGCTGGCCAGCAGGCCGGCGATCATCAGGGCGTGGGCTTCTTCATTGCCGGCGCTGGCGCCGTCTTCGCAGTCGAACGTGATGTCGAACAGGGGGCCAAGCTCTTGTTGCAAAGCAATCGATTTACGCATCAGCTTTTCAGAGCCGGCGTAGTGGTCGCAAGCGGCGAGCAACAGCGGCTGGCGTTTGCCTTGGAATAAAACCTCGGAAGGGTGCATGCTTAAGGCATTTCTGCAGGTAAAAACTACTTGATAAACAGTCGGGCCGCGCAGGCCGCACCGCGACATGCGCGGGGCGGCCTTCTTTGGCGGGCGGCGCATTGCCGCGCCGCCAAAACTGGACTTAGGCCAGCAGGTGTTTCACGCCTTCGCGCTCTTCGGTCAGTTCTTTCAGGGTCAGGTTGATGCGCTCTTGCGAGAATGCATCGATTTCCAGACCTTGAACGATGGTGTACTCACCGTTGTCGGTGGTGACCGGGAAGCCGAACACTGTGCCTTCAGGAATGCCATACGAGCCATCCGAAGGAACGCCCATGGTGGTCCACTTGCCTGCCGTGCCCAGCATCCAGTCATGGATGTGGTCGATGGCGGCGTTCGCTGCCGACGCTGCCGACGACAGGCCGCGCGCTTCGATGATGGCCGCGCCGCGCTTGCCGACGGTTGGCAGGAAGGTGTTGGCGTTCCATTCCTGATCGTTGATCAGGTCTTTCACAGCCTTGCCGTTGACGGTGGCGAAGCGGTAGTCGGCGTACATCGTTGGCGAGTGGTTGCCCCACACGGTCAGCTTCTCGATGTCTTTCACGGCGGTGCCGGTCTTGGCAGCGACTTGCGACAGCGCGCGGTTGTGGTCCAGGCGCAGCATGGCGGTGAAGTTTTTCGCTGGCAGCGATGGTGCCGATTTCATGGCGATGTAGGCATTGGTGTTGGCAGGGTTGCCGACCACCAGCACTTTGACATTGCGCGAAGCGACGGCGTCGAGCGCCTTGCCTTGCACCGTGAAGATCTGGGCGTTCGCTTCCAGCAGGTCCTTGCGTTCCATGCCTGGGCCGCGTGGACGCGCGCCAACCAGTACGGCCACGTCGACATCCTTGAAGGCGGTCAGCGGATCGGAGTGAGCGGTCATTTCCGTCAGCAGCGGGAAGGCGCAGTCGTCGATTTCCATCATCACGCCCTTGAGCGCCTTCTGGGCTTTTTCGTCCGGGATTTCAAGCAGTTGCAAGATGACAGGCTGGTCTTTGCCGAGCATGTCGCCATTGGCGATGCGGAACAACAGGGCGTAGCCGATCTGGCCGGCGGCGCCGGTCACTGCAACACGCATTGGGGTTTTAGCCATGATGAATCTCCAAAAATGGGAAAGAAAACGGGCTTGAAGCTGGGCTTACGCTTATCCGGAAAAACTATAATGATACCAAAACCGGCACGCGCCACCGAATTGCTGGTGTACGCTGCCGTCACGCTCGTGCTGCACGAGGCCAGAGTGGCTGGCCGACAACATAAAACGCTGGCTCACAAGTTTTATCGAGGGCAGTTTAGGCCCCCGATCTGTATCTGTCAATCATATCTTATGTCTTATATAAGACAGATAACTACGAGTCTTTTACTGGACGCGGGCAGTGATTTGTGTTGAAATGTCGGACTATGAATTCCGCCTCGTCCAATCTGACCAACAATGCCACTGCTGCAAGCGGGGCGGTCAGTCCGACCGCGGGCACCCCGGCCACGCCCGTTGCCGCAGCGGCCAGCACCGCCGCCACCCCTGTCGCCAGCGTCAATACCACTGCCTCCACCGCCGTGGCCGCGCCTGCCGCAACTGCCTCGCCCACCTTCAGTCCCCTGTACCAGCAGATCAAGGCGCTCATCACGCAGAGCCTGCAATCGGGCGAATGGAAACCGGGCGAGCTGATTCCCAGCGAAGTCGAACTGGCAGGACGCTTCAAGGTCAGCCAGGGCACGGTGCGCAAGGCCATCGATGAACTGGCTGCCGAGAATCTCGTCATGCGCCGCCAGGGCAAGGGCACCTTCGTTTCCACCCACCATGAGGCGCGCGCGCATTTCCGCTTCCTGCGCCTGGTGCCGGACGAAGGCGTGCCGCATTATCCTGAAAGCAAGTTTATTGAAGTCAAGCGCGTGCGCGCGCCGGCCGACGTGGCGCGCCTGATGGACCTGAAGTCCGGCGACGCCGTCATCTTCATCAAGCGGGTGCAGTATTTCGACGGCGTGCCGACCATCGTCGAGGAGCTGTGGCTGCCTGGCCTGATCTTCAAGGGCCTGACGGCCGAGCGGCTGGTGGAATACAAGGGCCCCATGTACGGCCTGTTCGAAACGGAATTTGGCACGCGCATGATACGCGCGTCCGAGCAGATCCGCGCCGTGTGCGCGGACGCGGGCGCTGCCCAATTGTTAAATATCGACCTCGGCACGCCCTTGCTCAGTTCCGAGCGCGTGTCGTTTACCTACGGCGACAAGCCGGTCGAACTGCGCCGGGGCCTGTACCTGACCAGTCGTCATCATTATCAGAATGAACTCAGCTGAAGCGGCGGGGCACCCTTGGGTGCCCGAACAAGCAGCAAGGCTGAAGTGCATCGCTTGCAAGATGCCTGCTGCAAGGCGGGCAACGGAGACAACGGAAAGCGCAGCGACAGCATGGCCCGCCCCGGCGGGCCGTGTTTTGCCGGCGATTCTGTAATTAAATTACGTGAACTACGGAAAGTAGCGCGGTATTTTGTAGTAAAAAACCATTTTGGTTATATGTAACAATAGATATTGGTATGGGTTGCGAAAATCGGCGAAAATCGCGGCTTCAATATTTAGTTGAAATTCAAAGGGGAGGTTTTTGTTATGTCTGAAGCCGTAAGAGAAGTACCAAAAAAAGAACGGCCGCAATTCCGTAACATTCATGTTACCGAATTGTCGAACTACCGCATGGCTGTCGGCGCCATCGTCTCGATCCTGCATCGCATCAGCGGTTTCATCATTTTCGCCTTGCTGCCATGCATACTGTACATGCTGGAACTGAGCCTGCGTTCCGAAATGTCCTACGCCTACTTCCAGGGCATCGCCTCGCACTGGTTCGTCAAGCTGATCACCCTGGGTCTGGTCTGGGCCTTCCTGCACCACTTCTGCGCCGGTATCCGTCACCTGTTCATGGATGTGCACGTTGCCATCGAAAAAGATTCGGCACGCAAGACCGCTTCGTCCGTGCTGGTCGTGAGCCTGGTGTTGACGGCTCTGGTCGCTTTGAAACTGTTTGGAGTATTTTAAACATGGCAGACAATAATATCGGACCGAAACGCCTCGTCGTCGGTGCCCATTACGGCTTGCGCGATTGGCTGGCGCAACGCGTTACCGCCATCGTCATGGTGGCCTATGTGGCCATCCTGCTTATTTCTTTCCTGACCGGCAGCAACTTCAGCTATGAAGGCTGGGCTGGTCTGTTCGCACAGCAGTGGTTTAAATTGTTCAGCCTGGTGACCTTCGTCGCCCTGTTCTACCACGCATGGGTCGGCGTACGCGACATCTGGATGGACTACGTGAAAAGCGCTGGCCTCCGTCTGACCCTGCAAATTGCCACCATGCTGTGGTTGATCGCTTGTGCCGGCTGGACGGTACAGATACTCTGGAGTGTGTAATCGTGGCAGCATATAAATCTGCAATCCCTACCCGCCGCTTTGATGCGGTCATCGTTGGCGCCGGCGGTTCCGGCATGCGCGCGTCGTTGCAACTGGCTGAAGCCGGTCTGAACGTCGCTGTTTTGTCGAAAGTTTTCCCGACCCGCTCGCACACCGTGGCGGCGCAGGGCGGTATCGGCGCGTCGCTCGGCAACATGGCCGAAGACAACTGGTTCTGGCACATGTTCGACACCGTCAAGGGCGGCGACTATCTGGGCGACCAGGATGCCATCGAATTCATGTGCCGCGAAGCACCGAAGGTCGTGTACGAACTGGAACACTTCGGCATGCCATTCGACCGCAACCCTGACGGCACCATCTATCAGCGTCCATTCGGCGGCCACACGGCCCACTTCGGCGAAAAGCCGGTGCAGCGCGCTTGCGCGGCAGCCGACCGTACCGGTCACGCCCTGTTGCACACTCTGTACCAGCGCAACGTGCGTGCGCGTACGCACTTCTTCGTCGAATGGATGGCACTCGACCTGATCCGTGACGCCGAAGGCGACGTGATCGGTGTTGTCGCGCTGGAAATGGAAACCGGCGAATGCATGATCCTGGAAGCAAAAACGACGGTCATGGCAACGGGCGGCGCAGGCCGTATCTTCGCCGCATCGACGAATGCCTTCATCAACACGGGTGACGGCATGGGCATGGCGGCACGCGCCGGCTTGCCGCTGCAAGACATGGAATTCTGGCAATTCCACCCGACCGGCGTGGCCGGCGCGGGCGTATTGATCACCGAAGGCGTGCGCGGCGAAGGCGGCATCCTGATCAATAGCGAAGGCGAACGCTTCATGGAGCGCTATGCGCCGACCCTGAAGGATCTGGCGCCGCGCGACTTCGTCTCGCGTTCGATGGACCAGGAAATCAAGGAAGGCCGCGGCTGCGGTCCGAACAAGGATCACGTGATGCTGGACCTGCGCCATATCGGCGCCGACACCATCGCCAAGCGCCTGCCGTCGATCCTGGAAATTGGCCACAAGTTCGCCAACGTCGACGCCACCAAGGAGCCGATTCCTGTCGTGCCGACGATTCACTACCAGATGGGCGGCATCCCGACGAACATCCACGGCCAGGTCGTCACCCCGACCGGTCCGGATAATTCGGCCAAGGTTGTCAACGGCCTGTACGCGATCGGTGAATGCGCCTGCGTGTCCGTGCACGGCGCCAACCGCCTGGGTACGAACTCGCTGCTCGACCTGGTGGTCTTCGGCCGCGCGGCCGGCAACCACATCGTCAACAGCGGCCTGAAAGCCAAGGAAAACAAGCCTTTGCCAGCCGACGCTGCCGAATTCGCCATGGGCCGCCTGGCGCGCCTGGAAAACTCGACCGGCACGGAAACCGTGCAGGGCGTGGCGAATGACATCCGCGCAACGATGCAGAAGTACTGTGGCGTGTTCCGTACCGACGAGATGCTGAACAAGGGCGTCGAAGAAATCATGAAGCTCGACGAGCGCCGCAAGCACGTCTCCTTCAAGGATAAATCGATGGTCTTCAACACGGCCCGCGTGGAAGCGCTGGAACTGGATAACCTGATCGAAACGGCGAAAGCGACCATCGTTTCGGCAGCCGCCCGCAAGGAATCGCGCGGCGCCCACGCCCAGGACGACCATCCGCAACGTGACGACGACAACTGGATGAAGCACACTCTGTGGTATTCGGAAGGCAACCGACTGGAATACAAGCCAGTCGTGACCAAGCCGCTGACGGTTGATACCTTCAAACCGAAACCACGTACTTTCTAAGGCTATACCATGGCACGCACTCTTAAATTCAAAATCTACCGCTACGATCCTGACCAGGATGCCAAGCCGTACATGCAAGACCTGACGGTCGAACTGAAAGACACCGACAAGATGCTGCTCGACGCACTGCAGCGCATCAAGGCGGACGTCGATGACTCGCTGGCCCTGCGCCGTTCGTGCCGCGAAGGCGTGTGCGGTTCGGACGCGATGAACATCAACGGCAAGAACGGCCTGGCATGCACCACGAACCTGAACGAACTGTCGGAGCCTATCGTGCTGCGTCCGTTGCCAGGCTTGCCAGTCATCCGCGACCTGATCGTCGACATGACGCAATTTTTCAAGCAGTACGATTCGATCAAGCCTTTCCTGATCAACGATTCGATCCCGCCTGAAAAAGAACGCCTGCAGTCGCCGGAACAGCGCGAAGAACTCGATGGCCTGTACGAGTGCATCCTGTGCGCATGCTGCTCCACGTCGTGCCCGTCGTTCTGGTGGAATCCGGACAAATTCGTCGGCCCGGCTGGCCTGCTGCAAGCCTACCGCTTCATCGCCGATTCGCGCGACGAAGCCACCGGCGCGCGTCTGGACAACCTGGAAGACCCGTACCGCCTGTTCCGCTGCCATTCGATCATGAACTGCGTCGACGTCTGCCCGAAAGGGTTGAACCCGAACAAGGCGATCGGCAAGATCAAGGAATTGATGGTCCGCCGCGCGATCTGATCCTCCTGATCGCGTCCGCCGGGCGCCGTTTGCAGGAAGAGGGTATCCTCTCTTGCCTGCAGGCGGCGCCTGCAAAGCAGCACCGTGCCGCAAGGCACACGTAAAGTGGTAAACCAAATGACAGAATCAATTTTGTCCTCGCATCAGGCCGACCCGGCCAACCGCGCCCGCCTGCGCTGGCGTTCACGCCGTGGCCTGCTGGAAAACGACATTATCCTGACCCGTTTTCTCGATGCGTATGAAACCGAATTGACCGATGAAGAAGTTGACGCGCTGACGCGTTTGCTGGATTTATCGGACAATGCGTTAATGGATCTGGTACTGGCCCGTAAAGAGCCGGAAGGCGAAGTCGATCTGCCGCATGTGCGCGCACTGCTGCAACGACTGCGCATTGCCTAGACGCCTGGGCGATATATTGCAAACGGTGCGAGTGGCGCGCTGTAGCACTGCCGAATTGCGGTGCGAATTGCAGCCAGAATTTTTGATTTTAATTTCGACTCACTCCCGAGAAGGAAGAGCCCATGAATATCTCTGACACAAAAGCTACCCTGTCGTTCTCCGATGGCAGCCCATCGCTTGAATTTCCAATCTACAAAGGCACGGTTGGCCCGGACGTCATCGACATCCGCAAACTGTACGCCGGTAGCGGCAAGTTCACCTACGACCCAGGCTTTATGTCGACGGCCGCCTGCAACTCGTCGATCACCTACATCGACGGCGACAAGGGCGAGCTGCTGTACCGTGGTTACCCGATCGAACAGTTGGCCGTCAACGCCGACTTCATGGAATCGTGCTACCTGCTGCTGAACGGCGAACTGCCGAACGCGGCGCAAAAAGCCAAGTTCGTCGACACCGTCACCAAGCACACGATGGTGCACGAACAGATGCAATTCTTCTTCCGTGGCTTCCGCCGCGACGCGCATCCGATGTCGGTCCTGGTGGGCACCGTCGGCGCGCTGGCATCGTTCTACCATGATTCGCTGGACATCAACGACCCGCGTCACCGCGAAGTGTCGGCCATCCGCCTGATCGCCAAGATGCCAACCCTGGTCGCCATGACCTACAAGTACTCGGTCGGCCAGCCGTTCGTGTACCCACGCAACGACCTGTCGTACAGCGCCAACTTCATGCACATGATGTTCGCCAACCCGTGCGAAGAGTACAAGGTCAACGACGTGCTGGTGCGCGCACTGGACCGCATCCTGATCCTGCACGCGGATCACGAGCAAAATGCATCGACCTCGACCGTCCGTCTGGCCGGTTCGTCGGGCGCCAACCCGTTCGCCTGTATCGCTGCCGGTATCGCCTGCCTGTGGGGCCCTGCCCACGGCGGCGCCAACGAAGCGGCACTGAACATGCTGAAAGAAATCGGCACCGTCGAGAACATCCCTGCCTTCATCGAGCAAGTCAAGGACAAGAACTCCGGCGTCAAGCTGATGGGCTTTGGCCACCGCGTGTACAAGAACTTCGATCCACGCGCCAAGCTGATGCGTGAAACCTGCTACGAAGTGCTGCAAGAACTGGGTCTGCAAGACGACCCGCTGTTCAAGCTGGCGATGGAACTGGAAAAGATTGCACTGAACGACGAATACTTCGTGTCACGCAAACTCTACCCGAACGTCGACTTCTACTCGGGCATCGTGCAATCGGCGCTGGGCATCCCTGTGTCGCTGTTCACCGGTATCTTCGCTATGGCCCGTACGATCGGCTGGATCGCCCAGTGGAACGAAATGATCGCCGACCCAGAGCAAAAAATCGGCCGTCCGCGCCAGCTGTTCGTCGGTTCGACCACGCGCGAAGTACTGCCACTGGACAAGCGTTAATCCAGAGCGGTATCGAGCAAACAAAAAACGGGCTTCGGCCCGTTTTTTTATGCCGGGCTGTTATGCTCGGACCCTGGTTCAACAGGAAGTACAACGCGATGAATGAAGAAACCTGCGCCCCCGGCGGCGTGGCCCTGGGCGATACGGCATTTGGCTACACCTTGTCGCTGATCGGCGGCAAGTACAAGATGCTGATCCTGTATGCACTGGCGGAAAACACCGTGCTGCGGCATAACGAACTCAAGCGCCATCTCGGCGGCATTGCCTTCAAGACCCTCAGCGTCGTCCTGAAGGAGCTGGAAGCCGATGCGCTGATCATCCGCAAGGAATATCCCCAAGTGCCGCCCAAGGTGGAATATTCGCTCTCCAGCAATGGCGCCTCGCTGATCCCCGTGCTCCACACCTTGTGCGAGTGGGGCGAACGGCACCAGCCAGCCTGATCCGGATACGCATGGCAAAGCGCTATTCTACGGGCAAGTAACTTACTTTTTATAGGGTATGAGCAGTTAATGTGCGTACTTGTGAAAAGTACTCGCCATCGCTATGCTGTTTTTGCCTCTGCAGGCGCGCGGCCACATGCTGCGCGCCACGGGGCAGGGTGCCGGCTTGCCTGCTTTTTTGTGAGCGCGGGGCCGGTGCGTCCACCCATTTTCAGGAAAGCAGCATGATGAAAACCCTCGTTATCGTCTTCCATCCCTCGATTGACACGTCGGTCGCCAACAAGCGCTGGCTGCAGGAGCTGGCACAGTATCCCGACCGCTACACCATCCACGACGTGCATCGGGCCTACCCCGACGGCGTCATCGACGTGGCGCGCGAGCAGGCGCTGGTGGAGGCGCACGCCCATGTGGTCCTGCAATTCCCCGTGTACTGGTTCAACTGCCCGCCCTTGCTGAAGCGGTGGCTCGATGAGGTGCTGGCGTATGGATGGGCCTACGGTACGGGCGGCGATGCCTTCAAAGGGAGAAAAGTGGCGCTGGCCGTCACGGCAGGCATCCGCCAGGAAGACTTCACGCCGGAAGGCAAGTGGAATGTCACCCTGGCGCAGTTGCTGGCGCCGTTCGATGTCACCCTGGCGTATATCGGCGCCGACAACCGCCGCTTCTTTGCCTTCTATGGCGCGGAAGACGGGCCGAAGGAAACGGGCTATGCCGAGCGGCTGGCGCGCAGCGCGCAAGCGTATGAGCGCTTCCTGGCTGCGTTGTAGGGACGGCCTGCATCGTGTCAGTTCAAGGCCGCTGGCCGGTCGTGGTGATGGTGTGCGCTAACTGCGCGGCATCGGAAAGGTTGCCCGGGTACGCGAGGGGCGGGCGGCGCGTGCAAACATATTATTTGTCGTCGCATGGATCCTTTCGACCCGGCACGGCAAATAGGGTAGATTGCAAGCCTTAGTTGCATGAATCGGACGAATCAAGGGAGTACTGCATGGACCGCATCACCGCCGCACAAGTATTTGTCGCCATCGCCGAGCGTGGCAGCATGGTGGCCGCCAGCGACGCGCTCGACATGTCGCGCGCCATGGTGACGCGCTACCTGGCCGAGATGGAGCAGTGGGCGGGGGCGCGCCTGTTGCATCGCACCACGCGCCGTTTGAGCCTGACGGATGCGGGCGAGGCCACGCTCGCGCGCTGCCGGCAGATGCTGGAAGTGGCTGGCGCCATGGCCATCACCTCGTCCGAGGGTCTCGACACGCCACACGGCTTGCTGCGCATCACGTGCTCGCAATCGCTGGCGCAGACGGCACTGGCCGGCGCAGTAACCGCTTACCTGCGGCGCTACCCGCGCGCCGCCGTCGACCTGCAGATGGAAAACCGCGCCGTCAACCTGGTGGAGCAGCGCATCGACCTGGCGATCCGCATCACCAACGCGCTCGAACCGAACCTGATCGCGCGCCAGCTGGCCAGCTGCGCTTCGGTGGTGTGCGCCGCACCATCGTACCTGGCGGCGCACGGCACGCCGCGCCGGGCGGAAGACCTGGCCCTGCACAACTGCCTGACGTACACGTATTTTGGCAAGAGCCTGTGGCAGTTCACGCATGACGGGGAAGCGCTTACTGTCCCCGTCAGCGGCCGCCTGTCGGCGAATGAGTCGCTGGTCCTGCTGGTGGCCACGGTGGCGGGGGCGGGCATCGCCATGCAGCCGCGCTATTCGGCCGCGCCGCTGATCGCCAGCGGCCAGCTGGTGGAGCTGCTGCCCGCTTATGTGCCGCAGGACATGGGCATCTACGGCGTCTACACCTCGCGCCAGCACATGTCGCCGCTGCTGCGCACCATGCTCGACTTCCTGGTGGAGTGGTTTGCCGGCGATGCCGAGTGGCTGGCGGCCATCGCGGCGGCGCCGTTGCCGGGCAGACCAGTTGGGCGCAAACGGCATGCCGGCAGGGCCGCCGATGTGTTGTAAGCATAACAGTGACAGGCTTGCAAGCCCGGGAAAATCAGCAACACAGCTTACATTTGCTTGCCAAATAAAATTCAACTAGCCGTTGTTGCGTTACAATACCGCGTGCTATTCTAAATGACGGTATGCAGAATGCTGGTGCAATAAAAAAGCCCTTCCCCACAACTTGATGTGCAATCCGCTAACCGGTCAGGCCGTGTCGCGGAAGGTTAGATTAACCCGCTAATTCCTCGCGAAACGCGAAGAAAGGTGAGCAATATATGCAGCAATTAACGACCAACTCCTACCTGTTCGGTGGGAATGCTCCGTACGTGGAAGACCTGTACGAGGCGTATCTGAACAACCCAGGCTCGGTACCCGATAACTGGCGCTCCTACTTCGACGCGATGCAGCACGTGCCTGCCGTCGATGGCACCAACAAGCCTGACGTGGCGCATGCCTCCGTCGTCGCCTCGTTCGCCGAACGCGCAAAAGCTGGTCCGATCCGCACAGTAACCGCTTCCTTCGATGCTGAAATGGGCCGCAAGCGCGTCGCCGCCACGCAGCTGATCGCCGCTTACCGCTACCTCGGTTCGCACTGGGCCAACCTGGATCCGCTGCAGCGCCAGGAACGTCCGATGATCCCGGAACTGGAGCCAAGCTTCTACGGTTTCACCGACGCGGACATGGACACCGTGTTCAACATCAGCAATACCTATTTTGGCCCCGAGACCGCCACCCTGCGCGATCTGCTGAACTATCTGCGCGATACCTACACGCGTTCGATCGGCGCCGAATTCATGTACATCTCCGACCCGGCCGAAAAGCGCTGGCTGCAAGAGAAACTGGAAGCGATCCGCTCCACCCCGAATTTCACCCCAGAGAAAAAAATCCACATCCTCGACCGCCTGACCGCGGCTGAAGGCCTGGAACGCTATCTGCACACCCGCTATGTGGGCCAGAAGCGCTTCTCCCTGGAAGGCGGCGAAACCTTCATCGCCTCGATGGATGAAACCATCCAGCGCGCCGGCGAAAAAGGCGTGCAGGAAATCGTCATCGGCATGGCCCACCGCGGCCGCCTGAACGTGCTGGTGAACACCCTGGGCAAGGCGCCGCAGGAACTGTTCGAAGAATTCGAAGGCAAGCATGGCGACGACCTGCCTGCCGGCGACGTGAAGTACCATCAAGGCTTCTCGTCGGACATCTCCACCGCAGGCGGCCCGGTCCACCTGTCGCTGGCGTTCAACCCGTCGCACCTGGAAATCGTCAACCCTGTGGTCGAAGGTTCCGTCAAGGCCCGCATGGATCGCCGCGGCGACGCGCAGGGCGCGCAAGTGCTGCCTATCCTGGTGCACGGCGATGCCGCTTTCGCCGGCCAGGGCGTGGTCATGGAAACGCTGAATCTGGCGCAAACCCGTGGCTACCATACCGGCGGCACGGTGCATATCGTGATCAACAACCAGATCGGTTTCACCACTTCGGATCCGCGCGATGCCCGCTCGACCCTGTACTGCTCGGACGTCGTGAAGATGATCGAAGCACCGGTCCTGCACATCAACGCCGATGATCCTGAAGCCGTGGTGCTGGCGACGCAGATCGCGCTCGACTACCGCATGGAATTCAAGAAGGACATCGTCCTCGACATCATCTGCTACCGCAAGCTTGGCCACAACGAGCAAGATACGCCGGCACTGACGCAGCCACTGATGTACAAGAAGATCGGCCAGCACCCAGGCACCCGCAAACTGTACGCGGACAAACTGGTAGCGCAAGGCGTGATCCCTGCCGATGGCGGCGACAAGATGGTGGCCGCCTTCCGCGACGCCATGGACGCCGGCAAGCACACCGTCGATCCGGTCATCTCGAACTTCAAGAACAAGTACGCCGTCGACTGGCTGCCGTTCCTGAACAAGAAATGGACCGATTCGGCCGACACCGCCGTGCCGATGACGGAACTGAAACGCCTGGCCACCCGCATCACCACCGTGCCGGAAGACTTCAAGGTCCACTCGCTGGTTGAAAAAGTACTGGGCGACCGCGGCACCATGGGTCGTGGCGAAATGAACCTGGACTGGGGCATGGGCGAACACCTGGCCTACGCATCGCTGGTATCGTCCGGCTACGCCATCCGCCTGACGGGCCAGGACGCCGGCCGCGGCACCTTCGTGCACCGCCACGCCGTCTTGCACGATCAAAACCGCGAGCGTTGGGATGCAGGTACCTACATTCCGCTGCAAAACGTGTCGGACAACCAGGCGCCGTTCACCGTCATCGACTCGGTGCTGTCCGAAGAAGCCGTACTGGCCTTCGAATACGGGTACTCGACCGCTGAACCGAACACGCTCACGATCTGGGAAGCCCAGTTCGGCGACTTCGCCAACGGCGCGCAAGTGGTGATCGACCAGTTCATCAGCTCCGGCGAAGTGAAGTGGGGCCGCGCTTCGGGCCTGGTCATGATGCTGCCGCACGGTTACGAAGGCCAGGGTCCTGAGCACTCGTCCGCGCGTCCTGAGCGTTTCCTGCAGCTGTGCGCAGACAACAACATGCAAGTGGTGCAGCCGACGACGGCTTCGCAGATCTTCCATTTGCTGCGCCGCCAGATGGTGCGTCAGTTCCGCAAGCCGCTGGTCATCCTGACGCCGAAGTCGCTGTTGCGCAACAAGGATGCCGGTTCGCCGCTGACCGACCTGGCCAAGGGTGGTTTCCAGACCGTCATCGGCGAAGTCGACGACAAAATCGACGCCAAGAAAGTCAAGCGCGTGGTCGCCTGCTCGGGCAAGGTCTATTACGACCTGGTCAACGCACGCAAGACCCGCGGCCAGACCGACACGGCCATCGTGCGCCTGGAACAGCTGTATCCGTTCCCGCACAAGTCGTTCGCTGCTGAACTGAAGAAGTTCCCGAACCTGGTCGAAGTCGTCTGGGCGCAGGACGAGCCGCAAAACCAGGGCGCCTGGTTCCAGATCCAGCACAACATCTTCGAAGGCCTGGAATCGGGTCAGCGTCTGGCTTACGCCGGCCGTCCTGCTTCGGCGTCGCCTGCTGTCGGTTACTATGACAAGCACTACGCCCAGCAAAAAGATCTGCTGGAAACGGCATTCTCGAAGCTGAAGGGTTTTATCCTGACCAAGTAAGTGGCAGGAGCTTGCATACATCATGACGGAGCGCCGCCCTTGCTACGCAGGGGCGGCGCCGCAATAACAAAATAAACGGAGTTTTACATGGCACAAATCGAAGTCAAAGTTCCCCAGTTGTCGGAATCGGTTGCAGAAGCGACCCTGCTGGCATGGCACAAGAAAGTCGGCGAACCAGTCGCGCGCGACGAAAACATGATCGATATCGAAACCGATAAAGTGGTGCTGGAACTGCCGGCGCCAGCCGCTGGCGTGATCGTTCAAATCATCAAGGCTGACGGCGCCACCGTCGTCGCCGGCGAAGTCATCGCCATCATCGACACCGACGGCTCGGCCAAGGTCAGCCCGATGGAAGTGTCGGCCGTGCCTGCACCAGCCCTGGCTGCCGCTGCGCAAGACGCATCGACCGCTTCGGCGCCTGCCGCCGCGACCAAAGGCGATGTCGCCATGCCTGCCGCTGCCAAGATCCTGTCCGAAAAAGGCTTGTCCGCTGGCGACGTCGCCGGTTCCGGCAAAGACGGCCGCGTGACCAAGGGCGACGCCCTGGCAGCTTCCGCCAAGCCAGCTGTCGCGCCACTGGCGCCAGCCGCTGCCAAGCCAGCGCTGCAACAAGTTGCCACGCCATCGGCCGCCAGCCTGGGCGACCGCCCTGAAGAGCGCGTGCCGATGAGCCGCCTGCGCGCACGTATCGCCGAGCGCCTGCTGCAATCGCAATCGACGAACGCCATCCTGACCACGTTCAATGAAGTGAACATGCAGCCGGTCATCGACCTGCGCAACAAGTACAAGGACAAGTTCGAGAAAGAGCATGGCGTCAAGCTGGGCTTCATGTCCTTCTTCGTCAAGGCCGCCGTCGCCGCCCTGAAAAAGTACCCGATCATCAATGCCTCCGTTGACGGCAACGACATCGTCTACCACGGCTACTTCGACATCGGTATCGCCGTCGGTTCGCCACGCGGCCTGGTCGTGCCTATCATCCGCAACGCGGACCAGCTGTCGATCGCCGACATCGAGAAAAAAATCGGTGAATTCGGCGCGAAAGCCAAGGAAGGCAAGCTGACCCTGGACGACCTGACGGGCGGCACGTTCTCGATCTCGAACGGCGGCACCTTCGGCTCCATGCTGTCGACCCCGATCATCAACCCGCCACAATCGGCCATCCTGGGCGTGCATGCGACCAAAGACCGCGCTGTTGTCGAAAACGGCCAGATCGTGGTGCGTCCGATGAACTACCTGGCCATGTCCTACGACCACCGCATCATCGACGGCCGCGAAGCCGTCCTGGGCCTGGTGGCGATGAAAGAAGCGCTGGAAGATCCTGCACGCCTGTTGCTGGACCTGTAAGCACTGTAGTCCCCCGGCGTCGCCGCCGGGGCAATGTAGCTGATACCCCTTGCCAGAAGACGCAGCTGGCTGATCTCAATGAAAGAGGATTCCCATGAACGTCTCTGAAGAAATCAAGCGTCTGCACGAGTTGCACCTGGCGGGCGCCCTGAGCGACGCGGAATTCGCGCAAGCGAAAGCCAAGCTCCTGAGCAATATCAACCTGGACAAGCCGGACAACGCGTCCGGCGCCGATGCGGCCCCCGGCCCGGCGAACGACCTGGTGCAGGAATTCAACCGCCTGCGCCGTTCGCGCAACGACCGCTGGCTTGGCGGCGTCTGCGGCGGCCTGGGACGCGCTTCCGGCATGGAAGCGTGGATCTGGCGCCTCGTCTTCGTCCTGTTTACATTGACCTTCGGCTTCGGCGTGGTGATTTACCTTCTATTGTGGATTTTCGTACCAGACGAAGAGATTGGAATAACAAAACATGAGTACTAAACAATTTGACGTAGTTGTCATCGGTGCGGGCCCTGGCGGCTACATCGCCGCCATCCGCGCAGCGCAGCTGGGCTTTTCCGTCGCTTGCGTCGACGAGTGGTCGAACGCCAAGGGCGGCGCCGCTCCTGGCGGCACCTGCACCAACGTCGGCTGCATCCCGTCGAAAGCGCTGCTGCAATCGTCCGAGCATTTCGAACACGCGGGCCACAGCTTCGCCGAGCACGGCATCGACGTCGCCGGCCTGAAGCTGAACCTGGGCCAGATGCTCAAGCGCAAAGACACCGTCGTCAAGCAAAACAACGACGGCATCCTGTACCTGTTCAAGAAGAACAAGATCGCCTTCTTCCACGGTCGCGCCGCTTTCGCTGCCGCCGCCGCTGGCACGTACGAGATCAGCGTGACGGGCGAAGCCAACGAAACCCTGACGGCCAAGCACGTGGTCATTGCCACGGGTTCGAACGCACGCGAACTGCCGGGCGCACCATTCGACGAGAAACTGATCCTGTCGAACACGGGCGCACTGGCCATCGACGCCGTACCAGCCAAGCTGGGCGTCATCGGTGCCGGCGTGATCGGCCTGGAAATGGGCAGCGTCTGGCGCCGCCTCGGTTCCGACGTCACCGTGCTGGAAGGCCTGCCGGTCTTCCTCGGCGCCGTCGACGAGCAGATCGCCAAGGAAGCGTCGAAGCTGTTCATCAAGCAAGGCTTGAAGATCAACCTCGGCTGCAAGATCGGTGCGATCACGCCAGGCAAGAAAGACGTCACCGTGGAATTCGTGGACGCCAAGGGCGAAGCGCAAAAAGCCGTGTTCGATAAGCTGATCATCTCGATCGGCCGCACGCCGAACACGAATGGCCTGGGTGCCGACAAGGTCGGCCTGCAGCTGGACGAACGCGGCTTCATCGCCGTCGACGGCGACTGCAAGACCAACCTGCCGAACGTCTGGGCAGTGGGCGACGTCGTGCGCGGCCCGATGCTGGCGCACAAGGCCGAAGAAGAAGGCGTTGCCGTGGCCGAGCGTATCGCCGGCCAGCATGGTCACACCAACTTCAACACGATTCCTTGGGTGATCTACACCTCGCCGGAAATCGCATGGGTCGGCAAGACCGAGCAAACCCTGAAGGCCGAAGGCATCGCCTATAAGGCCGGCACCTTCCCGTTCATGGCCAACGGCCGTGCGCGCGCGCTGGGCGACACTTCGGGCATGGTGAAATTCCTGGCCGATGCGACCACCGATGAAATCCTCGGCGTGCACATCGTCGGCCCGATGGCCTCCGAACTGATTTCCGAAGCCGTCGTGGCGATGGAATTCAAGGCCTCGGCCGAAGACATCGCACGCATCTGCCACGCTCACCCATCCCTGTCGGAAGCGACCAAGGAAGCGGCACTGGCGGTTGACAAGCGTACGTTGAACTTTTAATTGTAGTTAGTCCTGCAGGGGCGCTCGCGGAATTTTTCCGCCGGCGCCCTTGTGCGTTAAAGCGAATCCCATGAACGTAGAAGAGTTTTACCAGCACGCGCTGCAGAAGCGTGATTTCAAGGCCGATGCCGCCCAGCGGCGCGCGGTCGACCGCCTGCAGCTGTGCTATGACGAGTGGGTGGCCTACAAGGGCCAGCGCTCGAGCACCTTCAAGCGCCTGCTGAACCGTCCTGCCGTGCCGAAAGGCGTGTACATGTGGGGCGGGGTGGGGCGCGGCAAGTCGTTCCTGATGGATAGCTTCTATTCGGTCGTGCCCCTGGTGCGCAAGACGCGATTGCACTTCCACGAATTCATGCGCGGCGTGCACCAGCAGCTCGATGAATTGAAAGGCGTGGCCGACCCGCTCGACGAGGTCGCCAAGCGCATCGCCAAGAAATACCGCCTCATCTGTTTCGATGAATTCCACGTCTCCGACATTGCCGATGCGATGATCCTGTACAACCTGCTGTCGGCCCTGTTCGCCAACGGCGTGTCCTTCATCATGACCTCGAACTACGATCCGGACCTGCTGTATCCGGACGGCCTGCACCGTGACCGCATGCTGCCGACCATCGCGCTGCTCAAGGACAAGCTCGACGTGATGAACGTCGACGCCGGCGTCGATTACCGGGGCCGCGCACTGGAACAGGTGGAAAGCTATTACACGCCGCTGGGCGCCGATACCGACAAGGCCCTGCGCGACGCGTACACGCGCATCGCCGAGACGGCCGACGAAGACGCGCGTATTCGCATCGAGAGCCGCGAAATCCATTGCCTGCGCCGCGCCGGCGGCATCATCTGGTTCGATTTCGCCACCCTGTGCGGCGGTCCCCGCTCGCAAAATGATTACCTGGAAATCGCCAGCCGCTTCCATACGGTGATATTGTCCGGCATACCGGCCATGTCGGCGGCGCAGTCGTCCGAGGCGCGCCGCTTCACGTGGCTGATCGACGTGTTTTATGACCAGAAGGTCAAGCTGATCATGTCGGCCGAAGTGGCGCCTGAAGAGCTGTACACGAACGGCATGCTGGCCAACGAGTTTCACCGCACCGTTTCGCGTATCATCGAGATGCAATCGCGCGAATACATGGAAAAAGAACAGCGCGGCGCGGCCGACGCGATCGTTTGAGGCAGGGATAAGGAACATGATGGCAAATACACTATACAAGCTGGGTGCGGCGCTGGGCCTGGTCCTGGCGTTGTCCGCCTGCGCCCACCAGGGCGCCGCGGCACTGGATGAAGTCGGCGCGCCGCAGGTGCCCGCCACCTTGTCGGTGGACGAGGCGGACGCCAAGCTGAAGCAGGTCGCCAGCGAGCGCGCGGCGGCGGAAAACGAGTTTGCCGCGCGCGAACTCGAGTGCTACGACAAGTTTTTCGTGAATAACTGCCTGGACACGGCCAAGGAAAAGCGCCGCCTGATCCTCGTGCGCCTGCGCGCCGTCGAAGCGGAAGCGAATTACTTCAAGCGGGCCGAGTCCGTGCGCCTGCGCGATATCGACCTGGCCCGCACGCAGGAAAGTGCGCGCCTGGACGCCGAGCAGCGGGCCGCGGCCCTGCCCAAGCCTGTGAAAGTGGTCGCGCCCGAGCCGGCGCCGCCCAAGCCGCAAGGCAAGAGCGTTGCCGAGCGCGAAGCCGAGCATGCGGCGAAGGTGGCGAAGCAGGCTGCCGCCGATGCCGCCGACGCGCCGCGCCGCGCGGCTCGCGAAGCGCAATATGCGAAAAAACAGGCTGACGCCGTGGCGCGCCAGAAACGGGTGGCGCAACGCCTGGCCGAGCGCCAGGCCGAAGCGCAGGCCAAGGCGGCCAAGGCGGCCGCCGCCGCTGCCAGCACGCCGGCCGTTGCTGTACCTGTGCCGCCTGTCAAATAAGACCACCGCGCAGGGGCATGCCGGAAATGGCGTGCCCTAACGCGCGCGGCAGGTTAAACTACGCACGATGGCTGCCTGCGTACGCTGCGCGCGCCGGTTTCCCAACACTGTCACCAACACTGCCTGGAACGCAACACATGAGCGATGCACAGCAAATAGAGCGGCGCCTGATTGAACTCAACGTGGAACACCGCGACCTCGATGCCGTCATCGAGTTGCTGATACTCGATGGCCACCATGACGAGTTGCAGCTGCGCCGCCTGAAAAAGCGCAAATTGCAATTGAAGGATCACATCACCTTGCTGAAAATGCAGTTGGTGCCCGACGTTCCCGCCTGAGGGGCGCCAGTAGCGTCCAGTCCAGCCTTCACCTAAGTATATTTTGACCGATCACAATTTATTGCCAGTAAACCCAGATGGCCAGCCTGCTGTCTTGCCAGCCGATGTGCCAGCCGAACCGCAGGCGGCGCCTGGCAAGCACGATGCCGACATCGAGCGCCTGTTCGGCGCCGGCGGTCCGCTCGGTCCGGCCGTGGGCAGCTACAAGCCGCGCCGTTCGCAAACGGAAATGGCGAAAGCCATCGCCAGCGCCATCGACAGCCAGACGACCCTGATCGCCGAGGCGGGCACGGGCACCGGCAAGACCTTCGCCTACCTGGTGCCGGCCCTGATGTGGGGCGGCAAGACCATTGTCTCCACCGGCACGAAGAACTTGCAGGATCAATTGTTCCTGCGCGACATCCCCACCGTGCGCGCCGCGCTGCAGGCGCCCGTTTCCGTCGCCTTGCTGAAAGGCCGCTCGAACTACGTCTGCCACTATCACCTGGAACGCACCCTGCAAAACGGCCGCATGACGTCGCGCGACGACGTGGGCCATTTGCGTGAAATCTCGCGTTTTATCAAGATGACCAGCTCGGGCGACAAGGCCGAGCTGACCAAGGTGCCGGAAAACGCCATGATCTGGAACCTGGTGACGTCCACGCGCGACACCTGCATGGGCGCCGAATGCCAGTACTACCAGGATTGTTTTGTCATGAAGGCCCGCAAGGAAGCCCAGCAGGCCGATGTGGTGGTGGTCAACCACCACTTGTTCTTTGCCGATGTGGCCCTGAAGGATACGGGCGTGGCGGAATTGCTGCCCTCGGCCAACACCATCATCTTCGATGAGGCGCACCAGTTGCCCGATACGGCCACCTTGTTCTTTGGCAACACGGTATCGACCTCGCAAATCCTGGAGCTGTGCCGCGACGTGCTGGCCGAGGGGCTCGCGCACGCGCGCGGCATCGACTGGGCCAAGACCGTCACGGTGGTGGAAAAGGCGGCACGCGACCTGCGCTTGACCTTCCCGCAGGATATCGTGCGCCTGTCCCTGCCGCAGATCGCCCCGTCGAGCGATTTCTTCCCCGCGCTCGACACCCTCAAGGATGAGCTTGACGGCATGGTGGCCGTGCTGGAAACGCAGGCGGAACGGGCGGAAACGCTGGAGCAGTGCCGCGTGCGCGGTGTCGAGCTGGCGCAGCAGCTGAGCGGCTGGAAGTTCGATCCGAAGGCGAAAGTGGCGGCCGGCGAAGAAGCCGTGTTCTGGGTGGAAGCGTTTTCCAGCTCCTTGCAATTGCATAAAACGCCATTGTCGATCGCGCCGATCTTCAACAACCAGCGCGAAGGCACGCCACGCAGCTGGATTTTCACGTCCGCCACCCTGGCCGTGAAAAACGACTTCAAGCATTTTTCCGAACAGATGGGCTTGACGGGCGAACCGTCGCATACGTGGCCGTCGCCGTTCGACTATGGCCAGCAAGGCTTGCTGTTCGTGCCGCAAAACCTGCCGCAACCGAACTCGCTGGGCTACACGGATGCCGTCATCGACTGCGCCCTGCCCATCATCGAGGCGGCCGGCGGTCGTACCTTCTTCCTGTGCACCACCTTGCGCGCCGTCAAACGGGCCGCCGAGCGCCTGGCCGATGAATTCAAGCAGCGCGGTTTGAACTTCCCCCTGTTCGTGCAGGGAGAAAAGGGCCGCACGGAATTGCTGGACCAGTTCCGCGCCGCCGGCAACGGCGTGCTGATCGGCAGCCAGAGCTTCTGGGAAGGCGTCGACGTGCGCGGCGATGCCTTATCTCTGGTAATCATCGACAAGCTGCCGTTCGCGCCGCCCGACGACCCCGTGCTGGCCGCGCGCATCGAAGTGATGGAAAAGCAGGGCAAGAACGGTTTCATGCACCACTCGCTGCCGGAAGCCATCATCAACCTGAAGCAGGGTGCGGGCCGGCTGATCCGTGACGAGGGCGACCGGGGCGTGCTGATGATCTGTGATCCGCGCCTGATCTCCAAGCCGTATGGCAAGCGCATCTGGCAAAGCCTGCCGCCGTTCAAGCGCACGCGCGACACGGCTGAAGTGGTAGAGTTCTTCCGCAACCTGCCCGCCAAGGGCGCTTAAGTCCTTGTTGCCGGCGCCTTCCGCGCGCCGGCATATTTCCCTTTGTTATCAGGCGAGTAGCGTTGTTCACGCGGTGCCCGCTTGCGCGCCTGGCATGCCAGAAATCGGCGTGATCGCGCCAGTTTCTGGCTTTCTTGCGAATGTCCAGGACGCCAGACACATCTTTGCGCCAGCGCAAACAGGCCGTTGCTCAGCGGTCTACAGTGACTTCATGCCTTGTGGGATCAAGGCGCGGCGATGGCAGGGCCGCACGGGGAACAGGGGGATGCCATGGAGATCCGCTACGGCTGTTTCTTGAGCTACGCGCACGGCCAATATGCGTACATGAACAAGTTCAAGAATGACCTCATCGAGGCGCTCGCTTGCTATCTGGAACCGCACCTGGACCGCGAGGAAGTCCTGTTCATCGACAGCGAGCAACTGGGAGGCGGTGACGATATCGACCTGCGCGTGGCGCGCGCCATGTGCCAGAGCGTCTGCATGATCGTGCTGTACACGCCTAAATATGAAGCGCACGGCTACACGCGGCGCGAATTTGCCGCCATGCAGCTGATCGAGCAGGAGCGGCGCGCCTGGTATGAACTGCCCAGCCATTTGATTATCCCCATCATCATGACGCGCCATCCCGACGGCTTGCCGCCGCAAATCACGGAATCGGGCCTGTACGTCGATTTTTCCGGCTACACCCTGGCCAGCGGCGACCTGAAATCGAATCCGCAGTACCTGCCCGACATCGAACGCATCGTGCAGCGCATCGCCACGCATTACCACTTGCTCAAGCGGTCAACACCGCCCGGCCACGATTGCAGCCGTTTCGTGTTGCCCGCTATTCCGCCGGAATGGCGCGCCATTCCGCCTCCCCACTTTCCGCGTTAATCACGTAAAAGGTCCTGTCATGGAATGCCAACGCCTCTCCCTGCCACCTTTGAGCGCCCCTGGCGAAGTCGTCACCTTCTATTCCTACAAGGGCGGTACCGGCCGCACCATGGCCCTGTCGAACATCGCCGTCCTGCTGGCGCGCCGCGAAAACGCCAGCGTGCCCGTGCTGATGCTGGACTGGGACATGGAAGCACCGGGCCTGCACCACTATTTCGAACAGCACGAGGAGCGCCCGGGCGTGCTGGAATTCTTTGAGGCGTGCCGCCAGCAGCTCGAACGCCTCAGCCTGGAGACGGGAGGCAAGCGCGGCTCGGTCGCCGACGATGTCGCCCTGGCCCAGCGCGTGCTCGACGCCATCGACTGGCAGCAGTACGTGGTGCGCGTCGACCAGGGCAGCCCGCTGTACCTGATGCGCGCGGGGCGCTTCGACGCCAGCTACAGCGAGCGCCTGGCGCAGATGCGCTGGGATCAGCTGTTCGACAGTTGCCCGGCCCTGTTCCGCTGCTTCGCCGATACCCTGGCCCAGCATTTCCGTTACGTGCTCGTCGATTCGCGCACGGGACGCACGGACAGCGCCGGCATCTGCACCACCTTGCTGCCGAAAAAGCTGGTGGTGGTCTTCACGCCGAACCGGCAAAGCCTGGAAGGCGTCGATGCGCTCGTCACGCGGGCCATCGAGTACCGCCGCAGCCATGAAGACGAACAGCGTCCGCTGCTCGTGTACCCCTTGCCCTCGCGCATAGAAATGGGCGATGGCGCGCAGCGTGCCGAGTGGCGCCGCGGCGACGCGCACAAGGGCATCGCCGGCTTCCAGCCCATGTTCGAGCGCCTGCTGCGCGCTTCCTACGGCTTGCCGCAGATCGCCCTCGACAGCTATTTCGACGAAGTCCAGCTGCAGCAGACGAAAACCTTTGCCTACGGCGAGCAGCTGGCCGTGCGCATCGACCAGGGCGGCGACCGTTTTTCCCTCACGCGCACCTTCGAAGCGTTTTTGCACTGGCTGACGGGCGGCTACTTCCCCTGGCAATCGAGCCGTGAAATCGCCTTGCTGGGTGCCATCAGCGAAGCGCGCCAGGCCTTGCTGCTTGAGCCGGGCCGCGCCGTGGCCCTGCCGCTGGCGCGCGACCTGGCCCGTCTGGGCGAGCTGTACCGCAAGGATGGACGCAGCGCGCTGGCGCTCGACGCCTTCCGCCAGAGCGTCGAGATCCGCGTGCGCCTGCTGGGCGAGGAGCATCCCGACAGCCTGGCGTGCAAGAGCGGCATGGCGCGCCTGCTGCGCCAGCTGGGCAAGCTCGATGAAGCCCGCTTCCTGGAAGAGGACGTGCTCGACGTGCGCGAGCGCGTGCTGGGCAGCGAGCATCCCGACACCTTGGCTGCCCGCGCCTGCCTGGCGAAGACCCTGTTGCTGCAGGGGGAGCTGGCGGCGGCGCTGCTGCTGCAGGATGCGGTGCTGGCAAGCTATGCGCGCCAGCTGGGCGGCGAGCATCCGCTGACCCTGGAAGCGATGGACGGCCGCGCCGCCACCTTGCTGCGCATGGGCCGGCTGGCGCAGGCGCAGCAAGTGCTGGCCACGGTGGTGGCGGCGCGCGAACGCCTGTTTGGCGCCGAGCATGGCGATACCTTGCGCAGCAAGCTGGCCCTGGCGCAGGCGCTGGGGCGCGAAGGCGACCTGGAAGGCGCGCGGCGCCTGTTCGTTGCCGTGCTGCAGGCGCAGGAGCGGCGCCTGGGCGGCGACCATGCGGCCACCCTGGCCACGCGCGATTTGCTGGCCGACATCGTGGCCGGGCAGGGCGACTGGGCCGGCGCGCGCCAGTTGCACGAAGACCAGGTGGCGGCGCGCGAGCGCACGCATGGGCTCGACCATCCGGAAACCCTGATGAGCCAGCGCAAGCTGGCCGAGGCGCTGTTGCGGCGTGGTGAGCTCGATGCGGCGCGCAGCGTGCAGGAGCAGGTGCTGGAAGTGCATGCGCGCCTGCTGGGCGAAGACCACCTCGATACCTTGCACAGCAAGACGCAATTGGCCGGTACCTTGCAGCAGCAGGGCGACAGCGAGGCCGCGCGCCTGCTGGAAGACGCCGTGCTCAGCGGCAGTGACCGGCTCCTGAATGCGCCCGTCACGGGGCATGCGGACAGCGTGCTGGACGGTGCGCGGCATTTGCAGGAAACCATCCTGGCCGGCCGCGCCAGCGGGCACGAGGGCGCGGAGCCGGATACCCTGGTCAGCATGATCTCCATGCTGCAAGGCATGATCGAGCGCGAACAGTATACGCAGGCGGGCGAACTGGCCGAACATTTGAAGTCTTGCCTGCTGCGTCCGGGCGTGCCGGGCAAGCTGCGCCGGCGCGGCATGGCGCAGCTGAAAAGAATGTACAAATTGCAAGGCGATTTGAATGCCTTGCTGGCCTTGCAGGAAGATGAAGTGCAGGCGCTGGAAGGGGCATTGTCCGAGGCGCGCATCGAGCAGCGCTGATCCTGTGCACCATGTCCGCGCGGCAGCACAAATAATGCTGTCTATCGGCGTGCGGCATGCGCAGTGTTGGCATCGCTTCGGGTAAAATCCCGTTATGAGAATTCTTATCAGTAACGACGACGGCTACCTGGCGCCTGGCCTGGCGGCCCTGGCCGACGCGCTCGCACCCATTGCCGACATCGTCGTGGTGGCGCCCGACAGCAACCGTTCGGGCGCCTCCAATTCGCTGTCCCTGGACCGCCCCTTGTCCGTGCACAAGGCCGCCAACGGCTTTTATTTTGTCAACGGCACGCCCACCGACTGCGTGCACGTGGCGCTGACGGGCATGCTCATCGAGCGACCCGACCTGGTGGTCTCCGGCATCAACAATGGCCCCAACATGGGTGACGACACCCTGTATTCGGGCACCGTGGCGGCCGCCACGGAAGGCTATCTGTTCGGCATTCCCGCCATCGCCTTTTCCCAGTCGCAGTTTGGCTGGGCCAACCTGGACGCGGCTGCCCGCGTGGCCAGGGAAATCGTCGAGCGCCAGTTCGACGCCCTGCAGAAACCGTATCTGCTGAATGTGAACATCCCCGCCATCCCTTATGAGCAAATGCAAGGCATGGCGGCCACGCGTCTGGGCAAGCGCCATTCGGCCGAGCCGGTGATCCGCGCGCTCGACCCCCGTGGCCGCGAAATCTTCTGGATCGGCCCGGCCGGCGCCGCCAAGGAAGGCGGTCCGGGCACGGACTTCCATGCCGTTGAACATGGACAAGTATCGATCACGCCGCTGCAGATCGACCTGACCCATACCACCCAACTCGATGCACTGGCGAAAGGCCTGGCATGACCGCTCACTATGACTGACAAGCCGCGCACCTTCCCCCTTACCCTCGATTCGCTGGCCGGCAAGCCCGCCAGGCCGGGCGGGGGACAGTCGCTGGCCCAGTCCAGGATCGCCACGCCGCAGACGGCCACGCAGAATGCGGCGCAAAACGCGGCGCGCGGCGTGGCGCAGCCGTATGGCGCGCACGCGGCCATCGCGCCGTCGCGCGCCCAGGCCATCGCCAATGAGCGGGCGCAGCCGGCGGTGGTGTCGCCGCCACGGCAAAACCCGCTCGTCTCGGAGGCCGTGCGCCGCGCCATGGTGGCCCGCGTGGCGAAGCAGGGCGTCAAGGACCAGGTGGTGCTCGACGCCATGCAGGCCGTGCCGCGCCACATGTTCATGGACGAGGCGCTGGCGTCGCAGGCGTATATCGACGCGTCCCTGCCCATCGGCCACCACCAGACCATTTCGCAGCCATATATCGTGGCGCGCATGATCGAAGTGATGCGCCAGGGCGGCAGCCTGCAGCGCGTGCTGGAAATCGGCACGGGCTGCGGCTACCAGGCGGCGGTGCTGTCGCTGGTGGCGAAAGAGGTGTATTCGATCGAGCGCATCCGGCCCCTGCACGAGCTGGCGAAGGCCAATCTGCGCCCGCTGCGCGTGTCAAATCTGCGCTTGCAGTACGGAGATGGTATGCTTGGCCTGCCGCAGGCGGCGCCCTTCGACGGGATCATCCTTGCCGCAGCCGGCCTGGAAGTCCCGCAAGCCTTGCTGGAACAGCTGGCGCCCGGCGGGCGTCTGGTTGCGCCGGTGGGGGCTAAATTGCAACACTTACAACTCATTACCCGGGTGGGGAAAATGGAATGGACTAGCCAAACCCTGGAAGATTGCCATTTCGTACCTTTGCGCCCGGGCACCATATGATCCCCGGATCAGCTAGCAAGCAGGACATACAATTACATGCGAATGATTAAGAAAAGTAACATACTTCTATGTGGCATCACCTTGGCCGCGCTGTTGAGCGGTTGCGGCACGACGGGCGTCCAGGCGCCCGTCGTGGAGCGCCACCCATCGAGCAGCAGCGCCGCGGCCAGCGATCCGCGCGACCGCGATCCGGCTTATTACACGGTCAAGCGTGGCGATACCCTGTTGCGCATCGCCCTCGAGCACGGGCAGAATTACCGCGACCTGGTGGCCTGGAATGACTTGAGCAATCCGAACGACATCAAGGTCGACCAGGTGCTGCGCGTGTTGCCGCCGAATGGCGATACGGGCGGGGCGCAAACGTCGGCCATCGTCATGCCGCCGGTGACGGAAGTCAAGCCGGCCGCGCCTGTCGTGCCGAAGAAAACGGGTCCGCGCGGCGAGAAGCGCGCGTATTCCGACGCTACCCTGGCCGAGCTGCGCGCCGATGGCGGCGACGCCAAGCCTGCGCCGGCCCCGGCAGCAACTGTTGCCTCCGCACCGGCCGCCGCCGCGGCAGCCCCTGCGGCATCGGCGCCTGGCGACGAGAAGATCAGCTGGATGTGGCCTTCCGAAGGCAAGGTCATCGGCACTTTCGACGAAGGCAAGAACAAGGGCGTCGATATCGCCGGCAAGGCGGGCCAGCAGGTCGTGGCCGCCGGCGCGGGAAAAGTCATGTATGCCGGGAGCGGAATCCGTGGTTATGGTAATCTTGTCATCGTGAAGCACAGTAATAGTTTATTGTCGGCGTATGCGCATAACCGCAGCATCCTGGTGAAGGAAGGGCAGAACGTCAACAAAGGCCAGGCCATCGCCGAAATGGGCGATTCCGATGCCGACCGCGTGAAACTGCACTTTGAAATCCGCCAGCAAGGCAAACCTGTCGACCCATCGAAATTCCTGCCTAACCGTTAGGTAAAGCAATGACACACGCGCCGCACGACCAGCTGGACGATGACCCGGAACTGCCAGAAGACGGGGCAGACGAAGTCGTGACGGACGATGCCGGCGAACTCGACGGCATTGACGCCGTCGACGCCGTCGACGCGGGCGAGGTGGCCAGCGTAACCGTGTTGGTCGAAAGTGTCGATGAACTGAAAAAGGTGCTGGCGGCCGAGCTGTCGACCGATACCACGCAGCACTATCTGAACCAGATCGGCACGCGGCCCCTGCTGACGGCGGCGCAAGAGGTGCATTACGCCACCCTGGCCAAGCAGGGCAATTTCGAAGCCCGGCAAACCATGATCGAGCACAACCTGCGCCTGGTCGTGTCGATCGCCAAGCATTACATCAACCGCGGCGTGGTCTTGCTCGACATGATCGAGGAGGGCAACATCGGCCTGATGCGCGCCATCGACAAGTTCGAACCCGAACGCGGTTTCCGTTTCTCTACTTATGCCACCTGGTGGATACGCCAGAGCATAGAGCGCGCCATCATGAACCAGGCGCGCACGGTGCGCCTGCCCGTGCACATGGTGCGCGAACTGAACCAGATTTTGCGCGGCAAATACCACCTGGAAGCCCAGCATCACGATGGCAAGGATGCCACCGCGGAAGATATCGCCCACCTGGTGGGCCGTCCCGTGGAAGAGGTGCAGGATATCCTGGCCCTGTCCGAGCACGCCACTTCGCTCGACGCGCCGCTCGACAACGATCCGCAGTCGTCGTTGATGGACATGTTGCCCGGCGCCAGCGAAGACAGCCCCGACGCGCGTGCCGAACACCATGAAATGACGGTGCTGGTGCGCGACTGGCTGACCAAGCTGCCCGACAAGCAGCGCGTGGTCATCATGCGCCGTTTCGGCCTCGACAATGACGATCCCGCCACCCTGGAAACCCTGGCCGAGGAAATGGGCGTGACGCGAGAGCGCGTGCGCCAGATCCAGCAGGAAGCCCTGATTAAACTGAAGCGGGCCATGGCGGCGCGCGGCGTAGTAAGAGATTCCCTTTTGTAATCCCCTGGCCCGGCTGTCGCGGGCCTGCATCTGCTATCATACGCCCCGCTCGCGGCGCCTGACCTTTCCCCCATTCTTTCAAGTTCCAGCGCGGCCCTGCGTCCTGGCCCACTCTTACCTATTGATCGCTATGCAAGAAAATATCATCGAAATCAAATCGCTCGACATGGACGCCCGCGGCGTTGGCCATATTGAAAACGAAGACGGCTCGCCGGGCAAGGTCGTGTTTGTCGAAGGCGCATTGCCGGGCGAGCGCGTCAGCTTTGTGACGTTCAAGAAAAAGAAGAACTGGGAAATGGCCCGCATGACGGCGCTGCACCGCGAATCATCGATGCGCGTGACGCCCAAGTGCAAGCATTTCGACAATTGCGGCGGCTGCTCGATGCAGCACCTGGAGCCGTCGGCGCAGGTGGCGATCAAGCAGCGCGTGCTGGAAGACAACTTGTGGCATATCGGCAAGGTGCGTCCGCAAAGCATCATGCGCCCCATGTATGGCCCGACGTGGGGCTACCGCTACCGCGCGCGCCTGTCCGTGCGCCACGTCAAGAAGAAAGACGCCGTGCTGGTAGGCTTCCATGAAAAGAAATCGGCGTTTGTTGCCGACATGGATAGCTGCGAAATCCTGCCGCCGCATATCTCCGCCATGCTGCTGCCGCTGCGTGGATTGATTGCTTCGCTGTCCATTTTCGACCAGATGCCGCAGATCGAGCTGGCCGTGGGTGAAGACGTCACCGCCATGGTCTTGCGCATCATGGCGCCGTTGACGGCGGACGATGAAACGAAACTGAAGGCCTTTGCCGACGAATACGGCGTGCAATGGTGGCTGCAGGTGAAAGGTCCGGAAACGGCCGTGCCGTTCTATCCGCTCGACAAGCATTTGCACTACCTGCTGCCGGAATTCGGCGTCAAGATGCCGTTCAAGCCTGTCGATTTCACGCAGGTGAACCACCACATCAACCGCGTGCTGGTATCGAAAGCCCTGCGTTTGCTGGAAGTGCAGCCGACGGACCGCGTGGCCGACCTGTTCTGCGGCCTGGGAAATTTCACCTTGCCGCTGGCCACGCAGGGCAGTGAAGTGGTCGGTATCGAAGGCAGCACCACTCTGACGGAGCGGGCGCTGGAAAACGCGCTGGCCAATGGCCTGGCGGAAAAAACCTCGTTCTCGACGCGCAACCTGTTCGAAGTGACGACGGACGACCTGATCGCGCTGGGCAAGTTCGACCGCATTCTCGTCGACCCGCCGCGCGATGGCGCCATGGCCCTGTGCCAGGCGCTGGTCGGTTTGTCGCAAGTGCGTCCTGACCTGCTGCCGAAACGCATCGTCTACGTGTCGTGCAGCCCGTCGACCCTGGCGCGCGACGCCGGCATCCTGGCGCTGGAAGCCGGCTATGTGCTGAGCAAAGCGGGCGTGGTGAACATGTTCCCGCACACTTCGCACGTCGAATCGATGGCCGTGTTTGATCTGCCGCAATAAGTCTGCCTGACACGGCGGGTGGCCAGGCAGGCACCCGCCGTTGCCGTATGTGACGGCACAGCAAGCTCCCCCAATACCACTTACAGCGTGTTATAAAACTGGTCTGTCTTTTCCCGATCCAGCGTCTTTTTTCATCCTTCCTCTGCCGTTTTTTTGCTTGTCCAGTAGGACAACGCGCCGTCCGCCTCCGCCGTTATGCTTTCTTTGTAAAGTGGTATTGCCCACTTTGAGGCCACTTCAAAACCACTTGACCGCCTATTTTTTCAGCAGCATGCTGTTCTTGCAACTGCAAAAAACAAAATCACAGGTAGCTTTTTATTGAAGCAGAGTGGTATTTCCGCAAACCTGAACAGGAGACAACGTGGAAAATTTAATACTCAAAAAAACGATCAGAAACATGATGGTATGTCTGGCCAGCGGTGGCGTGCTGGCCGCATGCGGCGGCGGTGGTGGTGATGCCGGCGCCCCGGCTGGCTCGCAATTGCTGGCGGCCAGCACCGTCGTCGCCTGCGTGCCTTGGCAAGAGGGTGGCACGTATAACGCAGGCACGGTGGTCACTTACCTGGGCGCCAACTACACGGCCCTGGTGACGCAGACCGATCACGTGGGCTCCGGTTGGAACCCCGTTTCCACGCCGAGCCTGTGGAGCGCCGGCGGCACTTGCGATGGCGGCACCACGCCGACACCTACTCCGACGCCCACGCCAACCCCGACGCCGACGCCGACGCCGACGCCGACTCCTGCGCCAACACCGAACCCGACGCCCACCCCGACGCCGACGCCCACCGGCGGCACCTGCGCGCTGGCCTGGGTGGCCGGCACGGCCTACAGCGCGGGCGCCACCGTCAGCTATGCGGGCACGAATTACCGCGCCAACTACTGGACACAGGGCGACAACCCGTCGACCAGCAGCGGCGCCGCCGGCACGGGCAAGCCATGGACCAGCCAGGAGATATGCAGCACCACGCCGACACCTACGCCTACGCCTACCCCGACACCGACACCGACACCGACTCCGACTCCAACGCCGACTCCGACCCCAACGCCAACGCCAACGCCAACGCCAACGGGCCGCGAAGTCGGTTCCTATTTCGCGCAATGGGGCGTGTATGGCCGCGACTATGAAGTGGCGAACGTCCACACCAGTGGCGTGGCCGACAAGCTGACCTTCATCAACTATGCCTTCGGCAATATTTACCCGAAAAACGGCGGCTATGAATGCGCCATGATTACCAAGACGGAACCGGGCGCGACGAATCCGAATTCGCCGGACGCGGGCACGGGTGGCGATGCCGAGGCCGACTACATCCGCACGCCGAAGCGCACCGTCGATGGCCAGGCGATCCCTTGGGACGCTCCGTTGTCGGGCAACTTCCTGCAGCTGAGGAAACTCAAGGCGGCGCACCCGAACCTGAAGCTGTTCATCTCGCTGGGCGGCTGGAGCTGGTCGAAGAACTTCTCCGTCGGTTCGGCCACGGATGCGCTGCGCAAGCAGATGGTGCGCTCGTGTATCGACATTTACATCAAGGGCAACTTGCCGGTGCAGGGCGGTCGCGGCGGCGCGGGCGCGGCGGCCAACATCTTTGACGGCATCGACATCGACTGGGAATATCCGGTCGGCGGCGGCCAGCCGTACAACACGGTCAGCCCCAACGACAAGCGCAACTTCACCTTGCTGATGGCGGAATTCCGTGCCCAGCTCGATGCGCTCGGTGCAGCCAACGGCAAGCGCTATCTGCTGACGGCCGCTGTCGGTGCGGGCAAGGACAAGATCGACAACACGGAACCGGCCCTGTACTCGCAGTACATGGATTGGATCAACCTGATGACCTACGACTTCCACGGCGGCTGGGAAACGAGCACCAACTTCAACGCCCAGCTGTTTGCCGATCCTGCCGATCCATCGACGGGCATGGCGCGCGAGTACGTGGGCGACAAGGCGGTGCAGTACATGATTGCCGCCGGCGTACCGCGCGACAAGCTGCTGCTGGGCATACCGTTCTATGGCCGCGGCTGGACCGGCGTGGCGCCGGGGCCGAACGGCGATGGCCTGTACCAGGCGGCGACGGGCACGGCGCCAGGCACGTACGAGTCGGGCATCGAGGACTATAAAATCCTCGTGGCCAAGGCCGGCACGCGCTACTACCACCCCGTGACCAAGCAGCTGTACCTGTACACGGGGGCGGGCGGCCAGTGGTGGAGCTATGATGACCCGACCGTCATCGGCACCAAGGTCAAGTACGTGAAGGACCAGGGCTTGCGCGGCGCGTTCTCGTGGGAACTCGATGGCGACGCGAATGGCGTGCTGGCGACCGAGGTGTGGAAAGTGCGGTAATGTTGATGTAGCGTAAGACGCGGCCGGATAGCCATGCTGTCCGGCTGCTTGTTCACATAAAAAAACAGGAGACGGGCGATGGCGGCAGTATCGACATTCGGAGTCAAGCAGCAGCAGGAGCAGCAGCAGGAGCTGAGCCGCGAGTGGCGCAGCTGGATCGCGGAAAACCTCATGCTGGGCAGCCACCCGTCGGCGCTGATGCCGGTGCTGCAACAGGCCGGCATCGCGGAGCCGCTGGCGCGCCGCGAAATCGAGCTGGCGCTGCAGAGTCCCTACCTGGCCGGCGCCGTGCGCCTGTCGAACCGGCTGGCCAAGCGCGACTGGGTGATCGACATCCAGCGCAAGCTGAACCAGCTGCGCCCACCCGAGATTCCCCGCCGCGAGAAACTGACGGCGCAAGAGTTCCTGACGGAGTTCTATTCCACCAACCAGCCCGTCATCATCACGGGCATGATGGACGACTGGCCCGCCATGGCCAAGTGGAGCCCGGCTTATTTTCGCGACCATTACGCGCAGCGCGAAGTGGAAGTGCAGTTCGGCCGAGAGGCGGACGCCCAGTACGAAATGAACAGCGTGGCGCACAAGCGCAAGATGGCGTTCGGCGAATACGCCAGCCTGGTCGAGGGCAGTGGCGCGACCAACGATTTCTACATGACGGCGAATAACAATTCGCAAAACCGGCAAGCCTTGCGCGAGCTGTGGGACGATATCGGCCAGCTGCCCGAATACCTGGAACAGAGTGGCGGCCCCACGGGCTTTTTATGGTTTGGCCCGGCCGGCACCGTGACGCCATTCCACCACGACCTGACGAACAACTTCATGGCCCAGGTCAAAGGGCGCAAGCGGCTGCGCATCATGGCCGCCTGCGAGGTGGCGCGCGCGTACAACCAGCGCCACTGTTTTACGCCCGTCGACGGCCGCGACATCGACCTGCGGCGCTATCCGCTGATGGCCGACGTGCAGGTGCGCGAATGCGTGCTGGCACCGGGCGAGATCCTGTTTTTGCCCGTCGGCTGCTGGCATTTCGTCGAAGCGCTCGACGTATCGATGACGGTGGCGTTTACCAATTTCAAATGGGATAACGATTTTTACAGCAAGTACCCGTCAAATCACGACTTTTGATGGTGACATGACTTGCTGCGAACAGCCGCCGTACAGGCGGCTTTTTTCATGCTGCGGAGCGTTTCGTACGAAAAATATTTCCATAAAAAAATTGATTCAAATCATTTTGCAGCAATTATTTTGATATGAATGACCATGATGTTTCATTATCCAGATGGGCATGGCAGGCGGATAATTTTATGACTGGTGCGTCGCCGGGCACCTGAGTGCATTGCCGGCGCGTGCCAGCACCGACAACCATCTGGAGGCGGCAGGGCATGAACACGCAGCAAATGACACGGTTACAGCAAGCACCAGCAGGTAGTACTGAACTCCAGCTCGACACGCGGCTGACCCGCGAAGCGGCCGAATTGCTGGCCAGGGCCGACATCCATTTGAATGGACGCGCCGCCTGGGATATGCAGCTGCGCAAACGGGGTGTGCCCGAACGTGCCTTCGCCAGCGGCAACCTGGGGCTCGGTGAAGCCTACATGGATGGCGACTGGGATGCGCAGCAGCTCGACGAATTCTTTTGCCATCTGCTGCGCTCCAGGGTGGCCGACGACGTGCGCCCCATGCGCCTGGCCTTCCACGCGCTGACCGCGCGCCTGTTCAACCTGCAGACGGAGCGCCGCGCCTGGATGGTGGGCAAGGAACACTACGACTTGGGCAATGTCTTCTATGCGGCCATGCTCGATCCGCGCATGACGTATACCTGCGGCTACTGGAAGGATGCGGCCAACCTGGCCGAGGCGCAGGAAGCCAAGCTCGATCTGATCTGCCGCAAGCTCAGGCTGGAGCCGGGCATGCGCGTGCTCGACATCGGCTGCGGCTGGGGCAGTTTCATGCGCTATGCGGCGGAAAAATACCAGGTGCGGTGCGTGGGCGTGACGATCTCGCAAGAGCAGGCAGAGTATGCGCGCGCCATGCCGGGCGGCGAGCAGCTGGACTTCCGCTTGCAGGATTATCGCGACACTGATGAAAAATTCGACCGCATCGTCAGTATCGGCATGTTCGAGCACGTGGGGCATAAAAATCACCGCACTTTCATGGAAGTGGCGCACCGCTGCCTGGAAGACGACGGCCTGTTTTTGCTGCACACGATCGGCAAGAACAAGCGCCATTCCACGTGCGACCCGTGGATCGACAAATACATCTTCCCGAATGGCGACTTGCCGTCGATCGGCCAGATCGGCGACGCCATGGACGATCTGTTCGTCGCCGAAGACTTGCACAACTTCGGCGCCGACTACGACAAGACCCTGATGGCCTGGCATGCGAACTTTGAGCAGGCGTGGCCGCGTTTTGCTGGCCAGCTGGGCGAGCGCTTCCACCGCATGTGGTCATACTATCTGCTGTCCTGCGCCGGCGCCTTCCGCGCGCGCGACTTGCAGCTGTGGCAATGGGTCTTGTCGAAGCAGGGGGTATTGGGTGGTTATGAACGCATTAGTTGAGATGTGCGGCAACTGATATGATGGATTGATGGATATCAATCAAGCGCGTACCTTCCTCGAAGTAGCGTCCTGCGGCAGCTTCATCATGGCCGCCGAGCGCATGCACGTGACGCAGACGGCCGTCAGCGCCCGCATCCGTACGCTGGAGCAGCAACTGGGGCGCCAGCTCTTTGTGCGCAACAAGGCGGGGGCGCGCCTGACGTCGGCCGGCGAGCGCTTCATGCGCCATGCGGCCACCATGGTGCAGGTGTGGGAAAGGGCGCGCCACCAGGTGGCCCTGCCGCCGGGGCGCGATGACGCCGTCAGCATCGGTTGCGAGCTGAGCCTGTGGCAACCGCTGCTCGGCGACTGGCTGATACGCATGAGCCGCGACTGCCCCGAGATCGCCTTGCGCGCGGAAGTCGACAGCCCCGCGCGCCTGCTCGACGCCGTGCACGACGGCTCGCTGGACCTGGCCGTACTGTACAACCCGCCGCAGCGCCCGGGCCTGGCCAGCGAATTGCTGGCCGAGGAAAAGCTGGTGATGGTGACCACGCGCGATGACGGCCAAATGCATGCCGATACGTATGTGTACGTGGACTGGGGGCCCAGCTTCGCGGCCAATCACCAGGCGGCCTACCCGGAGCTGAGCAGCCCGCCCATCTCCATTTCCCTGGGGCCGCTGGCCCTCGTCTACCTGCTGGAGGTGGGCGGCGCCAGTTATTTCCGTATCGGCAGCGCGCAGCCCTATCTCGATGCGGGCCTCTTGTACCGCGTGCGCGACGCGCCCGAATTCTCGCATTCCGCCTACGCCGTCTACGCGGCGCAGCGCGACAACCCGACCCTGGACCGCGCCCGCGCTTGTCTGCTGGAAGTGGCGGAGAGAATCAAGTAGATTCGACAGACGTAAAAAAGCCGACCCGAGGGTCGGCTTTTATTTTCATGCCCTGGTGCATAAGCGCAGCGCTTAGTCGCGGCTGCCGCCGGCGAAACCGAGCAGTGACAACAGGCTGGTGAAGATGTTGTACACGTCCAGGTAGATGCGCAGGGTGGCCGAGATGTAGTTGGTCTCGCCGCCGTTGATGATTTGCTGCACGTCATACAGGATGTAGGCCGAGAAGATGGCGATGGCGACCATGGAGATCACGATCGACAGTGCCGACAGGCCCAGGAAAATATTCGCCACCGACGCCAGGATCAGCACGATCACGCCGGCGAACAGCCATTTGCCCATGGCCGAGAAGTCGCGCTTCGAGACCGTGGCGATGGTTGCCATCACGGCCAGGATGGTGGCCGTGCCGCCGAATGCCGTCATGATCAGCATGCCGCCGTTCGAGTAGCCGAGCGTACGCGTCAGGATAGGCGTGAGCATCAGGCCCATGAAGAAGGTAAAGCCCAGCAGGACGGCGACGCCGAGGCCCGAGTTCTTGGTTTTTTCAATCGCGTACATGAAGCCGAAAGCGACGACCATGAAGATGATGAAACCCATGCCGCCGGTCAGCATCGGCAAATGCATTTGCACGCCGATGAAGGCGCCCAGCACGGTCGGGATCATGGACAGCGCCAGCAGCCAGTAAGTGTTGCGCAAGACCTGATGGCGGACTTGCTGCATGCCCCCCGACAGGTCAAAGGTGCGTTGCATGTTCTGATTCATAGTGCCTCCGTGTTGTCAATTCAAATTACTGCTTTACCCAAGGATAGCATGAGGGCCGGAATTTGCCAAAAAAGCAGCTTAAGATTTCATTAAACGGGGGTGGGGCGGCAAGATGCCCCCTGCCTCTCTGGGTGATATGGGGTGGAGTATGGTAAAATCAAAGGTTGATTGAGTTCTCAATTTACCGTTTTAAACCTTACTTTTTATTGGAGTTTTCACACATGGCAATCGAACGCACCCTGTCGATCATCAAACCAGACGCAGTTGCAAAAAACGTAATCGGTCAAATCTACTCGCGTTTTGAAAACGCTGGCCTGAAAATCGTTGCAGCACGCATGACCCAACTGTCGCGCGAACAAGCTGAAGGCTTCTACGCAGCGCACAAAGAACGCGGCTTCTTCAAAGATCTGGTCGACTTCATGGTTTCCGGTCCAGTCATGATTCAAGCCCTGGAAGGCGAAAACGCCGTTCTGGCCCACCGTGACCTGATGGGCGCGACCGATCCGAAGAAAGCAGAAAAAGGCACGATCCGCGCCGATTTCGCCGATTCGATCGACGCTAACGCCGTACACGGTTCCGACGCTGTCGAAGCTGCTAAAGTGGAAATCGCTTACTTCTTCCCAGAACTGAAGGCTTAATTGCCTTAGATAACGTTATTTCCTGGCGTTATCTGTGAAATAACTTATCACCCCCCTGTTCCCGCTGCGCTGTGGAGTTTTCGCTCCCGATGCGCGCGGGGACGGATTTTTAGAATAGACAAGATCATGAATACGACGACCCTCACCAACTTGCTGGACCTCGATCCCGCGCAACTCATCGCCTATTGCGCCGAGTTGGGAGAGAAACCGTTTCGTGCGAAACAATTGCAACGCTGGATACACCAGTTCGGCGCCTCCGACTTCGACGCCATGACGGACCTGGCCAAGTCGCTGCGCGACAAGCTGGCCACGCGCGCCGAAGTGCGCGCCCCGGCCATCATCAGCGACCATACGTCGACGGATGGCACGCGCAAGTGGCTGGTCGACGTGGGTAATGGCAATGCCGTGGAAACCGTGTTCATTCCGGAAGAAAACCGCGGCACCCTGTGCATCTCGACCCAGGCCGGCTGCGCCGTGAACTGCCGTTTTTGCTCGACGGGCAAGCAAGGCTTCAACCGCAACCTCAGTGTCGGCGAAATCATCGGCCAGCTGTGGATGGCGGAATTCGAATTGCGCCGTACCAAGGGCATCGAGCCTGGCCCGAAAGGCGAGCGCCAGATCACCAACGTGGTGATGATGGGCATGGGCGAACCCCTGCTGAACTTTGAGCCGACCGTCACAGCCCTGAAATTGATGCTCGACGACAACGCCTACGGCCTGTCGCGCCGCCGCGTGACCCTGTCGACCTCGGGCGTGGTGCCGATGATGGACAAGCTGTCGCAGGAAGTGCCGGTGGCCCTGGCCGTCTCGCTGCACGCCTCGAACGATGCCTTGCGCGATGGTTTGATTCCACTGAACAAGAAATACCCGCTGAAGGAATTGATGGCGGCCTGCAAGCGCTACCTGGAATTCGCCCCGCGCGATTTCATCACGTTTGAATACTGCATGCTCGACGGTGTCAACGACAGCGACGAGCATGCGCGCGAACTGCTTGCGCTGGTGCAAGACCGCGAGTTCGGCGTGAACTGCAAGTTCAACCTGATTCCGTTCAACCCGTTTCCCGAGTCGGGCCTGTTCCGCTCGAAAAACCCGCGCATCAAGGCCTTTGCCCAGGTGCTGATGGATGGCGGCATCATCACCACCGTGCGCAAGACGCGCGGCGACGATATCGACGCGGCCTGCGGCCAGCTGGCCGGCGAAGTCAAGGACCGCACCCGGGTGCAGGAGCGCATGGAAAAAATGACTGAGTATCAACAGAAATTTGGCGCCAATTTCGGCAAGATCGTGGAGATCCGCTCCTGATGCGGGGAAGCATGGCTTATCCTGGCGTACTTGCCGCGGCTGTTGTCAGCCTGGGCGTGCTGCTGGCCGGCTGTGCTTCCACCGCGGACAAGGAGCAAGCTGCTTCTGTCGAGCAGCGCGCCGCCTTGCGCTTGCAGCTGGCCAGCGCCTATTATATGCAAGACCAGTTTGCGGTGGCGTTGACAGAAGCGGATCAGGCGGTGCAGCTGCTGCCGGGCAATGCCCAGGTGCGCGGCATGCGCGCCCTGATTTTTGCTGCCCTGCGCCAACCTGCTGCTGCTGAAAAAGATTTTCTTTACGCATTGCGCCTTGCGCCCCACAATCCCGAGTTGAGCAATAATTATGGCCTGTTTCTGTGCCAGACCGGGCGCGCGGCGCAGTCGCTGGCGTATTTTGATGCCGCATTGCAAGATACCGCCTATGGCACGCCTGAACTTGCGCTGCATAATGCGGCCGCGTGCAGCCTGCTCATGAAAGATTACCCGCGCGCCGCCAACTACTGGCTCAAGGCGGAGCGCATCGCACCTGGCGCGGCAATCACGTATGCCGGCCTGGTGCGCGTGTATTACGAACAGCAAGACTACCGGCAAGCGGCTCAATACCTTGAGCGGCTCGGTAAAGCAGCGACAATGGAGAGCCAGACGGCCGATGTGCTGTGGCTCGGGATCAAGGTGCAGCATAAGCTCGGGGATGCGGGTGCGGAAGCTGGCCTGGGGGCGCATTTGCGCCGCCACCATTCCGGCTCCCCCGAATATGCTGCTTATCAAAATGGGGCGTTTGATGAGTGAGACAGGGATACCAATGAATTCAGAGTGGGCAGAAACGCCTCAGCAGCAGCCCCAGGGCAATCTTGCGTTGGCAGGCGCACAGTTGAAGGCACAGCGCGAAGCGCTGGGCTGGCCGGTGGAACAGGTGGCCGACCAGCTCAAGCTGGCGCCACGCCAGGTGATCGCGCTGGAAGAGGGCGACATGGCGGCCTTGCCGAACGTGGCCGTGGTGCGCGGTTTCGTGCGCGCCTACGCCAAGGTGGTGCGTCTCGACGCGGCGCCGCTGGTGGCCATGATCGAAGTCCATCCGGCGCCGGCGCAAGACCCGGCCGCGCCCGTGCGGCGTGAAATTTCCGCCACGTTTTCCGAATCGCGCTTCCCGTCGATGACGCAACGCTCGTCGAACCAGACTCCCCTCTGGATCGCCGGCGCCGTGGCCGTCGTCGTGGCGGCCGCCTTTGGCGCCTATAAACTCGGTTATGTGCCGGCCAGCCTGCTGTCCTCGCACACGGAGAAAGAAACGGCGCATGCGGAAGTGGGGCCCGTGGAAACGACCCTGATCAAGCCGGGCCAGGACTTGACGCCGGTGCAGTCGCCATCCGTGCCGCTGATCTCCGTGCCACCGCCGCCAGGCAACGATACGCAGACTGGCGCACCGGCCTCTGGCGTCGCTTCGGTGCCGGCCGCCGCCGTGCCGCCAGCAGCTGCGCCGGCAACGACGGCCGCCGTCACGCCGCCCGCGGCGGCTACCACTGCAGCTGCCGTGGGCGCGAATGCGCTGGTGCTGAAGGTCGAGCAGGATTCCTGGGTGGAAATCCGCCGTCCTGGCAGCACGCCGCTGATTTCGCGCATGGTGAAGGCGGGCAGCACGGAAACGTTTGATATCACGGGTCCGGCTACTCTGGTGGTGGGCAAGCCTGGTGTTGTGCAGGCAACTTTGCGTGGCGCCAAGCTGGATCTGCCAACCGTTGCCGGCGGCACGATTTCGCGCGTCAGCATCAAATAATTGCAGTAATCGTTCAAGCAAACTCAGAAGATAATATTATGGCTACCTCGAAAACAGCGATCGGCTCCGGTCCATCCGGCCGGCGCGACAGCCGCAAGGTGCTGATCGCGCACGGCCAGCGCCAGATCTGGGTGGGCGGCGACGCCCCCGTGGTGGTGCAGTCGATGACGAACACGGATACGGCCGACGCCATCGGCACGGCGATCCAGATCAAGGAACTGGCGCGTGCGGGTTCGGAACTGGTGCGCCTGACGGTGGACCGTCCGGAAGCGGCCGCGGCAGTGCCCTACATCCGCGAGCAGCTCGACAAGATGGACATCGACGTGCCGCTGGTGGGCGATTTTCACTATAACGGCCATACCCTGCTCAACGATTACCCCGATTGCGCGCGCGCGCTGTCGAAGTACCGGATCAATCCAGGCAACGTGGGCAAGGGCGCCAAGCGCGACACGCAATTTGCGCAAATGATCGAGGCGGCTTGCCGCTACGACAAGCCGGTGCGCATCGGCGTGAACTGGGGCAGCCTGGACCAGGCCTTGCTGGCGCGCATCATGGATGAAAACGCGGGTCGTGCCGAACCGTGGCCGGCGCAAGCCGTCATGTATGAAGCGCTGGTGACGTCGGCGATTGAAAATGCCGTGCGGGCCGAAGAGCTGGGCCTGGCGCGCGACAAGATCATCCTGTCGTGCAAAGTTTCTGGCGTGCAAGATTTGATCGCCGTGTACCGCGAACTGGCGCAGCGCTGCGACTATCCGCTGCATCTGGGCCTGACGGAAGCGGGCATGGGCAGCAAGGGCATCGTGGCGTCCACCGCGGCGCTGTCCGTGCTGCTGCAAGAGGGCATCGGCGACACCATCCGCATTTCGCTCACGCCAGAACCTGGCGGCGACCGCACGCGTGAAGTCATCGTCGGCCAGGAAATCCTGCAAACCATGGGCTTGCGCAAGTTCGCGCCCATGGTCATCGCCTGCCCGGGTTGCGGCCGCACGACGTCGACCACCTTCCAGGAGCTGGCCGACAATATCCAGACGTATCTGCGCGAGCAGATGCCGGAATGGAAGAAATCGTATCCGGGCGTGGAAGCGATGAACGTGGCCGTCATGGGCTGCATCGTCAACGGCCCCGGCGAATCGAAGCATGCGAACATCGGCATCAGCCTGCCCGGCACGGGCGAGTCGCCGGCCGCGCCCGTGTTTGTCGACGGCGAAAAAGTCGTCACCCTGCGCGGCGAACGCATCGTCGAGGAATTCCAGGACATCGTCTTGAAGTATGTACAGAGTCACTATGGAAACACGGTTGCCGTCTGAGCCTGATCCGATAAAAAAGTAAAGAAGAACACTATGTCCGAAAATAAAAAGCTCGACAAGATCACTGCCGTCAAAGGCATGAACGATATCCTGCCGGTCGACGCCCCGCTGTGGGAGTTGTTTGAAAACACGGCGCAGTCCGTGCTGCAAAGCTATGGCTTCCAGCAGATCCGCACGCCGATCGTGGAAGAAACGAAATTGTTCGCGCGCGCCATCGGCGCCGTGACCGATATCGTGGAAAAGGAAATGTATTCGTTCACCGATTCGATGAACGGCGACAACCTGACCCTGCGTCCTGAAGGCACGGCCGGCGTGGTGCGCGCCGTGGTCGAGCACAACCTCGTCTACGAAGGTCCGAAACGCCTGTGGTACAAGGGCCAGATGTTCCGCCACGAGCGCCCGCAAAAGGGCCGCTATCGCCAGTTCCACCAGTTCGGCGTGGAAGCCATCGGTTTTACAGGGCCGGATATCGACGCCGAAATCATCATGCTGTCGCGCCGCCTGTGGGATGACCTGGGCCTGGAAGGCATTCGCCTGGAACTGAACTCGATCGGCGACGCGGCCGAGCGCCTGCGCCACCGCGCCGACCTGATCGCCTACCTGGAAGGTCACAGCGAGCTGCTCGACGAAGAAGCCAAGCGCCGCCTGCACAGCAATCCGTTGCGCATCCTCGACACCAAGAACCCTGCCATGCAGGACCTGGTCAATGGCGCGCCGAAGCTGCTGGACTACCTGGGCGAGGAATCGCTGGCCCACTTCCATGGCGTGCAGAAGATTCTGAACCACAACAATATCCCGTTCACCATCAATCCACGCTTGGTGCGCGGCCTCGATTACTACAACCGCACGGTGTTCGAGTGGGTCAGCGATAAGCTGGGCGCGCAAGGCACGGTCTGCGCCGGTGGCCGCTATGACGGCATGGTGGAAATGTTTGGCGGCAAATCGACGCCCGCCGTCGGTTTCGGCATGGGCGTCGAACGCCTGGTGCTGCTGATGAAGGATGCGGCCGAGCCGGAACAGCCGGCCCAGTGCGACGTCTACCTGGTGCACCAGGGCGAGCAGGCAGGCTTGCAAGCCTTCGTGCTGGCCGAGCGGATTCGCGATGCGGGCCTGGACGTTGTGCTACATTGCGCAGCGAGCAACGGTGGTGGCAGCTTCAAGACGCAAATGAAAAAGGCCGACGCCAGCGGCGCGGCGTTTGCCGTGATCATGGGCGACGATGAAATCGCCAATAACGTCGCGACGGTGAAAGCCATGCGCGAAGCCGATGCCGGCGCGCAGCAGAACACGGTGCCGTTCGATGATGTCGTCGATTACGTGGTGGACCAGATCATCGGCGACCACGATTGCGGCCATGACCACGGTCCTGGCGGCCACGTGCATCACCACCACTGATTTGCAGCAAGACCGTTCTACCCTCGATCAACTACTCATTAAAACTGACGACCCATGGCATACGATCACGAAGAACAAGAACAACTGGCAACCCTCAAGGCCTGGTGGCAGCGCAATGGCAATCTGACCTCCTGGGTCCTGATCGTGGCGCTGGCAGGCTACAGCGGCTGGGCTGGCTGGCAGTACTACCAGCGCACGCAGGCCGCGCAAGCGGGCCAGCTGTACGACGAACTGCAAAACGCCATCGCCGCCAAGGACACGGCCAAGGTGATGCGCGCAGCCGGCGACATGCAGTCGCGCTTCGGTGGCACGGCATATGCGCAGATGAGCGCCCTGTCCGCTGCCAAGGTGGCGTTCGACGCGAATGACCTGAAAACGGCCAAGACCCAGTTGCAATGGGTGGCCGAGCATGGCACGGAAGAGTACAAGTCCATCGCCAAGCTGCGTCTGGCCGGCGTCCTGCTGGACGAAAAAGCCTACGATGAAGCGCTGAAAGTGCTGGCGACGGCTTCCGTGGCGCAATTTGCCGGCGCCGTGGCCGACCGCAAGGGCGACATCCTGGTGGCGCAAAACAAGCTGGCCGATGCGCGCACGGCTTACCTGGCCGCGATAGCCGCGACGGACAAGAACAATCCAGGCCGTCAATTGATCCAGGTCAAACTGGAAGCGATCGGCGGTACGGTACCGGAAGACAAGGCCAAGGCTGACAAGGCTGCCGCCTGACAGGAACACTGATGGCGTGGCCGCGCGGCGTTCTGCGCCGCCTGCCTTGCCCTTACAAGTACAAGAAAAAGGTTGGATAACACTTATGCGTGTCACTGAAAAGCTGGTAGCTGCAAGTCTGTTGGCCCTGATGGCCGGTTGCTCGTCGTGGAACCCGTTCGCCTCGAAAGATCCGAAAGTCGAACCGGCCAAGCTGGTCGAGTTAAAATCGAGCATCGCCGTGCGCGACGCCTGGAAGTATTCGATCGGCAAGGCCGGCGTGTACGCGTTTACGCCTGCGCTGGCTGGCAACAGCCTGTACGTGGTCAATGCCGATGGCGCGCTGGCGCGTCTGGATGCGGCCAGCGGCCGTGAAACGTGGCGCATCAAGGCCGGCAGCGACATCACGTCGAGCGCCGGCAGCGATGGCACGCTGGTGGCCGTGGGTGCCGCCAAGGGCGTCGTGCTGGCGTTCGACGCCGATGGCAAGCAGCTGTGGAAGGCGCAGGCGTCCAGCGAAGTGTTGACGGCGCCTGTCGTGGGCCAGGGCGTGGTGGTGGTGCGCAGCGTGGACAACCGCATCGTCGGCTTCGACGCCAAGACGGGTGAGCGCAAGTGGACGGTGCAGCGCGCCACGCCAGCCTTGACCTTGCGCAATGCACCGGGCATGGTACTGGGCGGCGCGAATATCTACGTGGCCCAGCCGGGCGGCAAGCTGCTGGCACTGACGGCCGCCACCGGTGTGGTACGCTGGGAGATCGTCGTCAGCGAACCGCGCGGCGCTACCGAACTGGAGCGCGTCTCCGACATCGCCGGCACGCCGGTGGCGTTCGAAGGCGAAGTGTGCGTCGTCACGTACCAGGGCAAGGCGGGCTGCTTCGACGCCGCCACGGGCGTGCCGCGCTGGACCAAGCCGATCTCGTCCGATGTGGGCGTGGCCGTCGATCAGCGTTTCGTGTTTGTTGCCGATGACCAGGGCGGCGTGGTGGCGTTCAGCCGCGAAGGCGGCCAGAGCGCCTGGAAGAATGAGGCGCTGGCGCGCCGCCGCCTGTCGACGCCGGCCTCCTACGGCCGCAGCGTCGCCGTCGGCGACTATCAAGGTTATATCCACTTCCTGTCACGGGAAGATGGCGCATTAATAGGTCGTGTCAGCACCGACGGTAGCCCGATTGTTTCGGCTCCCGTTGTTGCCGGTTCGAATTTGATTTTTCAAACCCAATCAGGGACAGTGACCGCTCTCGCGGTCGAGTAATACAATGAAGCCGGTAATTGCACTAGTAGGTCGACCCAATGTTGGGAAATCGACTTTATTCAATCGTCTGACCCGCTCGCGCGATGCGCTGGTGGCGGATTTGCCTGGGTTGACGCGCGATCGTCACTATGGCGAAGGCCGTGTTGGCGAACGTCCCTTCCTGGTCATCGATACGGGTGGTTTCGAACCCGTCGCCAAGGAAGGCATCATGCACCAGATGGCACTGCAGACCAAGCAGGCCGTGGCCGAGGCCGACGTGGTGGTGTTCATCGTGGACGGCCGTCAAGGCCTGACCCCGCATGACAAGACCATCGTCGACTTCCTGCGCAAGAGCGGTCGCCCGGTCTTGCTGGTGGTCAACAAAAGCGAAGGCATGCGCTATACGGCCGTCGTGTCCGAATTCTATGAATTGGGCATGGGCGATCCGTATGCGATCTCGTCGGCGCACGGCGACGGCGTCAACGACCTCGTCGAAGTGATGCTGGACCTGGCGTTCGCGCAGCGTCCGGATGAGCCTGAAGAGCTGGAAAAGACCGACCGCGGCATCAAGATCGCCCTCGTCGGCCGTCCGAACGTGGGCAAGTCGACCTTGATCAACACCCTGCTGGGCGAAGAGCGCGTGATCGCCTTCGACATGCCGGGCACGACGCGCGATTCGATCGAGATCCCGTTCGAGCGCGATGGACAGCAATACACCTTGATCGACACGGCCGGTATCCGCCGCCGCGGCAAGGTGTTTGAAGCGATCGAGAAATTCTCGGTGGTGAAAACGCTGCAGTCGATTTCCGAAGCCAACGTGGTCGTGCTGATGCTCGACGCGCAGCAGGATATCTCGGAGCAGGACGCGCATATCGCCGGCTTTATCCTGGAATCGGGCCGCGCACTGGTCGTGGCCGTGAATAAATGGGATGGCTTGCAATCGCACGAGCGCGATGAAATCAAGATCGATATCGACCGCAAGCTCGACTTCCTGTCGTTCGCGCAGATGCATTTCATTTCGGCGCTGAAGGGCACCAACATCGGTCCGCTGATGAAGTCGCTCAACGCCGCGTATGCGGCCGCCATGTGCGACCTGTCGACGCCGAAGCTGACGCGCGCCCTGATCGAGGCCGTGGAGAAGCAGGAGCCGCGCCGCAAGGGTTCGATCCGTCCGAAGCTGCGTTACGCCCACCAGGGCGGCATGAACCCGCCTGTGATCGTTATTCACGGCAATGCGCTCGACGCTGTTGGCGATCCATACAAACGCTATCTGGAAAAACATTTCCGCGATACGTTTGCGCTGGTCGGCACGCCGCTGCGCATCGAACTGCGCACGGGTAAAAACCCGTTTGCACGCACGCCAAGCAAGTAATGATTTAACTGCTGAATTAAGTGCATATTAAGGCGCCGCAGAGATAATGCGGCGCCGACAGCCAATTAATGGCTTTTGCACGGAAATAATAAAGTGTTAATGCGCCATGCGCGACAGCGATCGCGAAAACAGGTTACAGTAGCTATGACGCATCTTTCTTTCTTTGAAAGGTGTGAGAGCACTTGAAATCAAGCGAGTCGCCTCCAATTCTTACACAACAACATAAACAACGGAGCTGTTATGAGCAACAAAGGGCAACTGTTACAAGACCCATTCCTCAATGCATTACGCAAAGAGCATGTTCCTGTCTCGATCTACCTGGTCAATGGCATTAAATTGCAGGGCCATATCGAATCGTTCGATCAATATGTCGTATTGCTGCGCAATACGGTGACACAGATGGTGTACAAGCATGCCATCTCGACAGTGGTGCCGGCCCGTGCCGTCAATCTCAATATTGAATCTGAAGCGGAGTAAAGCGTTGAGCTTGACGGCCCAGCGCCTTTCACCCTCCATCGCCCCCGTCCGCGCCAGCGGCGCTGATGCGTTTGCATCGGCGTCGGCGTCCGCCACAACTCATCAGTTGCCATCATGCGCGCGGCACTAGTCGGGGTTGACTTCGGTCACAGCGACTTTGCCGCCAGCATGGAGGAACTCATGCTGTTGTCGCGTTCGGCTGGCGCCGATCCGATTTCCACCATCACGGCCAAGCGTTCCAGTCCCGATTCCGCGTATTTCGTCGGCAGCGGCAAGGCCGATGAAATTGGCGACGTCGTCGTCAACGATGGCCTGGAAATCGTCATCTTCAACCATGCCCTTTCGCCGGCTCAGCAGCGCAATCTGGAAAAGCGCCTGAATGTGCGCGTGCTCGACCGTACCAGCCTGATCCTCGACATCTTCGCGCAGCGCGCCAAGAGCCACGAGGGCAAGCTGCAAGTCGAGCTGGCCCAGCTGCAGCATCTGGCCACGCGCCTGATCCGCGGCTGGACCCACCTTGAGCGGCAAAAGGGCGGTATCGGCTTGCGCGGTCCCGGCGAGACGCAGCTCGAGACCGACCGCCGGCTGATCGGCGACCGCGTCAAGGCCTTGCGCGCCCGCCTGGAAAAGCTGCACAAGCAGCGCGAAACGCAGCGCCGCGCGCGCGGCCGCAATCACACATTTTCCGTGTCCCTGGTCGGCTATACCAATGCCGGCAAGTCGACCCTGTTCAATGCCGTGACCAAGGCCGGCGTGTATGTCGCCGACCAGTTGTTCGCCACCCTCGACACCACCTCGCGCCGGGTTTACCTGGGCCAGGAAGTGGGCAATGTGGTGATCTCCGACACGGTCGGCTTCGTGCGCGAATTGCCGCACCAGCTGGTGGCGGCCTTCCGCGCCACGCTCGAAGAAACCATCCATGCCGATTTGCTGCTGCACGTCGTCGACGCCGCGTCGCCGGTGCGCATGGAGCAGATCGAGCAGGTCAACCTGGTCTTGAAAGAGATCGGCGCCGATCATATTCCGCAAATCCTCGTGTGGAACAAGATCGATGCGGCCGGGCTGGAGCCTTCGGTGGAGCGCGATGAATATGCTACGATCAGTCGCGTATTCGTCAGTGCGCAGAAGGGCAGCGGGCTCGACCTGCTGCGCGATGCGATCGTCGAGATGGCCAGGAAGGCGCCCGGTTCGGCCCACCTGTACCAGAATGACGAATCACTGCAGGAAGATCAGTTTGACGGTCAGTACGACCAGCACGATGGCGCCGCCCCGGACCAGGACGAAGAGCCTGGCGAGGACGATAGGATTTCCACCCACTCCCAAGTCGGAACACGATAGTTATGCTTGTCTCCCTACTCAAAAAAACAGGCTTGAAGTTGTCCCTGAACGACCCCCGCTGGGGCAATCGCAAGGACGACGGCAAGAAAGCCCAAGAAGGCAAAAAGCCCGGCGAAGGTCCGCCGGACCTCGATCAGTTGTGGCGCGATTTCAATCAGCGCCTGAACGCCTTTTTCGGACAGAAGAACCGTCCCGACAACGGCGGCAATAACAACGGCGGTGCCGGTGGTCCGCGTCCCGACATGAAGGGCGCCGGCATCACCGCCGGCGTGGTCGGCGTGATCGCCGTCTTCATCTGGCTTGCCAGCGGCGCGTTCATCGTGCAAGAGGGCCAGAGCGGCGTCGTGCTCACGTTCGGCAAATACAGCCACACCACGCCGGCCGGTTTCAACTGGCGCTGGCCGTATCCGTTCCAGACCGACGAAACGGTCAACGTGTCGCAGGTGCGCACGGTGGAAGTAGGTTACCGCCAGTCGCTGCGCAACAAGCAGGCCAGCGAATCGCTGATGCTGACGGATGATGAAAACATCATCGACATCCAGTTCGCGGTGCAATACACGCTGAAAGACCCCGTGGCGTGGCTGTTCAACACGCGTGACCAGGAAGACACCCTGCGCCAGGTCGCCGAAACGGCGATCCGCGAAGTGGTCGGCCGCAGCAAGATGGACTTCGTGCTGTACGAAGGTCGTGAAAAGGTCGCGTACGATACGCAGCAGCTGATGCAGCAGATCCTCGACCGCTACAAGGTCGGTGCCGCCATCACCAACGTGACGATGCAGGCCGTGCAGCCGCCGGAGCAGGTGCAAGCCGCCTTCGACGATGCCGTCAAGGCAGGCCAGGACCGCGAACGTCAGAAGAATGAAGGCCAGGCTTACGCCAACGACGTCATTCCGAAAGCCCGCGGTGCCGCTTTCCGCCTGATGGAAGAGGCGCAAGCCTACAGTGCGATGGTGACCGAGAACGCTGCCGGTAATGCTTCGCGCTTCAAGCAGGTGCTGGTCGAGTACCAGAAGGCGCCGGTCGTCACGCGCGACCGCATGTATCTGGAAACGATGCAGCAGGTGTTCAGCAGTGCCAGCAAGGTCATGGTCGACGCGAAGACGGGCAGCAATCTGCTGTACCTGCCGCTCGACAAGCTGATCGCCCAGACGGCTGCCACCGATGCTGCCGCTGCTGCCGCCCGTGCTGCCGCGACACCCGCAGCCAACACCGTTTTGCCACAGGAAGCCATGCCGACAGTAGAAGTCAATCAGCGCCGCGACAGCCGCTCTTCGCGTGAACGGGAGAGCCGCTAATGAACCGTATCGTAGCCGCCCTGATCGCGGGCTTTATCGCGATCATGCTCTTGTCCTCGACCGTGTTCGTGGTCGACCAGCGTAAGTATGCGGTCGTCTTCGCCCTCGGTGAAGTCAAGGAAGTCATCAGCACGCCAGGCCTGTATTTCAAGCTGCCGCCGCCGTTCCAGAACGTGCTGTATCTGGACAAGCGCATCCTGACCCTGGATACGCCGGAGCCGGAACGCTTCATCACGGCCGAGAAGAAGAACATCCTCGTCGACGCCTATGTGAAATGGCGCATCGCCGATCCACGCCTGTATTTCCGCAGCTTTGGCGGCGATGAAAAGCCGGCCCGCAACCGCATGTCGCAAATCGTCAAGGCGGCGCTGAACGATGAAATCACCAAGCGCACCGTGCGCGAAGTGATCTCGGGCCAGCGCGGCAAGGTGATGGAAGCGATCCTGGCCAAGGTCTCGGCGGAAGCCAAGGCCATCGGCGTGGAAATCGTCGACGTGCGCCTGAAGCGTGTCGACTACGTCGAGCAGATCAACAACTCCGTGTACGAGCGCATGAAGTCCGAGCGCGTGCGCGTGGCCAATGAGCTGCGTTCGACCGGTTCGGCCGACTCCGAGAAAATCCGCGCCGACGCCGACAAGCAGCGCACGGTGATCCTGGCCGAAGCGTATCGCGAAGCCGAGAAGATCCGCGGCGAGGGCGATGCCAAGGCATCGCAGGTCTATGCGGAAGCGTTTGGCAAGAATCCGGAGTTCTACAAGTTCTACCGTAGCCTGGAGGCCTACCGCGCCACGTTCAAGGACAAGGGCGACGTGATGGTGGTCGATCCGAGTTCGGAATTCTTCAAGTACTTCAAGGGCGGCGGCGCAGCCGGTTCGGCCAAGAAGTAAGGCAGCATCGACACTGCCCCCGGCCGCAAGGACGGGGGGCGGCAACAGCGGGGCCGGCATCGATGCCGGCCCCGTTTTTTTGTGCCCGTCATGCTGTTGCGGGAAGGCGTAAAATGCGGTGTTTTTAGGGCTGTGCGGCAGCGTTTCGGAGAACTTATCCCTAAAGGCCCGTGTTTTCGCGTAAAATATCAGGTTCGGCCTCTTGCCTGGCGCGCCCGCCGCTGCCTCGCATGATGCATTTTTTCAACTTTCTTCCGTATCTCGCTCCCTCATGCCGAATTGGCTTTTGCCCGAAAATATTGCCGATGTTCTGCCGTCGGAAGCGCGCAAGATCGAAGAGCTGCGCCGCCTCATGCTGGATAATTTCCGTCTGTACGGATATGAACTGGTGATGCCGCCGCTGCTCGAGTATCTGGAATCGCTGATGACTGGCGCTGGCAAGGATACCGACCTGCGCACGTTCAAACTGGTCGACCAGCTGTCGGGCCGCATGCTCGGCCTGCGTGCCGACATGACGACGCAAGTGGCGCGCATCGACGCGCACCTGCTCAACCGTGCCACCGTCACCCGCCTGTGCTACGCCGGCAGCGTGCTGCATACCCGTCCGTCGGGCCTGCACGCCACCCGCGAACCGCTGCAGATCGGCGCCGAAATCTATGGCCACGCCGGCCTGGAAGCGGATGCCGAGATCCAGGAACTGGCGCTCGCTTCGCTGGCACTGGCAGGTTTCGATAGCGTCCGCCTGGATTTGTCGCACGTTGGCCTGTTGCGCGCTATCATTGCGCAAGACGCCGCCGCCGTGCGCGACGAAGCTGCGCTGTACACCTTGCTGCGCGCGAAAGATGCGCCGGGCCTGCGCGCCCTGACCGCATCCTACGATGCCGTGACGCGCGATGCGCTGCTGGCCTTGCCGAACCTGTACGGCGACATCGATGTGCTGGCGCGTGCGCGCGAAGTGCTGCCGCCGTTGCCGGGCGTGCTCAAGGCGCTGGCCGAACTGGCCGCGCTGGCTGGATCTGCCCTGGGCCGCGCCGAAGTGGCGATCGACCTGGCCGACCTGCGCGGCTACCAATATGAAAGTGGCGCGATGTTTGCGCTGTATGTACCTGGCTTGCCGAACGCGGTTGCGCGCGGCGGCCGTTATGACCACGTCGGCGAAGCGTTCGGCCGGGCACGTCCCGCGACCGGCTTCTCGCTCGATTTGCGCGAACTGGCGCGCCTGTTGCCGACCGCGGAACGGAAGCATTCGATCCGCGCGCCGTGGGGCAGCGCGCCAGAATTGAAGGAAAAAATCGCCGAGTTGCGCAAGGCGGGCGAGGTCGTGATCCAGAGTATGCCGGGTCACAGTAATGAACAAGACGAGTTCGAGTGCGATCGCGTGCTGGTACTTGCCGATAATGGTAGTAGCTGGATTCTTAAAAACTTAGGTTGAGTGATGTCAAAGAAAATTATGGCAAAGAACGTTGTTGTCATCGGCACCCAATGGGGCGATGAAGGTAAAGGCAAGATCGTCGATTGGTTGACCGATCACGCCCAGGGTGTGGTGCGTTTCCAGGGCGGCCACAATGCAGGCCACACGCTGGTCATCGGCGGCGTGAAAACCGCGCTGCAGCTGATCCCGTCGGGCATCATGCGTCCGGGCGTCGCCTGCTATATCGGTAACGGCGTGGTCGTTTCCGTGCCGGACGTGCTGCGCGAAATCGACAAGCTGGAAGCGGTCGGCGTCGAAGTCGCCTCGCGCCTGAAAGTGTCGGACGCGGCGCCCGTGATCCTGCCTTACCACACCGCGATCGACCTGGCGCGTGAAGCCAAGCGTGGCGATGCGAAGATCGGCACCACCGGCAAGGGCATCGGCCCGGCCTACGAAGACAAAGTAGCGCGCCGCGCGATCCGTATCGCCGACCTGCTGAACGAGAAGCGCTTTGCCGAAAAGCTGGCCGAAAACCTCGATTACCACAACTTCGTGCTGGAAAACTACCTGAAAGCACCGAAAGTCGACTATCAGAAGACCCTCGACGACGCGCTGGCCTATGTGCCGCGTCTGCGTCCGATGGTCACCGACGTGTCGAGCGCGCTGTACAAGGCGCACAAGGCTGGCGCCAACCTGCTGTTTGAAGGCGCGCAGGGTTCCCTGCTCGACGTCGACCACGGTACGTATCCGTTCGTCACCTCGTCGAACTGCGTGGCCGGCAATGCCGCCGCCGGTTCGGGCGTGGGTCCAGGCATGCTGCATTACATCATGGGCATCACCAAGGCTTACACGACGCGCGTCGGTTCCGGCCCGTTCCCTTCGGAACTGCCAACGGATGCGGGCGTCGGCCACCACCTGGCGCAAGTCGGCCATGAATTCGGCACCGTGACGGGCCGTGCCCGTCGCTGCGGCTGGTTCGACGCCGCCTTGCTGCGCCGCTCCGTGCAGATCAACGGCGTGACGGGCATGTGCCTGACCAAGCTGGATGTACTGGACGGTATCGAAACGCTGAAACTGTGCACCGGCTACACTATCGACGGCGTGGCCACGGACATCTTCCCATCGGGCGCTGAAGAAGCCGCCCGTTGCGTACCAGTGTACGAAGAGATGCCAGGCTGGACGGAAAGCACGGTCGGCGCGAAATCGCTGGCAGCCCTGCCAGCAACAGCCCGCGCTTACATCAAGCGCATCGAAGAACTGGTCGGCGTACCGGTGGACATGGTTTCGACCGGTCCGGATCGTGAAGAAACGATCGTGCTGCGTCACCCATTCGAGTAAGCTGCTGGACACAATCCGCCGCAAGGCGGATTTTTTTAATCACGCTAATAATAAGATTTCACTATCATGACTACCCCACAATCGAACGATCAACATCTCTGGGTCAACTGGGAAGAATACCACCGCCTGATCGAGCGCCTGGCGCTCAAGGTCTACGAATCGGGCTGGAAATTCGACCAGGTATTGTGCCTGGCGCGCGGCGGCGTGCGTCCTGGCGACGTGTTTTCGCGTATTTTTGATTTGCCGCTGGCCATCCTGTCGACCAGCTCCTACCGCGAAGACGCGGGCACGGTGCGCGGCGACCTCGATATCGCCAAGTACATGACCATGACCAAGGGCCCGCTGGCTGGCCGCATCCTGCTGGTCGACGACCTGGCCGATTCGGGCGTCACCCTGGACAAGGTCACGCGTCACCTGAAGGAAAACTTCCCTGACGTGACCGAAGTCAAATCGGCCGTGATCTGGCTGAAGGGCTGCTCCGTCGTGCGTCCCGACTACTTCCTCGACGAACTGCCGCACAATCCGTGGATCCACCAGCCGTTCGAAGACTACGACGGCCTGCGTCCGCACCAGTTGGCGGCGTGGATCAAGAAGGGCGAAGCAGGCAAGTAATTGCGTGCGCGCTTGCAAAAAAAAGACGATCGTGTATCGTCTTTTTTTTCGTCCAAGGAAATGCGATGACCATACTGACGACGGCGCGCCTGCGCCTGGAACCGATCAACGAGAGCCATTACGAGCGCATGCGCACGCTCAACACCGATCCCGAGGTGATGACGTATCTGAACGCGGGCCAGCCCGAGACGGAAGAGGACACGCGCGCGGCCGTTGCCCGCACCATGGGCCGCTGGGCCGAGTGGGGCTATTCGTGGTGGGCGATGATACGCCTCGACGATGGTGAGCTGGTGGGCATGGCGTGCCTGCAGCACCTCTCCGGCGTCAAGGCCAATCCCCTGGAAATTGGCTGGCGCCTTGCGCGCACCAGCTGGGGTCAGGGCTATGCCAGCGAAGCGGCGGCCGCCATCGTCGCGCATGCCTTCGACGTCGTCGGCGCGCCCGAAGTGGTGGCCGTGGCCCACCCGGACAATGCCGCCTCGATCAAGGTCATGACGCGCCTGGGCATGCAATACGTCGGCATGGAGCGCCATTACGACCTCGATAGCGTCGTCTACCGCCTGGCGCGCCCATGACGGCAGCGCAGAAGCCCCTGAGGCTGGGCTGCAGCTACGGCGTGCGCTTTTCACCGGATGGCACGCGCCTGGCCGTGCTGGGCCGCGACCTGGTCCTGTGGGACGTGGCGGCGCGGACCAAGCTGTGGCGCGGCAAATTCATCGCGCACATGTCGGGTATGGCCTTTTCTCCCGATGGCGGCCGGCTGGCCATCAAGAGCACGACGGGGCAGATGGCCGTGGTGGATGCCCACGCAGGCCAGTTGCTGCTGAACTTCCAGAACAAAAAGGATGGCGAAGGCTGCGGTCCCGTGTGGTCGCCATGCGGCCGGTATCTGGCCGACGGCGGCTGGGATGGCCGTCTGCGGGTGCGCGACGCGCAAACGGGCGAGGTGCTTTTCACGCAGCTGCATCCGGGCGAGATGCTGCGGGGTGTCTACGCCATCGATGGCGGGCGGCGTTTGCTGGTCCATCATGGCGTCAAATCGGTGGACGAAGGGCAGGTGCAGCCGCCTGATTACTGCAGTGTATGGGACTGGCCCTTGCAAGACGGCGGCGGACGCAAGGTGCTGTCGCTGCCAGGCTTGAAGTCCTGCGCGCCATCGCCGGATGGAAAGTATCTGGCCGTGCTGCACCATGCCGGTGGCGAGGAGTATCTGTCCATGTATGCGCTGGCCGACGGCCGCTGTCAGGCCAAGGTGCCCGTGGAGGCGGGTGGCGGCACGGGTAACGGCTTGCGCTGGCTGCCCGACGGCAGCGCGCTGGGACGCATCGGCAAGGGCAAGCTGCTGTTTTACGGCTGGCCCGGGCTCGGCGTCCTGGCGCAGGAAGATTTTATCTATCCCTGCGCGCTGGACTTTTTGCCTGGCTCGCCATTGGCCGCCATCGGCTCCTGGGAGTCCGGCATGCTGATGGATCTGAACCTTCACAAGGAAACCGCATGATCACCTGTTATTTGCGTTACATCATCGATCCGTATAAATTGCGGGAATTCGAAGCCTACGGCAAGCTGTGGATACCGCTGGTCGAACGCTTCGGCGGCCAGCACCACGGTTACTTTTTACCATCCGAAGGCGCCAGCAACGTGGCGCTGGCCATGTTTTCGTTCCCCAGCCTGGCCTTGTACGAGCAGTACCGCAGCGACTCGATGCAGGACGCCGAGTGCCAGGCCGCCTTCCGCTACGCCGAAGAGACGCGCTGCATCGTCAGCTACGAGCGCAGTTTTTTCCGCCCCGTGTTTGCCTGAACAGGGTCAGTCGCGCTGCGGTGCACCCAGCGGGAAGAGGTGGCGGTACGGGCGCGCTTCTTCCATCGCGCGGGCGAACGATGGGCGGGCCAGCAGGCGCGCGCGGTAGGCGCGCAGCAGCGGTAGTGTGGCGGGAATCGGCTGCGTCCAGTCCGCATAGAACAGTGAAGGAGCGGCGGCGCAGTCGGCCAAGGTGAAGTGGTCGCCAGCGGCCCAGGACCTGCCGGCCAGGCGGGCTTCCAGCCAGGTATAGGCGAGGTCCAGCTTGTCGCCGGCAAATGCGCGGCCTTCGCGCGTCTTCACCGGGTCGCCGCTCAGGGCGGCGCCAACGGCATGCTGCACGGGCGTCATCACATGCAGGTCGAAATAGCGGTCGAGAAAACGCACGTCCAGCGCCTGCATCGGGTCGTCCGGCAGCAGGCGCAGCGGGCCCGGATGGGCCAGTTGCAGGTATTCGATGATGATGCTGGTCTCGGCGACATTGCGCTCGCCGTCCACCAGCAGGGGAAACTTGCGCAGCGGCCAGCGCTCCAGCCATTCCTGAAGGTGCTGGGGTTCGTCCGGCGCCAGGCAGCGGAAGGCGAACGGTATGGCATTCTCGTACAGGGCGATGAGCACCTTTTGCGTGTACGAGGAAAAGGGATGGCCGTAGAGGATCAGCGACACGATGGGATCTCCTGTCATTGCGAAAGGTTGGCAACACGCGCGTGCAGCAACGATAGTGCAATGACAGGATCAATGCAAGCGGTCCGGGCTGTTCCCGCTGGCCTCCGTGGCCTGTCCGTCTAGCCGAGGTTCGCCAGGTAGCGCAAGCCCGTGATGCTGGGGAAGAAGCAATACACGCCGCCACGCGTGATGACGCTGCGCGAGAAATGCTGCAGTTCCGTGTTGCCGCTGCCCTTGGGGCCCACGCCGGGCAAGGTGAAGGAACTGACGGCCGGGTCGTTGACACCCAGAAACACGTCCTGGCCGCTGATGTTGAGCGTGGCATTGCCCGCCTCGGGACCGGCCGGACCGACGGCCGATTTGACGAAAATATCCTCATTGTTCCACTGCTTCATCAGGAATTCAAACTGATTGCGCAGGCTGGCATTGATGAAATAACCGACCAGGCCGCGCTGTTCTGCGATGGGGGCGGCCGGATCATATTCGCTACCGTAGGGCATGGCGCGCCGCACGATGCGGTGGTGGCGGGCGGAGGCGCCCACGACGGCTTCGTCGCGCGGATTGTTGCGCCGGATATGCGAACCGATCGGGCATTTCAGACCCAGCGTGTCGTCCAGTTCCGGCTGTTCATCGACATAGTGAAAGCGGTTCAGGCTGGCGTCCGGCAGCACGGGGCCTGCCTCGTCCGGCCTGAGCACAAGCGGATTGCCGTTGCGCCAGCGCCCGCACATCTTGGCGGCCACCATTTCGGTGCTGAGCCCGGAACTGGCCGCGCCCTGGCTCAGGATGCTATCGAACAGGGGCACGTCCTGCTCCAGGATGCGGAAGGCGGCGTAGCTGCCATTGGTGGACAGTTGCGGCGGCTGCACCTCGTAGGTGCCGCCGTTCTCATTCTGATAGCCGAGCAGGAATTCCCCCGTCATGACGCTGTTGAGCGGGTCAGGGTCGTGCTCGTGCTCGTGCTTGCGCTGCGGTGCGCCATCGACGTCCGGCTGGGCGATGCTGTCGCGGTAGCCAAAATGCACGCGGTTGTCTGGCAGGGCCACGCCGTCGTGTGCATACAGTTCATGCCAGCCGGCGGCAAAGGCCCGGCGAAGTCTGGCCGAGCTTGCCTCCAGCACTTCCGTCGATTCGCTGACCCATAGGCTCAGTATCGCATGCACCTGGCCCGCTTGGGTGGCCGGCCCCAGGTTGCCGAGCCAGTGTTCGGGGGCGCTGTCGCCCACGTCGCCCACGGCCTTGACGCTGGCCGGGTCGGCTGCGCCCCGTTGAAATGCCTGGTCAAAGGTGCTCAGGTCGGTCGCGGCAACGCCCAGCGCCGACAGGCCGGGAGCGGTAAAGCTGAGGTTCAGGAAGCAGGGCGGCTTGGGATGGATATGGCGCGCGGTGGTAATGGACGGCAAGCCGTCGCTGCCGTCGAGCAGGGCCGCGATGGTGCGCCGTGCCTGCACCGCATCCGTGATGCTGAAGATGAAATGGCGCGCCAGGTTGACGCGGTAGCCGCGCAGGATCGTGCCTTGCACGTCGTCGTAATCGATGGTGGGATCGGCCATGCTGTCTCCGGGGGCTGGGGTGGTGGCTGGCAGGGTGGTGGGGCCGCTTGCGCAGCCCCGGCGTGGTGTTCGGTTCAGACCGAGGCGAGGATTTTCTGAACGGTCTGCGGATAAGCGCTATACAGGCCATTATTGGGCACGTGCTGCGCGGCGTCGTTGGCCGTGATGAAGGCTTCAAATGCGGTCACGTGCTTCGCAACGGGCATCAACGCCTTGCCACCCACGACAAACTGCAGCAGTGCGTCGAATACCTCGCCCAGTTGGTCCACGAAATCTTCGATGTAGTCGTTGAAGCTGCCGTCATATTCGGTGATTACGCCGATGATCAGGGTATCGGAAGGGCCCACTGATTGAAGGTTGGGCAGCAGATTGGCCTGGGAGCGGTCAAGCAGGGTGAAACGGGCAAAGTGCACGGTACCGATATCGGTGAGGGCGGCATTGATCTTCGCCTGGTATTCCACCAATGTTGCGGCGATGGCGGTCGGATTGGTGCCGGGAAGTACCGGCATCATTAAGCACAGTGGATTTGCCATGGGAGGCTCCTCATTACGTGGTTGTCGGGAGGACCGACACTACGCCGCGGCGCCCGGTGCGTCAAAAACTATATTTTCGCGTCTGTTGTTAAATGTATACTATTGCAACATGATAAATATGCGAAATGCGGTCTCATGTGGATAGTTGCCGAGGCTGGCCGGCGCCGGCGGACACTCTGCCGCCAGGCTGTTCCCGCCTGTTTCAGGAAGCGCAAGTGGCGCCGTCGGCAGCGCCGGGTTCCGCAGGTTTTATTGGAGGCGCGCTGCATCGCCCGCTGTTAAAACCGGATGGGACAAGGCGCCGCCGTTCCTTCGCCGAAACCGGCGTAGCCGGACCGCGCGCTGAGGTTCAGCGACATGCTGCCTTTGTCGGGTAAATAGATGCAGTATTCACCGGTCGCCGTGATGACGCGGTAGATGCGTTTCGGGTCGTTTGGCGCGCTGAACAGCTCAATGCGGGCCGCTTCGAACCACTTCGGCTTGACCGCCGCATGCGCTTGCGCAAATCCCTTTGCCAGGCGCGTCTGCGGCGTATCGGGCGGCGCCACGAACTCCTGCGAATGCTCGGCGCGCAGCTGGCGGTCGATGGCGCCGGCTGCCAGCAGCGCCTGTTGCGCCAGGGTGAGGGTGCCGGTCTTCGGGGCGGCCGGTGCCGGTTCTGCCGGCAGGGCATCGTCTTGCGGCTGGTCCTGCAGCGATGCCGTCGCCTCCTTTGGCGGCGACACGCTTGCCGCGCTCGATGGATGGGCTGGCGCGCGTGCCGGCGCCGGATCGGGCTTGGCGGGTGGAATGAAGCGTTGCATTGGGCGCTGTGGCGGCATCAGCTGCAGCCAGATCCGGTCATCGTGCTCGATTCTCATGTGTGCGGGCCGCGTGGCTACCCAGAACAGCGCCAGGTGCAGCACGATAATCGCGGCGATGTAGCGGCCATGGGAACGCTGGCCGAGAGAAAAATCATGCGCTTGTCCTGCAAGGTCGATGCGCATCTGTTTCCCGCCTGCCCAGGCCGTCACGCCTCAATCCTCGGCCTGGAATTCGCTGGCCGAGACGAACAGATCCCACGAGGCGATGAACAGGGCCGCCACCACGGGGCCGATGACGAAGCCGTTCAGGCCAAACAGGGCCATGCCGCCCACGGTCGACAGCAGCACCACGTAGTCGGGCATCTTGGTGTCCTTGCCGACCAGGATGGGGCGCAGCACGTTGTCGACCAGGCCGATGACGAAGACGCCGAAGGCGGCCAGGCCTGCGCCTTGCCAGATGGCGCCGGTGGCCAGGAAATAGGCGGCCACGGGCGCCCAGACGAGGGCGGCGCCGACGGCCGGCAGCAGCGACAGGAAGGCCATCAGCACGGCCCACAGCAGGGGCGCGGGCACGTCCAGGAACCAGAACGCCAGCCCGCCGAGGGCACCCTGGGCGATCGCCACGAGTATATTGCCCTTCACCGTGGCGCGGATCACCGTGGTGAAATTGGTGAACAGGCGTTGCTTGTACTTGCGGCTCAGCGGCACGGCACCCTTGATGCGGGCCGACAGGGCGGAGCCGTCGCGCATGAGGAAAAACAACAGGTACAGCATGATGCACAGGCTGGTGAGAAATTCGAAGGTGTACAGGCCCACATTGATGGCTTTCACGGCCACCACCTGGCTCACTTGCGTGGCGCCCTCGGCCAGCTTGTCCTGCAGGCTGGCCAGGCTGGTCAGGTTGAAGCGGTCGAGCAAGTTGATCAGCCATTGCGGCAGCACCGCCATGATCTTATTGAAGAACATGGTGACCGTGATTTCACCCGAACGCACCATTTCCACGACGCTGGCCGCCTGGTTTACGAGCGACACGGAAATGAGCGACAGTGGCAGGATCACGATGACGATGATGAGCAGCAAGGTCAGCAGCGACGCCAGGCCGGCGCGGCCCTTGGTTTTCCTCAGCAGCCAGCGGTACACGGGGGCGAACAGGATCGCCAGGATGACGCCCCAGAAGATGGCGCCCGCATACGGCGCCAGTATCCAGCCGAAGCCGATGGTGACGATGCTCAGGAGGAGCAAGAACACTTTCTGGTGCAGCGTGAGGGTATGCATGGGCGGTAGTGGAATGATAAGGGTTGAGTTGTCCCATCATAAGCGAGGCATGGTGCGGCGCGCCATAGAATTGTCGTGATGCGTGCGCGAGCGCACCCGGCACCGGCGGGCTGACAACGCGGTAGCGGCAATTCCAGTAAGCTGTCGCTCCAGGCGTTCCATCCCGGGCGCCTAAGACTTCGACTTCAGGAACGCGCGTGGCCGACAATATTCACTTTTATGAACCGGCACAGGGCCATGGCCTGCCGCATGATCCGTTCAACGCCATCGTGGGGCCGCGGCCCATCGGCTGGATCGCTTCGCAGAGCAGCGAGGGCGTGCTCAATCTGGCGCCGTACAGCTTTTTCAACGCCTTTAATTACCATCCGCCGCTGATCGGTTTTTCCAGCATCGGCCGCAAGGATACCTTGCGCAATATCGAACAGACGGGCGAATTCGTGTGGAACCTGGCGACGCGTCCGCTGGCCGGGGCCATGAATATCAGCTGCGCGCCGGCGCCGCCCGAAGTCGATGAATTCGCGCTGGCCGGCCTGACGCCGGCCGCCTCGCGCATCGTCAACGTGCCGCGCGTAGCGGAAAGCCCCGTCTCCTTCGAATGCCGGCGCACGCAGATCATCGAGCTGCAAGGCGTCAATGGCGACGGTGTCGGCAGCTGGCTGGTGCTGGGGGAAGTGGTGGGTGTGCACATCGCGCGCCACCTGTTGACCGATGGCGTGTACGACACGGCCGCCGCGGCGCCGATCTTGCGCGGCGGCGGTCCGGCCGATTATTTCGAGATCGGACCGGACAGCCTGTTCCACATGCGCCGGCCCAGCTATCCCTGAGCCAGGATTTATTTCTGCATGATGGGGTCGCGTCCCAGGGTGCGCGCCAGCGCGCCGCCGTCGCCGCGCCAGAATTCGCGGTCGGCCAGGCGCACGCGTTCGGCCGCATGCTGCATGTGTTCCATGGCCGCCTGGCGCGCCCGCTGCGGGTCGCCGTCAGCAATCGCCTGCACGATCTTTTCATGTTCGCGCCGCACTTCGATGGAAAAGTCCGTGCGCCGCGCTTCATTCGCGCGCGTCACCTTGACGGCCGAGCGGATCGGGTCGGCGAACATGGCGACGAATTTCGGCCAATAGGGATTGCCCGTCGCCTCGGCGATGCACAAGTGCAGGCGCACGTCTTCTTCCACGCCATCGACGCCGGCCGCCACCGCTTCCTCGATGCGCCGCAGCGCGTGTTCGATGTCGGCCAGCTGGCCCGGCGTGCGCCGCACGGCCGCCAGCGCGGCGATTTCCGCTTCCAGGCCCTGGCGCACTTCGATCAGGTTCAGCAGCGATTGCACCGATTGCTCCGTCAGCGCGTCGCCCCGTTCGCCGCTCTTCGCGCCATCCTGCGCGCACACGAAGGTGCCGCTGCCCTTGCGCGTGACGAGGATGCCTTCGGCCTGCAGCAAGGCTATGGCTTCACGCAGCACCGTGCGGCTCACGCCGAAATGCTCGGCCATCGCCTGCTCCGACGGCAGGCGCGTGCCGGCGGCCAGACCGTCGTGCTGGAGCTGCTGGCGCAAGCGGGCCGCCACGCGCGCACCCAGGGTGCCGGTGGTGAAGCTGCCCGCGGCGGGCTCCGGCGCGGGGAGGGTGAAGCTGAACGTGCGGTCCATCGGGTGCATCCTTGCGCTAACGGTTTTCAAATGGGATTGCCTGCTTGCCATTATATGGAATATACAGCTTGACACACATAAAACACACACATAATATACATCCATACAAATTTTAGACAAGTTGCCAGCCACCTCCGGTGGACCATAAAAACCCGGCACGGTCGATCCCTTCGTGATCAGGAGACAAGCATGGAAGTGTCACAAACAATGCCGGGCCAGCCGGCAGGCGCCGCCGCCAGCCAGAAAATCATCGATGACGCCGTCTACCGCAAGGTGACTTGGCGCATCATCCCCTTCCTCATGCTGTGCTACATCGTCGCTTACCTCGACCGTGTGAACGTGGGCTTCGCCAAGCTGCAGATGCTGGCCGACCTGCAGTTTTCCGAAACCGTGTATGGCCTGGGCGCCGGCGTGTTCTTCCTCGGCTACTTCCTGTTCGAAGTACCCAGCAATGTGATGCTGCATAAAATCGGCGCGCGCGTGTGGATCGCCCGCATCATGATCACCTGGGCCATCATCTCGGGTGCCTTCATGTTCGTCACCACGCCGACCATGTTCTACATCATGCGCTTCCTGCTCGGCGTGGCCGAAGCGGGCTTCTTCCCCGGCATCATCCTGTACCTGACCTACTGGTATCCGTCCGAGCGCCGCGCACGCATGGTCTGCACCTTCATGGCGGCCATTCCCGTGGCGGGCCTGATCGGCGGCCCGCTGTCGGGCTGGATCATGGAAACCTTCGCCGGCGTGCATGGCTATGCGGGCTGGCAGTGGATGTTCGTGCTCGAAGCCATCCCCGCCGTGATCATGGGCGTGGCCGTGCTGCTGTACCTCGATAACAGCATCCGCGCCGCCAAGTGGCTGACGGAAGACGAAAAAGTGATCCTCGAGCAGCGCATCGCCACGGAAGCGAAGGGCAAGGTGTCGCACCCGTCGATCCGCGCCATGTTCGCCGATCCGCGCATCTGGGTCATGGCCCTGATTTATTTCTGCTGCGTGATGGGCCAGTATTCGCTGACGTTCTGGCTGCCCAGCCTGATCAAGGCGGCTGGCGTGACGGGCGTGCTCAATATCGGTTTGTTTACCGCGATTCCCTATTCGTTTGCCGTGGCCACGATGATTTTGCTGGGCCGCAGCTCGGACAAATACCGCGAACGCCGCTGGCATATGGCCATTCCGCTGGTGATCGGCGGGGCCGCCATCGTTTGCAGCGCGCTGGCCGGCGCCCATAACACGGGCTGGGCCATCTTCTTCCTGACGATCGCCGCCGGCGGCATCCTGGCCGCCTCGCCCATGTTCTGGAGCCTGCCGACGGCCTTCCTCGGTGGCGTCTCGGCCGCCGCCGGCATCGCCGCCATCAATTCGGTGGGCAACCTGGCCGGTTTCGCGGCGCCATACATGATCGGCTCGATCAAGGACCTGACACAGTCGACCGACATCGCCATCTACCTGCTGGCGGCCATCCTCGTGATCGGCGCGGTCATCATCATGCGCGTGCCGGCCAAGCTGGTGAACAAATAAAACTGGAGTAGCAGATGAACGTAGCAATCAAAAAAGTAGGTGTGATCGGCCTGGGCGCCATGGGCATGGGCATCGCGCAATCCTTGCTGCGCGCCGGTTTTGAGGTGCATGCCTGCGACGTGCGGCCCGAAACCGTGCAAGCGCTGGCAGACAAGGGCGCCCGTGCGGCGCAGTCGCCGGCCGCGCTGGCGGCGCAGGTGCAGGCCGTGCTGATCGTCGTTGTCAACGCGCAGCAGACGGAGTCCGTGCTGTTTGGCGAACACGGCGCGGCGGCCAGCCTGGCGGCGGGCAGCGTGGTGATCGCCTGCGCCACCGTGGCGCCGGAGTTTGCCGAAGCCCTCGGCGCGCGCCTGGCGGCCATGGGCTTGCGCTTCATCGATGCGCCCATCTCTGGCGGCGCGGCCAAGGCGGCGGCCGGCGAAATGTCCGTCATGGCGGCCGGCGCACCCGAGGCGTTCGATGCCTGCGCCGGCATCTTTGACGCCATCTGCGCAAAGTTGTACCGCCTGGGCGAACAGCCGGGGCAGGGCTCGAAAGTCAAGATGATCAACCAGCTGCTGGCCGGCGTGCACATCGCCGCCGCCGCCGAAGCGATGGCCTTGGGACTGCGCGCTGGCTGCGACCCGGACGCGCTGTACGAAGTGATCTCGAACAGCGCTGGTAGTTCCTGGATGTTCCAGAACCGGGTGCCGCATATTTTGAAAGGCGATTACGCGCCGCTGTCGGCCGTGAATATCTTCGTCAAGGATTTGGGCATCGTGCTCGATTACGCAAAAAAAAGCGTGTTCCCGTTGCCCCTGTCGGCCACGGCGCACCAGATGTTCATGCAGGCGTCGGCGGCAGGCTTTGGCGGCGAGGACGACTCGGCCGTCATCAAGACTTTCCCAGGGATCGATCTGCCGGCGAAAGCGTAACTGAATAAAAAGGAACAATCATGACCGTACTACTGGGATGTATCGCCGACGATTTCACGGGTGGCACCGACCTGGCCGGCATGCTGGTCAAGGCCGGCATGCGCACGGTGCAGCTGATCGGCGTGCCGCAAGGTCCGCCGCCAGCCGATGTCGACGCCGTCGTCATCGCGCTGAAGTCGCGCACGACTGCGCCGCAAGACGCGGTGGCCGAGTCGCTGGCGGCCTTGCGCTGGCTGCAGCAGGCCGGATGCAAACAGTTCTACTTCAAGTACTGCTCCACCTTCGACTCCACGCCGCGCGGCAATATCGGTCCCGTGGCCGAGGCGCTGATGCGGGCGCTTGACACGGATTTTACGATTGCCTGCCCGGCGTTCCCCGCCAACGGCCGCACCATCTACAAGGGCAACCTGTTTGTCGGCGACGTGCCACTGGCCGAATCAGGCATGCGCGAGCATCCCTTGACGCCGATGACGGATTCGAACCTGGTGCGCGTGCTGCAGCAGCAGGTGCGAGGCAAGGTGGGCCTGGCCGACTACGGCGTGGTGGAGAAGGGCGCCGCAGCCATCGCCCAGCGCTTCACGGACTTGCGCGGCCAGGGCTGCCATTTCGCCGTCGTCGATGCCGTCTCGAACCGCGACCTGGAAGCCATCGGCGCCTCCTGCGCCGACTTGAAGCTGATCACGGGCGGCTCCGGCATCGCGCTGGGATTGCCACAGAATTTCCGCCAGCGGGGGCAGCTGGCGCCATCGCCCGCGGGCCAGGCGGGGCGTTTGCCGCCGCCGACGGGTTTGCGCGCCGTGATTTCTGGCAGCTGTTCGGTGGCCACGCAGCAGCAGGTGGCACACCTGCGTGAACTGGTCCCTTCGTTCCACGTCGATCCCCTGCAGCTGGCGGCCGGCGGCGAGGTGGTCGACGCCGTGGTCGAGCAGGCGTTGGCCTGGGCCGGCGCGCATCTGGCGCAAGGCCCTGTGCTGATCTATGCCACGGCCACGCCGGATGCCGTGCGCGCCGTGCAGGCGCAGCTGGGCGTGGAGCGGGCCGGCGCGCTCGTCGAGGAAACCTTGGCCGCCATCGCGCAAGGCCTGGTGCGCCTCGGCGTGGGCCAGCTGATCGTCGCCGGCGGCGAAACCTCGGGTGCGGTGGTGAAAGCGCTGGGCGTGGCGGGCTTGCGCATCGGCCCCGAGATCGACCCTGGCGTGCCGTGGACGCAAGCCTTGCCTGCATTGGGTGACGATGGCGCGGCGCCGCTGGCGCTGGCGCTCAAGTCCGGCAATTTCGGCACGGTCGATTTCTTCAGCAAAGCGTGGCAGGTGCTGGCATGAGCAGCAGCGAATCGCGCCAGCGCGAGCAGATCGTCGACTTCGGCAAGTCGCTATACGAGCGTGGCTTGACGGCGGGCAGCAGCGGCAACCTGAGCGTGCGCCTGGATGACGGCTGGCTGCTGACGCCGACGAACGCCAGCCTGGGACGGCTCGATCCCGCGCAATTGTCCAAGCTCGATTGGGACGGCAACTTGATCAGCGGCGCACCGCCGTCGAAAGAGGCGTTCCTGCACCGCGCCATGTACGCGGAGCGGGGCGGCGCCGGCGCCATCGTGCATCTGCACTCGACGCACTCGGCGGCCGTGTCGTGCATGTGCGGCTTGAACCATGACGACTGCATCCCGCCGCTCACGCCCTACTTTGTGATGAAGGTGGGGCGCCTGCCGCTGGTGCCGTATCACCGTCCGGGCGACCCGGCGCTGGCTGGCGCCATCGGTGCCATGGCACGCAAGCATTCGGCCGTGCTGCTGGCCAATCACGGCCCCGTCGTCTCGGGCTCGAATCTGGAAGCGGCCGTGTATGCGGCCGAGGAACTGGAAGAGACGGCCAAGCTGTTTCTGCTGCTGCGCGACGTGCCCACGCGCCCGCTCGACGCGGCGCAGATCGCCGACCTGAAACACACATTCAAACTCGACATATAAAAAATCCAGGAGATACGCATGCCCCGCTTTGCCGCCAATCTGACCATGATGTTCAACGAAGTGCCGTTCCCGCAGCGCTTTGCCGCCGCCGCGCAAGCGGGTTTTAAAGGCGTCGAATTCCTTTTCCCGTATGACCACGCGCCGCAGGAAGTGGCCGGCTGGCTACGCGAGCATGGTTTGATAAATGTGCTGTTCAACCTGCCGCCGGGCGACTGGGTGGCGGGCGAGCGGGGCATCGCTTCGCTGCCGGGCCGCGAGGAAGAATTCCGCGCTGGCGTGGCGCGCGCCATCGAGTATGCGCTGGCGCTGGGCACCCCGCGCGTGCACATGATGGCGGGGCTGGTGCCGGAGGGCGCCGACCTGGCGCTGCACCGTGCCACGTACCTGACGAACCTGAGGTACGCGGCCCAGGCCGTGGGCCAGCATGGCATCGAACTCTTGATCGAACCGATCAACGGGCGCGACATGCCTGGCTACTTCCTCGTCACGCAGGCGCAGGGCCATGCGCTACGCCTGGAATCGGGCCAGCCCAACGTCAAGGTGCAGATGGATTTTTATCACACGCAGATCGTCGAGGGCGATATCGCCATGACGTTCAGGAACAACTTCGACGGCATCGGCCACGTGCAGATCGCCAGCGTCCCGGCGCGCAATGAGCCGGACGATGGCGAAGTCAATTACCCGTATTTATTCAGCCTGCTCGATGAACTGGGTTACGACGGCTGGATCGGCTGCGAATACCGTCCGCGCGGGCGCACAGAAGATGGCCTGGGCTGGCTCGCCGCATACAACAACAAACAAGGAGCATGAACATGAAAGTACTCATTACCGGCGGCGCCGGTTTCCTCGGGCAGCGCCTGGCGCGCCAGTTGCTGGCGCAAGGCCAGCTGACGGACAGCCAGGGCCAGTTGCAAACGATCAGCGAGCTGGTATTGGTCGACGTGGTGGCTGCGCATGACTTCAACGATGCGCGCGTAAAAGTGGTCACGGGCGACATCGCCGACGGTGCCCTGATGCGCGCCACCATCGATGCGCGCACAAGCTCGATCTTCCACCTGGCCGCCATCGTCAGCGGCCAGGCCGAGACCGATTTCGAGCTGGGCATGCGCATCAACCTGGACGCGTCGCGGCTGCTGCTCGATATCTGCCGCGAACTGGGACACAAGCCGAAAGTGGTGTTTACCAGTTCCGTGGCCGTGTATGGCGGCAAGCTGCCGGACGTGGTGCAGGATACGACGGCGTTGAACCCGCAGTCGTCATACGGCGCGCAAAAGGCCATCGGCGAACTGTTGCTCAACGATTACAGCCGCCGCGGCTTTGTCGATGGCCGCGTGCTGCGCTTGCCCACCATCAGCGTGCGTCCCGGCAAACCGAACAAGGCGGCGTCATCGTTCGCCAGCGGCATCATCCGCGAACCCTTGAATGGCGAGGCGGCCGTCTGCCCCGTGTCCACCGACCTGCGTCTGTGGCTGCTGTCGCCGCGCGGCGCCATCGCCTCGCTGATCGCCGGCCATGAATTGGCGGGCGAGGCGTTTGGCGCCAGCCGCACAGTGAACTTGCCGGGCTTGAGCGTGAGCGTGGGCGAAATGCTCGCCGCACTCGAAGCCGTGGCCGGCGGCGAAGTGGCGGCCCGCATCAGCTATGCACCCGATCCCGCCGTCGAGCGCATCGTCAGGAGCTGGCCCGGCGCCTGGGATACGGCACGGGCCGAAGCGCTGGGTTTGACGGCCGATGCAGATTTCGCCGCCATCATCCGTGCGTATGTCGACGACATGAAAGCGGCCGGCTAGGTCACTGTCGCCAGCTGCGAGCGGCGATAGTCGAGCGGCGTGCTGCCCACCAGGTCCGCAAAACTGCGGCTGAAATGGGCCTGGTCAAAAAAGCCCAGTTCCTGCGCCAGGCTGGCCAGGTCGGGCGCATCGGGCTGCGCCAGGCGCCAGATCGCTTCCTGCAGACGGTAGCGTTGGATCACCCACTTCGGCGGCACGCCCACGTAGTTGGCGAACAGGCGCTGCAGCCGTCGTTCGCCGATGGCCATTTTTTCGCACAGTTGCGCCACGCTTGCCGGGCCGTTGTGGGCCGCCGCCGCGGCAGTCAGCCTGGCTGCCAGCAGGGCACCATCATCGACCTGCGGCAGCCTTGCCAGCAGCAGTGCCTGTGCCTGCGCCACCATGGCCGTATCGTCGGCTTGTTGCAGAACCAGCGCCTCGGCATCCCTTGCCGGCATGCGCAGCAGGGCATCGGCGGCGATGGTCGCGTCGGTGAATGACGACAAGGGCTGGCTGATGAACGGGCGCAGGCCGCCCGGCGAAAAACGCACGCCCAGCACCTTGCCCGCTCCGCTCAATGGCCGGTTGAAGGCGCCGCGCACCACGCCATGGATGGCCGTGCGCCCAAGGTCGAACACCAGGTGGGCGTTCGGGTAGGGCAGCACGCGCTGCGTCTCCGGCGCGCAGTCCCGCCTGTCCCATTCGACCACCCAGAAGTAGTCGACGAACGGCGCCAGCGCGCCAGCCGGCGGATAGGTCGCCAGCCGTATGCGGCGCGCCGCTGCCTGCGGGTCGACGATGCCTTTCGGCGCCTGGCCGCGTGTGGCGAGCACATTGCGCGGGTTGTCGGGTTTATCCAATATTTGTCTCCTGCGCGCCACTAGGATGGCTCTCTCGCATCGATTGAAAGGGAGTCATGAAATCACACAGCTTGTCTGGCCTGGTGCTGGCCGCATGTTGTCTATCGGTGGCGCCAGCCGGCGCCGCCTCGTCTGCAGAGGGGGATCATCGCATGCATGTACGCGCCACGGGAAGTTTCAGTATCACCATGACGCCGTCCGCGGCGCCGCAGCGCGCGGGGCGCACGACCTTGGGCAGGGTGCTGCTCGACAAAGTCTATGCCGGCGACCTGGTCGCCACGGCAAAGGGCGAGATGCTCAACGCCGTCACCGACACCAGGGGCGCGGCAGGCTATGTCGCCATGGAAGCCATCACGGGCGTGCTGCAGGGCCGGCAAGGCACCTTCGTGGCGCAGCATGCGGGCACCATGGCCGACGGCCAGCAGACGCTGTCCATCGTGATCGTGCCGCATTCCGGCACGGGGCAGCTGAAAGGCATCAGCGGGACGCTGGCCATCCGCATCGTCGATGGACAGCATTTCTACGACATCGACTATTCGCTGCCGGAGCCGTAGGCGGGTCAAGGCACGGATAGCCGTCTATTTGCCCAGTATCGACGCCACATTGTCGGTACCGGGCGCGCCGAACAGCTGCTGCTTGAGGACGTGCAGCTGGTCGCGCACCTGCGCCGCTTTTTCGAACTCGAGGTTCTTGGCGTGGTCGACCATCAGTTTTTCCAGGCGCTTGATTTCCTTGCTGACCTGCTTCTCGCTCATGGCTTCGAACTTCGCCGCTTCCTGCGCCACTTGCAGGGTTTCGCGCGCTTCCTGCGGACTGTAGACGCCGTCGATCATTTCGCGGATCGATTTTTTCACGCCGATCGGCACGATGTTGTTGGCTGTGTTGAAGGCGATCTGCTTGTTGCGGCGGCGTTCCGTCTCGTCGATGGCGCGGCGCATGGAGTCCGTGATGCGGTCGCCGTACAGGATCGCCGTGCCGTTCAGGTTACGCGCGGCGCGGCCGATGGTCTGGATCAGGCTGCGTTCGGAACGCAAAAAGCCTTCCTTGTCCGCGTCGAGGATGGCGACTAAGGAGACTTCCGGCAAGTCCAGGCCCTCGCGCAGCAGGTTGATCCCCACCAGCACGTCGAAGGTGCCCAGGCGCAGATCGCGCAGGATTTCCACGCGCTCCACCGTCTCGATATCGCTGTGCAGATAGCGCACCTTGATGCCATGGTCGCCCAGGTATTCCGTCAATTGCTCCGACATGCGCTTGGTGAGCGTGGTCACCAGCACGCGCTCGTCCTTCTTGATGCGCTCGACGATTTCCGACATCAGGTCATCCACCTGGCTGCTGGCGGGGCGCACGATGATCTGCGGGTCGACCAGGCCGGTGGGGCGCACGACCTGCTCGACCACCTGGTCCGAATGCGTCTTTTCGTATTCGGCCGGCGTGGCCGAGACGAACACGGTCTGGCGCATCTTCTGCTCGAATTCCTCGAATTTCAAGGGCCGGTTGTCGAGTGCCGACGGCAGGCGGAAACCATAGTCGACCAGATTCGTCTTGCGCGAGCGGTCGCCGTTGTACATGGCGCTCAGCTGGCCCGTCAGCACGTGCGATTCGTCGAGGAACATCAAGGCGTCGGGCGGTAAATAATCGACCAGGGTCGGCGGCGGTTCGCCCGGCAGCGCGCCGCTCAAATGGCGCGAGTAGTTCTCGATGCCCTTCGTAAAACCGATTTCCGCCATCATTTCCAGGTCGAAGCGCGTGCGCTGTTCCAGCCGCTGCTCCTCGATCAGCTTATTCTCCTTGCGGAAGAATTCGAGGCGTTCGCGCAGCTCGTCCTTGATGGTTTCCACGGCGCGCAGCACGGTGGAGCGGGGCGTCACGTAATGCGAGCCCGGATACACGGTGAAGCGGGGGATTTTCTGGCGCACTCTGCCCGTCAGCGGGTCGAACAGCTGGATCGATTCGATCTCGTCGTCGAACATTTCCAGGCGCACGGCCAGTTCCGCATGCTCGGCGGGGAAGATGTCGATGGTATCGCCGCGCACGCGGAAGGTGCCGCGGCCGAAATCGACTTCGTTGCGCGTGTACTGCATCTGGATCAGGCGCGCGATGACGTCGCGCTGGGCGACCCTGTCTTTGACGCGCAACGTCAGGATCATCTGGTGGTATTCGTTCGGGTTACCGATACCGTAGATGGCCGAGACGGTGGCGACGATGATGACGTCGCGCCGTTCCATCAGCGACTTGGTGCATGACAGGCGCATTTGCTCGATATGCTCGTTGATCGATGAGTCCTTTTCGATGAACAGGTCGCGCTGCGGCACGTAGGCTTCGGGCTGGTAGTAATCGTAGTAGCTGACGAAGTATTCGACGGCGTTCTGCGGGAAAAAGTCGCGGAACTCGCTGTACAGCTGCGCCGCCAGGGTCTTGTTCGGCGCGAAGACGATGGCGGGCCGGCCCATGCGCGCGATGACGTTGGCCATGGTGTAGGTCTTGCCGGAACCGGTCACGCCCAGCAGGGTCTGGAAGGCCAGTCCGTCGGCGATCCCCTCTGATAACTGGTCGATTGCCGTGGGCTGATCGCCGGCCGGAGGGAAGGGCTGGTGCAGCTTGAAGGGGGAGTCCGGGAAAGAGATAATTGCGCTTTCCGCCTCGCTGGCGGTAGATAATTCGGGCATGTGAATCAGACCTTTGTTAGAATAGTGCTCTGCTGGCGGCCCTGGCGTTGTATTTTGGGGCGCTGTCTACAACTCCGCTGTGAACCTGCTTCCAATCGAATCCAATCTTATCATGACGAACCCAACTGTTTCTGCCAGTCTGTTTAGCGCCATCGAGATGGCCCCACGCGACCCGATCCTGGGCATCACCGAAGCATTTAACGCGGACCAGAATCCCGCCAAAATCAATCTGGGCGTTGGCGTCTATTATGACGACAACGGCAAGGTGCCTCTGTTAGCTTGCGTACGCAAGGCGGAAGCCATCCTGATCGAACAGGCGGCGCCACGCACCTACCTGCCGATCGAAGGCCTCGCCGCCTACGACAAGGCTGTGCAAGAACTCGTATTTGGCGCCGACAGCGCCGTAATTCAAGAGCGCCGCGCCGTGACCGTGCAAGCCATCGGCGGCACGGGCGCACTGAAGATCGGTGCCGACTTCCTGCAGCGCTTCGCGCCGGGTGCCCAGGTCTACATCAGCGACCCGAGCTGGGAAAACCACCGCGCGCTGTTTGAAAACGCCGGTTTTGTCGTGAATAACTACGCCTACTACGATGCCGCCACCCATGGCGTGAACTTCGACGGCATGCTGGCCAGCCTGAACGCCATGCCAGCCGGTTCCATCGTCGTGCTGCACGCCTGCTGCCACAACCCGACCGGCGCCGACCTGAGCGTGGCCCAATGGGATCAGATCATCAGCGTCGTGACTTCGCGCGGCCTGGTGCCGTTCCTGGACATGGCGTATCAAGGCTTCGCCAACGGCATCGCCGAAGACGGCGCCGTGGTGCGCCGCTTCGCCGACGCGGGCGGCCCGCTGCTGGTATCGAACTCGTTCTCGAAATCGTTCTCGCTGTACGGCGAGCGCGTGGGCGCCCTGAGCGTTGTCGCTGCCGACGCTGACGAAGCGGCCCGTTTGCTGTCGCAGCTGAAACGTGTCGTGCGCACCAACTACTCGAACCCGCCAGTACACGGCGGCAAGGTGGTCGCCACCGTCCTGGCCACGCCGGAACTGCGCCAGCTGTGGGAAGAGGAACTGGCGGGCATGCGCGTGCGCATCCGCGAAATGCGCAATGCCTTCGTGGAAAAACTGAAAGCCAAGGCGCCAGCCCACGATTTCGAATTCGTGCGCCAGCAAATCGGCATGTTCTCGTACTCGGGTCTCACCAAGGAGCAGGTGGCGTCCTTGCGCGAGCAGTCGATCTACGCCGTGGACACGGGTCGTATCTGCGTGGCAGCGTTGAATTCGCGCAATATCGACATCGTCATTGACGCGATCGCCAAAGTACTTTAATATCTTGCTTCTTCGGCGCTGCATGCAAGTGCGGCGCTGATGGCGGTAGAAAGTCGGCGATGGCCGTGTTTGTGAAGATGCAGTATCAGTCTTGCAAATATGGAACAAGCGACATATAATATTGCCTCTTTTCCCTGATAGCTCAGTTGGTAGAGCGACGGACTGTTAATCCGCAGGTCCCTGGTTCGAGTCCAGGTCGGGGAGCCAGAATTCGGAAGGCCACGTTGAAAAACGTGGCCTTTTTTGTTTTTGCGGCGCCGGCGCGTAGTTTGGGGCAGGGTAAGATTTTCCCTATGGAAATCTGGACAGCGCCAAGTTTGGCCTATATAATACGGCCTCTTTTCCCTGATAGCTCAGTTGGTAGAGCGACGGACTGTTAATCCGCAGGTCCCTGGTTCGAGTCCAGGTCGGGGAGCCAGAACACGCAGTAGCAGAAAGCCCAGCCTTTACCGGTTGGGCTTTTTGCATTTCAGGGTCCGTTTATTTACGCATAGTAGGTCACGGTGAGACCGCCCGACATCATTCGACGCGGGCACCTTCGTGATCAGATATTAATACAAGAAATTGCTAGACGACTGGATATCTCACGCAATACTGTCCTGCGCTATCTGTGATCGGAAATCACTGGATCCTCTTGTGCGGGGCGGGATTGGTCAGCGGCTTGGAAAAATACTTGTTACAGCTATCCGATTGACAAGGCTGAGAAGGCTAAGAGCGCCTAACAAAACCTCACCCATAGAAACAAACGGCCCCGAAGCTGGTCAAACTCACCTGACATCGTTTTTGGGAGCCGATCACATGGCCAAAGCACTTCTTCCTGATGACCTGTGGGCGCTGATCCAGCCTTTACTGCCAGTACATCAGCCTTCCCCAAAGGGAGGACGCCCTCGCATTGACGACCGCGCCGCCTTGACCGGTATCCTGTTCGTCCTCAAGACAGGCTTGCCCTGGGAATATCTTCCTCGTGAATTGGACTGTGGCAGCGGCATGAGTTGCTGGCGGCGCCTGCATGCATGGCAACAGGCTGGTCTGTGGCAACGCATCCACGAAGCCATGCTGCACCACTTGCGGGAATACGATCAGATTCAATGGGAACGCGCCAGTGTCGACTCGGCCAGCGTGCCATCCCCCCCCCCCCCCCCCCTCGGCGGACAGCATACCGGCCCCAATCCCACCGACCGCGGCAAGCTCGGATGCAAGCACCATCTGCTCGTCGACCAACGCGGACTGCCTCTGGTGGCGAGCATATCGGGGGCTCAGGTACATGATTCCCGGATGCTGATCCCGCTGCTCGAAACTGTCCCATCCGTATCCGGGCTGGCGGGCCGGCCACGCAAACGTCCGGCCAAACTGCACGCCGACATGGCATATGCTTCGCGTGCCCATCGGGCCTGGTTGCGCAGCCGTGGCATCGCTCCACGCATAGCCCGCCATGGCATCGAGTCGCGCGAACGCCTGGGTAAATGGCACTGGGTGGTCGAACGTACACTCGGTTGGCTCCACCGTTTCCGCCGGTTGCGTATCCGCTACGAGCGCCGAGCCGATATCCACCAAGCATTCCTCTCGCTTGCCTGCATACTCATCTGCTGGCGATATATTCAGAGGTTTTGTTAGGCGACCTAAGCCACGTAAATAGCGACGCATTTTGAAGTGGGGCCATGAGAACCTGAAAGAGTTGGGTTGTACAGAGTCATGCGACCGCGTGGTAGCGTTTGCTAGGCAATGAAAGTAGGATCAAACGGATAGGGTTAATTCTGCTAGAAAATCAGCATCGGTGTGACTTGTGCGCAACTTATGGTATTGTTGCGTTACTCTTAGGCAAGGTTCTTGTTAAATGAATTTGTTGCCCTGTGTTACTTAAGCGTCTGGATAATGTGACCATGAATTTTCGCCAAAACACCTCCGAACCATCCGAAATTGTCATTGGTCTCATCGGCCCTATTGGTTGCAATCGCCCCATGATTGCCAAAACGATAGAAAATCTGGCAAAACATTATAGCTACCGAACAGAAGTTGTCTCAATGAGTTCGTTAATAAACGAGCATGTAACAGTCCCGGATCATTGTGGTGATAATTACAAAAGAGTAATTGATCTAATGAATGCAGGAAATGAACTCCGCGGACGCAGTAAGGATAGCTCATTATTGGCAAAGCTTGCGGCCGCAAAGATTGCCGAAAAGAGAGATGGACAGGCCGATAGAAGAGTTATTTACATAATTGATTCGATCAAACGCCCGGAGGAGGTTGAGGAGCTTCGAAATATATATGGGGTAGGTTTTTATTTATTTGCCGCGCATTCGTCAGCTAAGTCGAGACAACTCTATCTTGAAAAGCAATGTTCTGTTCATGAAAGAGAAAAACGAGACGATCTAATAAAGCGGGATAGGGGTGAAGACAATATTGACTACGGGCAAAGCACCAGCGCAGCCTTTCATTTGGCAGACTTTTTCTTCACTGAGAACGGGGATGAGCATAAGGTGTGGAACTCTTTAGAACGTTTCTTCGATATAATTTTTGGAGATCCGTTTAGAACACCAACTTTTCACGAGTATGCAATGTTTATGGCACATGCTGCAGGAATGAAAAGTGCCGATATGTCAAGGCAAGTTGGGGCCGTTATCACTCGGAATAAAGATATTGTTTCTACCGGCGCAAATGAGTGTCCAAGCCCGGAGGGAGGAACCTATTGGCCGACATTTGATGAAAAGACGAATGTAATCGGCGATGTTTCAAATGGCCGGGATTATATGAATGGAATAGATCGCAATGCGAAAGAGAAACAAACGATTATTAATTCTTTGAAGAAGGGCCTAAGGGGAGCGGCCCTTGCTCATCTTGAACGAAATATCGAATCTTCCGGCCTAATGGATATAAGTGAATATGGTCGCGTTGTGCATGCTGAAATGGATGCAATTCTAGGATGTGCTCGCCGCGGTATTGGCTGCGACGGGGCAGTAATATTCTGTACAACATTTCCTTGTCATAATTGTGCGAAGCACATCATAGCCAGTGGAATTCGCGATGTAGTTTTTATTGAGCCCTATCCTAAGAGCAAAGCCTATGAGATGCATCCGGATGCTATAAGGAGTCCTGAAGATCAAAAAGATAATAAAGTTTTGTTTCAGCCATTTGTTGGTGTCGGACCAAGGCAGTTCATAAATCTATTTTCTTTAAGTTTAGGTTCTGGACAGAAAATAAAGCGAAAACAAAAGGATGGTTTCGAGAAGGCTGCGTGGCTCAGGAAGAATGCTGTTCCAAGAGTTAAGGCGTTTAGTATTTCATATCTCGAAAAAGAAGAATCGGTAAAGAATGAGGCGGATGAGCTTCTCAAAACGGTTGCGGTGATATAGTTGGCATGACTGTAACCTATATTGAAAAATTACAGAATAATTCAATTTTAAGTTATTGGATTTTATTGTAAACGTGGGACCAGAACACGTAGTCGCTAAAAAGCCCAGCCTTCATTGGTTGGGCTTTTAGCATTTCCGGCCCCTGTTTGTTGGCGCGTGGCGCGCCCAGGTCGCCGACTTTTGATTCAGCGCACAGATCGTCAGGCCTCCGGAGCTAATCTTGAGAAATTCAGGCGCCGGCAGGTTGGTCATCGTCTGCACTGCAACTGTATGGGGAGGCTGACATGGATGAGGCTAGAAGTGTTGGGAGGGCAACGATCGTGCTCGTGCACGGCGGTTTTGTCGATGGATCTGGCTGTGAGGGTGTCTACCGGGCATTGTGTGAGGAACGCTGCCACGTTGATATTGTGCAAAATACAACGCTATCGCTGGAGGACTACGTGGTCACGACTCAGCGGGTTATGGCCGCGTCACCGGACCCCGTGGTTTTGATCGGTCATTCGTATGGCGGCGTCGTGGTCACTCAAGCGGGGAGCGATTCCAAGGTCAAGGCATTGGTTTACCTTGCGGCCTTGGTGCCGAATCACGGCGAGGCAGTCGATTCCTTGCTGAAGAATGCCCCGCCTGCTGTGCCGGTGCCGCCAATCTTGCCGCCGCACGATGGCTTTCTGTTGCTCGATCAGAAAAGTTTGCGGCCGCCTTCGCCGCGGATGTGCCCAGGGGCAAGGCCGACTCCATGGCGGCATCGCAAGTGTCCTGGCGAGTGGCCGCCTTGACCGGCGTGGTCGCCACGCCGGCTTGGAGGCACAAGCCAAGCTGATACCTGGTCGCAACCGGGGGGCAAGATGATTGCACCGGAGATGCAGCGTGAGATGGCTGAATGCACGGTCTCGAAGGTGGTCGAAGTGGCCGGCAGCCATGCCATTTACATTTCGCAAGCCCATTCGGTGGCGTCGCTGATCCGGAAAGCCGCCGCGAGCATTGCCGGTGTCTAGGCCAGGTTACTGGACCTTGCATCAGGATTTTGTAGTCGCATCCAATGTCTTGATGATGGCTTCTTGAAATTTCACCGGTTCATCCTGGTGTATCTGATGTCCCGACTGTTCAAATACAAACAACCCTTTCCTGGGCGCCTGCAGCTGCTCAAAATAGTCTTGCGTGATGCGGGTGGAGGTCTGGATGTCGTTCTTGCCGACGAAGAAATACACGGGGCAGTCAACGCTTTGCAAGGTCTTGGGCAGATCAATGTTCATGACTTCGTTCCAGACTGGCGACCAGGTTTTCGACCATTGAAGAAAACCCGTCTTGAAGCCCTCGCTCGTCGCAAATTCCTTGCCATCCTTGTAAAAAAGCCATTTCCTTAGATAAAACATGCTTTCGTCACTGGTAAACGGGAAAGTGACGCTTCCCAGTTCCTGGCTGGCGACGGCATTGTCCTTGAAATGCACTTTCAAGGTCTTCAGCAATTCCTTTTCGCTGGCCAGCTGGCTGATGACGGGATTGACGGCGAAATACGCATGCAGCAGTTCCGGATGCTGTTTGACGATATGAAAGCCGAGCACATTGCCCCAGGAGCTGCCCAGCAAGTATATTTTTTCCTGCTTGAGCTCTTTTTGCAGAAACGTGATGACCTGGTAGGTGTCCTGTTCCATCTGCGCGACGGAAGGCTGGCTAGGCGACGGATTGAGTTTCAGGGTTTTTCCCGCATCGCGCTGATCCCATTGGACCAGCGTAAATCTGTTTTTCAGGATGGTGGTAAAGGCATCCGCATTCTTCATCATCGAACTTCCCGGCCCGCCCGATAAGAAGAGCAGAACTGGTTTTTTTGAGTCATCTGTTTTTATTTCCACAAATTGCTTGATGCCGCCGATGTCCGGTGTCAGCAGCGTGTCGATGGCAAGCGCTTGCGCTTTGCATGCGGAAAATGGCATCAAGGTGATGAATAGCACTACCAGTAGCTTTGTCATGGTCTGATATGGATGGTTGCCTGCGGGTAGGGGGTGTCCATGGAGGATATTATCCGAATAATATGTTGCATATAGAAAATATGTGCGGCATGGCGGGCCGCTGCCTGTGTGCTTTTTCGTTTTGCGCTATCCTGAGTGCAACCCCATAGGAGAGCTGCCACCATGACCTGTTCTATTCCCCTACGCCATATCGTCCTGTGTGATTTTCTCGAGGACATCACACCGGCCAAGCATGCTGAGCTGGTCCATGAGTTTTCCCAGCTTAAACACCGCATTCCCGGCGTGCTGCAATTCGAATGGGGGCCGAACGTCAGCCCGGAAGGCCTCGATGACGGCTTTACCGATTGCTTTACCTTGACCTTCGATGGCGCCAGCGCGCGCGACGTGTACCTGGCCCATCCGGCCCACCTGGACTTTGTCGATCTGCTCAAGCCATGGCTGGGGCGGGTGCTGGTATTTGACTATCAGCCCAGGGAAAGTCCGGGCTGAGCGGCGTCGCGCATAATTTTTTTGGCGTAAATCTGGACAACTGAAAATTTGCCCTATAGAATGCGGCCTCTTTTCCCTGATAGCTCAGTTGGTAGAGCGACGGACTGTTAATCCGCAGGTCCCTGGTTCGAGTCCAGGTCGGGGAGCCAGAACATCAGCAGTATCGAAAAGCCCAGCCTTCATGGTTGGGCTTTTTGCGTTGCTGCCATGGCGTGCGTGACATTTCACGCAGATTTGCCGAAAAGCATCTGCCATACTTGCAGAGTCTGTTTACTGCCTGTGGATGAAAACAACCTTTCCTATGAAGAATCTCTGCGCCCTAGTGCTGATGCTGGCCGCCGGCACAGCCTATGCGCCCCTTGCCGGCGGCCAGGGACGCCAGGCGCCAGCCGAAGCGAAGGTCAAACAGCAGATCATCGCCGAGTCGATTGCCGCCTATCCGGGCCGTTGCCCCTGTCCCTACAATGCGGCCAAAAATGGCAGCGCCTGTGGGGCGCGCAGCGCATGGAGCCGCAAGGGCGGTTACGCCCCCATTTGCTATGAACGCGAAATCAGCAACGAGATGGTGCGCAAGTGGCGCGAGGACAATGCCGCTGCGCTGTGACTATTACCCTGTGCGCAATGTTTCCAGCGCCAGATAACTCGGTTGCACTTGCGCGGCGATGGCGGCCAGGCCGCTTGCCGCGGCCAATGGCGGATCGCCGTGGTAAGCGGTGCCGTACTTCGCATGCACGCCGCCGCGCGCGCGCATCGCTTGCAGCTGTGCCGGCGTGGCGGTGATGCCGAAGCGGGCCAATACATCGCTGAAGAGGATGTCGGGCAATTGCTTGTAGTGAATTAACTGCAGCTGGCCAGCGGCCGCATGGGGCAGGGCGGCGTCGAACAGGCTGGCCAGCACGAGGCCCGTATAGCCATCGAGTTCGCCGGGTTCCAGCAGGTGCGCGGGCAGCGGCAGCTGTGCCGGATGCAGCATGCCGGGCACCATTTGCGGTCCGCGCTGGCGCTGGTGCGAGGCCAGCACGGCCAGCGGTTCGCGGTAGACGAACAGGCAGGGCGTGCCGGGAAACGCTTGCCGCAGCAAGTCCAGGTTGTGGATGTGCCAGCAGTCGAACTTGATGAGGAAATGCGTCTCGTCGCCCGAGCGGCGCCGGCCCAGGGCCAGGATGGCCTGGCGCAGCAGGGCGATGCTGTCGCTGCCCGCCATGCCATCGTGATGCAGCCGCAGCAGCGAATCGATCACGGGCGGCTCGGACATGACGATGCATTGCGGCAGGGATGCCAGCAACTGGCTCAGCAGGGTTGAGCCGCAGCGCGAGACGTGGAAGATGAAGGCGTCGGGCGCCAGGCCATCGCCCAGCGTGGCCACCATGGCCAGCGCCGCCAGCGGCGTGCGGCAGACGCGGCGCTCCTCGTGCGGCTGGCGCGCCAGGGTGTTGACAAAAAAGGCGTCGTTGAAAGGTGTTTTTCCCAGGTGGCGCCAGCACATGGTGGCGTCCGCCAATGTTTCGCCGCGCTCCACGTACAGCGGATACCAGCCGCGCAGATCCATGCCCTCGTGCCACGTCACCGTCTCGCCCCTGGCCAGCAGACGTTCTTGCTGGGCAAGGCCCGGAGCGGCGCTCACGGGGCGGCCCCGTCTGCCAAGGCAGACAGTTGGCTCGCCAAGGCCAGGCTGGCAGGCGAGGGCGACAGTCGCAGCTGGGCGATGACGGCCCGCACATTGCCATCATTGATGCAGGGATCGCCATATTTTGGGGCCGCTTTCGGCACGAAGCCGGCCGAGGCGAACAGCGCTTCGATCCAGGCATTGGTGACGCAGTCGAGCACGAGGTGGATGCGCGGCGCCGTGCCCTGGTTGTGCACCGCGTGCAGGCAGCTGGCGTCCATGTACCAGGCGTGGCCGGCCGTAAAGTGCACGCTCTCGCCATCGATGGTAAACAGCACCTGTGGCGAAGTGTGGATGGGGATGTGGATGCGGATCAAGCCATCTGCCAGCGACGTGCCGGCGTCGCGGTGCGCGCGGATGACGGCGCCCGGCGCCAGGGCCATCAGGCGCGCGGCGCGGATATCGCAGGCGAAGCTGGCGAGCACTTCGCGCAGGCCGGGACAGCGCGCCAGCTGCGGCGTGGCGGCGTAGGCGGCGCCATCGACGGGCATGATGTCGCCGGCTGCTCCGCCGGGCGAGCGCAGCGGCACGCAGCTCCAGCCGTTTTCATAGGCGCCCGTGTTGAAATGGCTGATCCACTCGCTGGTGGAGAACTGGTCGCTGTCGCCTTGCATGCCCGCCACGTCGAAGCGCAGCGGCAGTTGCAGCCAGGTGCTGGGGGTATTTTGCGCCGGCACTAGGGTGCGCTCCATTCCAGTTGCTCCTGGACGTCGTTTTCCCCGCGCAGGCGAAAGCCCAGCCGCTGGTACAGCGCGCGCGCGGCGGTGTTGCTTTTGTTGACGGCTAGGTGGAGGTGTAATTGCTCCGCACTGGCTTGCGCCTGCAGGCCGCGCAGCACGGCGCTGCCGGCGCCCTGGCCTTGCGCGGCGGGCAGGATGGCGATGTCGACCAGGTGCAGCACCTGATCCTGGCGCTCCAGAACCAGGCGGCCGATGGGGATAGTGCCGTGCTGCAGCACCAGGTACACGGCGTGCGGATACGCCTGTCGGTAGCCGTGGCTTTGCATGCGGCGCTGCATGGAGATCAGCTGTTCGATGACGGCGGGCTCGGCCGGCATCTGGCGCAAGTCGTCGCGCGTGGAGCTGTACAGCGCGGCGGCAAAGCCATCGTCGTCGTCGCGCTGGACGCGCAACTGGTAGGGGGCGGAAAGCGGCAAGTTGTGCATCGGTGCTCCGGCAGGTTGTGGCAAATGCGCAGGCGTGTATTTATTTGCTATGCTGCCAATTTTTCCGCGTACTTGCAATCATTTCAAGGAAGCCGCCATGCATTCTGTCTTTATCCCGCATTTTCCGTGGAGCCGCGCGTGACTTCGGCGCGAGCGGAACTGGCCGCCATCGCGGCCGCGCTGTGCGATTCGCGGCGTTCCCTGGCCAGCCTGGTCGGCGAAACGGTGCAATTGCGCCAGCTCGTCGAGCGCCATTCGCGCCTGTCCATGGACCGGCAGGACGGCTTGCGCGATGGCGAGAGTTTTCTTCCCAGCGGCTGGGCCATCTCGCCCGTGCAGGCGGGACTGTGCGCGCGCGAGCCGTACCGCAGCGCCGCCTTCATCCAGGGCCTGGCGCTGGCCGTGCGCGAGCGCCTGGACGTGAGCGGCGGGCGGCCCGTGCGCGTGCTGTATGCGGGTTGCGGCCCGTTCGCCCTGCTGGCCTTGCCGGTGATGGCCTTGCTCGATGCGAAGCAGGTGCAGTTTGCCATCCTCGACGTGCACGCGGAGACGCTGGCGTATGCGCGCGAGCTGATTGCAAGCCTGGGCCTGGACGGCCACGTCGCCGAGTACCTTTGCGCCGACGCGGCCGCCTATCAAATGCCTGCCGGCGCCACACCGGATGTGATCGTCAGCGAAACCATGAATACGGCGTTGGGCAAGGAGCCGCAGGTAGCCATCCTGCGCAATCTGCACGCGCAAGCGCCTGCGGCGGCGCTGTTGCCGGCGGCCGTCACGGTGCACCTGGGCCTGGACCGGCGCGCGCCGGGCGAACCGTGCACCGACTGGGGCCGCGTGTTTGCGCTCGATGCGGACGCCTTGCGCACCTGGCAGGGTGAGTCGGGCGACAGCTTGCCGGCCGCCAGCATCCGCCTGCCCGACGTGCTGGAACAGGCGCCGCGCTTGCTGACGCGCATCCGCGTGCATGGCGACATCGTTCTGGGCGACCATGAGTGTAGCCTGAACCTTCCACTGCCCTTGCCGGGCAAGCCAAGTCTGCCTGGTGGCAGCGTGCTCGACTTCCATTACCGCCTGGGCTGCCAGCCGGGACTGGCGTTTTGCCTGCGCGAAACGCCTGCATCCCTGCAGGCATTGCACCAGCCAGTGCCTCAGTAGTAGTACTACATTGGCAGACTATTTACTTCTGTAGGATAATATGGAACCGGTTCCATCTATGCGCAAATGCAATGTGGCGCAATCATCGAAGTCAATAAAACAACAAGTCTTGCGGGAGTCTCATGAACCATCCAGGCACTGAACCATCTGCAACATCCGCTTCATCCCTTCCCCGTATCAGCCGCCGCCACGCCCTGATCGGCCTGGCCGCCTTGCTGGCGCAGGCCGGTTTCTGGAGCAATCCCCTGTCCGCCGCCATGCAGGCGCCGGCCAGCGTTCCCGCGACGGGCGTGGTGCCCGCCACCATGCTGTTCTATACCTTGTCGCAAACCATCACGGGCCACCGCGACCTGTCCACCGCGACGGCGGCGCGCATGGAACAAGCCATGCGCAGCAACGTGCCCGGCTTCGCCGAGCGCTTGCCGCAACTGGGCGCGCTGCTTGTCACAGGCCAGGAAGCCAAGGCCTTGCTGGCGGCCGCCACCGCCGCGGATGCCGGCTTGCGCGAGCTGGCGCTGGCCATCGTCGCCGCCTGGTACACGGGCACTGTCGCCGGCAACGCGGCGCAGGGCACGAAATCCATCGTCGTCGCCTACGCCGAGGCCTTGATGTACCGCACGGTGGCCGATGGCCAGGTCGTGCCCACGTATTGCAATTACGGCCCCTTGTGGTGGTTGAAGGCGCCGCCGGCCGTGCGCGTCTCCGCGCCCGTGGCGCCAAAACCTGTACCGGCCCCGGCCACCACCGGCACCCCTGAAACTAAAGGCAAGCAAGCAAAATGAAATCACCCCAATTCAAGAGTAATGGCGACGTCGTCGCCGATGTCGTCATCGTCGGGACCGGCGTTGTCGGCGCCATGATGGCCGACCAACTGGCCGCGCAGGGTCACTCCGTGATCATGCTGGAAGCGGGCCTGCGCATCGAGCGGGGACAAGCCGTGGAAAACTGGCGCAACATGCCGTTCGAAAACCGCGTCGGTTCCGACTTCCAGGGCCTGTATCCGCAGGCGGAAAACGCTCCCGCACCCCTGTATTTCCCGAAGAATAACTACGTGGAAGTATCCGGCCCCAACGGCAGCAGTTTCCAGCAAGGCTATCTGCGCACGGTGGGCGGCACGACCTGGCACTGGGCCGCGTCGTGCTGGCGCCACTTGCCATCCGACATGCGCATGAAGAGCGATTACGGGGTAGGGCGCGATTGGGCCATTTCCTATGACGAGCTGGAACCGTACTATTGCCGCGCCGAGCAGGAAATGGGCGTCGCCGGCTCCAACGATCCGGCGCTGCAATCGCCGAGCGAGCGCAGCGCGCCGTATCCGATGGACATGGTGCCCTGGGGCTATGGCGACAAGCGTTTCGCCGAAGTGGTCAACCCGCACGGCTACCGCTCCGTGCCGATCCCGCAAGGCCGCTCGACGCGCCCATGGCAGGGCCGTCCGACTTGCTGCGGCAACAACAATTGCCAGCCGATCTGCCCCATCGGCGCCATGTACAACGGCATCCACCACGTGGAGCGGGCCGAGCTGAAAGGCGCCGGCGTATTGGCCGAGGCCGTCGTCTACCGCATCGATACGGATCAGAACAACCGCGTCACCGCCGTGCACTGGTACGACGCCAAGAAGCAGTCGCACATGGCGACCGGCAAGGCTTTCGTGATCGCCTGCAACGGCATCGAGACGCCGCGCCTGTTGTTGCTGGCGGCGAACCAGAACAATCCGAACGGCATCGCCAACAGTTCGGACCAGGTGGGCCGCAACATGATGGACCACTCGGGTTTCCACTGTACCTTCCTCGCCAATGAGCCGATCTGGACGGGCCGTGGCCCGGCGCAGAGCAGTTGCCTGGTGGGACCGCGCGACGGCGCCTTCCGCGCGCAGTATTCGGCCAACAAGATGATCTTGAACAATATCACTCGGGTGGGACCTGCTACCCAGCAGTCGCTCAAACTGGGCCTGGTGGGCAAGGATCTCGACGATGAAATCCGCCGCCGCGCCGCGTTCGGCGTGGACTTGTCGATCAGCCTGGAACCGCTGCCCGAGGCGCACAACCGTTTGACCTTGAGCAAGACGCGCAAGGATCCGCTGGGCCTGGCCTGTCCCGATATTTACTACGACGTGGGCGATTACGTGCGCGATGGCGCGAAGGCCGCGCATGCGCAACTGGAACACATCGGCAAGCTGTTTGGCGCCGTGGAATTCCATATCACCGACAGCCTGAACGCGAATAACCACATCATGGGCGGCGTCATCATGGGTTCGAATCGTCTTGACTCCGTGGTCGACGGCAATTGCCGTGCCCACGATCACGCCAACCTGTGGCTGCCGGGCGGCGGCGCCATGCCGTCGGCCAGCGTGGTCAACACCACCCTCAGCATGGCTGCGCTCGGTTTGCGCGCGGCCGACGACATCGCCCGTACTCTGGCAAGGGAGGCTGCATGATGCGCCGTTTATTCCTGAGCCTGGCGCTGACGGCCGGCTTGCCGCTGGCCGCGCACGCTGTGCCACCTGTTCCTCCCGTCACCCTGACGCCGGACCGCCCGGCCGCGCCCGTGGCCGCCAAGCCCGATGCGCGCCTCGAACGGGGCCGCTACCTGGCCATCGCTGCCGACTGCATGGCGTGTCATACGGCTGCGGGCGGCAAGCCGTATGCGGGCGGCTACGCCATCGATTCGCCGCTGGGCACGATCTACGCGACGAACATCACGCCATCGAAAACAGGCGGCATCGGGCATTACAGCGAAGCGGATTTTGCGCGCGCCCTGCGCGAAGGCGTGCGCGCCGATGGCAGCCATTTGTATCCGGCCATGCCCTACACCAGCTATGCGCAGCTGACGGATGCGGATGTGGGCGACCTGTATTACTACTTCATGCAGGCCGTCAAGCCCGTCGATGCGCCGGCGCGCCAGACGGCCCTGCCATTCCCGTTCAATGTGCGCCTGTCCATGCTGGGCTGGAATACCTTGTTCCTCGACAATAAACGCTTTGTGCCTGATCCAACGAAGAGCGCGCAGATCAACCGGGGCGCTTATTTGGCCGAAGGCCTGGCGCACTGCAGCGCCTGTCACACGCCGCGCAACGCGCTGATGGCGGAGATCGGCAGCCAGACCCTGGCCGGCGCCTCGCTCGGTTCCTGGCATGCGCCGAATATCACGTCCGACAAGGTCAGCGGCATCGGCGCCTGGACGGATGCCGAACTCACGGCTTACCTGAAGACGGGCCACGTGGAAGGCAAGGGGCAGGCGGCGGGCGGCATGGCCGAAGCCATCCAGAACAGCCTGCAATTTCTGCGCGACGATGACGTGGCCGCCATCGTTGCCTGGCTGCGTACGGTGCCGCCCGTGCGCGCGCCGGGCCAGACGAAGGCTGCCTTCAGCCATGGCAGCGCCGCCAGCGAAGAACCGCTGCTGCGGGGCATGGCCAGTTCCACCGAGCATCATTCACTGAACAGCGGTGCCGTGCTGTTTTCCGGCTATTGCGCCAGCTGCCATTCGGCCAGCGGCGCCGGCAGCACGGGACAAAGCTACCCCGCCCTGTTCAACAACACGGCGACGGGCGGCAATACGCCTGCCAACCTGGTGTCGGCCATCTTGTTTGGCGTCGAGCGCAAGATCGAAGGGGAGGAGCACGAAGCGTTCATGCCCCGTTTCGACCAGCGTTCCTACGTGCAACCGTTGACGGACGAGCAGATCGCTTCGATCGCCAATTACGTATTGAAACAGTATGGCAACCCGGATGCGTCCGTCACGCCCGCGTATGTGGCGCAGGCGCGCAGCGGCGGCGAGAAGCCCGTGCTGGCGCGGGCGCAACCGTTCATGCTGCCGGGCGGCATCGTGGGAATCCTCCTGCTGATCGCGCTGTCCGTATGGCTGCGCCGGCGCCGCCAACGCAGAGGGTGAACGCTGAAACGGCGGCGAATATGAACGTTGGGCGCAACTTGCAGTAAAATGCAGGCTGAAAAATGGTTACGAGCAATCGTAGCCATTTTTTATTCTGGCACTATCCTGGCGAGTGTGTTCGCCTTATTTTAAAATTGACAATGTCCCATTCCCTGCATCACCAATTTTTACGTTTCGCCGCCGTCGGCGCTTCCGGCACGGCCGTGCAATACAGCGTGCTGTGGGGCGGCGTGGAATGGGCCGGCATCAGCGCCGCCGCCGCGTCCGGCATCGGCTACATCCTCGGCTCCGTCGTCAACTACCTTCTCAATTACTTTTTCACGTTTAAAAGCGACAAGGGCCATGGCGAGGCGGCCAGCAAGTATTTTGCCTTGCTGGGCATCGGCTGGTGCATCAATACGGGCCTGATGTGGCTGCTCGTGCACCAGCTGGGCTGGTATTACTGGCTGGCGCAGGTGCTGGCGACGGGCATCGGGCTGGTCTGGAATTTCGCGGGCAGCCGCTGGTGGGCCTTCAAGCCGGCCGGCGCAGCGACCAAGTAACTGGTTATTGCAAGAAAAAAATGCGCTAGGCCAAGACCTGGCGCGCGGTTTTACCAAAACAAGGGGTTAATCATGCAGTTCCTGGAACGCTATTTCAAACTGAAGGACAACGGAACCAATGTGCGCACGGAGTTGCTGGCCGGCCTGACCACGTTCCTGACGATGGCCTACATCATCTTCGTCAACCCGTCCATCCTTGGCGACGCGGGCATGCCGAAAGACGCCGTTTTCGTTGCCACCTGCCTGGCGGCCGCCATCGGCACCCTGATCATGGGCCTGTACGCGAACTACCCGATCGCGCTGGCGCCGGGCATGGGCTTGAATGCGTACTTCTCGTACACGGTGGTCAAGGGCATGGGCATGAGCTGGGAAGTGGCGCTGGGCGCCGTTTTCATTTCCGGCTGCCTGTTCATCCTGGTGAGCCTGTTCAAGGTGCGCGAGATGATCATCAACAGCATTCCGCCCGCGCTGCGCACGGCCATCACGGTGGGTATCGGCCTGTTCCTGGCGATCATTTCGCTGAAAAGCGCCGGTATCGTGGTGTCGAACCCGGCCACCATCATCGCCCTGGGCGACTTGCACCAGGCGGCGCCCATCCTGGCCATTCTCGGCTTTTTCATCATCGTCGCGCTGGACCGCCTGAAAGTGCCGGGCGCCATCCTGATCGGCATTCTCACCATCACGATTGCCAGCTTCTTCTTCGGCGGCAACCAGTTCAACGGCATCGTCTCGGCGCCGCCGGCCATCGAACCGACCCTGTTCAAGCTCGACATCATGGGCGCGCTGTCGATCGGCATCGTCAACGTCGTGCTGGTGTTTTTCCTGGTCGAACTGTTTGACGCGACGGGCACCCTGATGGGCGTGGCCAACCGCGCGGGCTTGCTGAAAGACGGCAAGATGGAGCGCATGAACAAGGCCTTGCTGGCTGACAGCACGGCGATTGCCGCCGGCGCCTGCCTGGGCACGTCGAGCACCACGGCCTTCGTCGAAAGCGCGGCCGGCGTGCAAGCGGGCGGACGCACGGGCTTGACGGCCGTGGCCGTCGCGCTGCTGTTCCTGGGCAGCCTGTTCTTCGCCCCGCTGGCACACACGGTGCCGCCGTACGCGACGGCGCCCGCGCTGCTGTACGTGGCCTGCCTGATGCTGCGCGAACTGACGTATATCGACTGGGATGACAGCACGGAAAGCATTCCCGCCGCCATCACGGCCTTGATGATGCCGTTTACCTATTCCGTGGCCAGCGGCGTCGCGTTCGGTTTCATCACCTATGCTGTATTGAAGCTGTTGACGGGCAAGGGCAAGCAGGTATCCGTGGTGGCTTACATCATCGCCGCCATCTTCCTGTTCAAGTTTATTTACCTGGGTGAGTAGCGTGGGCGAATAGCGCGTTTGCCGCCGCATGCGACAAGGCCGCCCGTGCATCCGCACCGGCGGCCTTTTTTGATGGCGCCGCCTACATCAGCAGCGCGGCCACCAGATCTTTTTTGGCGTCGCCGGCGCTGCCGTCGAAGCGCAGGGCCGCTTCCACATGCGCTAGGTGTTCGACCATCAGGCGCGCGGCAAGATCCGCGTCGCCGCTGCGCGCCGCGTCGAGAAAGCGGCCATGCTCGTCGTACGAGCAGGCGGCAGCATGGCCGGACTGGTACAGCATGGTGATGAGCGAGCTGCGGCCCACCAGTTCGCGCACGATGTCGCGCAGCACGGCGTTGCCGGCAATATCGGCCAGCAAGACGTGGAAGTCGCCCAGCAGTTGCGAGCGCAGCGGCGTCGCTTGCGCCAGCGCCAGGCGTTCCGCTTTCAGGTGGCGCTCCAGCATCCTGTAGTCGGCAGCTTTGGCCCGCGCGACGAACTCGCGTGCCAGGGCCGCTTCGATGATGCGCCGCGCGGCAAAGATGTCGCGCGCCTCCGCCTCGGTCGGCTGGCTGACGAAGGCGCCCTTGTCGGGCACCATGCGTATGAGTTTGTCCTTCGAGAGTATGAGCAGGGCGGCGCGGATCTTGGTGCGGCTGACGCCGTACAGCCGGCACAGCGCCTCTTCGCGCAGTCGCGTGCCGGGCGGCAATTGGCGCGCCACGATGGCGGCCGCCATATGCTCGGCAATTTCCGCCGAGCTATCGCCGCTGCCGGCTTTGTCCACCAAGGTTGCGCTTGATTCTGTCATGTCGGGTGAGAGCAGTAAGCCAGGGGCAAGGTGACCTTGCAAGCGCATGTCCGCGCGGCGGCGTGGTTGACGCCCCGCTGCCGGCATGCCGTTATGCGCCTTGCATATCAGCAAGGCCTGGCTATTCTACTATCTTGCGTGGCGCCGCGCAGACGGCCCCTGCCACATTGCGAGGCTCGCCCGCTGGCGGCCTGTTTTGCTGGCCATGCAGCAACCATGCAGCAACCATGCAGCAACAACTGGACACGAGAAATTTTGACGTATATAATTCGGCCTCCTTTCCCTGATAGCTCAGTTGGTAGAGCGACGGACTGTTAATCCGCAGGTCCCTGGTTCGAGTCCAGGTCGGGGAGCCAGAACAAGCAGCAGCAAAGGGCCACGTGGCAACACGTGGCCCTTTTGTCATGCGCACACGGTTTCTCATTCACGCCAGTCATCGCTTCAGTGCGTCAGCGACGTGCGCGGTGTTTCCCGGATCAGGGATCGACAAACACGTCGAAACGCACCTTGAGCGGACTGCCCCACGAGATATCCACCCAGGCACGGAAGCCGCCGTTATAGGGCGCGATGTTGTACACGGCCATGCGGGCGGCGCCGATGAAACGGTCCTGGGGCGTCGCGGCATACTCGCTGATGTTGAGCAGCACGCGCGAGTTGGCTTTCACGTTGGCGTTGGCGAAGTTGACCGAAGGATTCACGCCATTGGCCGTCCACGTGTAGTAGGTGGTGAAGGCGGCGGCGCTCAGGTTCAGGTCCTGTGCGGCCGCGCCTTTCGCGGCTTGGCCGTCCTGCTCCAGAGGCAGATCGGTGGTTTCCGGCGCCAGGTTGCTGCCGGTGCGATGTTCTACTTTCATTTCCATGATGTACTCCTGATCGATAGTTTGGACGCCGCGCCTGTCGTCGTGCGGCAAGACGCCCTATCTGTTGCCGTGACGGCCAGTGTCACGTCCTGGCTGATAAGGTAGCCGCCTGCTCCATGCTGTTGGAGTAATTCATTCTAGGCGTACACAGGGGACGAATGCGCGCGGCGCCACCGGAAAAACGGCGCTTGCTTGTGCTGGCGCAAACACCTTGCAGGCAGGCGGCAGGATCTTTTCTCGCAGGCTATTTTTATGGGGCGCCACGCATGCCGCGCAGGACAATGGCACAATAGGCCCAGCCGACCTGTCGATGCGGAACCCGTTGCGAGCCTAGCCCATGCCGATACTGAACCTGAGTGCCGAAACCGATATCTATTACGAATTGATCGAAGGCGACCCCGCCAAGCCCTGCCTGGTATTCCTGCACGAGGGACTCGGTTGCTGTGCGATGTGGAAAGATTTTCCCGCGCAGCTATGCCAGGCGACAGGGTGCCGCGGCTTGCTGTATGACCGTCATGGCTATGGGCAGTCGTCGCCGCTGGCGGCACGGCGCCAGCTCCATTACTTGCACGACTATGCGCTGTGCGAGCTGCCGCAGGTGCTGGCGGCACTGTTGCCGGGGCAGGATCATTTTCTCGTCGGCCACTCGGACGGCGGCAGCATCGCCCTGATTTATGCGGCGCAGCAGCCGCCGCGTTTGCGCGGCATCATCACCGAAGCGGCGCACGTGTTTGTCGAGGACATCACGCTTGACGGCATCCGCGTGGCGGACGCGGCGTTTGGCGCGGGCAAGTTGCGCGCGCTGGCGAAATACCATGGCGACAAGACGGAAACCATCTTCAAGGCCTGGTTGGATACATGGCTCAGCTATGGCTTCCAGTTCTGGAATATCGAGTATCTGTTGCCCTCCGTTGAATGCCCGGCGCTGGTGCTGCAGGGAAGCGAGGACCAGTACGGCAGCGCGGCCCAGGTCGACACGATCGTGGCGCAGGCGCTTAACGCCGTGCCCGCCATGGTCGAGCAATGCGGCCATACGCCGCACCAGGAGCAGCCGCAGGCATTGCTGGCGCTGATGGAAGGCTTTTTGCAAGGCCGCATGGACGCGGCCACTCACCCGAGAAATATATGCTAGACCACCTCGATCACCTCGTATTGACCACCCGCGACAAGCCGGCCTGCATCGATTTCTATACGCGCGTGCTGGGCATGCAGCTGGAAACGTTTGGCGCCGGCCGTCATGCCTTCAAGTTTGGCGCGCAAAAAATCAATCTGCATGAAGCCGGCAAGGAATTCCTGCCCAAGGCGGACGTGCCCACGCCCGGCTCGCTGGATCTGTGCTTCATCGCCGCCGTGCCGCTCGACGTGTTCATCGCCCACCTGGCGGCGCTGGGCATTGCCATCGAGGAAGGACCGGTGGCCCGCACGGGCGCCAATTGGCCCATCCGCTCTGTCTATCTGCGCGACCCGGACCGCAACCTGATCGAAGTGTCCGAACGCGCCTGAGGTTCGTCAACCGCCGGCAACACCCATCAATGGCAGGCGGGATCGCTGTCCCAGCGGCCCGAGCAGATGCGCGAGCGGCACAGCATGCCTTCGATCAGGCCCAGCTGCTGACAGCGTTGCAATAGTTCTGCCGTTTCTTCTTCCTGCCTGCGCAGCACCACGTCGCGCACGGGCGTCGTCGTGCCTTCTTGCCGGTGCGCATGGGCCACCATCGCCGTCAGCAGGGTGACGTCGCTGTCGCCGGGTGCGGCAGCCGGCCTTGTCCCCTGTGGCCGCACGTTTGCCGGGCGCACGGGCGGCGGCGCCTTGCGCGGCGCGCTCGCGGCTGCCACCTCGGGCAAGGACGGTGCCGCCGTATTGACGATGGTGGCCGCCTGTGCCGGGTGTTGCAGCACCGTTGGCGCCGGCATTGCGGGCGCAGCCATGGCGATGGCGGGTGCCGGCGGCCGGGGCCGGGGCAGGGGCTGAACCTCCGTATCGTAGGCGAGTACGGCCGAGACCAGCACCGCCAGGCACAGCGCGCCAGCGGCCCAGTGCCGCCAGCCGGGGCGCCAGCGCAGGGCCGGCATGGATGCGGGCGCGGCGATGCCATGTTCGAGCTGCGACAGGATGCCCTTGCCTTCGATGCGCGCACCAGCCGCGCCGGCTTTGCTCAGCAGGTTGGGACCGCGCGCCTGGCCATCCCCGGTTTTCAGTAAAGACAAAATATCACCTCCGCAGTGGATCAAATTCGACTGACCTTGATGTAAACCGCGCTCATGCGGGCCGCGGACGCCTACGATCTAGCGATACCGCCGAGCAATGGATTGCCCGGTCCCGCCGATTCCCGTCACGGAGCGCCCCATGTTCGTCGCCCTGGTTCTGATGTATTTCCTGTTGGCCTGTTTTGCCTGCTGGCTGCTGCTGTTTCCCGGCGGCCGCGCCATCGTGCTGCACACGCTCGTCAACCTGGGCTGGCGCGTGCAGCGGCGCGCGCAGCATTTGAAGGGCGGCAGCGGCGCGCAGTGGCAGCGCGTGCAACGGCACACGAGCTCGGGCATGGCGCGCGCCTGGCAGCTGCTGTGGCGGCATCGCTGGTTGAGTCTGGCCGGCAGCGTGCTGGTCATCGTGCCGCCGCTGCTGGCCTGGCTGTCCAGCGACCGCATTGCCCTGCGCGGCTATGCCGATCAGCAACACGTCATCAACGACCAGGTCAGCGACTTGCTGAAAGGCGAGCAGCTGGTGCCGCCGCCGGCCTTGCCGCCGCTGCTGTTTTCCACGGCGGAAGTAACGCAGCTGCGTCCGCTGCTGGGCGGCGCCAGCCGCAACTGGCAATTGCTCGACCACGATTTCGCGCAGCGTTTGCTGCTGGTGTTCAAGATCATGAAAGACGTGCATGGCTATGACATGGTCTTGCTGGAAGGCTATCGCAGCCCCGCGCGCCAGGATCAACTGGCGGCGGCCGGCCCGAACGTGACGAACGCGAGGGCGTTTCAAAGCTATCACCAGTATGGCCTGGCGGCCGATTGCGCATTCATGCATGAAGGAAAGCTCATCATTTCTGAAAAAAATGCCTGGGCCATGCGCGGCTACCGTTTATATGGCGTGACGGCCGAATCGGTGGGCCTGCGCTGGGGCGGGCGCTGGACCATGATGGATTTTGGCCACACGGAATTGCCGCAACCGCGCGTGCTGGGCAAGTAAGCCGCGCCAGCCATTCTAGCGCCGGGTCGGGGTCTGAATTTCACCGCTGCAAACTTGCTTGCGCAGCGTCAAGGGCACACCGGCAACTGCCGCGCGCTGGCGCCTGGTACTTGTCATATGTCAACAAAGGCGCGCCGCATTGCTGTCAGCATGGGCCGACTCCGCCTTACTGCGCGGCGGCGTTCCTCCTGCTTTGCGACCTTACCCTGGGCTCATCATGCTGCGACGACTCTGGCATTTCCTCATCGACAGCCGCCATCTGACCATACTCGGCTTCGTGGCGCTGGCCGTGTTCCTGTACCTGGGTGCCGAGGTGCTGGAAGTGGCGCTGATCTGGGCACTGGCCTTGCTGCTGCTGGCCTTTCTTACCTGGCTGGGCCTGTGGCTGTGGCGGCGGCGCCGCGCGCGGCGCGATGCGCAGGCGCTGGGCCAGGCCATCCTCAACGAGGCCGAGATTGCCGCCGCGCAAGCGGCCTCGGGGTCCACGGCCAGCAGTCCGCAGCAGGGTGAACTCGGCGCCGTGCGCACGGGCATGCTGGCCGCCATCGAGACCATCAAGACATCCAAGCTGGGCCTCAAGTCGGGCGCCGCCGCCCTGTACGAATTGCCGTGGTACATGATCATCGGCAATCCGGCCGCCGGCAAGAGCAGCGCCATCCTGCATTCGGGCCTGCAATTCCCTTTCGCCGACGGCAAGGTCGTGCAAGGCGTGGGCGGCACGCGCAACTGCGACTGGTTTTTCACCACGGACGGCATCGTGCTCGACACGGCAGGGCGCTATTGCGTCGTCGACGAGCACCGCGGCGAATGGTTCGGCTTTCTCGACCTGCTGAAAAAATACCGGCGCAAGGCGCCCGTCAACGGCATCCTCATCGCCGTCAGCATCGCCGAATTGAACGGCGACCCTGACGTTGGCATGCAACTGGCGCGCAGCCTGCGCAAGCGCGTGCAAGATGTCATCGAACGCCTGGAAGTGTTCGCGCCGCTGTACATCGTGTTCACCAAGGCGGATCTGATCGCCGGCTTCACGGAGTTTTTCGCGGATGCCGAGCGCAGCGAGCGCGAGCGCGTCTGGGGCGCCACCATGCCCTACCAGCGCAAGCTGCCGACGGCCGACTTGCTGGCGTTTTTCGACCAGAGTTTCGATGAATTGCACGACGGCTTGACAGAGCTGAGCCTGGCCAATATGGCGCACCGGCAACGCAAGACGATGGCGCCCGGTGTATTTACTTTTCCGTTGGAATTTGCCGCCATCAAGCCGGCCCTGCGCGCCTTCATCGCCACCCTGTTCGAGGAAAACCCGTTCCAGTTCCAGCCCGTGTTCCGCGGCTTTTACTTCACCAGCGCGCTGCAGGAGGGCGAGCCCGTCAGTGCCTCCTCGCAGCAGGTGGCGCGCCGCTTCGACCTGGCCTTTGCACCGGCCCCGGCCGCCGCGTCATCGGGTGTGCGCCAGCACGGCTATTTCCTGCTGGAGTTGTTCCGCAAGGTCATTTTTGCCGACAAGCACCTGGTAGCCAACTATGCCAACCGCGCCAGGCTGCGCTTCAAATATGCCGTGTTCTTTGCCGCCACCGTGTCGCTGGGCACTTGCCTGGGCGGCTGGAGCTGGTCCTATCTGGGTAACCGGCAACTGGTGGCCAACGTCGAGGCCGATTTAACTAAAGTGGTGAAGCTGCAGGAGCGGCGCCTGGACTTGCAGTCGCGCCTGGAAGCGCTTGAAATATTGCAGGACCGCATCGAGCAGCTGGAAACGTACCGAGCGCAACGGCCGTGGTCCTTGCGCCTGGGCCTGTACCAGGGCGAACTGCTTGAACGCAAGCTGCGCGAGGAGTATTTTGCCGGCGCGCGCCAGGTCATGCTGACCCCCGTGGCGGGTGCGCTGGAAGCCCTGCTGTTCGAGATGAACGCCAGCGCCGACCAGCTGCAGCCCGCGGCGCGCACGCCGCAGACGCCGGCCGCCGCATCCTCTGCGCCACGCAATGTCCAGTACCAGGCGGCCAGCGCGACGAATGTGGAAGACGCCTACAACGCGCTGAAAACCTATCTGATGCTGGCCCATAAATCGCATGCGGAAAGTAGTCACCTGAACGACCAGCTGACGCGTTTCTGGCGCGCCTGGCTGGAGGGCAACCGGGGCGCCATGCCGCGCGAGCAGATGATACGCAGCGCCGAACGGCTGCTGACGTTTTACCTGGCGCAGATCGGCGACCCGTCCTGGCCGCGCATCGAACAGAAGCTGGCGCTGGTCGACCAGGCACGCGAAAACCTGCGCCGCGTGGTGCGCGGCATGCCGGCGCGCGAGCGCGTGTATGCCGACGTCAAGGCGCGCGCCTCGACGCGTTTTCCCGGCATGACGGTGGCGCGCATCGTCGGCGAGCAGGATCAGGCCTTGCTGGCGGGCAGTTACGCCGTCTCCGGCGCCTTTACGCGCCAGGCCTGGGAAAAGTTCGTCGAGGGCGCGTTTCGCGACGCCGCCAACCGCGAGCTGCAAAGCGCCGACTGGGTGCTGAAAAGCGCCTCGACCGACGACCTGACCCTGGAAGGCAGTCCGGAGCAGATCGAGAAAAACCTGGTGGCCATGTACAAGGCCGACTATGCGCGCGAGTGGCAGAAATTCGTGCAGGGCGTCGCCGTCGCCGACCTGAAAGGTTTTGACGGCGCCGTGCAGGCGATGAACCGCCTGGGCGACCCGCAGTCGTCGCCGATCGCCAAGCTGCTGACGACCATTTATGAGGAAACCTCGTGGGACAACCCGGCGCTGCAGAACGCGCAATTGCGCAAGGCGGAACGGGGTCTCATCGCCTGGTTCAAGGAAACCGTGCTGCGCCGCGCGCCGTCGCAGCTGACGGCCAATCCCGGCGTCAATGCGCAGCTCGACCCGGCGCGCCTGGATAAACCGATGGGCCCCGTGGGCCGTGAATTTGCCGGCGTGGGCAAGCTGGTGTCGGCCCGGGACAACAATGCCTCGCTGATGCGCGCCTACCTGGAAGCGCTGTCGAAACTGCGCAGCCGCCTGAACCAGCTGAAGAACCAGGGCGACGCGGGGCCGGGGGCGCGCCAGTTCATGCAACAGACCCTGGAGGGCAGCGGTTCCGAGCTGGCCGACGCGCTGAAATTGGTCGACGAGCAGGTGCTCACGGGGATGAGCGACGCGCAAAAGCAGGCGATTCGTCCCATCCTCGTGCGCCCGCTGATGCAGACCTTTGCCGTCATCGTCGCGCCGGCCGAACTCGATATCAACAAGACCTGGGCGGCGCAAGTGTATGAACCGTTCCAGAAATCGCTGGCCAACAAATATCCGTTTGCGCCCACGGCGCGCATCGAGGCGAGCAACCTGGAAATCGGCCAGTTCTTCGGCCCCGAAGGCCTGGTGGCGAAATTCGTCACGACGTCCATGGGACCATTGGTAGTGCGGCGCGGCGACGTGCTGGCGCCGCGCACCTGGGCCGACATGGGCATCAGCCTGGCGCCGCAGGTGGTGGCGCGCTTCCCCGGCTGGATCGCGCCGCTGGGCGCGGGCGGCGTGGCGGCCACCTCGACGGCGGCGCAAACCGTCTTCCAGATCCAGCCGTCGCCCGCGCCGGGCACCCTGGAATACACAGTAGAGATCGACGGCCAGCAGCTGCGTTACCGCAACACCCCCGCGCAGTGGACGAATATGGTCCATCCCGGCCCGCAAGGCGCGGCGGGCGCCCAGGGCGCGCGCATCACGGCCGTCACCTTCGACGGACGCACGGTGGAACTGTTCAACGAACCGGGGCAATTCGGCTTGAAGCGCATGATCGACGCGGCGGCCAAGAAGCGCAAGGAGGGCGGCGTGTTCGAACTGCGCTGGGCGCGCGGCGAGGTGGCCGTGGCGGTCGACCTGAAAATCACCAGCAGCGCCGAAACCTCGGGCGCGGGATCCGCCACGGCGCTGCAGGAGCAGGGCTTTCGCGGCATGCAGCTGCCCGAGACCATCGTCGGCATGCCGGGCGGGCCTGTGCCAGTCGTCGCTGCAGTTGCGGCGAACGGGGTGGCGCCATGATGCGCGCGCAACAGCAGGTGCGCCTCGGTTACTTTGGCAAGATCCCCGCGCGCGGCGATTTCATCAAGGCTTGCGACAATCACGCGCTGGTGCAGCTGCTCGACGACTGGCTGGCGCAGGTGATGACGGCACTGACGGTGGAGCCGCGCTGGAAGCTCAATTACGACGCCTTGCCGCCGCTGCGCTTTGCCTTTGTCGGCACGCGCAGCCGGCGCGCCATCGCCGGGCGCCTGGAAGCGAGCAACGACCAGTCGCTGCGGCGCTTTCCCTTCATGGCCATGGGCGCGCTGGAAGTCGACGACGCCGAAGCCTTTGTCGCCTGCAGCCCGCTGGCGCTGGCGCCCCTGTGGCAGCGCGTGGAGCAGCTGTCGCACGGCATCGTGGCCAGCGCCGAACCGGGGCCGGCCCTGCTGGCGCTGGCCGGCAACGTGGTCGACATCGAACCGGCCGCACCGGATCACGCGGCGCGGCTGGCCGCCTTTTTGCAGGCGCAGACCGTGCATGGTTTGCAGGCGATGCTGGCGTCACCCGCCTTCCCGGTGACGGTGCGCGAATTGCTGCTGGGCCTGGGCCTGCTGCTGCAGCCGGTGCGCCAGAGCGGCTTGCCGCGCCTGGAAAAAAGCCTGGTGCTGCCGCTGCCGCAGGACGCGCAGCTGCGCGACCTGGTGGCCAGCTTCTGGCTGCATCTGATTGCGCCTTTCCTGCGCCAGGCCGATTTCGAACTGGCGCTGTTCTTTTCCCACCTCGACGAGGCGCCCGTGCTGGTGATCGGGTTTTGCGGCGCCGACCCGCATGGCTTGCGCGCGCTGATCGATCCGCAGGCCGGCTGCGAACGGCTGATCGTGTTCGACCAGCTGGACTGGGTCGAGGAGCAGCTGGGACACGAGGCGGCGCTGCGCCAGTTGTCCGCCTGCCTGCAGCAGGAGCAGCTGTCGCTGCGCTCGGCCTGCGCCATGTTTGCCGACACCTTTGCCTGAAGGATTGCGATGAAATTCCCCGTCATTTTCCTGCTGCCGCTGCTGCTTCCTGCGGCCATTCCCTGCCACGCCCAGGCGCAAGCGCCCCAGACGCCGATGCCGGGGCAGATCCTCGTCACGGGTACCCTGGCCGACGAGGCGGGCAAGGCGGCCGTGCTGGCCCGTCTGCGCGAATTGTATGGCGCCGAGCGCGTGGTCGACCAGATCGCCATCGGCAACGTGGCCGTGCCGGCCAACTGGAACGGCTACGTGCACAAGCTGATCGCGCCGAACCTGAAGCTCATTTCACGAGGACAGATCAGCATCGACGGCAACAACGTCAGCGTGCGCGGCGAAGTGGCGAACGAGGCGCAGCGCCAGCAGATCGCCAGCGACATCGCCACCAGCCTCAATCCCACGTATGTCGTCAACAATGGCTTGCGGGTCAGGGCGGCCGAGGCCGAGCAGGGCTTGCTCGATGCGGCGCTGGATAAACGCATCATCGAATTCGACAGCGGCAAGGCCACCATCACGCCGGCGGGCCTGGCCATTCTCGACGAAATGGCGGCCGCCATGCTCAGGCTGCGGGGCCGCAAGGTGGAGGTGATCGGTCACACGGACGACACGGGCCTGCGCGCCAGCAATGTGGCCCTGAGCCAGGCGCGCGCCGAAGCCGTGCGCGCCTACCTGGCCAGCAAGGGCGTCGTGGCCGATACCGTGCTGGTGTCGGGGCAGGGGCCGGACCGCCCCGTGGCCAGCAACGCCACGGCCGATGGCCGGGCGAGAAACCGGCGCATCGAGTTCAGGATTGCGCAGTAGATTGGGTTGACACCTCACAAAACCGACGCGCAGTAGGTTTTGTGAGGTGTTCAGGGCAAGGTGATGGTCAGGTGTGCTGGCCGTGGCGCCAGCTTGACCAGGTCCGCATATGCGGCCAGGGTCGTTTGCGTGCCGCGCGTCAGATGCGTTTTCAGGCCCAGGTAGGCGCAGATGGCCAGCAGGGCGAAAAAGCTCGACAGCGCCCACAGCGGCACGTCGCTGCCGCGTTTGTTGACCACCTGGTCGGGGCGTTCCGCGCGCGGCGCGAAGCCGCGGCTCTTGCCCTTGATGTGGGCGATCTCGTCACCCAGGCGCGCCGTCAGGTAGCTGAGTTTTTCGCCGCCGTCGATCGCATACTTGCCCTGGAATCCCAGTAATAGACACATGTGGAAAACCTGCAGCGCTTGCACGCGCATGGCGCCCTTGCCGCGCAAGGCGTCGAGGCGGTCGAAAAAGTGTTCACCGGCCAGCTGGTCGCCAAAGATCAGCAGCTGCAGCGGGCGCCGCTCCCACTGCTTGCGCAGGGCGAAGGGCGAGGCCAGGATGATTTCATCGACGGCCGCGCAGAACGCATATTTGGCCGCCTCGATATCGTCGCCGTCGGCGCGGATCTTTTTCGCTTCGCGCTCGAAGTCGTCGAGGAAGGCCGTGATGCGGTCCATGAAGCTTTGCTCGTCGCCGGGCGCCGAACCGTGCTTCAGCATGAACAGCATGTAGAAGCCTTCGTGCATCAGGTCCAGCAGGGCGCTGCCGGCATGCCGGCCGCTGCCTGCAGGAGCGGAACCGCGTTGTCCCAGCAGGGATGGCGCCGCGCGCCGTTCGATGAGCTGGCTCATGCCGTCACCGCGATCAGTTCCAGCTGCAGGTCGCGTATGCCGGCCGGCACGTAGACGGAAATCGACTGCGCCTTGAGCATCTGTTCATACAGCACGCCGCGGTTTTCAATCGCAAAATAATAGGTATCGGGGCGCACGGGAATGGCGGCCGGCACTTGCGGCGCATGCGACAGCTTCAGGCCGGGCATGGCCGTGAGCACGCATTTTTCCACGTCGTCGGGCGCGCCCACTTTCACGCGCAGCGGCACCACCTCCACCAGTTCGATGGCGGGCATGGCGGCGCGAATGGCCAGGTACAAGGTGGTGCGCTGGTCGATCTTGCCCGAATCGAGCTTGCCCAGGTAGTACGACGGCTTGTCCTCGAGCAGGGCGATGGAAAAATACTTCGACGAGATGACGGTGTCGAGCAGTTCGCGGATGATCGCGTCGATGGCGTCGAAGCAGGCGCCCGGCTGCGCGTGGTCGTAGGCGGGCAGGCTGGCCAGGGTGTAATGCTTGGAGTAGCTGAGCAGGCCGCCCGCCAGGCCCAGCAGCGCCTCGTACAGGCGCTCCGGATGCAGGGCCGGATGGCGCACATAGTGCATCAGCGCAGCGGCGGCCGTGCTGACCGTGTGCAGCAGCCAGAAAGACGACACGTCGCCTGAGCGGAACTCAATCACGTTGCGGCTTGGCTCGCGGTGGTGGCCGTGCAGCGCGCTCACTTTCGCCTGCAGCGCGTCGAGCAGGTATTCCAGCACGCCCTGCAGGCGCGGCGCGCCGGCGATCGCCAGGCTGGGCGCCATGAACGAGGGCACGGGCTGGAAGCCGCCCGACACCGTGCGCCGCAGGGCGATCAGGGGCAGGCAGTCGTAGGAGCCGCGCGCCTCGCTGTCGGGAATCAGGCGCACGGTCTTCTTCAGGTAGGCCACGTCGGCCACGGCGGACTCCGTGAACAGGTCGGGCGTGGCGCGCATGGCGTGCGCAAAGCGCGTGGCCGCCGGCGTGCCTGCCGTTGACGCCTGCGCCGTGTAATTCATGCCTTCGCGGTTGAGGATGGGCAGCGCCGCGTAATACGTCACTTCCTGCACCGCCGGCGGCAGCGCTTCCAGGTCCACCGGCGGGGGCAGGGTATCGCTGCCCGGTGCGCCGTCGCCCAGCGCCTCGAACACTTCGCCATCGCGGAAGATCGCCGACAGGGCGTGCAGGCGCAAGCTGCCCGTCTTCAGCGCCGCCAGGTCCCATTCCATGTGCGCCACGCCCCACAGGTAGGGATGCAGCGCGCTGGCCGTGTGATGCAGGCGCGCTTCGTGATATTGATCCTGGCGCTGGAAATGCTGCGGCCGCAGGAACAGGCCCTCTCCCCACAAGACTTTCGCTGCCATGCTCATCTCGTTTCTCCTTGAATGTGTGGCGTGTTTGTGTGTGCTACTGGCAGCGCGGGGCCGACAGCGTGGCCATGCCGCTGACGCTCAGCGCGCAGGCGTGCAGGCCGACGGTGATGCCGCCGCGTTCCGCGTCGGCGGCAGCAAAGGTGGCGCGCCAGCGCTGCGCAGCCGGCGCGCGGAACAGGGCCACGACGCCGATGAAATATGCTTCCTTGCTGACTTTCTCCTGGACCTCGTAGCGCTGGCCCGGCACCAGCAGCACTTCCTTCACTTCCATCAGGTCGGCGCCCAGCGCGACCTTTTCGCGCTGCGTATCGAGGAAGCTGTCGTAGGGCGCCTGCTCGAAGGCGGCGCTCTGGCGCAACTTGTAGATGCGCGCCACCAGCGCCAGCGGCCGGCCGTCCGCATCCGTGTTGAGGCGCTGCGCCGCATGCAGGCGGATGCTGACGTTGCGCGGCGGCTTTTGCGCGTCGGGCAGTTCCGGCGGCGGCTTGGCCACGCCGGCCATCTGCAGCGCCGCGTTGGCCAGGGTACCGATGGCGCCGCCTGCACAGCCGGCCAGCAGCAATGTCTGCGGCAACACCAGCAGCAGTAGCGCGACGGAGCGGGCCAGGCGGCGGAGCGGGGCGTCAATTGGCATGGCGGATCTTTGCAAGGTGAAGGGTGGAAATAAAAGTGTTGCAGTCATTTAAGCGCATGCATGGGCGGCCTGCTTGCGCTGGCGCAAAATCGGACAGCGATCAAGGTAATTACTGCGCCAGATCAGGTTTCATGTCGCTGTACGCGGCTCTGATGTGGAACTTCTTCTTTGCTGATTAATCTCAATCTGGCAAAAAAATTGGCGATCAATAATGGCCTCCACCAAGGCGCCGCCCATCTTTCCCAGCGGTAGCGTCCTCCACGTGAAGGAATGCCCCGATGAAGCCAGCCACCATATTGCCCCGTATTGCCTGCCTCGCCAGCGCCTTGCTGTTGTCCGCCTGCGCCACGCCGGACCAGCCGGCACCTAAAAAACCTGCCGCGCCGACCCTGGCGCAAGTGATGAACGACGCCGATGCGGCCGCGCGCGCCGGCCAGTACGAGCGCGCCATGACCCTGCTCAAGGGCGGCGGCAGCAGCTACCCGGCCGACAAGGCGCCGTGGCTGCAAATGGCGCAGATGAAGTTCGACCGCGGTCAGTACGGCGACGCCATCGGCCATGCGCTCGAAGCGCTGGAACGCGACCCGGACGACAAGGTCGCCAACAGCATCGTCGCCGTCAGCGGCTTGCGTTTGTCCGGCAAGGCGCTGGCCGACCTGTCGCGGCAAAACAATCTGAATGGCTCGTTGCGTTCGGAAGCGCAGGACCTGGCCAAGCTGCTGCGCGCGAGCATCGGCGAAGACGTGCTGGTGCCGCCGGCCAGGCGCCCGCTGGCGGCCGGCAAGCGCGCCGCCGGTTCCGGCACACCGGCGGCGAAGGGCGCGGCAGCGCCAGGCGGCACGGCCGACCCGTTCAGTGGCCTGAAATAAGCGAGCATTCCCACCATCCCCTTGCAAAGGAAGCGCCATGCCCAAGTCCGACAGCGTGCAAAAACGCCTGCAAAAGATACGCGCGCCGCGCGTGCAAATGACCTACGACGTCGAGATTGGCGACGCGATTGAAAACAAGGAGCTGCCTTTCGTGGTCGGCGTGCTGGGCGACTTCGGCGGCAATCCGGACAGCGAAAAAAAGCGCCTGAAGGATCGCAAGTTCGTCGCCATCGACCGCGACAACTTCGACGAAGTGCTGGCCGGCGTGGAGCCGGTGGCCCGTTTCGCCGTGCCGAACCGCCTCAGCGAGGCGGGCGGCACGTTCGCCGTCGACCTGCACTTTCGCTCGATGGACGACTTCCGCCCGGAATCGGTGGTGCGCCAGGTCGATCCCTTGCGCAAGCTGCTCGAGGCGCGCACCAAGCTGGCCGACCTGCGCAACAAGCTGGCCGGCAACGACAAGCTGGAAGACTTGCTGACGGAAGTGCTGAACAACACGGACAGCCTGGCCACCCTGAAACCGCAGTTCCCAGCGCAGGAGGATTAAGATGAGCGCCCAGGCAGAAGCCCCAGAAGCCCTTGCGGTATCCACGCCCGACGCGCCGGCCGCCATCGACTTGCTCGATCAGATCGTCGAGCAGAGCCGCGTCGCCAAGTCCGGCGCCGAACATGCGCGCGCACGCGATCTGATCTCGGAACTGGTGGCGCAGGTGCTTGACGGCACGGTGCTGATGTCGACCAGCCTGTCGGCGACCTTGGACGCGCGGGTGGCGGAAATCGACCGCCTGATCTCGGCCCAGCTCAGCGAAATCATGCACGCGGCGCCATTCCAGCAGCTCGAACAAAGCTGGACGGGCCTGCGCTACCTGGTCGGCAGCTCCGATACGGGCACGCGCCTGCAGATCCGCATGTTCAACGCCACCAAGCGCGAACTGGTGAAGGATTTCCAGGCCGCGCTGGAGTTCGACCAGAGCAGCATGTTCAAGAAGGTGTATGAAGAGGAATTCGGCACCTTCGGCGGCGCGCCGTTCGCCGCGCTGCTGGGCGACTTCGCCATCTCGCGCCAGCCGGAAGACATGTATTTCATCGAGCAGATGTCGCACATCGCCGCCGCCGCGCATGCGCCCTTCATCGCTTCGGCCGCGCCGGAACTGTTTGGCCTGGAAAGCTACGGCGACCTGGGCAAGCCGCGCGACCTGGCCAAGGTGTTCGACACCATCGAGTACGCGAAATGGAAAGCCTTCCGCGAATCGGAAGACGCGCGCTACGTCGGCCTGACCTTGCCGCGTTTCCTGGGCCGGTTGCCCTTTAATCCCGTTGACGGCACCACGGTCGAAGGTTTTAACTTCGTCGAGGAAGTCGACGGCAGCGACCATCACAAATACCTGTGGTGTAACGCCGCGTATGCGTTCGGCTGCAAGCTGACAAGCGCCTTTGCCGACTACGGCTGGTGCGCCGCCATCCGCGGCGTGGAAGGCGGCGGCCTGGTGGACGACCTGCCGACCCACACTTTCAAGACGGACGAGGGCGACGTGGCCCTGAAATGTCCTGCCGAAGTGGCGATCACCGACCGCCGCGAAAAGGAATTGTCGGATCTGGGCTTCATCTCGCTGGTGCACTGCAAGAACACGGCGTATGCGGCGTTTTTCGGCGCGCAGTCGGCGCAGAAAAGCCGCAAGTACAACAGCGACGCGGCCAACGCGAACGCGCTGCTGTCATCCCAATTGCAGTACATCTTCGCCGTTTCGCGCATCGCCCATTACATGAAGGCCATGATGCGCGACAAGATCGGCAGCTTTGCCGCTGCTTCCAACGTGGAAGATTTTCTGAACCGCTGGCTGATGCAGTACGTGCTGCTCGACGATAACGCCAGCCAGGAACAGAAGGCGCAGTTCCCACTGCGCGAGGCGTCTGTGCAGGTGCATGAAGTGCCGGGCCGGCCCGGCGTGTACCGCGCCGTGTCGTTCCTGCGGCCGCACTTCCAGCTCGATGAATTATCCGTTTCGCTCCGACTGGTCGCGGAGTTGCCGAAGTCGACCAATTCCTGATCCACCCATCTTTCAACCACAGGAGCACACCATGGCAATCGATGTATATCTGCAGATAGACGGCATCAAGGGCGAGTCCACCGATGACAAGCACAAGGACTGGATCGAGTGCAAATCGGTCAGCTGGAGCGTCGAGCAGCCGAAGTCCGCCACCGCTTCGACGGGCGGCGGCCACACGGCCGAACGCTGCGAGCACAAGGACATCGTCATCTCCAAGCTGGCCGACCTGGCCTCGCCGGTGCTGCTGCAGACCTGCTCGGCCGGCAAGACCATCCCCAAGGCGCGCTTCGAATTCATGCGTGCCGACGGCCAGGGCGAGCGCGTCAAGTACTTTGAAATCGAAATCGAAAATGTGCTGATCGGCGCCGTCACGCCGAATGTGGAAGAGGGCGACATCCTCGGTGAACACGTCGGCTTGAAGTTCTCGAAAGTGAAGTGGAAATACACGCAGCAAAAAGTGACGGGCGGCGCCGGCGGCAATACTTCGGGCGGCTGGGACCTGGCCGCGAACCGCGTGGCTTGATCCATCCTTGCGCGGCGCGCGGCGGACATCCTCCTGCGCGCGCCGCGCCGACTTTTCAGGAGAGCGCATGGACAGTTATGTACCTGGCCTGTTCGACCGCCTGATGGGCGACGGCGGTGCGGCGGGCGGCGTGGCGGTGCGCCTGTCGCTGGAACAATTGAAGGATGCGGTGGCGCGCGACCTGGAAGAGCTGCTCAACACGCGCGTGGCGCTGCCGCCTGGCGCGCTCGACGCCTATCCGGAATGCGCGGCCTCCATCGTCAACTATGGCCTGATCGATTTCGCCGGCATGTGTTTGTCCAGCAGCGAAGACCGCACCCGCATCTGCGCCGCGCTGAAGGCGGCCATCGAACGCCACGAACCGCGCCTGCGCAATGTGCGCGCCCGCCTGGAGCGCGAGGCGGGCGCCATCAACCGCGTGGGTTTTGTCATCAGCGGCACCCTGGCCGTGAGATCCGGCGGGGAGACGGTCAATTTCGACGCCGTGCTGCAGCCGTCGTCGCTGCGTTATTCGATCAACCGCAAGGGAGCCGCCGCATGAGCAATAACCTGAAAACCCTGATCGCCAAACTGAATGACACGGCGCGCACGGCCGCCACCCGCGCCGCCGCCATTTGCGTGGGGCTGGGCCAGTATGAAGTCGATATCGAACACCTGTTCCTGGCGCTGCTGGAGCAGGAGCGCAGCGATTTCGTCACCATCGCGAAGCGCAGTGAAATCAGCCTGACGGCGCTGGAGGCGGACCTGCGCCGCGAGATCGGCAGCTTCCGCACGGGCAGCGCGCGCACGCCCGTCTTCTCGCCCCATTTGCCGCTGCTGTTCGAACACGCCTGGCTGATCGCTTCGCTGGACACGGCGCAGCCAGGGCCCATCCGCAGCCGCCATCTGCTATTGGCGCTGCTGACGGAGCCGGAACTGTCGCAGCTCGCATACCGCGGCTCGAAGCTGTTCGCCCGCTTCAGCGTGGAGCAATTAAAGCACCATCCGGACAAGCTGACGGCCGGTTCCGCAGAGGAAAGCGCGGCAGTGCCGCAGCTTGCCGACACGTCCGACGATCTTGTGGCTAGCCTGGCCAGCAAAACCCCGGCGCTGGACCAGTTCACCACCGACCTGACGCAGCTGGCGCGCGACGGCAAGCTCGATCCCGTGATCGGCCGCGAGGCGGAGATACGCCAGGCCGTCGACATCCTGCTGCGCCGGCGCCAGAACAATCCGATTCTTACGGGCGAGGCGGGCGTGGGTAAGACGGCCGTGGTGGAAGGCCTGGCCTTGCGCATCGCCGCCGGCGATGTGCCCGAGGTGCTGCAGGGCGCGCACATCCACGCGCTCGACATGGGCTTGCTGCAAGCCGGCGCCAGCGTGAAGGGGGAATTTGAAAGCCGGCTGAAAAACGTCATCGACGAGGTGACGAAAAGCCCGCACCCGATCATCCTATTCATCGACGAGGCGCACACGATGATCGGCGCCGGCGGCCAGGCGGGGCAGAACGATGCGGCCAACCTGCTGAAACCGGCGCTGGCGCGCGGCGCCCTGCGCACCATCGCCGCCACTACCTGGAGCGAGTACAAAAAGTATGTTGAAAAGGATGCGGCGCTGGCGCGGCGCTTCCAGGTGGTGAAGGTGGAAGAGCCGAATGAAGATATCGCCTGCGCCATGCTGCGCGCCATGGCGCCGCTGATGGAGCGCCATTTCGGCATCCGCGTGCGCGATGCCGCCATCGTCGATGCCGTGCGCCTGTCGCACCGCTACATCAGCGGGCGCCAGCTGCCCGACAAGGCCATCAGCGTGCTCGATACGGCCTGCGCCAAGGTGGCGCTGGGCCAGCGCGCCACGCCGGCGCAGCTGGAAAACGCGCACCGGCGCCAGGAACGCGTCGGCGCGGAGATCGCCGCCCTGGCCCGCGAGGCGGCCGATGGCGAAGTGCCCGACAAAGCCGGCGCCGCGCGCCTGGCGCAGCTGCGGCGCGAGCATGATGACGGGCAGGCGATGGTCGCGGCGCTGGCGCAGCGCTGGGAGCGTGAAAAGGCGCTGGTGGCGCAGATCGGCGACTTGCGCGTGCAGCTGCGCGGTGAGCGGCCGGGCGAGATCGGCGCGGCGCGCCTGCTGGCGCTGAAGGAAGAACTGGCGGCCCTGCAGGGAGAAGCGCCGCTGTCGCCGCTGGAAGTCGATGCGCAGGTGGTGGCCGGCATCGTCGCCGGCTGGACCGGCATCCCGCTGGGGAAAATGCTCAAGGATGAAATCCGCACCGTGCTGACCCTCGATGGGGCGCTGCGCGAACGGGTGCTGGGACAGGAGCACGTCATCGAGGCGGTGGCGCAGCGCGTGCGCACGGCGCGCGCCAGCCTGGACGACCCGAACAAGCCGCAAGCCGTGTTTTTGTTCACGGGGCCGTCCGGCACGGGCAAGACGGAAACGGCGCTGGCGCTGGCCGACCTGCTGTATGGCGGCGAGCGCAAGCTCATTACCATCAACATGAGCGAGTATCAGGAGGCGCACAGCGTGGCCGGTCTGAAAGGCTCGCCGCCCGGCTATGTCGGCTATGGCGAAGGCGGCGTGCTGACGGAAGCCGTGCGGCGCCAGCCCTACAGCGTGGTGTTGCTCGATGAAGCGGAAAAAGCCCACCCCGACGTGCTGGAACTGTTCTTCCAGGTCTTCGACAAGGGCGTGCTCGATGATGCCGAAGGGCGCGAAGTCGATTTTCGCAACACCATCATCATCGCCACCTCGAACCTGGGGTCCGGCGCGATGATGGCCGCCTGCCTGAACCGGGCGGCGCAAGACTTGCCCACGCCGGCCGCGCTGGAAGAACTGGTGCGCCCGCAATTGGTGGCGCACTTCAAACCGGCCCTGCTGGGGCGCCTGAAGGTGCTGCCTTTCTATCCGTTGAACGACGCGGTGCTGGCCGAAATCATCGCGCTGAAGCTGGCGCGGATAGGTACACGCATCGCGCGCAACCACCAGGCGCAGTTCAGCCATGACGCGGGCCTGGTCGACGCCGTGCTGGCGCGCTGCACCGAGGTCGATTCGGGCGCGCGCAATGTCGACCATATCCTCAACGGCAGCCTGCTGCCGGCGATCGCCGAAGCGGTGCTGGCGCGCATGGCCGCAGGCGAGCCGGTGGCATCGATACGCGTCAGCGCGAATAAGCAGGGGCAGTTCAAGTACACGATCCGATAATCCACCTTCCGGAGAGCGCCATGTTCAATCTGGAGCAATTGCTGCACCCCGTCAGCGCCGTCAGTCCATGCGGCGAAGATATCACCTTCAGCCAGGAGCTCGACGCCATCGCGCGCGCGCGCCAGCACGACGACCCGAGCCTGGACCAGGGCGAGTGGGTGACGGCGCTGAAGGAAGCCGACTGGCCCTTCGTGGCGACGCGCTGCGAACAGCTGATCGCAGCGCGCAGCAAGGATTTGCGCGTGGCAGTGTGGCTGGCCGAAGCGCACGCAAAGACGCGCCACTTCCGTGGCCTGGGCGATGGCTATGCGCTGCTGGCCGGTCTGTGCGAACGTTACTGGGATGGCCTGTACCCGCCGGCGGAAGAGGGAGACCAGGAACAGCGCATCGGCAATGTCTTCTGGCTGCTGTCACGCACGCCCCAGCTGCTGCGCGAGATCCCGCTGACCGAAGGCGCCGACGGCTTGTACTCGCTGCAGGATTTCGAGGCGGCGCGCCAGCGCGCGGCCGCCAGCCTGGCGCAGGGCGCAGCGGATCAGGGCTGGGGCGATGCGCGTCACGAAGAAGGGACGACCCTGGCGCAGATGGAGGCGGCGCGGCAAAGGAATACGCGCACCTTTTCCGACGCCTTGCTGGCTGATGCGCAGTACTGCATGCAGTCGATGCTGGCGTTCGAGCGCAGCGTCGATGCGCGTTTCGGCGCCGATGGTCCGAGTTTTCGCGCCGCGCGCGAAGCGCTGGAAAACGTCATTCACTTCATCGCGCCGCTGTCGCCTGGCGCCGACTTTGCCGGCGCGCCGGCCGCCGCTGGCCAGGGTGCCGGTGGCAGCGGGGGCGCCATTGTGCAGCGCCAGCAGGCGCTGGCCCAGCTGCGCCAGGTGGCCGATTTCTTCCGCCGCACGGAGCCGCACAGCCCCGTCGCTTACCTGGCCGACAAGGCCGCCAGCTGGGGCGAGCTGCCGCTGCACCTGTGGTTGCGCGCCGTCGTGAAGGACTCCAGTACGCTGGCGCAGCTCGACGAAATGCTGGGCACGAACAGCGCAAGCGGATGATGGCGTTTGCCCCTTCCATGCTACTCTTCGGGCATGTCCAGAATGCCCATCCTGCCTGCCGCGCTATGCCTGTTCATTGCTGCCAGCGCGCAGGCCGAGGGGGTAACGCCGCTGGTGATTTATGGGGACGATGATTATCCGCCGTACTCCTACGTTGAAAACGGCCAGCTGAAAGGCATCTACACGGAGATCGTGCGCGAAGCGGCGCAATCGATGCCGCAGTATGCGGTGCAGCTGCGTCCCGTGCCCTGGAAACGGGGCGTGCTGATGCTGCAGACAGGCGAGGCGTTTGCCCTGTATCCGCCGTATTCGTGGCGCAGCGAGCGGCCGTATGTGCGCTATTCCGTGCCGCTGCTGATGGAGCAGCTGGTGGTGCTGTGCAACCGGGAGGTGCTGGCCAAGCGCACGCTGCGGCAGTGGCCCGCCGATTACGGCGGCCTGCACATCGGCGTGAATGCGGGGTTTTTGCTCGGTGATGCGAAGCAGACGGCAGCCCTGCAAGCGGCCAGCATCGTGTTCGATACGGCCAAGGGCACGCGCACGAATCTGCTCAAGCTGATGCGCGGTCGCATCGATTGCTATGTCAGCGACCGCCTGTCTGCGCAGTGGGAATTGCAGCGTATCCGGCGCGAAGGGCCGCCGGGCACGCCGATGCAGGCGATACAGGAAACGGCGCAGCTGGCCAGCCAGCAGGGCCACCTGGGTTTTACGGCGCGCCGGCCCGCCACCTACCCTTATCGCGATGATTTTATCGAACAATTCAATGCCGCCATCGTGCGCATGCAACATAGTGGCGCGATCCGCCGCATCATCGACCGTGCGCTGCTGCCCTGACGTTGCCACCTTGATTCACCCGATGGAGAAGACCATGAAAAAACTGCTGTTCCTGTGTGTGCTCGTGCTGGCCGGCTGCGTGGGCCGCCCCGAGAATATTGTGCCTGTTAGTAACTTCGACACGAGCCGCTATCTGGGCAAGTGGTATGAGATCGCGCGCCTCGACCATTCCTTCGAGCGGGGCCTGAGCCAGGTGACGGCCGATTACAGCTTGCGCCAGGATGGCGGCCTGAAAGTGCTCAATCGCGGCTACAAGGATGCGGACGCGGTCTGGAAGGATGCGGAAGGCAAGGCGTATTTCGTCGACAAGAAAGACGTGGGCTACCTGAAAGTGTCGTTTTTCGGCCCCTTCTATGGTTCCTACATTGTTTTTGATTTGGACCAGCAAGATTACAGCTATTCCATGATCAGCGGCCCCGACAAGTCCTACTTCTGGCTGTTGTCGCGCACGCCAACCATGGACCCGGCCTTGCAGCAGCGCCTGATCGGAAAAGCCGCTGGCCTGGGTTTCGATACATCAAAATTGATCTATGTAAAGCAAAACTGACCTTGCTTGCCTGCCGCCCGTTCGTGGCGGCATACCATCTTCTGAGTGTTGCTTTTCTGCATGTTATTTCTTGCAATACCACTCTGATTCACTCACAATCTGCTCCAAAGTAGTGCGCTGCGGCGCGCTGCCATTCCGGTGGCGACCTTACCGTTGCGCCACCGCTCGTGATTGCCGCACGGCAGATGCCTGCTATATTGGTACGTAGCAGTAGCTCGGTTTCGTGGCGTCTGTGCATCGTTTTCTTCAGATAGGAATCACGTAATGAAAAACCTCAAGATCGGCGTACGTCTCGGTGGCGGTTTTGCCGCCGTCCTGTTCCTGTTGACCAGCCTGACCGTGGTGGGCATCGTGCAGATGCAAAGCGCCAGCAAGGAAACCGATGCGCTCGTCAACGTCAAGGTGCGCAATGAGCGCCTGATCGCCGAGTGGACCAAGGTCATCGAGGTCAATGCGGCGCGCACGGCCGCCGCCTGGAAAGTCAGCGATCCCGAACACCAGAAGCAGTTCGAAAAGGAAATGGCGGTCTCGTCGGCACGCGCCACGGAAATCCAGAACGATATCGGCAAGAGCGAGCTGAGCGCGGACGAGCAGGCGCTCTACCAGGAAGTATTGAGCACGCGCAAGGCGTACACGGAAGTGCGCAAGAATGTGTTCAAGGCCAAGAATGCGGGCGACCTGGAACTGGGCAAGCGCCTGTATGAAGGCGACATGGCCGTCAAGCGCGATATCTACCTGGCGTCGCTGAAGAAGCTGGAATTGCTGGAAGCCAAATTGCTCGATGAAACGGCCGCGCAAATCCGTTCGCGCTACGAAAACGGCCGTTTGCTGCTGATCTCGCTGGGCGTGGTGGCCATCTTGCTGGGCATCGCCTGCGCATACTGGATCACGCGCTCGATCACGCGTCCCATCACGCGCGCCGTCGAGGTGGCGGAAGCCGTTTCCGCTGGCGACCTGACCAGCCATATCGTGGTGGAAAGCCGCGATGAGACGGGGCAATTGATGCATGCGCTGAAAAACATGAACGATAAACTGGTCAGCATCGTGGGCCAGGTGCGCGCCGGCACCGAATCGATCAGCACGGCGTCGAGCGAAATCGCCGCCGGCAACCTGGACTTGTCGTCACGCACGGAAGAGCAGGCCAGTTCGCTGGAAGAGACGGCGTCGTCCATGGAAGAGCTGACCTCCACCGTGAAACTCAATGCCGACAATGCGCGCAGCGCGAATCAACTGGCCATCGACGCTTCGCAGATCGCCAGCAAGGGTGGCGTGGTGGTGTCGGAAGTGGTCAGCACCATGGGTTCGATCAACGATTCCTCGCGCAAGATTGTCGACATCATCAGCGTCATCGACGCCATCGCCTTCCAGACGAATATCCTGGCCCTGAACGCGGCCGTGGAAGCGGCCAGGGCCGGTGAACAGGGCCGTGGTTTTGCCGTCGTGGCTTCCGAGGTGCGCAACCTGGCGCAGCGTTCCAGCGCGGCGGCCAAGGAAATCAAGGGCTTGATCGACGATTCCGTGCAAAAGGTCGAGGCCGGTTCGCAACTGGTGGACAAGGCTGGCCGCACCATGGATGAAATCGTGCAAAGCATCAGCCATGTGACGCAGATCATGAACCAGATCACCGACGCCAGCGATGAACAGCGCGCCGGCATCGAACAAGTCAACCAGGCCATCGGCCAGATGGACCAGGTGACGCAGCAAAACGCGGCCCTGGTGGAAGAAGCGGCCGCGGCGGCCGAATCCATGCAGGAACAGGCGGCCAGACTGGCCGAGGTCGTGGGCGTGTTCAAGCTCGATGCGACGCAGCAATATGTTGCCGCCAGTGCTGGCCCGTCCGTGACGGCGTCTGCGCCAATCAAAGCTGCCACGCGAGTTGCCATGCAAGCTGCCGCGCGACCTGCGATACGGCCCGCCAAGCGACACGCGCCGGCATCGGCTGTGACCGCGTCCACGTCGGACAAGGCGGCGCCAGTGGAAGCGATGCGCCCGCGCGCGCCAAAGGCGCCCGTGGCATCCGGCGCTGACGAATGGGAAGAATTTTAAGCGAAGATTCCCCTCGGCATGGCGCGGGCGCTACAATCGCGGCTTGAAGACAGCCGCGAACGCGCTCCGCCATGACCACCCGCCGTACCTCCAGCCCGATTTTCAACCCTATCTCTAGCGCTATCGCCAGCCCTGCCACCGCCTCGTCCTCCCTGGCTGAACCGGCCAAACGGGCGCGCTGCCCCGCCTGCCTGCGCGCAGCAAGCAGCTGCATCTGCCGCTGGATCGCCCCCGTTGCCCACGCGGTGGACGTGCTGATCCTGCAGCATCCGCTGGAAGTCCACAATGCCAAGGGCAGCGCCCGCTTGCTGCACCTGAGCTTGCCCAACAGCCGCATGCTGACGGGCGAGCAGTTTGCCCCCGATACGCTCGCCGGACTGCTGGCCGGCAAGCACAACGTGCTGCTATACCCCGATACGCCCGGCGACCGTTCGCTGGGCATCGCGCCGCCGCCAGCGCTCGACCCCGCCATCTTGCTCGATCCCACCTTATTGCGGCTGGTGGTGCTGGATGCCACCTGGCGCAAGAGCCGCAAGATGCTGTATCTGAATCCCCCGTTGCAACAGCTGCCGCGCCTGCCCCTGCGCGATACGCCCGCTTCCCATTACCTGATCCGCAAGGCGCACGCGCCAGACCAGTTATCGACCCTGGAAGCGACGTGCTATGCCCTGATGCAGTTGGAGCAGGACGTACCCCGCTTCGTTCCCTTGATCGGGGCATTTGACGGCTTTGTCGCGCAGCAGTTGAGTTATGTCATACCGGAGGGGGAAAAAGCGTGAAACGGCATCACGCCAACCCTTGATCTTGTCCGCATGGCGGCATAGTATACTGTACGTATATACAGTTGATGGGGCCGTTCATGAAAGCAATCATTCCAGAGCACGATGACAGCTTCGCCGGGCAAGCCATGTTGCCGCCGCAATCGCTGAAAGCCCACAAGGGGCGCGGCGCCGTCTCGAACCTGCAGGGGCGCTACGAAGTGCACGCGCGTGCCGGTTTCGATGACGGCTGGAGCGTGGGCGGCCTGGATGCGGCAGATGGTGAGGCGCCGGCGCCGGGCTGGAAGACGCAGGTCAGCGACGAGCAGGCGCGCACTATTCTCACGCGCAACGCTTCGCCCGATTTGCCATTCAACGTCTCTCTGAATCCGTACCGGGGCTGCGAACATGGTTGCATTTATTGCTTTGCCCGCCCTACGCACAGCTATCTGGGCCTGTCGCCGGGCCTGGACTTCGAAAGCCGCATCTACGCCAAGGTGAATGCCCCCGAACTCTTGCGGCGCGAGCTGGCCAAGCCCTCGTATGTGCCCGAACCGATCGCCCTGGGCGTCAATACCGATGCGTATCAGCCGTGCGAACGCGAACGGCAGCTGACGCGGCGCGTGCTGGAAGTGCTGCACGAATGCGATCATCCCGTGGCGCTGATCACGAAATCGTCGTTGATCGAACGCGACATCGACATTCTGGCGCCCATGGCGGCCAAGCGCCTGGCAGCCGTGGCCGTGACTGTCACCACGCTCGACCCGGCCATCGCGCGCACTCTGGAACCGCGCGCGGCCGCCCCGGCGCGGCGCCTGCGCACCATCCGCACCCTGACGGAGGCGGGTATTCCCGTGGGCGTGAGCATTGCGCCCATCATCCCGTTCGTGACGGAGCCGGAAATCGAGCAGCTGCTCGAAGCCGTGCGCGATGCGGGTGCCATCCACGCCCATTACGTGGTGCTGCGCCTGCCGTGGGAAGTGAGCCCCTTGTTCCAGCAATGGCTGGAAGCGCACTTCCCGGAACGGGCCCAGCGCGTGATGAACCGGGTACGTGAAATGCGTGGCGGCAAGGATTACGACAGCGCGTTCGGCACGCGCATGCGGGGCGAAGGCGTGTGGGCCGACCTTATCCGCCAGCGCTTTGAAAAAGCCGTGCACCGGCTGGGGCTGCACGGCAAGGGCGGTCGCTTCAAGCAGCTCGATTGCACGCAGTTCCGCCGGCCGCTGGTGGTGCCGCCGTTGGGAAACAAGGCAAAAGGGGGAAATGCGGGTCAGCTGGATTTGTTCTAGCGCATGGCGTGACCGGACTGCGGTCAATGCAGTTCCCGCTTCCGGCAGAGGCCAGGAGGCGGGAATCTGGCGAGCGGAATCGGTGCTCAGTGGCAGATGGCAAAGGTGCCATTCACGCCTTGCCAATGAATCGCGCCGCGCCGGGCGCAGCAGGCGCTGCAATTATGGGCTGTCGGTCCGCCTATCGGCCCGTGTGTATCGAAGCACTGGCCTTGGCCCGTGTTGGTCGGTCCGCAAGCGGACGGCTGCATGCCGCTGGTATGCGGGCCGCTGGCTTGTACGTTGGCTTGTACGTTGATAGGGCCACGCGCGCTGCGCGAAACAGGCGGGCTTTGTAGTGGGAGTCGCATCGCTGTCCTTCCTCAATCGTGGGTGATGCCGGCTGGCTGAACGGGCGACGAGAAACTCATCGCCCGCAGGCATGCCGGGTTTAGCCGGGATGGCTCGATCTTGCTGGCTTGATCAGCAAACGGTGGCGTTGCAAGCCATCAGGCAGAGTTGCTGTGCGGTGCCGCTCAAGGCGCCGCAAGCCGCTTTGCACAGGGTGCAGGTAATGCCGGAAGGAGCGACGCCCTGGCTGATGGCGGAGATGCTGGGGCTGCGTTGTACGGCTTTGGCTTGCAATGGCAGATTGTTCATTTCGAAACTCCTTGTGGTGGCGCCGCCGCGGGCAGCGGCAATGGGTGTGCGTACCGAAGTACGGTGCTGATCGTTTCCCGCCAACGACCGTATGCTGAGGCGCGTGCACGCATCGCTGCGCCCACGTGCCCCGACATTCAAATGCTGTTAGCGTTGCGACCAGTAGCGCACTGCGCCGACGCTGACCGGTATCACGTCGCTGACGTCGACGGCGAAGCGGGCGACCGTGTTGGCTACCTGCAGGTTTTCCGGGTTGAAGAAGGTCATGATGATGTCGTAGCATTCGGAGCCCGGGCGGCAGACAGGGCTCTGTTGCACGACGATGGTATCGAGCTGCATGCCGGTGGTCTTGGCCAGCATTTCCGCCGCTTGCATGGCATTCGTGGCCGAGAAGTTGAGCGCGCGGTCCATGCCCGTGACGCCCAGGTTGCGGAAGTCGTAATAGATGCGGTTCAGGAAGTTTTCCAGGCGCGCGCCCGTGTTGCTGCTGTTGATTTCCAGGCTGTCCTGCACCGCCATCAGGCTGTCGATCAGCTGCGGCACATTCCAGCTGAACATGCCCCGGATGGCCGGCTGGATCACGGGAACGACCTGGCCGGACATCAGCCTGGCGGCGCCCGAGATTACGCCGGGAAACGAATTCATGACGACCAGGCCATCGATGGTGCCGACATAGGCCTCGAACAGCAGTTCATAGGTCAGGTCGGCATATGGGCCGACGGGAACGATCGCATAAATCGGCGTGGCGTCCAGGTTGACGGTCCAGGTCAGCGATTGGCGGAAATATGGCTTTGCGCGCAGGAATTCGATCAATTGCTGCGGATCGCCAGGATTGTCCCTGCCTGGTGGCATGGCCTGGACGAAGGAATCGCGGCGCGCTTCACTGCCGAAGTCGATGCCCAGGTTGCCCAGCGCATACACCAGGGTCGGGCCCTTGGCGCTGCCGCCGCCGCAGCCGCAATCGGAGGCATCGATGCCGGAAGCGCTGATGCCTTGCCGCGTCGCGCCGGAAGGGCCCGCGAAGTTGGCCGGAGAGGGGGTTTCCAGCATGGGAATGCTGAGCGGATGCGCCTGCGCGGAAGTGTCGGCATTGGCTGGGCTCGCTTCAATCACAGTATCGTCTGACATTTCAATTTTCCCTTTTAATAATAGTTGAGTGGCGTCCGGCACATTCAATGTCCCAGTCAGGAGGCGGCGACAGTCCAGCTCGCCATTGGTGTTGCAACGCGTTGCGCTTTGCAGCAATGCGCTGCAAACTCCACGAGGGTCAGGACGATCCCCATGTTGGTGTTGCCGGCATAGCAGCAAGGCTGCGATGGCCGAGACGATCGGGGTGGCAAAGCTGGTGCCGCTGCTGAGCCGCACGCGCCCTGCGGGAGCTGCGCCGAGGATGTCGGTGCCGGGCGCCATGATGCCGCGCGCGCGATAGGCTTCGCCCCAGTTGCTGTTGGGCATGGGCGCGCCTTGCCGGTCCAGGGCGCCGACGACCAGGGTGTACTCGATGGAGGCGGGAATATGCAGGCAATCGCAGCCGTCATTACCCGCCGCCGCGATCAGCAGGACGTTGCGTTCATGGCACAGCTGTATGGCTTTTTGCAGCAGGCCATCGGCGGCGCCGCTGTCGGACAGTTCACCGCCGCTGACATTGATGATGTGCGCGCCGTGCTCGACGGCCTGGGTGATGGCGCGGGCCAGGTCGAGCTGCGTGCATTGTGTCAGTGCGCCGTCGGCGCGGTCGGCAAAGATGGGTAGGATCAAGCCCCGACAATGGGGGGCCAGGCCCGTGACGGGGCTGCCGGGCTGGCCAAAGATGATGCTGGCGACATGGGTGCCATGTTGCGATGCCCGGCCGCTGCCGCTGGCACCCGTGGCGAGCGTGTCGAGCAGTTGCAGCCTGGCGCCGGCAAAGCAGGGATGGCTGGTATCGACGGGACCGTCGAGCACGGCGATGCAGATGTCGGCACAGCCGGTGTTGCCATCTTGCAAGGCAGCCAGGCCGGGCAGCAAGCCATGATTGGCCAGGCTGTCGTGGGTGGTGGATACTTCCATGGTCGTCGGCACGCGGCGCTCCTTGCTGGGTCCTGGAGGGCGTGCGGCTCACCGCTTGAGGTGCTCCGCCCGCCTGCTGCGGCGCCTGTTGCTCTAGCGCCGATAGCATGATCTTTAGCAAGGGCTGTGCCAGAAGGCCAAGTGCTTGATTTTCAAGGGATGGCGCTGATTTGCATTGTCGTGACGCAACAATGATGACTGATATCGTCCACTCTTTTTGAGCGTGATGGACGAAAACGGCAGGCGGCAAGGACGGGGAGGGGGCGCCCGGGACACGGCATGGCGTGACGCGGGCGCGTGCGGCGGTTCAGCTATCCTTGCTGTAGCAGGCGCGGCTGGGACGCAGGCGCATGCGCACGAGGGACACCAGGAAGCTGAAGCCTGCCTGGTTCGGATCGATGACCGGCACATAGGTCTGCAGCGCGTCCTCCAGCAGCGCGCTGACGCGCGCGGCGACGCCGACAAATCCTGTGCAGCCGAGCAGGATGGACTGGGCGCCGTCTTCCTGTATCGCCAGCATGGCGGCCTGGAAGGTTTTTTCGACCACCGTGTCCAGCTTGCCGAGATCGGCGACGGGACAGTCGATGGAACGGATCGAGGCGAAGCTGTCCTGTAAGCCGTAAGCCTGCATGTGGCCCCGCTGCATGGCGAGCGTGCTGGGCAGTATCGTCATGATCGACAGGCGCTGGCTGAGGGCCAGCGCCGTAAAGGCGGCGGGCGGGAAGCCGCCGAGGATGGGAATGTCGATCACTTCGCGCGCGGCCTCCACGCCGCACATGTCGAAGTCGCTGAGCCAGATGCCGTCATAGCCTTCGCCTTCGATTTCTCTGGCCAGCTGCACCACCGGATAACCGTTTTGCAGCCAGTCGACGCGGTATTCGATGCAGTCGTGCCCGCTCGAAATATTGCGTACGGACACTTCGACATCGGGCGGCATCACGGGCTCGATGGCGTCCAGCAGGCGCTGATTGTAGATGGACGTGGACACCGGCGCCACGATACAGATGCGCAGCGGCTTCATGCGGCGCTCCCTGCCGCTGCGCCGGTGTTGCCCGCCAGCGGCACGTAGGGGCCCAGGTAGCCGATGGTGTTGAGCAGTTGCATGAAGCTGTCGAGTATCAGGCCGCCCCGTTCCCGCAATGCCGGGTGGGCTTGCAGGCCCAGCAGCGTCACCTTGCGCTGCAGGAGGGCCGGGTTGAGCGTGCCGTCAGGCAGCAGCAAGTCGCCATTCGAATACACGGCCTGGCCATCGCCCTCGACAAAGTAACTGATGGTGTCGGGCGCCATGCAGAGGGGCGTGCTGCGGCTGCTATCCCAGGCCAGCAGCGATTCGTTCTGGTACAGGACCGTGCATAGCCGTTCACCCGCGCGGATGGTGATCTTGCCCAGGTCGAAGCCATTGCGCGAGTCGACTTCGGCGGCGACGAATGTACCCTGAGGAAACAATGGCCAGGCGCGCATGTCGCATTGCCGCGCAAGATAGTCGACCAGTTCGTCCGCGTTGCGCAAGCGGCCTGCCTGCAGTTCGCGGCCCAGGCGCAGGGCGCGTCCCAGGGTGCCGCGCACGGGCAGCGCGCGGGCCAGTTCCGCCGGCGCCATGATCCACATGGCCAGCCCGCCGAACTGCTTGAAATCGGCCTGCGAGACGATGGGGCGCATCATCTGGTCGATGATCGTTGCCACGTCCTGCTGGTGGGCGTGGGCGCCGTTCACGCCCTGGCTCGGCTGGACGTCGAGTTCCACGCGCAGTCCCGACTGGCTGACGAGGAAGGCCGGGCGCGGATTGATCTGCTCGGCCGCATACGTCAGCTGCGGCAGCGAGGGAACGGCGCGGCCGGCGCCATCGGCGTCGATCACCGCCAGCCCCAGGTGGGCGGCGACCAGGCAGGCGACGAGAAACCCCAGTGCCCCGCTCTCGGGCGGCGCCAGGTAGGCCAGGGTGCGGTTTTCCAGCGCCAGGCGCTCCCTGACGGCGATCACGGCATCGACGGGACCTTGCGGAAGTTGGGCGCCATTGATCGCCACGGGCGAACCCAGGTAAGCCACCATGACCGTCTCGCCATCGGTGGCTTCGTCGACGCTGACCACGCGCACTTGGGCGTCCGGATAGTAATCGCCGGCGTGGAATTGGGCCAGCAGGCTGCGCGCGGAAGTGAGCGTGCCGCCGCCACCGCTGCCGAAGAAGCAAGCTCCCAGCAGTAGCGATTCAAGGTCATCGTGGTTCAGCACATAGCTCATGTTGCGGGTCCTCAGGTTGGCATGGCATGGGAATGGTTTGCGCCAGGGTGGTCTGCAACTGCAGCGCCTGGGCAAACCGGGGGAAAGCCGTGTCACGTTCCACGCCGCGCAAGGCGCGCGTGAGGTGTTCGAGTGCTTCGGGCCGGCGTCCGCGCTGCAGCAGCAGTTGCGCCAGGCGGGTCGCCACCAGCAGGCCGCCGGCCGTCGCGCCCAGCGCCTTGGCGGTCGACAGCGCACTGCCCAGTTCGCGTTCCGCGTTGTCCAGGTCACCCACCGCGATCCACGTCTGCGCATGCATGTCGAGCAGTTCGACCAGATAGGCCCGTTCGCCATGTTCCAGCGCCAGTTCGATGGCGCCGTGCAGCAGTTGCCGGGCTTGCGATGGCTGGCCTGCCGACAGCAGCAGCTCGCCCCGTTTCCAGGCCTGGAATGAATGGAAGAGCATGCCGCCTTCGCACAGCATGTATTGCTGGTAGCCATCGGCGATGCGCTGTTCGGTCTGCGCATGGACGTTGCCCGACGCCAATGCGCAGGCATGGAATATCTGGCCCACTCCCAGGTAGAATTGATAGCCATATTCGCTGGCGACGGTTTGCAGGTCTGCCGCCAGGTTTGCCAGCCGGCTCCAGTCCTCGAACATGCAGGCGAGCCACGCGGCGCCCTGCAGTGCGATGGCGCGATGGAAGGGATGCGGGTTGTCGGCGCCGCCGCGCAATGCCAGGTGGTCCATCACCTGGCGCGCGCGCCGGAAGGCGCCGCTCTGGAAGCAGGACAGGCCTTCGAAAGTGGTCGACAGCGCGGCGATGTCCAGGCCCTGTCCCCCGGTGTCGGCCGATGCCGCGCCGCATAGCAGGTGTCCACGCTCCAGGCAGGCCAGCGTCTCGCGGTAATCGCCGAGCCAGAACAGCGTGTTGGCCAGGGCCAGGTGGGCCTGCGACAGCAAGTCCGTGTCACCTATGGCTTGCGCCCGCTGCAGCATGTCTTGCGCCGTAGCCCGCGCCGCCACCAGGTCCAGCGCCATCAGTTGCGAGCTCCAGATGCCGAAGCGCAGGGCGGTGATTTCCACCTCGTCGCCCAGCGCCGCCGCTTCCTGCAATGCCTGCTGGTAGCAGGCGAGCGCTTCCGCGCTTTGCCAGCCGCTGATGCCGCGGTGCGAAATGGCGAGCCAGCGGTGCAGGTCGCAGCTCAGGCGGCGCGCGGTGCAGGGGTGGGCGTCGGCGGCCAGCAAGGTGAGGCCGTGACGCAATACTTCGATGGCTTCCTTGAAACGGGCCGCCTCGATCAGCGCACGTCCCTCCAGCAGGCAGACGCGGGCAAAATTGCTGCGCTCCTCGTCGCCATGCACGCGGCGTTCGATGACCTTGCGGTTGATGCCCAGGTGGCGCGCCGCGATCGTCTTGTTGCCATCGGCAAGGCGCATCGCATAGTCGATCAGCAATTGTTCCGCGGCCTCCAGCTTGTCGTCGCCTTCCAGCCGCATGAGGGCTTCCGCCAGCAGCGTGTGATCCGCGTCTTCCGGCATGCCCGCCGACAGGAAGGCTTCCAGGCTGTGGGCATCGATCAGCGCCGATTCGGCCAGTATCGACAGCCGTTCAACCAGGTTGCGCAGTTCGCGGATATGGCCGGGCCAGGCATGCCGGCCCAGGCGTTCCATGGCGGTGGCGGTAAAGCGGATGGGCCGCTTCTGCAGGCTGGCAAAGTGGGCGGCGAGGGCGGCGACGTCGCCGCGGCGCTGGTCCAGGCCCGGTACGTCGAGTTTCAATACCGCCAGCCGGTAATACAGGTCTTCGCGGAAACGGCCCGCTTGCACCATCGCGGCCAGGTCGCAGTGGGTGGCGGCCACGATGCGGCCGTTGAACGGCTGGGTATCACCTCCGCCCAGTGGCCGGAAACAGCGTGCTTCGAGTACGCGCAGCAGCTTGCTCTGTACACCTAGCGGCAATTCGCCTATTTCATCGAGAAACAGCGTGCCTTGTCCCGCCTGGGCGAAGAACCCGGTGCGGCTGTTGAGCGCTCCCGTAAATGCGCCCTTGGTATGGCCGAAGAGTTCCGCGTCGATCAGGTGTTCCGGCAGTGCGCCGCAGTTGAGATCGACAAAGGGCGCAGCGGGATCGCCGCTGTGCCGGTGCACGAGCTGGGCGATGATTTCCTTGCCGGAACCGGTTGGGCCACTGATGAGCACCGTGCAGCGGGTCGGCGCCACGGCTTCGACCATGCGCAGCAGGCGTTGGAATATTGGGGAGCTGCCAATGATGTTCAGCCCGCCCCCGGCGCTGCCGCAGTGGACGGGGACATGCACAGGGGCAATAGCGCCTGCTCCGGGAAGCATGCAATGCGGCTGCCTCCCATGCTGTTGCAGCATAGACCTTTCGGACATGGTCGTCTCGCTCCGGTGATTTCGCTCCGATCATGCAGGGCCGTATGTTTTGTTCTGCCCCGCTGCCTGCCGACGCGTACCGTAGCTCCACTCATGCATAAAGGAATCGCGCGTTCCGATTATGGCCGTTAATAAAACGGCGATAGTCGCCAATTGTCACAATGAAAATATATTCATCGCTTGCATCATGCAAGCTGCTTGCCCGCCGTCACTCACTGCGTTGTTGGCGGCGCATCCTTCAATTGCGCCAGATGTTGCTCGATGGCAAAGACGTGCGGGTCGCTCTTGCCCAGCTCGCGCAGGGCATTGGCCAGGTGCAGCAGGTATTCGCTGTTCGGGCCGCTGGGGCCGGCAGAGCGGGCGATCTGGCGCGCGATGTCCAGTTCCGGGGCGGCGCCGAGGAAGGCGGCGTTTTCCTCGTTGGCGATGTACACCAGGCCTTCGACCTTGCTGCCATCGTCGAAGGTGATGTCGGTGGCCAGGCGCAAATAGCCGTTCTTTTCGCGGTGGTCGAGGTGGGCGAAGACTTCGGGCGTGATCAGGTAAGCCATGCCGTCGCACACGGCGCCCGCTTGCGGCACGATGGTGGCGACGCGGCCCGGCGCCATCGGCGTGCCCCGGTGGTCGTGCGAGCCTTGCCAGAAGCGCCGCGTCCAGCCGGCGATGCTGGCCGGGCGGCGCTCGATGTAGGGGAAATCGGCCTTGTAGATCAGCGAGCCATAGCCGAACAGCCAGACCTGTGCATGGCCGTCGAATTTGTTCATGCGCTGGTTGATGGCGATGGTGGCGGCGTCGATGGCGGACAGATCGTTCTGGTGAGGCTGGGTCATGGTGCGAGCGGTGAAAGGGCGATGCCCGATTATAAAGCGGCGCCAGCCGGGCCGCCCGCTCCCACGTTCCACTCGTGCGTCTCGACAAAGCGGAACAGGAAGGCCATGAAGCTTTCGGCTGCCGGCGACCGCGACCGCCCCGTCTTCGTATAGACGAAAAAGCGCCGCGTCAGTTCCGGCTCGTGCAGGGCGCGCATCTGCAATTGATATAGTTTGACCATCGGTTCCGCGTACGGCAGGCAGACCGTGATGCCCAAGTTGGCGCTGACCATGGCCAGCGCCGTCGTCATGAAGGTCACTTCGTTGTACGGATTGAGCGACAGCTCGCGAAACGCGCCGTGCATGTCGCGCAGCAGGCGTTCCGTGAACTGGCCCTGCAGCGAAATGAACGGATAGTCGCCCACGTCGGCCCAGGTGACCCTTTCCTTTTGCTGCAGCGGGTGCTGTTCGGGGAAGACCAGCACGAAGGGCATTTCAAACAGCACTTGCGCGGCGATTTCCGCCGTGGGGTCGCGCTCGGGGCCGATGCCGAAATCGACTTCGCCGCTGAAGACACGCGCCGACACATTCTCCACGGGGCAGTCGACGAGGCGCAGCTGCACGTCCGGGTGCGCCTGGCGGTAGGCGGCGATCACTTCCGGCAGCAGGGTGCACGCCATCATCTGCGGCGCAGCGATGCGCACCATCCCCGTTTTCAGGGCCTTGCGCTGGGCGATGCCGGCCATGGCGCCGTCGAGGTCCTCGATCATCTTTTCAAACAGCGGATACAGTTCGCGGCCGATTTCCGACAGCTGCGTCTTGCGCGTGCTGCGCTCGACCACGCGCACGCCCAGCACGCTTTCCAGTTCCTTGATCAAGCCGCTCAAGGCGGACTGCGTCACGTGCAGGTATTCGGCGGCCAGCGTGAAACTGCCGGTCTTGGCCAGCGCCACGAAGGCGCGCATCTGTCGCAGGCTGGGACTCATAAGATAATCCGATAAATCAATGGTTAAAAATTGTTTGTATGATAGCTGTAACTCGATTCTAATGGTGAAAAGCTGAAAAACAGGCCAGCCATCGCGCCCACGGCGCCATCCATTGGAGACAAGCACCATGAAAATCAAACAGATCCACCACGTCGCCTACCGCTGCATCGACGCGAAGAAAACCGTCGAGTGGTACGTCAAGCATTTGAACATGAATTTCGTCCTCGCCATCGCCGAAGACCTGGTGCCGTCGACCAAGGCGCCGGACCCGTACATGCACGTCTTCCTCGATGCGGGCCAGGGCAATGTGCTGGCCTTCTTCGAGCTGCCGACGCAGCCGCCGATGGACCGCGACCGCAATACCCCGGCCTGGGTGCAGCACCTGGCGCTGGAAGTGGGCAGCATGGACGAACTGCTGGCCGCCAAGGAGCGCCTGGTGGCCGGCGGCATCGAGGTGCTGGGTCCCGTCAACCACGCCATCTTCCAGTCGATCTACTTCTTTGACCCGAACGGCCACCGCCTGGAGCTGGCGGCCAACGTGGGCACGCCCGAGATGATGGCCAAACTGGACGCCGTCAAATGGGAAATGCTGGAAGAATGGTCGCAGACGCGCCGCGCGCCGAAACACGCCGCCTGGATGCACGCGCCGGCCGACGCCTGAGCGCCGCACACGGAAATCATCTGAACAATACGCCAAACAAGGAACACACTCCATGAAACTCGCAACCCTGAAAAACGGCAGCCGCGACGGCGCCCTGATCCTCGTCAGCCGCGACCTGCGCCAGTACCAGCGCGTGGCAGCCATCGCGCCCACCCTGCAGGCGGCGCTCGACAACTGGGACGCTGTCGCGCCCAAGCTGGAGCAGGCGTATGCTGACCTGAACGCGGGCCAGGCGCCGGACGCGCAGCCATTTGATGTCAATCAATGCCACTCGCCGCTGCCGCGCGCCTACCAGTGGGCCGACGGTTCCGCCTACATCAATCACGTGGAACTGGTGCGCAAGGCGCGCAATGCGGAAGTACCGGCTTCGTTCTACACGGACCCGTTGATGTACCAGGGTGGCTCCGACAGCTTTATCGGCCCGCGCGACCCGATCTTCGCCCTGTCGGAAGAGTGGGGCATCGACCTGGAAGCGGAAGTGGCGGTGATCACGGGCGACGTGGCCATGGGCGTCGGCGTGGACGATGCGGCGAAAGCGATCCGCCTGGTCATGCTGGTCAACGATGTCTCCTTGCGCAACCTGATTCCGGGCGAGCTGGCCAAGGGTTTCGGTTTCTTCCAGTCGAAGGCGGCCAGCGCATTTTCCCCCGTCGCCGTCACGCCCGATGAACTGGGTGCCGACTGGGTTGGCAGCAAGCTGCATTTGCCGCTGCTGGTGGACCTGAACGACAAACCGTTCGGCAAGCCGAACGCGGGTGAAGACATGACCTTCGACTTTGCACAACTCGTCGCGCATGCGGCCAAGACGCGCGAACTGGGCGCCGGCAGCATCATCGGTTCCGGCACCGTGTCGAACAAGCAGGGCAACCTGTTTGGCTCCAGCATCGAGAACGGCGGCGTCGGCTACTGCTGCCTGGCCGAAGTGCGCATGTATGAAACCATCGAACACGGCGCACCAAAGACGGCCTACCTGAAGTTCGGCGACACGGTGCGTATCGAAATGCGCGACGCGGCCGGCGCCAGCATCTTCGGCAGCATCGAGCAGACCGTGGCCCTGTATGCTGGCCGCGCCTGAGGGGAGGCGCCCGATGAAGCTGTACACCTACTTTCGCAGTTCGGCCGCCTACCGCGTGCGCATTGCCTTGAATCTCAAGGGTATCGCTTACGACAGCATCCCCGTGCACCTGCTGCAGGATGGCGGCCAGCAACTGCTGCCAGCCTACCGCGCCGTCAATCCGTCGGCCCTGGTGCCGGCCCTCGATGACGACGGCGCCATCCTGACGCAGTCGCTGGCGATGCTCGAGTATCTCGACGAGACGCGCCCTAGCGTGCCGCTGCTGCCGGCCGATGCGCTGGGCCGCGCCAGGGTGCGCGCGCTGGCGCTGGCGATCGCCTGCGACGCCCATCCGCTGACAAATCTGCGCGTGTTGAAATACCTGAAAAACACTCTGGGGCTGTCGGACGAGGCCAAGCAGGAGTGGTACCGCCACTGGATGGCCGAGGGCCTGGCGGCCGTGGAGGCGCTGCTGGCGCAGGGCGACCCGGCCGGCACGGGCCTGTTCTGTCATGGCGACAGCCCGACGATGGCCGATTGCTGCCTGGTGCCGCAGGTATTCAATGCGCAGCGCTTCGCCATCGACCTGGCGCCATATCCGCGCGTGGCGCGCATCCATGCCCATTGCGCCGGCTTGCCCGCGTTTGCTGCCGCCCATCCGTCGCAGCAGCCTGACGCCGAATAGGCTGAAAGTAGCTCAATGCAGAGATCCCCGGCCTGGCAACAGGCCGGGGATTTTTTATGCGTGCTTGATGTTGGGCAGTCAATACCAGCTTGCCGGTGCGCTACAATTTGCGTTTGCCCAAATACTTTACGTCCCATGACCGCGACAACCGTTCCTGCCAGCATCACCGATGCCCTGTCCCTGGCGCACGCTTCCTGGCGTCCCATCCTGCTGCGCGGCTTGCAGGCCGTGATGGCGGCCGATCCCGCCTACCTGCCGGCGCTGGCCATCGACGATTACCTGCCCACGCAGGGCCGGCTGTTCGCCGCCTTTGCCCTGCCGCTGGCGCAGGTGCGCTACGTGCTGGTGGGCGAGGGGCCGTATCCGCGCGCCGACAGCGCCACGGGCGTGTGCTTCATGGACGGCGCCGTCGGCAGTCTGTGGTCGGCCACGGGCCTGTCGAAGCCCGTCAACCGCGCCACCTCGCTGCGCAACTTCATGAAGATGCTGCTGGTGGCCGATGGCCAGTTGCAGGGCGGCGACACGTCCGGCGTGGCCATGACGCCCGTGGCCGCCGCCGCGCAACTGCCGTGCAGCGGCGTGATCCAGACCCTGCCCGACTTGCAGCGCAAGATGACGGAGCAGGGCTTCCTGCTGCTCAACGCGGCGCTGGTGTTCCGTGCCCACGTGCCGCCCGTGCAGGATGCGCGCGGCTGGCTGCCCTTCCTGCAGGTGGTGCTGGAAGCGCTGGCGCAGCAGGGCGGGGCGGCCACGCCGCAACTGGTGCTGTGGGGCAAGATCGCCGAGCTCATCAAACGCCTGCCGGTGGCGGCATTGTTGCCGCAGGTGACGGCGGAACATCCGTATAATCTGTCCTTTATCGGCAATCGTGACATGCAGGCCTTGTTTGGCCCGATGCAACTATTGCGTGCTTGAGCTTGAATCATCGCCTGTCTGGCGGAAGTGCGGGGAATATGCAAATCAGTAACGTGGAAGAATTGAAGGCGTGGATCGCGGCGGGCGGCGTGCCCGACTATCTGTATTTCTGGGGGCACACGCCGGCGCAGCCGCAGGTGCCCGACAAAAGCTGCTTCAGCCAGTGGTTTCCGTCACCGTTCAGCCTGGCTGGCGTGACGTATGCGACGGCCGAGCACTACATGATGGCGCAAAAGGCGGCCCTGTTTGGCGACACTGCCGTGCAGGCGCGCATCGTGGCGGCCGGGCGGCCGTCGGAAGTGAAGAAGCTGGGGCGCGAAGTGGCGAATTTTGACGCCAAAGTATGGGAAGCGGCCCGCGCCGGCATCGTCTTCGATGGCAACTTTGCCAAGTTTTCGCAAAAGGCCGCGCTGCGCAAGTTTCTTCTGGGCACGGGCGAGCGCGTCATCGTCGAGGCCAGTCCCGTCGACCGCATCTGGGGCGTGGGCCTGGCGTCGGACAATCCGCGCATCCTGGACCCCGCCACCTGGGACGGCTTGAACCTGCTGGGATTTGAACTGATGAAAGTGCGGACCGCTTTACGGGGCTGAGAACGCCCTGCGATTTCCCGACTGTTGTTTTCCTGATGCCGCCGCGCCTGGCGCGGCCGGCCATGCCCCTTCCAGCCCTGTGGTCATCGAGGGGCGCTCTGACAAACCCCGCCGAATTTGTTATACTTGACTAAATCATTCAACTACTCGGGGTTTGAGGAGTTGAAAAACCGCAATATTTTAAACCAGTTGACCAGAGGATGTATGCGTCTGACTACAAAAGGCCGTTTTGCCGTGACAGCGATGATCGATCTTGCCCTGCGCCAGGGCAAGGGACCGGTCACCTTGTCCGGCATCAGCCAGCGCCAGTCGATTTCCCTGTCCTACCTGGAACAGCTGTTCGGCAAGCTGCGCCGGCATGAGATCGTCGAGTCGATCCGCGGTCCCGGCGGCGGCTACAGCCTGGCGCGCCGTGCGGACAAAGTGACGGTGGCCGACATCATCATCGCCGTCGACGAACCGCTCGACGCCACGCAGTGCGGCGGCAAGGAGCATTGCCACGGCGCCGACGCGGCCACGGGTGCGCGCTGCATGACGCATGAATTGTGGTCCACACTCAACGAAAAAATGGTCGATTATCTGGATTCTGTGTCCTTGCAGGACCTGGTCGACCAGCAGAGACAAAAGATTGCCGAGCAAAGCGTGATGGTGATGCACCGTAACCACGCCGCCCTCGGTTGATAATGACAAAAATACCAGTTGCTGATTGCAGGAGTTATTGATGAACGCCCCAGAAAAAAACGTAGGCCAAGTGCACTTTGAAACCGCACCGCATTTCCCGATCTACATGGATTACTCGGCCACGACGCCGATCGATCCACGCGTCGCCGACAAGATGATTCCGTACCTGCGCGAGCAGTTCGGCAATCCGGCATCGCGCAGCCACATGTATGGCTGGACGGCGGAAAAAGCCGTGGAAGAGGCACGCGGCCACGTGGCGGCCCTGGTGAACGCCGATCCGCGCGAAATCATCTGGACCTCCGGCGCGACGGAAAGCAACAACCTGGCCATCAAGGGCGCGGCACAGTTCTACAAGACCAAGGGCAAGCACATCATCACCGTCAAGACCGAGCACAAATCGGTGCTGGACACGGTGCGTGAACTGGAACGCATCGGCTTTGAAGCGACCTACCTGGAACCGCAGGACAACGGCCTGATCACCGTCGAGCAGCTGGCCGCGGCCGTGCGCCCGGACACCATCCTCGTGTCGGTGATGCTGGTGAATAACGAAATCGGCGTGATCCAGCCGATCGACGAAATCGGCGTGTTCTGCCGCTCGAAAGGCATCATCTTCCATTGCGACGCCGCGCAAGCGACGGGCAAGGTCGTCATCGACCTGCAAAAAACCAAGGTCGACCTGATGACCTTCACGGCACATAAAACCTACGGCCCGAAAGGCGTGGGCGCCCTGTACGTGTGCCGCAAGCCGCGTGTGCGCCTGGAAGCGCAGATGCACGGTGGCGGCCATGAGCGCGGCCTGCGCTCGGGCACCCTGCCGACGCACCAGATCGTCGGCATGGGCGAAGCGTTCCGCATCGCCAAGGAAGAAATGGACAGCGAAATCGGCCGTATCAAGGCCTTGCGCGACCGCCTGGCCAAGGGCCTGCAAGAGATCGAAGAAGTCTACATCAACGGCGACATGGAGCACCGCGTGCCGCATAACCTGAACGTCAGCTTCAACTACGTCGAAGGCGAGTCGCTGATCATGGCGATCAAGGATATCGCCGTGTCGTCCGGTTCGGCCTGCACCTCGGCCAGCCTGGAACCATCGTACGTGCTGCGCGCCCTGGGCCGCAGCGACGAACTGGCGCACAGCTCGATCCGTTTCACCATCGGCCGCTTCTCGACCGAGGAAGACATCGACTTCGCCGTGAACCTGCTGAAATCGAAAGTGCACAAGCTGCGCGACCTGTCGCCGCTGTGGGACATGTTCAAGGACGGAATCGACATCAATTCGATTCAATGGGCCGCCCACTAACCAATACCCGGGCCTCCACTACGGGGCCGGCAAGAATATTTAAGGAGCATCAAAATGGCTTACTCGGACAAAGTACTCGATCACTACGAAAACCCGCGCAACGTGGGCGCTTTCGACAAGGGTGATGAAACCATCGGCACCGGCATGGTAGGCGCGCCTGCCTGCGGCGACGTGATGAAACTGCAGATCAAGGTTGGCGCCGATGGCCTGATCGAAGATGCGAAATTCAAGACCTACGGCTGCGGTTCGGCCATCGCGTCGAGCTCGCTGGTGACCGAATGGGTCAAGGGCAAGACCCTGGACCAGGCACTGGCCATCAAGAACACGCAGATCGCCGAAGAACTGGCCCTGCCGCCAGTGAAGATCCACTGCTCCATCCTGGCGGAAGACGCCATCAAGGCAGCTGTTCTGGATTACCAGACCCGTCACCCGGCAGCAGCTTAAACGTTGGTAGCCCGCCCCGGCCGCAAGGCCGGGGCAGTTACGGAGAAATACATGATCACACTGACCGAAAAAGCGGCGAAACACATCAACCGTTATATCGAACGGCGCGGCAAGGGCATGGGCCTGCGCTTTGGCGTGCGCACCACGGGCTGCTCGGGCCTGGCTTACAAGCTCGAATATGTCGATGAAGTGGCGGCCGAAGACAGCGTTTTTGAGTCGCACGGCGTGAAAGTCTTCGTTGACCCGAAAAGCCTGCCTTACATCGACGGCACGGAACTCGATTTCGCGCGCGAAGGCTTGAACGAAGGCTTCAAGTTCCACAATCCGAACGAAAAAGACGCCTGCGGCTGCGGCGAGTCCTTCAGGATTTAAACAGCTGGCAAGACCCCGGTCGGTGCGCTGTACCCATCGATTGCGGTACAGCGACCACCGACCATTATGCAAAATCACTTCGAATTATTCCAGTTGCCGGCGCAGTTCTCGCTCGACATGAGCGCGCTCGACGCGGCCTACCGCGACGTGCAGGGCAAGGTCCACCCTGACCGCTTCATCAATGCCAGCAGCGCTGAAAAGCGCGTGGCGATGCAATGGGCTACGCGCGCCAATGAAGCCTACCAAACCCTGAAAAGCCCGCAAAAACGCGCGCAATACCTGTGCGAACTCAATGGCGTCGACTTGCAGACGGAGTCGAACACGGCCATGCCTGTCAGCTTCCTGATGCAGCAGATGGAATGGCGCGAAGAGCTGGGCGATGCCCGTGCCGGCAAGGATGCCGACGCGCTCGACGCCCTGGACCGCCAGCTGCGCGGCGAACGCAAGGCCTTGCTGGCCCAGGTGGCGGCCCAGCTGGACGCGGCCGACTATGTGAATGCCGCGCAAAGCGTGCGCGCCCTGATGTTCCTCGACAAATTCGGCGAGGAAGTGCGTTTTGCATATGAGGCCATGGAAGCCTGACTGGCCAATCGCTTGACCGGCGTGCCAAGCGCCAGTCCGGCGCGCGTCTTATAATGCGCGACAGGCATCAACTGCATCACGCAAAAAATTAATCGAGGCACGAATACAATGGCACTTCTGCAAATTTCCGAACCAGGCATGTCGACCGCGCCGCACCAGCACCGTCTGGCCGTCGGCATCGATCTGGGCACCACCAATTCCCTGGTCGCCACCGTCCGCAACAGCATTCCCGAGGTGCTCAACGACGAAGAAGGGCACTCGCTGCTGCCGTCCGTCGTGCGCTACCTGCCGAATGGCCACGCCAACATCGGCTACAAGGCCCTGGCCGCGCAGACCACCGACCCGAAGAACACCATCGTTTCCGTCAAGCGCTTCATGGGCCGCGGCCTGGCCGACATCGCCTACGCGGAAAACCTGCCCTACGACTTCCAGGATTCGCCTGGCATGGTGCAGCTGAAAACCGTGGCCGGCGTGAAAAGCCCCGTCGAAGTGTCGGCGCAAATCCTCGCCACCCTGCGCCAGCGCGCGGAAGATTCGCTGGGCGACGACCTGGTGGGCGCCGTGATTACTGTACCAGCGTATTTCGACGATGCCCAGCGCCAGGCCACGAAAGATGCGGCACAATTGGCCGGCATCAATGTCTTGCGCCTGCTGAGCGAGCCGACGGCCGCCGCCATCGCCTACGGCCTCGACAACGCCTCCGAAGGCGTTTACGCCGTGTATGACCTCGGCGGCGGTACCTTCGACATCTCGATCCTGAAGTTGAGCAAGGGCGTCTTCGAAGTGCTGTCCACGGGCGGCGACTCGGCCCTGGGCGGCGACGATTTCGACCGCCGCCTGTTCTGCTGGATCAGCGAGCACGCCAAGCTGGCGCCCCTGTCGGACGAAGACACGGCCATCCTGATGGTGAAAGCGCGCGAGATCAAGGAAACGCTGTCGACCAAGTCGGAAACGATGATCGATGCGGCCCTGAATTCGGGCGAAGAGATCCACCTGCGCATCACGGCAGCGGACTTTGCCGCCATGACGCAGCACCTGGTGGCCAAGACCATGAACGCCATCAAGAAAGCCCTGCGCGACGCGAACGTGGATGCGGACGACGTCGACGGCGTGGTGATGGTGGGCGGCGCCACGCGCATGCCGCACGTGCAGCGCGCCGTGAGCGAATTCTTCCACACGACGCCGCACGCGAATATCGACCCGGACAAGGTGGTGGCGCTGGGCGCCGCCATCCAGGCGAACTTGCTGGCCGGCAACCGCGCCGCCGGCGACGACTGGCTGCTGCTGGACGTGATCCCGCTCTCCTTGGGCATCGAGACCATGGGCGGCCTGGTGGAAAAGATCATCCCCCGCAATTCGACGATCCCGTGCGCGCGCGCGCAGGAATTCACGACGTTTAAAGATGGCCAGACGGCGCTGGCCGTGCACGTGCTGCAGGGCGAGCGCGAACTGGTCAGCGACTGCCGTTCGCTGGCGCGTTTTGAATTGCGCGGCATTCCGCCGATGGTGGCGGGTGCCGCGCGCATCCGCATCACCTACCAGGTCGATGCGGACGGCTTGCTGTCCGTCTCGGCGCGCGAATTGCGCTCGGGCGTGGAAGCGTCGATCAGCGTCAAGCCGGCGTATGGCCTGGGCGACGACGACATCGCCCGCATGCTGCAGGATTCCTACACCTCGGCCGACGTCGACATGGTGGCGCGCGCGCTGCGCGAAGAGCAGGTGGAGGCGGAACGCATCCTGCTGGCCACGCAGTCGGCGCTCGATGAAGACGGCGGCTTGCTCGACGATGCCGAGCGCGTCATCGTCGACGGCTTGATGCAGCGGGTGCGCGACGCCATTGCGCAATCGCAAAGCGGCGCCATCGACCACCAGGCCTTGAAGCTGGCGATCGAGCTGCTCGCCGACGGCACCGAGGATTTCGCCTCGCGCCGCATGGACCGCAGCGTACGCACGGCCTTGACGGGTAAATCCCTGGACCAGGTCGTATAAAACCAATTGAACAGCGCGCCGCCGAAGCTGCGGCCGCGCTCCGAATGACAGACTGAAAGAAGAAACCATGCCACAAATCGTTATCCTGCCGCACGCCAAGCTTTGCCCGGACGGCGCCGTCATCGAAGCACCTGCCGGCAAGTCCATCTGCGACATCCTGCTGGAAAACGACATCGACATCGAGCACGCCTGCGAAAAATCGTGCGCCTGCACCACCTGCCATGTGCTGGTCCGCGAAGGCATCGACTCCCTGAACGAAGCGACGGAACTGGAAGAAGACATGCTGGACAAGGCCTGGGGCCTGGAAGCCGTGTCGCGCCTGTCGTGCCAGTCCATCGTGGCCGAGGCCGACCTCGTCGTCGAAATCCCGAAATACACGATCAACCAGGTCAGCGAAGGCAGTCACTAACATGAAATGGTCCGACATCACCGCAATCGCCGAAGCCTTGTTCGACGCGCATCCGGACATCGATCCCCTGACCGTGCGCTTCACCGACCTGCATAACTGGGTGGTGGAACTGGACGGCTTCGACGATGACCACACGCGCGGCGGCGAAAAGGTGCTCGAAGCGATACAGATGGCGTGGATCGATGAAGCGCGCTAAGGGCGCGGCAGCCGCCGCCACCGCAGCCGCTGTGCCGAAAGACGTCATCACGGCCGCCAGCAACATGCCCGAGATCAAGGATGGCCAGTCGGTCGCCTTGCTGCAGGAATTGCACATCCTGACGCGCGACGGCAAGATGAACCAGGACAGCCGCCGCAAGCTCAAGCAGGTGTACCACCTGACGCAGTTCATCGAGCCGCTGCTGCGCGAAGTGCAGCTGGATCACCCCGGCGTGTCGCTGGTCGACCACGGCGCCGGCAAGTCGTATCTGGGCTTCATTTTGTACGACCTGTTCTTCAAGAATGGCAACGATGGTTCGCACATCTACGGCATCGAGACGCGCGAAGAGCTGGTGCAGCGCTCGCAAGAGCTGGCGAAGAAATTCAAGTTCCCCGGCATGTCGTTTTTGCCGCTGTCCGTGGCCGAATCGACGGAGTCGAACCTGCTGCCGCAGCAGATCGACATCGTCACGGCCTTGCACGCATGCAACACTGCCACCGATGACGCCATCCACTTTGCCTTGAAGAAAAAGGCGAAATTCATGGTGCTGGTGCCATGTTGCCAGGCGGAAGTGGCGTCCGTATTGAAGAAGAACAAGGGCAAGAGCCTGGGCAAGAGTGTCTTGACGGAATTGTGGCGCCACCCGCTGCACACGCGCGAGTTCGGCAGCCAGATCACCAACGTGCTGCGCTGCCTGCAGCTGGAAGCGCACGGCTACCAGGTCAGCGTGACGGAACTGGTGGGATGGGAGCATTCGATGAAGAATGAACTGATCATCGCCAGTTACAAGAACTTGCCGCGCCAGCGTCCGACGGAACGCCTGCAGGAAGTGCTGCAGACCTTGGGCCTGGAAGAGATGGGCCACCGTTTCTTTGCTGAAGAGCTAGCCAAGGCCACTGCGTAAGCATACGCTGTTGCACACGAGGGGAGGAGCGGGTCGGTTACAATACCGGCTTTCTCCTCCCTTGCTTTTTGCGCCTCCCCATGACCACACCACACGAAATGCCCACCGTCCGCCTGGCCAAGCGCCTGTCTGAAGACGTGCCCTGTTCGCGCCGCGAGGCCGAGCTGTATATCGAGGGCGGCTGGGTCACGGTCGATGGCGTGCTGGTGGAGGAGTCGGGCGCGCGCGTGGCCGACAATCAAACGGTGGTGCTGCTGCCGAACGCGACCCTGGAAGAAATGCCGCCCGTGACGATCCTGCTGCACAAGCCGGCCGGGATCAACGGCGGCGTCGGCGCGGAAGGCAAGCCAGCCTTGAGCTGTTTGCGTCCCGAAGAAATTTTCACGCCGGAAAATGTGGCGCCCAGCTCAGTCACGCGCTTCCTCAAGCGTCATCTGATCGGCTTGACCGTCACCAATCCGCTCGAGACCATGGCGTCCGGCTTGCTGGTGTTTACGCAGGATTTCCGCGTCGCCCGCAAGCTGGTCGATGAAGCGAAAACGGTGGAGCAGGAATTCATCGTGGAAGTGTCGGGCGCCATCGCCGAGAATGGCTTGGCGCTGCTGAATCACGGCTTGCCCTTCAATGGCAAGCCTTTGCCGCCGATCAAGGTCAGTTGGCAAAATGAAACGCGTTTGCGCTTTGCCCTGAAAAACGTGCAGCCGGGCCAGATCGCCCACATGTGCAAGATGGTGGGACTGGACGTCGTCGCCATGAAACGGCTGCGCATCGGCCGCATTTCGATGGGCGCCATGCCCGCGGGTCAATGGCGCTACTTGCAGGGTTACGAACGCTTCTAAAGCTGCGGCGCCACGATGGAATGGCTTTCCGCAAAGCTTTTCCATAGCCGTTCGGCAATATTCAAGGCGATGGTATCGGCCTTCTCTTGCAGGGCCGCATTGCCCATGCCCTCGGTCGTGGCAAAGAACAGGGTCAGCCAGCGGCGGAACATGCAGGGCGTGAGATGCTCCATTTGCGCGTGCTGGGCCAGCGGCTTGCCGTGGTAGCGCATGGTGCCGCGCAACAAGCCTGACCAGAAATCGACCAATGTTGCCAGGTGGGCATCCCAATCCTTGACCTCGGCGGCAAAGATGGGGCCCAGCATGGCGTCGTCGCGCGCGGCCGCATAAAAGGTGTGGACGAGGTGCTTGACTTCGTCTTCGCTGCAGACTTCCTCGCGGTAGGGCGCGAAGCGTGTGTGGGGGAGGGGGGCGGTATTATTCATGGCATGCCATGATCGCAGAGCCCCCGTGGCGCTTCAATGACCCAGGTCAAGCCGCTTAAAAACTCAGGCGGCGACTTTCTTCGACTTCTTCGCCGGGGCTGGCAATTGCACGATTTGCGTGCCCGCCAGCTTGTCGTGCAGGAATTGCCCGTTGCCCGTGAACAGGGCCGTGCCTGACCAGGCCAGGATGCCGATACCGATGGCGCCCAGGGCTGTCCAGTGCTGCAAGTCCAGCAAATACGACACCAGCAGCGCCGGCAGCAGCCACATCCATGACAGGACATAGCGGTACGCGGCCACGCGCAGCGGCACATGGGCGTGGCCCGGCAGCACGACTTTCAGGCGCCACGTCTTCATGGCCAGGGTTTGCCCTTCGCGGCTCCACTGATGGATGAAATACGCCCCCATGACGAGGAAGGCCAGGCATTGGCGCATGTGTTCCGTCAACGGCGTATGCGCGCCTTGCACGGCCAGTTCAAACAGCAGGAACGGCAGGAACAGCACGGCCAGGGCCAGCAGCGACTCGTACACCATGGAAATCAGGCGGCGCTTGATCGTGGGATGGGACGTGATGCTGGCGGCGGGCGTGCTATTTGTGCTATTTGGCATTGGTTGGCAGTGGGGCAGGCGTGGCAGGTGGCGTGACAGGCACGGTGGCAGGGGCCGCGGCGGGATCGCCTGGCACTGCCGTCGCTGCGGGAGCGGGCGGCAGGACGGGCGCGGCGGCGGCAGGCGCTGCCGGCATGGCGGGTGGCAGGATCACGGGCGGCTTGCTCGTATTCGAATTGATCGCAGGCACTTTGCCCAGCGGTTTTTTCGGCACGAGCTCCGTCGCCAGCTTTTTCTTTTGATCTTCCGGCAATTGCTGGTATTGCTCCCATTGCGCGGTTTTTTGACCCGGATCAATTTTCTTCGTGCGCGCATAGTTTTCGCGCACAAGGCTGCGCTGTGCCGGCGTCAGCTTGATCCATTCGCGCATGCGTTCATGCACGCGGGTTTGCTCGTCCGGCGTCATGGACGCAAAACGGCTGGCGATATCGAGCCATTTCTGCTTGCGCAGCGGTTCCAGCTTGTTCCATTCGCCCGCCAGCGGCTGCAGGGCTTCCTGCTGCGCGCGCGACAGCTTGTTCCACGATGGATTCTCGCCCGCCTTGGGCGTGCCGCCTTTGCCGGCCGTGCGGGGCGAGCCGGGCTTGACGGCCGGGGCCGGCGCCACCACGGGCGCGGCTGCCACGGGAGGGGCGGCGGGAGCGGCATGTTGCTGCGCGCCTACCCAGGCGGCGCCGGCGAGGGCGCAGGCACCCAGGCCGATGCCGCCAGCCAGCCAGCCTTTGCGTACGCTCGAACGTGCCATGCTTATTGCTCGCGTTTCGTCAGGTAGGCGTTGAAGCCATGGTCCATATAGGCCGAGAGCGGCAATTCGTCCGACAGCACGGCGGCGTCGATTTCTGCCAGTTCGGCAATATGTTGTTCCTGCTCAAACTGATAGATGCCCACCAGGCCGCCGACCAGCAGCAGCAGGGGGATGATGACGCTCATGCGGCCCAGCCACGACAGCGGCTCGACAAACAGGCTGCTGGCGATGCCGGCGAAGACGTCCTTGCGCACGGCGACGGCGGCGGGCGCGTCCGCCTTCTTGCGCGACAGGGCCAGCTTGCGTGCCGCTGCCAGGCGATCGGTGGCCGATGCGGGCAGGTCGTCGAGTTTTTCGTTCAGTGCATGGCGCACTTTGTAAGCGAAATTGAGATCGTCGGTGTTCATAATTTAATTCCCTTGGCTTTCAGCGATTCGGCGAGCGTGTGGGTAGCTCTAGAGCAATGTGTTTTCACGCTACCTTCGGAGCAACCCATCGCTTCCGCTGTTTCAGCCACATCCATGTCCTGCCAATAACGCATGAGGAAGGCTTCGCGTTGACGTGAAGGCAGTTTTTGTACCTCTGCATCAATCAAATCAAGGATTTGCGCGCGTTCGACCTGGTCGGCCGACGATTCGGCGGCGCTGGAGCCCTGTTCCGATTCATAAGTGTCAAGTATATCAAAATCCTCCTGCTCGTCGCCCGAGGGCTTCATGCCGGAGAAGAGGCTGACCCAGGTGTTGCGAACTTTTTCTCGGCGGAAATAATCGAGTATGGTGTTCTGCAAGATGCGCTGGAACAGCATCGGCAGTTCGGCGGCCGGCTTGTCGCCGTACTTTTCGGCCAGCTTGATCATGGCGTCCTGCACGATGTCGAGTGCCGACTCTTCCTTGCGGACCGCGTAGGCGGCCTGCTTGAAGGCGCGCCGCTCGACATTTTCTAGAAAGTCGGATAATTCTTTGTCTGTTGCCATGCGGTATTGGGGATCTTAGCGGCTGCGGGGGCGGTGGGCGAATTGGGGCGGGTATGCTTTTTGCAACCCCGTGCATGCTAGCAAAAAATGTGCGTTTCCGCAGGGTTTTTGCACTACGTGCGAGCAAAATGGCCTTTCGGCTGACATTTTCCTTGACCATAATGGTGCGACGCGATAACGTATGGGACGCTTTGAACACCCCAAAGCCCTATGGTCAAGTCGCGACCGGCACACAAGGCCATCCGCGGCAAGACGCGCTTTCATTTGTAGGCAGTTTGTTCTAACCCGCGCCACAAGCGCGAGCGGTTCGTACAGGCGCCACAGAAACTCCGGCCAAACGAGTTGCGTTAAGCGTTGTTTTGTAAGGTATCTATGGGTGCCCAAAGAAATGTCGTGACCGCATGAAAAGGGAAGCAGGAGCACTGTCGCGCACGGCGAACTTCGTCAGGAAAGAACATCCGATCAATCTCCAATGGACCTTGAAAGGAATGTTTCATGAATACCGAAGCAGCAGCAGGACCCATTACCGGCGCAGAAATTGTCGTGCGCTGTCTGGCTGAAGAGGGCGTCGAGCACGTCTTTGGATACCCGGGCGGAGCCGTACTCTACATCTACGACGCCATCTTCCAGCAAAACAAATTCCAGCATATCCTGGTACGTCACGAGCAGGCCGCGATCCACGCCGCCGATGCCTATTCGCGCAGCTCGAACAAAGTCGGTGTCGCCATCGTCACGTCCGGTCCGGGCGTCACGAATGCCGTCACGGGCTTGTCCACTGCGTACATGGACTCGATTCCCATGGTGGTGATCTCCGGCCAGGTGCCGAGCCACGCCATCGGACAGGATGCGTTCCAGGAATGCGACACGGTCGGCATCACGCGCCCCGTGGTCAAGCACAACTTCCTCGTCAAGGACGTCAAGGACCTGGCAGCGACGATCAAGAAAGCCTTCTTCATCGCCCGTACCGGCCGTCCGGGACCCGTGCTGGTCGATATCCCTAAGGATATCAGCATGCACAAATGCCATTTCGACTATCCGAAGGAAGTCGAGATGCGTTCCTACCGTCCCGTCGACAAGGGCCACTCGGGCCAGATCCGCAAGGCCGTGCAGCTGTTGCTGCAAGCCGAACGGCCGATGATCTACACGGGCGGCGGCGTGATCCTGGCGAATGCCTCGGCCGAGCTGAACAAGCTGGTCGACCGCCTGGGTTTCCCGTGCACCAACACCTTGATGGGTCTGGGCGGCTACCGCGCCTCGAGCGAGCAGTATGTCGGCATGCCCGGCATGCACGGCACCTATGAAGCGAACATGGCGATGCAGAACTGCGACGTCTTGATCGCCATCGGCGCCCGTTTCGATGACCGCGTGATCGGCAACCCGAAACATTTCGCCTCGCATCCGCGCAAGATCATCCACGTGGACATCGATCCATCGTCGATTTCCAAGCGCGTCAAGGTCGATATCCCCATCGTCGGCAACGTCAAGGATGTGCTGATCGAGTTCCTCGCGCAACTCGACGCGGCCGAAGCCAAGCCGAACGTCAACGCCTTGAGCAACTGGTGGAAGCAGATCGCCGAATGGCGTGGCCGCGAATGCCTGAAATACCCGACTTCCGACCTGGTCATCAAGCCGCAATCGGTGGTGGAAAAAGTGTTCCAGATCACCAAGGGCGACGCCTTCATCACGTCCGATGTGGGTCAGCACCAGATGTGGGCCGCGCAATACTATGGCTTCGACAAGCCGCGCCGCTGGATCAATTCCGGCGGCCTGGGCACCATGGGTGTCGGCTTGCCATACGCCATGGGCGTGCAGATGGCCAATCCGGACGCCACCGTTGCCTGCATCACGGGCGAAGGCTCGATCCAGATGTGCATCCAGGAATTGGCAACGTGCAAGCAGTACCACCTGACGCCGAAGATCATCATGCTCAACAACCGTTTCCTCGGTATGGTGCGCCAGTGGCAGGAAATCGATTACGGTTCGCGTTATTCCGAGTCGTACATGGATTCGCTGCCCGACTTCGAGAAGCTGGCGGAAGCCTACGGCCACGTGGGCATGAAAATTGAAAAACCGGGCGACGTCGACGGCGCCCTGAAAGAGGCGTTTGGCATGAAAGACAGGCTGGTATTCATGAACTTCATTACCGACCAGTCCGAAAACGTGTGGCCCATGGTGAAAGCCGGCAAAGGCCTGTCCGAAATGATGCTCGGCTCGGAGGACCTCTAATCATGCGCCATATTATTTCTGTCTTGCTGGAAAACGAAGCGGGCGCCCTGTCGCGCGTGGTGGGCCTGTTCTCGGCACGCGGTTACAACATCGAAACGTTGACCGTGGCGCCGACGGAAGACTCGACCCTGTCGCGCATGACCATCGTCACCAGCGGCTCGGACGACATCATCGAGCAGATCACCAAGCACTTGAACCGCCTCATCGAAGTGGTGAAGGTGGTGGACCTGACCGAAGGCCAGCATATCGAACGCGAGTTGATGCTGATCAAGGTTCGTGCCGTGGGCAAGGAGCGCGAGGAAATGAAGCGCACCGCCGATATCTTCCGTGGCCGCATCATCGATGTCACCGAAAAGACGTACACGATCGAACTGACCGGCAACAAGGTCAAGCTCGACGCGTTCATCGATTCGATCGACCGCGCCGCCATCCTGGAAACCGTCCGCACGGGTGGTTCCGGCATCGGCCGCGGCGAACGCATCCTCAAAGTATAAAAATAGAAGCAGCACTACGCGGCCCAAGGGCCGCATTTAAAACAACAACGCATCATCAAATTATAGGAAATACCATGAAAGTTTTTTACGACAAAGACGCTGACCTCTCCTTGATCAAAGGCAAAAACGTTGCCATCATCGGCTACGGTTCGCAAGGCCACGCGCACGCACAAAACCTGAACGACTCGGGCGTCAACGTCACCGTCGGCCTGCGCAAGGGCGGCGCTTCGTGGACCAAGGTCGAGCAAGCTGGCCTGAAAGTGGCGGAAGTCAACGACGCCGTGAAAGCGGCCGACGTCATCATGATCTTGCTGCCAGATGAAAACATCGCCCAGGTCTACAACGAAAACATCGCCCCGTTTGCCAAGCAAGGCGCCGTACTGGCCTTCGCCCACGGCTTCAACGTGCATTATGGCCAAGTCGTGCCACGCGCCGACCTGGACGTGATCATGGTCGCGCCGAAAGCCCCAGGCCACACCGTGCGCGCCACCTACACCCAGGGCGGCGGCGTGCCCCACCTGATCGCCGTGTACCAGGACAAATCGGGCATCGCCCGCGATATCGCCCTGTCGTACGCGTCGGCCAACGGCGGCGGCCGTGCCGGCATCATCGAAACGAATTTCCGTGAAGAAACCGAAACGGATCTGTTCGGCGAACAAGCCGTGCTGTGCGGCGGTGCCGTGGAATTGATCAAGGCCGGTTTCGAAACCCTGACGGAAGCGGGCTACGCGCCTGAAATGGCCTACTTCGAGTGCTTGCACGAACTGAAGCTGATCGTCGACCTGATCTATGAAGGCGGCATCGCCAACATGAACTACTCGATCTCGAACAACGCCGAATACGGCGAATACGTGACCGGCCCTAAGGTTGTGACGTCGGCCACCAAGGATGCGATGCGTCAATGCCTGAAAGACATTCAAACGGGCGAATACGCGAAGAGCTTCATCCTGGAAAACAAGGCAGGCGCACCGACCCTGATCTCGCGCCGTCGTTTGACGTCCGAGCACCAGATCGAAGAAGTGGGCGCGAAACTGCGCGCCATGATGCCTTGGATCGCCAAGAACAAGATGGTTGACCAGTCGAAGAACTAAGCAGTTATCGTTCCTTGCAAGAAGCCGGCGCAAGCCGGCTTTTTTTATGCGCATCGTTTTGCAGGCAACATCCGTTACAATCAGGCCCATTCAATCCTACCGTCAGCATCATGCTTGTTTTTTCTAAAGTTTTTGTCGGGAATCTTCATGTGGTCAAGCGCCCCTTCCTGGTGACCATCAGCTGCTGGTTTCTGGTCTTCGGCTCGCTGTCAGCGCTGGTATCGTCCTACCTCGGCCGCAACGATCCCGTCATGCTGGCCGGAATGGGGCACAGCGTGATTCCCGCCGAGGCGCAATACGCGATTTTGATCTTTAGCATGGGCATTAACCTGGTGGCAGCGCTGGCCATGCTGCAAAGGCAGCGTGGCGCGCGCACCGTGTATCTGGTGTGGGGCGTGATCGACATTGCGCTGTGCCTGGCGACCTTGCCGGCCAAGATGCACGTCGTGCCTGGCGCGCTCCTGTTCGCCGTCATCTGCGCCTTCCTGTACAGTCCGAAATCGAATGCCTGGTTTTCGCCACGCAAGGCAGCCAATGATGCCTGCATGACGCCAGCTTGAGCACGGCTGTCTTGGCGCGCACGCTTTTCGCCCGCCTCCTGTCTTTTTATATTCCTATATAATTCCGCCCTTCCTTTGCAGTTTCCTGTGGACTGCATCTGTTTCGGTATCTGCCGACCGCAACGCGCATCACCGCTTTTGTAGCACGCCAGGCGCTAATTGATCAGCCGCTTGCGCAACCTGAAGGACCCCTATGACTGACCGCATTACCGCCACAGTACCCATGCCGGGCGCTGCCGAATCCTCCGTTTCCGAACGGCTTCCCGTCCTGGCCTTGCTGGCCCTGGCCATGACGGCGTTTCTCGCCCTCCTGTCGGAAACCTTGCCGGCCGGCTTGCTGCCGCAGATTGCCCGTGACCTGAATATTTCCGAAGTCATGACGGGCCAACTGGTGACCGTCTACGCCATCGGTTCCATCCTGACGGCGATTCCCCTGACGGCCCTGACGAGTGGCTGGCGCCGGCGCAATGTCTTGCTGCTGGCCATCATCGGTTTCTTGATCTTCAATACGGCGACAGCCCTGTCGCCCAACTATATGGTCGCCCTGGCCTCGCGCTTCGTCACCGGCATGGCCGCAGGCTTGGCCTGGGGCTTGATGGCGGGCTACGCGCGCCGCATGGTGTCCGTCGAACAGCAGGGCAGGGCGATGGCCATTGCCATGATCGGCACGCCGCTGGCCCTGTCGCTGGGCGTACCGCTGGGCACCCTGATGGGCGGCGTGCTGGGCTGGCGCAGCATCTTCGGCATCATGTCGGGCCTGGCCGTGGTGCTGGTCGCGTGGGTGTTGCTGGTTGTGCCCGATTACCCTGGGCAAAAGAATGGCGAGCGCCTGTCGATCCGCCAGGTGTTCCTGACGCCGGGCGTGCGGCCGATTCTGTTTGTCATCGTCGCCTGGATGTTGGCGCATAACATTCTGTATACCTATATCGCGCCGTTCCTGGCGCCGTCCGGCTTGCGCCCCCGCGTTGACCTGGTGTTGCTCGTGTATGGCGTGGGTTCCTTGGCCGGCATCTGGCTGGTCAGCCAGCTGATCGACCGCTGGCTGCGTCCGCTCGTGCTGGGCTGCATCGCCGCCTTGGCCCTCGTGATGGTGGCGCTGGGCCTGGCGATGGACTCGCCTGCCGTGATCTATGTCAGCATGGCCATCTGGGGCATCACCTTCGGCGGCGCCGGCACCTTGCTGCAGACGGCGTCGGCGGACGCGGCCGGCGACGGCATGGATGTGGCGCAAGCGATGGTGGCGACCATCTGGAACGTGGCCATCGCGGGCGGCGGCCTGGCGGGCGGCTTGCTGCTCGACAGCTATGGCGCGGCATCGTTCCCGTGGGCCATGCTGGCCTTGCTGCTGGTGGCATTGACCATCGCCTGGCGCGCGCGCCGGCACAGTTTCAAGCCGGGCCGGCGCAGCGGCGGCGCAGTCGTAGGTCACTAAGAGCCCATCCCAGCAGAAGACGCTCCCTACTGGGATAGGCTCCAATAACATTGTTATTTATGATGACAGTGTGTTGAAATGTGAGCAGATGTGACTGGCAAGCACATTTTGTGACGATTTGTTAATTTGCGCCACGGGAATGAATGAGGCGTTAGAATCTACACAGTTTGACAAGTTTCTCAGGCGAAAGGGGTGGCAAAAGCGTCCCTTTCGCTGGCTGTCAGCCACATTAACTACCTAGGAGTACCCCTATGACCGTGATGAAATCCGTCCTTGTTGCCGCCGCAGCCACCGTTGCCCTGAGCGCACAAGCTCAAACCTTGCCAACCAACGGCACCCTGGTGGTCGTACCCGCATTTGGCGAAGTCAAGCATGTCAATGACCAGGTGGTCGCTACCCTGGCCGTCGAAGAACAGGACAAGGACAAGGCTGCCGCCGCGTCGAGAGTCAACCAGAAAATGAACAAGGGCATCGCCATCGTCAAGCAGGCCGACCCGTCGGCGGCACTCAAATCGTACGGCTACTACACCTATCCCGTGTACCCGGAAGAGCGCCCATTGCCGGCCGGCGCCGTGGCCAAGCCGCGTTTGCCTACGGCCTGGCGTGTCGGCCAGTATCTGGAAGTGACGACGGCCAATCTGGCGACCCTGCCAAAAACCGTGTCGGCGGCGCAAGGCGTGCTGACCCTGAATGGCTTGAATTTCGGCCTGAAGCCGGAAACCATCCGCCTGCTGGACGACCAGCGCATCGCCGCCACGTATAAAAACCTGAACGAGCGCGTGGCCGCCATCGCCAAGGCCATGGGCCGCAACGTTTCCGACGCCGTGCTCGATACGGTGGACTTCGAAGGTTCGGGCAACTATGTCACCGAAAACCGTGCTGCCGCCGCACCGATGATGATGCGCAGCGCCAAGATGGCCGAAGACAGCACCGTTGCCGAACCGAGCTTCGAGCCGGGCGAAACGACGCTCGACATGCGTGTCGTCGGCAAGGTCAAGTTCAAGTGAGCTTATTAGCGTGGAAATACTTCCACAATAAAATGTTTTAAAAATCATGGGGCTGCTGGCCCCATGGTCGTTTTTGCCCCATTATTTCCAGGAGAACATTATGACCGTCATGAAATCGCTGCTGGCTGCTGCCGCCGCTACCGTTGCCCTGAGCGCACAAGCCCAAACCTTGCCCACTTCCGGCACCCTCGTGGTGGTGCCCGCCAATGGCGAAGTGGTGCATGCGAACGACCAGGTGACTGTCACCCTGGCCATCGAAGAGCAGGACAAGGACAAGGCTGCCGCCGCCTCGCGCGTGAACCAGAAGATGAACCAGGGCGCGGCCATCGTCAAGAAAGCCGATCCGCAAGCCGTGCTGAAGACCCAGGGCTATTACACGTATGCCGTGTACCCGGAAACGGCACCCCTGCCGCCAGGCGTCGCGGCCAAGCCCAGAGTGCCGACCGGCTGGCGTGTGGGTCAGTATCTGCAGGTAACGACGACCAATCTGGCTGCCTTGCCGAAAACCGTTTCCGCGGCGCAAGGCGTGCTGACCCTGAACCGCCTGAACTTCGGCCTGGCGCCCGCCACCATCCGCAAGCTCGACGACCAGCGCATCGCCGCCGCTTACAAAAATCTCAACGAGCGCGTGGCTGCCATCGCCGGCGCCATGGGCCGCAACGTCAATGACGCCGTGATCGACACCATCGATTTCGAAGGCTCGGGCAATTACGCGCAGCGCGTCAGCGTGGCCGGCGCGCGCAACATGAGCGCCGACTCCATGGGCTATGGCGGCAGCCAGGTGGCCGAGCCGAGCTTCGAGGCAGGCGAAACGACCCTCAACATGGGCCTGGTGGCCAAGATCAAGTTCAAATAATGCTTGAGCAGGCGTCAATATTGCCGGCTTGACGCCGCCGCGCTTTTCTTTGGCGGTGGCTCCTCTATAATGGCAACATCGGCAGGCGCATGCCGCAAGACGAATGCGCCTGCCATCTGGCACCGAATCCCCCGCAGTACACAAGATATGGAACAACATGGCAAACTTCCCCCGTCGTAGAGGCAAGAACGGCACTCCCGCAGCATCCAAAGCGTCCCGCTTCAGCAAATTCGTGCGCCAGCCGGTGACCGATGGTACTGGCAAGAAAACCTTGCGCCGCCGCGGCATCTATCTGTTGCCGAATGCCTTCACGACGGCAGCCCTGTTTTGCGGCTTCTACGCCATCGTCATGGCCATGAACCAGAAATTCGAACACGCGGCCTGGGCCATCTTCATCGCCATGATCCTCGACGGCCTCGACGGCCGCATCGCGCGCCTGACGAATACGCAGAGCGAATTCGGCGCCCAGTACGACAGCCTGTCCGACATGGTCTCGTTCGGCGCCGCGCCGGCGCTGGTGATCTATGAATGGTCGCTGCGCGGCATGGGCAAGCTGGGCTGGCTGGCCGCCTTCGTGTATTGCGCCGGCGCCGCCTTGCGCCTGGCCCGCTTCAACACGAATATCGCCGTGGTCGACAAGCGCTTCTTCCAGGGCTTGCCCAGCCCGGCGGCCGCCGCCATGGTGGCCGGCTTCATCCTGCTGATGAACGACCTGGAATTTGCCGGCAACCAGCTGGCCTGGGTCTCGTGGACGATCGCCCTGTTCTCCGGCTTGACGATGGTCACCAACGTGCCGTTCTACAGTTTCAAGGATGTGAATTTCCGCAAGTCCGTGCCCTTCATCGTGGTATTCCTGCTGGCATTGTTCTTCGCGCTCATTTCCATCGACCCGCCGAAAGTGCTGTTCCCGATTTTCGTCGCCTATGGCCTGTCCGGCTACGCCGTGTTTTTCTGGCGCATGGCGAAGGGCAAGCCCGTCAGCATCATCCAGACCGACCCCGAGCATTGATGCGCTGAGTCGGTAGCGTCGCCAGTCTTCAGCCAGCCAGGAGCAGCCATGAGCACCAGCAACCGACTCATCATTTTTGACACCACCTTGCGCGACGGCGAGCAATCGCCGGGCGCTTCCATGACGCGCGAGGAAAAGCTGCGCATCGCCAAGCAGCTCGAACGCCTGAAGGTCGACGTGATCGAAGCGGGCTTCGCCGCCGCCTCGCAGGGCGACTTCGAATCGATACGGGCGATTGCCGGCGCCGTGCGCGAGTCCACCATCTGCTCGCTGTCGCGCGCCAACGACCGCGACATCGCCCGCGCCGCCGAAGCGCTGCAGCCGGCCGAGCGCAAGCGCATCCACACGTTTATCGCCACCTCGCCCCTGCACATGCAGATCAAGCTGCGCATGACGCCAGAGCAAGTGCTTACGCAGGCGCAAAACGCCGTGCGCTACGCGCGCCAGTTCACGGACGATATCGAATTCAGCCCCGAAGACGGCAGCCGCTCGGACGAGGATTTTCTCTGCCGCGTGCTGGAAGGCGTGATCGCCGAGGGCGCCACCACCATCAATTTCCCCGATACCGTGGGTTATGCCGTGCCGGAAATCTTTGGCGCCACCATCAAGCGCTTGCGCGAACGCATATCAAACTCCGATAAAGCCATCTGGTCTGTCCATTGTCATAACGACCTGGGCCTGGCTGTGGCCAATTCGCTGGCCGGCGTCATGATCGGCGGCGCGCGGCAGATCGAGTGTACCGTCAATGGCCTTGGTGAGCGGGCCGGCAACACGGCGCTGGAAGAGGTGGTGATGGCGCTGCGCACGCGCGCCGCCTATTACAACCTGACGGTGGGCATCGATACGACGCAGATCGTGGCCGCGTCCAAAATGGTGTCGCAGATCACGGGTTTTGCCGTGCAGCCGAACAAGGCCGTCGTCGGCGCGAACGCCTTCGCGCACGCGTCCGGCATCCACCAGGACGGCATCTTGAAGGCGAGGGAAACGTATGAAATCATGCGTGCCGAAGACGTGGGCTGGACGGCCAACAAGATCGTCCTCGGCAAACTGTCGGGGCGCAATGCCTTCAAGCAGCGGCTGCACGAGCTGGGTATCGCGCTGGAATCCGAGGGGGAAGTCAACGCGGCTTTCCTGCGCTTCAAGGAGCTGGCGGACCGGAAATCCGAGATTTTCGACGAAGACATCATGGCCCTCGTCAGCGAGGAACAGCAGGCGCAGGAGAGTGAGCACTACCGTTTCATTTCCCTGACACAGCAGTCGACGACGGGCGCCGTGCCCCATGCGCGCGTGGAATTTCTCGTCGGCGGCGTGCAGCGCAGCTGCGAAGGGCAGGGCGACGGCCCCGTCGACGCGACGGTGAACGCCATCGAAAGCGCGGCCGCCAGCGGCGCGGAGCTGGTCTTGTTCTCCGTCAATGCCATCAGCACGGGCACGCAGTCGCAGGGCGAAGTGACGATGCGGCTGTCGCGCGACGGGCGCATCGTCAACGGCGTGGGCGCCGACCCGGACATCATCGTGGCGTCGGCCAAGGCGTATTTGTCGGCATTGAACAAATTACACGCCAAGGATGAGCGGATCGATCCCCAGCCGTGAGGGGGCGCTAACTACCAGAAGAAGCGCCGCTCTTCCTTGGCCGGATCGGGTCCGTTCATCATCATGCGCACGATGCCGTCATGGTCGAAGTGCACGTGCATCATGGAATCCCACACGCCCGATTCCTTGTAGCGGTAAGACCAGACGTGCAGTTTCGGCAGCGACAGATACGAGGTTTCCGTCGGGCGGCCCAGGGTGTGCAGCACGTCTTGCTGGGTCGACACGCCCACCTTGATGCGGGCAAAGCCGGGCGTGTCGAGCACTTGCTCGTAGGAAATCAACTTGTCGTCGGGGCCGAAGCGGGCCATATACGTGTACTGGCCGTACGGACCCGTCGCGTATTCGAGTTCCGCACCCGTGGGCAGTTGATAGATATTGCTTGGCCGGCCCAGGCGCGCTTCCACGGCGGCGCGCGCTTCACCCGGCTGCGGCGGCGGGACGTTCCAGCTGGCGCAGCCGGCCAGCACGGCAAACAGCAGCGGTGTTGCTGATTTGAGCAGTTTTTTCATGGTTGACCTCCTGAAATGCAGGAAAACCCTATCATGCACCGAGAAAAGCGCGCACGGCAGGATACAGGCGGGCATTTTTCCGATATACTTGCGCGTCTGGTTGGCAGCATAGGCCAGTATTTTAATAATCGTAGTTCACGGTGGATAGGGTTCAGACTCTGTGCACCGCATGTGAAAGGTTTATCATGACAGTAGAAAACATCAACAAAGCCGCTATCATCGCGGACAACGCACGTGGTCAAAACGACACCGGCTCCCCTGAAGTGCAAGTTGCACTGCTGACAGCTCGCATCAACGAACTGAACGGCCACTTCAAAGCCCACTCGAAAGATCACCACTCCCGCCGCGGCCTGATCATGATGGTCAACCGTCGTAAGAGCCTGTTGTCCTACCTGAAGGCTAAAGACGCTACCCGTTATCGCGACCTGATCGCTAAACTTGGTCTGCGCAAGTAATTTTTGCCGTACAAGGTTTATACAGAAATGCCTGCGCCAGTTCGCTGACGCGGGCATTTTGTCATTTGAATTCCGGATTTTTATCGGTAAGTGCAGTATTCTCTACCGATATCATGTTTTAAAAGTAAAGTAGTAAAGGTGGCAACGATGTTTCTGCCGCCTGTGGTGAGGTGAACGACAGCCCCTGAAAATCTGTCGGCAATTAGAAAAGGGATACCCCATGTTTAACAAAGTTACGAAAACCTTCCAGTACGGTCAACACCAAGTGACCCTGGAAACCGGCGAAATCGCACGTCAGGCATCCGGCGCAGTGCTGGTGTCGATCGAAGATACCGTCGTTCTGGCAACGGTAGTGGCACGCAAAGATGCCAAGCCAGGCCAGGATTTCTTCCCTTTGACGGTTGATTATGTCGAGAAAACCTATGCTGCCGGTAAAATCCCGGGCGGTTTTTTCAAGCGCGAAGGCCGTCCTTCCGAAAAAGAAACACTGACATCCCGTTTGATCGACCGTCCTATCCGTCCGCTGTTCCCGGAAGGCTACCTGAATGAAGTGCAAGTCATCATTCACGTGCTGTCGGTCAACCCGGAAATCGATCCGGACATCGCCGCCATGATCGGCGCTTCGGCTGCCCTGTGCGTATCGGGCGTGCCTTTCAACGGTCCTATCGGCGCCGCGCGCGTCGGTTACGCCAATGGCCAGTACATCCTGAACCCGACCGTCCAGCAACTGAAAACGTCGGAAATGGACTTGGTTGTCGCCGGTACCGAAACGGCCGTGCTGATGGTCGAATCGGAAGCGAAACAGCTGTCCGAAGAAATCATGCTGGGCGCCGTGGTCTTCGGCCACGACCAGATGAAAGTCGTCATCGACGCGATTCACGACCTGGTGCGTGACGGCGGCAAGCCGGAAGTGGAATGGGCGCCTGCGCCGAAAAACGAAGCACTGATCGCCCGCGTCGCGCATTTCGCCAACGCCAAGATCAATGACGCGTATCAAACCAAGGACAAGCAAGAGCGTACGGCCAAGCTGAAAGCAGCAACGTCGGAAGTGATCGCCGACCTGTCGGCTGAAGCGGCTGCTGCCGGCGGCGCGTCCATCGATAGCGCTGAAGTGAACAACATCCTGTTCGACATCGAAGCGAAAATCGTGCGTACGCAAATCCTGGACGGCGAGCCACGCATCGACGGCCGCGACACGCGCACCGTGCGTCCGATCTCGATCCGCACCAGCGTGCTGCCACGCACCCACGGTTCGGCCCTGTTCACGCGCGGCGAAACGCAAGCGCTGGTCGTGGCAACTTTGGGCACCGCCCGCGACAGCCAGAAGATCGATGCACTGATGGGCGAGTTCACCGATTCGTTCATGCTGCATTACAACATGCCTCCGTTCGCCACCGGCGAAACGGGCCGTGTCGGTACGCCGAAACGCCGCGAAATCGGCCACGGCCGCCTGGCCAAGCGCGCGCTGATCGCCGCCCTGCCGGCAGCTGAAGAGTTCAGCTACTCGGTGCGTCTGGTATCGGAAATCACGGAATCGAACGGTTCCTCGTCGATGGCTTCCGTCTGCGGTGGCTGCCTGGCACTGATGGACGCCGGCGTGCCGATGAAAGAACACGTGGCAGGTATCGCCATGGGCCTGATCAAGGAAGGCGGCAAGTTTGCCGTGCTGTCCGACATCCTGGGCGACGAAGATCACCTGGGCGACATGGACTTCAAGGTAGCCGGTACCCGCAACGGTATCACGGCGCTGCAGATGGACATCAAGATCATGGGCATCACCAAGGAAATCATGCAAGTGGCACTGGCGCAAGCCAAGGAAGGCCGCGAGCACATCCTGGGCGAAATGCAAAAAGCCATGCCGCACGTCAAAACCGAACTGTCCGATTTCGCACCGCGTCTGATCACCATCAAGATCAACCCGGAAAAAATCCGTGACGTGATCGGCAAGGGCGGCGCCGTGATCCGCGCGCTGACCGAAGAGACGGGCACCCAGATCGACATCAGCGACGAAGGCGTGGTCACCATCGCTTCCGTTGACGCTGCTGCCGGCCAGGAAGCCAAGCGCCGCATCGAAGAACTGACCGCTTCCGTCGAAGTGGGCAAGACCTACGAAGGCACCGTGCTGAAACTGCTGGACTTCGGCGCCATCGTGCAAGTCATGCCAGGCAAGGACGGCTTGCTGCACATTTCGCAGATCGCCAACGAGCGCGTCAACGCCGTGGCCGACTACCTGAAAGAAGGCCAGCTGGTCCGCGTCAAGGTTCTGGAAACGGACGACCGCGGCCGCCTGAAACTGTCGATGAAAGCTGCCGAAGGCAACGAAGCGCCAGCCGCTTAATTTCCTTCAGATTCGCCTGACTGCGGCCCCGGCCGCATGATCAAAACCGCCAGCGCGCAAGCCCTGGCGGTTTTTTTTGCGCCTTGTTTGCGCTGTATCGAAGGTGGATGCCGGATTGTGCATCGATCTTGATGCAGCGCGTATCGGCCGCCGCCGCGCCTTGTAGATTCGGGAGGGGATATTCCCCTGAACGAGTCTTCCAAGGAGAAGCAGCATGCGCACATTCCGTGGGCTGGCCGCCGCCTTTCTGCTTGCCGTCGCGCCCGGTGTCCGGGCGCAGCTGGACAACGCACCGACGCCGGTGCCGCTGCCCATCCCCATCGCCGCCGCGTCCGCGGCCATGCCGGCGCAAGACCTCGACACCTTGCGCGCCGTGCATGCGCGCGAAATCAATGACCTCAGCACCTTCAAGACGGCGGGCTTGCAGCGCGCAGCCATCGATCCCTACCTGGACAGCGCGCCGGGCCAGCAATTCCTGCGCGAACTGCGCGCCGCCGATCCTGCCGCCCCGGCCGAGACGATTTACGCGCGCGCGGTCGAGCAGCTCGCCTCCGGCAGCACCTTGCCTGATGTGCGAGCCATGTCGGCCGCGCTGGTAAAAATCGTGCCGCATGGCCAGAATGTGTCGCCGTACTCGCCGTATTTCACCACCAGCGCGCAATTGCAGCAGGCTTCGGGCCAGTGTGCCAGCCTGGCCGACTGTTTCGGATTGCCCTTGAAGAGCGAGGCGCCGCTGTATGATGTGTATCAGATCATGCCCAAGGGGACTGTCAACGTGTTCGTCAGCCAGGTGGCGCCGACGCAAGAGCTGGGCGGGCTGGTGCGGCGCCGTGGCGGGGCACAGCAATATCTGCTGCCCAACCGCAGCCTGTGGTCGGCGCCCGTGCTGATCGGCACGATCAAGAATTGAGGAGTGATAATGGATCAACAACGTTTGCAAGCCCATGCCGCCGAACTGGAACAATGGCTGGCCCGCCTGGCGTCGGCCGACGGGGAGGTGGCCGACCTGCGCAGCGCGCTCGAGCCGCTGCTGGCACTGGCGGGCAGCGGGGCCTTGACGACGCCCCTGCCGTGGGGCGATATCCCCGGCGGGCGTTATTTTACGGAAGGCGGCTTGCGCCAGTACCCCGAGCTGGAGCAGGCATTTGCCCGTTTCCGCATCGAGGCCACGGGCGGCGAATCGCCAGCCTTGCGCAAGCTGCGCGGCGAGCTGTAATTAATATATGGTATCAATTGTTGTTTATGGGTAATTGACTGTCAGTATTGCTTGACGACAAAATCTTATTCATCGACCATGGCGCATCCCTCCCGATTTTCTCTTTTTTATTGGATGCACCATGTTGTCCTCCCTTAAGGCGCGGCTGATCGCCATCGCCGTTTCCATCGTCGTGCTGGCCATGCTGGCCGTCGCCATCGCCAATTTCTTCACTACGCGCTCCAGCACCCTGGCCGCGCTCGACACGCAGATGTTGCAGTTGTCGCACAGCCATGCCGCGGCCATCGCCGAATGGCTGCGTTCCAAGCAAGCCGTCGTGGGCTCGCTCAAGCAGGGCGCCACGGCGGCCGATCCGCTGCCCGCCCTGAAGGCGGCCGAGCAGGCCGGTACCTTCGACATGGCGTATATCGGTTTTGCCGACAAGCACGCCGTCTTTTCGCAAGAGCGCAAGCGCGCGGCCGACTACGATCCTACGGCGCGCCCCTGGTACAAGCTGGCGTCCGAGGTGGGCGGCCCCATCATCACGGCGCCCTACATCGGCGCCAGCACGGGCAAGCTGGTGGTGACGTTTGCCGAGCCGCTGGGCGGCAAGGGCAGCGTGACGGGCGTGATGGCGGCCGATGTGATGATGGATGCGGTGGTGCAAAATGTCGCCTCGATCAAGCCGACGGCATCCAGCTATGCCTTCCTCGTCGATGGCGGCGGCAAGATCATCGCCCACCCGGACGGCAAGCTGACCCTGAAGCCGCTGGCCGAGCTGGATCCGGGCCTCAGTGCGCAGGCGCTGGCCGATATCGAAAAGAGCGGTGATGGCGCCGCCATCCGCCTGGGCGAACGCAATGGCATCTTGCATGTGAGTAAAGTGCCGGGCAGCGACTGGCTGCTGGCTACCGTGCTCGACCGCGCAGAAGCGACGCAAGCATTGACCTCCATGCTGCGCGCGTCGGCCCTGACGGCCTTGCTGGTGCTGGCCCTGGCCGCCACGGTATTGAGCGTGCTGGTGGCGCGCGCCTTGCGCCGCCTGGGCTTGGTGCGCGATGCGATGGAAGCGATCGCCACGGGCGATGGCGACCTGACCAGCCGCCTCGACGCGCAAGGTTCGGACGAGCTGGCGCAGATCGCCAAGGCATTTAACTTGTTCGTCGAAAAGATTGCCACCGTGCTGGTGCAGATCCGCAGCATCAGCACCCTGGTGCGCAGCGAATCGGCCGATATTGCCGCCGGCAATGCCGACCTGTCCTCGCGCACGGAAGCGCAGGCGGGTGCGCTGGAAGAAACGGCCAGTTCGATGGATGAGCTGACGTCGACCGTCAAGCAGAATGCGGAAAACGCGCATGCGGCCAATGAGCTGGCCATGTCCGCCTCGGAAGTGGCGGCCAAGGGCGGCAGGGTGGTGCAGCAAGTGGTGGGCACCATGGCCGGCATCCAGGAAAGCTCGCGCAAAATCGTCGACATCATCGGCGTGATCGACGGCATTGCCTTCCAGACGAATATCCTCGCCCTGAACGCGGCCGTCGAGGCGGCGCGCGCGGGCGAGCAGGGCAGGGGCTTTGCCGTCGTGGCGTCCGAAGTGCGCAACCTGGCGCAACGCTCCGCTGGCGCGGCGAAGGAAATCAAGGAGTTGATTGGCGATTCGGTGGAGAAAGTGGATGCCGGCGGGCGCCTTGTCGATGAAGCGGGCCAGACCATGGACCAGGTGGTGGCATCGGTGCAGCAATTGACGACCATCATGAGCGAGATCACGGTGGCCAGCCGCGAACAGAGCGCCGGCATCGGCGAGATCAATACGGCCGTCACGCACATGGATACCATGACGCAGCAAAATGCGGCCCTCGTCGAGCAAGCCGCCGCCGCCGCGGAAAGCCTGCAGGAACAGGCCGTGGATCTGGCGCAAGCCGTCGGCATGTTCCGTCTGGGTGATGCGCCTGCCGCGGCATCCGCGCCCGTGACGCGCCTCAAGGCGAAGCCAGCCGTTCGTGTCCTTGCGTCGCGTGCGCCGGTCCGCGCGCCGTCGCCGGCCAAGTCCGTCAAGGCGGCCAAGTCCGGCGCCGACGAGTGGGAAGAGTTTTAAGAAGACGAGTAGCGATCTGCACGTTCATCCGCGTTTTTGTCAGGCCAGCCTGCCAAAAGCGCAGTTCGTCGCAATCGGCGTGTCTGCCGGGGGCGGTATGGCTATAGTCACACCATACCGCAAGCCCACTGCCAGACACCCGAGGAGATTCACATGAACGTCGCTAAAAACATGGAAGTCATCGCCGTTGCCGCCGCCATCCTGCTCGGCGCCAGCTGCTACGCCACTGCCCCGGCCGCCCCGGCCCTGCAAGTGGCCAGTTCCACGGCCACCCTGGCCGCGCCAGCGGACACGGCTGCCATGCACGTGGTGGTGGTCAAGGCCAAGCGCCTGAGCGCTACCGAAAAAGCCCGTTTCGCATAATTGATTGTCAGCAATTTTTGCTGCTGCTACAGTGGCAGCCAGTGGCGATGCGCGCAAGCCCCACGAGGGCGCCGCGAGACATAAAAACAAGATACCGAGGATGCACTACATGAAAAAGACACTGCAACTGGCGCTGTTGTTCCTGGCGACTTTGGGCCTGGTGCGCGGCGCGGCCGCCGAGACCCGCCTGCTGGAAATGCGCAACATCGACGCCCGCGTGGTGCGCGTCAAGCTCGATGGCGTGATGGAAGTACGCATTCGCCAGGGCAACGTGCCTTCGCTGAGCATTACGGCCGACAAGCGCTATATCGCCGATGTCAGCACGGCGCAAAGCGGTGATACCCTGCACATCGAAACGGAAGTGCGCGGCTTCAAGATCGGCCCTTCATCGATCCGCGCCGACCTGGTGCTGCCGAATTTGCGCGAAGTCAGTTCGGAAGGCTTTGGCAGCACGGATATCACGGGTTTCAAGGGCGAGGAACTGACCCTGTCGCTGGAAGGGGCGGGCAGCATCAAGCTGGTGGGCGACTACCGCAAGCTGAATGCCAGTCTGGGCGGTGTGGGCAGCATGCAACTATGGATAGGCAACAATGAGCGGGCCGAGCTGGACTTGCAGGGCGCGGGCTCGGTCGTGCTGGGCGGACGCGGACGACTCCTGAAAGCCAGCCTGGGCGGCCTGGGCAGCCTGAATGCGCAGCAATTCGAAGCCGACGCCGTCAACCTGGAATTGAGCGGCCTTGGCAACGCCACGGTGAATGCCCATACGAATGCCAAGCTGAACTTGAGCGGGCTCGGTTCGGTGGTGGTGTACGGCAAGCCAGCCAACCGCGATGTCAGCGTCGAGGGCCTGGGCAAAGTCAGCTGGAAGTAAAAGCATCCTGCCACAGGCCTTCGGCAGAACAATAATAAGTAGTCAGACCACATCCCATTCCGATGAAAAAACTGATCATTACCTTACTCATGCTGTTGACGATACAGCTACCCGCGCGGGCTGGTTTCGCCGAAGGCGCCAGTGCCTATAACAACAAGAATTACACGCTAGCCTACAAGGAAATATTGCCACTAGCTAAGACCGGCAACGCCGATGCCCAGCATTTGCTGGGCTTGATGTATTACATGGGACGGGGTTTGCCGCAGGATTACAAGCAAGCCATGTTCTGGCACCGCAAGGCGGCCGAGCAGGGCAAGGCCGACGCCCAGTATGTGGTGGGCGCCATGTATTACACGGGCAACGCCGTGCTGCAGGACCATAAACAGGCCGTCGGCTGGTTCCGCAAGGCGGCCGAGCAGAACCATGCCGAAGCGCAGCAGGTGCTGGGCCTGATGTACCGCTACCACATGGGCGGCGTGCAGCAGGACAACGTCATCGCCTACATGCTGTGGAATCTGGCGGCCGCGAATGGCAACGCGAATGCGGCCGACCAGCGCGCCGCCGTGGTGCGCAAGATGACGCATGAGCAAGTCGAGGAAGGGCAAGCCCTGTCGGCGAAATGGAAGCCGGGCACGCCCTTGCCGCGCCAGTCGAAGACGGGCGCCGGTTAAGAGCGGCGGCGGTCTGCAGGGGAGGGCGGCTTGGCGTACAATCGCCGTTTTCCCTTGAAAGAGTCCCGCCATGCGTGCAGTTGCCATCAGCCAGCCAGGTCCCGCCGACGTTTTGCAGATCGTCGAGTCTCCCGTTCCCGCCTTCAAAGCCGGAGAGCTGCTGATCAAGGTGCACGCGGCCGGCATCAACCGTCCCGACGTGCTGCAACGCCTGGGCAAATATGCGCCGCCCGCCGGCGCCTCCGACTTGCCGGGCCTGGAAGTGGCGGGCGAAGTCGTCGATGGCGATTTCAGTAACACTGAATTCAAAAAAGGCGACCTGGTCTGTGCACTGGTGCAGGGCGGCGGCTATGCTGAATACTGCGCCGCGCCCGCCGGCCAGTGCCTGCCGCTGCCGCAAGGTTTGACGGCGATGGAAGGTGCGTCCCTGCCGGAAAATTTCTTTACCGTCTGGAGCAATGTCTTCGACCGCTGCGCGCTGGCCGATGGTGAAACGTTATTGGTGCAGGGCGGCACGTCCGGCATCGGCGTGACGGCCATTCAATTGGCGGCCGCCCTGGGGCATCGCGTCTTCGCCACGGCGGGCAGCGACGAAAAGGCGCGCGCCTGCGAGGCGCTGGGTGCCGAACGGGGCATCAATTACCGCACGGAAGATTTCGTCGCCGTCGTCAAGGAATTGACCGATGGCAAGGGCGTCGATGTCATCCTCGACATGGTGGGCGGCGACTACCTGCCGCGCGAGATCAGCTGCCTGGCCGACGACGGCCGCATCGGCCTGATCGCCGTGCAGGGTGGCACCAAGGCGGAGCTGGATCTGGGCACCTTGCTGCGCCGCCGCCTGACGGTGACGGGTTCCACCCTGCGTCCCCGTTCCGTGGCCTTCAAGGCGGCCATCGCGAACCATTTGCGCACGACCGTCTGGCCGCTGATCGAGGCGGGCAAGATCAAGCCCGTGATCTATAAAACTTTCCCGTTGGAAAAAGCCAACGAGGCGCATGCCTTGATGGAGGCGAGCACACACGTGGGCAAGATCATGTTGCAAGTTGTTTGAAACGGGGCACTGCCTGTTTGACCGGCATCGGTGCCGGAGTTAGAATGACGGGTTATTAGAATTTAGGCTACTATGCGTCGCAAACTCGTCGTCGGAAATTGGAAAATGAACGGCAGTCGCACCTCGAACGCGGTGTTATTGTCTGAAATAGTTGCTGGCCTGGCTGCCTCTGGCGCCGCCAGCGCCGTCTGTGTGCCTGCGCCGTATCTGGCGCAGTGCCAGGCGCAATTGGCAGGCACGGCCATTGGTTGGGGTGCGCAGGATGTCTCGGCGCACGCCAGCGGCGCCTACACGGGAGAAATCTCGACCGCCATGCTGCAGGATTTTGGCTGCGGCTATGTGGTGATCGGGCATTCCGAGCGCCGCGCCTACCATGGCGAGAGCGATGCGCAGGTGGCGGCCAAGACGGTTGCGGCGCTGGCGGCGGGCATCACGCCTATCGTCTGCATCGGCGAAACCCTGGCGCAGCGCGAAGCGGGCCAGACCAATGCCGTGGTGGCGCAGCAACTGGGCGCCGTGCTGGCGGCGATTTCCGCCGACGACGTGGCGAAACTGGTGCTGGCCTATGAGCCAGTCTGGGCCATCGGCACGGGCAAGACGGCCACGCCGCAAATGGCGCAGGACGTGCATCAGGTATTGCGCGCCCAGCTGGTGGCAAAGAATGCGGTAGCAGCGACCGGCGTGCAAATCCTGTACGGCGGCAGCATGAAGCCGGAGAACGCAAAAGAATTGATGGCGATGCCGGATATCGATGGCGGTCTGATCGGTGGCGCAGCATTGAAGGCGGCGGATTTCCTGGCGATTATTCACGCCGCTGATTGAATTACTTTAAACTAAGAATGGAATTGCAATGAACATGATGTTCAATCTGGTAGTGGTAGTACAGGTTATTTCGGCATTGTCGATTATCGCGCTGGTGTTGTTGCAGCACGGTAAGGGCGCCGACATGGGCGCCGCCTTCGGTTCGGGCGCCTCGGGCAGCCTGTTCGGTGCGACGGGTTCGTCGAACTTCATGTCGAAATCGACGGGCGTTGCCGCCGCGATCTTCTTCGGCGCCACCCTGGCCCTGTCGCTGATGGCGAATCAGCGCGCCACGACGGTCGGCGGCGGCGTGATGGATAAAGTCGTCAAACCAGTGCCGGTCACCGGCGCGGGCGCGATCCCGACGACGGTACCTGCGGCGCCGGCAGCCAGCGCTCCGGCAGCGGCGGCACCGGTTGCCAGCACCCCAGCCGGCGCGATTCCGAAGTAATTCTGGTTCAGCTCGATACCTCATCGAGAGTAATTCTCATTACGGGCAGATTATTGCTCAATGTTTCAGCAGCGCGGCAGGAAAAAATCGTGACGCGCTGGAAGATGTAAAAATTTATCGTTTTTATCTGTGTTTTGATGCATTTGTGCATTAACTTTAGCGGCAAAGCAGAGTAGAATACGGGCCTTACCGCCGACGTGGTGAAATTGGTAGACACGCTATCTTGAGGGGGTAGTGGCGCAAGCTGTACGAGTTCGAGTCTCGTCGTCGGCACCAGAAATCAGAAGCCAGCAACGGCGCACGAGCCATGGCTCGTACAAAGTTGCTGGCTTTTTTTACGAGGATGTGTCGTTCGATCCTGGTCTTAGCTTTGATTGGGATCGTGCGTTAGATACGCTGCAAATGATCGCAGCGTCCTCATTTAACCGATCGTTCAATATAAGCTCATCAATCGTGAACCTCGAAAATTACTTCCCCGTCCTGCTGTTCATTATTATCGGCCTTGGTGTCGGTATCGCTCCCCAGCTCCTGGGGCGCCTGTTAGGTCCTAACAAGCCTGACGCAGCAAAACTCTCCCCGTACGAATGTGGCTTTGAAGCATTCGAAGACGCGCGCATGAAATTTGATGTGCGCTACTATCTGGTCGCAATCCTGTTTATTTTGTTCGATCTGGAAACGGCATTCTTTTTCCCATGGGGCGTTGCAATGCGCGACCTGGGCTGGGCCGGTTTCGTCACGATGATGGTGTTCATCGCTGAATTCGTGGTCGGATTTTGGTACATTTGGAAGAAAGGTGCCCTTGACTGGGAATAAGCCATGGCTATTGAAGGCGTATTAAGCGAAGGTTTCATCACCACCTCGGCCGACAAGCTGATCAACTGGGCGCGCACCGGGTCTATGTTCCCGATGACGTTCGGTCTGGCCTGCTGTGCGGTCGAAATGATGCATGTGGGCGCTGCCCGCTACGATATGGACCGTTTCGGCGTCGTGTTTCGTCCGTCGCCGCGTCAGTCCGACGTCATGATCGTTGCCGGCACCCTGTGCAACAAGATGGCGCCGGCCCTGCGCAAGGTCTACGACCAGATGGCGGAGCCACGCTGGGTTATCTCGATGGGTTCCTGCGCCAATGGCGGCGGGTACTACCATTACTCCTATTCCGTGGTGCGCGGTTGCGACCGCATCGTGCCCGTCGACGTGTATGTGCCTGGCTGTCCTCCGACCGCTGAAGCCTTGCTGTACGGCATCATGCAGTTGCAGAACAAGATCAAGCGTACCAGCACGATCGCACGCTAACCGGGCCGCTTCAGATTATGACAACACATTTAGAAGTATTGCAAAACGCCCTCGGCACTGCCCTGGGCGATCGCGTTAGCACGACGGTTGCGCTGGGCGAAGTCACTCTGGTCGTCAAGGCCGAGGACTACCTGGCCGTGATGCAGACCCTGCGCGACGATCCGACCCTGCATTTCGAGCAAATGCTCGACCTGTGCGGCGTCGACTACTCGACCTATGGCGACGGTAGCTGGGATGGCCTGCGTTTCGCGGCCGTCTCGCACTTGCTGTCGGTCAAGCACAACTGGCGCGTGCGCGTGCGCGTGTTCGCGCCGGACGACGACATGCCGCTGCTGCCCTCCGTGGTGAGCATCTGGCGCGCCGTCAACTGGTACGAGCGCGAAGCATTCGACCTGCTGGGCATCCTCTTCGAAGGCCACAACGACTTGCGCCGCCTGCTGACCGACTACGGTTTCATCGGCCATCCGTTCCGCAAGGATTTCCCCGTCTCCGGTTATGTCGAGATGCGTTACGATCCGGAACAAAAGCGCGTGATTTACCAGCCCGTGACGATCGAGCCGCGGGAAAACGTGCCGCGCGTGATCCGCGAAGAACATTACGGGATGAAATAATGGCTGAGATTAAGAACTACACCCTGAACTTTGGGCCACAGCATCCGGCCGCGCACGGTGTGCTGCGCCTGGTGCTGGAGATGGATGGCGAAGTCATCCAGCGCGCCGACCCGCATATCGGCCTGCTGCACCGCGCCACCGAAAAGCTGGCCGAACAGAAGACCTATTTGCAATCCGTGCCGTACATGGACCGTCTCGACTATGTGTCGATGATGTGCAATGAACATGCGTACGTGATGGCCATCGAAAAGATGCTGGGCCTGGAAGTGCCGCTGCGCGCGCAATACATCCGCGTCATGTTCGACGAGATGACGCGCATCCTGAATCACCTGATGTGGCTCGGCACCCACGCGCTGGACGTTGGCGCCATGGGCCCGTTCCTGTATTGCTTCCGCGACCGCGAAGACTTGTTCGACGCCTACGAGGCAGTCTCGGGCGCGCGCATGCACGCGGCCTACTACCGTCCGGGCGGCGTGTACCGCGACCTGCCGGACGCGATGCCGCAGCACAAGGCGTCGATCATCCGCAACGCCAAGGCCATCGGCAAACTCAATGAAAACCGCCAGGGTTCCCTGCTGGACTTCATCGAAGACTTCGCGCGCCGTTTCCCGAATTCCGTGGACGAGTACGAAACCCTGCTGACCGACAACCGTATCTGGAAACAGCGTACCGTCGGCATCGGCGTGGTCTCGCCGGAAGATGCGCTGGCCATGGGCTTTACGGGCGCCATGCTGCGCGGCTCGGGCGTGCAGTGGGACTTGCGCAAGAAACAGCCGTACGAAGTGTACGACCTGATGGACTTCGACATTCCTATCGGCACCAACGGCGATTGCTACGACCGCTACCTGGTCCGCGTGGAAGAACTGCGCCAGTCGAACCGCATCATCAAGCAATGCGTGGAGTGGCTGCGCAACAATGAAGGTCCTGTGATGACCAGCAACCGCAAGGTGGCGCCTCCGGGCCGCGTCGACATGAAGACCAACATGGAATCGCTGATTCACCACTTCAAGCTGTTCACGGAAGGTTTCCACGTGCCGCCAGGCGAGGCCTACAGCGCCGTGGAACATCCGAAGGGCGAGTTCGGCGTGTACCTGGTGTCCGATGGCGCCAACAAGCCGTACCGCATGAAATTGCGCGCGCCAGACTACGCCCACTTGCAGTCGCTCGACGAGATGGCGCGTGGGCACATGCTTGCCGACGCCGTGACCATCATCGGGACGCAAGATATCGTGTTCGGCAGTATTGACCGCTAAGAGGCAAAAAGTATGTTGTTATCAGAGCAATGCTATAAGAAAATTGACCGCGAGCTGGCCAAGTATCCGGCCGACCAGCGTCAGTCGGCCGTCATGGCCGCGCTGGCCCATGCCCAGGATGAACTGGGCTGGCTGGCGCCGGAAACCATGAAGGAACTGGCCGATTACATCGGCATGCCGGCGATTGCCGTGCAGGAAGTGGCCACGTTCTACAATATGTACAACGTGAAACCCGTGGGCAAGCACAAGATCACTGTGTGCACCAACCTGCCATGCGCCCTGTCGGGCGGCGTGCGCGCTGCAGACTACCTGAAGCAGAAACTGGGCATCGATTTCCGCGAAACCACCGCAGACGGCCAGTTCACCCTGGTTGAAGGCGAGTGCATGGGTGCTTGCGGCGATGCGCCTGTCTTGCTGGTCAGTAATAAAACCATGTGCAGCTGGATGTCGAACGAGAAAATCGACGCCATGCTGGAGGAACTCAAGAAATGACGTCACTCCACAACCGCCATATCGATCCATTGATCCTGAAGGATCTGGATGGCAAGAACTGGCATTTGCAAGATTATGTGAACCGCGGCGGCTACAGCGCCCTGCGGCGTATCCTGGAAGAGAAAATCACGCCGGAACAGATCATTGCCGACCTCAAGGCTTCGTCCTTGCGCGGCCGTGGCGGCGCGGGTTTCCCTACCGGCTTGAAGTGGAGCTTCATGCCGCGCCAGTTCCCGGGCCAGAAATACCTCGTCTGCAATACAGATGAAGGCGAACCGGGCACTTTCAAGGACCGCGACATCATTCGTTACAATCCCCATGCCCTGATCGAAGGCATGGCCATTGGCGCTTATGCGATGGGCATCACCGTGGGCTACAACTATATCCACGGTGAAATCTTCCAGGAATACCTGCGTTTCGAAGAAGCGCTGGAAGAGGCGCGCGCCGCCGGTTTCCTCGGTGACAAGATCATGGGCAGCGAGTTCTCGTTCCAGTTGCACGCGCACCATGGTTATGGCGCCTACATCTGCGGCGAAGAAACGGCCCTGCTCGAATCGCTGGAAGGCAAGAAAGGCCAGCCGCGCTTCAAGCCGCCTTTCCCTGCCTCGTTTGGCCTGTACGGCAAGCCGACGACGATCAACAACACGGAAACCTTCGCGGCCGTGCCTTTCGTGCTGAACATTGGTCCAGAGAAATATCTGGCGATGGGCAAGCCGAACAACGGCGGTTCGAAGATCTTCTCGATCTCGGGCGACGTGGAAAAACCGGGCAATTACGAAGTGCCGCTCGGCACCCCGTTTGCGACCCTGCTGGAACTGGCAGGCGGCATGCGCGGTGGCAAAAAGATCAAGGCCGTGATCCCTGGCGGTTCGTCCGCTCCGGTGATCCGCGGCGACATCATGATGCAGACCGACCTGGACTACGACTCGATCGCGAAAGCCGGTTCGATGTTGGGTTCGGGCGCCGTCATCGTGATGGACGAAACACGCTGCATGGTAAAGGCGCTGGAACGCCTGTCCTACTTCTACTTTGAAGAATCGTGCGGCCAGTGTACGCCTTGCCGTGAAGGCACAGGCTGGATGTACCGCATGGTGCACCGCATCGAGCAGGGGCAGGGTCGTCCAGACGACCTGGACATGCTCAACTCGATCGCCGACAACATCCAGGGCCGCACCATTTGCGCGCTGGGCGATGCGGCTGCCATGCCGGTACGGGCCTTCATTAAGAATTTCCGTGAAGAATTTGAATATCATATCGAGCACAAGCATTGCTTAGTGCCCGCATATATCTAAGCTGCGTCAGGTAACGATCACCATGGTTGAAATCGAAATAGACGGCAAAAAAGTCGAAGTCCCTGCTGGTAGCATGGTGATGGACGCCGCCAACAAATTGGGAACCTACATTCCGCACTTCTGCTATCACAAGAAATTGTCGATCGCAGCGAACTGCCGCATGTGCCTGGTCGAAGTGGAAAAGGCGCCCAAGCCTTTGCCCGCTTGTGCGACCCCGGTCAGTGCCGGCATGATCGTGCGTTCCGCCAGCGATAAAGCTGTGCAGGCGCAAAAGTCGGTCATGGAATTCTTGCTGATTAACCACCCGCTCGATTGCCCTATCTGCGATCAGGGCGGCGAATGCCAGTTGCAAGACTTGGCAGTGGGTTACGGCAAGAGCGAATCGCGCTACAAGGAAGACAAGCGCGTCGTGCAGCCGAAGGAAGCCGGTCCGCTGGTGTCCATGCAGGAAATGTCGCGCTGCATCCAGTGCACCCGTTGCGTACGCTTTGGCCAGGAAGTGGCTGGCGTGATGGAACTGGGCATGATCGGCCGCGGTGAACATTCGGAAATCGTGTCCTTCGTCGGCCAGACGGTCGACTCGGAACTGTCGGGCAACATGATCGATCTGTGCCCGGTTGGCGCACTGACCTCGAAGCCGTTCCGTTACAGCGCCCGTACGTGGGAACTGTCGCGCCGCAAATCGGTCAGCCCGCATGACGGTCTGGGCGCGAACCTGATCGTGCAAGTGAAAGCTGGCAAGGTCAAGCGCGTATTGCCGCTGGAAAACGAAGCCGTCAACGAGTGCTGGATCTCGGACAAGGACCGTTTCTCGTACGAAGCGCTGGACAGTGCCGAGCGCCTGACTTCCCCGATGCTGAAACAAGGCAACGAGTGGAAAGAAGTCGATTGGCAAACGGCGCTGGAATATGTGGCGCACGGTTTGAAAAATATCAAGCACGAGCATGGCGCCGACGCCATCGCCGCGCTGGCAACGCCGCATTCGACCGTCGAAGAGCTGGTACTGCTGCAAAAAGTCGCCAACGGTCTCGGTTCCGAGAACGTCGACTTCCGCCTGCGCCAGACCGACTTCGCGCTGGACGCTGGCGTCAAGCCATGGCTGGGCATGCCGATTAACGAATTTGGCCAGATCAAGCGCGCCTTCGTCATCGGCTCGTTCCTGCGCAAGGATCACCCATTGCTGGCCACGCGTTTGCGCGCGTCCGTCAAGGGCGGCGCCAAGCTGTCGATCCTGCACGCCTCGGACGATGATCAATTGATCACCATCGCCAACAAGATGATCGTGGCGCCTAGCGATTGGCTGGCGGCCTTGTCGGAAGTGGTCGTCGCTGTTGCTAAAGCGAAAGAAATTACGGCGCCTGCAGGCTTCGAAGCCGTCAACGCTTCGGACGTGGCTGTCGCCATCGCAGCGAGCCTGATGGCTGGCGACAACGGCGCCGTGCTGCTGGGTAACGCGGCAACGCAACACCCGCAAGCGTCGCAACTGCATGCTGCCGCGCAATGGATCGCCGAACAGACGGGCGCCAAGCTGGGTTACCTGACGGAAGCGGCCAACACGGTTGGCGCGCACTTGGTCGCCAAGCCGCGCGCCAACGTGCAAGCAGCGTTTGCCGTACCGAAAAAAGCCTACGTGCTGCTGCACGCCGAGCCGGAACTCGATGCCGCCAATCCACAAGCGGCCCGCGCCGCCCTGGATGGCGCCGACATGGTCGTGGCCATGTCCGCCTTCAAGCACGGCATGGATTACGCCGATGTCTTGCTGCCGATCGCCCCGTTCGCTGAAACCTCGGGCACCTTCGTCAACTGCGAAGGCCGCGCGCAAAGCTTCAACGGCACCGTGAAACCGCTGGCCGATACCCGTCCAGCCTGGAAAGTGCTGCGCGTCCTGGGCAACATCCTGGGCCTGGCCGGTTTCGACTACGACACCTCCGAAGCGATCCGCGACGAAGCGTTTGGTGCCGGCGTGACCGATCTGTCGGCACAGCTGAACAACATCGCGAAAAATGCACCGGAAGCGGCAAGCTACGCCCCGGCGTCGCCTGCGCTGCAACGCATCGCCGACGTGCCGATCTACTTCGCCGACGCGCTGGTACGCCGCTCCGAACCGCTGCTGCGCACGGTCGATGGCGCCGCGCCGCAAGCGCACCTGTCCCTGGCGCTGGCTGAAAAGCTGGGCATCAAGGCGGGCGACAAGGTCAAAGTGGCGCAAGGCTCCGGCAGCGCCATCCTGGTGGCGGCAATTCACGCCGGCCTGCCAGCCAATGTGGTCAAAGTGTCGGCGGCGCATGCCTCGACGGCTAACCTGGGCGGCATGTTCGGTGACATCACAGTTGAAACAGCAGAGGGGAAAATCTGATGGCTCTGCCTGAATTTGTAAACGTCATCAACAGTACCGGCCAGGATTTGCTGGGCGGTACCTGGCCGTTCTTCTGGACCCTGATCAAGATCCTGTGCGTGCTGTTGCCGCTGATGGGCTTGGTTGCTTACGCCACCCTGTGGGAGCGCAAGCTGATCGGCTGGATCCAGATCCGCGTCGGCCCGAACCGCGTGGGTCCCCTGGGCCTGCTGCAACCGATCGCCGATGCGCTGAAACTCTTGTTCAAAGAGATCATCATCCCGGCCAAGGCCGCCAAGGGCCTGTTCGTGATCGGCCCGATCATGACCATCATGCCGGCCCTGGCCGCCTGGTCGGTCGTGCCGTTCGGTCCGGAAGCCGTGCTGGCCAACGTCAACGCGGGCTTGCTGCTGCTGCTGGCGATTACCTCGATGGAAGTTTACGGCATCATCATCGCCGGCTGGGCCTCGAACTCGAAGTACTCGTTCATGGGCGCCATGCGCGCTTCGGCACAGATGATTTCGTATGAAATCCCGATGGGCTTCGTGATGGTCATCGTGCTGATGGTCTCGGGCAGCCTGAACTTCATCGACATCGTTGGCGGCCAGCAAATCGGTTACTTCGCCGAAAAAGGCGTGAACTTCATGTCGTGGAACTGGCTGCCGCTACTGCCGATGTTCGTCATCTACCTGGTGTCGGGTCTGGCTGAAGCCAACCGTCACCCGTTCGACGTCGTCGAAGGCGAGTCGGAAATCGTCGCCGGCCACATGGTCGAGTACTCGGGCATGGCCTACGCCATGTTCATGCTGGCCGAATACGCCAACATGATCCTGATCGGCGCGCTGGCTTCGATCATGTTCCTCGGTGGCTGGTCCGCACCATTTGCCTTCCTCGAGTTCTGGGGTGGTTTCGGCGGCTTCTTCTGGCTGTTCGCCAAGACCTTCTTCATCGTGTCGGTGTTCATCTGGGTGCGCGGTACTTTCCCACGCTACCGTTATGACCAGATCATGCGCCTCGGCTGGAAAGTGTTTATCCCGTTGACGCTGGTCTACCTGGTCTTCGTCGCTGCCTGGATGCAGACATCCTGGAATATTTGGAAGTAAGAGAGTGCATACGAATGGATAAGGTAAAAGATTTCTTCAGCAGCCTCTTGTTAGGCGAGCTGATCAAGGGCATGGCGTTGACAGGCAAGTACATGTTTTCGCGCAAGATTACGGTGCAATTCCCGGAAGAGAAGACACCGATCTCGCCGCGTTTCCGTGGCTTGCACGCGCTGCGCCGCTACCCGAACGGCGAGGAACGTTGCATCGCCTGCAAACTGTGCGAAGCAGTTTGCCCGGCGATGGCCATCACGATCGAATCGGAACAGCGTGACGACGGTTCGCGCCGCACCACGCGTTACGATATTGACTTGACCAAGTGCATCTTCTGCGGTTTCTGCGAAGAGTCCTGCCCGGTTGATTCGATCGTTGAGACGCAAATCCTGGAATACCACGGCGAGAAACGCGGGGATTTGTATTACACGAAAGAGATGTTGCTGGCCGTAGGTGATCGTTATGAAAATGACATCGCCGCTGCGCGCGCCGCCGACGCACCTTATCGCTGATGGATGCGCCGTAGCCCCTGGCTGCGGCGCGCCCCTCGTTCATCTGTACGTCTATTGGGTTTTTTATGGACTTTAAAACAATTTTGTTTTACGCCTTCGCGCTGATCTTGATTCTGGCAGCGACGCGCGTCATCACGGCCCGTAATCCGGTCCACGCAGTACTGTTCCTGGTACTGTCCTTCTTCTCCGCGGCCGGCATCTGGATGCTGCTGCAAGCTGAATTCCTGGCCATCGTGCTGGTATTGGTGTATGTCGGCGCCGTGATGGTGCTGTTCCTCTTCGTGGTCATGATGCTCGATATCAATATCGACCGCATGCGCGAAGGCTTCTGGGGCTATCTGCCTTTGTCGGTGACGGTGGGCGTGATCATCGTGCTGGAAATGGCCGCTGTTCTGTGGCACGGTTTCCGCAACTTTGCGCCTAGCATCGCTCCGGTGAACGTCAACCTGGGCGGCACCAAGGAACTGGGCCTGCTGATCTACACGAAATATGTGTTCGCCTTCGAGATCGCTGCCGTCGTGCTGCTGGTGGCCATCGTTGCCGCGGTTGCACTGACCCTGCGCAAACGCAAGGACACCAAGCACTTTGCTCCAGGCGACGCCGTGCGCGTCAAGCGCAACGACCGCCTGAAGATCATCAAGATGGACGCGGTTGTCGAGCGTCCTGCGGCTGAGCCGGAAGTTAAGGAGGCACCATGACATTATCGCTCACACATTTTCTGGTCCTGGGCGCGATCCTGTTCGCAATCTCGATCGTCGGTATTTTCCTGAACCGCAAGAACATCATCGTATTGCTGATGGCAATCGAATTGATGCTGCTGGCGGTGAATATGAATTTCATCGCGTTCTCCCATTTCATGGGCGACGCGGCCGGTCAGATCTTCGTTTTCTTCATCCTGACGGTTGCCGCCGCTGAGTCGGCTATCGGTCTGGCTATTCTGGTGGTGATGTTCCGTAATCTGGATACCATCAACGTCGAAGACCTGGACAGCCTCAAAGGCTGATGTTTTTCAGACTCGATCTCTCGAATAATAACGATTAAGGTTCATCATGGCGGGGCAACTCCTCAACCCTAACCTCCTTCTTGCCGTACCGCTGGCGCCGCTGGCCGGTGCCGCGATTGCAGGCTTGCTTGGCACCCAGTTCCTGGGTAATTTGGTCGGACGCAAGACGTCGCATACCGCGACGATCCTGGGCGTACTGATTGCGTTCATCCTGTCCGTGCAGACACTGCTGGCAGTGATGGATGGCGCGACATTCAATGGCACGATCTATAACTGGATGACGATCGGCACCCTGAAGATGGAAGTGGGCTTCCAGATCGATTCGCTGTCGGCGATGATGATGTGCGTGGTCACCTTCGTCTCCCTGATGGTGCACATCTACACGATCGGCTACATGAAGGACGACGAAGGCTACAACCGCTTCTTCGCCTATATCTCGCTGTTCACGTTCTCGATGTTGATGCTGGTCATGGCCAACAACTTCCTGCAACTGTTCTTCGGTTGGGAAGCCGTGGGCCTGGTCTCTTACCTCTTGATCGGTTTCTGGTACCAGCGGCCGACGGCCATCGTGGCCAACATGAAGGCTTTCCTCGTCAACCGCGTGGGCGACTTCGGCTTCATCCTGGGCATCGGCCTGCTGCTGGCCTACGCCGGCACCATGAACTATCAGGAAGTGTTCGCCAAGAAAGACGAACTGGCTCTGTTGAGCCTGCCAGGTACCGACTGGGCCCTGCTGACCGTTGCCTGCATCTGCCTGTTCATCGGCGCGATGGGCAAGTCGGCGCAGTTCCCGCTGCACGTGTGGCTGCCTGACTCGATGGAAGGTCCTACCCCGATCTCGGCACTGATTCACGCCGCGACGATGGTGACGGCCGGTATTTTCATGGTTTCGCGCATGTCGCCGCTGTTCGAACTGTCCGACACGGCACTGTCCTTCATCCTGGTGATCGGCTCCATCACGGCATTGTTCATGGGCTTCCTGGGCATCATCCAGAACGACATCAAGCGCGTCGTCGCTTACTCGACCCTGTCGCAGCTGGGCTACATGACCGTCGCGCTGGGTTCGTCCGCGTACTCCGTGGCCGTGTTCCACCTAATGACACACGCATTCTTCAAGGCACTGCTGTTCCTGGGCGCCGGTTCCGTCATCATCGGCATGCACCATGATCAGGATATCCGCAACATGGGTGGCCTGCGCAAATACATGCCGATCACGTGGATCACGTCACTGGTCGGTTCGCTGGCCCTGATCGGCACGCCGCTGTTCTCCGGTTTCTACTCGAAAGACAGCATTATCGAAGCCGTCGAAGCGACGCACATCTGGGGTGCTGGCTTTGCCCAGTTCGCCGTGCTGGCTGGCGTGTTCGTCACCGCCTTCTACTCGTTCCGCATGTACTTCCTCGTCTTCCACGGCAAGGAACGTTTCGGCCAGGCGCACGCGCACGGTCATGACGACCATCACGCACCGAAAGCGGCCCATGGCGCGCACGGCGATGCACATGACGATCATCACGAGGAAGAGGAAGACGACCACGCGCACCACGGTCTGGAACCTGGCCAGAAGCCGCATGAATCCCCATTCGTCGTCTGGTTCCCGCTGGTGATGCTGGCGATTCCTTCGCTGATCATCGGTTACCTGACGATCGGCCCGATGCTGCATGGCGATTTCTTCAAGGGCGTGATCTTCGTCGGCGAAAACCATCCAGCAATGGAAGAGTTGTCGCATGAATTCCACGGCGCAATGGCGATGGCGATCCACGGCCTGTCGACGGCACCGTTCTGGCTGGCATTGTCCGGCGTGGTGGCAGCCTACTACTGCTACATGGTCAACCCGCGTGTACCGGCCTGGTTCTTTGCCAAGTTCCACGCGATCCACACCCTGCTGGACAACAAGTACTACATGGACAAGTTCAATGAAGTCGTGTTCGCCGGCGGTGCCCGCTTGCTGGGTAATGGCCTGTGGAACTTCGGTGACAAGAAGCTGATCGATGGCCTGCTGGTCAACGGTAGCGCCAAGGTCGTCGCCTGGCTGTCCTCGCTGTCGCGAGTGTTGCAGACCGGCTACATCTATCACTATGCATTCGTGATGATCCTGGGCGTGCTGGGCTTCCTGATCTATTTCCTGCCATTCTGGCCCGCTAAGTAAGCTGACCTGATAAAAGAATACTGAGAACCATGATGCAGTCTACGATTTCTACACTACCTCCTTACCTGAGTCTGTCGATCTGGGTGCCGATCATTTGCGGCGTCCTGATCCTGGCTCTCGGCCGTGACAGCAAAGCGGGCTTTACCCGCTGGCTGTCGCTGGCTGGCGCCGTGCTCAGCATGCTGTGCACCTTGCCGCTGATCCAGCATTTCGACAACGCCGCACACGGCATGCAATTCGTCGAAAAAGCACCGTGGATTGAAACCTTCAATATCTGGTACTCGCTGGGTATCGACGGCCTGTCCTTGTGGTTCGTGCCACTGACGGCGTTCATCACCGTCATCGTCGTCATTTCCGCTTGGCAAGTGATCGAGAAGCGCATCGCCCAGTACATGGGTTCGTTCTTGATCCTGTCGGGCCTGATGATCGGCGTGTTCTGCGCGCTGGACGGCTTGCTGTTCTACTTCTTCTTTGAAGCAACCCTGATCCCGATGTTCATCATCATCGGTATCTGGGGCGGTTCGAACCGCGTGTACGCGTCGTTCAAGTTCTTCCTGTACACCTTCTTCGGTTCGCTGCTGACCCTGGTTGCCATCATCTACCTGCGCAATGTGTCGGGCACCTTTGACATCCTGGCCTGGCATGCGTTCAAGCTGACGATGAACGAACAGATCTTCATCTTCCTGGCCTTCCTGATGGCGTTTGCCGTCAAGGTGCCGATGTTCCCCGTCCACACGTGGTTGCCGGACGTCCACGTGGAAGCGCCTACCGGCGGTTCCGCCGTGCTGGCCGCCATCATGCTGAAACTGGGCGCCTACGGCTTCCTGCGTTTCTCGTTGCCGATCACGCCGGACGCCAGCCACTACCTGTCGGGCTTCATGATCACTCTGTCGCTGATCGCCGTGATCTACATCGGTCTGGTTGCCCTGGTGCAAACCGACATGAAAAAACTGGTCGCCTATTCGTCGATCGCGCACATGGGCTTCGTCACCCTGGGCTTCTTCATGTTCAACGACATTTCGGTGCAGGGCGGTATCGTGCAGATGGTCTCGCACGGTTTCATCTCCGGCGCGATGTTCCTGTGCATCGGCGTGCTGTATGACCGCATGCATACCCGCAATATCGCCGACTACGGCGGCGTCGTGAACCGCATGCCGAAATTTGCCGCCTTCTTCGTGCTGTTCTCGATGGCCAACTGCGGTCTGCCAGCCACTTCCGGCTTCGTCGGCGAGTTCATGGTGATCCTGGGCGCAGTGAAATACAACTTCTGGATCGGTCTGCTGGCTGCAACGGCACTGATCTGGGGTGCGGCGTACTCGCTGTGGATGGCCAAGCGCGTGGTGTTCGGCAAGATCAAGAACAAGCATGTGGCCGAACTGACCGACATCAACAAACGTGAATTCTTCATGCTTGCTGTGCTGGCCATCGCCGTGCTCGTGATGGGTCTGTACCCAGCCCCGTTCACCGACACGATGCAAACTTCGGTTGCTGACCTGCTGCAGCATGTCGCCACCAGCAAGTTGCCTTAAATAGAAGACCGATAACATGACTAATGCACCTAATCTGGTACCGCTGTACGCGGAAATCTTTCTGCTGATCGCCACGTCGGCGCTCTTGCTGATCGATATGTTCTTGCCTGCGGCGAAGCGTTCGATCACTTACGTGCTGGCCTTGCTGACCCTGGCCGGCTGCGCCTTGCTGACCGTGGGCGACTTCAACGCGGGCACCACCGTCTACACGTTCCACAACATGTTCGTGTCGGACCCGATGTCGCAGCTGCTGAAACTGTTCTCGTACGGCGCCGTGGCGCTGACCCTGATCTACTCGCGTGCCTATGCCACCGACCGCAACATGCTGTCGGGTAACCTGGGCGGCGAGTTCTACGTGCTGGCCCTGTTTGCACTGCTGGGCCAGATGATCATGATCTCGGCCAACAACTTCCTGATCATCTACCTGGGTCTGGAACTGATGTCGCTGTCGCTGTACGCACTGATCGCTTTGCGCCGTGACAATGCCAAGGCCACGGAAGCGGCCATGAAATACTTCATCCTGGGCGCATTGGCTTCCGGCTTCATGTTGTACGGTATCTCGATGCTGTACGGCGCGTCCGGCACGCTGGACCTGGGCGAACTGCGCGTGGCGCTGGAAAACGGCAAGACCAACGGCACCATCATGGTCTTCGGCCTGGTGTTCCTGGTTGCCGGCCTGGCCTTCAAACTGGGCGTCGTGCCATTCCACATGTGGGTGCCTGACGTGTATCAAGGTTCGCCAACGGCAGTGACCCTGCTGCTGGGCGCGGCGCCGAAACTGGCCGCGTTTGCCATCACCCTGCGCTTGCTGGCCGAAGGCTTGCTGCCGATGGCGCATGACTGGCAGCAAATGCTGCTGGTGCTGGCCGTGATGTCGCTGGCCATCGGTAACTTCACCGCCATCGCGCAAACCAATTTGAAGCGTATGTTGGCGTACTCGACCATCGCACAAATGGGCTTCGTTCTGCTGGGCTTGCTGTCCGGTACCGTTGACGCACCGAACAACACCCTGAACGCGGCTGGCGCAGCCACCGCCTACGGCGCTTCGATGTACTACGTCATCACCTACGTGTTCACCACGCTGGGTACCTTTGGCGTGATCATGTTGTTGGCACGTAATGGTTTCGAAGCAGAAGAACTGGCCGACTTCAAGGGCCTGGGCAAACGCAGCCCGATCTTCGCGCTGGTGATGACCCTGTTCATGTTCTCGCTGGCCGGCGTGCCGCCGCTGATGGGCTTCATGGCCAAGTACTCGGTGCTGGCTTCCGTGCTGGCCACGGGCCAGCTGTGGCTGACCATCGCTGCCGTGCTGTTCTCGCTGATCGGTGCCTTCTACTACCTGCGCGTCGTGAAAATGATGTGGTTTGACGAGCCGACGGACAGCAATGCGCTGGTCGTGCATGGCGACATGCGCGTCGTGCTGGCTTTGAACGGCGTGTTCGTCCTGGCGCTGGGTGTGATGCCTAACAGCATTCTGGCTGCCTGCGCGACCGCCATCACCAAGACCCTGGCGTCCTGACCGATGGATGTCACCGCTTCGAGCTGGCTGGTGATCGCCCTGGGTATCCTGGGCGCCAACCTGCCTTTCCTGAACGAGAAACTGTTTGCCGCCGTACCCTTGAAAAAGGCGGCGCAAGCAGAGCAGGGCTGGCGCAAGCCGCTGGCGCTGCGCCTGCTGGAGATGGTGATTTTGTACTTCATCGTCGGCGCCGTGGCATTCGCGCTCGAAGCGCGCATCGGCAACGGTTTCCCGCAGACGTGGGAGTTCTACGCCATCACAGGCTGTCTGTTCCTGGTGCTGGCTTTCCCGGGGTTTGTGAGCCGTTATTTACGCAAACGCCGCTAGGCAACATCTCCGAAAGCGGCGCCTCTGGCGCCGTTTTTTATTGAATAAAGGAATCCCATGGATACCCAAGCCACTGATACGCAATTGATTGAAACCAAGGTGGACGGCGAGCTCGTCTACCAAGGCGGCTTCCTGCGCGTGCAGCGCGACCGTGTTGCCTTACCTGATGGCAAGATCACGGCGCGCGAATTCGTGCTGCATCCGGGCGCCGTCGTCATCCTGCCGCTTCTCGACGATGGCACGGTGCTGATGGAACGCCAGTACCGCTATCCGCTGGACAGGGTCTTCATTGAATTCCCGGCCGGCAAGATCGATGCGGGAGAATCGCACCTGGCGTGCGCCCAGCGCGAGTTGCTGGAAGAAACGGGCTACACGGCCAGCGACTGGCAATTCGTCTCCACCATCCATAACGCCATC